>NZ_JAAATX020000008.1 GCF_009908265.2 Paragemmobacter amnigenus | reverse complement strand
GAAAAGCGGCTCTGCCGGGCCAGAATGCTGCGGGTTCGAGGCTTGATCCACCCGACTTCGGCCGTTTGCGCGACGACAGACACCGCTCGGGGCGAAAAACGCTTGCCCAGCGAGCAAAATCAGGCGAGCTTGAAGTCAAGCGGCAGGCCACTTGGGGAATGTCGGCTAAACCCTTGAACGAAGCGAAGCGGCATGATTGTGTCGCGTCCTATCGAAAAGCAGGAGTTTCACATGCGGGTGCTGGTGGTGGAAAACGACAAGGTGACCCTTCTCGGTCAGATCGGTGTCGCGCTGGAAGAGGCGGGCGCCGAGATCGAGATCTGCCGGCCGCATGCCGGCGACGCCATCCCCGCCGACGAGACGAACCATGACGCCATCGTCGTGATGGGCGGCCCGCAGAACGCCCGCGACGACGAACGCCACGCCTATCTGCCGGCGCTGGCGAGCCTCATGCGCCGCTTCGGCGATGCGGAGAAATCCGTGCTCGGCGTCTGTCTCGGCAGCCAGCTCCTGGCGCGCGCCTATGGCGCGGAAAACCTGATCGGCACGGCGCCGGAATTCGGCTGGTGCACGGTCGCGCTGACGAAGGACGGTGCCGGCGATCCGGTTCTTTCGGCCGCCAGCGCTGCCTTCCCGATCTTCCAGTGGCACAGCGACACCTTTGCGCTGCCGGAAGGCGCCGTGCGGCTCGCCACCAACGGTGCAGCCGAAAACCAGGCCTTTCGCATCGGCCGCGCCGTCTACGGCACGCAGTTTCATTTCGAAGCGAGCCGCACGGTCGTCGATGAATGGGTGAGCACGTTCGGCGCGCTCATTCCGACGCTTGCGCCGGGCTGGCTCGAACAGCGCGAGACGCTCGCCGCCGAAAACGGCCCCAGCGCCGACGCCACCGGCCTTGCCATCGCCCGCGCCTGGGTCGCCACCATTGCCGCCGCCGAGTCCCGCCGCGTCGCCTAGTTGTTTGAGATTGCCGCGGCGAAGCGTGTCGCCGCGGCCTGCAGCACCTCCGGCGCAAAGCCGGAAAAGCCGATGACCAGACCCTGCCGTGGCGCGTTGGTGACGGCCATGGACGACAGTGCCCTCACACCGAGCCCAGCCCCCCGCGCAATCTCCGCCGCCGCCGTATCGGCAAGCGAATCAGGCAGGCCGGCGACCAGGTGCAGGCCCTGGTCGGGCACGGCGACAGAGAGGTTTTTTGCCGCCGAGAGCCCCGCGACCAGCGCATCGCGCGCCGCCTGCGCATGCCTTCGGGCGCGGCGCAGATGGGCGGCGAAATGGCCTTCGCGCAGGAGATCGGTTAGCGCCGCTTCGGCAAGCGTCGGCGGGCTGCGGTCCGTGCGGCTGCGCAACGCCATGATGGTTTCGAGCAGTGGATCCGGGATGACGGCATAGCCGAGGCGCAGCCCCGGAAACAGCACCTTGGAGAAGGTGCCTTGAAATCGTCGATGTCGAACGCGCCCAGCACATAATCCCTGATGCGGATGCCATCGGAGTAGAGTTCCTGCAGGCGCGTGCGCCGCATGGCGCCGGTCAGGCGGTCCCAGTAGGCCTCTTTCTGCAGGGCCTCGTTCTGCTCGGCGATCTCGCGTTCCTTGGCGCGGCGGTCCGAGATGTCCTGCACATAGGCGACGTAGAATTCGCCCTGATCGTCGCTGGACATGTCGATGGACATTTCGACCGGAAATTCGCCCCTGTCCTTGCTGCGGGCGACGGTTTCCACCCGGCCACGGCCGACCATGTGATACTCGCCCGTCTGCAACACGCGCAGCATCCCGTGTTCATGCGCGGCGCGCAGCGATTGCGGCACGACAAGGGCACCGACGGGCTGACCCAGGGCTTCGGCCTCGGTATAGCCGAAGGTGGTTTCGGCCGCGCGGTTCATCTGCCGGACATGGCCGGTCCGGTCGGTCACGATGATGGCGCCCAGCGAGGTGGACAGGATCTTGTCCAGCCGCGATGCCGCGCTTGTCGCGGCCGAGGCTGTGCGGCGCTCGGCGCCCAGTGAACGGAGTAGAACAACAAGGAAGGCGGCGGCGGTCAGGATCAGGGCAAGGACGAGCAGGGACAGACGCAGCAGCGTGTCTACGGTCCGGTTGCGCGCGAAGTCGTTTTCGGCGGTGAAATGGTGCAACCCGTCCAGCACCATGGCCCGTATGACCGGTTGCAGGCTGCTTGCGCGCTGGATGATTTCGGGCAGAGCCGCGCGCAGGACAGGGTCGGGGCTGTCGATCTGCGGCAC
This sequence comes from Paragemmobacter amnigenus, assembly GCF_009908265.2. Lineage (GTDB taxonomy): Bacteria > Pseudomonadota > Alphaproteobacteria > Rhodobacterales > Rhodobacteraceae > Paragemmobacter > Paragemmobacter amnigenus. The sequence goes on along the minus strand of NZ_JAAATX020000008.1, from coordinate 225,412 downwards.
GGTGCTTTCCATGAAGTCCCGTGCCGTCGCGAGAGAGGTCCTGAACACCTCGTGGTCCTGTGCCGAGCGGTAGGCAGAACCGGTCTGGAGCACGCCGAGGCGGCTATAGAGCACATCGAAGGCCAGCCGCAGGTTCGCGAGCGCATCAGGCGGGCCCTGCCGGGCCTGATTGGCCGCAGAGAGGAAGCGGAGCAGTTCCACCTCGGTCTGGGCAAGGGTGTATTCCACCGAGTCCGACCGCGAGATCGCCGCACTTGCGATGCTGCGGTAGATGTCATTGGTCAGAGACGCCGCCGCGCCAAGGCAGACAAGCCAGACCAGCGCCACAAGCGCGACCGCCGGTTTCGAGCGCAAGACGGAGACGCTGTCCGACTTATGGCGGCGGGTGACCTGCGGCATGAGGGTGTTTCTGGCCTGCGTTACTGCGGAGTTGCCCTCCAGTCGATCAGGCACCGAACATATAAACCGAGGTGGTCGCTACAATTCCATAAAAAGGTATCGGTTGTGAAACTTTGGATATTTACGGGTTATACGTTGTGATTTCGGATGAAACTGCGAACTGTGAGGAAAATAATGCAAGTATTTGAAAAATATCAGATTTGGCTTTTCCTGCTGCGGCGGTTCCTGCAGGCGGAGCCTATGGCGGGGCCGGTTTTTCCTGCATTCTGGATGGGATTTATTTGGTGTGGGCGGATTTGTCTTTGGATTTTATCGGGACATCGTTCCGGTCATCCGTTCCGAAAGGAGGGCGTCTTGTCCATCGGGATGGGGCGGGCGATGCCGGCAGGGTCCGGACGGGGGCAAGACGGGCGCCGCGCCGTTTGTTGCCCCGCCGGCGCGGTGCGCGGGACGGCGGGGCAGAGCCTGCGGGTGGTCCGGTCTTTGCTGGCTTACATCAGGCCGAGATCGCGGGCGATGACGGTGGCGTGGAGCCGGTTCTTGGCACCGAGTTTGCGGCAGAGCGAGGAGACATACATCTTGACCGTCGGCAGGGCCAACTGCAGGTCGGAGCAGATTTCCTTGTTGCGCTTGCCCTTGGCGATTTCGGTCAGGATCAGCATTTCACGCTTGGTGAGGGTATCGTTCGACTCTTCGTTCGGATCGGCGCGGCGCATGACCAGATCGAAGGGCAGATAACGTTCGCCCGACAGGATCAGGTTCAGCGCGTTGACGAGCGACCTGACACCGGAGGATTTCAGCACGATCCCCGCAGCGCCGGCGGCCACGGTTTCGTCGATGACCTTGGGCAGAGCCTCGCCCGTGATGATGCCTACGGGGCGACCACCGGTGAGCTGGAGGGCGCGTTTCAATCCGGTGACGCCATGCATGCCCGGCATGTTCCAGTCGAGCAGGGTCACGTCGAAAGGGTCTTCGGTCTGAAGCTTTTGCGCCGCCTCGTCGAAGGTGCGGGCCGTTTCGACGGTGAAGGCGTGGTTCTTGCGGAGATAGAGTGCGAACATCTCCAGCAGCATTTCGTGGTCATCGGCAAGCAACAGCCGTGCCTTCGCGGGCGCTTGGCCCCTGTCCATCATATCCATGCGATCTTCCAGTTGGCCGATTGCGATGCAATGTCGCGGCCTTTGTCCCCATGGCATGGTCATAAGTGTTAAAGTGCGAACGGCAACACAAATGCTACACCGGTTTGCGCTCTTTGGAGTAAGGGGATGACGAAGGGAGCAGATGTGTGACTTTGGTATGAAGCTTTGTTATACGGTTGTTGAATTTGAATTGTCCTAGGCACAGGCGCGGGGGGAGCGTTGGCTTTTGCGCCGTCGACCGGTGCCGGCAGGGCACCCGCCCGATGGTCGGGCAGGAGGATCAGGCCCGCCCCGCCCGTCAGTTCCCACCCGCCGGGGTGAAGAGCCGCGTCACGGTGGCGAACCATCCGTCCCCTGCAGCGGGAGGGGGCGGTTCGGTCATCTGTGCGACGGCTGCCTCGTAGGCGGCATAGGAGGCGGCGGCCTCGGCCTCGGTCGCTGCGAGCCGCGCGTCGGCGGCGGCGAGATAGGCCATAAGGTCACCGACATCTGCGGGGTTCAGGCCGAGATTGGGCATGACGACGCCGGGATAGTCCTGATCCAGACCGACCGCCGTCTCGTCGCCCGAGGCGAGCACCAGGTCAGGGTCCATGATGTAGGAGCGCAACCAGTCCGCATCGCGGCGGTAGGTCACGGCGGCAAGATCGGGGGCGTATTTCCGGCCCAGCCCGATGGTGTGGCAGGAGGCGCAGGCCGAGAGGAAGATCGCCTCGCCCGGATGGGCGGAAAGGTCGTAGACGGTGTTGATCTCGAGCGCGTTTTGCAGGGCCTCGGCATTGGTCTGGAGGCTGTCGCGATAGGCGGGGTCGAGTTCGAGGATGGATTGCAGCGCGATGGTCAGGCTGCCCATGACCGACGATCGCCGCCAGACGCCGGTCTTGGCGTTGCCGATCACCATGTCGGTGCGGTGCAGCGCGAGGGCGTCGGCCTTTTCGCCAAGGATGAAGCGGATGGCGTCGATGTTTTCCTGCGTGCCGGTGAGGAAGGTCCAGCCTTTGCCCGCGCCGAAGCCTTCGGCAAAAGTTGCGAGCTTTTCGGGCGTGTCATTCTCGGGGTCGAGGGTGATGGACAGGAAGAAGACGTCGCGCCCCATCCGCTCGCCCAGCCAGTCGTAGACCTGTGCCATGCGGGCGGTGGTGAGAGAGCACATGTCGGTGCAGGAGGTGTAGAAGAAATTGACCACGACGATGCGGTCTTTCAGCAGGTCGTCGAAGAAAGCGACTTCCGTGCCGTCCGCGGTGACGAGCGGCAGGTTGGTGAAGAATTCGGCATCGCGCGGGGCGGCGGCTGCGGGCAGGGACAGCGTCCCTGCCAGAAGGCCACAGGCGAGCAGCGTCCTGCGGGCCGCGCGCGCGGCGCGGCCCAGTCTGTCGTGCAAGGTCATGGTGCGCCCCTCAACCGGTCGTCATCACGGGGCGGGGGTTGAAGCCGCTGTGGAAGGGATTCCCCTCGGGCAGGATTTCCGGCATCACATAGGTGACGCCGTCCGGTGTGGGATTGGGCGTCGGGATGATCTGGACGTGGGTCTGGGACGTTTTCCTGTTGTTCGGGTCGGTCAGCACGTCATAGCGCATCAGCATCGCGGCATCTTCATGCACGGTGTTGTGGCAATGGGTGACATAGGCCCCGCCATATTCGCCGAAGCGCACCTGTATCTTGACCGAGCCGCCTTCGCCCAGCCACCAGACATCCTTGCGCGCGCCCTTTTCGGTCGCGCCCATCGCGAATTTGGTGCGCGAGATGGTCACGCCCTCTTCGAAATGCAGGTGGGCGGGATGGTCCCAGCCGCCGCCGCCATTGACGAGGGTCCAGTGTTCGACCTCTCCGGGGCGGGGGATAAGCATCGAGATGCGGTTGGCGTTGAGGGAATGGGTATCCTCGCCGTTGATGCGGATGCCCCAGGGGTTTTCACGTCCCTCGGGACAGCTTGGGAAACAGGCGCCGAATTCGTTGTCGGTCGGATCACTTGCCCCGCGCTTGAATTCGATGATCCTTTCGCGGACGGGCGCAACGATCGGGATCTGATCGGTCAGCTTGGCGGGGACGACGCTCTGGTCGCGGTCGGCATAGCGAAAGGCGTCATAGATATAGCCCGGCATGTCGACGCTGGGGACGTTGCGCACGAGGCGGAATTCCAGCACCGAACCCACGCCCGGATCCAGCGATTTCTGGTTGATCGCGTCGGCGAGCGTGAGGATCTTGTCGGGGCCGCGCCCGTTGGTGAATTCCATCAGATTGACCAGTCGCAGCCGGTCGCCCACCTTGAACAGGCTGAAATCGATGATGACGTCGAAGCGTTCGCCCGAGGACATCGTGTCGATCTGGTTCACGGTGACTGGGGCGGGCAGAAGGTTGCCGTCGGTCGCGATGACGCGGATCGGAACCACCTTGCCGGCCTGATTGACCAGTGCAAGCTTGTACCAGCGCGACATGGACGCACAGAGCATGCGGAACCGGTATTTGCGCGGCAGCACCTCCATGAAGGGTTTGTAGGCGAGGTTCACCATCAGCATGTCGCCAAGGAAGCCTTCGGTGTCGAAGATGTCGAAGAAAAGCTGGCCGTCCTGATCGGTGGCCGCGTCCGAGAACATCAGGTTCACGTCGAAATCGGTATTGCCCCAGTCGAGGAAGCGTCCCGAGGGCAGGCGCAGGTTGACCCCGTCGTTCAGCGTCTCGCTGCCGCGATCCTTGCCGCTGTAGTAGTTCAGGCCGCCGATATGGCCTTTGTAGGCGTTTTCGGCGGTGTAGAAGAAGCGGTGGTCATGGAACCACAGCGAGGACTGCAATTCGCGGTAATCGCCGGGCACGTTCACCAGCTTGCCGTTGCCGTCCGGACCCGAGGCCATCTTGTTGGTGGCTCCGGTGTTGATCAGGTCGGCGCGGGCCAGTGTGGTACCCCAGTGGTAGTCGTAGAACTGGCCGGGGAAGAAATGGGCGTTCGAAGCGCCGTCCGAGGTTGAGGCGTTGTGGCCGTTGTGGTTGTGGGTGGTCTGGCTGATCGAGCCGAAGCCGCCGTTGTCCTCATAGCGCAGGGGCAGGTTGTTGTAGTGCCGGAAGATCACCGGTTCGCCATAGCGCACCTTGAGCAGCGGCGGGGGCAATTGCCCTGCTGCCAGACGGCCGGGGCCGAAGGACCAGATCTTGTTGTCGGCCTGCGGGGCCATGTTGGGGTGAAAGGAGACGTGGGTTTCCGGACAGCCCAGCGTCATGAGATAGCCCTTGCGCGGCAGGTATTCGAGCCAGCGCTGGTGGGCGAAATATTCCCCTGGCGGGCGGCCTTCCATCGGGCCGCGTCCTGTCAGCGGGTTCGCATAGACCGGGTTGCCGCTCGAGGCCGAATATTCCGTGTGCCATGAGGTCCGCTTGGAATAGGGTTCTGTGGGCAGGCCTTTCCATTCCAGAACCGTCTCGTTGCCCTGCTGGACGGGCAACAGGTCATGGGGTTTCTGTTCCGAAAGTCGGGGCAGCGGCTGGGTGAAGGGCAGGGCCCCGAAGAGCGGGCTGGGCGGTGTGCCGGTGGGGACCGAAGGCAGGATCTGGCTATGGGCATAGGGGCTCAGGCCATTGACCATCGCCAATGTGCCCGCCGAGGTGAAGATCCCCCATTTCATCAGCTCGCGCCGGGTCACTTGACCGGTCGAGAGCGCCTTGACGATTTCGGCGCGGTTGTTGCGGGCATTCTGTGCCTCGCGCTGGCGTGCCTTCGATGCGGTCTTTCCCAGATACATTGTCCACCTGTCTTGTTCACACCCGAGGGGCCTTGCTGCCCTGCGGGAATTTTCCATTCCGTCCGTGCCATGCCCGACGCCACAGGGCGCCCGTTCCGTGCCGGATGCGGTCCGCGGGGGGACCGGTCAGGCAGAGGCTGGCGCCGTCGATGGCCGGAGCGTGGCAGAATGGCGGCGGTTGGCCTGCCAGTTCTTGTCCGATTGGATAACAGTGCGCCTTGCAGGATTGATCAGGCCGAGGTCCAATGACCGCATTGGACCAAGGTCTGAAAACTTCAGGAGCGCAGATTTTAGTATCGAATTCCGTATGGTCACTTAAAATATTTCTACATACCTTTAATCGAAACGGACATACTGTGAGAAATTAAAAGACCACTTGGCCGATGATTGCGCCCGATGGCGATTTCCGGATCGGCGCTGTCCCGCGGAATCGGTGGGGCGCGACGGGAGTGGTGGCAAAAAAGAATGTAGCAGGGATGTACTGATTCCTTCGCCGCCGCGCAGGGGTTTCGCGGTTGGCTACGGGCGCGGCGCGGCGATTTTCTGAAAAATATAATAATTTCAGTAATTTGTGTTTATGTTTCGGCGTGGCGCGGCTGCCATGGGGTCGAGGGCGCATGTCGGGCGGCCAGTCGGGCGGGAGATTTTTTCTTCCGACCGCACGGGCAGGCGCAGGCGGGTTTATCGCGCCGGTCGTGATGGCTGCGATGCGACCGGAGCGGTGGCGGTTCCGGCCCTGTTTCCAAAGGAAATTCCGCCTGCGCGCCTGATCGGATTGCGGCGGATATTTTAAGGATCGCCAATTCTGGCATCAGACCAAGGTCCAATCCTGATCGGGACTTTTTACAAAAACATCGTAGGACCATCGGAGTTAGTCGCACCTGTCGCACCGTGCCAAATGGCCCCATCCGGTGAAGCACTGCCTGCTTTGCCCGCTATTCAGGACAGGATCAGGACCATGGTAACGCTCAACCTCAACGACCTCGCTCATATCCTCGAGCAGATCCGTATCGCCGAGGCGCATACGGCCGCGATCGCAGACGGGCAGGACCCGCGCACCGCGCTGGCGGAACTCGTCACGAACCCGCTGGTGCCCTATGGGTTGCGGACGGTGACGGGGGAACTGAACAATTTCCAGATCGGGATGGTGACCAGCGGGTCGGCTGACCAGCTGATGCAGCGCCTTCTGACGCCGGTCTGGCAGCAGGCCGAGGCGAATGCCCGCACGGGAGCGTCCACCAGCTATGCCCAGACCACCGGGTCCGTCTATGACAGCCAGCCGCGCACGATCTCGAACCTCGTGTCGGACCAGACGCTGGGCAATTTCGCGGCGATTTCGGCGGCGCTGACCATCAACGGTGTCACGGGGGCCGAGAACCTGAACCAGACCGTGGCGATCTGGGATGTCTACAAGACGGCACTGGGGACGGCGGCCGCCTCGCCGACCGAGGCCGACCATCTGCGCGCGATCGCCGATCCGGCGGTGGTCGAGGTGCTTGCGACCCATGGCATCCAGCTGGACGGGATCAACGTGGCCCTTGGCAACGTTGCGGCCGACCTTGGCGATACCGCGCCCTATAACAGCTTCTTCACCATCTTCGGCCAGTTCTTCGACCACGGGCTGGACCTGACCAACAAGGGCGGCAACGGGTCGGTCTACATCCCGCTGCAACCCGACGATCCGCTTTATGACCCGACCAGCCCGACCAATTTCATGGTGCTGACCCGTGCCACCAACCAGCCCGGCCCAGACGGCATCCTTGGCACGGCGGACGACATCCGCGAGAACGCCAACAAGACCACGCCGTGGATCGACCTGAACCAGCTTTACACCTCGGGCCCGTCGCATCAGGTCTTCCTGCGCGAATATGTGATGATCGACGGCAAGCCGATGGCGACCGGCAAGATGCTGGAAGGCGCGGCGGGCGGTCCGCCCACCTGGGCCGACGTCAAGGCGCAGGCGCGCGAGATGCTGGGGATCGAGCTGTCGGACCTGAACGTGCATGGTGTGCCCGCCGTTCTGACCGACCTTTACGGCAACTTCGTGCCGGCCGCGAACGGGATGCCGCAATTCGTGATGGCGGATGGATCGATCCAGACGGGCAATGTGAACGCCCGTGTGGACGGGGCGATGGCGGCGTCGACCGGTCATGCCTTCCTTGACGACATTGCCCATACGGCAGTGCCCGGCACCTATGTGGTCAACCGTCTGACGGGGGAGACCGCCCTGAAGACCGCCGATGCCGATGCGATCACTGGCAATGCGATCCGGCCCAATGCCTTTGGCCAGAACGAGACCTATGACAACGAACTGCTGGACCGCCACTTCATCGTGGGTGACGGGCGCGGCAACGAGAACATCGCGCTGACGGCGATCCACACCATCTTCCACAGCGAGCACAACAATCAGGTCGATGCGATCAAGACCACCCTGCTGGCTGGCAGCGATGTGGCGCTGCTGAACGAATACCTGCTGAGGGACCTGCCGGTGAACACCGATCTGGCAAGCCTGACGACCGAGCAGAAGGATGCGCTGGTGTGGGATGGCGCGCGGCTGTTCCAGGCGTCGCGCTTCACCACCGAACAGGTCTACCAGCACCTTGTGTTCGAAGAGTTCGTCCGCTCCATCGCGCCGCAGATCGACCCCTTCGTCTTTTCCAACACGGCCGAGATTCCGGTCGGCATCAGCCAGGAATTCGCGCAGGTCGTCTACCGCTTCGGCCATTCGATGCTGAACGAGACGGTCGACATGTTCGGCTACCAGAACAACGAGCTGGGGCTGACCAAGGAGACGCTGTTCGACGTCTTCCTGAACCCCGTGGCCTTCGAGGCGCAGGGTGTGGATGCCCATGCGGCGGCTGGTGCGATCCTGCGCGGCATGACGCGCCAGCATGGCAACGAGATCGATGAATTCCTGACCGACGCGCTGCGGAACAACCTTGTCGGCCTGCCGCTGGACCTTGGCGCGCTGAACATGGCGCGGGCGCGGGATACCGGGATCCCGTCTCTGAACGAGGCGCGGGCGCAGTTCTTTGCCCAGACCGGCAACACCTATGTGAAGCCCTATGAAAGCTGGACGGATTTCGCGGCCAACATCAAGAATCCCGTTTCGGTCATCAACTTCATCGCGGCCTATGGCACGCATCCCACCATCCTTGCCGCCACCACGATGGAGGAAAAGCGCGCGGCAGCCTGCGCCCTGATCTTTGCCGATCCGTCGGCACCGTCCGACCGTCTGGACTATCTGAACGGCACGGGCACCTGGGCCGGTGTCGAGACCGGTCTGAACGAAGTGGATTTCTGGATCGGCGGTCTGGCCGAGGCGAAGATGGCCTTTGGCGGGATGCTGGGGTCGACATTCACCTTCGTCTTCGAAGCGCAGATGGAGATGCTGCAGAACAACGACCGCTTCTACTATCTGTCGCGGTCGCAGGGGATGAACCTGCTGACACAACTCGAAAGCGACAGCTTTGCCGACCTGATCCAGCGCAACACCGATGGCGAACATCTGGGTCTGTCGATCAACGGCGCGGCCTTCCAGACGGCGGCCTGGGTGATCGAGATGGACCAGAGCAAGCAGTGGAACGCCGGCATCGGCAGCGCCGATCCGACGCGTGATGTGGATGTCCTTGCCTCGATGCTGGGCCATGACAAACTGGTCGAGCGCCGCGATCTCGACGGTGACGGCGACACCGATTACATCAAGTATCTGGGCGGCGAGCATGTCGTGATCGGCGGCACGGCCGAGCGGGACATCATCGTGAGCGGCGCGGGCGATGACGGCCTGTGGGGCTATGCGGGCGACGACGACATCGAGGGCGGCTTCGGCGTGGATCATATCCATGGCGGCGAAGGGTCGGACCTGATCACCGATATGGGTACCGATGTCGGCGCGGCCGATGTGCTGAAAGGCGAGGGCGGCGACGACCTGATCAACGGGGGCATGGGTCTTGACCTGATCTTCGGCGGGTCTGGGCGCGACGTGCTGGCCGGTGGCGACGAGGCCAAGGACGTCTTTGCCGGACAGGATGACGACTTCGTCCGCGCGGCCTCGGGCGGCGGCGGCATCTATTACGGCAACGAAGGCAATGACTGGCTGGAAGGTCAGGGGAACATGAACACCCTGACCGGCGACAACTCGGAGCTGTTCTTCAACAGCCGCGTCATCGGCCATGACGTGATGCTGGCGGGCGAGAACGACACCGATTTCGACGCGGAATCGGGCGACGACATCATGACGGCGGGCACCGGCGTCAACCGGTTCAACGGAATGGCGGGGTTCGACTGGGTCACGCACAAGGGGTCGGTCAATCCGGTCGATGCGGACATGAACATCGGCATCTTCGCCAACCAGCAGAACCTGATCCTGCGCGACCGCTTCGACATGGTCGAGGGTCTGTCGGGCTGGACCGGCGATGACAAGCTGACGGGGCGCGAGCAGGTTGGCGGCGGTGCCGCGATCGTTTCGCCCACCTCGCCGATCGAGTCCTTCTCCAACGCGCTGCTGGAGCAGAATGTCGACATGGTCGATGGTCTGCGCGAACTGGTCAGCCATCTGCAAACCTTCACCATCACGCAGGCCAATACCGGCGAAACCAAGCTGGCCCGCATGGCGACCGACTCGAACCAGGACATCCTGCTGGGCGGCGGTGGCGCCGATATCATCAAGGGGATGGGTGGCGACGACATCATCGACGGTGACAAGTGGCTGAACATCCGCATCGAGCTTCTGGACGATGCGAAGTCGGCCTTTGCCACCAGCGATGGCCTGACCAAGCAGATCGTGTCGCTGGTGACCGGCACGGTCACTTATCTCGGCCAGCAGATCGAGGCCGTGGCCGGAGAGGTGCTGTTCGGCGGCAAGACGCTGGAAGGCGCTCTCTTCGCCCGTCAGGTGAAGGCGGCCGACCTGAATGTGGTGCGCGAGATCCTCGACGGCGACCTGAACGATACGGATATCGACACGGCTGTCTATTGGGACATCCGTGCCAACTATACGCTGGTCCGCAATGCCGATGGCAGCTTCAGCATCACGCATGACAACAACGCGCCGGGCCCCATCGACCCGACGACGGGTCGCACCCTGGGCAACGAAGGCACGGACCGTCTGACCAATATCGAACGTCTGGAATTCGCGGATGGGGAAATCTTCATCAAGAATGTCGCTGCGACAGGCGCGCCGGTCATCAGCGACACGACGCCGACCGAAAACCAGACGCTGACGGCCGACCCCGACAACATCGTGGACCTGAACGGCTTTGGTCCCGATCCGATGCAGTTCCAGTGGCAGTCCTCGACCGATGGCGGCACCACATGGACCGATATCGCCGGAGCGACCGACGCGACCTACCGTCCCGGGCAGGCACAGGTGGGCCAGTTGCTCCGGGTCGAGGTGAGCTTCGTCGACGGGATGGGCTATACCGAGACGCTTGTCTCGGATGCCACGGCGGCAGTCGTCGACTCCAACGTCGCACCGACCGGCGCGCTCACGATCAGCGACACCACCCCGCAGTCGGGGCAGACGCTGTTCGCAAGCTCGCTGAACATCCGCGATGCCAACGGCTTCAACCCGGTGACCACGCAGCAGTCGTTCCAGTGGCAGTCCTCGGCGGATGGCGTGACGTGGACGGATATCGCCGGGGCGACCGGTGTCAGCTTCCAGCCGGGGGCGGGCCAGCTCGGTCTGCAACTGCGGGCCACGGTCACCTTCACTGACGGCGAGGGCACGGTGGAATCGGTTACTTCCGCGGCGACCCGTGCGGTGGGCAACACGATCAACGGTACGGCATCGGCGGAAACCCTGACGGGGACCGCCGGGGATGACGTGATCAGCGGCCTGCGCGGCAATGACACCATCAATGCCGGTGCAGGGGATGACACGATCAACTGGAATGCGAACCTTGTCTTTACCGCAACGGACGGTCGCGACGTGGTGGATGGTGGTGCGGGGATCGATACGATCCAGATCGTGACCCGTGCACTGGCAGGCGAAACCTACCGCATCTACACCCGCGAGGCGGCGATTGCGGCAGGGATCACCCCCGCCAATGCGAATACCGAGATCATCATCACCCGTGACGGCACGACCACGGCTTCGTCGATCCTGCATCTGGACAATATCGAGGAGATCGTGATCACCGGACCGCTGGGCGGGACGGTGGGGGTGACGGCGCCCACCAACGGCGCGCCGACGGGCGGCACGGCGAATGGCGATACGGTCATCGTGATCGGTGACTTCTCGACCACCAGCCTTGCGCTGAACACGATCACGATCAACGGTTCGGATCAGGACGATCTGGTGGATATCACCGCGCTCGACTCGGCCCACCGCATCGTGTTCCGCACGGCGGGTGGCAATGACGTGGTGGTCGGCACGCTGCGCCCGCAGGACGTGATCGAGGTTCCCCAGGGGGCCGATCCGGCGGCCTATGTCGCGACCGACAATGGCGACGGCACGGTAACCATGGCCACCGACACCCATTCGGTGACCTTCACAGGGGCAATCGATGCCCTGCCGACGCTGGCCCCCGAAGGCTCCTACCAGCATGGCGATGGCGGAGCGGAGCATGCACCGCAGGACGACGACGGCGAAACGCCCGAGACGGAGGCGGAAGGCAGCGAGGAGGAAGGCGCCGGTGACGGCTCCGCAGAGGCGGGCGACGGTAACGGCTCCTCCTCCGAGACCTGCAGTGACGATGGCGCGGATGACGACAGCCAGACGGGCGGCACGACGCCCGCTCCGGCCCCTGTCCGCGGCGTGGTGGCCATGGCCGATGGCACGGTCTGCGAAACCGAAGGCAATGCCGGGGACGATGTCCTGATCGGCACGGCGGGCGGGGATGCCCTGATGGGCGATGCAGGCAACGACCTGCTGCTGGGCGAGGAGGGCAACGACGTCCTGATGGGCGGCGCGGGGTCCGATACGATCGACGGCGGCGCGGGTCGCGATGTGGTGATGGGCGGCGATGGCGACGACCTGATCATCGCCCGCAGCGGTGACGGGGCCGACATGATCTTCGGCGGCGCGGGGTCCGACACGCTGGACCTGTCGTCGATGTCCGAGGGCGCGACCATCGATCTGGGGGCCTACACGGCCATCGGCACGGTCCGCACCGGCGGCGTCACCGACCACCTGATCGGGGTCGAGAACGTGATCGGCAGCACCGGCGCGGATGTGATCAAGGCGGGCCTTGGCGTCAACGTCATGACAGGCGAGGACGGCGACGACATCTTCGTCTTTGTCTCGGCCGCGGTGGCGGATGGCGACATCATCACCGATTTCCGTCCGGGCGACCGGATCGACCTGTCGGGGATCGATGCGGTGGCGGGCCTGAACGGCAACCAGTCCTTCACGCTGGCCGGTCAGGGCACCACGGCGGCGGGCAGCCTCGTGATCAGCGAACTCGTGTCGGAGGACAGTGTCGACACCCTGATCCAGGGCTTCACCGACGATGATGCTGAGGCCGACTTCACGATCACGCTGCGCGGCGCCCATAACCTCGACGGGTCGTCCTTCAACTTCTGATAAGGATAGGCCCCCGTCCGGTGACGGGCGGGGGCCGATACCGCAACAGCGAGGGGAAGGAAGGCGCAGGATGCAGAAGACGGAAGATATCGGGCATCTGCAGGAGCTGATCGGCGAATGGGCCGAGCACGGGCAGGTCGATCTGGCCGAATGGGACGGCGAGCATGTGATGTCCGTTCTGGCCAGTCATCCGGACTACAGGGACAAGTTCGTGGCCCTGCTGCAGATCCGGTTGGGTGAACCGCTGCAATAACACGGGGACCGGCCGCCGACCTCATCGGCCGCCGGTCCCGATCCTTGAGGCCCTGCCGGACGTCCAGACCGCCGGCCTCTGGGACCAAGGTCCCGAAACGGGTCAGACCCAAATCCAAACGGGCCGGGCGCCAGGCTGGCATCACGGATGTCGACACAGAATCGTCTCCCCGAGGGGAGGCACAACAAAAGTCCCGCAGTGGCGGGCCAGAATGAAAAGAGGCGACCATGGCGCATCCGATGTCCTCCCCCGATCCGCTTGCGATGCGGAAAGCGCGGCAGCTCTTGAACGCGGATCTTGCGCGCTATGGCTGGGCGCTGTTCGGGATTTCCGGTCTGATCAGTGTGCTGGCGCTGACCGGGTCCTTCTACATGCTGCAGGTCTATGACCGCGCGCTGGCCTCGGGGTCGGTGCAGACGCTGGCCTTCCTGTCGGTGCTGGCTCTGGCGCTCTATCTGGTGCAGGGCGGGTTCGACACGATCCGCAGCCAGCTTCTGGTGCGCATCGGCGCGCGGCTGGACCAGCGGCTGGCGCCGCTGTCGCACAAGGTCGCCATCGACATGCCGCGCTACGGCTTCTCCACCACCGAAGCGATGGAGCGGGGCCGCACGGTGGACACGCTGCGCAACTTCCTCGGCTCCTCGGCACCGGCGGCGATCTTCGACCTGCCCTTCGTGCCGGTCTTCCTGATCTTCGTCTATCTCCTGCACCCCGTTCTGGGCGCGGTGACGCTGGGGGGCGCGGTGGTGCTGGCGCTTCTGACCATGCTGGCCGAGTTCAAGTCGCGCGATCTGGCCAAATCGGCGCAGAAGGCGCTGGTGGTGCGCAACACCATCTCGGAATCCAACACCCGCAACTCGGAAAGCCTGATCGCCATGGGCGCCACGGGCCGCGCGGTGGAACGCTTTGCCGCCGCCAACCGCCAGCATCTGGACCTGCAGACCCGCGCCTCGGACATCACCGGCACCATGGGGTCGATCTCGCGCGTGCTGCGGATGCTGCTGCAATCGGGGCTTCTGGGCCTTGGCGCCTTCCTGACGATCCAGGGCGAGCTCTCGGCGGGCGCGATCATCGCGGTCTCGGTCGCCTCGGGCCGGGCGCTGGCGCCGATCGACCAGGTCATCGCCAACTGGAAAGGCATCGTCGCCGCCCGCCACGCCTGGGGCCAGCTGCGCGACACGCTGGTCGCGCTGTCGGCGGAAAAGACGCCGGTGCTGCTGCCCACCCCGCGCCAGTCGCTGCGGGTGGAGAACCTGACCGTCGCCTCGCCCGCCAATGGCCGCGTGCTCCTGTCGGATGTCAGCTTCGAGCTGGAGGCGGGTCAGGCGCTGGCCATCGTCGGCCCCTCGGGTGGCGGCAAGTCGACGCTGATGCGCGCGCTGGCGGGTGTCTGGCCGGTGCTGCGCGGGTCGATCCGCTATGACGATGTCGATCTGGGCCAGTGGGACCCGTCGCGGATGGGCGAGATCATCGGCTTCCTGCCGCAGGAAGTGGGGCTTTTCAACGGCACGGTGCGCGACAACATCAGCCGCTTTGACAGCAATCGCGACACGGATGCGGTCTACAAGGCGGCGCTGGCGGCGAATGTGCACAAGATGATCGCCCAGATGCCCGAAGGCTACGACACCGAGGTGGGCGCGCTTGGCACCGCGCTGTCGGCGGGCCAGCGCCAGCGCATCGGGCTTGCGCGCGCGCTCTATCAGGACCCCTTCGTGGTGCTGCTGGACGAACCCAACGCCTCGCTCGACGCGGTGGGGGAGCGGGCGCTGAACGACACGATCCGCGCCATCCGCGCCCGCGGCGGCATCGCGGTGATCGTCGCCCACCGCCCCAGCGTGCTGGCCGCCGTCGACATGGTCGCCGCCGTCCACGCAGGCCGCCTCGCCGCCTTCGGCACGAAGGAAGACGTGCTGGGCAACCGTGACGGCAAGGTCGTCGCGCCAACAACCGTCGCGGGAAATGACCAGATCAACCTGTCGCTTGCCGCAAGCAAGGACTGAGGCAGGGCAGGGCGCAGGAGAGAGCCATGGACATCCAGACCAAGCATCGCAAGGCCGCCGTTGCCAAACGCCCCGCGGGCCGCGCCCTGCTGGCACTGGCCGAGCGCAAGGAGACGCCGCTGGCGGCAATCGCCACGCTGATGGCCCTTGCCGTGGCCGCTCTGGCCCGGTCGGCCTTTGCCGGAGAGAAGCCGTCGGCCGGTGCGGTGGAAGAGGGGGCGGCGCCGGATGGCGGGAAGCAGGACTATCCCATGTGCCTGATCGCGGACGCCGAGCCGATTTCGCCGTTCGACCTTGCCTATCTTGATCCCGACGATCCCCTGATCACCGGTTCCATCCCGCGGGGCGGGGTGGCGGGGTCGATCAGCGGTGGTCCGGGCATTCTGGACATCTCGCGCTTCTTTGACGTGGCAGACCCCGCGATCGACCTGCCGGACCGCTATCTGTCGGCCTTGCCGGATATCCGTACCGCCAGTTCCGTGCCGCTTGGCCTGTCGTCCAGCGGGACGGGCGGGATTGCAGCCGGAGGCGGCGCGGGCGGTTCGGCCGGTGGCGGCGCGGCAGGTGGCGACGGTTCGTCCGCAGGTGGCGGCGCGGGCGCAGGCGCGGGTGCGGGTGGCTCAGGTACGGGTGGCTCGGGCGCTGGTGGCGCGGGTACGGGTGGCACCGGATCGGGGGGCGCGGGCTCAGGCGGTGGCTCCGGCGGTGCGGGGACGGGGGATGGCACGGGCGCGGGCAATGCCCCTTCGGAGCATGCGGGCATGGGGGACCTTGTGTCCTTCGAGGAGCTTTTCGCCCGTCTTGCCGAAGTGGCGGCACCTTTCTGTCCCGACACGATCCGCGACATCACATCGGCCGCCATCGGCGACTGGGTCAGCCAGCAGGAGCTTTACCGTCTGCGCGGCGGCGAGGTGCAGGCGGCGCTGGATCCGGTCTTTGCCGGACAGCAGGACCGGACCTTCCAGCTGCTGTCCGACCCGCTCTCGCGCGAGGCTTTCGTGAAGCAGCACTTTCCGACGGCCGATTTCGCAGACCTGCCCGGGCGGGTCTGTGGCGACCATTACTTCGATCCCGCGGCAGAGCCTGCGATCGACACCGAAACCCATTCGGCCCTGCTTTGACCGCTGGCCGCAAATCTGGAGACGACCATGACACCGACCGCCACATTTCCGCAGGTCACGACGGACCTGTCCTCCGGCTTCGCCCTGAAACCGCGCCTTGTTGCCGCCGGCGCCCTTGCCGCCTTTCTGGTGGGGGGGATCGGCCTGTGGTCCGCGACGGCGCGCATCGACGCGGCCATCATCGGCGCGGGGTCGGTTCTGGTGAAGAGTGACCTTCAGAACGTTCAACATGTCGAGGGGGGGACGCTCCGGTCGATCCTCGTGCAGGAGGGCGAGCAGGTCGTGGCGGGCCAGCCCGTGCTGATGCTGGAGACCTTTGATCTGGATACCCAGATTGCCATGATCGCCTCGCAACTGGCCGAGGCCGAGGCCCGCGCGGCGCGGCTGTCGGCAGAGCGGGATGGCGGTGTGATGGCCTCGCCGTCCGCAGGGATACAGGATGATCCGGTTGCGCTGCATGTCTACGAGGGCGAGCGGCGTCTTATGGAGGAGAACCGCATCACGCAAGAGGCGGAGCGGATGGCGCTGGGCCTGCAGGCCGACCAGCTGCGCTTCGAGCGCGAGGGGATGCTGGCGCAGCTTGCCGCGCTGGAGGGCGAGCTGGCGCTGGTCGCGGCGAGCCATGAACGGTTCACGAGCCTGCTGGAAAATGGCGCGATCGAGAAGAGCCGCGTCGACGAGGTGCAGCGCGAGGTGACGCGGTTGCAGGGCGAGATCGGGTCGATCCGTGCCGGTCTTGCGCGGACCGAGGCGCGGCAGACGGAGCTCGCATTGCAGATGGACCGGCTGCTGTCGGCGGCGCGGGCCGATGCCCACCGCGACCTGCGCGCGCTGGAGCCGCAGATCACCGAACTGCGCCAGCAGCTGGCCGCCGCACGGCAGAAGAAGGAGCGGGCCATCCTGCGCGCACCCTCGGCAGGGATCGTGAACGAGGTGAATGTGGCAACCATCGGCGAGGTGGTCCCGCCCGGAAAGACGCTGGTCTCCATCGTTCCCGTGGCATCGGACCTTGTCATCGAATTCCGGATTGCCACGACGGATATCGATGCGATCCGGCCCGGACAGAAGGCACGTCTGCGCTTTCCCGCCTTCAACCAGCGGCTGACGCCCGAGATCGAGGGCGTGGTGGAAAGCATCGGCGCGGCGGCTGTGACCGACCCGCAGACGGGGATGTCCTATTACGCGGCGCGGGCCAAGGCGACGGACGATCTGGGGCTGCTGGGGGATCGCGGTCTGGTGCACGGGATGCCGGTGGAGGTCTATGTCCCCACGGCCGAGCGGGTGGTCATCTCCTATCTGGTGCAGCCGGTGGTCGACCAGATGAACCGCGCGATGCGCGAGGAATGAGCCGGACCCCGCCTTTCCGTCAGGTCGGAAGGGCGGGGTCTTTTCATGCTTCGGGCCGGATCGTCCATACTACGGGTCTGCCAATGGCACGAAAGACGGGCACGCGGCGCGGCGGGATCGTGCAGGTGGCCAGCAGGCCGGTCTTGGCGCCCAAGGGGTCATAACTTCCGCACAAGATTCATGTTGAGAGGGCGGCTGCCGCCCCACTAGCCTTGGCACAAGCCGCAAGGGCATCGGGCAGCAAGCTGTGCAAGCCACTTCTGTGGGCTGTGCACGCAAGGAGGCAGGGTTGCAGACAACCGTCTTTGTTTGTGACGACCATCCCATCATCCATGTCGGCGTGCGGGCCTGTCTCAAGCAGGACGAGGCCATCCGCGTGGTCGGGTCGGGGGCATGGTGCGATGCGACCCTGCAGGCGGCGGCGAATTCCGATCCCGATGTGCTGATCTTCGATCTGCACCAGGCCAAGGAGGGCAAGGCCCGCCTGCGCCATCTGAGCAGCGCCTGTCCCAAGGCCAAGCTTCTCATCTTCACGGGCGACACGCAGCTTGAGGATACGGTGCATGCTCTGGAGGCAGGGGCATCGGGGCTTATCACCAAATGGGGCGATCCCGAGCACCTGCGCCATGCCATCTACCGGCTGGTGCGGGGGGACAACTATCTGGAACCCGAGGTGGCCATGCAGGTGATCGAGGCGCTGAAGAATGCCGAGGTGCGGCGGCGCGAGCTGACCTCGCTGAAACTGACTTTCCGCGAGGAGCAGGTGCTGAAATGCCTGCTGAAGGGCAGCACCAACATGCAGATCGCCGAGCATCTGGAGATCAGCGAAAAGACGGTGAAGTATTACGTCGGCTGTCTGAAGGACAAGTTCAATGCGGCGAACCGGCTGGAGATCGTCCTGACCGCGCAACGCTATTCCTTTGCCTGACCGTAGGGCGAAGGACCACTTTCTGCACGGGAGCGGGGATTGAGAATTATCGTTGTCGATGACGATGCCACGAACCGGCTTGTCGTGCGGTTCCTGATGGAACTGAAGGGCTTTGGCGTGATCGAGGCGGAAAGCGGCGCCGATGCCATGCGGCAGTTGGCGCAGGAACAGGTCGATGCGGTGCTGATGGATCTGCAGATGCCCGAGGTCGACGGCTACGAGGCGACGCGCCTGTTGCGGCGCAACGGGCTTGGTGCGGGGGTGCCGGTCTTTGCGCTGACCGCGCGCACGACGGACGAGGCGCGGCAACGCTGCATGGAATGCGGCATGAACGGCTTTATCCGCAAACCCTTCGAGGCCGGCACCGCCGAGGTGATCCGGTCGATCCTTGATCAGGGCGCGGCGCGGGGCGCGGGGGCGGCGGGCTGGCTGCTGGGCTAGGGCCTGCGCGGCGGGCTGTCTTTCACTGCCTGTCTGCAGGACGTTACGCAGGGCGTGGAAGGGGCTGACCCGAGCGGATCGGGGGCCTTTGCACGCCGGAATCATCCGGACTTCAGGACATGGCACGGGGGCTGCCGGGCGGCCTTCGCTGGCCGTCGTGGCCGTGAAAGTGTTTTTTGAAACCGGGTGAACATTCCCCGCAGGGTGGGAAAACTATTTTCAGAAGCGCGACCGATACCCACAAATTGGTAAGGTTATATAACCAAATATCCAATAAATCTGTGAAAATCACCGTCCGGCAAGGCTTGCCTGGAGTGTGCTGAGGGGGTGATGCAGGCTGGTTTCTGGTCGTGAAGAAAATATTTTACATAAAGCGGCGATGTGGGTAACACTTTCCCTGTGCAGGATTCGCCTGCCCCGGATGTCGGAAGAGGAGCCGGCGGGGTGGAAGGACGGGCACACGGACGGCAAGGACGCCGCCGCATAAACAGGGAGAGAGAAAAATGTTTCACAAGCCAAGGAACGCGCAGGTATCGCGCGTCAGCCGCCGCCGGTTCCTCGAACTCGGGGGATACGGGGCCACCATGCTGGGCACCGGCTCGCTGGCTGTCGGCCTGAACTCCACCATCATGTCGAGCCGCGTTCAGGCCGCCTCGTCCGACGAGGCAAAATGGAAGCAGTATGCCGGGTCGAAGCTGACGTTCCTGTCGGAAAACACCCCGCCGTCCTTCGCGATCCGCGACAATATCAAGGCCTTCTATGACCTGACCGGCATCGAGGTCGAGATCCTGACCGACGACCTTCCGGTCGTGCAGCAGAAGGCGGGGATCGACCTGCGTTCGGGCAAGTCGGACTATGTGTTGAACTACATCCAGGACAAGCCGATCGGCGCGCCCTTCGCGGATTTCTACGTCGACCTGTCCAAGATGTTCGGCGACGAGACGCTGCCGCAGGACGTGGACGGCTATGGCGACGACGCGTGGTTCGACAACTTCCTGTCGGCCTGCGGACGCTTCTATTCCGAGGACAAGATCATCGCGCTGCCCTATGACGCGGCGATCGCGGTGACCTTCTACCGTCAGGACCTGTTCGAGAAGTATTCCAAGGACTTCGAGGCCGAATACGGCTACCGGCTGGAGTATAACGAGAATTCAACCTGGAAGAACGTTCTGGACTTTGCCACCTTCTTCAAGAAGCTGAAAGAGGGCGGGGCGGACGTGCCCTATGGCTATGCCCAGCACCAGGGCAGCTTTGCCTGGACGACGCAGCTGGACATCCAGCGCATGATGTTCGCGCATGGCCGCTGGACCGACTTCAACATGGACGACAAGATCGGGTCGAAAGAACCGGGTCCGACCAACTGGGGCGACGAACAGTCCGTCCTGATGCTGGAGAAGTTCAAGGCGCTGGCCGACGTGTCGCACCCCGACAACCTGGCCAACGGCACGCTGGAGCTGAACACCGTCTACCAGTCGGGCAACATCGCGATGCAGGTCCAGTACCACGAATTCGCGGCCTCGGTCGAAGACGAGAAGACCTCGGTCGCGGCGGGTGGCAAGACGGCCTATGCGCCCTGCCCGAAAGGCGAGGCGAGCTGGATCCTGAACGGCGGTCCGGCGGTGAACGGCACCAACTGCGGCATCGGCGGCATCGGCATCAACGCCAATGCGCCGGAAGACGTGCAGCGCGCGGCCTATCTGTTTGCGATCTGGTCGACCTCGAAGAACATCCAGTATGACGTTCTCAAGGGTCTGGGCGGCACGCCCACCCGCAAGTCGGTGCTGGACATTCCGGAAGTGCAGGCCGCCAAGAGCCGGCCGAGCGCGATGCCCAACGCCCTGACCTTCGACGCGGTCTACAACTTCGGCATCAAGGACCCGAACTTCGTTCTGGGCCCGAAGATCACCGAGGCGAACGAGTACCACTCGCTCATCGCGTCGGAAACGCAGCGGATGCTGTCGGGCGAAATGAGCCCGGCCGACACCGCCGCCTCGCTGAAGGACCAGATCGACGGCCTGAACGGCGTCTGATCCGAAACGTCCGGCGGCCCCCCCGCGGGCCGCCGGTTCCCCATCCATCCCGAATTGCCGCCCCCCGGCCACCGGCCCAAGGCAGGAGCGACGACCGACATGACAGATGTCTCATCCCTTTCCGGAAGCTCGCGCGATGTGGCGTCGCAGCTTTTCCGCGCGCGCGCCCATTCCGTCGAGGTGGAGGCGCGTCCGCGCGCCGAAATCACGCACAAGCCGCGCAAGTTCAACCCGCCGATGCCCAAGTATTACTACTATTACCTGATGGCGCCGGCGATCGCGATCCTTGCCTTCATCTCGCTCTATCCGTTCTTCTGGCTGATCATCATGTCGCTGCAGGACGTCGATATCGGCGGGGGCGAGTGGATCGGTCTGAAGAACTATACCAAGCTGTTCACCGATGCCCGCTTCATCGACGGCTGGATCCTGCTGGCGCAGTATTCGATCATGTGTCTTGGCCTGCAGGTCGGGCTGGGCGTGACGCTGGCGGTGGTCGTCAACAGCTCGAAATACGAGAAATACCTCGTCACGGCGCTGTTGATGCCGATGATGATGGCACCTGCGGTGGCGGGTCTGCTGTGGCTCTTCCTCTATAACGGGACCTTCGGCTGGTACCACTGGGTGCTGCAGAGCGCGGGCATCCTCGACAGTGCCTCGATCCTCGCCAGTGCGGATACGGCGATGTATGCGATCGTGCTGGTGGATGTGTGGCAGTGGACGCCGCTGATCACCATCATCGCGCTGGCCGGTCTGAAGCGGGTGCCGCGCGACCAGTTGGAAGCCAATATGGTCGATGGCGCGTCGCCGATGCGGAACTTCTTCGCGATCATCCTGCCGAACCTCTATCCGGTCCTGCTGATCGCGGTGCTGCTGCGCTTCATGGACAACTTCCGCTTCATCGACTCGATCCTCGTCCTCACGGGCGGCGGGCCGGGAAGTGCCACGAAGATCCTGCCGGTCTACCTGTTCGAGGTCGCCTTCAAGTTCTTCAAGCTGGGCCGTGGTGCGGCCATCGCGCTGACCCTGCTGATCGTGACCATCCTTCTGGGCAAGCTCCTTGTCCGCGTCTTTGAAAAACCCCAGGGCGGAAAGGGCTGAACCATGGCTTCCCGTGACGTCGTATCCTACGATACCCCGCTATCGCGCGCGCTGAGCATCTTCGGCACCGTCTTCGTCGCCTTCTACCTTGTCTGGACGCTGTTGCCCTTCGTGGTGATGTTCGTGTCGTCCTTCAAGGACATGCTGGAAGCCTTCAAGCTTCCTGTCGTGGGCGACTGGGCGGGGATGACCGTCTTCTTCGACTTCTCCCCGACGCTGAAGCATTACACCACGCTGTTTACCGAAAACAGCTTCGGCACCTATATCATGAACAGCCTGATCGCAGCCGGCGGGTCGGCGGTGATCTCGGTGGTCTTCGGCTCGCTGGCGGCCTATTCGCTGAGCCGGGTGGATTTCCGCGGCAAGCAGGACCTGTTCTTCTGGATCATCTCGACCCGGATGGCGCCTGTGGTGGCGGTGATGGTGCCGCTCTATGCGATCTTCCGCAGCCTTGACCTTGTCGGCACGCTGCCCGGCCTGATCCTGGCCTATACCACCTTCAACCTGCCTTTCGCGATCTGGATGCTGAAGGGGTTCTTCGACAACGTCCCCTATGCGATCGAAGAGGCGCAGATGGTGGACGGTGCCACGCGGTTCGAGGCCTTCCGGTCCATCCTGCCGCTGGTGGCCCCCGGGATCGGTGCCTTCGTCGTGCTCTGCGTGCTGTTCGCCTGGAACGACTTCCTGTTCGCGGCGATCATCGGGTCGGGCGGGGCCAAGACGCTGCCGGTGGCAACGCGCGAGCTGGTGCAGCCGCAGAACATCCAGTGGGGTTCGATCATGGCGGCGGGTGTCGTGACGACCGCTCCGATGATGCTGCTGGGCCTTGTGATCCGGAAATACCTCGTGGCTGGCCTGACGATGGGCGCGGTCAAGGAATGATGCGGGCCGCGCGGTCCAGGCGACCGCGCGCCCATACCAAAGAACTGGGAGGAGAAGACCATGGCGACCGTTAGCATCAGGAACGTGTGGAAATACTACGGCGAGACGCCCGCGGTGAAGGATCTGAACATCACCTGCCCGGATGGCAGCTTCGTGTCGATCCTTGGCCCCTCGGGCTGCGGCAAATCCTCGACCATGCGGATGATCGCGGGTCTGGAACATATCAGCAGCGGCGACATCATGTTCGACGATGTGCGGGTGAACGACCTTGCCCCCAAGGACCGCGACGTGGCGATGGTGTTCGAGAACTACGCCCTCTATCCGCACAAGTCGGTCTATGAAAACATCGCGAACCCGCTGCGTCTGCGCGGGGCCAGCGAGTCGACCGTGAAGGAACGGGTGGAAGGTGCCGCGAAGCTGCTCGAGATCAGCCACCTTCTGGGCCGCCGTCCGCACGAGCTGTCGGGCGGGCAGAAGCAGCGCGTCGCGATCGGGCGGGCCATCGTGCGGGAACCCAAGCTGTTCCTGTTCGACGAACCCATCGCCCACCTCGACGCGAAACTGCGCGCGCATATGCGGGGCGAGATCAAGCACCTCCAGCGCACGCTGGGCACGACGATGATCTACGTGACGCATGACCAGCTCGAGGCGCTGTCGATGGCCGATTACATTGCGGTCATGCATGATGGAGAGTTGCAGCAGTGGGGCACGCCGTCGGAAATCTTCAACAACCCCGTCAACGCCTGGGTCGCGGGCTTCGTGGGGGAACCCGCGATGAACTTCCTGACCTGCGGGATCAAGGGCGAGGGGGATGCCGTCTCTCTCATGCACAAGAACTTTGAAATCCCGCTGCTGCCCGGTCAGGTGCGCCAGCTGAACGGCGCGGCGCAGACCGGCGTGGCGCGGATGGGCGTGCGCCCCGATGCGCTGTCGATCAGCATGACCAAACCGTCCGAGGCCGCGATCCGCGGCGAGATCTTCGTGAACGAGCTTCTGGGCGGCGACATGCTGGTGGAAGTGGAACTCGACGATTGCCGCATCCGTGTGAAGACGACGCCGGAATTCGCGGGCAAGCCGGGCGAGGCCTGCTATCTGACCGTGAACCGCGACAAGTGGCATGTCTTCGACGCGGGTGACGGGCATGCCTACTTCTGAGGTCACAGCCGCAGGGAAGGGGGGCGACCCCTACGCAGAGGCGCTGGATGCCTTCCTTGCGGCGCATGTGGCATCAGGGGGTGTCGTTGCCGCCTATCGCGCGGTTCAGGCGATGCCCTATTTCTCCGGCCCCGACCGGACGCCGCTTGCGGCGCTGCGGACAGGGCGGGGGGCCTGCACGGCCAAGCATCTGGTGCTGCGCGACGCGTTGCGCCGGATGGGGCAGGCGGCGGTGGTCGAGATTGTCGAGGGCGATTTCGCCAGCGGCATCCCGCTGCACCCGTCGATGCCCGCCGAATTGCAGGAGATGGTCCGCGCGGGCGGGGTGGTGGATTTCCATTGCCGCGTCCGGCTGGAGGGCGGGCCCGTGCTGGATGCGACATGGCCGCTGGCCTTGCGCCGCTGGGGCTTTGATGTGCGCGAATGGCATGGCGCGGGTGACAGCGGGCAGGCCATCGCGCAGGTGACCGTACGATCGACGGACGAGGATGTGCTTGGCACGAAGGCAAGGCTGCTGGCGGGACTGTCCGAGGCGGACAGCGCGCGCCGGTTGCGGTTCCTTGCCCTTTTGTCGGGATGGCTGGCGGGACTGCCGCAGGCCGATTGAGGGACAATGACGACAGGGGGGAGGAAATCTTGTCGCGCACAGGGAAGGTTTTTGTCGGCATAGACGCCGGCACGACGGGCTGCACCGTGATGATCTTCGACGAGAAGGGTAACGCGGTCGGCCACGGATATCAGGAATACAACTGTTCCTCGCCCCAGCCGGGCTGGATCGAACAGTCGCTGGACGAGGTCTGGGCGGGCATCTGCTCGGCCACGAAACAGGCGGTGGCCAGGGCGGATCTGCCGGCCGAGGCCTATCATTCTGTGGGCCTGTCCAGCCAGCGCGGCACCTTCGGCCTGCTGGACGAGAACCGCCGCCCGCTGATGAACTCGCTGGTCTGGAACTGCGGCCGCGCGTTGAAGAGTGTCGAGGCGATCTCGGCCGAATTCGGCGCGGCAGAGCATCAGACCCATACCGGCATGACGATCAGTCCGCTCTGGTCGGCGGCAAAGATCGTCTGGCTGCGCGAGAACCGGCCCGACCTGTTCGACGCCACGCGCTGGTTCGTGAACGGTCAGGAATATTTCCTGTGGCGCATGGGGGCCGATGACTGGGCGACCGATCCGGCATCCCTCACGCTGAACGGGATGATGGATATCGCCAAGCTGGACTGGTCGGACCGCATCCTGTCCGCCTGTGGCATCGGGCGCGACCGTCTGCCGCCGGTGGGCACGCCCGCGACGATGGCGGGGCGTCTGTCCAAGGCGGCGGCGCACGAGACGGGGCTGCCCGAAGGGGTGATCCTGTGCCGTGGCGCGGGCGACCAGCAATGCGCGGCGATCGGCGCGGGGGTCATCAAGCAGGGGATGGCGGAATTCACCGTCGGCACCTCGGGCGTGATGGTCGCGCATCTGGACAGCGTGGACCGCATCAAGGGCAACAAGCTGTGGTGGGGCGGGCATGGCGTGCCCGGCGCGTGGGATATCGAAGGCGGCGCCTTCAGCCTTGGCGCGTCCCTGCGCTGGTGGCGCGACCATCTGGGCCGCAACGAGCTGGACGATGCCGCGCGGCGCAAGACCAGCGTCTATTCGGTGATGGTGGAGCAGGCGCACAACTCCAAGCCCGGCGCCAATGGCGCGATGTTCCACAGCTTCATGGCGTCACAGGTCACCCCCTATTACGACGCCGTCGCGCGGGGTGGCTTCCTGGGCCTTGGCCTTTACCACGAACGCCACGACCTGATCCGCGCGCTTCTGGAAGGCTGCTCGCACGAGATGAAGATGGTCTTCGACAGCTTCCAGTCCGACATCGAGGGCGGGATCACCGATTTCCGCCTGACGGGGGGCGGCACGAAATCCGACGGCTTCGTGCAGATCATGACCGATGTGATCGGCGTGCCGTCGACCGTGACGAAGGAACGCGAATGCACCGCCCTTGGCGCGGCGATCCTTGGGGCCTTCGGGTCGGGGGCCTTCTCGTCCATCGACGAAGCGGTGGGCGCGATGGTGCAGGTCGAAAGCACCTTCGAACCGAATGCAAAGCTGGGCGAACTCTACAGCGAACAGCACGCCATCTATCGCGGCATCTACGAGGCGATCGCGAAAAGCGGGCAATACGCCGCGCTCAGCGATTTCTCGCAAAAGTATCAATGAGACAGGAGGACAAGATGGGTATTCCCGGTATTCGCGGCATGGAACACGTCGGCATCACCGTGCCGGACATCAACGAGGCCTGCGATTTCTTCACGCGCATCCTTGGCGCCGAAGTGCTGTTCACCGCCGCGACCGACTTTCGTGGCGAAGGCGACTGGATGGCGGAACATCTGAACGTGCATCCGCGTTCCGAGATCAAGGAATTCCGCTATGTGCGCCTTGGCAACGGCACCAATCTTGAGGTGTTCCAGTATTCCGCGCCGGACCAGAAGACCGAAGGGCCGCTGAAGAATTCCGATATCGGCGGGCATCACATGGCCTTCTATGTCGATGACATGGATGCGGCGATCAAGTTCCTCAAGGACAACGGGGTCAAGGTTCTGGGCGAGCCAACCTCCTATACCGACGGGCCGAACCTTGGCCTGACCTGGTGCTACTTCATGGCACCCTGGGGGCTGCAACTGGAGATCGTCTCGTCGCCCAACGGCACCGTCTTTGACAACGAGGCCAAGAAGGCCGGCCGTCGCCGCCTGTTCGACCCGTCGCGCGCGGCCGAAACGCTGATCTGACGCGACCAAAGGGGGGGCTGCGCCCCCCGACACCACCTGAAAGGAAAACTCATGCCCCTCGTTTCAATGGGCCCGATGTTGCGTCGGGCGCGGGCGGACGGTTATGGCATCGCCGCCTACAACATGATCGACTTCAACTCGGCGAAGTCCATCATCTCGGGTGCGGCGGAGCTGTCCGCGCCGGTGATCGTGCAGGTCTCGGTCAAGACGGTGAAGCACTGGGGCTATGCCCATGTGGCGACATGGGTGCGGATGCTGGCGGGGGATGCGCCGGTTCCCGTGGCGCTGCATCTGGACCATTGCACCGATATCGACGTCATCAAGCGTTGTATCGATGCGGGCTGGACCAGCGTGATGTTCGACGGCTCTGCCCTGCCTTTCGCGGAAAATCTGGAAAAATCCTCGCTCGTCTATGCCCTGACCGAGGCTGCGGGCGTGGGGCTGGAGGCCGAGATCGGCGCCATCGGCGGGGTGGAGGATGACAAGGTCGTCAATGACGACCAGTCGCGCCTTGCCGATTACGACGAATGCCTGCGCTTTGTCGCGGCCATGCCCAACCTTGCGGTCTTTGCCCCCGCCATCGGCACGGCGCACGGCTTCTACAAGGGCGAGGCCAAGATCGCCTATGACCTGCTGGAGCGGATCACAAAGGCCATCGACACACCCATCGCGCTGCATGGCGGAACGGGGCTGACGGATGAGCAGTTCAAGCGCTGCATTTCGCTGGGCTGCGGCAAGGTCAACATCTCGACCATGCACAAGCGTCTGTTCATCGACGGCTTCGTCGGGCTGAAGGCGGAAAAGCCCAAGCTCGAGGAACCACTGCCCTTCATCACCGCCCAGCACGACGCGATGAAGGCCGATGTGATGGCCTGCATCCGCACCTTCGGATCGGCCGGTCGCGCGGCGGAGGCGTCCCATGCGGCCTGAGATGGAAGCGCTGATCTTCGACTGCGACGGGGTGCTGGTCGATACCGAAAGGGACGGCCACCGCGCCGCCTTCAACGCGGCCTTCGCGGCCGAGGGATTGTCGGTGGAATGGTCGGTGGAGCGTTACGGCGAATTGCTGACCACCGGCGGCGGCAAGGAACGGATGCGGCGGCATTTCGACGAAACCGGCTGGCCCGAGGGGGACCGTGACGCGCTGATCGCGCGGCTGCACCGACGCAAGACCGACCTGTTCATGGAGCTGATCGAAGGCGGCGCGCTGCCCCTGCGCCCCGGCGTGGCGCGGATGGTGGATGCGGCACTGGGCGCGGGAATGCGGGTGGCGGTCTGTTCCACGTCGAACGAGCGGGCGGTGGAAACTGTGGTGCGCGTGTTGCTGGGACCGGACCGCGCGGCGCGCATCACGGTTTTTGCGGGCGATGTGGTGCCGAAGAAGAAACCTGACCCTGCAATCTATCTGCTGGCGGCCAAGACGCTCTGCCTGACCCCCGCCGCCTGCGTTGTGGTGGAGGACAGCCATATCGGCCTGCGTGCCGCGAAAGGGGCGGGGATGCGCTGCGTCGTCACCCGCTCCACCTATACCCACGACGAGGATTTCACCGGGGCGGACCGGATCGTGGACCATCTGGATCAGGGCATCGACCTTGACCTGTGCCGCGCCCTGACTGTGGAGGAGGATACCGAATGCCGCTGACCGTGAATGCGACGCTGAAGGCGAAGGATGGCAAGGAAGAGGCGCTGTTTGCCGTGCTCAAGGCGCTGATCGCGCCGACGCGCGCCGAAAAGGGCTGCATCTTCTACGACATGCACAAATCCGATGACGAGCCAGGCCTTTTCATGTTCACCGAGGAATGGGAAACCCGCCCGCTGTGGGACGACCACATGAATTCGCCGCATCTCAAGGCGTTTTCGGCCCGGCAGGACGAGCTTGTCGCCAACTGGACGCTGTTCACCGGACAAAGGGTCTAGGCCATGAAGATCAAGTTCTATGCCCATGCGAGTTTCCGGCTGGAAGGGGACGGGCTGACCGTCATCACCGACCCCTTCAACTGCGAGAAGTCGCATTTCGACCCGATCAACGAACCCGCCGACATCGTGCTGATGTCCTCGGACACCGACGATTTCCATTCCGATCCCAGCCACATCACGGGCAGCCCCGAGGTGGTCAACACGCTGGCCATTCCGGCGGGCGGGCGCGTGGTCAAGGGGATCGAGGTGACGTCCTATCCTGCGACCGAAAGCCTGACCTTCGACTACCAGACCGAATATGGCCGCGATCCGGATGCCAATGCGCTTTATCACTTCACTCTTGGCGGGCTGCGTTTCCTGCATATGGGCGATATCGGCACGGCGGTGCCCGACGGGCATCTGCAGGCGTTGAAGGGCAAGGTGGATGTGCTGCTGGCGCTGACCGGCGATCACGCGACGATCCCGCTGCCCGATCTGGACGAGGCGATCCGCGTCATCGGGCCCAAGGCCGTGATCCCGATGCATTATTACAGCCCCAAGGGCGTGCTGAAGATCGAACCGGTCGAAAGCTTCCTTGCCCGCGTTCCGGCCGACAGCATCACGATGGTCGGCGGGTCCGAGATGGAACTGACGCCCGACATGCTGCCCGCCACCGGCGCGCCGCGCGTCTTCGTCTTTGAACAGTCACGCTGAACCTTCCCCTGAGGGTCAAGCAGCCTGCCCCCGCCTCTCCTTGGGCGGGGGTTTTTTTGACAAGGAGTGCTACGATGCCCGACTGCGCCGCCACCCACGCCCGCAATATGCGCCTGCTGTCGGTCTGCGATCAGGGCGGCAGGCCGGATGGCGTGCAGCTGATGGTGCATCGCGGTTTCGGCTATGTGGGCCACATCTTTTCCAAAGGCTTCAGCGTCATCGACCTGCGCGATCCGGTGAACCCGCGTCCCGTGGCCCATATCCCCGCGCCACCGAACACATGGAGTCTGCATCTGCAGACCCATGACGACCTGCTGCTGGTGATCCACAACAAGGACATGTTCGCCCAGTCCGACATGGCCGACGAAAAGGCCTATTACAAAGGCGGGGTCAGCCACCATGCGGGCGGCGCGCGCGACTGGTCGGCGGGGATGGCGGTCTATGACATCTCGCGCCCCGAAAGCCCCCGCCAGATCGGCTTCATGAAGGTGGAAGGCATGGGCCTGCACCGCATCTGGTATACGGGCGGGCGCTGGGCCTATGCCTCGGCCCTGCTGGACGGGTTCACGGATTACATCCTGATCGTCATCGACATGGCCATGCCGGAAAAACCCATCCTCGCCTCGCGCTTCTGGCTGCCCGGCATGAACGCGGCGGCGGGCGAGGTGCCGGACTGGCCGCTGCCTGCGGGGCGGTTCGGGCTGCATCATCCCATCGTGCAGGGCGACATCGCCTATTGCAGCTGGCGCGATGCCTGCCTTGCGATCGTCGATGTATCGGACCGGCACGCGCCGAAGCTGCTGAACCATATCGTCTGGTCGCCGCCCTTTGGCGGGGGGACGCACAATGCCCTGCCGCTGCCGGGGCGGGATCTGCTGGTGGTGGTGGATGAAACCGTGCTGGACCATGGCGAGGACGGGATCAAGCCGATCTGGGTCTTCGACAACCAGGTCAAGGGAAAGCCGGTCAGCATTTCCACCTTCCCGCCGCCATCGGACCGCGACTATCACGCGGTGGGCGGGCATTTCGGGCCGCACAACATCCACGAGAACCGCCCCGGCACCTTCCAGTCGGAAACGCTGATCTTCTCGACATGGCAGAATGCCGGTGTCCGCGTGCATGACATCACAGACCCCTTCCGCCCCGTCGAGGTCGGCGCCTGCGTCCCGCCGCCGCCCGCGCGCATGGTCGACCCGCGCCCGAACCGCGCGCCGGTCCTGCATTCGGCGGATGTGCATGTGGACCGCAACGGGCTGGTCTATGCGACCGACTTCAATGCGGGCCTGTCGGTCATGGAATATCTGGGCTGATCAGGGTTCACCGCCCATGCGCTGGTAAAAGCGTTCCAGGGCCGAGGCGGTGTTCTTCAGGCTGTCCGAACGGCCGCCCTCTTCCTCGAACAGAAGTCCGATATAGAGCAGGTCGACAAGGAAGATCTGGCTGACCCGCCCTTCGAGGAAGTCACCGTAGAGCGGCACGGAGGGGGTGGCCGAACTCCACGTTACCAGCGTCATCTCGGCCGCGCGGGCGACAGGCGAGACGGGATCGCTGGTCATGGCGATAGTCGTTGCGCCCTTTTCACGGGCCAGACGCAGGGCGCTGGCGATGCCTTGCGTCGTGCCGGTGTGGGAAATGCCGATCATGACGCAATCGGGGCCGAGATTGGCCGCCAGAACCACCTGTGTGTAGTGGTCGGCGCAGGCCGTGGCATCCAGCCCCGCCTTCATGAACAGGTGGGCAGCCTCGTCACAGATCGCGGCCGCCCCGCCCACGCCTACGAGCACCACCTTGCGCGCGCCGCGGATGGCACGGATGCAGGCGTCGATGCGTTCGGAATCCAGCATCCGCTGCGTGCCCTGCAGCGCGGTGGACAGAAGGTTCGCCAGCTTGGCCGAGGTCGCGATGAGCGTGTCGGTCTGGTCGATCTCGGCCGGGATGTTGGAGAAGGAGGAGCGGGTGACAGCCCCTTCGGCCAAAGACAGTTTCAGGTCGGGAAAACCGGAATAGCCGAGTGCGCGGCTGACGCGGCTGATCGTGGCCTCGGACAGGCCCAGCGTCTGGGCCAGTTCCGTAATCGACAGGCTGAGCCGCGTTCCGGCATGTTCGCGCAGGTAGTCCGCCACGATCCGTTCGGATTTCCGCAGCGAGGTGTAGCGTTCCTGTATCCGCTGGACGAGGTCGCCGCTGGCCTGCGGAGGGATCGTGTCGGGCATGTGCTTCTCCTCTGTTCCGGAAAAGATAGGCACTGCGTTTCGTTTCGGGAAGAAGTTTTCACGTTTTTTCCCGACGGCATTTGCCGGGGTGCTTTGATGAAATTCATGTAAGCATTTGTTTCAGATGCAAAATGCGGCGCATCGCCTCGATTTGTGAAAGAAGGTTTCAAGAAATGGCCCATTGAGCGGCCAGTTTTGCAAAAAATTTTCTCGACAACGGGCGCGCTGACCCCTAGAAAATTCCTTGTCAATAAACCGTCTACGCCGAATCTAGCGGCGACTGGGAGGAGAGATGGGAACCGCTGCCTCGTTGCAGAACGCGCCTTCGCGCGAATTTTTGGAAAAACTTTTCCGCACGGCTTTCAAGATCCGCGTCTTCGAAAGCGAGGGGATCAAGCTGTACCGGCAAGGGCTGATCCGCGGCTATTTCCACCCCTATCTGGGGCAGGAAGGCATCGCCACCGGCGTCTGCGCGGCGCTGAGCGAGGGTGATTACATCGCCTCTACCCATCGCGGCCACGGGCACTGCATCGCCTGGGGCGCGGATGTGAGGAAGATGGTGGCCGAGCTTTTGCAGAAGGAAACCGGCTACTGCCGCGGCTATGGCGGGTCGATGCACATCGCCGACATCTCGAAGGGCAATCTTGGTGCCAACGGGATCGTGGGGGCGGGCACGCCGCTGGGCGTGGGGGCTGCGCTGGCCAATCAGGTCAAGGGGTCGGATGCGGTGACCGTCACCTTCTCGACCGACGGGGCGTCGAACAACGGGACGTTCCTTGAAAGCCTGAACCTCGCCGCGATCTGGAACCTCAACTACATTCTGGTGGTCGAGAACAACCAGTATGCCGTTTCGACCCGCATCGAGGAATCCACCCGCGACACCGATCTTTACAAGCGCGGTCTGGCGATCGGCGTGGAAAGCCATCAGGTGGACGGGAACGATCCGCTGGCCGTGCATGCGGTGATGGAACAGGCCGTGGCCACCTGCCGTGCGGGCAAGGGTCCGGTGCTGATCGAGGCAAAGACCTATCGCCATATGGGCCATCATGTGAACGACCCCGGCAAATACATGCCCGAGGACGAGCTGGCCTATTACAAGGCCCGCGATCCGGTCGACCGTGCGCGCAACGCGCTCAAGGAAATGGCAGGGGTGAGCGACGATGAGATCGCCGCCATCGAAGCCGAAATCGCCGCCGAATTCGCCGATGCGGTCGAATTCTCGAAGAACAGCCCCGAGGTCACGCCCGAGTCCTTCCGCGAATTCGCGGTCGGCTACTGAGGCGCAGGGGAGAGGGAGGACGTATCATGGCAACACGCGAATTGATGTACCGCGAAGCTCTGCGCGAAGCGATCGACGAGGAAATGGCCGCCAACCCGACGGTGTTCATCATCGGGGAAGGCATCGCCGAGCGCGGCGGGTCCTACAAGGTGACCGAGGGGCTGCTGGCGAAATACGGGCCGAAGCGCGTGCGCGACACGCCCATCGCCGAGGCGGGGATGATCGGTGTGGGCGTGGGCGCGGCAATCGCCGGCGCGCGGCCCATCGTGGAAATCCTCTATGTGGACTTTGCCATGCTGGGCATGGACATGATCGTGAACCAGGCCGCCAAGTTCCGTCTGATGACAGGCGGCGATGGCCGGGTGCCGTTCATCATGCGGACGCAGGGCGGCACGGGCGGCGGTGTGGCCGCGCAGCATTCCCAGTCGCTCGAGGCGCTGTTCTACCACATCCCCGGTCTGCGGGTTGTGATGCCCTCGACACCGTCGGATGCGAAGGGGCTGCTGAAATACGCGCTGCGTCAGGAAGATCCGGTGATGTTCCTTGAACACAAGCACCTTTACATGACCAAGGGTCCGGTGCCCGATGGCGAACATGTGGTGCCCTTCGGCGTGGGCGACATCAAGCGTGAAGGGTCTGACGTGACCGTGATCGCCTGGTCGAACATGATCCCCCGCACGCTGGAAGCCGCCGAGGCGCTGGCCGCCGAAGGCATCAGCGTCGAGGTGATCGACCCGCGCACGCTGGTACCGCTGGATCGCGACATGATCATCAAGTCGGTGCTGAAGACCCGCCGCTGCGTGATCGTGCAGGAGGCCAACCGCCGTGGCGGCGTGGCGTCGGACATCGCGTCGATCGTGCAGGAGGAATGCTTCTACGAGATGGACGCGCCGGTCGAGATCGTGGCGGGCATGGACATTCCGGTGCCCTTCAACCTGACGCTGGAAAAGGCGTCGGTCCCGCAGAAAGAGGACGTCGTCGCCGCCGTCAAGCGCGTGCTGCACGTCCAGTCGCTGGCCGCAGCGGCAGAGTGAGGGGCGGCCATGACCTTGCACGTACTGGAAAAATTGGCCGCGACGAACCCCGATTGCGAAATCTGGTGGGATAGCTCGCCGCTGGTCTATGAAAGCTGGAAGAAGGGGGTGCTGGCTTCGGCACCCGCCGCCAAGAAGGCCGATTGGGAGGCGCAGCTGACGCGGCTCTTCGATCCGGCCACGATCGATGCCGAAGGCCGCATGGGCTTTGGCGGGGTGACGACCAACCCGCCGCTGTCCTTGCAGGCGATCCAGAACGATCCCGACTTCTGGATGCAGGAAATCCGCCGGATCGCGGCAGAGAACCCGCAGGACGATGTCGAGGGCATCTATTGGAAGACCTATCTGGAAGTCGTGCGCCAGAGCGCGCTGATGATCCTGCCGGTCTATGATGCCAGCAACGGCCGCTATGGCTATCTGTCCGGTCAGGTCGATCCGCGCTTTGTCACGGATTTTGACCTGATGCTGGCGCAGGGGCTGCAACTGGCGGCGCTGGGGCGCAATGTCATGGTGAAAATCCCCGGCAGCGCCGAGGGTTACAGGGTGATCGAGGAACTGACCGCGCGCGGGATTTCCACGAACAACACCACCTCGTTCACCGTGCCGCAATATGTGGAATGCATGAACGCGGTCAGCCGCGGTCTGGAACGGGCCCGGGCGGCGGGGGTGGACCTGTCGCGCTGGCGGTCGGTCATCACCCATATGTCGGCCCGTCTGGGCAATGTGGGCGACCTGAAGGTGCAGGCCGATCTGCGCGGCATCTCCTTGACTCCGGAAGAGATTCTGCACGGCGAGATGGCGGTGCTGAAACGCGCCTACTGGCATGGCAAGGCGACGGGGCATCCGTCCAAGATGCTGCAATGTTCGATGCGCGTGACGGACGAGGGCGAGGGTGGCAACGCGTCGAGCTGGCATATCTCGAAGATTGCGGGGGGGGATTTCGTCTATACCTGCCCGCCGGGATATATCGCGCAACTGATGCAGGCCGAGGACCGTCTGCCCGAATTCGAGGCCTCCGCCATCGACGAGGACGCGCCCGCCGAGGTGATCGAAAAGCTGCGCCAGCTGCCCTATTTCCGGCAAGCCTATGATTTCGATGGGATGTTGCCCGCCGAATTCAGCCGCTTTGCGGCCTTTGCCGCCACCGCGAACGAGTTTGCCGCGGCGACGCGGCGGACGGTGGATTTCGTCGCCCGCGCGCTGGAAAGCGCCCGGTCGCAGGCAGCCTGAGGGAAGGAAACAAGGCAAATGGCCGAGGCAATTCTGGTGCCGCAGGTCGGGCAGGACCTGACCGAGGCGAAGGTCGTCGAGCTGCATGTAAAGCTGGGCGACAAGGTGAAGAAGGGCGATCTGGTCGCCGTGGTGGAGAGCGAGAAGGCCAGTTTCGAGGTCGAGGCCTTTTCCGAAGGGGTGGTGATCTCGCTGCCCTGGAAGGTGGGTGACGTCGCCACCGTGCTGGAGCCGCTGATGCATGTCGGCGCCGAGGGCGAGGTGGTGGCAGCGGCCAAAACGGCCGTACCGGACCCTGTGCAGACGGCTGTGCCGCAAACTGTACATACGCCCGCCACCGTGCCCGTTTCCGCAACACCCGCGCCCGTGCCGACGCCGGCGCCGGCCCCTGCGCCTGTCGAGGCGGCGGTGTCGGGGGGCGATCGTGCCTCGCCGGTGGCACGGCGGATGGCGGCGGATCATGGTCTGTCCATCGGACGGATCGCCGGAACCGGACCGCGCGGCGCGGTGGTGCTGCGCGATGTGGCGGCGGCGGTGGCCGCGGCCCCCGCAGGCGGCGCGCTGGAGTTGCGGACGCTACAATCGGGGCAGGGGACGCCGGTCGTCTTCATCCATGGCTTCGGGGCGGACCTGTCCTCGTGGCGGCCGCTGGTGGCGCGGATCGGTCTGGGATCGCCCATGATGGCGCTGGACCTGCCGGGGCATGGCGGATCGCAGGGCCACGGCGCGGCGGATTTCGCGGCATTGGTCGATGCGGTGGGCGCGACGCTGCGGTCGTTGCATGGCGGGGTGCATCTGGTGGGCCATTCGCTGGGGGCCGCGGTTGCCGCGGCGCTGACCGAGCGGGGCGATCTGGATGTGCGGTCGCTGACGCTGATCGCGCCGGCGGGGCTGGGCGCTTCGGTCGATGGCGATTTCGTGGACGGCTTCCTATCGGCAAGGTCCGAGGGCGCGCTGGCCGCTTGGATGCGGCGGCTGGTGTCGGACCCTGCAAGCCTTGCGCCGGTTCTGGTGCGGGCGACGCTGGCGGCGCGGGACGAGGCGGGGCTGGTGCCTGCGCAGACCCGCGTGGCGCGCGGCGTGTTCGAGGGATCGACGCAACTGTTCAACGTGGCGGCGGCGCTGCGGGCCTATCGCGGCCCCTGTTCGGTGATCGCGGGGCGTGACGATGCCATCGTCCCGCTGCGCGAGATCGAGGCGGCGGTTCCGGCCCATGTCGCCCTGCACCGTCTGGACCGTGTCGGCCACCTGCCGCAGGTCGAGGCTGCCGATCTGGTGCAGACCGTGATTGCGCGCACTGTCCGCTCGGCGGGCTGAGGCGTGCATGGCGCGCGCCGCGCCGCTCCCGCGTGGCGCGCGCCCTTGATCCGATCTTCGAGGGAAGGACCGACGAATGCGCGACCTGCCGCAGGCGAGCCATGCCGACATGGCCAATGCAATCCGTTTTATGGCCGCCGACGCGGTGGAGAAGGCGGCATCGGGGCATCCGGGGATGCCGATGGGCATGGCGGATGTGGCGACCGTGCTGTTTTCGCGGTTCCTGAAATTTGATGCGGCGCGACCGGACTGGCCGGATCGCGACCGGTTCGTGCTGTCGGCGGGCCACGGGTCGATGCTTTTGTATTCGGTGCTGCATCTGGCGGGCTATCCCGGCTGGGATATCGGCACGCTGCGGGATTTCCGCCAGTTGGGATCGCCCGCCGCGGGGCATCCGGAATACGGCCACGGCGCGGGGATCGAGACGACGACCGGCCCGCTGGGGCAGGGTATCGCCACGGCGGTCGGCATGGCGCTGGCCGAGGAGATGGACCGCGCGCGGTTCGGGGTGGATGTGGTGGACCACCACACATGGGTCATCGCGGGGGACGGCTGTCTGATGGAGGGCGTCTCGCAAGAGGCGATTTCGCTTGCGGGGCATCTGCGGCTGTCGCGGCTGATCGTGCTGTGGGATGACAACGGCATCACCATCGACGGCGGAACGGCAGCGGCGACATCCGAGGACCAGCGCAAGCGGTTCGAGGCGTCGGGTTGGCAGACGCTGGCCTGCGACGGGCATGATCCCGAAAGCATCGCGGCGGCGATGGCGATGGCCAAGCGGGCAACGCGGCCGGTGATGATCGCCTGCCGTACGGTGATCGGGAAGGGCGCGCCCGCCAAGGCGGGAACGGCGAAGTGCCACGGTTCGCCCCTTGGCGGGGAGGAGATCGCGGGGGCGCGGGCGGCGCTGGGCTGGGCGCATGGTCCGTTCGAGGTGCCCGAGGAGGTGCGCGCGGCATGGGCGGCGGCGGGCGCGCGCGGCGTGGCCTTGCGGCTGGACTGGGAAGCGCGGCTGGCGGCGTCGTCGCGGCGCGGGGCGTTTCTGGCGCATCACGAGGGGCGGCTGCCCGATGGCTGGCGCGAGGCGCTGGCGGCGCATCGGGCGGGGCTGTCCGAGGCGGGCAAGGCCATGGCCACGCGCAAGGCCAGCGGCGCGGCGCTGGAGGTTCTGACGGCGCGGGTGCCTGCGCTGATCGGCGGGTCGGCGGACCTGACGGGGTCGGTCAACACGCTGACCAAGGCGACGGCGCCGCTGACGGCGCAGGATTTCGCGGGGCGCTACATCCATTACGGCGTGCGCGAGCATGGCATGGCGGCGGTGATGAACGGGATGGCGCTGCACGGGGGCTATCGGCCCTATGCGGGGACGTTCCTTGTCTTTGCCGATTACCTGCATCCCGCGCTGCGGCTGTCCTGTCTGATGGGGCTGCCGGTTACCTATGTGCTGACCCATGACAGCATCGGTCTGGGCGAGGATGGCCCGACCCACCAGCCGGTGGAGACGCTGGCCATGCTGCGCGCGACGCCGGGGCTGGTGACGCTGCGCCCCGCCGATGCGGTCGAGGCGGCGGAGGCATGGGAGATCGCGCTGGATCGGGCGAAGGGGCCGACGGCCATTGTCCTGTCGCGGCAGGACCTGCCGGTGCTGCGGGCCGATGGCGGCGTGGGCAATGCCAGCGCGCGCGGCGGCTATGTGCTGGCCGAGGCGGAGTGCGGGCCGCGCAAGGTGACGATCGTCGCGACGGGGTCCGAGGTGTCGCTGGCGGTCGAGGCGCGGGCGGCGCTGGAGGCGCGGGGGATCGGGGCGGCGGTGGTGTCGCTGCCATCCTTCGAGCTGTTCCGCGCGCAGGATGCGGCCTATCGCGCCGCCGTGCTGGGGCAGGGGGTGCGGATCGGGGTCGAGGCCGCGCTGCGCTTTGGCTGGGACGAGGTGATCGGGGCAGAGGGCGGCTTCGTCGGGATGACGGGCTTCGGTGCCTCGGCCCCGGCAGAGGTGCTGTATCGCCATTTCGGGATCACGGCGGAGGCGGTGGTGGCGCTGGCCGTGGAAAGGCTGGGCCATGACGCATGATGTGCTGATCCTCGGCGCGGGGCCGGGCGGCTATGTCGCGGCGATCCGGGCGCGGCAGTTGGGGCTGCGCGTGGGGCTGGTGGAGCGGGCGCATCTGGGGGGCATCTGCCTGAACTGGGGCTGCATCCCGACCAAGGCGATGTTGAAGGGGACGGACCTGCTGCATCAGGCGTCCCATGCGGAACGGTTCGGGCTGATGCCGCTGTCGCCCGCCATCGACCCTGCGCGGCTGGTTGCGCGGTCGGGCGAGGTGAGCGGGCAGTTGTCGGCGGGTGTGGCCTTCCTGTTGAAGAAGAACGGGGTGGACCTGATCTGGGGCGCGGCGCGCATCACCGCGCCGGGGCAGGTCGAGGTGGCCGAGGGGCCGGTCCCCGCGCCGCGGGGCGCGCTGGGGGCGGGGGCCTATGCCGCGCCGCATATCATCCTTGCGACAGGGGCAAGCCCGCGCAGTCTGCCGGGGCTGGAACCCGACGGGCGGCTGGTCTGGACCTATATGCAGGCGCTGCGGCCGGATCGCGTTCCGTCGTCGCTGGTCGTCGTCGGGTCGGGGGCGATCGGGGTGGAGTTCGCGTCGATCTATGCCGCGATGGGCGTGAAGGTCACGCTTGTCGAATTGGCCGACCGCATCCTGCCCGCCGAGGATGCCGAGATTTCCGGCCTGATGGCCAAGGCGTTGCAGAAGCGGGGCATCGCCATCCATACGGGTGTTTCCGTCACGCGGCTGGACCGCGGGGCGGACAGCCTCACCGCCCACCTCTCCGACGGCACGGTCCTTGCGGCCGACCGGCTCCTCAGCGCGGCGGGGGTGGTGCCGAATGTCTCGGGCCTTGGGCTCGAGACGCTCGGCGTCGTGCTCTCGCATGGCGCGGTGCAGACAGACGGGGCGGGGCGCACCAATGTGCCCGGCCTTTACGCCATCGGTGACGTGGCGGGTCCGCCCATGCTGGCCCACAAGGCCGAGCATGAGGGGATCGCCTGTGTCGAGGGCATCGCGGGGCACGCGGTCCATGCCAAGGGGCCGGTGCCTGCCTGCATCTATGCCAGCCCGCAGGTGGCGAGCGTGGGTCTGACCGAGGCCGCGGCGGCAGAGCGGGGGATGGCGCTGCGCGTGGGACGGTTCAGCCTGCGCGGGAATGGCAAGGCGCTGGTGGTGGGGGAACCTGACGGGCTGGTGAAATGCCTGTTCGATGCGGCGACCGACCGGATCGTGGGCGCGCAGGTCATCGGGGCCGAGGCGTCGGAGCTGATCCACGGGCTGACCATCGCGGTGTCGCTGGGGGCGACGTCCGAACAACTGGCGCATGTGGTCTTTCCGCATCCCACCCTGTCCGAGGCGCTGCACGAGGCGGTGCTCGCCGCGCGCGAGGGGGCGATCCATGCGTGAGGAGCGCGGGACGGTGATCTTCGATCTGGACGGGACGCTGGTGGACAGCGCGCCCGATCTGGCCGATGCGCTGGATACGCTGCTTTTCGAGCGCGGGCTGGAGCCTCTGGGGCTGGACCATGTGCGCGGGCTGATCGGGCATGGCGTGGCGGAACTGGTGCGCAAGGGGCTGGCCGTGCGCGGGGTGCGGCTGGCCGAGGAGGACCAGTCGCAGGCGGTGCAGCGTTTCCTGCAGCATTACACCAAACATCTGTCGCGCCGGAGCCGCCCCTATTCCGGCGTGGTCAAGGGTCTGCGCGAGTTGCGGCAGGCCGGATGGCGGCTGGTGGTCTGTACCAACAAGCTCGAGGCCAGCGCGCGGGGCCTGCTGGCCGATCTGGACCTGCTGTCGGGTTTCGCGCTGGTGGCGGGACCGGATACCTTTGGCGTGGCGAAGCCCGATCCCGACCATCTGCTGCGCTGCCTGCCTGCGGGCCATGCCGCGGGCGGCGTGGTCATGGTGGGCGACAGCGTGGTGGATGTGCGGGCGGCGCAGGCGGCCGGTCTGCCGGTCATCGCGGTGCGCTGGGGCTATGGCGGGGCGGCGCTGGGCGAGAGCGCGCCCGATGCCTTTGCCGAGGATTTCGACGAGGTGATGGCGCTGATCCCGCGGCTTGCCGCAGGGGCGGCGCGGCCCCGTGTCGAGGACCCCGGGGACGTCTGAACCCGCGCGGGCCAAGCCGGTGGTTGCCTTCGTGGCGGCTCTGCTTCACCTTTTGCCAAGGCGGCGTCCGCCGGATGTGCGCGCGGCAGGCCGACGGTGAAGGGGAGGATCGGGGGATGGAAGGGTTCGGCGTCCACACCAGCATGTGGACCATGAGCTGGGACCGCGCGGGGGCCGAGCGGGCCATCGACGGGGCGGTCCGTTACGGGATGGATTTCATCGAGATCGCGCTGTTGTCGCCCGAGAGCGTCGACACGCGACACACGCGCGCCTTGCTGGAACGGCACGGGCTGCGCGGGGTCTGTTCGCTGGGCCTGCCCGAACGGGCCTGGGCCTCGGTCAATCCGGACGCGGCGATCGACCATCTGAAACTTGCCATGGACAAGACGGCCGAGATGGGTTGCGAGGCGTTGTCGGGCGTGACCTATGGCGGGATCGGCCAGCGCACCGGCCTGCCGCCGACCCCTGCGGAATATGACAACATCGCCCGCGCGCTGGAGGCGGCGGCGAAACATGCCAAGGCGCTGGGAATCGCCTTCGGGATCGAGCCGGTGAACCGCTACGAGAACCATCTGCTGAACACCGGATGGCAGGCGAAATGGCTGATCGAGAAGGTGGGGGCGGACAATATCTTCATCCATCTGGACACCTATCACATGAATATCGAGGAGAAGGGCGCGGGGAACGGCATCCTCGATGCGCGCGAGCATCTGCGCTATATCCACCTGTCCGAGAGCGACCGCGGCACGCCCGGCGAGGGGACCTGCGACTGGGACGAGGTCTATGCGACGCTGGCGGCCATCGGGTTCCGGGGCGGGCTGGCGATGGAGAGTTTCGTCAACATGCCGCCCGAGGTGGCCTATGGCCTTGCCGTGTGGCGACCCGTGGCGCGGAACTTCGAGGAGGTGATGGACAATGGCCTGCCCTTCCTTCGCAACAAGGCGCGGCAATACGGGCTGATCGGGGGGGCGCGATGAGCGGGACGATCGATCTGGACGCGCTGGCGGGTCTGCTGGCAGAGCGGGCGGCGGGGGGCAGGCGGGTGATCGCCGCGCTGGCCGGGGCGCCCGGATCGGGAAAATCGACCGTGGCCGAGGGGTTGGCGGAGCGGCTGAACGCGCGGCAGGCGGGGATGGCGGCGGTCCTGCCGATGGATGGCTATCACTATGACGACCTGCATCTGGTGCCGGCCGGTCTGCGCCCGCGCAAGGGGGCGCCCGAGACATTCGATGTGGGCGGGCTTTACCACACGCTGCGCCGGATCAGGGACAGGGACGAGGCCTTCGTCGCCGTCCCCGTCTTCGACCGCGATATCGAGATCGCCCGCGCAGGCGCGCGGATGATTTCCGCCGCGACGCCGGTGATCATCGTCGAGGGGAATTACCTGCTTCTGGGGCAGGAGCCATGGGCGCGGTTGCGACCGCTTTTCGATGTCGCGGTTCTGGTCGATGTGCCCGAGGCGGTGCTGCGCGCGCGTCTCGAGGCGCGGTGGCGGCATTACAACCTGACGCCGGAGGAGATCGCGTGGAAGCTGGACGGCAATGACCTGCCCAACGGGCGCTTTGTCATGGCCGGGAGCCGGGGCGAGGATTTCCGGTTGCCCAACGGCTAGGGGCGGTCTGCGGCGGCGGCGGGGTTGATGCAGGTCATCGCCGCGCCCGCGCCGTGCTGCGATGGTGGGACGGCAAAACGGGGGGCAGGCATTTCATGGCCACGGGACTGTTGGACGATCCGGCGCGGTTCTTGTTCTTTACGGGCAAGGGCGGGGTGGGAAAGACGTCGCTGAGTTGCGCGGTGGCGCTGGCGCTGGCGGATCGGGGGCGGCGGGTGCTGCTGGTCAGCACGGACCCCGCGTCGAATCTGGACGAGATGCTGGAGGTCGCGCTGTCGGACCGGCCGAAGGCGGTGCCGGGCGCGTCCGGGCTTTACGCCATGAATATCGATCCCGACCGCGCGGCCGAGGCCTACCGCTCGCGCGTGATGGACCAGATGGATCCCAGCGCGACCGAGGCGGAGCGCGCGGGTGTGCGCGAGCAGCTTTCGGGTGCCTGCACGATCGAGATCGCGGCCTTTGACGAATTCGTGGGCCTGCTGGCGGGCGAGGCGGAGGGGTTCGACCATGTGGTCTTCGATACCGCGCCGACGGGACATACGCTGCGGCTGCTGAGCCTGCCGCGGGCATGGACGGGCTTTCTGCGCGGCAATGATCGCGGCGCGTCCTGTCTGGGGCCGCATTCGGGGCTGAAGATGCAGGAGGAGCGGTTCAGGGCGGCGCTGGAGACGCTGTCCGATCCGGCGCGGACGGCCATCGTTCTGGTGACGCGGGCGGATCGCGGCGCGGTGCGCGAGGCGGGGCGCACGTCGGAGGAGTTGCGCGCGCTGGGTCTGGGCAACCAGCGGCTGGTGGTGAACGGGGTGTTCCATGCGACGGCCAAGGGCGATGCGGTGGCCGAGGGGCTGGCGCGCGACCATGCGGCGGTGATTGCGACACTGCCCGCGAACCTTGCCGCGCTGCCGCGCGAGGAGGTGCCGCTTCGGTCCTTCGACATGGTGGGGCTGGATGCGCTGCGGGCGCTGTTCGTGGACGAGCCGCGGATGGCTGCGGCAGAGATGCCTGCGGGGATCAGCGCGGCGGGGCTGGAGGCGATGGTGGACGCGCTGGCCCGTGCGGGGCGGGGGCTGGTCATGGTCATGGGAAAGGGCGGTGTGGGCAAGACCACCGTTGCCGCCGCCGTGGCCGTGGGGCTGGTCAAGCGCGGGCACAAGGTGCATCTGACCACGACC
The DNA here is from genome assembly GCF_009908265.2 of Paragemmobacter amnigenus. Classification (GTDB taxonomy): domain Bacteria; phylum Pseudomonadota; class Alphaproteobacteria; order Rhodobacterales; family Rhodobacteraceae; genus Paragemmobacter; species Paragemmobacter amnigenus. Next base: position 181,973 of record NZ_JAAATX020000008.1, on the reverse strand, counting down.
GATCCGGCGGCGCATGTGGCGCTGGTGGTGGAGGGCAGTCTGGAGGGGCTGGTGGTCGACCGGATCGACCCCGTGGCCGAGACCGCGCGCTATGTCGAGAAGGTGCTGGCGACCAAGGGGCGCGATCTGGACGAGGCAGACCGTGCGCTGATGCGCGAGGACCTTGCCTCGCCCTGCACCGAGGAGGTGGCGGTGTTCCATGCCTTTTCGCGTCTCGTGGCCGAGGCGCGGGGGGCCTTTGTCGTGATGGACACCGCGCCGACGGGGCATACGCTGCTGCTGCTGGATGCGACGGGGGCCTATCACCGCCAGATGACGCAGGACATGGGACCGGTGCAGGGGCGGATCGTCACGCCGCTTATGCGGTTGCAGGACCCCGATTACACGAAGGTGATCCTTGTCGCGCTGCCCGAGACGACGCCTGTTTCAGAGGCGGCGGGATTGCAGGACGATCTGCGGCGGGCGCAGATCGAACCCTGGGCCTGGGTGGTGAACCGGTCGCTGGCGCGGACGGGAACGGCGGATCCGCTGCTGCTGCGGCGGATCAGGGGCGAGGCCGCGCAGGTGGCGCGCATCAGGGACGGGCTGGCACGGCGGATGTATCTGCTGCCCTTCTGCCCCGAGCCGCCGGTGGGCATCGCGCGGTTGCTTGCGCTGAGCTGACCCGCAGGGCGTGGACGGGGGCAGGGCGGGGGCAGGGCGGACGGCCCGCGCGGAAGGGCGGGCCGTCTGCGGTGCTGAGGTCAGGCCGGTGCCAGCTTGTGCGCCGGAACGGGGGCATAGCCCCCCAGACGCGAGGTGCGAAGCCGCAGTCGGACCATGGATTCGCACATCGTCACCGCGCAGGAGACGCCGTCAAGCACGGGCAGCCCGTGCGTGGCGGCAAGCTGGTCGGCAAGGTCGGTCATGCCCGCGCAGCCAAGGACGATGGCTTCGGCGCGGTCCTCGGCCACGGCGCGGCCGATCTCGTCGCTGATGCGCTGGCAGGCGTTGCTGCCCGGCTCCTCCAGCTCCAGCACGGCGACTTCGGAGGACCGGACGCGGGCACAGCGCGAGGCCAGGCCGTATTTGTGCAGGTTGTGTTCCAGCGCAGGCACCGAACGGGCAAGCGTGGTGACGACCGAGAACTTGTTGGAGATGAGCGAGGCCATGTGATAGGCGGCCTCGCCGATCCCCACCACCGGCTTGTCGGTCAGGCAGCGCGCGGCGTCGAGGCCGGTGTCGTCGAAGCAGGCGATTACGACGGCGTCCACGTCGGGCGTGGTGCGGATGACGTCGAGCATTCCGGCAAGGCTCATCGCCTCGTCATAGTAGCCTTCGATCGAGGCGGGGCCGCGGGCGGGGTTGCGCGCCACGATCTCGGTCCCGGCCGAGGCGACGCGGCGCGCGGCGGCGGCGGCCTTTTCGGTCATCGAGGCGGTGGTGTTGGGGTTCAGCAGAAGGATGCGCATGTCAGACCTCGCCGCCGAGATAGGCGGCCTTGATGCGGTCGTCGTTCATCAGCGCCTTGGACTCGCCCGACAGCACGACCGATCCGGTGGAAAGCGCATAGGCGCGGTTCGAGATCGACAGCGCCATGCGCGAGTTCTGTTCCACCAGCAGGACCGACACCTTTTCATCGCGGCTGATCGCCACGATGGCGCGGGCGATGTCCTGTACCAGTTTCGGCGCGATCCCCAGCGAGGGTTCGTCCAGAAGCAGCAGGCGCGGCTTGGCCATCAGGGCGCGCCCGATCACCATCATCTGCTGTTCGCCCCCCGAGAGGGTGCCCGCCTGCTGGTTGTAGCGTTCCTTGAGCCGCGGGAAGCGGGTCAGGATGCTGTCGAGCGTGCGGGCGATGTCGGCCTTGTCGCTGCGGGTGAAGGCGCCCATCAGCAGGTTGTCCTTGACCGACATGAAGGGAAAGACGCGCCGCCCCTCGGGGACCATGGCGATGCCCTTGCGGACGATGTCGGCGGGGGCGGTGCCGTCCAGCCGTTCGCCCATGAAGTCGATCCGGCCCGACTTGATCTTCCGCAGGCCCGTGATGGCGCGCAGGATCGAGGATTTGCCCGCCCCGTTCGCGCCGATGAGCGCGACCGTCTCGCCCTCGTTCAGGTCGATGGAGACGCCCTTGAGCGCGTAGACGTGATCGTAAAACAGTTCGACATTGTCGAAGTTCAGCATCTGGCCCATGGCTTACATCCCGATCGCGGCGTCTTCGCTGCCCAGATAGGCTTCGATGACCTTTTCGTTGGACTGGATCTCGGCGGGGGTGCCTTCGGCGATCTTCTGGCCGAAGTTGATCACGACGATGCGGTCGGAGATCTTCATCACCGCCGGCATGTCATGTTCCACCAGAAGCACCGTCACGCCCCGTTCGTCGCGCAGGCGGCGGACGAGGCCGACCATCCGCATCGTCTCGTCATGGTTCATGCCGGCGAAGGGTTCGTCCAGAAGCAGGATGCGCGGGTTGGTGGCAAGGCCGATGGCCATGCCGAGCGCGCGCAGATGTCCCTGCGGCAGGTTGGAAGCCAGCTCGTCGCGGATCGCGCCCATGCCGAGGAAGTCGATGATCCCGTCGGCCGAGGCGCCGAATTCCGCCTCGTCCTGCCGCGCAAGCGAAGTACCGAGGAAGAAGCCCAGGAGCGAGGCGCGCGAGCGCAGGTGATGGGCGACGATGACATTCTCGCGCACGGTCATGGACCGGAAGATGGTGGTTTCCTGAAAGGTGCGTACGACGCCCTTGCGGGCCACCTGATGCGGGGCGAGGCCCGAGATGCGGTCGCCCTTGAACAGCACCTCGCCCGAGGTGGGGGTGACGAAGGAGGAGATCAGCTTGAAGAGCGTGGATTTCCCCGCGCCGTTCGGGCCGATGACGGACAGGATCTCGCCCTCGGCCACGTCGAAGCTGACCTCGTTCACCGCGGTCAGGCCGCCGTAACGTTTGGTGATCCCTTTGACTTGCAGGATGGGGGTCATTTGCCGCCTCCCTTGCGGTCGAAGAGGCTGAGCAGGCCGTTGGGCAGGACGAGCATCAGCACGATCATGGCCGAGGAGTAGATGAGCATCTGGTACTGGCCGGTGGTGAAGAGGAGATCCCAGCCGAAGTAGAGCAGGAGCGTGCCGAGCATCGGGCCGAAGACATAGCCCAGCCCGCCGAGGAAGCAGTTGAGCATGAAGTTCACGCTGTCGGCTACCTGGAAGCTGGAGGGGTAGATGGATTGCGAGATCGACACGAACATCGCCCCCGCGACGCCCCCGAAGAAGGAGGAGATGGCATAGGCCAGCACGCGCAGATGGGCGGTGTTGACGCCGATGGAGGCGGCCAGTTCCTCGTTCTGTTGCAGCGAGCGGCAGAGATGACCGAGGCGCGAGTTCACGATCCGCCAGAGCGCAAGGTAGGACAGGCACATCAGCGCCACCGCGACGAGGTAGAAGGCGAGTTTGGGGTCTTCCAGCGTGGCGAAGTCGGGGATGATGGTCAGGCCGAGGACCGACAGCTCGCCCGGCAGGGGGATCGAGGTGATCCCCTTGGCGCCGTTGGTGACGGGCAGCGCGAGGGCCGAGAGGCGGGCGACTTCGGTCAGGACCAGCGTGACCATGGCGAAGTACACGCCGCGCAGGCGCAGGATGGGCAGGCCGATCAGCACGGCAAGGCCCGCGCAGGCAAGGCCCGCAAGCGGAAGGGTGAGCCAGAAGCTCATCCCGACCTGCGTGATGAGGACGGCCGAGACATAGCCGCCCGCCAGCGCATAGGCGCCCTGACCGATGTTGATGCGCCCGATGTAGAAGGTGAGCCACACCCCCGCCGAGGCGATGGACAGGAGCGCCACCGAGGTGAGCGTGTAGTAGAAGTCCCAGCGCCCCGAGGCGGCGATGCCCAGCGGCACCGCGACGAAGACGAGGGCGAGGAAGGCTGCCACACCGGCGAGGCGGGCGGGGCCAAGGCTGCCGGGACGGCTGGCCGCGCTGTTGCCGAAGCTGGTGGGGACCGAGTTGGGGATTTTGGGCGTGGTCATGGTTTCAACCCCACGGTTTGCCCATCAGGCCCTGCGGCCGGATGGCGAGGAAGACGAGGAGGGTGGCGAAGATCGCCAGATAGGTGACGTCGCCATAGGCGGCGAGAAGGGTCAGGCCGATGCTTTCCATCATGCCGAGGATGAAGCCCCCCGCGATGGCACCCGAGATGACGCCCGCGCCGCCGATCATGATCATGAGGAACGCCTTGACCGAGGTCGGCCCGCCCATGCCCAGATTGATGCCGGTGATGGTGACCAGAAGCCCGCCGACGATCCCCGCCAGCATCGCACCCAGCGCGAAGCCGATCATGGAGTAGCGGTCGACATCGACGCCCATCAGTTGCGCGGCCATGCGATCTTGCGCCAGCGCCCGCATGGCGCGGCCGGTGCGGGAATATTGCATGAAGAGGATGAAACCCACGACCATGGCGATGGCCAGCGCGCCGATCAGGATGCGGTCATAGGGCATGATCAGGCGCATGTCCCAGTTGAACACGCCATCCACGATCTTGGGCACGCCGCGCTGCTTTTCCCCGAAGACCAGCAGGATCACGGCGTCGAGGAAGAAGGCGATCCCTGCCGCAAGGAGCATGGTCGACTCCTCGCGCTTGGAGCGCTTGATCACGGTTCGGAACAGGAATCTCTCGCAGACCGCCCCGATCACGGCCAGCACGACCGCCGAGGCGAGCAGCCCCACGATGAAGGGCAGGCCGAACTGGGCCACGACGGTATAGGTCACGAAGCCGCCCATCACATACATCTGCCCATGGGCGAAGTTCAGCACGTTCATGAGCGAGAAGATGAGCGTCAGCCCCAAGGCGATGAGCGCATATTGCGCGCCGAGGTAGAGGCCGTTGGCCAGAATCTGTTCCATTGGGAACCTCCGGGGTCAAGCGGGGAGAGACCGGCGGAAAATCCGCCGGTCCGGGCCGTATGGAGGAAGGGGAGGTCTTAGTCGACCTTGGCGACGAAGAGCGTCTGGAAGGCGCCGTTCTGGAACTCGTTCACCACCAGCGGGACCGAGACCTGACGCTTCTGCCCGAAGGAGGAGGTGCCGACATAGGTCAGTTTCGCATCGCCCACCATGAAGGGGTTGGCGGCTTCGAACGTGTCCATGGTCTTCTTGAATTCCTCGACATTGTCGATCGCGGCGGGATTCGCCTTGAGCGTTTCGATGATGTATTCGAGCGCGTAGACCTTGGTGTTGGACTCGTCGTTGTATTCGCCGAACATCGCCGTGTAGCGTTCCACGAATTCTTTCATCGCGTCGCTGGCCAGTTCCGGCGTCGAGGCGCCTCCGACCGAGATGAAGCCGTTGGCAAGCTCGCCCGCACCTTCCTGAAGGACCTGCGCATCCTGCGCGGTCTCGGTCGAGATGAGGCCGGTATAGCCCAGCTCGCGTGCCGAACGGATCAGCTGCGGGGCGTTGGCGGGCGACACGCCCGACAGGACCAGCAGGTCGGGGGCCGACTGGATCACCGGCAGCAGGACGGGGGTGAAGTCGGTGGTGTCGACCTGATAGGTCACGCTGTCCGAGACGACTTCAAGACCCAGCGCCTTGGCGGCCTCGACCCCCGAGTCGCGCTGCGAGAGCGGGTCGGATTCATTGGCGGCGACGAAGGCCACCTTCTTGACGCCCTTGGTTTCCATCAGGTGTTTGTAGATGGCCGGGCCCGACTGGTAGTTGGCCACCATGCCGAGGATCGCGTTGGATGCGGGCGCGGTGTAGAGCTCTTTCGGGAAGGCATAGGGGAAGTACATGATGCCGTTCTGTTCGGCCACGGGGCGCACGGCGGCGGCGCCATCATCGACATTGGGGCCGACGACATAGTGGATGCCGTCCTGCGCCATCTTTTCCATGCCCGCGATGGCGCGCTTGGGGTCTTTCTGGTCGTCGAAGGCGACGATCTCGATGTTGTAGGTGGTGTCACCGATCTGCACGCCACCCAGTTCGTTCAGCCAGGCCGCGCGGGTCTCCATCGACCGCTGGTTCGAAATGCCCCATGCGGCGGCCGGGCCCGAGGTCACGCCCACGAAGCCGATCTTCAGCGTGGCATTCTCGGCCCATGCGGCCACGGATGCGGTGAGCGAAAAGGCAAGCGACAAGCCCGCCGTCGCGATGAAAGTGCGTCTTTGCATTTGCTGTCTCCCAGTTGGACTGCGCGGTCATTTCTCGCCGCCGTCGGATGATTGACGGATTTGTTGACGAAATTGTCAACAAAAACTTCGCAAACTGCCGACGACTCTTTTCTTGATGGTTGAGGCGGCAGGTTTATAGTGTTGATGCACAAGGAAATGGCGGCAGGCAGATCATGGGCATGGACACGGGGGCTGCGCTCGAGGAGCCCCGGACGGAAGAGCTGGCCGAGGACGAGATCGTCGACCGAATCTTCGAGGCGGTGATCGACCAGCGGCTGCCACCCGGAACGAAGCTGTCGGAAGCCTCGCTGTGCGAGGCCTTCGGTGTCGGGCGGATGCGGATCAGGCAGAGCCTTCTGCTTCTGGCCAGCCGCGAGGTGGTGGAATTGCTGCCCAATCGCGGGGCCTTCGTCGCCTCGCCCACGGCCGAGCAGGCGCGCGAGGTGTTCGAGGCGCGGCTGATGATCGAGCCGAACGTGGCGCGGCTGGCGGTGGAGCGGGCGACGGATGCCGACTGGGCGCGGCTGGAGGAGCATCTGCGGCTGGAGAACGAGGCCCATGCGGAAAACCGCAGGCGCGATGCGATCCGGCTGTCGGGACAGTTCCATGTGCTGCTGGCCGAGGTGGCGGGCAATGCGGTCGCGCTGCGGATGGTGAAGGAGCTGGTGACGCGCACATCGCTGATCATCGGGATTTTCGGCAGTCCGGGCGTGTCGAATTGCCGGGACGAGGATCACGGGGACATTCTGGGATCGTTCCGCGACCGCGACGGGGACCGCGCGGCGGCGCTGATGGACGACCATCTGCGCCATATCCAGGAGCATCTGGATCTGGGCGGGCGGGCCGAGGCGCCGACCGATCTGGTGTCGATCTTCCGCAAATAGCGCGGCGGGGGCTGGCGGGTTTTGGCGGGCGCGTGGCGTTTCGGGGCTTTCGCCGCGGGGCGGGGGCAGGCAGGATCGGCCCGAGTCGGAGGGGGCTGCGATGGCGCGGGTGGTCGATCTGAATTCCGATCTGGGCGAAAGTTTCGGGCCTTGGGTCATGGGAAATGACGCGGCGATGCTGGATATCGTCAGCAGCGCCAATGTCGCCTGCGGTGGCCATGCCGGCGATCCGGAGGTGATGTATGCCACCCTGCGGCTGGCGGCCGAGCGGGGCGTCGTGGTGGGGGCGCATCCGGGCTATGCCGACCGCGAGGGGTTCGGGCGGCGGGTGATCCCGATGGCGCCCGCCGAGATCGGGCGCATGGTGGCCGCGCAGGTCGGCGCGCTTCAGGGCGTGGCGGCGCTGGCCGGTGTAACGGTGCGCTATGTCAAGGCGCACGGGGCGCTGGCCAATCTGGCGGCCGAGCGGGCCGAGGTGGCGGCGGCGGTTGCGGGGGCCGTGGCGGCTTTGCCCGGGCGGCTGATGCTTCTGGCGATATCGGGGACCGAGCTGGAGGTGCAGGGGCGCAAGGCGGGGCTGGATGTGGTGTCCGAGGTCTTTGCCGACCGCGCCTATCAGGCCAATGGCCAGCTTGTGCCGCGGTCGCAGGCGGGGGCGGTACTGCACGATCCCGACGCGGCGGCAGAGCGGATGCTGCGGTTTCTGGAGACGGGGCGGATTCCCGTGCTGGGCGGGGGCGAGGTGGCGCTGGCGGCGGGGTCGATCTGCGTGCATGGCGACAATCCGGCGGCGGTGGAGATGGCGCGCACGCTGCGGGCACGGCTCGAGGGGGCGGGGGTGAGCTTGCGCCCCTTTGCGGGCGGCTGATGGATTTTCCGCGGCTGGTTTGCGTTTCTGACCGTGCGGTTCTGGTGGAACTGGGCGCGCGCGCGGGGGACGAGGTGCAGGCGCGGGTCTGGGCGCTGGACCATGCGCTGGCGACGGATCCGGTGGCGGGGCAGGTGGAGGTGGTGCCCGCGCTGGTGAACCTGCTGGTGGTGTTCGATCCGATGGTGACGGACCATGCGGCGGTCAGGGCGGACCTGCGCGACCGGCTGGCCGTGGCGGGCGCGGCGGCGGTGTCCGGAGCGGAGCGCGAGGTTCTGGTCTGTTACGACGGGGAATTCGGGCGCGATCTGGCGGCGGTCGCGGCGCAGACCGGTCTGGACGAAGAGGCGGTGATTGCCGCGCATCTGGCGGGGGAATATCGCGTGGCGATGTACGGCTTCTCGCCCGGCTATGCCTATCTGTCGGGTCTGGACGAAAGCCTGCGCCTGCCGCGCAAGGCCGCGCCGGTGCGGGGGGTGGCGGCGGGGTCGGTCATCATCGCGGGCAGGCAATGTCTGGTGACGACGCTGACCATGCCGACGGGGTGGTGGATCGTCGGCCGTTCGCCCACGCGGGTGCTGACGGGGGATGCGGCGCGGCCCTTCCTGTTCGACGTGGGCGACCGCGTGCGGTTCCGCCGCGTCGGGCTGGACGACTTCCACAGGGCGGAGCGGGCGTGATGGCGCGGGCGGTGCTGCGGGTGGTCGAGGCGGGGCCGCATTGTTCGGTGCAGGATGGCGGGCGCGCGGGGCTGATGCGCTTTGGCGTACCGGCGAGCGGCGCGATGGACCGCGTGGCGCTGGCGCTGGCCAATCGCGCGGCGGGAAACCCCGCGGGCGCGGCGGCGGTGGAGGTGTCGCTGGGCGGGCTGGTGCTGGAGGTCGAGGAGGGGCGGCTGTCGCTGGCCATCGCCGGGGGCGGGTTCGTGGTGCAGGCGGGGGCCCTGCGCTGCGGGTCGTGGTCGGTGGTGACCCTGACCGAGGGTGAGCGGCTGTCGGTCCGGCGCGGGCCATGGGGGGCGTGGTGCGTGCTGGCCCCGGCGGGGCGGCTGGTCGTGCCGGAATGGCTGGGCAGTGCGGCCACCCATGCGCTGTCGGGGCTGGGGGGCGGGGCGGTGGCGGCGGGTCGGCGGCTGGTGGTCGAGGAGGCGCGCGTCCTGCCTGCGCGCGATCTGCCCTGTCCGGTCTGGGCGCGGTCGCGCGACGAGGTGGCCGTGGTCATCGGCCCGCAGGAGCGGTTCTTCGCGTCGGGTCAGATCGACAGGCTGCTGGGCGACGCGTTCCGGCTGACGGATGCCTATGACCGGATGGGCGTGCGGCTGCGCGGCCCGTCGCTGGCGCCCGAGGGGGCGCTGGGCATCCCGTCGGAACCCGTGCTGCGCGGGGCGGTGCAGGTGGCGGGGGACGGGGTGGCGACGGTGCTGCTGGCCGATCACCAGACGACGGGGGGCTATCCCAAGATCGCAACGCTGGCAGGGGCGGAGCTGGATGGCTTTGTCCAGTTGCGCCCGCATGACACGGTGGAGTTCCGCGCGGTGACGCCGGAAGGGGCGGCAGGCATGGCACGGGTCAGGGCGGCGGCGCTGGCGCGGATGCGGATGACGTAGAATACGTAATTCACGGGGGCGGATGGGGGCGGCGGAACTGTCGCGCGGCGGTGGAGTCGGTCCGACGGGATGACGGCGGGGCCGAGGTGGCGACGGGGACCACGCTGACCCATGTCGACGATTTCCGCGCGATCCTGATCCTGCCGCCGGCCTAGAACCAGTCATGCGGCAGGCGCGCGATGATCCATGAGGCCGCGCGGCGGGCGGGGGAGGCCTCGGGCTCGTATCGTTCGCGGCCTGCGCGGCCGTGCTCGGCGATGTTCCAGTGGAGCTGCCCGTCTTCGAGCGTCACGGAAAAGGCGCTGTCCGGTCGGGTCTGGCGGTCGAAGAGATCGGCCAGTTCCGCCACCAGCGTGGCCTCGCGGAAGAGCAGGCCGAGTTCGATATTGATATAGGCCGAGCGCATGTCGAAATTGTGCGATCCGACGAGGGCGCGGTCGCGGTCGATCACGAAAACCTTGGAATGCAGGAAGTCGCGGCCGCGATGGGCGCGTCGGGGCGGCGCGAATTCGTGGAGTTCCGCGCCCGACAGAAGCAGCGGACGGCGGTAATGCGAATAGGCGGCATGGACGCTGAACAGGTCGGTGGCCGAGAGCGAATTGGTCAGGACCCTGACGCGGATGCCTTTTCCGGCAAGGTCGGTCAGCAGGCCCAGACCGGGCGCGCCGGGGACGAAATAGGGGGTGGTGAGGCAGATTTCCTGCGTGGCGTTGCGCAGAAGGTCTGCGATGCTGTCAAGCAGCCACGGCCCGCTGCGGTGGCCCAGTGCCTTGTCCGGCGGGTCGGAGAGGACGGTGACCTCGGTCGTCCAGCGCAGGGGGGTGATCAGAAGATCGGCCGCGCTGCGTCCTGCGATGGCCTGCATCCGCCAATTGGCCGAGAGCGGCGCGGTGCTGTGCCGGATCAGGCGGCGGCGGAAGCGGCGTTCGCTGACACGGAAGCGCGGCCAGAGGGTGAGGATGGGCAGCGAGAGGCCGAGGTTCCAGAAACTGTCGAAAACCGACTCGACCTGCGCCACGCGGTCGCCGACGAGCACCATGTCGGCATCCTGCGCGCGCCGTGCCCCGCTGCCCGGGGCGGCGAAATAGGTGTCGCCCACATTGCGCCCACCAAGGATGGCAAGGCGGCCATCGGCGATCCAGACCTTGCCGTGCATCCGGCGGTTGAAGCGCGACAGGCCAAGCGCGAATTCGGTGCCGCGCCGGATCCAGTGGCCGCGGTTCCGCAGGGGGTTGAACAGGCGCACCTCGATGTTGGGGTGCTGGTTCAGGCCGAGGAAGGCCAGATCGAAGCCCTGCACGTTGATGTCATCGAGCAGCAGGCGGACGCGGACGCCACGGTCGGCTGCGGCCAGAAGATCGGCCATCAGCAGCCAGCCCGAGGTGTCGGTTTTCCAGATGTAGTAGATGAGATCGAGACTGCGCCCCGCCTCTACCGCCGATAGGCTGCGGGCGGCGAAGGCGTCCTTGGGGTCGAGCAGGCAGCGCAGGCCGGAGCGGCCTTCGCCCCCGGCATGGGCGGCGAGGGCAGCGTCGACCAGACGGTCCAGCGGCGTCGCCTGCGCGCCGCGCGGCAGGCAGTGGCTGGGCGCGCCGCGGGCGCGGCGGGCAAAGCGGGTGTAAGAGCGCAGGAGCACCGCCGAGGCCACGAAGGCCAGAATCCCCGCCAGCGAGAGCCAGAAGATCAGCGTGCCGATCACGGGCTGTTCCCCCTGTCCGGCGGGGCAGGGTCGGGGTGGTTGCGCGGGTCGTTCCGGCTGCGCTGCGGGGCGGGAAGGGTGAGGCGGGCCTTCACCGGCAGGTGGTCGGAGGCGCGGCGGGCGAGCGGGCTGTCATGCGGGGCGAGGGCGTCGATGCGGCCTTCGGGGCCGGTCATGATGCGGTCGAGCGGCAGGAGCGGCAGGCGGGCGGGAAAGCTGCGGACGGGCGGGGCGGGCGTGACATGGTGTTCCAGCGCCGCAAGGGGCGAGCGCGGGCCGAAGCGCCATTCGTTCAGATCGCCCATCAGCAAGGTCGGCATCGCGGCGCGGCTGTCCAGCGCGTCGCGGATCGCCTCGGCCTGCTGGCGGCGGGAGCGGGGCAGAAGGCCCAGATGCGCGGCGATGACGCGCAGGGTCAGCCCCGCCATTTCCAGTTCCGCGATCACCGCGCCGCGCGGTTCCAGTCCCGGCAGGCGGACGGGCAGAAGGTCGAGGACACGCGCATCGCGGGCAAGGATCAGGTTGCCGTGCCAGCCATGCGAGGGGCCGGGCCGGTCCAGCCGGACGGGGGCGAGGCCGGTCTCGATCCGCAGGCGGTCAAGGTCGAGCAGGCCCGCGCGGGTGCCAAAACGCAGGTCGGCCTCTTGCAAGGTGATGATGTCGGGGGCGATTTCCGCGATGACGGCCGCCGTGCGGCCCAGATCGCGGCGGCGGTCGGTGCCGATCCCTTTGTGGATGTTCCACGTGGCGATGGTGAAGCTGGCGGTTGCGGGCATGTCCTGTCCGGTGGGGACCCTCCAGCGCGGGGTTGGCGCGCTGCCCTGCATCCTAGTCCGTCTTGCGGGCGGAAGGCAAAGCCCCGCCTTCGGGAATCGTGCCGGCCTGCAGGCCGAGTTCGGTGACGATCGCATCCATGGGCACGTCATGCGGCTGGGGCGCGATCGTGGGCAGATGCGCGGCCTGCAGGCCGGTGCCGATGCAGAAGGGGCGCGGGTGGAGTGCGGCCAGCGTGCGGTCGAAATATCCCGCGCCGAAGCCCAGACGGTAGCGGTCCATGTCCCAGCCCAGAAGCGGGACGATAATCAGTTCGGGCCGGACCTCGCCCGCCGCGACGGGCGGGACGGGGATGCCCCAATGTCCGCGCACCATGTCCTGTTCGGGTTGCCAGCGGCGGAAGCGCATGGGCTGGACGGGTGTTTCGCAGACCGGCAGGGACAGGACCGCGCCGCGTGCCCGCAGGCCGGAGAGGAAGGTCCGCAGGTCGGGTTCGCCCCGGATGGGCCAGTACCCCCCGACGATCCGCCCCGACAGGTCGGTGCCGGACAGCAGGCTTGCCAGATGCCCGGCAATCGCGGCGGTGATCCTGTCACGGGCCGCGGTGGACAGCCGCATCCGTCCCGCGCGCAGGCGTTTCCGTTCGTCGCGCCGCCAACGGGCGACGGCAAGGGGATCGGCCGGATCGCCGGTGAAGGGGCGCGGGCCGTCGTCCGCACCCGCCTGACAGGGGTCGGAGGACAGGGTCACGGCGCCGTCCCCTCGGCCATCTGCAGCGCGCGGGCGGCGCGGTCGCGGGGGCGGCTGGCGGGATCGGGCGGGGCCAGTTCCCCGGCAAGCAGGCGCAGGGCGGTGCGTTCCGCGGCAATCTCCTGCGGCGAGCGGAAGCCCAGGGCGCGCAGGACGGGCAGGGGCGGGCACCACCCCTGCACCGCGTGCTGGAGGAGAAATCCCCCCACCACGGCGGGCACGAGGGCAAAGCGGCGGTCGGCGGTCAGGGCAAGCAGCGCCCCCGACAGGGCGAGGGTTGCGGCATTGGCCATCAGCGCGCGTTCCACGTCCCATTCGCGGGCGTTGCGGTCCAGCTCGGCGGGGATGGTGGCAGGCTGGGCACCGGCCCGCGCAAGGCGTTCCAGCGTGTCGCGCCTTATGCGGGCATCGGCCCCGTCGGGCGAGGCGTCACGGATGCGGTCGCGGGGGGCGTGGCGGTCACGAGAGGCTGCCGGAGCGCGGGGGGACATGGGGCGGGCCTTTCCTGTCGCGGCGGGTCACATGCAAACGCCGCGCGGTCGGGGATGTTCCGTCGGCTGCGGCAAGGGGGGCGGTGGTCTGGCGGCGCAGGAGCACCAGCCCCGCCAGCGCGGGGGCAAGGCCGAAGAGCGCAAGCCACAGCAGATCCCAGAAGAGCGGGTCGGGTGCGCCGGGCCGGATCCGGTGCAGCCCCAGCGCCCAATGGGCCACGGCTGCGTCCGCGACATGCCACAGGCCGAAGCCTGCCAGGGCCGCACCGATCTGGACGCGGGCGGTCATCACCAGAAGCGCGGGGCGGTGGCGGACCAGTCCACCCAGCGCGGCCACGAGTGCCAGCCACATCAGCGCATCGAGAAGCGCGTCCCAGCGCAGATGCTGCGTCTCGGCCGCCGCGGCTGCGGGACGGGAGAGAAGATGGTGCCATTGCAGCAGCCGGTGCAGGGCGATGCCGTCGAACAGCCCGCCGAGCGCGACCCCCGCCAAGAGGCACCAGAACAGGACGGCTCGGCGCATTGCGGCATTTCTCCTGTCCAGCGGGCGATACGCGACCAACCCGCCGCATCCGTGCGGGTTCCCCCGCGCGGGACGGGTGTGCGATCCGTGGCGGGCTTGGAACGGGCGGGAGGGGCGGTTATGGTCCGCTTTCCACAGCAGTGCCGAAGCCAAGGATACCCATGCAAGACGATAGCGCCCGCCGAATCCCCCAGATGATCGCCTCGGTGATCGCCGCCGAGATCGGAGCCACCCCCGCGCAGGTGGGCGCGGCCGTCGACCTGCTGGACGAGGGCGCGACGGTGCCCTTCGTCGCGCGCTACCGCAAGGAGGCGACGGGGGGGCTGGATGACACCCAGCTTCGCACGCTGGCGGATCGTCTGGCCTATCTGCGCGAGATGGAGACGCGTCGGGCGGCGATCCTGTCCTCGATCGAGGAACAGGGGAAGATGACGGATGTGCTGCGCGCCTCTCTCCTGAAAGCCGCGACGAAGGCGGAGCTCGAGGATATCTACCTGCCCTACAAGCCCAAGCGGCGCACCCGCGCGATGATCGCGCGGGAAAACGGGCTGGGACCGCTGGCCGAGGCGATTCTGGCCGACCGCGTGGCCGATCCGGCGGTTCTGGCGGCGGCCTATGTGACCGAGGCCGTGCCGGATGTGAAATCCGCGCTGGAGGGCGTGCGCGACATCGTGGCCGAGGGGCTGGCCGAGAATGCCGATCTGCTGGGGCGGCTCCGGTCGCATATGAAGCAGGTGGCGAAGCTGGTCGCGAAGGTCGTGGATGGCAAGGCGCAGGAGGGGGCGAAGTTTTCGGACTATTTCGACCATTCCGAGGCTTGGGCCACGGCACCCTCGCACCGCGTGCTGGCCATGCTGCGCGGGCGGAACGAGGGGGTGCTGACGCTGGATCTGGAGATCGACGCCGATGCGCCCAAGGGCGACAGTCCGGCCGAGCGCGCCTGCGGGGCGGCGCTGGGCACGGCGACGCAAGGGCCGGGCGACCGCTGGCTGCGCGAGGCGGCGGCCTGGGCGTGGCGGGTGAAGATCCGCACCTCGCTGACGCTGGACCTGATGGGCGAGATGCGCGAGCGGGCCGAGGAAGAGGCGATCCGCGTCTTTGCGCGGAACCTGAAGGACCTGCTGCTGGCCGCGCCTGCGGGGGGAAAGGCCACGATGGGGCTGGACCCCGGCATCCGGACGGGGGTGAAGGTGGCGGTGGTCGATGCCACGGGCAAGGTTCTGGCGACCGATACGGTCTATCCCTTCCAGCCCAAGAACGACCTGCGCGGCGCGCAGGTGGCGCTGGCGCAGCTGATCGGGAAGCACAAGGTGCAGCTCATCGCCATCGGCAACGGCACCGCCAGCCGCGAGACGGAGAAGATGGTGGCGGACCTGCTGGC
Organism: Paragemmobacter amnigenus; assembly: GCF_009908265.2. Lineage (GTDB taxonomy): Bacteria > Pseudomonadota > Alphaproteobacteria > Rhodobacterales > Rhodobacteraceae > Paragemmobacter > Paragemmobacter amnigenus. The sequence continues at coordinate 166,857 of NZ_JAAATX020000008.1, read as the reverse complement.
CGTCCTGCCGGGGACCGAGAAGCCCGTGAAGGTGATCGTGAGCGAGGCGGGCGCGTCGGTCTATTCGGCCTCGGAGCTTGCCGCGCGGGAGTTCCCCGATCTGGACGTGTCCCTGCGCGGCGCGGTCAGCATCGCGCGGCGGTTGCAGGACCCGCTGGCAGAGCTTGTGAAGATCGAGCCGAAGTCGATCGGCGTGGGGCAATACCAGCATGACGTGGACCAGCACCGTCTGGGCCGGTCGCTGGAAGCGGTGGTGGAAGATGCGGTGAACGCGGTGGGGGTGGATCTGAACACCGCCTCGGCCCCGCTCTTGGCGCGGGTGTCGGGGGTGGGGCCGTCGCTGGCCGATGCCATTGTCGCGCATCGCGACCAGAACGGGCCCTTCCGCACGCGGCGCGACCTGCTGAAGGTGGCGCGGCTGGGGCCAAAGGCCTTTGAACAGGCGGCGGGGTTCCTGCGGATTCCGGACGGGGCAGAGCCGCTGGATGCCTCTTCCGTCCACCCCGAGGCCTATGACGTGGCGCGCCGGATCGTGGCGGCCTGCGGGCGGGATATCCGGAGCCTGATGGGGGATGCGGCGGCGCTGAAGCAGGTGGACCCGCGTGCCTTTGTCGATGCGCGTTTCGGTCTGCCCACGGTGAAGGACATTCTGGCCGAACTGGAAAAGCCCGGCCGCGACCCGCGCCCGTCCTTCCGGACCGCGACATTCACCGAGGGTGTGAACGAGATTTCGGACCTGAAGCCCGGCATGATGCTGGAAGGCACCGTGACCAACGTCGCGGCCTTCGGGGCCTTTGTCGATATCGGGGTGCATCAGGACGGGCTGGTCCATGTCAGCCAGTTGGCCGACCGTTTCGTCAAGGACCCGCATGAGGTGGTAAAGGCGGGCGATGTGGTGAAGGTGCGCGTGGTCGAGGTGGACGCGGCAAGGAAGCGGATCGGTCTGACGATGCGGTCCGACTCCGGTCAGGCGCGCGAACAGGCGCGCGAACGTGGGCCGTCCGCACCGAAGGGCCAGCCGCCGCGCGGGCCGATGTCCTCGGCCCCGAAGGCGGGGGGCGGGGGGAATGCCTTTGCCGATGCGCTGAAGGGGAAGTTCAACCGCTGACGGCGCGGGTGGCGGGCGGGGCAGGGGGGCTTTGCACCCCCCCGCAGGATATCGGGCAGAGAAGAAAGCCGGAGCAGGGCAGATGCCCCCTCTTCTCTGCGGAAATATCCTCGGGGGGTGAGGCGCCCTGCGCCAAGGGGGGCAGAAGGCCCCCCTTCGGCGCGACGGTTCAGGTGGCCGAGCCACCCACGGTGAGCCCGCCGATCAGCAGCGTGGGCTGGCCCACACCCACGGGCACCCATTGCCCCGCCTTGCCGCAATTGCCGATGCCAGGGTCGAGCTTCAGGTCGTTGCCGATGGCGCGGATGCCCTTGAGCGCGGTCGCCCCGTCGCCGATCAGCGTGGCACCCTTGACCGGCGCGCCGATCTTGCCGTTCCGGACGCGGTAGGCCTCGGTGCAGGAAAAGACGAACTTGCCGTTGGTGATGTCCACCTGACCGCCGCCGAAGCCCACGGCATAGATGCCGTCCTTCAGGTCGGCAAGGATCGCCGCCGGATCGTCCTTGCCCGCCAGCATGTAGGTGTTGGTCATCCGCGGCATCGGGATATGCGCGAAACTCTCGCGCCGACCGTTGCCCGTGGGGGCCACGCCCATCAGGCGGGCGTTCTGGCGGTCCTGCATGTAGCCCACGAGGATGCCGTCCTCGATCAGCACGTTCTTCCCCGAGGGCGTGCCCTCGTCATCCACGCTGATCGAGCCGCGCCGGTCGGGGATCGTGCCGTCATCCAGCACGGTGACGCCCGGCGCCGCGATGCGCTGGCCCATGAGCCCCGCGAAGGCCGAGGTTTCCTTGCGGTTGAAGTCACCCTCCAGCCCGTGGCCGATCGCCTCGTGCAGCAGGATGCCGGGCCAGCCGGGGCCGAGGACCACGTCCATCACGCCCGCCGGTGCGGGTTCTGCGTCGAGATTGACGAGTGCGATCCGCAGTGCCTCGGCCACCATGGGCTGCCAGTGGTCGCGCGCCATCAGGCGGGCAAGGCCGAAGCGGCCGCCGCCACCCATGCCGCCGCTTTCGCGCCGGCCGTCCTGTTCGACGATCACCGACACGTTCAGCCGCGCCATCGGGCGGATGTCGGACAGGCGCAGGCCTTCGGGGCGGAGGATTTCCACCTCTTGCAGGCCGGCCGAGAGGGTGGCCGACACCTGCACCACGCGGGGGTCGAGGCCGCGGGCATAGGCGTCGATCTCGCGCAGGAGGTCGATCTTCACGGGGAAGGCGGCGTCGGCCATCGGGTCGGCATCGCCATAGAGGCGGCGGTTGGTGCCCAGCGGCGCGGGGGCCATCACCCCGCCGCCGTCGCCCACCGCCAGACGCGCGGTTTCCGAGGCCCGGCGCAGGGCGCGTTCCGAGATTTCGGTGGAATGGGCATAGCCCGCCACCTCGCCCCGCACGGCGCGCAGGCCAAAGCCTTCGGAAGCATCGTAGGAGGCTGTCTTGATGCGCCCGTCATCCAGAACGATCGCCTCGGACCGGCGGCGTTCGAGGAAGAGTTCGCCGTCATCCGCCCCCGCCGTCGCCGCGCGCAGGATGGCGAGCGCGGATGCCTCGTCCAGCGCCGTCTCGAAGGGACGGAAGGGTGCCTCGGTCATGGGGGGTGTCCTTGATCTGTGTCAAATGGCGCGCTTTTGCCGCAACGGTTTGGCTTGCCGCGCAGCCCCTAATATGGTTTCAAGCGGTCGGGAAACAACGGGATTCTGCGTGGCTGCCGGTTGCGGGCGAGACGTGGAAGAAAAAGCAGCGGCCCAAGGCCGCGCACTCGAACGGGAATAGAACATGCGTTTTCTGAGCTCTTTCAACGCTGTGGCCGCGGCTGGCGTCGGCATGGTTTCGTCCGGCGCGGCCTTCGCGCAGGGGCTGGAAGTCGTGGGGCAGCCGCTGCCCAAGGAAATGGGTTTCCAGCCGGCCGCCACGGAACTGGCGCGCGACCTTCAGGGGCTGGACCACATGATCCTGATCATCATCACGGTGATCACGATCTTCGTCACCGCCCTGCTCATCTGGGTGATGATCCGCTACAACCAGCGCGCCAACAAGACGCCGGCGACCTTCACCCATAACTCGCCGCTGGAAGTGGCATGGACGGTCGTCCCGATCCTGATCCTTGTGTTCATCGGTGCCTTCTCGCTGCCGGTGCTGTTCAAGCAGCAGGAGATTCCGGTGGCGGATGTCACCATCAAGGTGACGGGCAACCAGTGGTACTGGTCCTATGAATACACCGATAACGGCGTGACCGAAGCCGCCGATGCCGCGCCCATCGCCTTTGACAGCTTCATGCTGCCCAAGGAAGAACTGGCCGCGCATGGCTACGACGAAAGCCAGTACCTGCTGGCCACCGATACCGCCGTGGTTGTGCCCGTTGGCAAGACCATCGTGATGAACGTGACGGCGGCGGACGTGATCCATTCGTGGAAGATTCCGGCCTTCGGCGTGATGCAGGACGGCGTGCCGGGCCGCATCGCCCATCTGTGGTTCAAGGCCGAGCGCGAGGGCATCTATTTCGGCCAGTGCTCGGAACTTTGCGGCAAGGACCACGCCTATATGCCGATCACCGTGAAGGTCGTGTCCGAAGAGGTCTATGCGGCATGGGTTGCCAAGGCGGAAGCGGGCGATGTCATGCTGTCGGATGCCGATCTGGCGGCGCCGGTGACGCTGGCCTCGAACTGATCGCCGCGCCCCGTCCGGGGGCGGCGTGGCAGGGATGGCCCCGGTGGACCGGGGCCTTTTCCCCACCGGAAGGATGGACAAGGTCATGAGCGATATCCGCGCCTACGAGCAGCCGGGAGAGGCGGGTTTCGGCGATTACGTGCAGCTTCTGAAGCCGCGCGTGATGTCGCTGGTCGTCTTTACCGCGCTGGTGGGTCTGCTGGTGGCGCCCGTCGGCGTGCATCCGGTCATCGCCTTTGCCTCGATCCTGTTCGTCGCGCTGGGCGCGGGGGCGTCGGGCGCGCTGAACATGTGGTGGGATGCCGATATCGACGCTGTGATGCGCCGGACCAAGGGCCGCCCCGTGCCCGCGGGCAAGGTCACGGCGGGCGAGGCGCTGGCGGTGGGCCTTGGCCTGTCGGGCATCGCGGTGGTGATGCTGGGTCTGGCGGCGAACTGGCTGTCGGCGGGGCTGCTGGCATTCACCATCTTCTTCTATGCCGTGGTCTATTCGATGTGGCTGAAGCGGTCGACGCCGCAGAACATCGTGATCGGCGGCGCGGCGGGGGCTTTCCCGCCCATGATCGGCTGGGCCTGCGCGACGGGCACCGTGTCGATCGAGAGCGTGCTGATGTTCGCGCTGATCTTCATGTGGACGCCGCCGCATTTCTGGGCGCTGGCGCTGTTCATGAAGGATGACTATTCCAATGCGGGCGTGCCGATGCTGACCGTCACGCACGGGCGCCGGTCCACCCGCAACCACATCCTCGTCTACACGATCCTGCTGGCCCCCGTGGCCGTGGGCGCGGCCTTCACCTCGATCGGCGGGCCGATCTATCTGGCGGCTGCCGTCGCGCTGAACGCGTGGTTCCTTGTGGGGGCGTGGCGCATCTGGAAGCGCCACGAGGATGCGGCCGAGGCGGACAATTACGCGGTCGAGAAATCGGTCTTCCGCTTCTCGCTTTACTATCTTTTCCTGCATTTCGGGGCCTTCCTCGCGGAAGCCGCGCTGAAGCCCTATGGCATGGGGGGGTGGTGATGGCCTTCCCGCCCGAGCATGAAATCCACAAGCGCCGCCTCGGGCGCAATGTCGGCGTGGCGGTGACGCTGGGCCTGTTCATCCTGCTGGTCTTCGCGCTGACCGTGGTGAAGGTCACGCGCGGCGAGCCGATGCAGGCCTTCGACCACAGCGTCCGTCCCGAGATGGCCGAACCGGAGGAGGGGCAATGAAATCGCAGAACAAGACTGCCGTCTATCTGGTGGGTGTCGTCGTGACCATGGCGTCGCTGTCCTTTGCCGCCGTGCCCTTCTACGACTGGTTCTGCCGCGTCACGGGCTTTGGCGGCACGACTGGCGTGGCCGAGGTTGCGCCCGATACCATCCTTGACCAGACCGTGGTGGTGAAGTTCGACGCCTCGACCGAGCGGGGGATGCCGTGGGAATTCCGCCCCGTGCAGCGCGAGATGACGGTGCGGATCGGCGAGAATGCCATCGCCTTCTACGAGGCCTATAACCCGACCGACAAGCCGGTGGCGGGCACGGCGAGCTATAACGTCGCGCCCGATGCGGCTGGCGGCTATTTCGCCAAGATCGCCTGTTTCTGCTTTACCGAGCAGGTGCTGCAACCCGGCGAGCGGGTCGAGATGCCGGTGTCCTTCTTCGTGGACCCTGCCATCGTCACCGACCCCGAAGGCAAATTCGTGAAGGAGATCACGCTCTCCTACACCTTTTACGAACAACCCCTTCCCGAGGAACAGGCCGCGCTTGCCGTGCCTGCGGGCGAGGCGGTAAACTGACAAGAAACGCGAGGGAACCGGAATGGCACACGCCAAGAACCACGATTACCACATCCTGCCGCCGTCGATCTGGCCCTTTCTGGGGGCGGTGACTGCCTTTGTCATGCTGTTCGGTGCCGTGCTGTGGATGCATGGCAACGGCCCGTGGCTGGGTCTGATCGGCCTTGTCGGCGTGCTTTATGTCATGTTCGGCTGGTGGGCGGATGTGGTGAAGGAAAGCCAGGTGGGCGACCACACGCCGGTGGTCCGCATCGGCCTGCGCTATGGCTTCATCATGTTCATCATGTCTGAAGTGATGTTCTTCGCGGCGTGGTTCTGGTCCTTCTTCAAGCATGCGCTCTATCCGATGGGCCCCGACAGCCCCGCGATCGACGGCGTCTGGCCGCCGGCCGGGATCGAGACCTTCGATCCCTGGCACCTGCCGCTCATCAACACGCTGATCCTGCTCTGCTCGGGCGCCGCCGCCACCTGGGCACACCATGCGCTGGTGCACGAGAACAACCGCAAGGATCTGGTGAACGGGCTGATCCTTGCCATCGTCCTCGGGGTGATCTTCACCGGCTTCCAGGCCTATGAATACAGCCATGCCGCCTTCGGTTTCGCGGGCAACATCTACGGCGCCAACTTCTTCATGGCGACGGGCTTCCATGGCTTCCACGTCATCATCGGGACGATCTTCCTGACCGTCTGCCTGATCCGCGCGCTGAAAGGCCATTTCACCCCCGAGAAGCATATCGGGTTCGAGGCCGCCGCCTGGTACTGGCACTTTGTCGACGTGGTCTGGCTGTTCCTCTTTGCTTCGATCTACGTCTGGGGTCGCTGACCCCTGCGCTGATCGGAGAGAGGGGGGCGGCGCCCCGCCCCCCTGAACCTTGCGGGAAGGCGCGGACCCCTTCGGGTGCGCGCCTTTCCTTTTGACCGGAGGACGAGAATGACGCGTCGCATGATCTTTCCGCTGCTGGTCGGCCTCTTGGGCGGGGCGATCCTGATCTCGCTCGGGGTCTGGCAGATGCAGCGTCTGGCGTGGAAAGAGGGCGTGCTGGCCGAGATCGCGGCGCGCATCGCGGATGCGCCGGTGGCTTTGCCTGCGACGGTGGATCCTGTGGCCGACCGCTATATGCCGGTGACGGCGACGGGGCGGTTCACGGGGGAACATGCGGATATTCTGGTCAGCCGCAAGCAGATCGGCGCGGGTGTGCGCGTGGTCGAGGTCTTCGAGACGGCGGATGGCCGCCGCGTGCTGGTGGATCGCGGGTTCCTGACCGATGACGACCGCGCCAAGCCGCGCGAGTCGGGACCGGCGACGGTGGAGGGCAACCTGCATTGGCCCGAAGAGACAGACGGTTTCACCCCGCCGCCCGATCCCAAGACGGGGCTGTGGTTCGCCCGCGATGTTGCGGCCCTGTCGGCCGCGCTGGAGACGGAGGCGACATTTATTGTCGCCCGCAAGCCAACCGGTGGCGCGATCGAGCCGATGCCGGTGGATACATCGGGTATTCCGAATGACCATATGAACTACGCCATCACGTGGTTTTCGCTGGCCGCCGTCTGGCTGGGGATGACAGCGTATCTTCTGTGGCGTATCAGGCAGCGGACGGTTTGAAGGCATGAGCATGAACTATATCTCCACCCGTGGCGCGGCCCCCGTTCTGAGCTTTGGCGAGGCGATGATGACGGGCCTTGCCCGTGACGGCGGGCTTTACGTCCCCGAGGCCGTGCCGGTGATGGGCAAGGACGAGATCGCCGCTCTGGCGGGGCAGTCTTACGAGGAGATCGCCTTCCGCGTGATGCGTCCCTATCTGGGCGGCACCTTCACCGATGACGAATTCCGGGGTCTGATCGCCAAGGCCTATGCCGGTTTCGGCCATGCCGCCCGCGCGCCCTTGGTGCAACTGGGCCCCAACCACTTCTTGCTGGAGCTGTTCCACGGGCCGACGCTGGCCTTCAAGGACTTTGCCATGCAGCTCATCGGGCAGATGATGCAGGCGGCGCTGGTGAAATCGGGCGAGCGGATCACCATCGTGGGGGCCACCAGCGGTGACACCGGATCGGCCGCGATGGAGGCGTTCCGCGGGCTCGCGAATGTGGATGTGTTCATCCTGTTCCCGCATGGCCGCGTGTCCGAGGTGCAGCGCCGCCAGATGACCACGCCCTCCGAGGCGAATGTGCACGCCCTCGCCGTCGACGGCGATTTCGACGATTGTCAGGCCCGCGTGAAGGACATGTTCAACGACTTTGCTTTCCGCGACGGCGTGCGGCTGGCGGGCGTGAATTCGATCAACTGGGCGCGGGTTCTGGCGCAGGTGGTCTATTACTTCTCGGCCGCCGTCAGCCTTGGCGCGCCGCATCGCGCGGTCAGCTTCACCGTGCCCACGGGCAATTTTGGTGACATCTTCGCGGGGTATATCGCGCGGCGGATGGGTTTGCCGATCGAGAAGCTGGTGATCGCCACCAACCAGAACGACATTCTGGATCGGGCGATGAAGTCGGGGGCCTACAGGACCGATGGCGTGCGTCCGTCGATCAGCCCGTCGATGGACATTCAGGTGTCGTCCAATTTCGAGCGCGCGCTGTTCGATGCCTATGGCCGCGACGGGGCCGCCGTGGCGCAGTTGATGGCAGAGCTGAAGGCGGGCGGATTTGCCATCTCGCAAGGCGCGCTTGAGATGCTGCGCGCCACCTTCGCCTCGGGCCGCTGTTCCGAGGAAGAGACGGTCGCCACGATCCGTGCCACCCACGCCGCGACGGGCGAGGTGCTGTGTCCCCATTCCGCCGTGGGCGTGAAGGTGGCCGAAGAAAACCTTGGCGTGGCGCCCATGGTGACGCTGGCCACGGCGCATCCGGCGAAATTCCCCGATGCGGTGGAAGGGGCGATGGGCACGCGGCCTGCGCTGCCCGCCCGCATGGCGGACCTCTTTGACCGGCCCGAACGCATGACCCGCGTTGCCAATGATCTGGCCGCCCTGCAGGCCATCGTCCGCGAAAGGATCGCGCGTTGAGCCTGAAGATCACCACGCTTTCCAACGGTTTCCGCATCGTGACGGAGCACATGCCGGGGCTTCTGTCGGCCTCGGCGGGCATCTGGGTTACGGCGGGCGGGCGGCATGAGCGGGCCGAGCAGAACGGGATTGCCCATTTCCTTGAACACATGGCCTTCAAGGGGACCGAGAAGCGCAGTGCCCTGCGGATCGCGGAAGAGATCGAGGATGTGGGGGGCTATATCAACGCCTATACCAGCCGCGAGATGACGGCCTATTACGCCCGCATCCTGTCGCCCGATGTGGCGCTGGCGCTGGACGTGATCTCGGACATCGTGCTGAACCCCGTCTTTGATCCGAAAGAGATCGAGACGGAGCGCCATGTGATCCTGCAGGAAATCGGGCAGGCGCTGGATACGCCCGATGACATCATCTTCGACTGGTTGCAGGAAGTCAGCTATCCCGACCAGCCCTTCGGCCGCACGATCCTTGGGCCCGCCGAGCGGGTGTCCTCCTTCGGTCGCGACGACCTGCGCCGCTTTGTGGGCGAGCATTACGGGCCGGACCAGATGATCCTTGCCGCGGCGGGCGGGGTGGACCATGACGCCATCGTCGCGCAGGCCGAGGGCATCTTCGGTCATCTGAAACCGGTGGGGAACCCGACGTTGCAACCGGCCCGTTTCGCGGGCGGAGAACGCCGTGAAGTCAAGGACCTGGAGCAGGTGCATTTCGCGCTGGCCTTCGAGGGGCCGGGCTATCGCGCGCCGGATGTCTATGCCGCGCAGGTCTATGCGACGGCGATGGGGGGCGGCATGTCCTCGCGCCTGTTCCAGAAGGTCCGCGAAGAGCGGGGGCTGTGCTATTCCATCTTCGCGCAGAGCGGGGCCTATGAGGATACGGGGCAGATCACCGTCTATGCCGGAACGTCCGAGGAGGAGATCGGCGATCTGGTCGGGCTGACCATGGACGAGTTGAAGCGCGCCGCCGAGGATATGACCGAGGCCGAGGTGAACCGCGCCCGCGCGCAGTTGAAGGCGGGGCTTCTGATGGGGCTGGAGAGCCCGTCAAGCCGGGCCGAGCGCAATGCGCGGCTGCTGGCGATCTGGGATCGCGTGCCGGGGGTCGAGGAGACGGTGGCGAAGATCGACGCGGTTTCCGTAGGTGATGTAAGGACTTATGCCGAGGGGCTGGTCGGCGCGAAGGCGGCGATGGCGCTGTATGGGCCGGTGGGCGATGCCCCCGATCTGGAGGCGGTCAAGGCAAGGCTGGCGGCCTGATGCTGACGCTGCGCCGCAAGGTTCGGATCGAGACCGAGCGGATGTCGCTGCGCCTGCCGCAGCATGGCGACTGGAAGGCATGGGCCGCGCTGCGCGAGGAAAGTGCCGATTTTCTGGTACCTTGGGAGCCGGTCTGGGCCGGTGACCACCTGACGCGGCGGGCTTTTACCAATCGCGTCTACTGGGCATCGCGGGCCGAGGCGCAGGGGACGGCTTTGCCTTTGCTGCTGATCCGGCGGGAGGATCAGGCGTTGCTGGGGGCGATCACGCTGGACAACATCCGGCGGGGGCCTTCGCAGTCGGGCACGCTAGGCTATTGGATTGGCGAGAGATTTTCGCGCCGCGGCTATATGCGCGAGGCGATTCTGGCGGTTGTCCACCATGCCTTTGCCGTGATGGACCTGAGCCGGATCGAGGCGGCCTGTCTGCCCGAGAATGCGGCATCGCGGGGCGTGCTGGAGAAGTGCGGGTTCAAGTACGAGGGCGTCGCGCAAAGCTATCTGCAGATCGCGGGGCGCTGGCGGAATCATGTGCTTTATGCGGCACTTAGGACCGACCGGCGCGGCCGGACGGATGTGGGCTGAGCGCCCATTTTCCCCATCGTTGACGAAAGCGTGAAGCGGCGCGGGCCTTGCCGCGTGGCAGGCTGCTGCATCTTTTCCCAAGATGCCGGAAGGGAGACAGCGATGATGCCGGAACCTGTGCCGATGGTTGTGCCGCAAACTGTACATACGCGCGGCGCCGGAACGAAGCCTTCACGTCTGGTCGCGGCGGGGGCGGTTGTCGCCGGACTCATGGTCTGGGCATCCGGACCGATGCCCGCCGCTGCGCAGGAGCGGATCGCGTCGAACTGCTTTGCGCTGGCGCAGGGCGGGGCGGAGCGGGTCTGGCACGCCGCGATCGGGGAGCCGCTGGACGAGGCGCATGTCCGCATCCGCTATCTGGCCCATGCCAGTTTCGCCATCGAGGCGCAGGGGGGCACGCTGGCGGTGACGGATTACACGGGCTTCATCGGCAATCCGGATGTGGTGCCGGATGTGGTGACGATGAACAACGCCCATTCCACGCATTGGACGTCGAACCCCGACCCGCGCATCCCGCATGTCCTTGCCGGCTGGCCCGAGAATGGCGCGCCGGCCTTTCACGAGCTGGATCTGGGGGCGATGCTGGTCAGGAACGTGACCACCGACACGCGCGGGCCGTTCGGCGAGGGGGCGCGGGCGGATGGCAATTCGATCTTTGTCTTCGAGGCGGGGGGGCTGTGCATCGGGCATCTGGGGCATCTGCACCAGATCCCCGACGATGCCCAATATGCCGCGATCGGGCGGCTGGATGTGGTGATGGTGCCCGTCGATGGCGGCTATACGATGAGCACCGCGGCGATGGGCGAGGTGGTGAGCCGCCTGCGCGCCTCGGTCGTCATTCCGATGCACTGGTTTTCGGGGGCCTCGCTGGAGACGTTCCTTGCCGAGATGGAGGGGACGTTTCAGGTAGTCGAGGTGGGCGGGCCGGATCTGATGCTGTCGCAGCAGGATCTGCCCGGAAGCCCGACGATCATGGTGCTGGAGCCGGAATATATCCCCTGAGGGACTTTTGAAACCATGGGCGCTGGGGTAGGACGGCGGGGAAGGAGTGCCTGCCGATGCTGAACCCTGCCGATGCCGCCTTTGCCGCCACGCTTGCCGCGCTGCTGCCCGGGGGGGCGGTGCGCGCGCCCGAGCCGCGCTATCTGGAAGAGCCGCGCGGGCGGTGGCGGGGGCAGGGGGGCGTGCTGGTCCTGCCGCGGTCGGTGGCCGAGGTGCAGGCGGTGGTGCGGGCCTGTGCAGAGGCGCGGGTGGGGATCGTGCCATGGGGCGGCGGGACGGGGCTGGTGGGCGGGCAGGTCCTGCCCGATGGCCCCGCGCCGGTGATCCTGTCGCTGGAGCGGATGGCGGCGGTGCGCCATGTCTGGCCCGGGGAGAACGCGCTGGAGGTCGAGGCGGGCGCGACGCTGGCCGCGGTGCAGGAGGCGGCGGCGGGGGCGGGGCGGCTGTTTCCGCTGTCGCTGGCATCCGAGGGGACGGCGCGGATTGGGGGGGTGCTGGCCACCAATGCGGGGGGGATCGGCGTGCTGCGCTATGGCAATGCGCGCGACCTGTGTCTGGGGGTCGAGGCGGTGCTGGCCGACGGGTCGGTGATCGGGGGGCTGAAGCGGCTGCGCAAGGACAATACGGGGTATGACCTGCGGAATTTGCTGATCGGGGCCGAGGGGAGCCTTGGCATCATCACGGCGGCCACGCTGCGGATGGTGCCGCGACCGGCGGTGAATGTGACGGCGATGCTGGTGGTGGAAAGCCCGGCGGCGGCGCTGCGGCTGCTGACGATGTGCCAGGGGCGGGTGCCGGGGATGGTGTCGGCCTTCGAACTGATCAAGCGGACGGGGTTCGAGTTTCTGGCGGCAAAGATGCCCGAGGTGGGCTGTCCCTTCCCTGTGGCGCCGGATTGGTGCGTCTTGCTGGAACTGGGCCTGCCGTCGGTCTTTGACGCGGAAGAGGTGATGGCGGGGCTTTATGCCGAGGCGGACGAGGCGGGGCTGGTGCAGGACGGGGTGATCGCCGCCTCCGAGGCGCAGCGGCAGGGGCTGTGGCGGATACGCGAGTCGATCCCCGAGGCGAACCGTCTGGTGGGGGCGGTGTCGTCGCATGACATCTCGCTGCCCCTGTCGGCGGTGCCGGAATTCATCGCGCGGGCCGATGCGGCGCTGGCGGGGATGGGGGCGGTCCGTGTGAACTGTTTTGGCCATCTGGGCGACGGGAACCTGCATTACAACGTCTTTCCCGCCGAGGGGCGCGACAAGGCGGGATATGACGCGGCGGCCGTGATGGCCTGCGTGCATGATCTGGTGGATGCCATGGGCGGATCGGTCAGCGCCGAGCACGGGGTGGGGCGGCTGAAGGTGGGCGATCTGGAACGCTATGGCGATGCGGGCAAGCTGGCCGCGATGCGGGCGGTGAAGGCGGCGCTGGACCCGCTGGGGATCATGAACCCGGGGGCGGTGCTGCGGTAGGGCTGCGGTAGGGCGGAATTTGACGCAAATTCCGCGCCGTTTTCTGGCGCAGAAAACGGAGGTGAGGGTGGGGACACGGAATTTGCGCCAAATTCCGGTGCGTTTTCTGCGTCGGAAAACGCTTTTGCGCATGAGGGGGGAAAGTGCAGGTTTCTGTTGCCAGGTACCTGCGAACCCCGCCTTACGCGGCTAAGCGCAAGGACTTAGATTTGGTATTGCGAGCTGCTTACGCAGCCAGCGCCACCGGAGCACGGTTGTCATTGGCAACTGTGATCTTGGACCGATAACGGTGGTACCTCACCGAGCGAAAGCTGGCCTCTTTGAACGTTCGTCGATCCTGTTTCGGCCCCTTACCCCCGCAATGACCGGGATGTTTGGTGGAGCCGCCGGGTACCGCCCCCGGGTCCGAGCCGTCTATTACAGGTGCGTTTATCGCCATAGTCAGGGTTGCCCCTGACAGGTGGGAATATAGGGGGCGGGTCGGGCGGGCGCAAGCGGGGCGAGTGGAAAAGGGCGCCCGTTGCGGGGCGCCCTGTCCGGTTGGCGTTGGGGTCGGGATCAGAAGCCCGCCTTGATGTTCTCGAACTCCTGAATCATTTTCTCGCGGAATTCGGCGGTGACGGGGGTCTGCGGCAGGAGCGTGCCCTGCACCTCGTCGACATAGGCGGCCTTCAGGGTTTCGGCGGGGATTTCGGCCATGGCGGCCGAGTTGGAATGGGCATAGCCCAGTTCCTCGAGGAAGTAGTTGGCCGAGGCGTGCGACAGGACCGAGTTGATGAAGTCATAGGCGCGCTCTTCCTCGCCCGGGCCGTCCTTCATGTTGACGAAGCCGCAGAACCAGGTGGTGGAGCCTTCCTTGGGCGTGCGGTTGAAGCCGACGGGGAATTCCTCGGCCTTGAGCAGGGCCACGCCGTCGTTCCACGACCAGGACACCAGCACCTCGCCCGTGGCCATGAGCTGCGAGAGTTCGGCGGGGTCGGCCCAGTAGGCGCGGACATTGGGGTGGACCTGGCGCAGCCAGTCGGCGGCGGCCTGGAACTGTTCGTCGGTGACGTTGTCCCAGCTTGTCACGCCGGTGGCGAGGAAGGCGAGCGACCAGACGTCGTCCGAGCTGTCGGGCAGCGAGATGCGGCCTGCGTATTTCGGGTCGGTGAAGACCTGGAGGGTCGAAACGTCGGCCTCGGGCACCTCGGTCGTGTTGTAGGCGATGGCGGTGTAGGCGTAGTCGGTCGGGATGAACCAGACGCCGCCGTCATCCTTGACCACAGAGGAGGAGAGGAGGGTGGGGTTCAGGTTGGCGAATTCCGGGATTTTCGAGGTGTCCCACGGTTCGATCAGCCCGGCATCGCGGTAGCGCGGCAGGCTGGCGACGCAGGGGTGGGTCACGTCGGACTTGAAGCCGGAGGAAACCTTCTGGAACGCCTCGTCATCGTCGGCGAAGAAGGAATAGGTGGGCTTCTCGCCGTGCTTGGCGACGTAGTCGGTCAGGATGCCGTCGATCTCCCATCCGGCCCAGTCGAAGACGACCATCTTGGGGTCGGCGGCATGGGCGGTTCCTGTCAGGGCGACGAGTGTTGCGGCGGTCGCAAGCAGGCTGGCGGGACGGTTCATCGGGGCTCCTCTCCTGTTATGGGGAACGGCCTTGTCCGGTCGGGATCGGGCCGAAAGACGCGGGTGACGTTTGTTTCGCACTGGCACCACCACAAGCGCATGCTGCAAGATGCGACTGATGCGGCGGGAAGCAAGGTGTTCTGCCGCTTGACGCAGGGGAATTTTGCAAAAAATTGCCCAAATACGAGGCAAAGGCGGCCGCAGCGCGTCGAAGCGGGGCAGGTCGGGAAGCGCAAGGGAAGGAAGCGGGCATGTTCAGGGCGTTGGTGGTCGAGAAGGACGCGGAGGGAAAGACGCGGGCCGGGGTGCAGGAGCTGGACGATTCGCGGCTGCCCGCGGGGGGCGATGTGACGGTGGCGGTCGAGTGGTCGACGCTGAACTACAAGGACGGGCTGTGCATGGGGTCGGGCGGCGGCATGGTGCGGGTCTGGCCGCATGTGCCGGGAATCGACTTTGCCGGAACGGTCGAGGCGTCGGACGATCCGCGCTATCGGGCGGGCGACCGCGTGGTGCTGACGGGCTGGCGCGTGGGCGAAAGCTGGTGGGGCGGCTTTGCCGAGAAGGCGCGGGTCAAGGCGGATTGGCTGGTGCCGCTGCCTGACGGGCTGACGACGCGTCAGGCGATGGCGGTGGGGACGGCAGGGTTCACGGCGATGCTGTCGGTCATGGCGCTGGAGGCGCATGGATTGGTGCCGGAGCTGGGCGAGGTGCTGGTGACGGGGGCGGCGGGCGGCGTGGGGTCGGTCGCGGTGGCGCTGCTGGCCGGGCGGGGCTATCAGGTTGCCGCCGTGACGGGGCGGCCCGAGACGGAGGCCTATCTGCGCGGCCTTGGCGCGTCGCGGATCGTGCCGCGCGCCGATCTGGCCGAGACGGTGGCGAAGCCGCTGGAATCCGAGGTCTGGGCAGGCTGCATCGACAATGTGGGCGGGCCGATGCTGGCGCGCGTGCTGGGGCAGATGAAGGCGGATTGTTCGGTCGCGTCGGTCGGGCTGGCGGGGGGGGCGGACCTGCCCGCGAAGGTGACGCCCTTCATCCTGCGGGGGGTGAACCTTCTGGGGATCAATTCGGTGATGGTGCCCTATGCCAAGCGGGTGGAGGCGTGGGAGCGGATCGCGGCGGAGCTGCCGATGGGCAAGCTGGAGGCGATGGTGCAGGAGTGCGGGCTGGGCGACCTGCCGGAGCTGGGGCGGGCGATCCTGAAGGGCGGCGTGCAGGGGCGCGTCGTGGTGGATGTGCGGCGGTAGGGGTAAGGTCCGGTTTTTCTCCGTTGCGCAACGGTCGGGACTCACCCGGGCCCAATGGCCCGGGTAGCGGCCGCCCCGCCCCCCCGGGGCGACCGCCACCCTTGCGTTGCGCGTCGCCACTCGACAGGACTTGAGCCGCCCGCCGCGCCGCGCTAGCAATCATGGCGGGGGGCAGACGCCCCCCTGCCTGCGGGGGAGACATGCCGCAGGCTGGCTGGAAGACCTGCCACGGACCGGGACTTGCCCGCCCGTGCGGGCGTGTCCGGGTCCGGCAGGACCGTTTGGAAAGGATACCGCCCGATGACCGCCCTCGACCTCGACTTCGTCCGTTCGCAATTTCCGGCCTTCGCCTCGCCGGTGCTGTCCAGCCATGCGTTTTTCGAGAATGCGGGCGGGTCCTACCCCTGTGTGCAGGTGGTGGAGCGGCTGCACCGCTTTTACACCGACCGCAAGGTGCAGCCCTATGCCCCCTATCCCGGCGCGCAGGCGGGCGGGGCCGAGATGGACGAGGCCCGCACGCGGCTGGCGGCGATGATGGCGGTGAAGCGCGAGGAAGTGTCCTTCGGCCCGTCCACCAGCGCCAATACCTATGTGCTGGCGCAGGCGGTGCGGAAGTGGCTGGCGGGGACGGGGCAGGCCATCGTGGTGACCGATCAGGACCACGAGGCGAATTCCGGCGTCTGGCGGCGGCTGGCGGATGAGGGCGTCGAGGTGCGGGAATGGAAGATCGACCCGCAGACCGGATCGCTGCGGATCGAGGCGCTGGAGGCACTGGTCGCGGATGGCAAGGTGCGGCTGGTCTGTTTCCCGCATTGTTCCAACGTGGTGGCCGAACTGAACGATGTGGCGGCGATCTGCGCGGTCGCCCGCGCGGCGGGGGCGCGGACGGTGGTGGACGGGGTGAGCTATGCCCCCCACGGTTTCCCCGACATTCCCGCGCTGGGCTGCGATGTCTACCTGTTCTCGGCCTACAAGACCTATGGGCCGCATCAGGGGATCATGGTGATCCGCGAGTCCTTCGGGATGGAGTTGCCGGGGCAGGGGCATTATTTCAACAATGCCACGCTCTACAAGCGGTTCACGCCTGCGGGGCCGGACCATGCCCAGATTGCCGCCTGTGCGGGCATGGCGGATTACGTCGATGCGCTGGCCGCGCGGCACGGGATCGGGGGCGATGCGGCGGCGCGCAACAGGGGCGTGCATGACCTGATGCGGGCGCAGGAGGTGGCAGTGATCGCGCCGCTGCTGGACTATCTGGCCGCGCGCAACGACCTGCGGCTGATCGGGCCGCGCGACGCGGCGCAGCGGGCGCCGACCGTGGCGGTCGATCTGGGCCGCGCGGCAGAGCCCGTGTCTGTGGAACTGGGCAGGCGCGGGATCGCCTGCTGGGCGGGGGATTTCTACGCGGTGCGGCCCCTGACGGCGATGGGGGTCGATCTGGAGAAGGGCGTGCTGCGGATGAGCGCGGTGCATTACACCGGTGCCGACGACGTGGCGCGGCTGATCGCGGCGCTGGACGAGGTGCTGTGAGGGCAGGCGGCGGGGGGCGTGCTGCCCCCCGCGCCGGGGATGGCCTATTGTGGCGATTCCGTGGCGAGTGCCCTGCGATTGTGTCCTGATTTCGTCTTTCGGTTGTCGAGATTGCGTATTTCCATACTTTTGACCATATGATATACGTCTGGCTGGGGCGTTTTTTAGTGTGGTGTGGATATGCGTACCTTTGGTGGTGCAAGATGTGTGTTGGGCATGCTGCTTATGACAGCGGCACCCTAGGTTGCGATGGCGGCTCTTCCCGATGCTGCGGTTCTCTGCGCCGAGGCCTCGGCCGATCCGGTGGCCTTCCGCGTGCGGGCCGATCTGGATGCCGCTGCGGCTGCGATGGCGGATGCCTGTCCTGAAATCCTGCTGGAGGTGCTGGACCTGCCGACGGGGTCGATCCCCGGCGTGACGGCGGGCGGCGGCGGGGGTGGGCTGACATTGGGCGGGGGCGGTGGTCCCGGTATCGACAACAAGGCCATGATCGATGCGCTGCAAGCGGCGTTGACCAACGTCCAGAATGCCGCGGGCGCGGTCGTGGAGGCGCAGTCGGATGTCAATGATGCGCTGGGCGTGGTCCGGCGGCTAACGCTGCAGGCGGATGTGAAGGCCCGTCTGATGACTGCGATGGAAGAGGGGGACGAGGCCGCCCTTGAAGACGAGGTCAAGAAGATCGAGGCGCTGCCGGTCTACACGCAGCAGATCCGGGACGCGATCAGCGCCTACACCACGGCAGCCGGAAATCTGGAGACGGCCGAGGGCAATTTGCAGACGGCGGTGACCGAGTTGAAGGGCACGCTGGGCTATGACGCGTTGGGGACTGCCGTCACGGATGCGATCAATGCGATCCCCACGCGGTTCGGTACCGACAGGACGGCTTGGGGTAACACCCTGACCAACCTGACAAACCAGTTGAACGGGGTGAACATCCAGACGATCAAGGACACGTTTGCCACTCTGAAGTTAACCTATGACACGGACAACAACGGTCTGACGCGCGCAGACATCGAGAGGGTGCTGGAAGCCAACACCCCAGGTGGCAGCGGGGACAGCCGGAGCCTCCAGTCGCTTACGACACAGCTTCAGCAAGAGCAGAGCAAGCAGCGGCCCAACCAGACGAAGATTAACCAGCTCAATGCCGCAATTGCGGCACGTCAAGCGCTGGACACGTTCGACCGCGATAACCCGACACTTCAGGCTATCTATGACAAGGAGAGGCTTGAAGGGCTGATCTCGGTCTATGACGAGGCTGTCGGGAAATTGGGCGGTGCCGATGGCTACATCGCTGCCCTTGATGCCAACCTCGACCTCGACCTGACGAAAGAGGGCATCCAGAACATCGGATACTATCGCCAGAAGGTCGAGGATGCCATCGCGCTGGTCGATGCGGCGTGGATGAATGAGGACGCGGAGCAGGCGAAGACGAAACTCGAGGAGGCGCTGGCAGAGCTTGATCAGGCGATCAACGGCACGATCAAGACGGACGAGGAGGGCGAGCCGATCCTTGGCGAAGACGGGAAACCGCTGCGCAACGACGATGGCCTGAAATCGCGCATCGAGCAGGCCAACGAACTGATCAACGACGAGGACGTGCAGGCCGCGGCCGAGACGGACGAGGAAGTCGAGAAATTGCTGAATGGCACGGTCGACGAGAAAGGCAATGAGGTCGCAGGTCTGACCGATGCGGTCGGCGAGGCGGACGACCCGGATACGAAGGGAAGCGAGGCGACGGGGGCCAATGAGGTAGTCGAGGACGCCGAGCAGACGATCGGGGACGGTGAGCAGGCCATCACAGACTACGAGGAGGCCAAGGGAGACCTGCAGGTGCTGGCCGAGGAACTGGTTAAAGAAGGCAAGCTGGAGGACAAGCAGGAGGACCAGACCCAGACGACCGGTCCTGCCGATGACGGTGCCGCGCGGAGCAGTGCGACAGCATCGAGCGAACCGGCGGGCGGTGACCCCTCTTCGGGCGGGGACCCCTCTTCGGGCGGTGACCCCTCTTCGGGCGGTGACCCCTCTTCGGGCGGTGACCCCTCGTCCGGTGGAGAGGCGCCTTCGACTGACGGGTCGGGGGCCTGATCGGGCCGCCGGACAGGTGTGATGCGGAACAGGGGGCGCGGGTTTTTCCCGCGCCCTTGGCTTTTGCCCTTGAAACCGCCGTCTGCGGCATAGGTAGTGCCGCGAAGCGGAACGGATGACATGACGACCCCTCCCCTGATCCTGTGGTTCCGCCGCGACCTGCGGCTGGACGACCTGCCCATGCTGAGCGCCGCCCTTGCCACGGGGCGGCCGCTGATCCCTGTTTTCGTGCTGGACCCCGAGACGGAGGCGCTGGGCGCGGCGGCGAAATGGCGGCTGGGGCTGGGCGTGGCCGAGTTTGCGCGGCGGCTGGAGGCGGCGGGGTCGCGGCTGGTGCTGCGGCGGGGTGCGGCGGCGGCGGTCCTGCTGGCGCTGGTCGAGGAGACGGGGGCTGCAGGGGTGATGTGGTCGCGGCTTTACGATCCGGCGGCCAAGGCGCGGGATACGGGGGTGAAATCGGCCCTGCGCGCGCGGGGGCTGCTGGGCGAAAGCCATGCGGGCCATCTGCTGCACGAGCCATGGACGGTGGCGACGGGGCAGGGCGGGTTCTACCGTGTCTACACCCCCTATTGGCGCACGGTGCGGGGGATGGATGTTCCGGCCCCGGTGCCCGCGCCCGAACGGCTGCCCGCGCCCGCGCGCTGGCCCGTGTCGGAGCGGCTGGAGGATTGGCGGATGGGGGCCGCCATGCGGCGGGGCGCGGCGGTGGTGGCGGCGCATGTGCGCGTGGGCGAGGCGGCGGCGCGGGTGCGGCTGGCCGAGTTCCTGTCAGGTCCGGTGGAGGGCTATGACAGCGCGCGCGATCTGCCGGCGGTCGCGGGCACCTCGCGCCTGTCCGAGAACCTGACCTATGGCGAGATCGGCATCCGGCGGGTCTGGCATGCGGCGATGGCCGCGTTCCACCGCGGCGCGGCGGGGGCCGAGACGTTCCTGAAAGAGTTGGTCTGGCGCGAGTTCGCGTATCACCTTCTGCATCACAGCCCGCATATCGCGGAACGAAACTGGAAGCCGGAGTGGGACGCCTTTCCGTGGCAGGGTGACGGGCCGCAGGCCGAGGCATGGCGGCGCGGTATGACGGGCGAGCCTTTCGTCGATGCCGCGATGCGCGAGATGTATGTGACGGGCACGATGCACAATCGCGGGCGGATGATCGTCGCGTCCTACCTGACCAAGCATCTGATGACGCATTGGAAGATCGGGCTGGACTGGTTTGCCGACTGTCTGGTCGACTGGGACCCTGCGGCCAATGCGATGGGCTGGCAATGGGCGGCGGGGTCGGGGCCGGATGCGGCGCCCTATTTCCGCATCTTCAACCCCGCCACGCAGGTGGAGAAGTTCGATCCCAAAGGCGCCTATCGCCGCCGCTTCATCGCCGAGGGGCAGCGCGCGGCGGGGGCCGAGGCGCGGGCCTTCTTCGAGGCGGTGCCGCTGTCGTGGCGGCTGGACCCCGCGCGGCCCTATCCGGCGCGGATCGTCGATCTGGCCGAGGGGCGGGCGCGGGCGCTGGCGGCCTATGCGGGGCGGGGCGGCGTGGCCGGCTGACGTCGGGGAAAGGCGGTGGTGGTTGCCGCGAAAGCCTGTATGAAACCCTTGAGTGCGGCGCGCGTATCTGTGACTGTTGCCGCCAAAAACAAGAAACGTGGGGAGTCCATGGACGTTCTGACAAGCATCAAGGGCCAATCCGGCCTGCCGCGCTATTTTGCCCGTGCGTTCGAGGTGGTGAAGGGGATGGGGCGCGGGCGGCTTGATTTCGTTCTTCCCGACGGGCGGAGGTTCCGCATCGACGCACCCAAGGCGGGGCCGGTGGGCGAGATCGTGATCCACAATGCCGATACCTTTGCCCGGCTGGTCCGCGAGGGGGATCTGGGCTTTTGCGACGCCTATCTGGAAGGGTGGTGGTCGACGCCGGATCTGCAGGCGCTGATGGATCTGGTGCAATTGCCCGAGAACGACCCCGTCAATGACGGCTTTCCCGGGATGACCTTCGTGCGGTTCTACGAGCGGATGCGTTTCTGGCTGCAATCGAACAGCAGGAAGCAGGCGCGCAAGAACATCAGCTATCATTACGATCTGGGCAATGATTTCTACCGGCTGTGGCTGGACGAGACGATGACCTATTCCAGCGCGATCTTCCGCACGGGGCAGGAGGGGCTGGAGGCGGCGCAGACCGAGAAATACAAGTCGATGGTCGACCAGATGGGGGCCAATCCGGGCGACCATGTGCTGGAGATCGGCTGCGGCTGGGGCGGGTTTGCGGAATATGCCGCGAAGGAGCGGGGGCTGCGCGTTACGGGGCTGACGATCAGCCGCGCGCAATATGACTATGCGGTGGCGCGCATGGCCAAGGCGGGGCTGTCGGACCGCGTGGAGATCAAGCTGCAGGATTACCGCGACGAGACGGGGCTTTATGACGGCATCGCCTCGATCGAGATGTTCGAGGCGGTGGGCGAGCGGTACTGGCCCGTCTATTTCGACACGCTGCGGGAGCGGCTGAAACCCGGTCGGCACGCGACGTTGCAGATCATCACCATCGCGGACAAGCGGTGGGAGGTCTATCGGCGCGGGGTGGATTTCATCCAGAAATACATCTTCCCGGGCGGGATGCTGCCCTCGCCCTCGGTCCTGCGGGCCGAGGTGGAGAAGGCGGGGCTGCGGGTGAAGGGGTCGATCGAGTTCGGACAGAGCTACAGCCAGACCCTGCGGCGCTGGCACGAGACCTTCAACGCGCGCTGGGACGAGGTGGCGCGTATGGGATTCGACGACCGGTTCCGGCGGATGTGGAACTTTTACCTGACCTCTTGCGCGGGGGCCTTCGAGGGCGGAAACTGCGACGTAACACAGATTACCGTCACCCGCCCCAAGTGAGGCCCCCTCCATGCCCACAGCCGCCAAGCTGGTCGCAGCCTTCGCTTTCGCCATGCTGGGCTTTGCGACCTGTCTGGTCCTGCGCGAGGTGATGCCCGAGTCGCTGCGCGTGGGGCGGATGTTCGAGGCGGCGGTCCTGTGCGGGGCGCTGTCGGGGTGGATGATCTCGGGGCGGGCGCGGCGGGGATCGCTGGCCGAGGCGGCGGCGACGGGGTTGCGGTCCACCTCTGTGGGGGTGCTGTCGGCGCTGGTCCTGCTGGCCGTGGGGGCGATGATCAAGGCATCGCTCAGGGGGCGCTATCGCGGGCCGATGGATGCGGTTCTGGATGTTTTCGAACGCTTCGTCGATTATGGCAGCGCGCTGTTGGCGGTTCCGGTGCTGGGGATGCTGTTCTTCGGGGGGATGCTGGCGGGGATGGTGACCGAGGCCGCAGGGCGGCGCTGGCGCTGAGGGGCGGAACCGGGGGATCATGGCGGCTTTCTTCTTTTACGGCACGCTGTGCCATGCGCCGCTGCTGCGGCAGGTGATGGGCCGTCTGCCCGCGATGCAGCCTGCGACGCTGGCGGAGCATGCGGTCTATTGGGCAGAGGGCGGGGCCTTCCCCCTGATCGTGCCCGAGGCGGGCGGGGCGGCGGGGGGGATGCTGGTCGAGGGCCTGTCCCCGGACGAGGCGGCGCGGCTGGATTATTACGAAGGCGGGTTCCGCTATGACACGCGGGACGTGGCGGTGCGGGCGGCAGACGGGCGCGCGGTGATGGCGCGGGTCTATTTCCCGCAGGCCGGGCGGTGGCAACCTGCGGCAGCGTGGTCGCTGCCGGATTGGGTGGCGCGGTACGGCGCGGCGGCGGTGGCGACGGCGGCGGATTTCATGGCGCTGATGGGGCGGGTTCCGGCGGAAGAGGTCGCGGCGCGCTATGGCGCGATGCTGGTGCGCGGGGCAAGCCATGTGCGCGCGCAGGGGGATGCGCCAGCGACGCTGCGCCGGCAGGCGGGGGCGGGCGATCTGGTGGTGGCAGAGCGGCGGCTGCCCTATGCGCGCTTCTTCGCGGTCGAGGAATGGGCGGTGGGCTGGCGCCAGTTCGACGGGACCATGGGCGCGCCGGTCGATCGGGCGATCTTTGTCATGGCGGATGCGGTGACGGTGCTGCCCTATGATCCGGTGCGCGACCGGGTGCTGCTGGTCGAGCAGTTCCGCGCGGGACCGATGGCGCGGGGCGATGCGGCGGCATGGCAGTTGGAGGCCGTGGCGGGGCGGATCGACCCCGGCGAGACGCCGGAGGAGGCGGCGCGGCGCGAGGCGAAGGAAGAGGCGGGGCTGGAGCTTGGCGCGCTGTTGCCGGTGGCGGGCTATTACCCCAGCCCGGGGGCGGTGTCGGAATACCTTTATTCCTATGTCGCGCTGACCGATCTGCCCGATGGCGTGGCGGGTGTTTTCGGCGAGGCGTCGGAGGCCGAGGATATCCGCGGGCATCTGGTGGGGTTCGACCGGATGATGGAGCTGGTGGCGTCGGGCGAGATCGCCAATGCGCCGCTGATCCTGACGGCGCTGTGGTTGCAGCGCGAAAGGGCGCGGCTGCGGGCGGGATGACCCCGCCCGCCCGCGCGGGCAGGTCAGAGCGCCAGCGTGACCCATGCCCCGTTGCGTTTCGACGAGCGCACGCAGGCATCGACGAAAGCCACGCCCTCGACCCCTTCCTTCAGGCCGGGGAAGGTGACGGCGGGGTCCACCGTTCCGCCGTCGCGGCGGGCGAGGATGGCGCGGGCGGCTTCGGCATAGATGTTGGCGAAGCCTTCCAGATAGCCTTCGGGATGGCCGGGGGGCACGCGGGTCACGCGGCCCGCCTCTGGCCCCGATCCGGCACCGCCGCGGGTGATGCGGTATTTCGGCTGGTTCAGCGGGCCGACCCAGAGGTAGTTCGGATCCTCCTGCGCCCATTCGATGCCCGCCTTGGTGCCGTAGACGCGCAGGCGCAGGCCGTTTTCGCAGCCTGCCGCCACTTGCGAGCACCAGAGCATCCCCCGCGCGCCACCCTTGTAGCGCAGCATGACATGGCCGTTGTCATCGACGCGGCGACCGGGGACGAAGCTTTGCAGATCGGCGGCGAGGCTGTCGAGTTCCAGTCCCGTGACGAAGGCGGCAAGGTTGAAGGCATGGGTGCCGATGTCGCCCGTCGCCCCGCCCGCGCCGGTGCGGGCGGGATCGGTGCGCCAGTCTGCCTGTTTCTGGCCCGATGCCTCGATCGGTTCGGCCAGCCAGTCCTGCGCGTATTCCACCTGCACCACGCGGATCTCGCCCAGATCGCCGTTCCTGACCATCGCGGCGGCCTGCCGGATCATCGGATAGCCGGTGTAATTGTGGGTCAGCGCGAAGATCACGCCTGACGCCTCGGCGGCCTTGGCCAGACGTTTCGCCTCGGGCAGGGTGGCGGTCAGGGGCTTGTCGCAGATGACATGGATGCCGCGGCGCAGGAATTGCAGGGCGACGGGGGCGTGCATGTGGTTGGGGGTGACGATGGCCACCGCCTCGATCCCGTCCTTGCGGCGCGCCTCGCGCGTGGCCATTTCGGCAAAGCTGGCATAGGTGCGGCGCGGATCGACTCCAAGGTCGGCGCCCGAGGCCGCGCTCTTCTCGGGGCTGGATGAAAAGCAGCCCGCAACCAGTTCATATTGGTCATCTATCCGCGCCGCGATGCGGTGGACGGCGCCGATGAAGGCATCGCGTCCGCCCCCCACCATGCCAAGGCGGATGCGCGGCGCCCGCGCCACATGTGCCCCTGTAATGGCCATTTCCTTGCCCTCCTGTCTTCATCTGTTCTTCAAATATCCCACGGGGGTCCGGGGGTGTGAAACCCCCGGTCCGCCCGTTCAATCCAGCCCCAGCATCCGGCGGTTCGCGGCGCGGTCGGTGCCGGCATCCGCGAAATCGTCGAACGCCTTTTCCGTGACGCGGATGATGTGGTTGCGGACGAAATCCGCCCCCTCGCGCGCGCCGTCCTCGGGGTGTTTGAGACAGCATTCCCATTCCACCACCGCCCAGCCGTCGAAGCCGTGCTGCGTCAGTTTCGAGAAGATGCCCACGAAATCCACCTGCCCGTCGCCGGGGCTGCGGAAGCGGCCCGCGCGGTTGACCCAGGACTGGAAGCCGCCATAGACGCCCTGCCGCCCCGTGGGGTTCAACTCGGCATCCTTGACGTGGAACATGCGGATTCGGTCGTGGTAGATGTCGATATGTTCCAGATAATCAAGGTGTTGCAGGACGTAGTGGCTGGGGTCGTAGAGCATGCAGGCCCGCGCGTGGCCCTGCACGCGGTCAAGGAACATCTCGTAGCTGATCCCGTCATGCAGGTCTTCGCCAGGGTGGATTTCATAGCAGACATCCACCCCCATCTCTTCGGCGTGGTTCAGGATGGGCAGCCAGCGGCGGGCGAGTTCGTCGAAGGCTTCCTCGACCAGTCCCGCGGGGCGCTGGGGCCAAGGGTAGACATAGGGCCATGCCAGCGCGCCCGAGAAGGTGGCGTGGGCCGTAAGGCCAAGGTTGCGCGAGGCGGTCAGCGCCTTCTTGACCTGATCCACCGCCCATTCGGCCCGCGCCTTGGGATTGCCGCGCACGGCGGGGGCGGCAAAGCCGTCGAAGGCCGCGTCATAGGCGGGATGGACGGCGACGAGCTGGCCTTGCAGGTGGGTGGAAAGTTCCGTCACGGCGATGCCCGCCTCGGCCGCCTGTCCCTTGAAGGTGTCGCAGTAATCCTTTGACGTGGCAGCCTTTTCCAGATCGAACAGCCGCGCGTCCCAGCTTGGCACCTGCACGCCCGCATAGCCGCAATCGGCGGCCCAGCGGGTGATCGACGTCCACG
The DNA here is from genome assembly GCF_009908265.2 of Paragemmobacter amnigenus. Lineage (GTDB taxonomy): Bacteria > Pseudomonadota > Alphaproteobacteria > Rhodobacterales > Rhodobacteraceae > Paragemmobacter > Paragemmobacter amnigenus. Next base: position 140,817 of record NZ_JAAATX020000008.1, on the reverse strand, counting down.
AATTGAACGGCGCCGTATCGCCCGCGAATTGCGCGAGGAACAGCGCGGGGCCCTTGATCGTCTTCATCCTCTCTCCTCCCAGCAGAGTGTCGTTCAGAGTCCTTCGTTCGGGTCGGGCGCATCGAGGAATTGCGCGGCCCCGGGGGCGCGGCGTTCGATGGCGGCGATGATGGCCTTGGCAAGGAAGTGGCCCGCGCGGCCCACATCCTCGCGCAGGACGATGAGGTCGGAGCGGAAGCGGTGCAGGAAGGGGATCGCCTCTTTGCCCACGGCATCGAAATCGCGCGCAAGCGTCGCGCCTGCCCGCTCTGCGCCATGGACCGAGGCCATGGTGGCGGTGGTGGAGCCGAGGACGAGCCCGTCAGGCGGGTTGGGGGCGCGGAAACGCGCCTCGACCGCGGTTTCGATGTCGTGGCCCGCGCTGTCGGAGGTGACGGTTTCGGCCACCTCGAAGGCGAGGCCCAGATGCGCGGATTCGTCCGCGAACCCGGCCAGCATGTGGCGGGCATAGCTGTGGGCGCGGGGGGGCGCGATGACCATCAGGCGGCGGCGGCCGCGCCGGTGCAGGATGCGGACGGCCTGACGGGCATAGGCTTCGTTGTCGAAGTCGAAATAGGGGTGGTCTAGCCCCATGTCGGTGCGGCCATGGGTGGCGAAGGGAAAGCCGCGGTCCTGCATGTAGCGCACGCGGGGATCGTCGGGGCGGGTCTGGTTCAGGATGATGCCATCCGCCGATCCGGTTTCGACGATGTAGCGGATGGGCGTCATCGGGTCTTCGTCGGGGAAGAAGGGCATCACCACGAGGTGGTAGGCCGTGCCTTTCAGCGTGCGGGCGATGGAATACAGGAGTTGCGAGGTGTGGTTCATCACATCCGCCTCGGCCGAGAGGACGAGGGCGATGACATTGGTCTTGCCCGTCCGCAGGCGCACGCCCGCGCGGTTGGGGCGGTAGCCCAGCCGTTCGGCGGTCTCGCGGACGCGGCGCTTGGTTTCCTCGCCGATGTCGGGGGCGTCTTTCAGGGCGCGGCTGACAGTGGCCACGGCAAGGCCGGTCGCGGCGGCGATGGTCTTGAGCGTGGGGCGGTATTCGGGCGGCAGGGCGAGGGGCGAATCTGTCATGGCCGCTGCCCTTTGCGCCGCGTTGCGGCGGGGGCGCGCCGCGCTGCGGAGCCGCGGAAACCTGCCGTGGGGAAGGGGGCGGTCCTGCCGTCGTGGCGGGGGGGAGTCCGGACCGCGGGCGCACAACCGTAACGGACAAATTCGCCCGAAGTTCCAAGACTTTGGCGGCTGTGCAGGGCTGCGCGGGCGGCGGCGGGGGCCATGGCGGGACGGTGTCCGGAGGGTGATCGATTCGCCCCCATTTGACCCCGCGGCAAGCAGCGCCACAAGCGCAAAGATTGCTTGATCGGGAAAACTATAACGTTATAGAAATTCACTATAACGATTTAGAAACCGGGAGGAACCAATGAAACGCTTTACTCTGGCTGCCGGGCTTTTGGCCTCGGTGGTGTTGCCGTCGACTGCGCTTGCCGTGGAACTGGAGGTGACGCACTGGTGGACATCGGGCGGCGAGGCCGCGGCGGTGAAGGTCATGGCGGATGCTGTGACGGGGGCGGGGATCACCTGGGTTGATGGTGCGATTGCAGGGGGCGACAATGCGCGCCCGATCATCATCAGCCGGATCGCGGGTGGCGACCCGATGGGGGCGACGCAGCTGAACACCGGACGCGATGCGGAGGACCTGATCAAGGCGGGGCTGATGACGGACCTGACCGATCTGGCCGAGGCGGAAGGCTGGAAAGACATCATCCGCCCCGCGAAATTGCTGGATGCCTGCACCTATGAGGGGCGCATCTATTGCGTTCCGGTGAACATCCACAGCTTCCAGTGGATGTGGCTGAACCGCGGGGTCTACGAGGCGAACGGTCTGGCCGTGCCGACCAACTGGGACGAATTCGTGGCCTCGGCCGCGACGCTGAAGGAAAAGGGGATAACGCCGCTGGCGATCGGGGGTGAGCCCTGGCAGATCAACGGCATGGCGGGGGTGTTCACCGTCGCGCTGGGCGGGCTGGACCTTTACAAGAAGCTGAACATCGAGAAGTCGGCGGAGGCTGCCGCCTCGCCCGAGATGACCAAGGTGTTCGAGGCCGTGGCCGCCGCGCGCGGGCTGGTGGACGAGGGCTATGTCGGGCGGGCGTGGAACGACGCGACCAACATGGTGATCACCGGCAAGGCCGGCGCGCAGATCATGGGCGACTGGGCGCAGGGCGAGTTTTCGGTCGCAGGGCAGACGGCGGGCAAGGAATATGACTGCCTGCCCGGTCTGGGCTTCAACCCCGTGCTGGACACGGGGGGGGACGCGTTCTTCTTCCCCAAGCCTGCCGATGGCAATCAGGAGGTTATCGACGCGCAGTTGAAGATGGCCTCGCTGCTGGTGTCGCCCGAGGTGCAGGTGGACTTCAACCTGAAGAAGGGGTCTCTGCCGATCCGGGCGGATGTGAACCTCGATGCGGCGAATGCCTGCATGCAGAAGGGGATCGAGATCCTGAACAACCCCGACAACGTGCTGCCCTCGGGCGAGCAGGTCTGGTCGTCGGACACGACGGGGCAGTTCGAGGACCTGTGGGTGGAGTTCTTCACCACGCCGGACATGACGGTGGAAGATGCGCAGGCGCGCTATGTCGAGATCGTGTCGTCGGCCGACTGACCGGTGATGCGGGCGCGGTCCCGTGGCGGGGCCGCGCCTTTTCCTTCATTCCCCGACCTTGCGAGGATGCATGGCGCAGGCTGGACGCCCCAACCCGCTGTTCCGCAACCTGACGGCCAAGATCGCCACCTTGCCGATGATCGTGACGGCGCTGGTGGTCTTTGTCGGCTGTTCGGTCTGGACGGTGGTCTATTCCTTTACCGCGTCGCGGGCGCTGCCCGTGTCGAAATTCGTGGGACTGGACCAGTACGAGCGGCTGTTTTCCAATGCTCGGTGGGAGCAGTCGGTCACGAACCTGCTGTTCTATGGCGTCTTCGCGCTGGTCTTCTCCTTCGTGATCGGCTTCGTGCTGGCCGCGCTGATGGATCAGAAGATCCGTTTCGAGGATACGTTCCGGACCATCTATCTTTACCCTTTCGCGCTGTCCTTCATCGTCACGGGGGTGGTGTGGCAGTGGATCCTCGACCCCGGTCTGGGCTTGCAGGCCACATTGCGCGGGCTGGGATGGGAGACGTTCAGCCTGAACCTGATCGGCAGCAAGGATACGGTGATCTATGCGCTGCTGATCGCGGGGCTGTGGCAGGGGACGGGGTTCGTGATGGTGCTGATGCTGGCGGGGCTGCGCGGCATCGACGAGGATATCTGGAAGGCCGCGCGGGTGGACGGGATTCCCAAGTGGAAGACCTATGTCTTCATCGTGATCCCGATGATGCGGGGGGTGATGATCACCTCGCTGGTGATCGTCGCGTCGGGGATCGTGCGGCTTTACGATCTGGTGGTGGCGCTGACCGACGGGGGGCCGGGGTTCGCGTCGGAAGTGCCTGCGAAATACGTCTTCGACCACATGTTCGCGCGGGCCAATATCGGGCAGGGGCTGGCGGCGTCGACGATGATGCTGCTGTCGGTGCTGATCATCGTGATCCCATGGGCATATCTTGAATTCGGACGGAAGAAGGGGCGCTGAGATGATGCCGACATCGGTGCCGATCGATGCCTATAGCCCGCATGGCCGAAAGCCCAAGCGGATCATGGAGCCGCGGCGGATCATGCTTTACGCCGTGCTGCTGGTGGCGGTGCTCTATTACATCCTGCCGCTGTGGGTGATGGTGATGACCTCGCTCAAGGGGATGCCGGAGATACGGCTGGGCAACATCTTTGCCCCGCCGGTGGAGATCACCTTCGAGCCCTGGGTGAAGGCGTGGTCGGAGGCCTGCACGGGGCTGAAATGCGAGGGGCTGCGGGCGGGGTTCTGGAATTCGGTGCAGATCACCGTGCCGTCGGTGATCGTGTCGATGGCGGTGGCGTCGGTGTCGGGCTATGCGCTGTCCTTCTGGAAATTCCGCGGGTCGGAGGTGTTCTTCACCATCCTGATCTTCGGGTCCTTCATCCCCTATCAGGTGATGCTTTACCCCCTTGTGGTGATCTGCCGCGAGCTGGGCATCTATGGCACGCTGCCGGCGGTCATCCTGATCCATACGATCTTCGGGATGCCGATCCTGACCCTGCTGTTCCGCAACTATTTCGCCAGCCTGCCGGAAGAGCTGTTCAAGGCCGCGCGGGTGGACGGGGCGGGGTTCTGGGGGATTTTCCTGAAGGTGCTGGTGCCGATGTCGGTGCCGATCTTCGTCGTTGCCACCATCCTGCAGATCACCGGCATCTGGAACGACTTCCTGTTCGGGGTGGTGTTCGCGGGCACGCAGAACTGGCCCATGACCGTGCAGCTGAACAACATCGTCAATTCGACCCAAGGCGTGAAGGAATACAATCTGAACATGGCCGCCACCATGCTGACCGGCCTTGTGCCGCTGACCGTCTATTTCCTGTCCGGCAAGCTGTTCGTGCGCGGCATCGCCGCGGGCGCGGTGAAGGGGTGAGGGGGATGAGCATGAAATCCTCGATCTCGGTCCGTGACCTGACGCTGAATTTCGGCGCGGTGTCGGTGCTGAAGAACCTGAATCTGGAAGTGGCGGAGGGGGAGTTCATCGTGCTTCTCGGCCCGTCGGGATGCGGGAAGTCGACGCTCTTGAACTGTCTGGCGGGGCTTCTGGACCTGTCGGACGGGCAGATCTGGATCAAGGGCCAGAACGTGACATGGGCCGAGCCGAACGAGCGGGGCATCGGGATGGTGTTCCAGTCCTACGCGCTTTATCCGCAGATGACGGTGCGGGGGAACCTGTCCTTCGGGTTGAAGAACGCGCGGATGCCGCAGGCCGAGATCGACAGGCGCGTGGCGCGGGCGGCGGAGATATTGCAGATCGGGCCGCTTCTGGACCGCAAGCCCGGTGCGCTGTCGGGGGGGCAGCGGCAGCGGGTGGCGATCGGGCGGGCCTTGGTGCGGGATGTGGATGTGTTCCTGTTCGACGAGCCGCTGTCGAACCTTGATGCCAAGCTGCGCAGCGAGTTGAGGGTGGAGATCAAGCGGCTGCACGCGCGGCTGGGCAACACGATGGTCTACGTGACCCATGACCAGATCGAGGCGCTGACGCTGGCCGACCGGATCGCGGTGATGCGCGGCGGGATCATCCAGCAACTGGACGCGCCGCAGACCATCTACAACAAGCCCGCCAACCTGTTCGTGGCGGGGTTCATCGGCAGCCCGTCGATGAATTTCCTGCATGGCGCGGTGGTGGATGGCGGGCGCGGGTTTTCGGTCGCGGGGACGGTGATCGCGCTGGAGGGCTATGACGGCGGGCGGCCGGTTGAGATGGCCAAGGCCATTCTGGGCGTGCGGCCCGAGCATATCGACATCGTCCACGAACCCGAGTCGGGGCGGACCATCCCCGCCACGGTGGAACTGGACGAGCCGATGGGGGCGGATTCGCTTGTCTGGCTGACCACGGGGGGGGCGCAGCTTTCGGTCAGGGTGCCGGTGGAGCGGCGGCTGGCGCCGGGGACGGCGGTGCATCTGCGGCTGGATGTGGGCAAGGCGTCGCTCTTCGATGCGGTGACGGAACAGCGGGTCTAGGCGATGCAGGATCTGGGCGGCATCTGGAGCCTTGCCGATGTGCAGGGGGAGCATTCCGTGCCCTTTGCCGTGCCGGGCGACGGGATTTCGGCGTTGCAGGCGGCGGGGGTGATCCCCGACCCCTATCACGGGCGCAATGAATACGGGCTGCGCTGGATCGCAGGGCGCGACTGGGTTGCGACGCGGGCCTTCGACCATGACGGCGCGCCCTGCGATCTGGTGATCGAGGGGCTGGATACCCTGGCCGAGGTGCGGCTGAACGGGGTGCTCGTCCTGTCGGCGGCCAATGCATTCCGCCGCTGGCGGGTGGATGCGGCGGGGCTGATCCGGCGGGGGCGGAACGAGATTTCCGTGACCTTCCGGTCGGTGGTGGCCGAGGGCGCGCGGTTGCAGGCGGCGCAGCCCTTTTTCGTGCCGTGGCACGAGGGGAACTGTCCGATCCCCAACGGCAACATGATCCGCAAGCCGCAATGCGATTTCGGCTGGGACTGGAACATCGCGCTGGCGCCCTTTGGCATCTGGGGTGGCATCCGGCTGGAGCGGCAGGGGGCGCGGATCGCGGATGTGATCGTGACGCAGGACCATCGCGGCGGCGCGGTGGAGGTGGGCGTCGAGGTGCGGGGCGAGGCGCCCGGTCAGGTGGAGGTGACGGCGACGCTGTGCGGCGTGACGGCGAGCGCGCCCCTGCGCGGGGGCGTGGCGCGGCTGGTGCTGCGGGTGGAGGGGGCGGCGCTGTGGTGGCCTGCGGGATGGGGCGCGCAGGTGCTGCACGAGTTGACGGTGACGCTGGGCGCGGCGCGGGCGGTGCGGCGGGTGGGCCTGCGCGACCTCGCGCTGGTGTCGGCGCCGGATGCGGCGGGGCGGTCCTTCGGGTTCCGCGTGAACGGGCTGGACATCTTTGCGCGCGGGGCGAACTGGATTCCGGCGGATGCCCTGCACGGGCGGATCACGCAAGAGGGCGTGCGCGACCTGCTGCAATCGGCGGTGGATGCGGGGATGAACATGATCCGCGTCTGGGGCGGCGGGCGGTATGAACCGGACTGGTTCTATGACCTGTGCGACGAGATGGGTCTGATGGTCTGGCAGGACTTCATGTTCGCTTGCAACCTTTACCCGTCAACACCTGATTTCCTTGCGGAAATCGACGCCGAGGTGCGTGATGTGGTGGCGCGGCTGAACCACCATGCCTGCCTCGCGCTGTGGTGCGGGGATAACGAGCTGATCGGGGCGCTGGGCTGGTTCGACTGTTCGCGCAAGGACCGCGACCGCTATCTGGTGAGTTACGACCGGTTGAACCGCACGGTGGAGGCCGCCTTGCGCGCGGTGCTGCCGGGGGCGAACTGGTGGCCATCCTCGCCCTCGCCCGGGGTGATGGCCTTTGGCGATGCGTGGCATGACGACAGCGCGGGCGACATGCATTTCTGGAGCGTCTGGCACGAGGGGCGGGATTTCGACCATTACCGCGACGTGCGGCCGAGGTTCTGTTCGGAATTCGGGTTCCAGTCCTATCCGTCGCTGGAGGTGATCCGCCGCTTTGCCGGTCCTGCGGATTTCAACATCGCGGCCCCCGTGATGGAGAGCCACCAGAAGAACGCGGGCGGCAATGCGCGGATCGCGGAGACGATGTTCCGGTATTTCCGCTTTCCGGTGGATTTCGCGAATTTCGTCTGGCTGAGCCAGATCCAGCAGGGGCTGGCGATCCGCACCGCCGTGACCGCCTGGCGCGGGTTGAAGCCGCATTGCATGGGGACGCTGTACTGGCAACTCAACGATACATGGCCGGTCTGTTCGTGGTCGTCGCTGGATCATGGCGGGGGGTGGAAGCTGCTGCACCACATGGCGCGGCGGTTCTATGCGCCGGTGACGGTGGTCTGTCTGCCGGATGCCGAAGGGTTCCTGCTGGCGGCGGTGAATGACCTGCGCGAGGCGGTGGAGTTGCGGCTGGAGGCATGGGCGGTGGCGATGGACGGAAGCGCGCGCCTGCTGGGCGAGGCGGCGGGGCCGGTGCCGGTGGACCGCGCGGCGGGGATGCTGCGGGTGGCGGCGGGCGATCTGGGGGCGGGCGAGGTGCTGTCCTTTGTCTGGGACAGCGCGGCGGGGGCGGGGCGGGATGTCCATGCGCCGCTGCCGTGGAAGTCCTATGACCTGCTGCCTGCCGGGATCGAGATGGCCGTGACGCAGGAGGGCGGGCAGTGGCGGATCGTGCTGACCGCGCGGGCGCTGGCGCCCTTTGTCGCGGTCGAGGCGGATGTGGCGGGGCGGTTTTCGGACAATGCCGTGACGCTGATCCCCTGCCTGCCGGTGACGATCACTTTCACCCCGCGCGAGGCGGGGGTGGTGCCGCGTTTCACCCTTCGTGACCTTCATTCCGCGACCTACGGGTCGCCCGAGCCTGCGGGAGCCTGACCGATGTTTTCCTATCAGCTTTATTCCTCGCGCAATTTCCCGCCGCTGGGGGACACGCTGGCGATGCTGGCGGCGGCGGGCTATGGCGCGGTGGAGGGGTATGGCGCGCTCTACTCCGATGCGGGGGCGGTCGAGGCGCTGGCCGCGGGGCTGGCGGCGACGGGGTTGCGGATGCCTACGGCGCATTTCGGGCTGGACCAACTGGAGGGCGATCCGGTCGGATGCGTGGACATCGCGCGGCGGCTAGGGATCGGGCGGATTTATTGCCCGTGGGTGCATCCGGACCACCGCCCGAGCACCGCGCAGGGCTGGCGCGATTTCGGGGCGCGGCTGGATCGGGCGGGGGCGGCGATCCGCGCGGCGGGGCTGGGGTTCGGCTGGCACAACCATGATTTCGAATTCCTGCCCCTGCCCGACGGGACGGTGCCCATGGCCGCGCTGCTGGAGGGCGGGCCGTCGCTGGAGTGGGAGATGGACGTGGCATGGGTGGTCAAGGGGGGCGCGGACCCTGCGGCATGGATCGCGGCAGAGCGGGGGCGGATCACGGCGGCGCATGTGAAGGACATCGCGCCCGCAGGGCAGAACGCGGACGAGGACGGCTGGGCCGATGTGGGCCACGGCACGGTGGACTGGCGCGGGCTGATGGGCCTGCTGCGGGGGGCGGGGGTCGCGCATTTCATCATCGAACATGACAACCCGTCGGATCACGCGCGCTTCGCGCGGCGGTCGCTGGCATCGGTGAAGGGGTATTGAGACATGGCGAAACTGGGGATCGGGATCATCGGCTGCGGCAATATCTCGGCCGCCTATCTGCGGCTGGCGCCGTCCTTCCGCGGGCTGGAGGTGCGGGCGGTGGCGGACGTGAACATGGACGCCGCCCGCGCGCGGGCGGCGGAGTTCGGCACGAAGGCGCAGTCGGTGGAGGACCTGCTGGGCAATCCCGCGATCGACGTGGTCATCAACCTGACCGTGCCGGATGCGCATTTCGGGGTGTCCAAGGCGATCCTGCAGGCGGGCAAGCATGTCTATTCGGAAAAGCCCCTGACCCTGACGCTGGAGGATGGGCTCGCGCTGCGCGATCTGGCGCGGGGCAAGGGGCTGTCGGTGGGATGCGCGCCGGACACCTTCCTTGGCGGGGCGCACCAGATGGCGCGGGCGATCATCGACGAGGGGCGGATCGGCACGATCACCGCGGGCGGTGCCGCGGTGCTGAGCCACGGGATGGAGCATTGGCATCCGAACCCCGATTTCTTCTTCCTGCCCGGGGGCGGGCCGATGCTGGACCTTGGCCCCTATTACGTGGCGAACCTGATCAACCTGATCGGGCCGGTGCGGCGGGTGGCGGCGCTGACCTCCTCGGCAAGCGAAACGCGGACGATCTCGTCCGAGCCGCGCAGGGGCGAGGTGATCCCCGTCAGGACGCCCACCAATATCCACGCGCTGCTGGACTTCGTCAGCGGGGCGACGGTGACCTTGTCCACAAGCTGGGACGTCTGGAGCCACAAGCGCACGAACATGGAGCTTTATGGCACGGAGGGGTCGATCTACGTGCCCGATCCCAACATCTTTTCCGGCCGTGTCGAGGTGGCGGGGAAGGATGGCAGGGTGGAGGAGGTGGCGGCCTGGGACCATCCCTTCGGGCGCTTCAATTCGCACCACCCGTCGGTGGGGGATCATGCGAATTACCGCATGGCGGGGCTGGCCGATATGGTGGCCGCGATCCGCGACGGGCGGGATGCGCGCTGTTCCATCGACCGCGCGCTGCACGGGGTGGAGGTGATGACGGCCTGCCTGAAATCGGGCGAGGAGGGCGCTTTCGTCACCATGCGGACGACCTGCACGCGGCCCGAGGCGCTGGGCATCGGGGAGGCGGAGGCGCTGCTGGCATGAGGGGGGGCGGTTCCTTGCGGACGATCCGGGGCTGGCGATGATCGAGAATCCGGTGCTGCGGGGGTTCAACCCCGATCCGTCGATCTGCCGCGTGGGGGAGGTCTATTACATCGCCACCTCGACCTTCGAATGGTATCCCGGGGTGCAGATCCACCGGTCCACCGATCTTGTGAACTGGGAGCTTGCGGCGCGGCCCCTGCGGCGGGCATCGCAACTGGACATGCGGGGCAATCCCGACAGTTGCGGGGTCTGGGCGCCCTGCCTGTCCCATGCGGACGGGCGGTTCTGGCTGGTCTATACCGATGTCAAACGCTTCGACGGGGCGTTCAAGGACGCGCATAACTACATCGTCACCTGCGAGACGGTGGAGGGGGAGTGGTCCGATCCTGTCCATGTCAATTCCTCGGGCTTCGATCCGTCGCTGTTTCATGATGCGGACGGGCGGAAGTGGTTTTTGAACATGCGCTGGAACCATCGGGGCAGGGGGACGGGGCTGAACCCCGCGCATGACAGTTTCGACGGGATCGAGCTGCAGGAATGGCATCCCGAACGCGGGCTGCTGGGCGAGGTCGTCACGATCTTCACCGGATCGGGGCTGGGTCTGACCGAGGCGCCGCATCTGTTCCGGCGGGACGGGTGGTATTACCTGACCGTGGCCGAGGGAGGCACGGGCTATGACCATGCCGTCACCATGGCGCGGTCGCGGGCGGTGACGGGGCCTTACGAGATGCACCCCGACGTGCATCTGATGACGGCGCGGGCGGCGGCGGGGCATCCGTTGCAGCGCGTGGGTCACGGGCAATATGTCGAGACGCCGGAGGGCGAGGGGCTGCACAGCTTCCTTTGCGGGCGGCCGCTGGAGGGGGGCTTTTGCCCGCTGGGGCGCGAGACGGGGCTGGCGCGGGTGGTCTGGGGCGCGGATGGCTGGCCGCGGCTGGAGGGGGGCGGGATGGCCCCGCCGGTGGCCGTGCGGGCGGCGGCGAGGCGGCGGCCGGACGGGGCGGTGCACCGGTCCTTTCAGGGGCGGGCGGAGCTGCCGCCGGAATTCCAGTGGCTGCGGACGCCCTATCCGGACCGGCTGTTCCGGCTGACGGGGCAGGCGCTGCGGATCACGGGGCGGGAAAGCATCGGATCGTGGTTCGAGCAGGCGCTGGTGGCGCGGCGGCAGGAGCATCACGCCTATGCGGCGGCGACGGTGGTGGACTGCGATCCCGCGGGCTGGCAGCAGGGGGCGGGGCTGGTGACCTATTACAACCGCCACAAGTTCCATGCGGCGCTGGTGACGCACGAGGCGGGGGTGGGGCGGTGCCTGACGCTGGTCTCCTGCCTTGGCGACTGGCCGGGGGAGGCGCTGACCTTTCACGGCACGGTGCCGCTGGGCGCGGGCGTGGTGCGGATCGAGGTGCAGGTGGAGGGGGCCGCGCAGCGGTTCCACGTGGCGACGGGGGCGGAGCCGCTGCGCGCCGTGGGTCCGGTGCTGGATGCGCGGATCATCTCGGACGAGGGGGGGCGGGGGGAACATGCGTCCTTTACCGGCGCTTTCGTCGGGATGGTGGCCTATGACCTGACGGGGCGGGGTTGGGGGGCGGATTTCCTGCGCTTTGATTATATCCCCGGCGCGTGACGCGGGGGGCGCATTGGAACTTGATCAAATCCCCGCGCAACGGTTACCTGTCGGGTGGTAACGTTGGACGGGACGATGGACGAAGACGCGCGCAAGATACCTTCGCACGAGGTCACCTATGGCCGTCTGCGCGACATGATCCTGTTCGGACATCTGGCCCCCGGCCAGCCGGTGACGATCCAGGGGCTGATCCGCGATCTGGAGGCGGGGATGACGCCGGTGCGCGAGGCGATCCGGCGGCTGACGGCGGAAGGGGCGCTGCTGCCGCAGGGGAACCGGCGGGTGGCGGTGCCGAACCTGACGCCCGCGCTGCTGGACCAGTTGGCCTTTGTCCGGCTGACGGTGGAGCCGAAGCTGGCGGAACTGGCGGCGGCGCATCTGACGCCCGCGCTGATCGACCGGCTGGAGGCGATCGACGACCGCGTCGACCGCGCCATCCGCGCGGGGTCGGTGACGGATTACCTGTCGTCCAACCACGAATTCCACTTCGCGCTGTACGAGGCGTCCGAGGCGCCGATACTGGTCGATATCGCGCGGGGGCTGTGGCTGCGCTTTGGCCCGTCGCTGCGGGTGGTCTGCGCGCGCTACGGGGCATCGGCCCTGCCGGACCGGCACGAGGAGGCCTTGGCCGCGATGCGGGCGGGGGACCGGGCGGGGCTGGCGCGGGCGATAGAGAACGACATCCAGCAGGGCATCGACCAGATCCGGCAGGCGCAGGCCGAGGGCGGGGTCTGAGGGCGGGGTCTGGGGGCATGGCCGGGGGTTTCACCCCCGGACCCCCAGAGTATTTGGGCCGGGATGAAGGGACCGGGCGGCCTGCGGGAATTTGATCAAATTTCTTGAAGGCGGCGGTCTTTGATCATAAGGTGGCGGGCGAAGCCTGCCGTTCGGGGCGGGCCGCTGATTCCGCGAGGGCCTTGCCATGAACATGATCACCAACCACCTGCCCACGGCAGAGCTGCAGGCGCTGGACGCCGCGCATCACATGCATCCTTTCACCGACTCGAACGGGCTGGCGGCCAAGGGCGCGCGGGTGATCACGCGGGGCAAGGGCGTGTGGCTGACCGACAGCGAGGGCAACCAGATCATCGACGGGATGGCGGGGCTGTGGTGCGTGAACATCGGCTATGGCCGCAAGGAGCTGGCCGAGGTCGCCGCGCGGCAGATGGAGGAACTGGCCTATTACAACACCTTCTTCCAGACGACGCATGTGCCGGCCATCGCGCTGGCGGCGAAGCTGGCGGAACTGGCGCCGGGCGATCTGAACCATGTGTTCTTCGCGGGGTCGGGGTCGGAAGCGAATGACACCAACATCCGTCTGGTGCGCCGGTACTGGCAGGTGAAGGGGCAGCCCGAGCGGCGCGTCATCATCGCGCGCAAGAACGGCTATCACGGGTCCACCATGGGCGGGGGCAGCCTTGGCGGGATGGCCCCGATCCATGCCCATGGCGGCAAGATCGACGGGATCGAGCATATCGACCAGCCCTACTGGTGGGGCGAGGGCGGCGAGATGACCGAGGCGGAGTTCGGTCTGGCCCGCGCCAAACTGTTGGAGGACAAGATCCTGGAGCTGGGCGCGGACAAGGTCGCGGCCTTCATCGGAGAGCCCATCCAGGGCGCGGGGGGCGTGATCGTGCCGCCCGCCACCTATTGGCCGGAAATCCAGCGCATCTGCGACAAATACGGCATCCTTCTGATCGCGGACGAGGTCATCACGGGCTTTGGACGGACGGGCAACTGGTTCGGCAGCCAGACCTTTGGCATCAAGCCGCATATCATGACCATCGCGAAGGGGCTGTCGTCGGGCTATCAGCCCATCGGGGGATCCATCGTCTGTGACGAGGTGGCGGCGGTGGTGGCCGAGGGGGGCGAGTTCTTCCACGGCTATACCTATTCCGGCCATCCGGTGGCGGCGGCGGTCGCGCTGGAGAACCTGCGCATCCTGCAGGAAGAGAAGATCGTCGAGCATGTGCGCGACGTGGCGCATCCCTACCTGAAGGAGCGCTGGGATGCGCTGACCGACCATCCGCTGGTGGGCGAGGCGAAGCTGGTGGGGCTGATGGGGTCCATCGCGCTGACGCCGGACAAGGCCAAGCGGGCCAAGTTCGCGAGCGAGGCGGGCACGGTGGGCTTGCGGACGCGCGAGCGGTGCTTTGCCAACAACCTGATCATGCGCCATGTGGGGGACCGGATGATCATCTCGCCGCCGCTGGTGATCACGCCGGCCGAGATCGACATCCTGATCGAGCGGGCGCGGAAGTCGCTGGACGAAAGCTATGCCGGGCTGAAGGCGGACGGGTTGCTGGTCGCCAAGGCGGAGTGAGCCCCGCCAACGATGCGAAAGGGCGGCGGTTCGCACCGCCGCCCTTTGTCTTTTGCCCGCCGGTCAGTGGTCGGCGGCGGCGGCGGCGGCCTTGATCGCGGCCTCGTCCACCTTGGCGCCGTTGAAGAAGGCGTTGAGGAGGACGGCGGCGACCGAGGCCAGCAGGATGCCGCTTTCGATCAGCGGGTGGATGGCATGGGGCATCCACATCTTGAAGTTGGGGGCGATCAGCGGGATCATCCCGAAGCCGAGCGAGACCGCGACGACGAAGAGGTTGTTGCGGTTCTTGGCAAAGTCGACGCCCGCGAGGATGCGGATGCCGGTGGCCGCGACCATCCCGAACATCACGAGGCCCGCGCCACCCAGCACCATCGTCGGCACCGATTCCACCAGCGCCCCCATCTTCGGCACGAGGCCGAGGACGATGAGGATGATCCCCCCCGCCACGCAGACGAAGCGCGAACGCACGCCGGTCACGCCGACAAGGCCCACGTTCTGCGAGAAGGAGGTGTAGGGGAAGGTGTTGAAGATGCCGCCGATCAGCGTGCCCAGACCGTCGGTGCGCAGACCGGCGGACAGCATGGGCTGGTCGACCTTCTTGCCCGTCATGTCCCCCAGCGCGAGGAACATGCCGGTGGATTCGATCATCACCACGATCATCACCAGCGTCATGGTGACGATCATGACCGGATCGAAGGTCGGCATGCCGAAGTGGAAGGGCGTGATGAGGCCGAACCAAGACGCCTCGCCCACCTTGGCAAAGGTCATCGTGCCCATGGCGATGGCGATCACCGCGCCGATGATGATGCCAAGCAGAACCGCGATATTGGCAAAGAAGCCGCGGGCGTAGCGGGCAATGACGAGGATCGAGACAAGGACGATGGCCGAGACGAGGATGTTGGTCAGCGGCGCATAGGCGGGGTTGTTCATCTTGGCCGCCAGTGCCAGCCCTTCGGGCATGGGGGGCAGGCCCGTGACGCTGCCTGCCGCGGCGCCTTCGGTGACGGCCTTCAGCCAGTCGGCATGGGCGGGGTCCACGATCTGGGGCGCGGTGGGGCCGACGGGGTTGCCGAAGATCCAGTTGATCCCGATCCGCATCAGGCTGACGCCGATGACAAGGATGATGGTCCCTGTCACGACCGGCGGGAAGAAGCGGAGCATCCGGCTGATGAAGGGGGCTATGAGCATCGAGATGACGCCCGCCGCCATGATCGCGCCGAAGATGGCCTGCGCGCCCGCGGGGCCGCCATTGGCATTGGCCATGGCCACCATCGGGCCCACGGCGGCGAAGGTCACGCCCATCATCACGGGCAGGCGGATGCCGAACCACTGGGTCGCGCCCAGCGACTGGATCAGCGTGACGATGCCGCAGACGAAGAGGTCGGCCGAGATCAGGAAGGCCACGTCGGCCGGTTCCAGTTTCAGCGCCCGCCCGACGATGAGCGGCACGGCGACGGCCCCCGCATACATCACCAGCACATGCTGCAGGCCAAGGGTAAACAGTTTCGGGGGTGGCAGAACTTCGTCCACCGGATGGACCGACTGGGTCATTCGCGTTTCCTTTCCCTGAGGGGGGTTATCTTCGCGCCGTCTCCGCAGCCCCCCTCGGGATGCGGTCCGGTTAGTGGCCGGTCTTCGCCGGATTGGCGCGCAGGCTGCGGTTGAGACCGCCGCAGCGAGTCGCGCATTTGGTGGGGCCGGACCATAGAGCGGTTTTGCCGAAGGCAGACTTCGGAAATTTTTGAAACTGTTTGGAGGGAGGATTGAGGGTCAAACCGCCTGTTTCCCTGCCATGGCTTGAGATTTCTCGCGCCCGAGCCTAGACGTTAGCAAAAGGCGAAGGAACCCGACATGCGCACATTCGACGATCTGGCCGAGACCATCGGGAATACGCCGCTTCTAAAGTTGAAGCGGGCGAGCGAGATGACCGGCTGCACGATCCTTGGCAAATGCGAGTTCATGAATCCGGGCCAGTCGGTCAAGGACCGCGCGGCGCTTTACATCATCCGCGATGCGGTGGCGCGCGGCGCGTTGAAGCCCGGCGGGACGATCGTCGAGGGGACGGCGGGCAATACGGGCATCGGGCTGGCGCTGGTGGGTGCGAGCATGGGGTTCAAGACCGTAATCGTGATCCCCGAGACGCAGAGCCAGGAAAAGAAGGACATGCTGCGTCTGGCGGGGGCGGAGCTGGTGCAGGTGCCTGCCGCGCCCTATCGCAATCCCAACAACTATGTGCGCTATTCCGGCCGTCTGGCCGAGGCGCTTGCGCGGACGGAGCCCAACGGGGCGATCTGGGCCAACCAGTTCGACAACATCGCCAACCGTCAGTCCCATATCGAGGGGACGGGGCCGGAGATTTGGGAGCAGACCGGCGGCAAGGTGGACGGGTTCATCTGCGCGGTCGGGTCTGGGGGCACGCTGGCGGGCGTCGGCATGGCGCTGCAGCCCAAGGGCGTGAAGATCGGGCTGGCCGATCCCGAGGGGGCGGCGCTGCATTCCTTCTATACCGAAGGCAAGCTGGATGCGCCCGGCACGTCGATCACCGAAGGGATCGGGCAGGGGCGGATCACGGCCAACCTCGAAGGGTTCCGGCCCGATTACAGCTATCGCATCCCCGATGCCGAGGCGCTGCCGCTGGTCTTTGACATGCTTCAGGACGAGGGAATCTGTCTGGGCGGGTCGTCGGGCATCAACATCGCGGGCGCGATCCGCATGGCGCGCGACATGGGGCCGGGACATACGATCGTGACGATCCTGTGCGACTACGGCAACCGCTATCAGTCCAAACTCTATAACCCCACCTTCCTGAAGGAAAAGGGGCTGCCGGTTCCGGAATGGCTGGACCGCGCGCCGCGGGCCATCCCGACCGTGTTCGAGGACGCATGACCAAGCCGGGGTCGGGCCTGACGGCACGGCCGCGCGGGTTCGTTGCCGCAGGGCTTGCCCTTGCGCTGCTGCTGCTCTGGCCGGCGGGGCAAGGTGGGGCGCAGGAGGCAGCGGGGGGGCAGACGGTGCCTGCCCAGCCTCCGGCCCAGAGTGAACCGGCGCAAAGTGACCCTTCGCAGACGCCTGCGGCGGGCCCGTCGGGGGCGGGCGGCGCGGTTGCCGTGACCACGACCACCCCCGCCGCCGAAGCGGTGCGGCCCGCGACATCGGTCGTCGTCTCCAAGGGCAGCGGCAAGAGCGCCGCGCTGGATTACGAGGCATGGGAGCGCGCCGCCGAGCGGGCCGAGACGGTGATTGCCAATCTCGACGCCGAGGACCGTGTGCTGGAGTCGCTGCGCGTCCAGCTTGTGGGCTGGCGGGCCGATTTCCTTGCCGCGCAGAACACCAATGCCGCCCGTATCGCCACGCTGCGCGAGCAGATCGCGGCTCTTGGCCCCGCCCCGCCCGAGGGCGAGACCGAGGCCGAGGAAATCGCCCTGCGCCGCCAACAGCTTGCCGACCAACTGGTCCGCCAGCAGGCGCCCGTGCTGAAGGCCGAAGAGGCCTATCGCCGTGCGGACGGTCTGGTGGGCGAGGTGGACCGCGTGTTGCGCGAACGTCAGGCGAGCCAGTTGCTGCAGCTATGGCCCGCACCGATCAATCCGGCGAACTGGCCCGAGGCGGTGGTGGCGCTGGGCGAGATCACCGTGCGGCTGTGGACCGAGACGGCGACGCGCTGGACGCGGGGCGACGGGCGGCGGGCCCTGCTGGACAACCTGCCGCTGATCGCGCTCTTGGTGGTGGCGGGGGGGGCACTGGTCACGCTGGGCTGGCGGATGATCGCCCCCCTGCGCGCAAGGCTGCCCGCCCCGCGCACGGCACGGGGGCGGCGCGTGCAGGCCCTGCTGGTGTCGCTGCTGCAGATCGTGCTGCCGACGATGGGGGCGGCCGCTCTGGCCGTCGCGGCGCAGAAGACGGGGCTGGTCGGGCCGGTGGGACGTGCGGCGGTGGATGCGCTGCCGGTGATCGTCTTCGGTCTGGTGGCGGCGAACTGGCTGGGCAATGCGGTCTTTCCGGTCGAGGACGGGGGGGGCGACACGGCCTTTCTGCTGGCAGCCGAGCGGCGGGTCGAGGGGCGTTTCCTTGCCCGCACGCTGGGCCTGCTGCTGGGGTTGCAGGCGCTGCAGGACCAGATCGCGCTGGCCGTGGGGGCAAGCGATGCGGCCAATGCCGTGCTGGGCTTTCCCGTCCTTGCCACGACGGCCGTCCTGACCTTCCGCATGGGCCAGCTTCTGCGCCGCCACGTCACCGCGGAAAGCCGCAGCGACGAGGGGATGTCCTATGGCACGCGCGTGCTGGGGCTTCTGGCGCGGGGGGTGATGCTGACGGGGGTGGCGGGCCTGTTCCTCGGGGCGGTGGGCTATATCGCGGCGGCCACCGCGCTGGTCTATCCTTCGGTCATCTCGCTGGGGATCGTGGCGATGCTCTTCGTCGCGCAGCGCTTTGTGGCGGATATCTACGGGCTGGTGACGCGGTCGGATGCGGCCGATCAGGAGGGGCTGATCCCCGTCCTCATCGGCTTTGCCATGACGCTGGGGTCGCTTCCGCTCTTTGCCGTGGTCTGGGGGGCGCGCTGGGCGGATATCACCGAACTCTGGCAACGCTTCCTTGCGGGGTTCCAGCTCGGGGCGACGCGGGTCTCGCCCGTCGATTTCCTGATCTTCGCCGTGATCTTCGCCATCGGCTATGCGCTGACGCGCGGTGTGCAGGGGGCGCTGAAGGGGACGATCCTGCCGCGCACCTCGCTGGATCAGGGCGGGCAGAATGCCATCATTTCGGGCACGGGCTATCTGGGGCTGTTCCTTGCCGCGCTGGTGGCGATCAATTCGGCGGGCATCGACCTGTCGGGGCTGGCCATCGTCGCCGGTGCCCTGTCGGTCGGCATCGGTTTCGGCCTGCAGAACATCGTGTCGAATTTCGTGTCGGGCATCATCCTGCTGATCGAACGGCCCGTGAGCGAGGGGGACTGGATCGAGGTCGGCAATGTCTCGGGCACAGTGCGGGCGATCTCCGTCCGCTCCACCCGCATCCAGACTTTCGATCGGTCGGATGTGATCGTCCCGAATGCCGATCTGGTGACGCAGCGGGTGACCAACTGGACGCGGTTCAACCTGTCGGGCCGTCTGGTCGTGCCGGTATCGGTGTCCCATGGCAACGATACCCGCAAGGTGGAGCGCATCCTGCGCGAGATCGCCGAGGCGCAGCCGCTGACCATCCTGACGCCGCCGCCCGTGATCGCCTTCATGGGCTTTACCGCCGACGCGATGCTGTTCGAGATGCGGATCATCCTGCGCGACGTGAATTTCAGCGTGCAGGTCCGCAGCGAGATCAACCATGCCATCGTCCGCCGCTTTGCCGCCGAGGCGATCGCGATGCCGGGCGCGCCGCAGCCAGAGGCGCCTGCCGCGGCGGCGGGGGGCGAGGCGGTGGTCGAGGGGGACGGGCCCGCTGCTACCCGGCCCGGCACGGTGGCGCGTCCCGACCCCGCGGTGCCGTCTGCCCGCCGCGAATCCACCGACCCCACCCTGCGCGAGGACAAATGACCGAACTCCTGTTCCGCTCTGACGCCTATCTGCGCGAGGCAGAGGCCGTGGTGACCGGGCACACCGCCGAGGGCGGCGTGATCTGCGACCGCAGCCTGTTCTATCCCACGGGAGGTGGCCAGCCCGGCGATTCCGGCTGGCTGCTGTGGGACGGCGGGCGGCTGCCCGTGGCCACGGCGGTGAAGGCTGAAGGCGGGCAGGTGGCGCTGGTACCGGCCGAGCCTGCGGCCATGCCGCCGGTGGGCACGGTGCTGACCCAGCGCCTCGACTGGGACCGCCGCTATCGCCACATGCGGGTGCATACCGCGCTGCATCTGCTGTCGGTGGTCATCCCGTTGCCGGTGACGGGGGGCCAGATCGGGACCGAACGCGGGCGGCTGGATTTCGACATGCCCGATCCGCCTTCGGATGTGGGGCTGCTGCAGGACCGGCTGAACACGCTGATCGGGCTGGATTTGCCGGTCAGCGAGGACTGGATCACCGATGCCGAGCTCGCGGCCAATCCCGGGCTGGTCAAGACGATGTCGGTGCGCCCGCCCACGGGGCAGGGGCGTGTCCGGCTGATCCGCATCGGCGCGGGACTGGCGCAGGTTGACCTGCAGCCCTGCGGCGGCACCCATGTCGCCCGCACCGCCGAGATCGGACGGGTCGAGATCGGCAAAATCGAGAAGAAGGGCCGCCAGAACCGGCGTGTGACACTCGACCTCGCAGACTGACCCGCCGCCCCCTTGCGCCCGCTTTGCCTTGGCCTTAAGGAGAGCGCCAAGGACAGTTGGCCGAGTGGTCGAAGGCGCACGCCTGGAAAGTGTGTAGGCGGGGAACCGTCTCGAGGGTTCGAATCCCTCACTGTCCGCCATTCCCTTGAAGGTCGGCAAGATACTTAGATCCCTAGATGGCCGCTCTGAAGCCTGCTGTGACGAGGGGTTCGTTTGGCATCGTTTTCGCCAGATGCGGTCCTGACACATCGTGGCCTTCGGACCTTCCAGCGCCTTCCGTCACTTGTCGTCCACGAAACCGACAGCAGCACGATCCGCTTGCCTTGGCCGCGGCATGCGCTTTCCTGCCTTGTGGCTAAAGCATGAATAGCCAGTCTGATGGTGTGCATCGTACGCACTGCACCTGGTCTGCCTATCTCGGCCTTGTTCCGCGGATTGCCTCAGGGCCATTCGCATTGTCGGATGCAACCGGAGAAACGCGACGAGCCTGCAATTTGCCGTGGTCGATACGTTCTCCGCCAAGGACTAACGCCTGCGGCCGTTGTCCAGTTCTGTTTGGTACATGCGATGTGGAGCATGCGCTCCCGGTCGCTCGGCCGTCGGGCGCGGTCACGCCGTCACATGGCAAAATGACCTGTCCGGAAGGTTTCCCCGTTCCGGGAGATATAGAGGGCGCTGATCCCATGTCTTCTTGCCAACCGTTCCCCTGACTCCATCCCGAGCACCATCAGCGCCGTCGCCATGGCGTCGGCCTGCATGCAGCTTTCGGCCATCACGGTGACCGAGGCCGGCGCGCCGAGGAGCGGGGCGCGGGTGGCGGGGTTCATCGTATGCGACAGGCGCGTGCCGCGGATCTCGACGAAGTGGCGGTAATCGCCGGAGGTGGCGACGGACATGTCGGCCAGCATCAGGACGGAATGGCTGCCGCGCATCGGGCTGTCGGGCGCGTCGATCCCGACCGACCAGGCCGTTGCGTCGCCGCGGCTGCCGATGGCGCGCACCTCGCCGTCGATGGAGCAGAGGGCGCGGGTGATGCCGTGGCGGCGCAGCGTCTCGGCAAGGCGGTCGACGCCGTAGCCCTTGGCGATGCCCGACAGGTCGAGCGAGAGGGGCGCGGATTTCAGGGCGCGTCCGGATGGCCGGTCGATCTGCAGGGCCTGCGCGGCGGGGACCGGCGGGGCGCTGCTGGCGGCGCGGATCGCGTCTGGGTCGATGCGCGCGGGGCCGAAGCCCCAGGCCCGCACGGCGTCGCCGAGGTTCATCTCGAAAGCATTGCCGGTCAGCGCGCTGATGGAAAGGCCCGCGTCCAGAACGGCCAGCAGGGGGGCGGGCAGGGGGTGCCACTCGCCGCAGGGGGCGGCGTTGAACCACATCAGCGCGCTGTCGGCCTTCCATGTGGACATCTGGTCATCCACCTCGGACACGGCGGCTTGCAGCGCGGCGTGCAGGGGGAGGGGATCGGCAGGCGCATCGTCCAGCCGGACCTGCCAGGTCGTACCCATCGTCGGCCCCGAGAGGAGCGTGTCAGTAGCTGTCTTCCGCATAGCGTCCCTGCTGTTTCAGGCCATCGGGGGAAAGGTTCATGGGGGCGAGGATGTCGGCCAGCGCCTCGTGCACGCCCTGCGCCATGTCGCGCCCGCCGCAGACCATGATCCGCGCGCCTTCGGCCACGAGCGCGCGGATGCGCCCGGCATCGGCGCGCAGGCGGTCCTGCACATGCTGGCGGTTGCCAGTGCGCGAGAAGGCGGTCGCGGTCGAGGCGAGCTGTCCCTGCGCGGTCCAGTCGGCGAGATCGGCCTGATACAGGAAATCGGCCTGCGGGTGGCGCGCGCCGAACCAGAGGTGGATGGGCCGCCTGTGGCGGTTCGCGCGGATGAAGCCTGCGAGGGGACCGATGCCGGTGCCTGCCCCGATCAGAAGGAGGGGTGCCATGCTGCGGTCGGGGTGGAAGGCGGGGTTCGGCCGGAGGAAGGCGCGGACGGTCCCGCCCGGGGCGAGGTCGGTCAGCTGGCCCGAGCAGAGGCCGCCGGGATGTTTGCGGACCACGATTTCGGCAAATCCGTCGGCGTGTCCGGAGGCGAGCGAGTAATAGCGCGGCACGGGGCTGCCTTCGGGCAGGATGCCGAGCAGGTCGCCGGGCCGGAAGTCGGGCAGGCCACGCCCCGTCAGCCGGTCGAGGAGCCCGCGGCGCGGCAGGGCGAAGCGGAGGATGGCGGTGGGGGCCTGCGCCGCCCCGCCATGGTCGCGGCGCGTGGCGAGGGTGAGGGGAAGGCTGCGCGGCAGCGCGGGCTGGTGCGTGACGTCGAGCGGGATGCCCATGGTCTGGCCGAGCGTGCGCGTCCAGCGGGCGAAGGCCTGCGGCGACTGCCTGTCGATGCGGTCGAGCGGCAAGAGCATCCGCCATCCGGCCTGTCGCGCGGCGGCATCCAGCCATTCGGCAAAGGCGCAGAAGGCGGGAAAGTTGCGGTCGCCGAAGCCGAGGACGGCGAGGGATGCGGTCGGGTGGGGGCGGGTGCCGGCGATGCGCTCCACCGCGCCGGTCGCCGTGGAGGGGGCGTCGCCGTCGCCCCATGTGGCGGCAAGGATCAGGATGCGCCGCGCCGCGCCGTAGGAGCCGGGGGCGAAACCGGACAGCGGGGCGAGATGGACGCCTTGCCCCGCATCTTGCAGGGCGCGCCCGAGCGCCTGTGCAAAGCCCCATGTGCTGCCGCCCTCGCTGGCGGCGAGGATGACGGTTTCCGCCCGGTCGGCGGGGGCCATGCCGCGCAGCGCGGGGCGCGCCTTGCGGGCGCGGAGCCAGACGAGCGTGCCGGTTCCGCAGAGCACCGGCACAGACAGGGTCAGCAGGCCGAGGAGGAGGCCCCAGAGCGCGGCGCCCTCGCCGGTGTGGAGGAGGTAGATCCACTCTCCCGCGCGGGTCCAGACGCCGGGCGTCGCCCAGACCAGCAGCGCGCCCGTGCCCTGATCCACGTAACCGGTGCCGGAGGCGGTGGTCAGCGTGAGGACGTCGCCCGCATCGCCCGCATAGGGGAAGGTCAGGTCGCGCAGGTCCGAAAGGGGGATGGCTTGCAGGGCGGGCATCCCCGCGGGGGAAAGGCCGGTCCGGCCGCTGACTTCGGCGGGGAAGGCGGGGTTGGCGTCGTCCGCGGGCAGAAGGTCGAAGGTCGAGGCCGTCATCCACAGCGCGGTGACGGACGAGAGGGCCAGCGCCAGCACGGCAAGGCGGGCCATCTCGCCATGCCAGCGGTTCGCGGCAGGGCCGCGCATCGGGCCGAGGATGCGGCGCCATCCGCCCTGCCGGCGCGCGACCAGCACCGCGCCGGAGAGGGCAAGCACCAGCATCGCCAGCGCGGCGACCGCGGTTGTCCAGCGGCCTGCATCCCCGGCCAAGAGGGCGCGGTGGAGGTCGGTCAGCCATTCGCGCAAGGCCGAGGGGTCGGCGCTGCCCGCGTCCTGCCCCGTGGCCGGGTCGATCACCGCAGCGCGGGGGGTGTCGCCGTCGAACCAGTAGGCGGTGATGCGCCCCGAGGGCGCGCGGCGGATCTGTTCGATCGCGGGATGGCTTTCGGCGACCTTCGCCGCAAGGTCGGCGACGGTCTGTCCGGGGGCGGCTGCGACCGTGCCCATACGGTCCACCGCCGGAAAGACCGACAGGGCCGCCCCGCTGAGCGAGAGGACAAGCAGGAGGAGCGCGGCCAGAAGGCCGGGCCAGCGGTGGAACGCGCGGAGCATGGTCGGACCCGTCAGAAGGCGTAGGTGAAATCGGCGATGTAGCGGCGGCCTTGCACGGGCTGCCCCGCACCTGCGCCGGTCAGGGGAATGGCGACCTCGTCCGGGCTGTCGCGCATTTCCTCGACCGCGGCGTCGATGTGGAGCGTGTAGCCCGCGTCGAACAGCGCGTCGGCAAGGTCCATGGTCAGCTCGAGACTGCCCCCCGCGCCAACGCTGGCACCGGTGATCCCGTCCACCTGCGCGACATCGCCGCCGGTGAATCGCGTCCAGTCCGACAGGTGGCGGTAGTATTTGGACTTGCCCCCCGCCATCCAGAGGCTGCCCGCATAGGCGCCGGACGGGTCGGTGACGTAGATGGCAAGATAGGCCCCGCGCCCGCCATAGTCGGACAGGTTGGCGGTCAGGGTGACGGGCCGCGCGGCCGCAAGGCCGGGCGCGATCAGGGCCGTGGTCAGCGCGAGGGCGGCAAGGAGCGGTTTCATCATAGCCTCCCCCTCAGTTCGACTTCACGACGGGTGCGCTGCCGTCGGTGAACAGGCCGTTCTTCGGCGGGGCGACGGTGCCCGCAGGGGCGGCATTGCCCGCCGCGCAGGCGGGATCGTCCGGATTGCAGTCGTCGCTGTCGCTGCCGCCGCCGTTGCCGTCATCCGAACCGTCCCCGTTCGACCAGAGCCAGCCGCCCCCGTCCTCTCCGTCATCGACGACGGGAAGCGGCCGGATGGCAGAGGAGTGGGCCGGTCCTTCGAGTATGACGGGATGCGCGGCGGCCGGTGCGGTGCCCGCGCCGGCCTGGGTGCCAAGGCCGAGCGTTCCGCCGGCAAGGAGGAGGGCGAGTGCCTGTTTCATGGGTCTTTCCTTTGTGCAGGGGGGGGGATGGCCGCGGGTCAGTCGTCGGTGCCGTCATGGCTGCCGCCGCCTTCGCCGTGGTCTTCGTATTCCAGCTCGATGACCGTCAGCCGCGACGGGTCGAGCTTTGCCTCGATGTGCCTGCCGGTGGCGTCGGTGCCGATCACCTCGTAACAGCCGTCGTCCAGACGGATCCGCGTGACGTGCCAGCCCTGCGCAGCGGCGAAGCGTTCGACCGCGGCACGGGGTTGCCAGTCGGCCATCGGGACGGCGCAGTCGTCGTCGGCGCGCAGGGGGGTAGCGGCCAGAAGGCCCGCGATGACGAGGCTTGTTGAGAGGCGGATCATGCGTGACACTCCGGCAGGCTTGCGATGCACCCCTTCTGCGCCGCGAATCTGACGCCAGCCTGAAGCGAACCGTCTTTCTGCTTCAGGTCCGCGTCAGGTTCGCGCGATAGGGCAGGCCGCAGGAACGGGCCGCAGGGACAGGCTGTGATGCGGATATTGCTGGTCGAGGATGATCGCGTCATCGCGGGCGCCGTGCGCGAACAGGCCGAGGGCGAGGGCCATTCGGTGGACCATGCCGCAAGGCTGGACGCGGCGGACGACGCGCTGGCGACGGCGCATTACGGGCTGATCCTGCTTGACCTGATGCTGCCCGACGGGCGGGGGCTGCCCTTTCTCCGGGCGTTGCGTGCCAGGGGCGATGCGACGCCGGTCATCATCATGACGGCCCTCGACCAGGTGTCGGACCGGATCGAGGGGCTGAATGCCGGAGCCGACGACTATCTGGTCAAGCCCTTCGACCTGAGCGAGCTTTCGGCGCGGATCGGGGCGGTGTCGCGGCGCTATGCGGGCAATCCGAACCCGAGGATCGCTCTGGGTGACCTGTCGGTCGACATCGCCGCGCGCCACCTGACCCGCGGGGGACGGACGGTCGCCCTGACCGCGCGGGAATGGGTGCTGCTGGAAGCCTTCCTCCAGAAGCCCGGGCAATTGCTGTCCAAGGCGGCGCTGGAGGAGAAGCTCTACTCCTTCGACGCCGAGGTGGAGAGCAACACGATCGAGGTGCATGTCAGCCGCCTGCGCAAGAAGCTCGGGGCAGAGGTCATCGTGACGGAGCGGGGTCTCGGCTACCGTCTGGCCGCGCGATGAGGGGGGCGTCGATCCGGCTGCGCTCGGCGCTGGTCCTGTCGGGGATCGTGACGCTGCTCTGGCTGGCGACGGCGGGTCTGACGGCACGGCTTCTGTCGGCCGAGATGGACGAGGTGTTCGACTCGGCCCTTCAGGAAACGGGGCAGAGGATCCTGCAACTGGCCGTGGTCGACGTGCTGAACCGCGAGGAGGAGGGGATCACCCGCCGCGTCACGGGTCTGGCCGAGCATGAGGAGCATTTCACCTATGTCGTGCGCGACGCCGAGGGGGCGTTGCTGCTGACCTCGCACAGGGCCGATCCTGCGGATTTCCCGCTTTTTCCCGTGGCGGGGTTCCACGAGGCGGGCGGGCTGCGCCTCTATCAGGAGTCGGCGGTGCGCGGCACCGTGATCCTGACCATCGCGGAACCCCTGTCGCACCGGCGCGAGGTGGCGGTGGAGATGACGCTCGGCCTGGCGCTGCCGCTGCTGGTCATGGTGCCGCTGAGTATGGTGGCGATCTTCTACGGGCTGGGCATCGGGTTGCGGCCGCTGGACCGTCTGCGCGAGCAACTGGCGCAGCGCGGGGCGAGGCGGCTGTCGCCCGTCGCGACCGAGGGGGTCCCGCGCGAATTGGGGCCCATCGTGGATACGGTGAACGGCCTGCTGATGCGGCTGGAAAGCGCCTTTGCCGCCGAGCGCAGCTTTGCCGCCAATGCCGCGCACGAACTGCGCACGCCACTGGCCGGCGCCCTTGCACAGGTGCAGCGGTTACAGAGAATGGCGGCGGACGACGAGGTCCGCAGCCGGGCGGCAGGGATCGAGGCCACGCTGAAGCGGCTCACGCGTCTGTCCGAGAAGCTGATGCAACTCGCCCGCGCCGAAGGTGCGCGGCTGGTGTCCGGACACGAAGCCGATATCCGTGATGTTCTGCGCCTTGTGATCCGCGATTTCGCGGATGCGGACGGGGCGGAGCGGGTGGCGCTGGTCCTTCCCGACGCGCCGGTCCTGTCGGATATCGACCCCGATGCCGTGGCCATCGTGGTGCGCAATCTGGTCGAGAATGCCCTGCGCCACGGCGCGGGCGGGGCGGTTTGCGTCACGCTGGATGCCGCCGGAACCCTGACGGTGGACAATGTCGGACCGGTGGTACCGGAAGCACGGCTTGCCTCGCTCACCGACCGTTTCGTGCGGGGGGACGGGGGCGGCGATGGCAGCGGGCTGGGCCTTGCCATCGTCAACACCATCGCGGGCCGCATCGGTTCGCGGCTTTCCCTCCAGTCGCCCGTCCCCGGCGGGACAGAGGGCTTTCGCGCCAGCATCGCGCTGCGCGGTTTTTCACAGACAGCATTGGATGCAAGACCATGACCCTTCCCTATCAGTCCGCGCATGAGGAACTGCATTATCTCGACCGCGCGGGATGGCTGCGCGCCGCCGTGCTTGGCGCGAATGACGGGATCGTCTCGGTCTCGTCGCTGATCGTCGGAGTCGCGGCGGCCGGCCCCGACCGCGCCGCAATCCTGATCGCGGGGGCTGCGGGGCTGGCGGCAGGGGCGATGTCGATGGCGGCGGGGGAATATGTCTCGGTCAGTTCGCAATCGGATGTGGAGCGGGCGGATATCGCGCGCGAGAGGCAGGCGCTGATCGACACGCCCGAGGCAGAGGAACGGGAGCTGGCCTCGATCTATGAATCGCGCGGGCTTTCGCCGCAGACGGCGGCGCTGGTGGCGCGGGAACTGACCGCGCGGGATGCCCTTGCCGCGCATGTGCGCGACGAGCTGGGGCTGTCCGAGGTCCATGCGGCCAATCCGTTACAGGCGGCCTTTGCCTCTGGCCTGACCTTCACGGTCGCGGCCGCCGTGCCGATGGCGGCGGCGGCGCTGGCCCCCGCTGCGCAGATCATCCCGGCGGTCGTGGTGTCGACGCTGGTCAGCCTCGCCGGGCTGGGGGCGCTGGGCGCCCATGCAGGCGGCGCTCCGAAACTGCGCGCGACGGCGCGGGTCCTGTTCTGGGGCGCGGCGGCCATGGCCATCACCGCGGGCGTCGGGCGGATGTTCGGGGTGGCTGTGTGACAACGGGGCGACCCAGAAGGCACAGGATCAGGGTCTGGGCGGCTGCGATCCCTTGCAGGAAAGGTTGTCGGGCTGCGATGCAGCAGAAGGAGTCGCCTTGTGCCAGGGCGATTGCTGCAGCCTCTCCGAGATCGACGGTTGCCATGGGCATCGTTGCGCCGCGTTCAGCAAGGCGGGTGGCAGCAGCAAGGGCTGGCGTGTCCCAGACGACGAATATCCCGGCCAGATCCGGGTTTCATGTCGCCCCGATCCCGATCTGCTTGGCCACCTGGACGAAAGCCTGAACCTGTGGCGACTTGTTGGACCGTTTCCAGACCAGCACGGTCCGGCTTCGGAAGGACGGGCTCATGATCTGACGCACCTCGACGTTGCGGCCAAGGAATCCGATCAGGCTTTCGGGGTAGATCGTGACACCCAGCCCCGCCGCCACCAACCCGTTCAGGGCAAGCGTGTTGGAAGCCTCGAGCGCCACGTTCAAGGCGATGCCTTCGGACGAGAACATGTCGTTCAGCCGCCAGCGGTATTCTTCCCATTCCCGCATGTTGCCAAGGATCACGGGTTGATCCGCAAGGTCGGCAGGCATGACCTTGGAACGCAGCAGAAGGGGGTGGTTGCGCGGGGTCACGACGTAGAGCGGTTCGGAGGACAGCTGGAGCGAGTGGAAATCCGGGTGATCGAAAGGGCCGATCATGTAGCCGATGTCCACCTCGTCATTGGCGAGGGCAATCTTCTGGCCCTGTGTGCGGATGTATTCGAGCCGGACGTCGATATAGGGGTGTGCCTGCCGGAAGCGGAGTATGGCCGACGGCATCAGTTCGGTTGCGGCAAAGGCCATGTAGGCCACCTTGAGCAGTCCCGACTTCCCCTCGGCCACGCGCCGCGCGGTCTGGATGGCTTCGTCATAGCTGCGCAGCAGTTCGGAGTTGTCCTGATAGAACTGCTGGCCCGCCTGCGTGAGCGAGACCTCGCGAGTCGTCCTGTCGAGAAGGCGGAAGCCGAGGCTCTGTTCCAGTTTCTGGATGCGGCGGCTCAGGGCCGATTGGTCCAGATGCAACCGCTCGGCCGTGCGCCGGAAATTCAGATCCTGCGCAAGTGCAAGAAATGTCTGGACGTTTTCAAGGCCGGGCAAGGTTTTCATGATCCGCAATCCCCCTGTGGCGCCGTTCCAGACTGATGCATTTCGCGCATCAATAAATGCTGACATGCCATTTCACAGCGGTCAATTCACCTGTCACCTTTGCTTCAGAGCCCGTCGAACCTTTGCTCTCAAGGGGGACCGGCAGCTCGAAACAGCCAGTTGCGCCGCGGCGTGGCCGGCATCAGAGAGAGACAGGAGAACGAGAATGAGCGACGTTGACGCAAAGGAACTGGACCGGCTGCTGCAGCAGGCATTCGATACGGCCAGCAAGCTGTATCAGCAGCGGGGCTTCCAGCGCCGCGTCGGGTTCGGCAAGCGCCCGGCGCTGGTCAGTGTTGACCTCGCCAATGCATGGACCCGTCCGGGCAACCCCTTCACCTGCGATCAGGAGAAGATGGACAACGAGATCATCCCCGGCATGCAGAAGCTGCTGAAGGCGTTCCGCGCCGCGCATCTGCCGGTCGTGCATGTGACCACCGCCTACGAGATCACCGACCGCAACGCCGACTTCACCGACATGGGCCTGTGGCACAACAAGATCCCGGTCGATGTGGTGGATATCAAGAACGAGGAACTCTGGGCCATCGACAGCCGCATCGCGCCGGTCCAAGGGGAATACACGCTGCTCAAGAAGCGCGCCTCGTCCTTCCACGGCACGGAACTGGCCGGCATCCTGCGGGCGAACAATGTGGATACGATCCTTGTCACCGGCGTGACCGCCTGCGCCTGCGTGCGGCAGACGATCTGCGACGGTATCGCGGACGGCTTCCGCACCATCGCGGTCAAGGAAGCCATCGGTGACCGCGTGCCGGGTGCCGTCGCGTGGAACCTGTTCGACATCGACGCCAAGTTCGGCGACGTCCACACCGTTGACGAATGCGTGGCATACATCAATGGCCTCGCCGCACAGAAGATCGCCGCCGAGTGATCGTCCTGCCGGGCCGCAAGGCCCGGCATTTTCCATCCGCCCGACAGAGGCGGACGAACGACGGGAGAGATGAAATGGCCAGAATTGGCGTCGACGTCGGCGGGACGAACACGGACCTCGTGCTGGAATGCGCGAAGGGCGTCTTCTATCACAAGGTTCCCACGACCCTGAAGAACCAGTCCATCGGCGTGGTCGAAGGCGTGCAGGGCATCTGCCGCAAGGCAGGCATTGCCCCGTCCGAGGTGGAGACCATCGTGCATGGTACCACCACCGCCACGAACATCACGATCGAGCACAACGGTGCCGAATGCGGGATGATCACGACGGAGGGTTTCCGCGACATCCTGCATATCGGGCGGCACAAGCGGCCCTACAATTTCTCGCTCCATTTCGACGTGCCGTGGCAGAGCCAGCCGCTTGTGAAACGCCGCAACCGCATTTCGGTGGCCGAGCGCATCCTTCCGCCCACGGGCGAGATCGTCACCCCGCTGGACGAACGGGCCGTCCGCGACGCCTGCGCGCTGTTCAGGAAGCGGGGGATCAATTCGGTCGTCATCGGTTTCATGTTTGCCTTCCTGAACGACGCGCATGAGGTGCGGGCGAAGGAGATCGTGCTGGAAGAGATGCCGGAGGCCTATGTCACCCTGTCGTCGGAAGTGGCGAAGGTGATGCGGGAATATGAACGGTTCTCGACCGCGGCGATGAATTCCTATGTCGGGCCGAAGACAGCCTTCTATCTGCGCGACCTCGACAGCCGCCTGCGCGAGGCGGGGGTGACGTCGAAGCTGCGGATCATGCAGTCGAATGGCGGGGTGTCCACGGTGGAAGCCTGTGCCAAGCGGCCGATCCGCATCCTGATGTCCGGACCTGCGGGCGGGGTGATCGGCGGCGCGTCCGAAGGGGCGATGGCGGGCGAGGCGAACATCATCACCGTCGATATCGGCGGCACGTCGGCGGATATCTCGACCATCCCGGCGGGCGAGGTGAAGATCATGAACCCGCGCGATACCTATGTGTCGGGTCATCCCGTCCTGACACCGATGATCGACCTTGTCACCATCGGCGCGGGTGGCGGGTCCGTCGCCTATATCGACGAGGCGGGGGCGTTCCATGTCGGTCCGCGTTCGGCCGGGTCCGAGCCGGGGCCTGCCTGCTATGGCCGTGGCGGCACGGAGCCGACGGTGACCGATGCGCAGATCGTGCTGGGGCGTCTGGACCCCGATATGGCGCTGGGCGGCGACCTGAAGCTGGATGCGGGCCTGTCCTACAAGGCGATCGAGGAAAAGATCGCCAAGCCGATGGGGATGACCGTCAAGGAGGCCGCGCTGGGCATCATCCGGATCATCAACAACAACATGGCGCTGGCGATCCGGTCCAATTCGGTCGCGCGCGGCATCGATCCGCGCGAGTTTTCCATCATGCCCTTCGGCGGGGCAGGGCCGTTGCATGGCGTGGCGCTGGCCGAGGCGATGTCCTGCAAGGACGTCATCGTTCCCGTGGCGCCCGGCATCACGGCGGCGGTGGGGCTGCTGAAGACCGACCTGCAATATGAACACACCGAAGCCGTCATCGTCGAATTGATGAAGGCGGGCGAGGGCCAGTTTGCGCGCATCAACGCCGCCGTCGCCACGCTGCGGGACAAGGTGCAGGCGGAACTGGACAATGACGGCATCGCACGCGACCAGCAGACGATCACCGTCATCGCGGAATGCCGCTATCACGGGCAGGGGTTCGAATTGCGCGCCGCCATGCCCGACGGGCCGGTCACGGCGCAGAACGTGCAGGTCATCGCGGACAGCTTCCACGACCAGCACCAGCAGGATTACGGCTACAGCTACCGCAAGGCCGAGGTGGAACTGATCACGCTGCGCGCCATCGGGTCGGCCTCGGTCCGCCGGATCGAGATCCCGACAATCCCGGCCACCGACGGGTCAAGCATCGACCGGGCGCTTATGTTCGTGCGGGCCACCACCTTTGATGATGGCCGCACGCTGGAAACGCCGCGCTATGACCGCACGAAGCTTTTTGCGGGGGACCGCGTGCCCGGGCCTGCGCTGCTGCACCAGCACAATGCGACCACCCTCGTCCCGCCCGGATATGTGGCCGAGACGCTGGATTACGGCAACACCCGCATCCGCCCGATCGGCGCGTAAGGAGACAGATCCATGAACCTCATGACCAATCCTGACGCCCTGACCGTCGATCCGATCACGCTGCAGGTCATCCGCGGCAGTTTCGAAACCATCGCGGAAGAGATGGGACATGTGCTGTACCGGATGTCCTTCTCCTCCATCATCCGCGAAAGCCAGGACCTTGGCGCGGGCCTGTTCGACGCGAATTTCAACACGCTGTGCGAATCCGAATCGACGCCGATGCATATCGGGTCCATCCCCGGCTATCTGCGCGGCATCGCCGAGACGCTGGAGGATGAGGAATGGTATGACGGCGATGTCGTCGTCCATAACCACCCCTATCACGGGTCCAGCCATACGCCCGACCTCGACATCGTGGTGCCGGTTTTCTATCAGGGGCGGCTGGTCGGCTTTGCGGGCAATACCGCGCACCATGTCGACATCGGCGCGGCGACGCCCGGGCTGATCATCGACGTGCCGGATGTCTATGCCGAAGGGATGCTGTTTGCGGGAACGAAGCTGTACCGCAAGGGCGAACCCAACAATGCGATGTGGAACTACATCCGCAGGAACAGCCGTGCCGCGCAGCAACTGGTCGCGGATATCGAGGCGCAGGTCGCCTCGGCCCGGCTGGGGGCGAAGCGGTTCGTGGAGCTTCTGGACAAATATGGCGAGACCACGGTCTTTGCCGCCGCGAACCAGCTGATGGATTATGCCGAACGCATGACGCGGGCGCGGATCAGCGAAATCCCGGATGGCGATTACACCGCCGAGGGCTGGCTGGACGATGACGGGCGCAACCGTGACAGGCAGTTGAAGGTGAAGGTGACGGTGCGTGTGCGGGGGGATGAGGTGGAGGTTGACCTGACCGGGTCAGCCGACCAGACGCCCACCGCCTATAACGTGCCGTTCGAAGGGTCGACCAAGGTTGCCGCCTATGCGGGGTTCCGCAAGCTGCTGCTGGATGCGGCCACGTCGGATGTGCGCGTGCCGTCGAACGAGGGGTCGTTCCGCCCGATCAAGGTGACCGCGCCGCTGGGATCGATCTTCAACCCCCGCGCGCCCGCCAGCGCCGAGGCGCGCTTTACCCAGTGCAACCGCATGATCGACCTGATCATCCGCGCGCTGGCGCCCGTGATGCCCGAGAAGGTGATCGCGGGATCATCCGCCTCGATCAGCTTTGCGGCCTATTCGGGGGTGCGGCCTTCGGGGGATTACTGGGTGTTCCTGGAGGTGAACGAAGGCGCCTATGGCGGGCGGCCGCGGTCGGACGGGCCGGACAGCATCGACAACCTGATGGCCAATACGCGCAACAACCCGCTGGAAGATCTGGCGATGCATATCCCCATGATCTGTGACCGCTACGAATTACGCGACGACCTGCCCCCCGGCGCGGGCGAGTACCGGGGCGGGATCGGGGTGGTCAAGGCGCAGCGCGTGCTGACGCAGGCTTTCATCACGCATGAATCCGAACGCCACACCGATGCGCCATGGGGCATCTTCGGCGGGCAGGACGGGACGGTGGGGCGCTGCACCATCACCAACCCCAACCGCCCCGGCGAGGTGCGCGACATGCCGTCGAAATTCTCGGGTCTGGCGGTGCAGCCAGATGACGTGATGACCTATTACAGCCCGAATGGCGGCGGCTATGGCAACCCGCTGAACCGCCCGCCGGTCAAGGTGCTGGAAGACGTACTCGACGGGTTCTGCACCGTCGACCGCGCGCGCGAGGTTTACGGGGTCGTCGTCGATCTCGTGACCGAGACGGTGGACATGGCCGCGACCGAAAAGCGCCGCGCGGCCATGCAGAAGACCAACTGACAGCGACAGGGGCCGCCGCGCGCGGCCCCTTTCTCCATCCAAGGACGACACGGGCGGGCGCGGTGGCGGACGCACGGCAATAACGTTCATTCTGAAAACAGGGAAACGTAACCATGACAGTGATTGAAAATGCGGGGGCGCGTCCGTCGGAGCGCACCTCGCTCATCGAGGAAAGCATCCTGCCCACCCGTGCCAGCCAGCGGCCTATCGGCATGCTGGGCTATGCCTGGATCTGGGTCGGCATCGCGGTGATCATCGCGACCTATTCGCTGGGTGCGACAGGCATCACGGGTGGCTTTTCACTCTGGACCGTGATCCTGACGATCTTCGCGGCCAACCTTGCCATCGGGGCCTTCATGATCCTGACGGCGGATATCGGGACCGAACACGGGCTTTCCTTCGCCGTCTATCTGCGCGCGCCATTCGGCATCCATGGCACCCATCTTCCGGCCGTGTCGCGCGGTCTGGTTGCCGCGATGTGGTTCGGCATACAGACCTATCTGGGCGCGCTGGCGCTGAACGGGATCGGGGAATACTTCCTCGGCTTTTCGAACTGGTTTGTCTGGTATCTGCTGTTCGGTATGGTGCAGGTCGCCAATACCATGCTGG
Source organism: Paragemmobacter amnigenus (assembly GCF_009908265.2). Taxonomy (GTDB): domain Bacteria; phylum Pseudomonadota; class Alphaproteobacteria; order Rhodobacterales; family Rhodobacteraceae; genus Paragemmobacter; species Paragemmobacter amnigenus. The sequence continues at coordinate 106,248 of NZ_JAAATX020000008.1, read as the reverse complement.
GCATAAAGTCGGTGGAACGGCTGGCCTCGCTCGCGGCGCCTGCGATCATCGCAATCTCGGTCTGGATGTACTTCTCGCTGGACGGGATCGCCCAGACCAAGGGACTCAACATCTGGAACTTCCGCGCCGAGGGACAGATGTCGCTTCTCGTGCTGTTCATCGCCAATATGGGATTCTGGTCCACCATGGCCATCGACATCCCGAACCTGACCCGCTTTGTCAGGACGCAAACCCGCCAGCGTGGGTTCATTGCCCGCAACCGCAACATCTTTGCGGCCCAGCTTATCGCCCTGCCTGCAACGCAGGCGATGATTGCAGGCATCGGGGCGGTGTCCTTCATCGCGACCGGCAACTGGAACCCGGTCGAGGTGATCCAGGGTGACGCGCAGGGTCTTGTTCTGGTCGTCCTGCTTGCGCTGGTCGTGCTGGCGCAGTGGTCCACCAACAACTCGGCCAACCTGATCCCCGCGGCGCTGACCTTCATCAACCTTGCCCCGCGCGCCATCGGCTACAAGACCGGCGTGGTGCTGGCGGGCATCGTGGGCACGCTGTGCTTCCCCTGGGAAATCCTGAACAACCTGTTCGTCTTCCTCGGCTATTACGGGGCGTTCCTGTCGGCCATCGGCGGAATCATGGTGGCGGATTACTACGTGATCCGTGGCCGCAAGGTGAACGTGCCTGAGTTGTTCAATCCGCAGGGACAGTACCGCTATACCGGCGGCGTAAACATCGCGGGGATGCTGGCCTGGATCGTGGCGGGCGGGATAGCGGCGTGGTGGTCGCAATACGCCTTCGTCATCGGCTTTCCGGCGGGCTTCGTGGTCTACCTCGTTCTGATGAAGGCTGTCGTGTTGCCGAAACATCCGCAGGCGGAACTTGCAGGTCGGGATGGCGACACCTTCCTTGCAGCCTCTGTTGGCAAGGACTGGGTCCATACCGGAGGTGGGCAGTTCACCCGCATCGATTGTGACAAAGCCTTCGGCCAGCCGGAACGCGAAGATCTCTGACTTCGGGGGCCGAGCTCCCCGGCCGGCATCCCGTCCCTCCGGCCCGCCTTGTGCGGGCCGGTCTTTTGATGCGGAAACTTCTTGGAACGAGGCTGCTGTGTCGCCGGGCGCAAGGTCTGGTTGATTGCCTTCTTCCGCGATCGTGCCAGTGGCGGCAGAGCCTCTTCACGGCTCCCGACCAACGCGCAGCATTTTCTGCCGTCAACCCGCCCGTGATGGCGGCCAGAGAAAGACCCCCTTTTCAGTCCGGTTCAAAAGGTCGTTTGGCGGGGCACGCTTCGGGCCTGTTGCAGGGTGGCTTGCACCTTCTCCGCCCTTCTTGCAACGGACCCCGGCCTGCGGACCGGACCGGCTTTTCCGCACCGGACCCGCGCAGATGATGTCAGTTTCGTGCGGCGCGGTAGAAGGCGGATTTCTGGCGATACATGCCCTTGTCGGCGGCATCGAAGGCGGCTGCGATGTCCGAGCGCGGATCGATGGGGAACACGCCGAAGGACACCGACAGGGGGATCGTGACGGTGTCGGTCTGCAGCCGGACCTGCGAGAAGGCCTGCGCGGCACGTTCCATCACCGACTGCGCCGTCGCGCTGTCGGTCATCAGCACCAGCCAGAATTCGTCCCCGCCGATGCGGGCCACGTAATCGCTGTCACGCACCGCGTCCTTCAATGTCCGCGCCGCAGCCTGTATCGCCAGATCGCCCACGGCATGCCCGTAGGTGTCGTTGATCTGCTTCAGCCCGTTCAGATCGACCACGGCCGCTGTCTTGGTTTCGGTCGCGCGGAACACCTCGGACGCGAAGACCGCATCCAGTCCGTAGCGGGACAGGCAACCTGTCAGGGCATCATGTTCCACCATCCGCCGGAACCTCCTGGCACGGGACCGCCACAGGATGGAAACGGACAGGAAGAGCGCCGCAGCGATCAGGAGGGCGAGGGAGACGAGGAAGTAGTTGCGCGCCGAGGCGATCACGTCCCCCGCCCGCAGCCGCAGGGCGATGCGTTCCTGCCGTGCGGCGTGCAGGATATGGTTGAGCGATGGGGCCCAGATCGTCCGGGCTTCGTCCAGCAGCCGGAACAGGGTCGCCCTGTCTTGCGGATCGATGACCGGATCGCCATCGATCACGGCGGCCATTTCGTCCCTGATGCCGATCATCTGGCGGGATACGTCGCCCGCATCGGGCGGGAGCAGTGAGATGACATTGGTCTCTTGCGCCTGTGCGACGCGGGAATAGAGCATGTCGAACCGGAGCGCGGTGTCCGCATCCAGCCGGTCCGTGACGTCCTTCAGATGCGATTCGAAGGCCACAAGTTCGTACTGGATCTGCGTGGCGGTCCAGACCGCCTGATCCTTGTCCGGCCGCGTCAACGTGGTCGCCTCCTGCGTCAGAAGGCGGACCTTCAGCAGGAAGACGATCAGCAAGGAGGCCATGGTGATGGCCAGAGCCACCGAGACAAACTTCAACTCGCGGCTTGCATTCCAGGTCACCAAGTTCACCGGCCATTCCAAATTAATTATAGTTAAAATCGGGGCGGGTGCGGGTAATTGGAAGCAGACAAGCGGCGGGCCGCCAAATACTGAGGGCTGTCTTGTCACTTTGGATAACGGCGGCCTTGGCAGTGCCGCACCGACGCTGGCTGACCGACTGCTTCAATCTTTGGTTTGCGGAAAACGGGAAATTACTATACTGTAGTTCAATAGATTGGCGATGGAGGGGCAGGATGCCGCGCGACCCCCGCTATGACGTCCTGTTCGAGCCGGTGAAGATCGGACCCAAGGTCGCGCGCAACCGTTTCTTCCAGGTGCCCCATGCCTCGGGCATGACCAATGCAGCGCCCCATGTCCGCGCGGCCTTTCGTGGAATGAAGGCCGAAGGGGGCTGGGCCGTCGTCTCGACCGGGGCCTGTTCGGTCGATCCCTCCTCGGATGACAGTCCCTTTCCCTGCGCCACGCTGTGGGACGAGGCCGACCTGCGCTCGCACGCGCTGATGACGGACGCGGTCCACCGCCATGGCGCGCTTGCCGCGATCGAGCTCTGGCATGGCGGGGCTGCGGCGGTGAACCGCACGACCCGCCATGCGCCACTCTCGCCTTCGGGTGTGCCGTGGATGGCGACGCATGTGGGATTCATGTCCTCGGCCCGCCCGCGGGTGATGGATGCGCAAGATATCCGCGACCTGATCCGATGGCACGCCGAGGCGGCGGTGCGCGCCGAGCGGGCGGGGTTCGACATCCTCTATGTCTATGCGGGCATGGGCTATCTGCCCTACCAGTTCCTGCTGTCCGACTATAACCGCCGCGCCGACGACTATGGCGGATCGGTCCGCAACCGCGTGCGGCTGGTGGAGCAGTTGATCGATGCCGTGCGCGAGGCGACGCATGGCCGCTGCGCCGTGGCCCTGCGGATGTCGATGCAGGAGTTGCGCGCCCGCCCGTCCGAGGTGGCCCCCAGCGAGGCCCATGAGGTGATCGGGCATCTGAAGGACGCGCCCGACCTGTTCGACGTGAAGATGGACTATTCCGCAACCGACTGCGCCGCCAGCCGCTACACGCCCGAGGGCAGCCACGAACCCGTGGTGGATTTCCTGAAATCCATCACCGACAAGCCGGTGGTGGGTGTCGGCCGCTTCACCTCGCCCGATACGATGGCGGGAATGGTGAGACGCGGCGTGCTTGACCTGATCGGCGGTGCGCGCCCCTCGATCGCGGACCCGTTCCTGCCGAAGAAGATCGAGGACGGCAGGGTCGAGGATATCCGCGAATGCATCGGCTGCAATCTATGCATCTCGAGCTGGCATGACGGAACCTGGGTGCGCTGCACGCAGAACCCCACGGCGGGCGAGGAATGGCGGCGCGGCTGGCACCCCGAGGTGGTCCGCCGCGACGGCGCGGGGCAGGTTCTGGTGGTGGGCGGCGGTCCGGCGGGGCTCGAGGCGGCGCTGACACTGGCGCGGCGCGGGCATGAGGTGGCGCTTGCCGACCGCGCGCGCGATTTCGGGGGGCGCCTGCGCTGGGAAAGCCGCCTGCCGGGGCTGGGCCAGTGGCATCGCGTGGTGGATTACCGTATGGGCCAGTTGCGCAAGATGGCCAACGTGACGCTTTACCCCGCAAGCGACCTGACGGCGCAGGACGTGCGGGATTTCGGGGCGGATCATGTGGTGATCGCCACTGGCGCGCGCTGGCTGCCGCATCTGTGCGGGGCGAACGAACTTCCCCTTGGCGCGCCCCACGACGCGCCCCGTGTCTACACGCCGGACGACATCGCGGCGGGCACCCTGCCCGAAGGCCCCGTCGCGGTCTTCGACTATGACAACTACTACCTTGGCAGCGCCATTGCCGAGCATCTGGCGGGGCAGGGGCGGGGGGTCACCTATATCACCACCGCAGGTGCCGCCGCCGCTTGGGGCTTCATGACCAATGAACAGCCGCTGGTGCACCAGTCCTTCGCGCGCAAGGGAATCGCGCTCCGCACGCTGGAAATCGTCACCGGCTTCGACGGCGAGGAGCTTCGCCTGTCGCAGATCTTCACCGCCGACGAACGGCGCATCCCCGTGCGGTCGCTCGTCATCGTGGGCTACCGTCAGGGGGGGAGCGCGCTTTACGACGCGCTGGCCGCCGATGCGCGCCCCGCGACCTTGCACCTCACCGGTGACGCCAATGCGCCGGGCGCCATCGTCCATGCCATTTATCAGGGGCACAAGACCGCCCGCGAACTGGGCCTGCCCGCAGCACAGATCAGGCCCCGCCGCGACGCCCCCTTTGCGCCCCGCGATTTCCAGTTGCCGGAGGCGGCCGAATGACACGGGTGGAGGGGCGCAGACGGCAATCCGGCCGCCCCTCGCAGGGCGGGGTGCCGCAGCGGCCCTTCGGTCAGGTGGAGCGGCGCATCGACTGGATGCGCGTGTTGTCGGACGATCAGGTGGAGGCGATCCATCACGCCGCCCTGCGCGTGCTGGCCAGACAGGGGATGCGCGTCCTGCACGCGCCCGCCCGCGCGCTCTATTCCGCGGCAGGGGCGGAGGTGGAGGGGGACACCGTCCGCCTCGACCCCGCGCTGGTCATGGAACGCCTCGCCACCGCTCCGCCCAGCTTCACCCTGGAAGCCCGCGATCCGGCCAAATCCCTGCGCGTCGGCGGCGGGCATTGCGTCTATGCCTCGGTCGGCGGTCCGGCCTATGTCATGTGCAACGACAGGGGGCGCCGCGACGGTACCTTTGCCGAAATGTGCGACTATCTCCGCCTTGTTCAGGCGCTCAACGTCCTCCATCAGGAAGGCGGCGGCCCGTTCGAGCCGCTGGACCTGCCCGCCAATACCCGCCACCTCGACATCTACCACGCGCAGATCCGGCATCTTGACAAGAGCTGGCAGACGCAGACGCTGGGCCATGCCCGCACCATGGACGGGATCGAGATGGCCGCGATCATGCTGGGCATCACGCCCGACGGCCTGCGCGACCGTCCCGTCCTTCTGGGCATCATCAACACCAATTCGCCCCTGCAACTGGACGTGCCGATGGCCGAAGGGCTGATCGCGCTGGCCGGTCACGGGCAGGTGAATGTCATCACCCCCTTCACGCTGGCCGGTGCCATGGCCCCCGTCACCCTCGCCGGTGCATTGGTGCTGCAACATGCCGAGGCGATGGCGGGCATCGTGCTGACCCAGATCGTCCGGCCGGGCGTGCCGGTCATGTATGGCGGCTTCACCTCGAATGTGGACATGCGCTCGGGCGCGCCTGCCTTCGGAACCCCCGAATATGCCAAGGCCGCGCAGGCATCCGGCCAGCTTGCCCGCCATATCGGCGTGCCCTTCCGGTCGTCCAACGTCACGGCGGCAAACGAGGTCGACGCGCAGGCGGCCTATGAATCGCAGATGTCGCTCTGGGGCGCGCTGACGGGCGGGGCGCATCTTCTGGAACATGCGGCGGGCTGGATGCATGGCGGGCTGACCGCCAGTTTCGAGAAGCTGATCCTCGACGCCGAAATGCTCCAGATGATGGATGCATGGTTCGACCCGCTGCCCACGACCGAGGCGGACTTCGCGCTGGACGCCATCCTCGAGGCCGGCGCGGGCGGGCATTTCTTCGGCACCGCCCATACCATGGCGCGCTATGAACACGCCTTCCATGCGCCGATGCTGTCGAACTGGGACAATTATCCCAACTGGCTGCAACGCGGCAGCATCGACGCCCGCAGGCGCGCGAATACGGTCTGGAAAGAGCTGCTGGCGCAATCCGGCGATCCACCCCTTGATGCGGGCATCGACGAGGCGCTCTGCGCCTATGTCGCCCGCCGCAAGGCCGAAGGCGGGGCACCGATGAACTGATGGCACGGGGCAGGGGCGCAACCGTTCGCAGCGACTATCCCTTCGACCTGACAGAGGTCGAGAACATCTGGATCACGATGTCCGACGGCGTGCGGCTTGCTGGGCGGCTCTGGCTGCCGAAGGGCGCGGGGCGCGTGCCGCTGATCCTCGAATACCTTCCCTACCGCAAGCGCGACGGAACCCGCGCGCGGGACGAGAAGATGCATCGCTACCTCGCCCGCCACGGCTATGCCTGCCTGCGGCTGGACATCCGCGGCACCGGCGACAGCGAAGGCACCATCGACGACGAATACAGCGTGCAGGAACAGCTTGACGGTGTCGCCGCCATCGACTGGCTGTCGCGGCAGGACTGGTGCGACGGTCAGGTCGCCATGATCGGCATCAGCTGGGGTGGCTTCAACGGCTTGCAGATCGCCGCACGCCAGCCGCCCGCGCTGAAGACCGTCATCACCGTGGGTTCGACCGACGACCGCTATGCCACCGACATCCACTGGGTCGGCGGCTGCCTGTCCAAGGACAATTTCGACTGGTCCTCGACCATGTTCGCCCATCAGGACCTGCCCCCCGATCCCGCCATCGCAGGCGAGGGCTGGCGCGCGATGTGGCAGGCGCGGATGCAGGCCAACGTGCCGTGGATCCTGACATGGCTGCGCCACCAGTCGCGCGACGCCTATTGGCGGCAAGGCTCTGTCTGCGAGGATTTCTCGCGCATCACCATCCCTGTCTATGCCGTCTCGGGCTGGGCGGACAATTACTCCGAAGCCGTCCCCCGCCTGATTGCGGGCCTGTCCTGCCCGCGCCGCGGGTTGATCGGGCCATGGGCGCATTCCTATCCGCATGACGTCACGGTCGAGCCCGCCATCGGCTGGCTGCAAGAGGTGCTGCGCTGGTGCGACCACTGGCTGAAGGGGCGCGAGACGGGGATCATGGACGAACCCCTGCTGCGCGTCTGGATGCAGGACAGCGTCCCGCCAAGCACCTGCTATGCCGAACGCCCCGGCCGCTGGGTGGCCGAGGATCGGTGGCCCTCGCCCCGCATCGAACAGCGCCGCCTTCCGCTTGGCCCGTCGGGCAGGCTGGGCGCGGAGGGGACGGGTGCGGCGGGTACGTGGGTGGCCTCCATCTGCTCGCCGCTCTGGGTCGGGCTTGCCGCGGGCGAGGTGGGCCGCTACGGCGATGACGCCGAATGGGCGACCGACCAGCGCGAGGATGACGGCGGCTCGCTGGTCTTTGTCACCGGACCGCTGGCCGAACCGCTGGAAATCCTCGGCGCGCCGCAACTGCACCTGACCTTCTCCTCCGACCGGCCCCGCGCGCTCGTCTCGGTCCGCGTCAATGACGTGGCTCCCTCCGGCGCCTCTACCCGCGTGGCGATAGGACATCTGAACCTTTGCCACCGCTTCGGCCATGACCGGCCACAGATGCTGGTGCCGGATCAGGTGACGACCGCCACCGTCGATCTGGACGACATTGCCCACCGCTTCCCTGCGGGCCACCGCATCGCCGTTTCGGTCTCCACCGCCTATTGGCCCATCGCCTGGCCCTCGCCCGAGCTTGCCACCCTTAGCGTCCATCTGGGCGAGAGCGCGCTGGTCCTGCCCGTCCGCCCGCCGCACCCCGGCGATGCCGCGCTGCGCCCCTTCCTGCCCGCCGAACGGGCCGAGGCCGACCCGCAGCACGACCTGCCGCCCGATCCCGCCCTGCCGGTGACGCGCCGGGCGGTCCACCGCGACCTCCTGACAGGCGAGATGGTGGTGGACTTCCCCCGCTGGACCTATGCCAGCGAGATGCCCGCCATCGGCCAGACCCATCGCGGCACCGGCCTTGCCCGCTACCGCATCACCGATGGCGACCCGCTCTCGGCCCGTTGCGAGACGCGCTACACCGTCCAGATCGAGCGCGCCGACACCACCATCCGCCACGAAAGCGAAGGCGCGCTCTCCTGCGACGCCACGCATTTCATCGTCGAGATGCGCCTGCGGATCACCGAGAACGGACAGCCCGTCTTTGCCCGCGACTGGCACGAAAGGATACCGCGTGACCACATGTAGCGCAGAGGAGGCGGGCTGATGCTGGACTATGCGATCCGGCGCGTGGGGCTGTCGCTCCTGATCCTGATCGTGGTCATGACGGCCATGTACGGCATGGTCTTCCTCGTGCCGGGCGATCCGGCCTCGCTGGCGCTGGGCCCGCGCGCCACGCCCGAACTGAAAGAGGCGCTGCGCGAGCGGATGGGTCTTGACCAGCCGATCCTGACGCAGATCGCCTATTTCTTCGCGAACGTCCTGCAAGGCGATCTGGGGGTGGATGTCTGGTCCAAGCGCCCCGTGCTGGAGCAGATACTCGAGGTCTTTCCCAACACCCTGCTGCTCGGCGTCGTCGCCCTTGGCTGGGCGCTGGTCACGGGCATCCTTCTGGGCTGCGCCGCCGTGGTCTGGCGCGACACATGGGTGGACCGGCTGCTTGGCGTGCTGTCGGTCAGCGTGATCTCGGTCCCCTCTTTCGTGGTCGCGATCTACGGGCTTATCGTCTTTGCCGTCTGGCTGAACTGGCTTCCGGCCATCGGCGCGGGCGAGACGGGCGATCCCGCCAGCCAGCTGCGCGCCCTGATCCTGCCCGCCTTTGCCGTGGGCATCGGCTGGGTGGGCTATCTGGCCCGCCTCGTCCGCGCCTCGATGCTCGAGGTGATGGAGGCCCCCCATATCCGCACCGCCCGCGCCTTCGGGATGCGCGAGCGCGACATCGTGCTGCGCCATGCCCTGCGCGTGGCCATCGTCCCCACCATCTCCATCCTTGCCGTGGGCTTCGGCTCCATCCTGTCCAGCGCGGTCTTCGTCGAAAGCGTCTTTTCCCGCCCGGGGATCGGCACGCTCATCACCGGCGCGGTGGAAAAGCGGAACTATCCGGTGGTGATGGGAACGGTGCTGTTCATGACCGCCTTCTATCTGGCCGTCGTCACCGCTGCCGATCTGCTGATCGCGCGGCTTGATCCAAGGGTGCGCGATGTCCTGCGCGGATGAGACATCGCTTGGCGCGCGGCGCGGCATCGGGCGCGCGCTGCTGGCCGATCCCATGGGTCTGGCGGGGCTGGTGATCGTGGTTCTCTTCCTTTCCATGGCCGTCTTTGCGCCTTGGATCGCGCCCTATGATCCGATCGCGCTGGACGTGAAGGCGAAGTTCCAGACACCCTCGGCCGCGCATTGGGCGGGGACCGACCATCTGGGGCGGGATCTTCTGTCGCGCATCATCTGGGGGGCGCGGCTGGCGCTGGGGATCGCCATCACCTCGGTCGGGATCGCGGGGGGGCTGGGGCTGATCCTCGGGCTGGTGGCGGGCTACGGGCCGCGCTGGCTGGATGGCCTGCTGGTGCTGGTTTTCGATAGCATGTCGTCGCTGCCCATGATCTTCTTCGCCCTTGCGGTCATCACCGTCCTCGGCCCCGGCACGGCGACGCTGATCCTTGTCATCGTCCTTGTCTCTTTCCCCGCCTATGCGCGACTGATCCGCACCCAGACACTGGCGCTGGCGGGGGCGGATTTCATCCTTGCGGAACGGGTGATGGGGGCGGGGACGGCGCGCATCCTGCTGCGGCATCTGCTGCCCAATGTCACCGGACCGCTGGTCATCCTACTGTGCATGGACATTCCCGTCGTCATCATGCTGGAGGCGGGGCTGAGCTACCTGAACCTCGGGGTGAAACCGCCTGCGCCCTCATGGGGCAACATGCTGTCCGAAGGGTATAACGCGCTGCGGCAGGCCCCGCATGTGGTGGTTGTGGCAGGCATTCCGCTGGTGCTGGCCACGCTCGGCTTCACCTTTCTGGGTGAAGGGCTGCGCGACGTGCTCGACCCGCGCGGGGCGGGAAGGCGGTGGGGATGAGCGCGCTTCTGTCGGTCGAGAACCTGTCGGTCAGCTACCGCATCCCGGGCGGGCGGCTGCGCGCGCTGCGGGATGTGACGCTTTCGGTCCGGCGGGGCGAGGTTCTGGGCATCGTGGGCGAAAGCGGCTGCGGCAAGTCCACACTGGCCGCAGCCATGATCGGCCTGCTGCCGCAGGGGGCGACCGTGGAGGGCGGCGCGATCCGGTTGGAGGGCGAGGACATGCGGCACCTGTCGCCCGACCGGCAGCGGGGCATCCGCGGCCGGTCTGTCGCCATGGTCTTTCAGGACCCGATGACGGCCTTCAATCCCGTCCTGACCATCGGGCGCCAAGTGGCGGATTTCACCGGCGCGCATGGCCAGCGCCTGCCGCAAGCCGAGATCGCCGCCATGCTGGAGCGCGTGGGCATCCCCGACCCCGCGCGCTGTCTGGGGCGTTATCCGCACGAACTCTCGGGCGGGATGCGCCAGCGGGTCGCCATCGCGGCGGCGCTTCTGATGCGGCCCGATGTCCTGATCGCAGATGAGCCGACCACCGCGCTCGACGTCACGATGGAGGCGCAGATCATCCACCTGCTGCGCGCCTTGCGGGCCGACTTTGACGGGGCCATCGTCATCGTCACCCACCATCTGGGTGTGATCGCCGAACTCTGCGACCGCGTGGCGGTGATGTATGCAGGCGAGGTGGTGGAAGAGGCTGCCGTAGACGACCTGTTCCACGACCCCCGCCATCCCTATTCCCGCGCCCTGCTGGCCTGCGATCCTGCCGTGGTGATCCCGGGCACGGGCCATCTGCCCACGATCGGCGGGCGTGTCCCCGATCTCTCGGTGCTGCCGGCCGGATGCGCCTTTGCCGCGCGCTGCCCGCTGGCCGATGCCCTGTGCCGGACCAGCCCGCCGCGCGTGGCGGGGCAGGGCCGGTCGGTCCTGTGCCACCGCGCAGCGACGCAGGTGGCCCCATGACCGCCGTTCTGGACCTGCGCGCGCTGTCGGTCGACCTGCCGCTGGGCGGGTTTCTGACCCGCGCGCGTCTGCCCATCCTGTGCGACGTGTCGCTGTCGGTGGGGCGCGGGGAAAGCGTGGCGCTGGTGGGGGAAAGCGGATCGGGCAAGACCACGCTGGCGCGGGCCGTCATGGGGCTGACCCCGATCTCGGGTGGGAGCGTCTTTTTCGAAGGGCAGCGCGTGGACGGCGACCTTGCTCGCCTGCGCCGCAATGCCGCGATGATGTTTCAGGATGCCACGGCCTCGCTCTCGCCCCGGCTGACGGTGGGCTATCTGGTCACCGAACCCTTCCGCATCCACGGCCTGCCGCTGCCGGACCCCGCCGCCACCGCGCGCGATCTGCTGGCGCGGGTCGGCCTGCCGCCCGCCATCGCGCGCCGCTACCCGCACGAACTTTCCGGCGGGCAGGCACGGCGCGTCGGCGTTGCCCGCGCGCTGGCGCTGGACCCGCGGCTGGTGGTGGCCGACGAACCCACTGCCGGACTCGACGTCTCGGTGCAGGCCGAGGTTCTGAACCTCATGCACGACCTGCGGGCGGGGATGGGGCTGGCCTATCTGGTCATCACCCACAACCTTGCCCTCGTGCGGCACGTGGCCGACCGCGTGGTCGTCCTCTACCTCGGCCGCGTGGTGGAAGAGGGGCCGACCGCGCGCATCTTTGCCGCTCCGGCCCATCCCTATACCGCCAGCCTCATCGCGGCCGAGCCGAAGCCCGACCCCCGCCGCCGCCGTGCCGATCTTGCGATCCGGGGCGAGGTGCCGTCGGTCCTGCGCCGCCCCGCGGGCTGCGAATTCCATACCCGGTGCCCCCTTGTCAGGGATCTCTGCCGTTCGACCCCCCCGGACCTTGTGCCCGTGGGGGACGGTCGGCAGGCGCGATGCCATTTTGCCGACCAACGCCAAGACAAACAGGGAGAAAGACATGCAGTGGACCACCGATAGACGCGGTTTCCTCACGGCAGCAGGGGCCGGTTTTGCCGCCGCCGCCGCGTTGCCGCGCTTTGCCTGGACTGCCGAGGGCGACACGCTCCGCCTGCGGGTGACTGCCGATTTCCAGGTGCTCGATCCCTTCGGGATCATCGGCGAGCTCGACGATATCATCCCGCGCTGCACCAATGTCACGCTCGTCCGTCTGGGCGACATGCGCGAGGGCAACCCGCTGCGGAACTGGGCGGCCGAGACACTGGAATGGATCGACGGCACCCGCCTTGCCTTCACCCTGCGCGAGGGGCTTAACTGGACCGGTGACTACGGACCGGTCACCGCGGCGGACGTCAAATTCTCTTTCGAACGCATCGCAGGCTCCGACAGCGCATGGGCCTACCAGTTCGAGAAGCTGAAAGAGGTCGAGGTGATCGATGACCGCAACGGCATCATCCACCTGACCGAGCCCTTCGCCCCCTTTACCGTCATCGCCTTGCCCTATTACGGCGGCCACATCGTCTGCCAGAAGGCGGTCGAGGCTGCGGGCGGCAGCTACACTACGGACATCCCCGCTCAATGCGGCCCCTACCTGATGGAGGCATGGGAGCAGAACCAGAAGGTCACGCTTGTCGCCAATCCCGACTGGACGGGCGAGAAACCCTCCTTTGCCCGCGTCGAATTCTACATCGTCACCGACGATCAGGCCGCCCAACTGGCCTTCGAGGCCGACGCCTTCGACTTCACCCGCGTCAATGTCGGCGCGGCCGCACAGTTCAAGGGCGCGATGCCCGAAGGGGCCGCGCTGATCGAGGCCGCCTCGACCCGCTACGCATGGCTGACCATCAACATGAATGCCGAACCGCTGAAGGATATCCGCGTCCGGCAGGCCATCCAGTACGCCTATGACGGCGAGGCCGTTCTGGCGGGTGCCTATGACGGTCTGGTCCAGCGCTCTACCGGCGTGGTCCCGCCCTCGTCGGGCTATGCCCGCGCCGCGAACCTCATCGCCACCCGCGACGTCGAAAAGGCCCGCGCCCTGCTGGCCGAGGCGGGGGCCGAGGGGATCGAGCTGAACCTCTATGCCCTGACAGACGGCACCAGCCAGACCATCGCCCAGATCGTGCAGGCCAGCCTTGCCGAGGCGGGCATCACCGTGAACATCCAGCCGACCGAGGATGCCGCCTACTGGGCGCTGGGCGACAAGACGGCGGGCGAGGGGTACAAGTCCATCGAACTGGTCCTGATGAACTTCGCGGGCGGCATCGACCCGACCGAGAACCTCGTCTGGTTCCGTCCCGACCAGATCGGCGTCTACAACTGGTCATTCTTCGACAATGCCGAATACGAGTCGCTCTATCAGGCCTCGATGACCGAACAGGACAGCGACAAGCGCCGCGCCATGTTCAACCGGATGGAGGACCTGATGGAGGAGTCGGGCGCCTTCATCTTCATCTGCTTCGAACCCTACCTTGCCCTGCACGACGCGACCCTTGTGCCGGTCATCCTTGCGGACGGCCATCCCGACCCCGTATCCTTCCGCCTGACCTGAGGAAGGAGCCGTCCGCTTGGCCGAAGCCGCGAAACGCAAGGCCCGACTGTCCCCCGCGGACCGTCGGGCGCTGCTCGAGGATGCCGCACGCGCCTGCATGGCCCGTGGCGGCATCCGCGAATTCACCGTCGACCGCATCGTGGCCGAGGCAGGCGTATCCCGTGGCCTGATCACCCATCATTTCGGCTCGATGGACGGGCTGCTCGTGGCGGTCTATGCGCGCATGTATCGCGAGTGGATCGAGGTGATCGAGGCCCCCCGTCCCGGCCTGTCACGGCTCGAGGCCATCATCGAGGCGCTCGTATCGCCCGAACTTTTCAGTCGTGATGTCCTGAATGTCTGGCTGACCCTGTGGGGCGAGATCGCGAACAACCCCGTCCTGCGCGAGGCGCATCGCTCGCTCTATTCCGATTACCGCGCCACGATCGAACTTGCCCTGACCGAGGCTGCTGCCCGCCACGGGCGCAGCATCGACGCGCCGCGCGTCGCCGCGGCCTTCATCTGCCTGATCGACGGCTTTGGCGTGCAGCGTTGCGTGGAACCCTCGCTCCTGACCGAAGAGGATGCGCGCGCGGCGTGCCGTGCCTTTCTCGGCCCGCTGCTGGACTGACCGCGTCCACCCGCAGGCGCGGATGGTTGCCCCGACTAGCGCAGGCCGTCCTTGCCCTCGGCCTGATCATGGGTCAACCCGCCCACGCGCGCCAGCGGGCGGCCGCTGTCGGTGACGGCGACGGCCACCATGATCTCGGCCGCGCGCGGGGCATCGTTCAACTGCACCTCGACCCCGTCGAAATGGCTGCGGACATAGGCGGCGTCCTTGTGGCCCAGCGGCACGTCCAGCACCTGCCCCATGGACCCCATCTTCTTGGACGAAGGGACGAGTGCCGCGCCCTTTTCCACCGCCACACGCAGGGGCGCGCCCAGTTTCGGATGCAGGATGGCCGCGGCATGTTCCAGCTCGCCCGCCTCGCCCACCATCGCGGCCTTGCCATAGCTTTGCGCCTGCGCGGGCGTGATGCCGAGGGCAGAGACGCAGCGCGCGCCCAGAAGGCCGCCAAGCTCTGCGCCGATATCCATCAGGGGCGTCAGGTCCTCGACATATCGGCCTGCAAAGGGATTGGCGATCACGGCGACTGCCACGGCCTTGCGGGTGGGGGGGCTGATCTCGCGCCCCATCTCGCGGTGGGTCTCCTCGACCCAGACGGCGATCTTGCGGATTTCTGCCTTCATCTCAGCCCGTCCTTTCCCGTGATCTGGTCTGCCGCCAGCCCGCCCGCGCGGTTATGCACACGCGGGCCGGTGGTCATGACAAGGACCACCATCATCTCGTCGGCGCGCGGGGCATCGTTCAGCCCCACTTCCATCGAATCGAAATGGCTGCGGACGTAGGAGGCATTCACATGCGTGACCGGCACATCCAGCCGCGCCCCCACGCCCGCCACCTTTTTCGACGACGGCACGATGGCCATGGCCCCGCCCAGCACCTCGCGCATGGCATAACCGCCGGGGGCGTGCCAGAGCGCGCCATGCTCCAATTCCCCACCCGAACCCACCAGCGCGCCCTTGCCATAGCCTTCGACCCGCGCGGGATCGCCGCCCAGAACCGCCACCAGCCGCCGCGCGAGGTCAAGGCCGAGCGGCTTGAGATCCTCCATGAAGGGCTGGATGTCGGCGACATAGCGCCCGGCAAATGGGTTCTCGATCACGGCCATCGCGGCCGCGCGCAGCAGGGGCTGCACGGCGGGCGGGCCGCCCTCGTGGCGGATCTCCTCGAGGGCGGTGGCGATCTTGCGGATGCGGACCTCTGGCACGCTGTCTCTCCCCTGCGGCGGCGATGCGGATTGCATGTCTTATCCCCACTCTAGCCGCTTGGCCGCGCAACAAAAGGGGCGGCGTGACCAACTGGCGCCGTCGGGGCAGGGGCGGGCAGGGCGCGCGAAAAAGGCTTTGGCCTTTGCCCGTTATTCGTTAGCCTTCAAACAATTCGCGGAGGGTGCCATGGCAAGACTTGTGATCCGGAACGTGGGGCTGATGCTGTCGGGGCGGATGGAGGCGCCGGTGCTGGACGCCGATTGCCTGATCGCCGTGGACGGCAAGATCGAATCATGGGGCCGCGAGGCAGACATGGACACCGAAGGTGCCACGACGGTGATCGACGCGCATGGCTGCACGCTGGCCCCGGGCCTGATCGACAGCCATGTCCACCCCGTCGTGGGCGACTACACCCCGCGCCAGCAGCAGCTTCACTGGATCGACAGCACCCTGCATGGTGGTGTCACCACGCTCATCTCGGCGGGCGAGGTGCATATGCCCGGCCGTCCGCGCGACATCGTGGGTCTGAAGGCGATGGCGATCGCGGCGCAGCGCTGGTACGAGAATTTCCGCCCCTCGGGCGTCAAGGTGATGGCGGGTGCGCCGATCATCGAACACGGGATGGTCGAGGAGGATTTCCGCGAACTTGCCGCGGCAGGCGTGAAACTGCTGGGCGAGGTCGGTCTGGGCACCGTGAAGGACGGCAAGACCGCGCGGCAGATGGTCGACTGGGCGCGCAAATACGGCATCCAGAGCACGATCCACACCGGCGGCCCGTCCATCCCTGGATCGGGGCTGATCGACGCGGACATGGTACTGGAAACCGGCACCGATGTCGTGGGCCATATCAACGGCGGCCATTCCGCCCTGCCCGACGACCAGATCATCTGCCTGTGCGAAAGCTGCAAGGCGGGGCTGGAGATCGTCCATAACGGCAATGAACGCGCGGCGCTGCTGACGCTGAACACCGCGCGCGAGCTGGGCAAACTGGACCAGATCATCCTTGGCACCGACGGCCCTGCCGGTTCGGGCGTGCAGCCTCTGGGCATCCTGCGGATGGTTGCGATGCTGTCGAGCCTTGGCAATGTTCCGGCGGAAGTCGCGCTCTGCTTTGCCACCGGCAACACGGCGCGCCAGCGCGATCTGGACACTGGGATGATCGAGGCGGGCAAATGCGCCGATTTCGTGCTGATGGACCAGGCGCAGCACGCACCGGGCAAGACGATCCTCCAGTCGATCCAGCTTGGCAACCTGCCCG
The DNA here is from genome assembly GCF_009908265.2 of Paragemmobacter amnigenus. Taxonomy (GTDB): domain Bacteria; phylum Pseudomonadota; class Alphaproteobacteria; order Rhodobacterales; family Rhodobacteraceae; genus Paragemmobacter; species Paragemmobacter amnigenus. The sequence continues at coordinate 89,495 of NZ_JAAATX020000008.1, read as the reverse complement.
GCGTCGGCATGACGGTGATCGACGGCGTGGTCCGCAGCCATCGCAGCCGCAACACGCCCCCGGCAGGGCGCATCCCCGAAATCACCCTGCAAACCGAGGTGGCGGCGGGGGGCGGCGGGCACTGAGCGCGCCTACCGGTTGCGGCTGTCGACCGGATAGGCGGTGGTGAACTTCATCCGCTCCATCGCGAAATGGCTGGTGACGTTCTTGATCGGCACCGCATCGGTCAGCCGTTTGTAAAGCGCGTCGAAGGCCGCCATGTCGCGCACCGCCACGCGCAGCAGGTAATCCATTTCGCCTGCCATTCGGTGGACTTCCATGATCTCGGGGATGGCCTCCACCGCTGCCGAAAAGGCTTCGCGCCAGTCGGCGGAATGGTCCGGCGCCTCGATCCCCACAAAGACCGTCAGCCCGAAGCCAAGCTTGGCGGGATCGGCAAGCGCGACGCGTCCGGTCAGGACGCCCGAGGCTTCCAGCTTCTGGATACGCTTCCAGCAAGGGGTTTGCGACAGACCGGCCCTGTCCGCGATCTGCGCGATGGGCAGTGTCGCGTCGCGCATCAGTTCGGTCACGATCTTCCGGTCGATCAGGTCGAGTTCGATCATCTGGTCCCGCCTTCCACTGGCATAAGGGTCGCTTCGGTGCCAAGGATGCAGAGAAACAACAAAATGTCTACCGGTTTTGTCGTTTATCTGACGGGCGGTCTGGGCAAGCGGATCGAATCCCATTCGCGGGGCAGGGGCCATCGGGCCGCATGCTGCCTCCCCTCCGACCCGGCACCCTGTTTCTTGTCTTGCGGGTGCGCGCAGCGGGCAGGGTGGGGCAGCCCCTGCGGCGGGCGGGCCAGTCGGAGAAAATCCTTCCGTATTCACGACAAACTTTAGCGTGAATTTTCCTTTGAAATACCCGATCAACTCTGTCGTTATTTAAGGCATGGCACCCCCGCCCGGACATCCGACAGGAGACATCCATGCCCACCACCATCCGCATCGGCGGCAACCTCACGGCCCGCGGGCTGCGCGTTGCCGAACACCTTGACGGCAGCGTCACCATCGAGACGGGGCGCGAACGCCTCAGCGGCTGGCCGCTGCCCCGCGCCTTTCGCGCGGCGCTGACCGCGGTCGCCCTTGCCTTGACGGGCCTTGGCGCGGCCCCGCAGGCCGCGCAGGCCGAGACCCTGCTCAACGTCAGCTACGACCCGACGCGCGAGCTTTACCGCGAGATCAACGAAGCCTTCACCGCGAAATGGCTGGCCGACGGCAAGGACGCCCCCGGGATCGAAACCAGCCATGGCGGCTCTGGCGCGCAGGCGCGGGCCGTGATCGACGGGCTCGGGGCGCAGGTGGTGACGCTGGCGCTGGCCTCGGATATCGACAAGATCGCCGGGACGGGCAGGATCCCCGCGGACTGGCAGTCGAAACTGCCGCACAATTCCTCGCCCTATACCTCGACGATCGTCTTCCTCGTCCGTGAGGGCAACCCCAAGGGGATCACCGACTGGGGCGATCTGGTGGCGGACGGCGTGCAGGTCATCACCCCCAACCCCAAGACTTCGGGCGGGGCGCGGTGGAACTATCTGGCCGCCTGGGCCTGGGCCGAGAAGAACGGCAGTGACCCGAGGGAATTCGTGGGCGCGCTTTACCGGAATGTGCCCGTCCTCGACAGCGGCGCGCGCGGATCGACCACGACCTTTGCCCAGCGCGGCATCGGCGACGTTCTGCTGGCATGGGAGAACGAGGCCTATCTGGCGCTGAAGGAACTGGGCGAGGACCGCTTCGACATCGTCGTCCCCTCCGTCTCGGTTCTGGCCGAACCGCCGGTGGCGCTGGTCGAGGGCAACATCACCTCGGACGCGCAGCGCGAATTGGCGACGGCCTATCTGGACTTTCTGTATTCCCCCGAAGGGCAGGCCATCGTCTGGAAGCACTACTATCGCGGCTGGGACACGTCCAAGGCCGATCCCGCCGATGTCGCGCGCTTTCCGAAACTGGAACTGGTCGGCATCGACGCCTTCGGCGGATGGGCCAAGGTGCAGCCCGAACATTTCGGCGACGGCGGCATCTTCGACCAGATCTACGTGGCGAAATAAGGAGCGCGCAGGATGGGCAGACCCCTGATCCACCGATCCCCCATGCCCGGGCTGGGCCTGAGCATGGGGATCACGCTGACGATGCTGTGTCTTGTCGTCCTGTTGCCGATCGGTGCCCTTCTGACAAAGGGCGCCACCTTCGGTTTCGCCAATATGTGGGATGTCGTGAACCGCGAGCGTGTCTGGGCCGCGCTTTTCCTGTCCTTCCGGCTGTCGCTCTTCGCGGCAGGGTTCAACCTCGTGCTGGGCGTGGTGCTGGCCTGGGTGCTGGTGCGCTACCGCTTTCCGGGGCGGCGGCTGCTGGATGCGGCCGTGGACCTGCCCTTTGCCCTGCCCACGGCCGTGGCGGGCATCGCGCTGACCGCGCTCTATGCGCCCAACGGTGCCTTCGGATCGCTTGCCGCGACCATCGGCTGGCAGATCGCCTATACCCAATGGGGCATCTTCCTTGCCCTTGTCTTTGTGGGCCTGCCCTTCGTCACCCGCACCGTCCAGCCCGTGGTCGAGGAGATCGAGCGCGAGGTGGAGGAAGCCTCGGCCACGCTGGGGGCTTCGCGCGGCCATACCATCCGGCGGGTGATCCTGCCGATGCTGGCCCCCGCCGCCATGACGGGCTTCGCCCTGTCGCTGGCGCGGGCCGTGGGCGAATACGGATCGGTCATCTTCATCGCGGGAAACATCCCGCTGATCACTGAAATCGCGCCCCTGCTGATCGTCATCCGGCTGGAGGAATTCGACTATGACGCCGCCGCCGCCATCGGTATCGCAATGCTGCTTGTCAGTTTCGCCATGCTCCTGCTGATCAACTTGATCCAGGTCTGGAGCCGCAGGAGGATCGGCCATGTCTGACATCACGCATCCGGCGGGGTTCCGCCCCGCCACCACCGAACACCCCCTGACGCGATGGCTGCTGGTGGGCTTTGCCGTTCTGGCGATGGGACTTCTGGTGTTTGCCCCGCTCGTCGCCGTCTTTGCCGAGGCGTTGCGCGACGGTGTGACCGCGGCGCTGGCCAGTCTTGGCAATCCCGACGCGCAGGCCGCGATCCGCCTGACGCTGGCCATCGCCGCCATCGCGGTGCCGCTGAACGCGGCCTTCGGCATCGCCGCCGCGTGGTTCATCACCAAGTTCGACTTCCGCGGCAAGGCGGTGCTGATCACGCTGATCGACCTGCCCTTCTCCGTCTCTCCGGTCGTGGCGGGGCTATGCATCGTGCTGATGTTCGGCGCCAATTCGGCGCTGGGCGGCTGGCTGGTGGCGCAGGGCTATCCCGTCGTCTTCGCCCTGCCGGGGATCGTTCTGGCCACGATGTTCGTCACCTTCCCCTTCGTTGCCCGCGAACTCATCCCCGTGATGGTGGAACAGGGCCGCGCCGAGGAAGAGGCGGCGCTGACGCTGGGTGCCTCGGGCTGGCGCACCTTCTGGACGGTGACCCTCCCCAACATCCGCTGGGCGCTCCTTTACGGTGTCCTTCTGTGCAATGCCCGCGCGATGGGCGAATTCGGGGCGGTCGCCGTCGTGTCGGGCAAGATCCGCGGCCAGACCGCCACAATGCCGATCACGATCGAGATGCTTTACAACGAATACCTCTCGGTCGCGGCCTTCTCGCTGGCAGCGGTGCTGAGCGTGCTTGCCCTTGTCACCCTGCTTTTCAAAACCGTGCTGGAACTGCGTCACGCAGACCAGCTTGCCGCAACGCACCGCCACTGAAGGGGTCGCCATGCATATCGAAATCGACGGAATCTCCAAACACTTCGCGTCCACGGCGGCGCTGCATCCGGTGTCGCTCTCCATCCCTTCGGGCGCGCTGGTGGCGCTGCTCGGCCCTTCCGGCTCGGGCAAGACGACGCTCCTGCGGATTCTTGGCGGGCTGGAATTTCCGACGGCGGGGCGCGTGCTCTTCGACGGGCAGGACGCCACAGGGCTGAGCGTGCAGGACCGCCGCGCCGGTGTCGTGTTCCAGTCCTACGCGCTGTTCCGGCACATGACCGTGTTCAACAACATCGCCTATGGCCTGAACGCCCGCCCGCGCGCGACCCGACCCGCCAAGGCCGAGATCGCCCGCCGCGTGACGAAACTTCTTGACCTGATCCAGCTTCCCGACATCGGCGCGCGCTATCCGTCCCAACTGTCGGGCGGGCAGCGCCAGCGCGTGGCGCTGGCCCGTGCGCTGGCCATCGAGCCGCGGATGCTGCTGCTGGACGAACCCTTCGGCGCGCTGGATGCCATGGTACGCAAGGAATTGCGTCAGGGGCTTCGCGACATCCATGACGAGACCGGCCTGACCACGGTCTTCGTGACCCATGATCAGGAAGAGGCGATGGAACTGGCCGATCTGGTCGTGGTCATGTCCATGGGCCGGATCGAACAGGTGGGCCGCCCCGCCGACATCCGCGCCCGCCCCGCCACGTCCTTCGTGCGCGACTTCATCACGGCCTGACCCCCGCGCGCGGCGGGGCAGGCCCGCCGCCGCTATCCCGCCAGCATTGCCGCAACCTCGTCGGCTGTGGCATAGCCCAGACGCACGGCCGTCTCGGCCACGGTGGACCCTTCCGACAGGGCCGTCTTTGCCACGCTGGCCGCGCGGGCATAGCCGATATGGGGCACCAGCATCGTCGCCATCACCAGACTGTTCTCCAGCGCGCCCTCGCATTGTGCCACATTGGCCTCGATCCCCCTGACGCAGCGTTTGGCCAGCGTGTCCATCGCCTGCATCAGGATCCGCATGGATTGCAGCAGGTTCAGCACGATCACCGGCTCGAACGCATTGAGCTGCAACTGCCCCGCCTCGGCCGCCATCGTCACCGTCAGGTCGTTTCCGATCACCTGGAAGGCCACCTGATTGACCACCTCGGGGATCACGGGATTGACCTTGCCCGGCATGATCGACGACCCCGCCTGCACCGCAGGCAGACGGATCTCGTTGAACCCCGAGCGCGGCCCCGAGGACAGCAGCCGCAGGTCGTTGCAGATCTTGGACAGCTTCACCGCGATGCGCTTCAGGACGCCGGAAAAGGTGACATAGGCCCCGCAATCCGACGACGCCTCGATCAGGTCCGTCGCAAGCTTCACGGGCAGACCCGACACGCGCGCCAGTTCTTCGACCGCCGCCTCGGCATAGCCGTCGGGCGTGTTCACCCGCGTGCCGATGGCCGTGCCGCCCAGGTTCACCTCCAGCAGCAACCCCGAGAGCCGCGCGATGATCTCCACATCCTCGCGGATCGTGGTGGCGAAGCCTGCGAATTCCTGTCCCAGCGTCATGGGCACCGCATCCTGCAACTGCGTCCGGCCGATCTTGCGGACATGGGCAAAGGCCGCCGCCCGTTCCGCAAAGGTATCGGCCAGCCGCCGCTGCGCCGCGCCGAACCCCTCGCATTGCGCCACGATGGCAAGGCGCATGGCGGTGGGATAGACGTCATTGGTCGATTGCGACCGGTTCACGTCATCGTTCGGATGCATCCGGCCATAATCGCCCGGGCTGTGCCCCATCTTGAGCAGGGCCAGATTGGCGATCACCTCGTTGGCATTCATATTGGTCGAGGTACCGGCCCCGCCCTGTATCATGTCGACGCGGAATGCCTCGTGCCAGCGGCCCGCGATGATGTCGTCGCAGACCTCCTCGATCACCCGCGCCTTTCCGGCATCCAGCACGCCCAGCCGCAGATTGGCCCGCGCGGCGGCCTTCTTCACCCAGCCCAGCGCCCGGATGAATTCGGGAAAATGCGACAGCGGCAGGCCCGAGATCGGGAAATTCGCGATGGCACGTTCGGTATGGATCCCCCACAGGCAGGTGCGGGGCAGGCTCATCTGGCCAAGGCTGTCTTCCTCGCGGCGCAGGTCGTGATGCATGGACTGTCCCTTCCGGCAGTGTCTGCCCGATGGGTGCGCCTCTGCGCGCCGCAGGTCCAATGCAAAGGCTGCATGGCCGATGCAAGGCGCGCAGGGATCACCCCCCGCCCTGCAGCGCACGCCACAGGGCATCGACCTGCGGCCCCGTCCCGCGCGGCGGACGAAAGGCACAGATTTCCAGCGGCACTTCCCATGCAGGCCCGCCCACCGGCGCGATGAGTGCGGCACTGGCAGGGTCCACCGCGCTTTCGGGCAGCCAGCCCACGCCATGGCCCGCCACGATCACCTCTTTCAGCACATCGGACATGTCGCATTGCACGGCCATGCGATAGGCGGCGGGCTGGCCCGCGCGCGACAGGACATGTTCGAACAGCTCTGCGAAATAGGCCCGCCGTGCATAGGCGATCAGCGGAAAGGGCGCCTTCGGCGTTCCCGGAAAGCCGAAATCCCCCGCCGCCCGCGCCGTATAGGGCAGAAAGCGGTCGGCCCGCAGTACCAGCCTGTCCTGCGCCGCCAGGCCTTCGGGAAGGGGAAGGGCAGGGCAGGTATGGACCAGCAGGATATCCGCATCGCCCGCCAGATAGCGCGCCGTCACCTCGGCCGTCGTGCCCACGAGCACCGAAAAGGACTGCTTGCCCCGCCCGATCCGCCCCAGCACCTGCCGGAAATCCGACCGCGCCAGAACATTGGGCATCGCCAGCCGGATCTGGCTCATCACCTCGAACTGGCCCGAGCGGATGGCCGCGCGCGCCTCGAGCAACCGGTCGACCGAGGTGCGCGCCTCCTCCAGAAACTGCACCCCCGCCTCGGTCAGCCGCACGGGTTGCGATCCCTTGACCACCAGCCCCGTACCCACCCAATGCTCCAGCGACTGGATGCGGCGCGAAAAGGCCGCCTGCGACAGGTTCCGGAATTCGGCCGCGCGGGTGAAATTCCGCAAGGCGGCAAGGGCCACGAAATCCTCGAGCCAGCGGATATCCATGCCCTGTCCGTTCCCTGTCTGTGCGCCCCTCCATCCTGCCCGCAAAGCCGCAGGCGGGGCAAGCGGTCAGGCGCTGCGGATCAGGACAGGGCGTCCCTCGATCTCGGCGACAAGGCGGCTTACGGGCCAGAGCCGGAAGAACACCTGCGCCCCGCCTGTGGCAGGGGCGGGGTGGCTGTCGCGCTGCACCAGACGGGTCGAGGCGAGCGCAAGGAAGCCCAGCCCGTGCGGGGCCGGAACCGGCATCGGCCGCAGGCCCAGATCGGCAAGCTGTTCGCCGTCCAGCGTCGCGCAGGCCATCGCGTCGATATCGACCAGCCGCTGCGCGGCGATGTCCCAGACCGCCTCGCCGATCGACAGGTCCTCGATCCGGCACAGATCGTCGGGATGCGGACCGATCTGCAGGCGCAGCCCCTGCGACAGCATGACGATTTCCAGCGCCTGCACCTCGGCAGAGGGGGCGGTGGCCAGACGGTCAGGCGGGGTCAGAAAGCCCATGCGCGACCTCCGGTCCATGCGCCACGGGCAAGGGGGCAGGCGGACATATCCGCAATAAGGCCGCCGGAACGGGCGGGGCCGACACTCGTAAACACCATAACAGTCACCGGCAGCTAGGTCGTTTCTGTCTTGGCCCGCCCCGCAGCGCAAAAGGCCCCCACCTTTGACGCGCAGAGTGCGGGGTTTCCCCCGACGCAGTCCGGGCCGGACCGCATTGCCGAAGGTTAGCATAAATATGCGCGCAATCACAACAATCCCGCATGGCCCACAACCAAGGGGGGATTGTTGTTCCTTTGCGCGACAATGCCCGCCAAAGCCGGTGGTGTTCCGGCCTCTGACCGGTTGCCGGAAACGGTAAAGCCGCAACGAGCGGGGCGGTTAACCCTTCTCCCCGCTGCCAGATGATTCGCCGCGCCGCCCCTTGCCGCGGCCTGCGCGCGGTGCGCCCTGCGCGTCTGATCCTGCATCGCCCCCCGATCCCTGCTGAGTTGGCGCCGTTTCCGCTCTGCCCCCGCGCTCCGGTCGTGCCGATGCCGCGCTCTCACGGCGCGCCCGTTCCCAGTGATCCGCCTCGCGCCCTGCGGGGCGACCCTCGCGTTCCCAGATCGCATAGGCGCGGCGGCGGAGGTCGTCTTCATCATGCTGCATCATGGGGCCTTTCCTGTGTGGGCACGGCTGGAACCGCCCCCGAAAACCGCGCCACCGGCCCCGCGGTTCCCCGCCCCGCCCCCTCGGCAGGGGGCGCATGACGGCAGCGGTGCCAGATTCGGTCCCACCGCCCGCGCCCTGCTGCCGCTTTCGGCACGAAGCCCTTTGCCCTGCACAGAAATTTCGCAGAAGAATCTTTTTTGACCGAAGGGTAAATGCTGATAACCCTTGTTCCGGTCACAAAAGCCGCGCTTCCCCCTAGGGTCGCAAGCGGCGGGACATACGGGGAGAAACATGCTCGATCTGCTGGTCAGGGCGGGGCGTCTGCCTGCGGGCAAGACCCCCGTCGACATTGCGGTCAGGGACGGCCGGATCGCGCGCATCGCACCGCGCATCGACGAACCCGCCGCGCGGGTGATCGAGGCGGGCGGGCGTCTGGTCGCGCCGCCCTTTGCGGACCCGCATTTCCACATGGATGCCACCCTGTCGCTCGGCCTGCCGCGCCTGAACCGGTCCGGCACGCTGCTGGAGGGAATCGCGCTGTGGGGAGAATTGAAGCCCCTGCTCACGCCCGAGGCGGTGATGGAGCGGGCGCTGCGCTATTGCGATCTGGCGGTGGCGCAGGGGCTTTTGTCGATCCGGACCCATGTCGATGTCTGCGACGACCGTCTGACGGCGGTGGAGGCGCTTCTGGAGGTGAGGAAGCGGGTAGCGGGTTATATCGACCTGCAACTCGTGGCCTTCCCGCAGGACGGGCTTTACCGCGACCCGACCGCGCACCGGAACCTGATCCGCGCGCTGGATATGGGCGTGGATGTGGTGGGCGGCATCCCGCATTTCGAACGCACGATGCAGGCAGGGGCCGAGAGCGTGCGCGCGCTCTGCGAGATCGCGGCAGAGCGGGGCCTGCCCGTCGATCTGCATTGCGACGAGAGCGACGATCCGATGAGCCGCCATATCGAGACGCTGGCGGCGGAAACCGTGCGGCTGGGGCTGCAGGGCAGGGTGGTTGGGTCGCATTGCACGTCGATGCATTCGATGGACAATTACTATGCCTCGAAGCTGATCCCGCTGATCGCCGAGGCGCAGGTGCATATCGTCCCCAACCCGCTGATCAACATCACGCTTCAGGGCCGGTCCGACACCTATCCCAAACGGCGCGGCATGACGCGGGTGCCGGAACTGCGGGCGGCGGGGGTGAATGTCGCCTTCGGGCAGGATTGCACGATGGACCCGTGGTATCCCTTGGGTTCCGCCGACATGCTGGAGGTGGCGCATATGGGCATCCATGCCGCCCCCATGACCTCGCGAGAGGCGATGGCCTGGGCCTTCACCTCGGTCACCGTGAACGGGCATCTGGCCATGGGCCTGCCCGACCCGACGCTGCGCGAGGGCGGGCCTGCCTCGATGGTGGTCCTTCAGGCCCGCGACCCGATCGAGGCGGTGCGGATGAAGGCCACGCGTCTTGCCGTGATCCGCGAGGGCCGCGTCCTGTCGGAAACCGCGCCGCGCATGGCGCGGTTGTCGCTGGCGGGGCGGCCTGACACGGTCGATCCCGCCGATTACGCCCCGATTGCCGAAGACTGAACCAAAAGACCAACCAACAGGGAAAGCTGCCATGACCTTCTCGACCACACGCCGTACGCTTCTGATGGGGGCCGCCGCCACGCTGGCGCTGCCCGCCTATATCCGCCGCGTGAATGCCCAGACCGCGATCAAGGTGGCGGGCGTCCATGCCTCGCCGGTGGAAAACGCGTGGAACTCGCGCATCCATGCCGCGATGCAGGCTGCTGCCGCCGACGGGCTGATCGAATACGAATTCTCGGAAGGTGTCGCCGCGACCGACTACCCCCGCGCGATGCGGGAATATGCAGAAGGTGGCGCGAAGCTGGTCTGGGGCGAAAGCTATGCCGTCGAGGCCGAGGCGCGGGCGGTGGCAGCCGATTACCCCGAGACGGCTTTCCTCATGGGTTCGTCGGGCGGGCCCGAGGGTGACAATTTCGGCGTCTTCGGCACGCGCAACCACGAGGCCGCCTATCTGGCCGGCATGCTGGCGGGCAAGATGTCCAAGACCGGAACCTTCGGGTCGGTCGGCGGCTATCCGATCCCCGAGGTGAACCTGCTGATCAACGCCTTCCGCATGGGGGTCAAGGAAGTGAACCCCGAGGCGAAGTTCCTCAACGGCTTCATCGGCGCGTGGTTCGATCCGGCCAAGGCGAAAGAGGCCGCGGTCGCCCAGATCGACGGCGGCGCGGATATCCTATTCGGCGAACGCATCGGCACGGCGGACGGCGCGGCAGAGCGGGGGGCCAAGGCCATCGGGTCGCTGATCGACTACACGCCGCGCTATCCGGGGACGGTCTTCGCCAATGCCATCTGGAACTATCGCCCGACGATCGAGGCGATCGTGGCCGATGTGGTGGCAGGCAAGCCGGTCGGGCGCGACTACACCGAATATTCCTTCATGAAATACGGCGGGAACGAGCTGATCTACGTGGCCGGGGAAGTCCCCGCCGACGCCGTCCCCGCGATGGAGGAGAAGAAGGCCGCCATCGCCGCGGGAACCTTCGAGGTGCCGATCGACGCGAACGAGCCTGCCTGATCTTGCAGGACGCGACGTCCCTCGCCGCCGCCATCGCCGCAGGTGCCACCACCGCCTCCGCGGTGATGGAGGCTGCGCTGGCGGCGGCGGCCACGCGCCCCTTCGGTGCCATCGCGCGGCTTGACCCCGCCATGGGCCGTAGGGACGCGGAACTGCGGCCGACGGGCCCCTTCGGCGGCGTGCCTTTTCTGGGAAAGGATCTCGGGTCCGGTGCAGCCGGATTGACGCCGCAGGCAGGGTCCGCCGCACTGGAGAGCGGGAGTGACAAGAGACGCGACAGCGACCTCTTCGCCCGCTTCCGCGCGGCGGGGCTGGTGCCCTTCGGGCTGACCACCGTGCCGGAATTCGGGCTGGCCCTGACCTCGGACCCCGCGACCAATCCCTGGGACGAAACCCTCTCGCCCGGCGGGTCGTCGGGCGGGGCGGCGGCGGCGGTGGCAGGCGGGATCGTTGCCATCGCCCATGCCACCGACGCGGCGGGGTCGATCCGCGTGCCCGCCGCCTGTTGCGGTCTGGTGGGCCTGAAACCCTCGCGCGGGGTGGTGCCGCAGGGGCCGGATCATGGCAACTGGCTGATGGGACTGGCCGCCGAACTGGTGCTTGCGCGCTCTGTCCGCGACGTGGCGACCGCCTTTGACGCCGTGACCGACCCGTGGACGGCGCGGCGCGACATTGCCACGCCCCCGCGCCTTGCCCTCGTCATTCCCGACGGAACCGCCCCCGGGCAGGCCGATGCCGCCCGCCGAGTCGCCGATGCCGCCCGCGCCACGGGTGCCACCGTCACCGAACGCGCCCCGCCCGACAGGCTCGCCGCCCGTGCCGCATCCCTTGCGCGGCTGATCCTGTCGGCCTCGCTGGCCGAATGGATGGGCGCGATGTCGATCCCGCCCGACGCCCTGTCCCCGCTTGCCGCCGCCGTCATGGCCGAAGGGCAGGCGATGCCCGCCACTACCCTCTTCGCCGCCTCGCGCGAGCTGGCCATCCTGACCGCGTCGTGGGAGGCGTGGTTGGCCGACGCCGACGCCGTGATGTCCCCCGTCCTGTCGCAGGGCGCCCCCGCCCCGGGCAGCTTCGATATGACCGCCACCGATCCCGCCGCCCATTTCGCGCGGATGGAGGCGACCGCCCCCCACGCGGCGCTGGCCAATGCCGCAGGCTTTCCCGCGCTGGTCCTGCCGCTCATGGCAGGTCGCCGTCCCACGGGCGTGCAGATCGCCGCCCGCCACGGGACCGACCGCGCCCTTCTGGCGCTTGGCGCGCGGATCGCGGCAAAGCTGCCCCCCGTCCCCTATCCCTTTGCGATTGCAGGCCATCCATGACCGACCCGCTTCCCGTCCTCGAACTTGACGGCATCACCAAACGCTTCGGCGCGCTGACCGCCAATGACGACGTCTCGCTCTCCCTGCAGAAGGGCGAGGTGCTGGCGCTGTTGGGCGAAAACGGCGCGGGCAAGACGACGCTCATGAACATCCTCTTCGGCCATTACGCGGCGGATGCGGGTGAGGTGCGGGTGGCGGGCAAGCCGCTTCCCGCAGGCACCCCGCGCGCGGCCATCGCGGCGGGCGTCGGCATGGTGCACCAGCATTTCACGTTGGCCGGAAACCTGACCGTGCTGGAAAACATCGTCATCGGTGCACAGCCGCTCTGGTCCACCAGCCTGAACCGCGACGCCGCCGCCGCCCGCATCCGCGACCTGTCGGCCACCTTCGGCCTGCCCGTGGACCCTGATGCCCGCGTGGGCGACCTGTCGGTGGGCGAACGCCAGCGGGTCGAGATCCTCAAGGCGCTTTACCGCGACGCGCGCATCCTGATCCTCGACGAACCCACCGCCGTCCTTGCGCGACCCGAGGCGGAACAGCTTTTCCGCATCCTGCGCGGCATGGCGCAGGGGGGGCTGTCGATCATCTTCATCAGCCACAAGCTGCACGAGGTGATGGGCGCATCCGACCGTGTGGTGGTCCTGCGCGGCGGCAAGGTCGTGGCAGAACGCAGGACCGCCGAGACGAACCCCGCCGAGCTGGCCGAGCTGATGGTCGGCCGCGCCGTCGCCCGCCCGAAACGGCAGGCGCATGAGGCGGGCCCCCCCGTCGTCGTGGCGCGCGGCCTGTCGGTCAGCCATGGCGGTGGCATGGCGCTGGACCATGTGGATTTCGATGTGCGCGAGGGCGAGATACTGGGCATCGTCGGGGTCTCGGGCAACGGGCAGGCGATGCTGGGCCGCGTCCTGTCGGGCCTTGCCCGCCCCGTTGGCGGCACGATCACCTTTCAGGGCCGCGACATCGGTCGCCTCACCCCGCGTCAGGCCGTCCGCATGGGGATCGGCCGCATCCCCGAGGACCGCCATGCCGAAGGTGTGGTGGGCGATCTGGCGGTCTGGGAAAACGCGGTGCTTGAACGGCTGGACGAGGTGTCGCGCTGGGGCTTCGTCCGCCGCGCGGCGGCGAAGGAGCGGGCGGCGGCGCTGATCCGGCGCTTCGACATCCGCGGCGCGGGGCCCGAGACGCGGACACGGCTTCTGTCGGGGGGGAACATGCAGAAGCTGATCCTTGGCCGCAACCTTGCGGCGGGGCCGCGCTTCCTTTTGGCCAACCAGCCGACACGGGGTCTGGACGAGGGCGCGATCGCCGCCGTCCATTCCGAACTGTTGCAGGCCCGCGCCGAGGGGGCGGCGATCCTGCTGATCTCCGAGGATCTGGACGAGGCGGTGGGGCTGTCCGACCGGTTGCAGGCCATCGTGAAGGGGCGGCTGTCCGAGCCGATCCCCGCCGAAGAGGCCGACGCCCGCAAGCTTGGGCTGATGATGGCGGGTGTCTGGGCCGCGCCGCAGGGGGTGTCCCATGCGGTTTGAACGGCGCGAGGATGTGTCGCTGACCGCGCTTCTGGTCGCGCCCTTTGCCGCCGTGGCGGCGGCACTGCTTCTTTGTGCGGGGCTGATCGCCATGGCGGGGGTCAGCCCGTGGGTGGCCTATGCCGAGATGCTCAAGGGCGCCTTCGGGTCGCGGCTGGCGATCACCGAGACCTTCACCCGCGCCTCGCCCCTGATCCTGACCGGACTGGCCGCCGCGGTCGCCTTCCGCGCGCGGCTGTGGAATATCGGTGGCGAGGGGCAGTTCTACATGGGCGCGCTGGCCGCCGCCGCGCTGGGCCATGCAACGGTCACGGCGCTGCCGCTGCCGCTGGCCTGGGCGGTGCTGGCGGGGGCGGGGATGGCCGCGGGGGCGCTGCTGCTGCTGGTGCCCGCGATCCTGCGGCTGCGCTTTGGCGTGGACGAGGTGGTGACGACGCTTCTTCTGAATTTCGTGGTGCTGCTTTTCGTGGGGCTGATGGTCGAGGGCGTGCTGAAAGACCCGATGGCCTTTGGCTGGCCGCAATCGGTGCCGGTGGCGGCGGGGCTGCGGCTGCCCGATCTGGTGCCGCGCTCGCGCCTGCATGTGGGGATCGTGCTGGCGGTCGTGGTGGTGCTGGTGGTCTGGCTGGTGCAGTCGCGCACCGTCTTTGGCGCCGAAACCCGTGCGGCGGGGCTGAACCCGCGCGCGGCTGCCTTTGCGGGGGTGCCGCTGACGGCGACGCTCGTGAAGGTGGCGGCGCTGTCGGGGGGGCTGGCGGGGCTGGCGGGGGTGATCGAGGTGCTGGGTCCGGTGGGATATGTCACCACCACCATGTCGCCCGGCTTCGGCTATGCGGGGATCGTGGTCGCCATGCTGGCCGCGCTGCATCCCCTGGGCGTCGTTGCGGCCTCGGTCTTTGTGGCCACCATCTTCGTGGGCGCCGATGCCATGAGCCGCGCGACGGGTGTGCCGTCCTTCATCGCGGATGTCATCATGTCGGTGGCGCTTCTGGCCATGCTGGCGGCGCTGCTGTTCACAACCTATCGGGTGCGGCGATGATGGAAGCCCTTGAAATTCTGACCAATGCCAGCCTCTGGGCGGCGGTCCTGCGGATTGCCACGCCGCTGATCTTCGGCGTCCTCGGTGCGCTGGTCTGCGAGAGGGCGGGGGTGCTGAACCTTGGTATCGAGGGGATCATGACCCTGGGCGCCATGGTGGGGTGGCTCACGGTCTATTGGGGGGCCGATCTGTGGACGGGGCTGGCCGTGGCGGTGCTGGCGGGGATGATGATGGGCTGGCTCCATGCCATGCTGACCGTGCCGCTGGGCCTGTCGCAGCATGTCTCGGGGCTGGGGATCACGCTCTTCGCCTCTGCCCTTGCCTATTACCTTTACCGGCTTTGGGTGCAGGTGGGCGACCTTCCCCCCACGATCGAGCCTTTCCAGCCCTGGGCCGTGCCGGGCCTGTCCGCGATCCCCTTTCTGGGCGAGGCGGTCTTTACCCAGATGCCGCCCACCTATCTGGCGATGCTGCTGGTCGTGCTGCTGGCTTGGGCGCTGAACCACACGCCCGTTGGCCTTGCCCTGCGGATGACCGGCGAGAACCCCCATGCGGTCGAGGCGCAGGGGCTGAACCCCAACCGCATCCGCATCTGGGCGGTGATGGCGGGGTCGGGGCTGATGGCGCTGGGCGGAGCCTTCCTCACGACGGGGGCGTTCAACAGCTTTTTCCCGACCATGGTGCAGGGGCGGGGCTGGATCTGCATCGCGCTGGTCGTCTTTGCCTCGTGGCGGCCGGGAAAGGCGCTGCTGGGGGCGATCCTGTTCGCGCTGTTCGATGCCTTCCAGTTGCGGTTGCAGACGGTGGTGGAAGGCGTGCCCTACCAGTTGTTCCTGATGGCGCCCTATCTTCTGTCCATCCTTGCCTTGATCCTCGTCGCCCGCCGCGCGCGGGTGCCCGAGGCGCTGATGCAGCCCTACCGCCGGGGCGAGAGATGAGCGCGGCGGGGCTGGCGGCTTTCGACCTGACGGGCAGGCGCGCGCTGGTCACGGGGGCCTCGCAGGGGATCGGGCTGGCGCTGGCCACGGGTCTGGCCGCCGCAGGTGCCGAGGTGGTGCTGAACGCGCGGGATGCGGGCCGCCTTTCCGCTGCCGCCGCAGGCATTGCGGGTGCCCGCACGCTGCCCTTCGACGTGACGGACCGTGCGGGGGTGACGGCGGCCATCGACGGGTTCGAGGCGGCGGTGGGCCCCATCGACATCCTTGTCAACAATGCGGGCATCCAGCACCGCGCCCCCTTGCAGGATTTCCCGCCCGAGGCATTCGACCGCCTGATGTCGGTCAATGTCACCGCCGTCTTCACCGTGGCGCAGGTGGTGGCGCGCCACATGATCGCGCGGGGGCGGGGTCGGATCATCAATATCGCGAGCGTTCAGGCCGCACTCGCCCGCCCCTCCATCGCGCCCTATACGGCGACGAAGGGGGCAGTGGCCAACCTGACCAAGGGCATGGCCACCGACTGGGCACGGCACGGGCTGACCTGCAACGCCATCGCGCCGGGCTATTTCGACACGCCGCTGAACGCCGCGCTGGTGGCGGACCCCGGGTTTTCGGCATGGCTTGAAAAACGCACCCCCGCAGGCCGCTGGGGAAGGGTGGAGGAATTGCAGGGCGCGGCGATCTTCCTTGCCTCGGACGCCGCGTCCTTCGTGAACGGCCATGTCCTTTATGTCGATGGCGGGATCACGGCGACGCTATGAGGCGGATCGTCATCATGGGCGTGTCGGGCTGCGGCAAGACCTCGGTCGGGCAGGCGCTGGCCGCGCGGCTGGGCGCGGCCTTCGTGGATGCCGACGACCTGCACCCGCCCGCCAATGTGGAAAAGATGCGCGCTGGCGTTCCGCTGACCGACGCGGACCGCGCCCCGTGGCTTGACCGCGTGGCGGCGCGGTTGCAGGCGGATGCCCCCGTGGTGGTCGCCTGCTCGGCCCTGCGCCGCGCCTATCGCGACCGTCTCCGCGCGGGCGCGGGCGGCCCTGTCACCTTTATCCACCTGTCGGGCGACCGCACCCTGATCGCCGCGCGCATGGCCGCGCGCAAGGGCCACTACATGCCGCCCGCGCTGCTGGACAGCCAGTTCGCCACGCTGGAACCGCCCACGGCGGAGGAGGCGCTGACGATGGGGATCGAGGAGGACCCCGACCGCATCGCCGCAGCCATACTGTCGGCGCTGCAATGAAAAAGGGCGCCGCAAGGCGCCCCGTTCCCGTGCCACATGGCCGAAGGTTCAGTCTTTCGCGCGTTCCACATAGGAATGGTCATCCGTGTTGATCACGATCCGCGTGCCCGCGCCGATATGCGGCGGCACCATCACGCGCAGCCCGTTCGAACAGATCGCAGGCTTGTAGGAGGACGACGCCGTCTGCCCCTTCACCACCGGCTCGGTCTCGGTGATCTCCACCACCACCTTCTGCGGCAGTTCCAAGGCGATCGGCACGCCCTCGAAGGTCCGCAGATAGACCTTGATGCCTTCGGTCAGGAACACGGCATCCTCGCCCACCACATCCTCGGTCGCGGTCAGCTGCTCATAGGTGTTGGGCTCCATGAAATGGTAGCCTTCGCCGTCCGAGTAGAGATAGTCGTATTCCCGCTCGTCCACGGTGGCCTTTTCCACCATCTCGGTCGTGCGCCAGCGTTCCGACACCTTCACCCCGTCCGAGATGCGGCGCATGTCGACCGATGTCGTGGGCGTGCCCTTGCCGGGGTGGAAATTCTCGGCCTTGAGCACGGCATAGAGCTTTCCGTCCATTTCGACGACATTGCCCTTGCGAAGGGAAGAAGCGATGACTTTCACGGGTCGTTTCCTTGCGGTTTCGGATGGTCCCGCGTAAGCCTTGCGGCGGTATGCGGGCGATTGGCGCTGCACCTAGCGCATATTCCGCCAAATCTCAAACCGAAAGCGCAGCCGTGACCGACGCCACCGACACCCCCTTCTGGCACCCCTCGCGCCATGCCGACCGCCGCCCGCTGCTGCTGGCGCGCAACCGCATCCAGCAGGCCCTGCGCGGCTGGTTCGCCGCCGAGGGCTTCACCGAGGTGGACCCCGTCGCCCTGCAGGTCAGCCCGGGGAACGAGGCGCATCTGCACGCCTTCGCCACCGATGCCCTTGCCCATGACGGCACGGCGCGGCGGATGTATCTGCACACCTCGCCCGAATTCGCGATGAAAAAGCTGCTCGCGGCGGGCGAGACGCGGATCGCGGCCTTTGCCCATGTCTGGCGCAACCGCGAGCGGGGGGCGCTGCACAGCCCGGAATTCACCATGCTGGAATGGTACCGCGTGGCCGAGGACTATTCCGTGCTCATGGAGGATACCGCCGCCTTCCTGCGCCTTGCCGCGCAGGCGGCGGGCACGCCCCTGCTGCGCTATCGCGACCGGACCTGCGATCCCTTCCTTCCCTATGAACGCCTTTCCGTGGCCGAAGCCTTCGCCCGCCATGCGGGGCTTGACCTTCTTGCCACGATCCGCCCCGACGGCGCGACCGATCGCGACGGGCTGGCCGCGCAGATGGCGGGGCAGGGGATGGCCGTCTCGGGCGATGACACATGGTCCGACCTTCTGGCTAAGGTTCTTGTCACGCGGGTCGAGCCGCATCTCGGACTGGGCCGCATCACCGTTCTGGACCGTTACCCCGCCGCCGAGGCCGCACTTGCCCGCGCCTGTGCCGACGACCCGCGCGAGGCGGAGCGGTTCGAGGTCTATGCCTGTGGCGTCGAACTCGCCAACGGCTTTGGCGAATTGACCAACCCCGCCGAGCAGCGCCGCCGCTTCGGGCTGGAGATGGACGAAAAGCACCGCGTCTATGGCGAACGCTATCCGCTGGACGAGGATTTTCTTGCCGCATTGGGCCATATGCCCGATGCCTCGGGCATCGCGCTGGGCTTCGACCGTCTGGTGATGCTGGCCACCGCCGCCCCGCGGATCGACGATGTGATCTGGGCCCCAGTCGCCCGCTGACCGCCCGGACCCGCGCCCGTTGCCTTTGCGGAAACGGATTGCAGGCCATGCCATGAATTGTTCCGACTGCCGCGCCGCCGCTTTGCGAGGGGCTCGCAGCTTTGCATAAACCAAAGTTTATCCACGTAAACGCACAGGACAAAGGAGCCGCGCCTACCTTTCGGGGGAATTGCACGACTCACCGTCATGCCGCCACCCTTCCTTCATGGCGGTTGCGACGACAGTTTCTTGGAGGGGGCCTTCGTGATCGCCATCCCCGATTTACGTAAAATCCAGATCGTCAGGAACCGTCCGTGACCGCATACCAACCCTCGACCGCTGGCGACCGGCCGCAGATCCTCGTCGTCGATGACGACGCGATCAACCGGCTCGTCGCGCGTGTCCTGATCGAGGCGCGCGGCTACAGCGTGGCTGAGGCCGAAGACGGGCAAGAGGCGCTGGAACTCTTCGCCGCCAGCCCCGATGCCTTCGGCCTCATCCTGATGGACCTGTCCATGCCGGGGGTCGACGGTCTGACCGCCACCCGCGCCCTGCGCCAGTCGCCGCGTGGCGCGACCGTGCCCATCGTGGCGCTGACCCGACTGACCGATCCCGACACGCGCCGCGACTGTTTCGACGCGGGCATGAACGGGTTTCTGCCCAAACCGATTTCCGCCACCGGAATAGAAAGCATCGTCTGCCTCGTCGGACACGGCGCTTATCGCGCTCACGCCTGACCGCGTGCCGACATCTTGGACCCGGCCACCGACTCAGTCCCGGTGGTCGGGTCTCTTTTTGCGCGTGATTGACGCACCTCATCCTTTACCGTGATACTGCGGACGCAGGAGGAACGGATGAGCAGACCGACCGTCAACGACATCGCGCGCGAGGCGGGCGTCAGTCTTGCCACGGTGGACCGCGTCCTGAACGCGCGCCCCGGTGTGCGGGCCAAGACCATCTTGGCGGTGAATGACGCCATCGCGCGTCTGGGCTATGTGCGCGACCTTGCTGCCGCCAATCTTGCGCGCAGCCGGTCCTATCGCATGGTCGTGCTTCTGCCCGACAGCGACAGCCAGTTCGTCCACACCCTCGCTGCCGCTCTGCAAGAGGCCGCAGCCCTTGCCGCCGCCAGCCGGACCGAGATGGACCTGCGCCGCTACCCGCCCGAGGATATGCATGTCCTCGCCGCCCATCTGGCCGGGCTGCAGCCTGACGCCGTGGCGGGTGTCGCATTGATGGCGCCCGAAACGCCGGTGGTGCGCGATGCCGTCCGTGCCCTGCGCCTTCGCGGCGTGCCGGTTGTGGCGCTGGGCTCCGACCTGCCAAATGCGGGGCGAGACCATTTCGTCGGCATCGACAGCCATGCCGCAGGGCGAACGGCCGGTGTGCTCATGGGCCGCTTCTGCCGCGGTCTGACGGGGCGCGTCCTCGTCATCGCGGATTCCATGCTCCTGCGCGACAGCATCGAACGCCGCCGCGGCTTTGACGAGGTGATGCTGGCCGATTTCCCCGCGCTCGAGGTGCTGCCCACCGTCGAAACCCACGGCGCCCCGGATATGCTGCGCGCCGTGGTCGGAGAGCGGATCGCGGCCACGCCGGATCTTGCGGGCATCTACCTTCTCGCCTCGGGTCACCGCGCGCTGGCCGGGTTACTGCGCGACAGGGGCCTTCTGGGCCGCTTCACCGTCATCGGCCACGAACTGACCCCGCACAGCCGCGCCGCCCTTCTGGCGGGGCATCTCGATGCGGTCATCGCGCAGAATCCGGGGCATCTGGCCCGCTCTGCCCTGCGCGTCCTGCGCGCCAAGGCCGACCGCGCGCCGATCGACGAAGGTCAGGAACAGCTGCGGATCGAGGTGGTGATCCGCGAGAACCTGCCCGCCGACCCCGCCGAAACCCGACGCGCCGACGCGGCCTGACCCCTGATTTCAAAGGGATTTTCCGACCGTTCCTTGCGCGCGTTTGAAAATGAGGAACGTACCTCAAAAATTCCTTTACAGACTCGCCACCCCGCGCCTATCGTCATGTCAGAGAAGGCCCGGGGGTGGGGGTTCTATCCGAACGGGCACGCTGCACATCAAAAGACATGAACCGGGAGGAATACGATGAAGGCCAGACTTCTTGCCGCCTGCTCGGCGGCGGCGATTTCCGTTGCGGGCATGGCGTCCGCACAATCCAGTGAACTGACCCTCTGCTGGGCGGCATGGGACCCCGCCAACGCGCTCGTCGAACTGTCCAAGGACTTCGAGACGCAGTCCGGCATCAAGATGAATTTCGAATTCGTGCCGTGGCCCAACTTCGCCGACCGGATGCTGAACGAACTGAACTCCGGCGGCCAGCTCTGCGACCTCCTGATCGGCGACAGCCAGTGGATGGGCGGCGCGGCAGAAAACGGCTGGTACGTGAAGCTCAACGATTTCTTCGACAAGGAAGGGATCAGCATGGACGACTTCGCCCCGGCGACCGTCTATGCCTATTCCACATGGCCAAAGGGCACGCCCAACTATTATGCGCTGCCCGCCATGGGCGACGCCAACGGCTGGTTCTACCGCAAGGACTGGTTCGCCCGCCCCGAGATCCAGGAAGAGTTCAAGGCCAAGTATGGTCGCGATCTGGCCGAGCCGACCTCGCAGAAGGAGCTGCTCGAGATCGCGCAATTCTTCCAGGGCCGCGAGATCGACGGCAAGACCGTCTACGGCGCCTCCATCTTCACCGAACGCGGGTCGGAAGGCATCACGATGGGCGCGACCGGCGCGCTCTATGCCTGGGGCTTCAAGTACGAGAACAGCCCCGGCAGCTATGACATGCAAGGCGCGGTCAACAGCCCCGAAGCGGTCGAGGCGCTGGAATTCTACAAGGAACTCTACAAGACCGGCACCCCGCCCGGCTATGACAACGCCTATATGGAACAGTCGCTGGATGCCTTCAAATCCGGTCAGGTGGCGATGGCGATGAACTGGTTCGCCTTCTTCCCCGGCCTTTACGCCGATCCGAACACCGGGGGCGACAAGATCGATTTCTTCGTGAATCCGCCGCAGAACGTCGCGGCCTCTACCCTTGGCGGGCAGGGCATCTCGGTCGTGGCGAATACCGACAACATGGATGGCGCGCTGGCCTATATCAAATGGTTCGCCAATCCGGATGTGCAGAAGAAATGGTGGTCGATGGGCGGCTACTCCTGCCACAAGGCGGTGCTGGACGACCCGAACTTCGTCAACACCGCGCCCTTCGCGGGTGACTTCCTGCAGGCCATGGGCGGCGTACAGGACTTCTGGCAGGAACCGGCCTATGCCCAGCTTCTGCTGGCCATGCAGGAACGGCTGCACAACTACATCGTGGCCGATCAGGGCACCGCGCAAGAGGCGCTGGATGGCCTGATCGCGGACTGGACCGAAGTCTTCGAGGACGAAGGCAAGCTCTGACCGCCACCCGCCCCGCCCGTCCGTCGGGCGGGGCACCCTTACCCGCAGCGCCGCACCCGTCCCCGCCTTGGGGGCAGGGCAGGGAAGGGCACCCGCCCGACTCGCCCGACCGTAAGGATCACGCACCCGAAAGCGCCCGCCCATGCCGAACCCGATCGACGCCGCCGCCCGCGCCACGCCAGACCCGCTCGCCCGCCGTATCAGGGGCCTGTCGGACCGGACAATCGCATGGCTTTTCGTGGCGCCAACCATCTTCCTTCTGCTGGCGATCAACATCTTCCCGCTGATCTGGACGGTGCGCCTGTCCTTCACCAACTACCGCGCCAACCGGCCCAATGAAGAGGTCGAGTTCGTGGGCCTGCGGAATTACATCCGAATCCTGACCGATGACGGCATCTGGGCCAACATGCAGACGACGGCGCATTTCCTGTTCTGGACCCTGTTCTTCCAGGTGCTGATCGGCTTCACCCTCGCCTGGCTCATCAACCGCAAGTTCAAGGGCAACGACCTGCTGACGACGCTGATCGTGCTGCCCATGATGCTCTCGCCTGCCGTGGTGGGGAATTTCTGGACCTTCCTCTACCAGCCGCAGATCGGGCTGGTGAACTATATGGTCGAGCTGCTGACCGGCACGCCTGCCTCGTCCTTCTCAATGCTCGGCCCGGGCGGCTATGCGCCATGGTCCATCATCATCGTGGACACGTGGATGTGGACCCCCTTCGTCATGCTGATCTGCCTTGCCGGCCTGCGGTCGATCCCCGACTACATCTACGAGGCGGCCGAGATCGACCGCGCCAGCAAATGGCGGCAGTTCTGGACGCTCACCGTGCCGATGGTGCTGCCCTTCCTCATGCTCGCCGTGCTGTTCCGCGGCATCGAGAATTTCAAGATGTTCGACATGGTCGTCCTGCTGACGGGCGGCGGTCCCGGGAACGAGACGCTGCTCGCCTCCATCGACCTGAAACGCGAGGCCTTCGAGAAATGGCGCACGGGCTATTCCTCGGCCTATGCGATCATCCTTTTCGTCACGGTCTTCGGCCTTGCTTCCATCTACGTGAAGGCCCTGAACAAGGTTAAGGAAAGATGACCGCCTATTCCATCACCGAACCCTCGGGCCGCTCCAAACTCGTCGCGGGACTGCTGGTCACGCTCTATACCATCGTGACGCTGCTGCCGCTGGTCTGGATCATCTCCACCGGCTTCAAGTCGGGGCCGGATTCCATCAGCTATCCGCCCAAGGTGCTGTTCGAGCCGTCGCTCGAAGGCTACGTCAACCTTTTCACCACCCGCACCCGCGTCGCGGCGGAAGAGTTCCAGAACCTTCCCCCGCCCGAGACATGGTATGACGAAATCGTCCGCGATCAGGGCATGGTCATCGCAGGCCCCTCGCGCTTTGGCGAACGCTTCCTGAATTCGGTCATCATCGGCTTCGGGTCGACGTTCCTTTCGATCTTCCTCGGCACGCTGGCGGCCTATGCCTTCTCGCGCTTCAAGGTGCCGCTCAAGGATGATCTGCTGTTCTTCATCCTGTCGACGCGGATGATGCCGCCCATCGCCGTCGCCATTCCCATATACCTGATGTATCGCGAACTGGGCCTGTCGGACACGCATCTGGGGATGATCCTGCTCTACACGGCGGTGAACATCTCTCTGGCCGTCTGGCTGCTCAAAGGGTTCATCGACGAGATCCCGCGCGAGTATGAAGAGGCCGCGCTGATCGACGGCTACACGCGGTTTCAGGCCTTCCGCAAGGTGGTGCTGCCGCAGGCGGCGACCGGCATCGCCTCGACCGCGATCTTCTGCCTGATCTTCGCCTGGAATGAATATGCCTTCGCGGTGCTGCTCACCTCCGGCACGGCCCAGACCGCGCCGCCCTTCATCCCCACGATCATCGGCGTGGGCGGGCAGGACTGGCCCGCCGTCGCGGCGGGGGCCACGATCTTCCTCCTTCCGGTGATGATCTTCACCATCCTGCTCCGCAAGCACCTGTTGCGCGGGATCACCTTCGGCGCGGTGCGGAAATGACGGGGGCGCAATTTTTCTGCGAAAAATTGCGGGGACGATCCTTCTGCGAAGGATCACGGCGTCGCGCGACTGTCCGGTCTTTCGCAGAAAGATCGCCATCCGGTTCTTTGCAGAAGAACCGGCCCTGCGGGAGGATGTCATGTCCGGTTTCGTGAAAGGCCTTCTGCGCCTGCGCCGCGGCCCGTGGGAGATGCTTGCCACCTTCCTCATCGCGCTGGGGGTGTTCATGCTGATGCAGCCCTTCGCGCTGGCGCTCTATACCTGGAGCTTCCTCGTCACCCTTGCGGGGACGGTGATGTTCATCATCGTCTCGCATTTTCCGGAATAGCCATGGCCGAAATCGTCATCCGCAACCTGCGCAAGGAATTCGGGTCCTTCACCGCGGTGAAGGGATCGTCCTTCACCATCGGGGACGGGGAGTTCTTCATGCTGCTGGGCCCGTCGGGCTGCGGCAAGACCACGACGCTGCGCATGATCGCGGGGCTGGAACTGCCCACTTCGGGCGAGATACTCATCGACGGCGAGGATGTGAGCCAGCGCCCCGCCAGCCAGCGCGACATCGCCATGGTCTTCCAGATGTTCGCGCTCTACCCGCATATGAACGTGCGAAAGAACATCAGCTATCCGCTGGTCAGCCAAGGCGTGCCGAAGGCGCAGGTCGCGGCCAAGGTGGCCGAGGTGGCGCGGATCCTGGGGATCGAGAACATTCTCGACAAGCCCGTGGGCGGCCTCTCGGGCGGGGACAGGCAGCGGGTGGCGCTGGGCCGCGCCATCGTGCGCAATCCCAAAGCCTTCATGATGGATGAACCCTTGGGCGCGCTGGATGCCGAATTCCGCGAACATATGGCCGAAGAGCTGCGCGCGCTGCATGACCGGATGGGGGCGACCACCGTCTATGTCACCCATGACCAGTTGGAGGCGATGCAGATGGGCGACAAGATCGTCGTGATGAACCACGGCGTGGTCGAACAGTTCGGCACCCCGCAAGAGATCTACGACCATCCCGCCACCATGTTCGTGGCCGATTTCATCGGATCGCCCGCGATGAATTTCCTGCGCTTCGAGGGTGGCTTCCGTCCGGGGGAAACTGCGGTGACGCTGGGCGGGGTGCGGATCGCGACGCCGGAATTGCACGAAGAGGCGGCGGGGCGGCAGCTTGTCCTTGGCGTACGCCCCGAGCATGTGGCGCTGAGCGATGCCGGCGCCTATCGCGGGCGGGTCGAGGCTGCGGAATATCTGGGCACGACGCAGATCGTCACGTTGTCCACCGCGCACGGGTCGGTCAAGGCGCGCATCCCTTCGGGCCATGTGGCGCGGGTGGGCGAGACGGTGGGGCTGGACTTCGACGCACGCACCCTGTCCGTCTTTGATGCAGGCACGGGCCGCGCCTTCCGCACGGCGGCCAATGCGGGAGTGAACCATGGCTGAGGTGACGCTGTCCGGCCTGACCAAATCCTTCGGCGCGACCCGCGCGCTGGAGGGGGTCAGAATGACCATCCCCGACGGCGCCTTCGTCGTCCTCCTTGGCCCTACGGGCGCGGGCAAGACGACGACGCTGCGCCTGATCGCGGGTCTGGACCGGCCCGATGCAGGCGACATCGCCATCGCGGGCCGCTCGGTCCTGACCGACACGCCCGCACAGCGGGATGTGGCGATGGTGTTCCAGCAATATTCGCTCTACCCCCACCTGACCGTTCGCGACAACCTTGCCTTCCCGCTGCGTTCGCCCGTCCTGAACTGGCCCGAGGCCGAGATCGCGCGGAAAGTGGCCGAGGTGGCCGAGGTGCTGCGGATCGCCCACAAGCTCGACAACAAGGCGACCCAGCTTTCGGGGGGCGAGATGCAGCGCGTCTCGATCGGGCGCGCGCTGGTCCGCAATCCGCGCATCTACCTGATGGACGAACCGCTGTCCTCGCTGGACGCCAAGCTGCGCGCCGATCTGCGGATCGAGCTGAAGCGCATCCATTCCGACCTTGGCGCGACCTTCCTCTACGTCACGCATGACCAGATCGAGGCGATGACCATGGCCACCCATGTGGGCGTGCTGGACAGCGGTCGCCTTGTCCAGTTCGGCAGTCCTCGAGAGATCTACGAAAACCCCGTCTCGGCCTATGTCGCCAGCCGTCTGGGTCAGCCGCGCATCAACCTGTTGCCCGCCGATGCCTTCGGCACGGCCAAGGCGGGTGCTGCGCAGATCGGCCTGCGCCCCGAACATGTGCGGATCGGAGAGGGCCAGCCCGCCACCGTCCGCCGCGTCGAACATCTGGGCGACCAGACCCGCCTGCACCTGACCATGGGCGGGCATGACATCGTCACCCTTGCCGACCCGCACACCCCCCTTTGCCCCGGCGATGCCCTTTCCATCTGCCCCGAAAATCCGCTCTGGTTCGACGCCAGCGGCAACCGCATCTGACAGGAGCCCGCGATGAAGCAGTTCATGAACTCCAAGGAAACGCTGGTGACCGAGGCGCTGGACGGCCTGATCCGCACCTCGAACGGCAGGCTGGCGCGGCTGGACGGCTATCCGCATATCAAGGTCGTGGTCCGCACCGATTGGGACCGGTCGAAGGTCGCGCTCGTCTCGGGCGGCGGGTCGGGGCATGAACCGTCCCATGCGGGCTTCGTGGGGCAGGGGATGCTGACCGCCGCCGTCTGCGGCGATGTCTTTGCCAGCCCTTCCGTCGATGCCGTGCTGGCGGGGATACTGGCGGTGACGGGCAAGGCGGGTTGCCTGCTGATCGTCAAGAACTACACGGGCGACCGGCTGAATTTCGGCCTTGCCGCCGAACGGGCGCGGGCCTTCGGGCTGAAGGTGTCGATGGTGATCGTCGATGACGACGTGGCCCTTCCCGACCTGCCGCAGGCGCGGGGCGTGGCCGGAACGCTCTTCGTCCACAAGATCGCGGGCGCCATGGCCGAGTCGGGGGCCGACCTCGACAGCATCACCGCCGCCGCCCGCCGCGTGATCGGCGGGGCCATCTCTATCGGCATGTCGCTGGACACCTGCACCGTCCCCGGCTCGCCCAAGGAGGACCGCATCGGCGGCGGCAAGGCCGAGCTTGGCCTCGGCATCCATGGCGAGGCGGGGGTGGAACAGGTCGATTTCTCCGGTGCCCGCGCCGCCATGGCCATGGTGGTGGACCGCCTGACGCCGCATCTGGGGCAGGGGGACCATGTCGCGCTGCTGAACAACCTCGGCTCCACCACG
Source organism: Paragemmobacter amnigenus (assembly GCF_009908265.2). Lineage (GTDB taxonomy): Bacteria > Pseudomonadota > Alphaproteobacteria > Rhodobacterales > Rhodobacteraceae > Paragemmobacter > Paragemmobacter amnigenus. The sequence continues at coordinate 62,352 of NZ_JAAATX020000008.1, read as the reverse complement.
CCGCTCGAGATGTCGGTGCTGGCCGAGGAACTGGCCCGTTCGGCCCTTGGCGCGCGCGTGAAATGGATGATCGGCCCCGCGCCCCTGATGACCTCGCTCGACATGCACGGCTTTTCGGTGTCGCTCCTGCCCGTGACGGCGGATGAGGTTGCGCATCTTGCCGCCCCCGCCGCCCCGCAGGCATGGCCGGCGCTGGCCACCCTTGCCCCCGTGGCGACGCGGCCCCTGCCTGACGGGCTTGCCCCCGTGCAGCCGGTGCCTTCCGCCCATCCCGCCCGCCGCGCGCTGCTGGAGCGTTGCTGCACCGCGCTGATCGCCTGCGAGAAGGACCTGAACGCGCTGGATGCCAAGTCGGGCGACGGCGATACCGGATCGACCCTTGCCGGTGCCGCCCGCGCGCTGCTTGCCGCGCTGGACCGGCTGCCGCTGGCGGACCCGACGCAGCTTTACCGCGCCATCGGGATGGAACTCTCGCAGACCATGGGCGGATCGTCCGGCGTGCTCTTGGCCATCTTCTTCGCCGCGGCGGGCGATGCCTCGGCCGGTGGCAAGGACTGGATCGGCGCGCTTGCGGCGGGGCTCGACCGCGTGATGCAGGTAGGCGGGGCGGAACCCGGACACCGCACGATGATCGATGCGCTGGCCCCCGCACTCGCCGCCCTGCCGCAGGGCGTGGCCGCCGCCGCCGCCGCCGCACGCAAGGGGGCCGATGCCACGGCAGGCATGACGCGCGCCAAGGCGGGGCGGGCGTCCTATCTGTCGGCGGACAAGCTGGCGGGGTTCAACGACCCCGGGGCCGAGGGCGTGGCACGGCTCTTCGAGGATCTGGCGCAGGGCTGACCCTTACAACCGGCGGCGGAACGCCTATCTGCAAGGGATGCCCGTCGATGCCGCCACCATCTGCGTCCTTGCCAACCCCTCTGCGGGGCTGGCAAGCCGTGACGCCACGGCCCTTGCGGCTGCCATGGCGGCCTTCGGCCCGACCGTTCCCCTGCGCCGCCTGTCCGACGGGCAAAGCTTCGAGGATGCGGTGCGCGCGGCCCTTGCCGACGGCTTCACCACCATCGTGGCGGCGGGGGGCGACGGCACCGTCGCCGCCGTGGCGCAGGCGATGCTGGGCAGCGGGGCCAGCCTCGGCATCCTGCCGCTGGGCACCTTCAACTTCGTCTCGCGCGGGCTGGGCCTGCCCGAAGACCCCGCCGCCGCCGCCCGCGCCATCCTTGCAGGCCACCCGCACCGCATCTCGGTGGGCACCGTGAACGGGCGGCTCTTCCTGAACAATCTCAGCCTCGGCCTCTACCCCCGCATCCTTGCCGAACGCGAGGCCGCCTATGCCCGCTTCGGCCGCTTCCGCTTTCTTGCCTATTGGACCGTCCTCGCCACCCTGATCCGCGCCCAACGCCTGCGCCACCTGCGGATCGAGACCGAGGAAGGCATCCGCGACATCCGCACCCCGCTCGTCTTCATTGCCCGCTCGGCCTATCAGCTGGAACGGTTCGGCCTCTCGGCGGGCGACATCATCAGCGACGACCGCTTCGCCGTCTTCGTCGCCCGCAGCGGATCGCGGTGGCATCTGCTGAAACTGGCGCTGCACCTTGCCTTCCGCCGCCTCGTGCCGGGTGACGATGTCGACCTCTTCGCCGCGCATAGCCTGACCATCCGCACACCGCGCCGCCGCCCCCGCGTGGCGATCGACGGCGAAAAGCGTCGCCTGCTTGCGCCGCTAAAGCTGGAAATCCGGACCGATGCCCTGTCGATCATAATCCCCGACGAGATGGACAAGGTGCGGACGTGACGCGGATCCTCCACCTGTCCGACCCGCATTTCGGCACCGTGCCGGACGGTCTGGCCGATGCGCTGGCCGACTGCCTGCGCGGGCTCTCGCCCGATATCACCGTCGTCTCGGGCGATCTGACCCAGCGCGCGCGCCCCGCCCAGTTCCGCGCCGCCCGTGCCTTCCTCGCCGCCTGTCCCGCGCCCGTGCTGGCCATCCCCGGCAATCACGACACGCCCCTGTGGAACCCGCTCCGGCGGCTGCTGCAGCCATGGGGACACTGGCAGCGTCATCTGGGCCAGCCGCTGCAGGCCACGCTGACCGCCGCCGATACAGCCATCGTCGCACTGAACACCGCCGATCCGCGCCGCTGGAAGGATGGCACGATCACGACGGCCCAGCTTGACACCCTGTCCCGCAGCTTTGCGACATGCCGCGCCCGCCACCGCATCGTGGCGCTCCACCACCCGCCCGAACCCGCGCGGGGCGAGCCGCCCTCGCTGCATGGTGCGCCCGCCGCCCTTGCGGCCTTCCGCGATCTCGGGGTGGAGATGGTCCTGTCGGGCCACCTGCATTTCACCCATATCGCCCCGCTGGCGGCGGCCCCCGCGATCCTGTCGGTGCAGGCAGGCACCTGCCTGTCCGACCGCACCCGGGGCGACGGCAACGCCTTCACCTGCATCGACCTGACCGGCACGGGCGCGCGCCTCACCCATTACCGCGCAACGCCGTCAGGCCGTTTCGAACCCGATCTCGCGCATGACTGGGCGCGCGGGCCGCAGGGCTGGGAACTGGTCAGACCCGTTCCACCGTCCCCCGCTCCGCCGCCCTGATCGCGGCCAGAACGGCGGCCAGCGTGCCAAGGTTATGCGCCCCGCTCGGCTCCACCGTCCCGCACCCGTCCAGCGCCGCCACGGCCTGCCGCTGGAAGGCCAGCACCGAATCCTGGATCAGATGCCACGGCCTTTCGCCCCAGACGGGGCAGGGCGGTTCCACATCCCGCTCCTCCACCCCCTCCGCGCGGTGTAGGCGCAGCCGGAACCCCGCCGTCACCTCGATCGACCCGCCATCTCCCTCGATCTGCAACAGGCTTTGCGGAAAGGGATCGGGCGACAGCACCGAATGGAAGGAACATTCCACCGTGCTCACCGCGCCCGAATGGTGCCGCAGCAGCGCCTGAAACGCGTCGAACCCCGCCACCCGCGGATTGCGCCGCTGCACCTCGCAGGACAGCCGGTCGATATCCCCCATCAGGTCGCGCACCATGTCGAACAGATGCAGCCCGATATCCGTCAGTGCAAGATCGCGCACCCCGGCCAGATAGGGCTGGTTGGCATAGATGTCATAGCCATGCCGGAACGACAGCCGCAGCCAGCGCGGCACCCCGATCGCCCCCGCCCGGACCAGCGCCTTCACCTCGCGGATGGGCCGCTGCCAGCGGAAGTTCTCGTGCACGGCCAGCATCGCGCCCGTCTCCGCACAGGCCGCCACCATGGCTGCCGCATCCTCCACCGTCTCGGCAAAGGGTTTCTGGCAGATCACCAGCCGCGCATGCCCTGCGGCCAGTTCCACCAGCGCGCGGTGCGACCCCACGGTGGTGGCGATGTCCACGAAATCGGGCCGAATCTCGGCCAGCAGTGCCGCCGCATCCGTTCCCCAGCGCGCGATCCCGAAGTCGCGCGCATAGGCGGCGGCCTTGGCGGCGTCCGTGTCGCAGACCGCCACGATCTCCACCCCCTCCAGCTCGGCCCATGCCGCCATGTGGTTGCGCGCAAAGAACCCGCAACCGATCAGCACCCCGCGATGGGTCATGCCCCGCCCCCTTCCAGAAAAGCCACCCCGCAGGGCACCAAGCTCACCCCGCCCAGATCGCGCGGCCCGCTTTCGCCCAACAGCCGCCCGCGCGCGCCATCCGGCAGGGCCACCGCCTCGCCCCCTATATTGGCCAGCAGCGCCCCCTTGGCCGTGTCGATGCGGACCACATCGCCCCCCCGGACCCGACAGGCCATGCCGGCCCGCGCCGCGGCCCAGGCCACCACTTGGGCCAGGGGCCGCCCCTCCGCACCCAGCGGCCCGTCCGTCATCGACAGCGCCAGCGACGCCACCCCTCCGGCCGCCGCCCCCGCCAGTACCCCCGCCGCAAAGGCCGCGGCAAAGCCCGTCGCCTGCCGCGGATCGTCGCGCACCATGGCCAGCCTCTCCATCGCCGGATTGGGCAGGCAGTCCGTAGCATAGGGGTTCGACCGCATTCCGATGGAAAACATGCCCAGATGCAATGGCCGCCCCCTCGCGATCGCCCGACCCGAAGCGAAGATCTGCGGCAGCGCCTCAAGTGTTTCCATCACGCTCAGGTCATCGGCGGCGTGGACGATGGCCGTCCCACCCCAGGTGACAAAGTCGATCTGCGCCGGATCGGGGCGGCAGCGGTTGAACTCGGTGAAATTGGTGAACATGCCACCCCCTGCCGCCGCCTGCGGAAAGGCCGAACGGACCCCCGCGATCAGGTCCATCGGGCGCGGCCCCTTTGGCCAGACCCCGTCCGGCTGGTGGCTTTTCATATAACTCTCGCGCAGGGCCACCACGCGTAGGGGACGCAGCCCCGCCGCCGCGCAACGCAGGGCCAGCGCTGCCAGAGACGCCGCAGGATCGTCGTCGTCCGGCAGGATCACCTCCAGCGTCACAGGCCCCCCTGTCGCAAATCCCGCAAGAACCTCCACCGCCGCATCCGCCCGCACCCGCAACAGGCGCGGCAATGCCTCGAGCCCCGCCAGAACCCGCGCGACCGTCAGGCCCGGCTCCACCGCCACAGCCACATGCGGAAGGGAACCGTCATGCGCTGCATCCCCCGTCACCGCTGCCACGGGCGCGCCGGTCAGCGTGATGTCCAATTCCTGCCGCACCGGCGCGGCAGGGCCAAGGGCAAAGGGCAGGGGCCATGCCAGCGGTCGGCAATAGGTCTTGTAACTCGCATCGGACCAGTTGCGCTGGTCCTCCATCTCGAAGACCTCGCCGCGCATCCGGATATCGACCGTCACCCCGTCCACGACATGCGACAGTCCGGCGATGTCACGTACGGGCTGGGCCGGGGAAATCAGCCTTGGCCATTCCGTCGCCTCTTCCGACCCGTCGGGATGGATCACGCGCAGCGCCGCGCCAGACACGCCGCGCAGGGGATGGAGCAGCGTGAACCCCGCGCGGTTGACCGCCAGATCGGCAGGCGCATCCATCTCGACCGACAGCAGAAGATGCGCCCCCGACGGCAAAGGCCGGACCACGGCGCGAAAGATGCCGCCGAAGATCGCCCCCCGTCCGGCGAAGCGCCGCGTGTAGGTGACGCCCTCTGCGCCCTCGTGCAACTCTTCGGACAGCGTCTCCACCGCATGGGTGCCCCATTGCGGATCGCGCACCGGATAGGACAGGCGGCGCAGCACTTCGACCCCCCCCAGCCGGATCGAGCGCAGGTCACCTTCCAGCAGGGTGAACGAGACGGGTCCGGTCCGGATTTGACGCATGGGGCTGCTCCGTCTTGGTTGGATAGTGATTATACCAGTGACCCGAGAGCGGCAAGATGGCCACCCCCGTGACAGGGCCCGCCGTTGCGGCGGATCGAGGTTTGGCGTGCGCTGCGTATGTACGGCTGTCTGCACAGGTGGCGGCACGGCCTGCGGCGGTGCTGCTAGCCGCCCCGTTCTGCCCGCCGGTACAGGGCATTGGCGCGGTTCAGATGGTCCGCCATGGCCTGCGCCGCGCGCTCCGGCTGTCCGGTGCGGATCGCCGCGATGATGCCGCGATGTTCGGCCAGCGTCAGATGCTCCTTACCCGGCGCGGCTACAAGATCGACGTGGAAATCATTGAGCCACATGAACAATCCGTCCGAAAGCGCAGTCCAGATCGGATTGCCTCCGATCCCCGCGATCTCGCGGTGGAACCGCCCGTCCAGCCGCCGGAACCGCTCTGGCTGGTCCAGCGCGGCCTCCTGTTCCGCCACGGTGGCCTCCAGCCGCTCCAGATCGCCCGCCGTATGCTTGCGCGCCGCGATCCGCGCCATCTCTGCCTCGAAGGTTGCCCGTGCCTCTTTCAGATTTTCCAGGGAGGCCGGCGAATGCGACAGCAAATGCCGCATGGTTTCAGTCACTTGCCCGACCATCCGCCCCATCGACGGTTCGGCCACACGCGCCCGCTCGCCATGGCGGATCTCGATCAGGCCGCTGTGTTCCAGCGCCTGCATCGCCTCGCGGATGGCGGGACGTCCCACGCCCAGACGGTCCATCAATTCCCGCTCTGACGGCAGCGGATCCCCGGGCCGCAATTCGCCACCCTCGATCAGCCGCAGCAGGCGCAGACGCACCTCCTCGCCCAGTTTGCGCTTGCGGATCGGCCCGTCATTCATGCCCGCACCCGTGCCTGTGTTGTTCCGGTCCTCCGTCCGTCCTGCGGCAGAAACGACACGGCTGCCAGATCGGGGGAGGTGTACCATCGGTCATAGCGTCGAAAGGGTTGTCATACCAGTCCAAAGACGGTGCCCGAAACGGCGCGGTGCCGCTGGTTGTGCCGATGGTTGTACCGCCGGCTGTCAGCACGCAGCGGGCGGTAAGGCAGGGGGCGGCGCAACGGACAGGCAGGATCGGGGGGCACGGGCGCCGCCCACGAGGGGGCGGCATCCGTGCCTGTCCGTGCCGTCTGTGCCGATGCCTCCGGCGCTTGCCGTCCGTCTGTCGCGGCCGGTCCCTGCCTTACTCCTCGGGCGGGGCCATGGCGGCCATCAGGCGTTCCTGACGGCGGCGGCGGAGTTCGTAGAGGATCGCGGCAAGGATCGTCACGCTGATCATGATGACGGCCAGCGCGTTGATCGTGGGGGTGATCCCCGAGCGCACCTTGGAGAAGACATAGACGGTCAGCGTATCCGCCCCGCCGCGGGTGAACTGGGTGACGTTGTAATTCTCGATCGACTGGAAGAAGGCGACCGCCGCGCCCGCGCCGATGGCGGGGTAGAGGTGGGGCAGCAGGATCCGCCGCATCACCTGCGCATGCGATGCGCCGAGGTCGAGCGCCGCCTCCTCGAGCCCCGTGTCGAAGCTTTGGAGGCGGGCAAGGACGAGCAGCATCACCATTGCGGCGATGTAGCTGACCTGACCCAGAACCGACAGGTGCAGGCCCGCGCCGAAGAGGAAGAAGTCGGTGTCGAGCGTGTTGCCCACCTTGGTCCAGAGCAGCATGGTCGAGATGCCGATCACGATGCCCGGGATCAGGATGGTCGAGATCATCAGCCCGTAGATCATCGTCCGCACGCGGCCCGAGATCGAGTTGATGAGGATGGCCGAGGCCGTGCCCACGATCACCGACAGGATCGCCACCGCGGCGGCGACCCAGAGCGTGTTGACGAAGGCCAGCATCATGCGGTCGTCGGCGGCCATCTCTGCGAACCAGCGGGTGGTCCAGCCCTTCCACGGCACGATCGAGGGGAGCTTGCTGTCGTTGAAGGCGGCCCCTGCCATGACCAGAAGGGGCGCGATGAGATAGACGATGAACACCGTCGCGTAGAGATGCGAGAGGGTCAGCCTGATGCGATGCATGTCTGTCCCCCCTTACTTCGCGATATCCGACAGCTTGACCTTGAAGGCCCACATCGCAAGCGCGACGAAAACCGTGCAGAGGAAAAGCAGCAGGAAGGCATAGGCGCTGGCCGTGTTCCAGTCGAGCGCGTCGTTGAACCACTGGTTGATGGTCTGGGTGAACCATTGCGAGGTGGTGGAGCCAAGGATCGAGGGCACCAGAAGCGAGCCCGCCGAGAGCATGAACACCATGACCGAACCCGAAGCGACCCCCGGCTTGGCATGGGGCAGGACGATGCGCCAGTGGATCTTCCACCATGGCGCGCCGAGGTCTTCCGCCGCTTCGATCTGGTTGGTGTCGAGCGAGGAGATCGCGTTGTAGACGGGGAAGAGCATGAAGAGGACATAGGTGTAGATCAGACCGATCACGACCGCATCGTAATCGGTGATCCAGCGCACCGGTGCCTCGATCAGACCCAGCGCAAGCAGGAGCGAGTTCAGCGGCCCCTTGAAGGCAAGGATGATCCACCAGGCGAAGGCGCGCAGCACCTCGGACACCCAGAGGGGGACGAAGATGAGCAGGACCAGCGTCGGGACCGAGCGGGGATTGGCGATCTTGGACATGTAATAGGCCATCGGATAGGCGATGGCGAAGCAGAGCACGGTGACCACGACCGAATACCACATGGTCAGGAAGAAGGTCAGGACGTGGACGGGGATCAGGAAGGTGAAGCCGAGGGGCGACACCTCGACCTCGCCCCCGAAGACCTTGAGGTAGTTGTCGAAGGAATAGACATCCTTGGGACCGCCCACTTCGGTGACGGGAAGATAGGGGCGGAAGGAGCTTTCGAAGAGGGTGATGTTGGGGATGACGACAAGGATCGCCAGCCAGAAGAAGACCAGCAGGCAGATGATGGTCGTCAGGCCCGCCCCGTAGCGGCGCAAAAGGTCCTGCATCGCTTACCCCTTTGTCTCGGCGTCGGGCAGGATCGCGGCGCGGGTGGCGTCGAAGCCCATCCAGACCTGCGCGCCGACCTCGGGGATGGCGGAGGAGCCGTCGTTGCGGAGTTCCGCCGTCATCTTCATGCCGCTGTCGGTGACGGCGTGGATGGCGATGAAATTGCCTTCGAAGGAGACTTCCTCGACCCGGCCGTGGATGGCGTTTTCGGCAGGCTGGGCGGGAGAGATCAGCGTGTGTTCGGGACGGACGTAGAGTTTCACGCCCTTGCCCGTGGCCTTTTCGCCCAGACGGGCGCGGAAGGTGCCGTGGGGGGTGGAGAAGGCGGCGATGCCGTCGGCGGTGGCGCCCACGTCGCCGGTGAAGATGTTGTTTTCACCCACGAAAGAGGCGACGAAGCCGTTGACGGGGTTGTTGTAGATGTCGCGCGGATTGGCGATCTGCTGGATGCGGCCATGCGACATGACGCCGACGCGGTCGGACATGGCGAGCGCCTCGCCCTGGTCGTGGGTGATGTAGATGAAGGTGACGCCGGTGCGTTTCTGGATGGCGCGCAGCTCGGCCCGCATGTGCTGGCGGAGTTTGAGGTCCAGCGCGGAGAGCGGTTCGTCCAGCAGCATCACCTGCGGTTCGACCGCAAGGGCGCGGGCGATGGCGACGCGCTGTTTCTGGCCGCCGGAAAGCTGCGACACCATCTTGTCGGCGGCACCGGGCAGGTCGACGAGTTTCAGCAGTTCCTCGGCCTTTGCCCGGCGTTCGGCCTTGCCCACGCCGCGCACTTCCAGCCCGAAGGAGATGTTTTCCCAGATGGGCATCAAGGGGAAGAGCGCGAGGTTCTGGAAGATCAGCGCGGTGGGGCGCTGGTTCGGGCGCTGGCCGCGCATGTCCTTGCCGCCGATGCGGATGGAGCCTTGCGTGGGGTCGATGAAGCCCGAGATCATCCGCAGGATGGTGGTCTTGCCGCAGCCCGAGGGGCCGAGGAAGGAAAAGAACTCTCCGGGCTGGATGGAGACGTTGGCGTGGTCCACCGCGCGGAAGCTGCCGAAGTCGCAGCAGACGTTTTCAAGATCAATACCGGCGCTCATCGCGCGACTTTCCCCTTGGTCGTGGCTTTGTTGTTTTCGTTGTCGTGAAGCTAGCAGGCTGGACTGGCGGCGCAATGTGTATCGCCAGATTGCGCCGCCGGATCGGTCCAGAGCGACGGGGTTGCCTGCGAAATGGACACGCCGGGCCAAAGGGCCCGGCGTGCGGTGGAAGGCGGGGCGATCAGGCCGCCTTGTACTTGTCGGCGTATTCCGCGCGCTTGGCGAGGAATTCGGCCGACTGGTCGGGCCACCACCAGAGCTTGGACAGCGCCTCGTCGTTGAAGGTGCCGTTGTAGTATTCGGCCACGGCCGGATCGAGCAGGTCATGCGCGCCTTTGCCGACGGGGTTCGACGAGAAGGCCGAAGCCCAGCCCGCGGCGCCTTCGGCGGTCGAGACCCATTTCACGAATTCATGGGCCTGTTCGACGTTGGCGGCGTTCTTCATCATGACGAAGCCCTGATGCCACGCGAAGGCGCCTTCGACCGGGGCAAGGTAGGCATAGCCGTCATTGCGCAGGTTGAAGCCGGTCGAATCCCAGCACAGACCCACGGTGGCGCCGTTGGCGGTGAAGCCCGCGTTCGCCTCGTTCTCGCCCGACCACCACTGCACGACGTTGCCCTTGGCCTTCACGGCCTCGGCCAGCGCGATGTCCCAGAGTTCGACCATGGCGCCCATGTCGGAATAGCCGTCCATCCACGGACGCGGCAGCTTGCCCTGCGCGTCCAGCCAGCGGCCCATCGCGGCGAGCGCCGAATGGGGGCGCAGCACGGCCTGGTTTTCGGGGTTGAAGAGGTCGCCCAGCGAGGCGGGCGAGGAGAGTTTGGCGTCGGTCGTGTTAACCACCAGCGACTCGGTCCCCCAGACGGAGGGGACGTATTTCAGCGCGCCGCCCGGACGCGAGCGTTCGCCCGCCGCGCCATCGGCCAGACCCGGCAGGTAGTTGTCCATCGCCAGCTTGGATTCGTCGAAGGCGCCCAGAAGGCCGTTCGAATCCCATGCGCCGACGCGGTCGATGGTCGGTTCGATCACGTCGATGCCGCCGGCTTCCAGCGCGACCTTGGCTTCGGCGAACATCGTGTCCTGATCGGGCAGTTCCTTGAAGTTCACCTTGATGCCGGTGGCGGCCTCGAAGGCCGGGAACACCTTTTCGGCCAGCGCGGGATAGCCCGCCCAGCCGGTGAAGTTCAGCTCGCCCGAGGAGGCCAGCGCCTTGCGCGAGATCAGCGCCGGTGCGGCCAGTGCGCCGAGGCCGAGGGCGGTGCCCTTGAGCAGCGTGCGGCGGTCGATGATGGACTTTGTCATGTAAGCTCCCCTGTTATCTCCGCACGGCGGGCGTGCGGTTTGACCTGCCGTTCCGAGGCAGGTCTTGGGCCGTATTGGTCGCATGATTCGGAAAATTGGCAAGCAAAGTTTTTGTGGGGACCGCTTCGCCGCGCGGCAGGCTTTGCCACGGGTTGCGGATCGGGCGCTGTTGCAACCCGTGGTTAGGGCGGCGGCAAGGCTTGGTTTGACCCAAGGGATGCGGGCGCGTATCCTTTGGAGCGAACACCCCGTCCGAGAGGGTGGTGTCATGTGGTGCGGGCAGGGAGTGGCGGGTTCGGGATGGGTGCGATGTGCGGGGCTGTCCGCGCCGGGCGGGCAGCGTGAGCCTTGAAGCCGCAGAGGCGGAGGAGACCGCCGCGCCCGTGGCCAAGCGGGTGACGGTCGATGTCCCGCCCGAAGTGCCCGATGCCGCGACCGGCGCGGGGATGGAACGTTTCCTGCTGCGCGGCGGTCTGGTCGATGCGTGGTTCGAGGATGCGCCGGGCTGCGACGTGCTGGCGGTGACCTTCGACAACCTGTCGTCCATCGGGGAATATGACCCGCCCCAGCCGTGGCTGCGCTGGCGGATGCGGCAGGCCGGAATTCCGCTTCTGGGGATCATGGCAAGCCGCAAGGACTGGTATCGCAATGAGGATACCGCGCCGCTGATCACGGCGCTGCGCGAGGCGGGGCTTTTCGCGCGGTTCCGGCGGGTGGTGTTCGTCGGTGCCTCGATGGGGGGCTTTGCGGCATTGGCCTTTGCGCCGCTGGTGCCCGGTGCGGCGGTGCTGGCCTTCAGCCCGCAAAGTTCGCTCGCGCGGAAGGTCGTGCCTTTCGAGAAACGCTATCGTTATGCGATGAAGAAATGGGACTGGGACAGTCCCGCCCATCGTGACGGGGCCGTGGCGGGGCAGGGCGGGCGCGAGGTGGTGCTGGTCTATGATCCCTATGTGCGCGAGGACCGGATGCACGCGCTGCGCGTCGTGGGCGAGGGGGTGCGGCATGTGCCTGTGCCGCTGACGGGGCATCGTGCGATCCGGGCGATCAAGACGGTCGGGGGCTTGCAGGAGCTGATCGAGGGCGTGGTGCGCGGGACGCCGGACTGGGGCGCGTTCTGGCGGGCCTTCCGCGCGCGGCGGGCGCAGGTGCCGTGGCAGCGCGCGCTGGTGGCCGAGGCGCGGGCGCGCGGGCATCAGCGGTTGCTTGCGGGGGCGCTGGAGGTGGTGAAGGCCAGCGCGCCGGACAGCGGATTCGCGCGTCGCGAGGCGCGGCGGCTGGCGAAGGAGCGGGTGGAGGGGCCAGTGGAGGGGGCCGAGGCGGAGGCCGTGGCGGTCGCGGAGGGGCCGCAGGAGGTGATCCTGCGCGTGACGGCGGGTGACCCGCAGCCGCCCTTTGCGGGCGAGATCGCCGATCTGCGCGGGGCGATCGTGGTGCCCGAGCGCGGGGGGGATGCGAAGCTGGCCTCGGGCGTGTTGCGGGCGGACGGGTCGTGGTGCGCGCTGTCGCAGGGCTGGATCCGTGCGCGCAAACCCATGCCCGCGCCCACGCTGGCCAAGGACGAGCCGGTGGGGCATCTGGCGGGGGCGCATCTGTTCGGCGGGCATTTCCGCGGGCATTTCGGGCATTTCCTTGTGGAATCGACGGCGCGGCTCTGGGCGCTGGACCATCTGCCGGTGGCGGTGGAGAGCATCCTTTACCTGCCCTATCGCGGCGAGGTGGGCGCGATCGAGAAGGCGATGGAGGGGCATGAGCGGTTCTATCGCCTGATGGGGATCACGCCGCCTGTCCGCACCTTTGGCACGCCCCTGCGGGTGGAGCGGCTGTTTGTGCCCGAGCTGGGCTTCGGCTGGTCGGAGCGCTATGCGGGCAGTCCGGCCTATCGCGCCTTCATGCAGGGGCGGCTGCGGGCGGCGGTAGCGCCGGAGGGTTCGAAGAAGCTTTATATCAGCCGCGCGCGGCTGGCGGCGCAGCGGGGCGGGGTGCTGGGCGAGACGGTGATCGAGGAGAACCTTGCGCGGGCGGGATACGAGGTGTTCCACCCCGAGCGGCATCCGCTGGAGGTGCAGATCGCGCGCTATCGCGCGGCGGAGCGGATCGTGGCGCTGGACGGGTCCGCGCTGCATCTGGCGGCCTATGTCACCGATCCGGGGACGCGGGTGGCGATGATCCTGCGCCGGTCGCGGGCCAATGCGGCGGATTACCTGTTGCAGTTCCGGTCCTTCTGCGGGGTGGAGCCGGATGTGGTGGATGTGATCCGCACCGACTGGGTCTCGGGCGAGGCGGCGCGGGTGGATTTCCGGTCGGTGGGCGAGATCGACTTTGCCGCGCTGTTTCGGCGGCTGGCGGCGGAGGGCTATGTGGCAAAGAGCTTTCGCCCGAAACTCCCGAAGGCGGAGGAGGTCCGCGCGATGCTGGCCGAGTTCGCGGCGCGGCGGGGCGGGGAGATGCGCCCGCTGGGCAAGGGCGAGCGGCACGGGGATGCCGAGGAGGACTGATGGCAGCGCTGACCTTCTTCTTCATCGTGGAGCCGCCGAAATACCAGCTGATGGCCTGTTATCTGGCCGCGTCGATCCGCGAGAATTTCGGGGAGACGGTGGCGATGGTGGGCTATTGCCCCGCGCATCGCATGGGCGAGCTGGACGGGAAGGTGCTGGAGGTGCTGGGGCGGATGGGCTGCGAGGTGCGGCCGATGCGGACCGAGGGGCGGTTCGATCCGCCCTATCCGCATGGCAACAAGCTGCTGGCGGCGGTGGAGGAACGGGAGACGGACTATTCCTGCTTTCTGGACAGCGACATCCTGTTCCTCAGGCCCAATGACGCGGCCAAGCTGATCCAGCCCGGCCGCGTCAGCCTGACGCCCGCGGCGTCGATGGGCTGGGCGGGGCAGGAGGTCTGGCCCGTGATCTATGCCGCGGCGGGGGTCGAGATGCCGCAGGAGCGCATCCGGCTGATGAACCAGCGGCGCGGCAAGGACCGGATGCCCTATTTCTCCAGCGGGCTGTTCTGCTTTCCCGAGCGGCACCGCGACGCGCGGGGACGGCGTTTTCCCGAGGTCTGGATGGAGGTTGCGGGGGATCTGGATGCGGCGCCGGATATTCCGGCCAAGCGGCCCTATCTGGACCAGATGTCGCTGCCGCTGGCGATCCGCAAGGCGGGGCTGGACTGGCATCTGCTGCCCAAGGAGCAGCACTGGATCCTTGGCGGGATGAAGCGGGGCGAGCCCCTGCCGAAGGACCGCGAGATCTTCACGGTGCATTACCGCAACTGGGACATCGTGAAGGAATACGGGCTGGTGCGGCAGGCCAAGGACATGTTGCAGCGCCATGCCGGTGTGCGGCGCATCTCGCAGGCGGGCAAGGCCGCGGCGGAGGCGTGATCAGATCCAGTCGAGGCTGACGCGGTTCGCGTCGTATTTCCCGGCAAAGGTCTTTCGCGGGCCTTGCGGAGGTTGCGCTTTTGTCGGCGGATCAGCGCTTCGGCCTTCAGTTCGGCCTTGGACTTGGAAGTATCGGGGACATCGTCATCCCCCGCCAACTCGTCACTGCCGGACATGGGCGGGCCTATTCTTCCAGCGCCTTGGCCGGATCGACGCCTTCGATGTCGCACATGCGGGCGGCGTATGAATTGGGCAGGGGCGGGTTGCGGCGCCACCAAGGTTTGGTGCCGTTGGTGTAGAGGTGGACCGACAGGGTGTTGTCGGTGAAGTGCCCCTCGACCCGTCCGTGGGGATCGTAGAAGACGTCGTTGAGCTGGAAGGGCACGGGGTAGAGGACGTCGGGCGTCAGCGCCTTGTCATAGTCGCCGGTCTGCTGGGCGAACCATGTGAAGGCCTGCGGGCCGAAGGCGGTGCGTTCGGCGTTGTAGATGCGGACGGCCTGCGGAAGGGACCGGTCCTGCTTGTCGAGTTTCTTGCGCTGCTGCTTGTTGAACCATGCCGGCGCTTCGGGCAGGTTTTCGTAATAGTCGAGCAGGCGGTCGATCAGTTCGCCCTTGGGCGGGATGTAGACCACGCCGCAGTTCAGCGCGCCGCGGAAGCCGTGGCCTGCGAAGATGTTGTCCATCTCGTCGGGGAAGGGTTTGTGGCAATAGGCGTCGCAGTCGATCCAGACGGCGTCGATCGCCTTGATCATCTTGTAGCGGAAGACGTTGGACAGGAAGGATTCCGACGTCTGCGAGACGATGTCCATGTCGATCTTCATGATGTCGGTGGCTTTGCGCACCTCGACCCCGTCGGGGACGTTCGACACATCGTGCGTGCAGTAGAGGATCGTGGGATGGCCCTGCCGGACATGCGACAGAAGGCAGAGCTGGTTGAGGTAATGGAGCCGGTCGCCGATCCAGAGGGAGGCGACGGG
The DNA here is from genome assembly GCF_009908265.2 of Paragemmobacter amnigenus. Lineage (GTDB taxonomy): Bacteria > Pseudomonadota > Alphaproteobacteria > Rhodobacterales > Rhodobacteraceae > Paragemmobacter > Paragemmobacter amnigenus. The sequence continues at coordinate 47,325 of NZ_JAAATX020000008.1, read as the reverse complement.
GCGGCGTTGCGGTACTGACATCGGTGCCTCGTGACTGTGCCCGCTGTGTCGGGCCTTATCTTTGGGCGCAACAATGCCCGAAGGCTGTGTGGCTGTCCATGCTTTCGGACGGAGCGGGGCGCGCGGGATCAGGGTGTGGGAGCGGGGACACGCCCGTAGCCGCGGGTGAGGGCGGGGTCGAAGCCGAATTGCGGGCCATGCCAGCCGAGCGCGGCAAGGGCGGCATCCGTCGCGGCGGCGTGGCGGTGCCAAGTCTCCATCCAGCGGCCGGAAAGGAAGAGCAGTTCCGGCTGCGGGTCGAGCGCGGGCAGGAGGGTTGCGAGCATCAGGGGCGCGAGCGCGGGGTCGGAGAGGAGGAGGACGGTCGGGCGGTGCGCCGTCATGAGCGTGGCGAGTGTGGCGGCGGGGTCGTTGCCGAGGGGGGTGTCGAGCAGGCGGAAGCGGTCGGTGAAGGCGCGGTCGTTGCGGGCGGCAAGGCGGGCAAGGACGGCGCGCAGGGCGGGGTTGTCTTCCTGCAGCAGAAGCGCGAGGTCGGGGCGGGTGCGCGACAGGTGCGCGGCAAGGAAGCCGCAGCCCGCGCCGAGGTCGAGGACGGTCGCGCCTTTGGGCAGGGTGGAGGGCATCCGGCGCGCAAGGCCGCGTTCGAACTTGCCCGCCGCGATGACCGAGAGCGCGGGGGCGGTGAAGATGCGCGCGTCGAGCGGGACCAGCACGGTATGGTTCTGCACCCAGTCGAGGGGAATGTCGGGTGCGGGGTCTTCGGGCGTGGCGCGGTAATTGCCTGCGGGGATGACGGCGGGCTTTTCGGGCGGGTTGGCGCGGCGGTCCTCTTTCGCCTTGGCGCTGCGGCGCTTCTCCACATCGGACATCAGCGCCGCGATCTTTTCGCGGTCGCGCGGCTGGGGCGGTTTTGCGGTGATCTCGGCAATCGGGACGGCAGAGGCGCGGGCGAGGTCGGCGACAAGCTGGTGATAGGCTTCGGTCTGCTTCAGCTCGGCCAGACGCGCCTCGGCCCTGTCCAGCGCGGCATGGTGCAGGCGGTGCAGGACGGGGTCGGTCAGGAGTTCGGCCATGATGGCGTTGCGACGGTCGGTGTAGCGCAGCATGGTGTCATCGCGCACCTCGTTGCGGTCCTGAAGTGACCAGTAGTCGGAATTGTACTTGTCCTTCTTGTTGTTCACGTTGCCGCGCATCTTGCGGATGGCGTAGCTGTCCACCGATTTGACGGCATAGTGGTTGAGCTGCACCCAGTCATAGCCCACGGTGCGGGTGATGGACCGCCAGCCGCGGAATTTGAAGTAATCCTCCATCTCGCGCCCCGAGCCGTTCAGCCATTTGACCGTGTCGGGGAAGGGCGTGTCGATGTGGCGGTTCTTCATCTTGGGGCGGTGGATGCCCAGCTTCCAGTAGTCGGGATCGAAGGTGAAGAGCGTCTTGACCCCCCAGCCCTTGTTCCAGTCGGTGGGGGCGGCCATCAGGTATTGTTCGGTGACGGGGGCGCGGGACCAATCCACCACCCCGCCCGAGCCGAAGATGCGCCATGTCACGACGATGCCATTGGCGCCTTGCGCGCGGGCCGCCGCGATGAGGCCGTCGAGCGTGCCGTCGCCGTGGCGGATGGACAGGAATTCGTCGGCGTCGAAGACCATGACCCAGTCGGATTTGCACACGACCGGTTCGTCCTGCGCGTGGTTCAGCGCGCTGGGCTGGGGGCGGATGCCGTCGGGGATCACGTTGCGGCGGTGATGGGCGAGGCCGAGTTCTTCCAGCCGGATCAGCATGTCGTCGGTGCCGTCCGAGCAGTCGTTGGTATAGACCACAAGGTCGGTGAAGCCGATGGCGAGGTGGTGGGCCACCCATTCGAGGACGAAGGGCCCTTCGTCCTTCATCATCGAGACGGCGGTGACCTGTCCGTGCGGGCTTTTGTGGCGTTTGAGCGAAAAGGGGACCGTGCCCCAGAGATCGGACGCCCCGCGTGGCCGTTCCGGCTTGCGTTCCGCCTTCATGCTTTGCCTTTGCACCGGTTATGACCCGCCCGTGATGCCCTGCCGCCGCAGGGGGCGTCAAGGTGGATGGCGCGGGCTGGACCGGCGCGCGGGCGGCCCGTAGCATGGACGAAAGGTGCGTTCGGGAGTGGTGCGAGATGGTTTCGGAATTCAACTGGGCGGTGCGGCGGAAACTGGACGAGATCCTTGCCGACGAGCCGACGCCGCAGCGGCTGGCGCTGGCCTTGCGGCATCTGGCGAAGTGGCGGGCGCATGTCCTTGAGGGCGCGCTGGTGGAGCGGTCGGGGGACCGCGTGCTGTCGGGGCCGTTCCGCGGCATGGCCTATCCGGTGCGCAGTTCCGAAGGGTCGCGCAATGCGCGGCTGGTGGGGAGTTACGAGGCAAGCCTTGCGCCGGTGATCGAGGGGATCGTGGCGGGCGGCTATGACCGCGTCGTCGATGTGGGCTGTGCCGAGGGGTATTATGCCGTGGGGCTGGCGCTGCGGATGCCCGCGGCGCGGGTGTTCGCGCGCGACAGCGATGCGCGCGCGCAGGCGCTGTGCCGCCAGATGGCCGAGGCGAATGGCGTGGTCGCGCGGGTGGAGATCGGGGGCGAGGTGACGCCTGCGGGGCTGGCCGCGCTGGTGGCGGGGCGGACGGTGATCCTGTGCGACACGGAGGGGGCCGAGGAGGTGCTGCTCGACCCCGTGGCCGCGCCAGGGCTGCTGGCGGCGGATGTGCTGGTCGAGGTGCATGAGGGAATCAAGGCGGGGCGGATCGACCTGCTGACCCGCCGTTTCGCCGCGACGCATGAGGTGGTGCGGATCGACCGCAAGCTGGAGGATGCGGGGCTGCCGGCATGGGCGGAAGCCTTGGGCGATCTGGACCGGCTGCTCTTGCTGTGGGAGTGGCGGGCCTCGCCCACGCCGTGGCTGTGGATGCGGCGGAGGGTTGCGGCATGAGCGGGGCGGCACGCAATGCGGCGATCTGGTATGCGCCGGACGGATATGATCCCGGCAAGGGGGTGAACGGGCGGCGGATGGCGGGGGAAAGCTTCCTGCGCGGGTGGTTCCGCCATGCCGAGGTGGAGGAATGGGTCGCGCTGACGCATGGCCCGTCGGATGGCGCGGCCTTCGAGGCGCTGGCGGCGGAGCTGGTGCCGGGACAGAGGGCGCGGTCCGTCCGTCTGGACCATGTGCCCGCGATGGCCCCTGTGCGCATGATGTTCTTTTCGGGGCCGAACTATGCGACCGAAGCGTGGCGGCGCGAGGTCTGGGGGGCCACCGCCTATTCCATCTGCGGGATCACGCATACGATTTCCACCAAGGCGGTGATGGAGGGGGCCTGGCATCTGCGGGCCGCGCCGCAGGCGGAGTGGGATGCGGTGATCTGCACCTCGACCTCGGTCAAGGCGGCGGTGGGGATGCAGATGGACCTGATCGACGCGCATCACCGGCGCCGCTTCGGCGGCGGCGTGCCGCCGCGGCCGCAGATGCCGGTGATCCCGCTGGGCGTGGATTGCGACGAGTTCGCCACCGATCCGGCGGCGGGGGCGGCACTGCGGGCCGAATTGGGCATCGGGGCGGGGGATGCGGTGGCGCTGGTCGTGGCGCGGCTGTCGCCGCACGAGAAGTTCGATCCGCTGCCCGTCTATATCGCGTTGCAGCAGGCGCAGGCGGGGGCGGGGCGGAAGCTGCACCTGATCCTCTATGGCCGGTTTCCGGACGACTATTCGCGGCGCATCTTCATGGCGCCTGCGGCCGAGCTGATGCCGGATGTGACGCTGCACCATCTGCCGCACGAGGGGGCGGCGCGGCGGCTGGCGGCGCTGTCGGCGGCGGAGATGTTCCTGTTTCCCATCGACAACCTTCAGGAAAGCTTCGGCATTGCGCCGGTCGAGGCGATGGCGGCGGGGCTGCCTGTCGTCGCGTCGGACTGGGACGGGATCAAGGATACGGTGGATGCGGCCTCGGGCTTTCGCGTGCCGACCAAGGCGGCGCGGCCCGACCATGTGGCGCTGACCGGATTGCGGCATTTCGGGGGGACGGACAATTACATCCAGTATCTGAGCCAGGTGTCGGCCGTGACGCAGATCGATGTGGGCGGTATGGCGGCGGCGGTGCGGGCGCTGATGGCGGATGCGGGGTTGCGGGCGCGGATGGGGGAGGCGGGGCGCGCGCGGGCGCGGGCGCTGTTTGACTGGGGCGCGGTGGTGCCGCAGATGCAGGACCTGTTCGCGGAACTGGACGCGCGGCGGCGGGCGGCGGACCCTGCGCGCTTTGCCGCGCTGCCCGCCACGATGCTGCCGGTCGCGCCCTCGCCCATGACCTATCTGGGCGGCTTTCCCACGGCGCAACTGGCGCAGGGCGCGCGCTTCGTCTGGCGCGGCGGGATCGTGCCGGTTGCGCGGGCGCTGGCCTTGCGCGATTACGCGGTGACGCGGCGGGTGTTCGAGGGGCCGCAGGACGTGGTGAAGGTGGCCGATGCGCTGCGCGAGCGGGGCAGTGCCACGGCACAGGAGGTGGCGGCGGCGACGGGGTTCGGCATCCTGAAGACGGAACGCTGCCTGATGTGGCTGATGAAATACGACTATGCCGCAGAGGAGGCGACATGACGGACAAGACCATCCTGATCACCGGCGCGGGCAGCGGGATCGGGCGTGCCACGGCGCGGGCCTTCCTTGCGGCGGGCTGGCGCGTGGCGCTGCTGGGGCGGCGGGTCGCCGCGTTGGAAGAGACGGCGGGGGGGCGCGAGGCGCTGGTCCTGCCTGCCGATGCGGGCGAGCCGGAGCAGGTGGCGGCGGCCTTCGCGCGGATCGGGGCCGAGTGGGGGCGGCTCGATGTGCTGTTCAACAATGCGGGTGTCGCGCTGCCCGGGCTGCCCATCGACGAGATCGCGGTGGAGGACTGGCTGCGGCTGTGCCAGACCAACATCACCGGCATGTTCCTGTGTGCGCGCGAGGCTTTCGGGATGATGCGCCGCCAGTCGCCGCAGGGCGGGCGGATCATCAACAACGGGTCGATCAGCGCCCATGTCCCGCGGCCCGGATCGGCGCCCTATACGATGTCCAAGCACGCGGTGACGGGGCTGACGCGGACGCTGGCGCTGGACGGGCGGGCCTTCGACATCGCCTGCGGGCAGATCGACATCGGCAACGCGCTGACCGAGATTTCGGCGGGGTTCACCAAGGGTGTGGCGCAGGCTGACGGGTCGGTGCGGGTGGAGCCGGTGATGGAGGTGGGCCACGTGGCCGACGCCGTGCTGCACATGGCGGGGCTGCCGCTGTCGGTCAACGTGCCTTTCATGACGATCATGGCGCGCGACATGCCCTATATCGGGCGGGGGTAGGATCACGCCTCGCGGCAGAACATGTCGTAGACGAGGGCGATGGTGCGGCTGACCTTGGGGTCCTGGATGGAATAGTAGATCGCCTTGCCGTCGCGGCGGCAGGCGACGAGCCCTTCGAGGCGCAGGCGGGCAAGCTGCTGGCTGACGGCAGCCTGACGCTGGTCGAGCAGGCGTTCGAGTTCGGTCACCGACTTCTCGCCCGAGGAGAGGTGGCACAGGATCATCAGCCGCCCTTCATGTGAGAGGGCCTTGAGGAAGCCCGCGGCGGCGGTTGCCCGATCCGTCATCTCGCCCACGGCGAGATGGGCGCAGCCCTCGGTCCGGTCCGCGACGGCGTCGCTCTGCGGCACATGCATCTGCATCGGCTACTCCTTCTGCGTCGGTGCGGGTCTAGCACGTTTCGGGGCCCTGCGCGACGGCAAGGACGACAGCGGTCCGCCGTTGCGCGCATTTTGCCCTAGATGGTGGTTTGTCCGCCGGTTTGGAAGGGGGCTAGCGGGCAAATTGGCCGAAATGGCCCTGCGCAAAGACCAGCGGTGCGCCCTCGCGCAGGCTGGCCGTGCCGACGGCACCGATCAGGATCAGGTGGTCGCCGCCGTCATGGGCCGCATGAAGGCGGCAGTCGAAGCGGGCAAGGGTGCCCGCGATGACCGGTGTGCCCGCCGCATCGAAGGACCAGTCCAGCCCGTCGAAGCCCGCGCCGCCGCGGGTGAAGCGGGCGGCGAGGTCGCGTTCTTCCACCCCCAGAACATGGATGGCGAAGGCCGGTGCCGAGGCGAAGGCGGCAAAGCGCGAGGAACTGCGCGCGATGGACCAGAGTACGAGCGGCGGGTCCAGCGAGACGGAGGTGAAGCTGTTGGCGGTGATGCCCACCGGCCCTGCGGCCGAGGCGCAGGTGACCACGGTCACACCGGTGGCAAAGCGCCCCAGCGCATCGCGGAAGGCGCGGGTCTGGTCGGCGCCCGGCCGGATGTCGAGGGTGGTGCTCTGGTTCATCTCTGTGCCTGTCCTGATATGCGCGGCGGGGTCTTGCGCCCCGTGATCCCGCCATGTGGCCGCCGATCCGCGTGAAGGTTCCGGCGTCGTGGCGCAGGACATAATGGTTCGGGCCGAAAGGGCAATGGCGGGCCGGTGGCAATGTCGCGGATGATGCTGCGCGGCATCCGGCGCTGCGCTAGGGTTTCGGGGGACTCACTGCGTAGGACTGCATGATGACGCGACCGCTTTCCGCCTTTACCGCCACCGGCCGTTTCTGGCGCGGCAACATCCACACCCATTCGACGCGGTCGGACGGCGTGCTGTCTCCCGAGGAGGTGTGCCGCCGCTACCGGGCGGAGGGCTATGATTTCCTTGCCCTGACGGATCATTTCGTCGGGATGTGGGGCTATCCGATCGTGGACACGGTGCCCTACCGGACCGAGGGCTTCACGACGATCCTTGGGGCGGAGCTGCACTCTGGCGCCATGGCGAATGGCGAGCTGTGGCATATCCTTGCCGTGGGGCTGCCTGCGGATTTCGCGCCGTCCAACAGCCCCGATTTCGTGCCGCGCAAGGATCAGGAGACGGCGGCCGAGATCGCGGCACGGGCGGTTGCGGCGGGGGCCTTTGTCGCCATCGCCCATCCGCAATGGTCAGGCCTGACGCTGGAGGATGCGCGGGCGGTAACGGCGGCCCATGCGGTGGAGGTCTATAACCACGGCTGCGCCACGGGCTGCGACCGGCCGGACGGATTCGCCATCGCGGACCTGCTGCTGACCGAGGGGCGCAAGCTGACCATGATCGCGACGGATGACGCGCATTTCTCGGAGCCGGACCATTTCGGCGGCTGGGTGATGGTGAAAGCCGAGGCGAACGAGCCGGACGCGCTGCTGGCGGCGCTGAAGCGGGGGGATTTCTATTCCTCGCAAGGCCCCGAATTGCGCGATGTGCGGATCGAGGGGGACAGGGTTGTGGTGGAAAGCTCTGCCGTGGCGTCGGTCATCGTGCAGGGCTGGGGGACGGGGGCGAAGGGGGTGCACGGGCATTCCATGACGCGGACCGAGGTGCCCTTGGCGCGGCTTTTGAACAGCCCGTGGCTGCGGGTGACGGTGATCGACGCGGCGGGCAAGCGCGCATGGTCAAACCCGTTCTGGCGGGATGTTGAGGAGGGCAATCCGCGGCTGGGGTGAAAAATCTTCTGGCGAAGATTTTTCGGGGCGAAGTTTCTGGCGAAACTTCGGGTTGCGCCTGATGGCAGCCGGGGTGGAGCGATCCTTCGCGAGAAGGATCGCTCCAGGTTTTTTCGCCAGAAAAACCTTGCCCCTCAGTTCCCGAGGATGCCGGGCAGGCGCAGGTCCATGGCGCGGGCATGATCCAGCGCGATGTCATAGCCTGCATCGGCATGGCGCATGACGCCCGTGGCGGGGTCGTTCCAGAGCACGTTCGACAGGCGTCGCGCTGCGTCTTCGGTGCCGTCTGCCACGATGACCATGCCGGAATGCTGGCTGAACCCCATGCCCACCCCGCCGCCGTGATGCAGCGATACCCATGTCGCGCCGGAGGCGGTGTTGAGGAGCGCATTCAGCAGCGGCCAGTCCGAAACGGCGTCGGAGCCGTCCTTCATCGCCTCCGTCTCGCGGTTGGGCGAGGCGACGGAGCCTGAATCGAGGTGGTCGCGGCCGATCACGACGGGGGCTTTCAGCTCGCCCGATTTCACCATCTCGTTGAACATCAGCCCCGCGCGGTGGCGGTCACCGAGGCCGATCCAGCAGATGCGGGCGGGCAGGCCCTGAAACGCGATGCGGTCCTGCGCCATGTCGAGCCAGCGGTGGAGATGGGCGTTGTCGGGGAAGAGCCGCTTCATCGCGCGGTCGGTGGCGTAGATGTCTTCGGGGTCGCCGGAGAGGGCGCACCAGCGGAAGGGGCCGATCCCCTTGCAGAAGAGGGGGCGGATATAGGCGGGGACGAAGCCCGGGAAGGCGAAGGCGTTTTCCAGCCCTTCGTCCTGCGCGACCTGCCGGATGTTGTTGCCGTAGTCGAGCGTGGGGACGCCCGCGTTCCAGAAATCCACCATCGCGGCGACATGGGCGCGCATGGAGGCGCGTGCAGCCTTTTCCACCTCTTTCGGGGCGGTTTCCTGTTTTGCGCGCCATTCGGCGGTGGTCCAGCCTGCGGGGCAATAGCCGTGCAGCGGATCGTGGGCCGAGGTCTGGTCGGTGACGATGTCCGGTCTTGGCCCGCCCTGTTTCATGCGAGCGACGAGTTCGGGGAAGATCTCGGCGGCATTGCCAAGAAGGCCCACGGATTTGGCCTCTCCCTTCGCGGTCCAGTCGGCGATGAGGGCGAGGGCTTCGTCCAACGTCTGCGCCTTGGCGTCGAGATAGCGGGTGCGGATGCGGAAATCGATGCGGGTTTCGTCCACCTCGACCGCAAGGCAGCAGGCGCCGGCCATGACGGCAGCCAGCGGCTGCGCGCCGCCCATGCCGCCAAGGCCGCCGGTCAGGATCCAGCGGCCCTTGAGATCGCCGCCGTAATGCTGGCGGCCCGCTTCGGCGAAGGTTTCATAGGTGCCCTGGACGATGCCCTGGGTGCCGATGTAGATCCAGGATCCGGCGGTCATCTGGCCGTACATGGCCAGCCCGCGCTTGTCCAACTCGTTGAAATGATCCCAAGTCGCCCAGTGGGGGACGAGGTTCGAATTGGCGATCAGGACGCGGGGGGCGTCCTTGTGGGTGCGGAAGACGCCCACCGGTTTGCCCGATTGCACCAGCAGGGTTTCGTCGTCGTTCAGCGTTTTCAGCGTGGCGACGATGCGGTCGAAATCCTCCCACGTTCTCGCCGCCCGCCCGATGCCGCCATAGACCACCAGTTCGTGGGGGTTTTCGGCCACGTCGGGATGCAGGTTGTTCATCAGCATCCGCATCGGCGCCTCTGTCAGCCAGCTTTTGGCGGTGATCTCGGGGCCGGTGGGGGGGAAGATGTCGCGGAGATTGTGACGCTTGTTCATGGGGTTGCCCTTCAGAGCGTGGGAAGCGGGATGCCCGCGGCCTGTGCGAGGTCGCCGGTGGCGACGAGGCGGGCGGCGGTTTCAAGGTCGGGGGCGAGGTAGCGGTCTTCGCCCAGCGTGGCCACTTCGGCGCGCAGGCGGGCGATGGTGCGTTGCAGGGGGGCAGAGGTTTTCAGCGGCGCGCGGAATTCGATGCCTTGCGCGGCGCAGAGCGCCTCGACCCCGAGGATGCGGGAGAGGTTGGCGTTCATCTGGCGAAGGCGGCGGGCGCCGTGGGCGGCCATGCTGACGTGGTCCTCTTGGTTGGCGCTTGTGGGGGTGGAGTCGGTGACGGTGGGATGGGCGAGGTGTTTGTTCTCGCTCATCAGTGCCGCCGTGGTGACTTCGGCGATCATCAGGCCGGAGTTGAGGCCGGGGTTCGGGGTCAGGAAGGGCGGCAGGTCGAAGGAGAGGGTGGGATCCACCATCAGCGCGACGCGGCGCTGGGCGATGGCGCCGATCTCGCTGATCGCGAGCGCGATCATGTCGGCGGCGAAGCCCACGGGTTCGGCGTGGAAATTGCCGCCCGAGACGATCTGCCCGTCGGCCAGCACCAGCGGGTTGTCGGTGGCGGCGTTGGCCTCGATTTCCAGCGTGGTTGCGGCCTGACGCAGGATGTCCATCGTGGCACCCGTGACCTGCGGTTGGCAGCGGATGCAGTAGGGGTCTTGCACGCGGGTGTCGCCCTCGCGGTGGCTTTCGCGGATGGGCGAGCCGTCCAGCAGCGCGCGGAGCGTGGCGGCAGCCTCGATCTGGCCCGCATGGCCGCGCAAGGCGTGGATTTGCGGGTGGAGGGGGGCGGTGCTGCCCATGATCGCGTCGGTGGAGAGGGCCGAGATGACGAGGGCGGATTGCGCATTGCGCCATGCGTCGAAGAGGCCCGCGAGGGCATAGGCGGTGGAAAATTGGGTGCCGTTGATGAGCGCGAGCCCTTCCTTGGGGCCAAGGGTGACAGGGGTGAGGCCCTTGAGCGCGAGGGCGTCGCGGGCGGGGAGGATGCGTCCGTCCACCTCGGCCTCGCCCGCGCCGATCATCACGGCGGTCATGTGGGCGAGGGGGGCAAGGTCGCCCGAGGCGCCGACGGAGCCCTGGGCGGGGATGACGGGGGTGATGCCGTGGTCCAGCAGCGACTCGATCTGGGCCACGATCTCCCACCTGACGCCCGAGGCGCCGCGGCCGAGCGAGAGGAGTTTCAGGGCCATCATCAGGCGGGCGACGTTGCGGGGCATGGGGTCGCCCACGCCGCAACAATGCGACAGGATCAGGTTGCTTTGCAGCGTGGCGGTGTCCTTGGCCGCGATCTTGAGCGAGGCGAGTTTGCCGAAGCCCGTGTTGACGCCGTAGACGGCAGTGTCGCCCGCGGCGGCGGCGGCGATCTGCGCGGCTGCGGCATCCACGCCTGCGCGGGCGGAGGGGTGGAGTTTTACCGGCAGCTCGTTGCGGTAGATATGTTCGATTTGTGCAAGTGTGACCGCCGCTGGCGTCAGGATTTCAGGCGTCAAGGCGGCCTCCGATGATAGATTTGTGCAAGGCCTCTGCGCCGATGCGATAGCTGAGTTCCGCCGGATGCGTGAGGTTCCAGAGGGCGAGGTCAGCGCGCTGGCCCACGGCGAGGGTGCCGCGGTCGGTCAGGCCGAGGGCGCGGGCGGCATGGGCGGTGGCGCCCAAGAGCGCCTCTTCCGGCGTCATGCGGAAGAGGGTGCAGGCCATGTTCATGGCCAAGGGCAGCGAGGTCATGGGCGACGATCCCGGGTTGCAATCGGTGGCAACGGCCATGGGCACGCCCGCGGCGCGCAGGGCGGCGATTGGGGGCGGTTGGGTGTCGCGCAGCGTGTAGAAGGCGCCGGGCAGGATGGTGGCGACGGTGCCCGCACGGGCCATGTCGGCCACCCCTTCGGGCGAGAGGTGTTCGAGGTGGTCGGCCGACAGCGCCGCGTGGCGGGCGGCGAGTTGCGCGCCGCCTTGGTCGGAGAGCTGTTCGGCGTGGAGTTTCACCCGCAGGCCAAGGGCGCGGGCGGCGGTGAACAGGCGGTCGACCTGCGCGGGGGTGAAGGCGATGGTTTCGCAGAAGGCGTCGACGGCGTCGATCAACCCTTCGGCATGGGCCGCGCGGAGGGAGGGGATGGCCACCTCTTCGATATAGGTGTCGGGGCGGCCCTTGTATTCTGGCGGGATGGCATGGGCGGCGAGGTGGGTGGTGGTGATCGTGACGGGGCGCAGCGCGGAAAGGCGGCGGGCGGCGCGGAGCATTTTCAGTTCGTCCGCGATGGTGAGGCCGTAGCCGGATTTGATCTCGACCGTGGTGGTGCCCGCCGCGATCATCGCGTCGAGGCGGGGGAGGGATTGGGTGACGAGGTCGTCTTCGGTTGCCGCGCGGGTGGCGGTGACGGTGGAGAGGATGCCGCCGCCCCGACGCGCGATTTCCTCGTAGCTCGCGCCTTGCAGGCGGAGTTCGAATTCGGCGGCGCGGTTGCCGGCGAAGACGAGGTGGGTGTGCGCGTCGATCAGGCCGGGGGTGAGGAGTTTTCCTGGGAAATCAAGTGTTTCGGCCTTGGGCGCGTCGGTGCGGGGGCCGAGCCAGACGATGGTGTCGCCCTCGACCAGGAGGGCGGCGTCGGGGATCAGGCCGTAGCCGCCCCGCATCGTGGCCGCCGTGATTCCGGTGAGGAGAATCGCCATCTTTGCTTGCCTTATGTCTGCGCGTTGCGTTATTATGTCTATACATAATGGGCGAAGTCAAGCGAGGGACCATGCTGATCCATGCGGAACGGGCGTTGCTGCCGGAGGGGTGGGCGCGGGATGTGGGCGTCCGGGTCGAGGGCGGGCGGATCGTCGCGGCGACGGCCGGTTCCGGCGGGCCTGCGGCGGGGACGCAGCGGGTGGGCTGCCTGCTACCTGCGCCTGTGAACCTGCATTCCCACATGTTCCAGCGCGCGATGGCGGGGATGACGGAGCGGCGCAGCGCGGGGCAGGACAGTTTCTGGACGTGGCGGTCGTTGATGTATCGCTTCCTCGACCGGTTGACGCCCGAGGATGTGGAGGCGATCGCCGCGCATGTGATGGTGGAGATGGCAGAGGCCGGTTACGCCGCCGTGGCGGAGTTCCATTATCTGCATCATCAGCCCGCGGGCGCGCCCTATGCCAATATCGCGGAAATGTCTGAACGGATCGTCAATGCGGCGGAAGAGACGGGCTTTGGCCTGACGCTGCTGCCGGTGCTGTATCAGCGCGGGGGCTGTGACGGGCGGGCGCTGACATCCGGCCAGATGCGGTTCGGCAATGATGTGGAGCGGTTCGCGCGGTTGTGGGAGGGGGCGGCGGCGGCGGTGCGTCAGCTGCCCGACGGGGTGACGGGGGTTGCGCCGCATTCGTTGCGGGCGGTCGATCCGGCGGGGTTGCGGATGGCGGAGGGGATCGCGCCGGTGGCGCCGATCCACATTCATGTGGCCGAACAAGTGGCTGAAGTCGAAGAGGTTTCGGCGGCCTATGGCGCGCGGCCGGTGGAGTGGCTTTTGGACAATTTCGCGGTGGATGGGCGGTGGTGTCCGATCCATTGCACGCAGATGACGGCAGGCGAGACGGTCGCGCTGGCGCGGTCGGGGGCGGTGGCGGGGCTGTGCCCGATCACCGAGGCCAATCTAGGGGATGGCATATTCGACGGGGTGCGGTTTCTGGGGGCAGGCGGGCGTTGGGGCGTGGGGTCGGACAGCAATGTGCGCATCTCGCTGGCCGAGGAATTGCGGCTGTTCGAATATTCGCAGCGTCTGCGGGATCGGGGGCGGGCGATGCTGGCGGATGGCGCGCGGTCCACGGGGCGGGTGCTGTGGGACGGCGCGGTTGCAGGCGGGGCGCAGGCGGCGGGGCGGGCTTCGGGCGCGATTGCGGTGGGGGCGGTGGCGGATCTTGTCGCGCTGGATATGGGGTCGGTCCATCTGGACGGGCGCGAGGGGGACGAGGTGCTGGATGCCTTTGTTTTTGCAGGGAATGACGGGCTGGTGGCCGAGGTCTGGTCGGCGGGGCGGCATGTGGTGACGGGGGGGCGGCATGTGGCGCGCGAGGGGGTGGAGCGGCGGTTCCGCGCGGTGATGGCGGCTCTGCGGGAGCGGATGTGATGGGCGGCTGGGAGGAGGTGCGGGCCGAGGTCCTGCGCCGCATCCGCGCGCGGGAATGGGTGCCGGGGGCCGTCATTCCGGGCGAGGAGGCGCTGGCGGTGGAGTTCGGCGTGGCGCGGGCGACGGTGAACCGCGCGCTGCGGGAACTGGCCGAGGCGGGCTTGCTGGAACGGCGCAGGAAGGCGGGGACGCGGGTGGCGCTTTTGCCCGTGCGCAAGGCGACGCTGGAGATTTCCATTATCCGCCAAGAGGTTGAGGCGCGGGGGGAGGTCTATGCCCATCGCGTGCTGGAGAGCCGGATGGAGGGGGTGCCGCTGGCCGTTGCCTTGCGGATGGGGGTGCCGGTGGGGGTGGGGATGCTTTTCCTCGAGACGCTGCATCTGGCGGGGGGGCGGCCCTTTGCGCATGAGGTGCGGTGGTTGAATGTCGGGGTGCTGCCGGGGGGCGCGGTACCGGATTTTTCCGTGACGAGTGCCAATGAATGGCTGGTGCAGAATGTCGCCTATGCCACGGGGGACATTGCCTTTTCCGCCGAGGCGGCGAGCGGGGCGGAGGCGGCGGCGCTGGGGATTTCGGCGGGCGATCCGGTCTTTGTGACCGAGCGGGTGACATGGACGGCGGAGGCGCCGATCACCTTTGTGCGGCTGCTGCACGGGCCGGGGTATCGGCTACGGACGATGGTTTAGGGCTGTGCCGCATCTTGTGCCGCATTCTGTACCGCAGTGTGTCAGCACGCAGAGGGCGGTCGGGTAGGGTTCGGGCAAGGCAAAAATCTTCGAAGAAATTTGAGTCGCGGCGGGGTCAGCGGCCCGTCAGGCGGCGCTGCACGATGCGGTGGAGTTTCCGGTGGAGCGGCGTCGTGCGGTGGCGCAGGTGGGTCGCGGCATAGACGGGCTGGCGCAGGACGGGGGCGTCGGTCACCTCGCGGAAGCGGCCGGTGGCGAGCATCTGGGTGGCGGTGCGTTCCAGCACATAGCCCGCCCCGCCCATCGCGGTGAGGAGCGAGGCCACCGTAGCGCTTTGGCCCACCGAGACGGGGGCGGAGGCGAATTCGGGTGTCAGCTCGCGGTGCATGGTTTCGAACATGGGCGAGAAATGGGCGAAGATGAAGGTCTGGGGGTCCACCTCGGCCCTGCGGTCGGTGTCGGTGCTGACCATGCGGTAGGTGACTTCGCCCAGTTCCGAGAAGTGCAGGTCGGGGTGGGGTTTGGGGGAATACATCACGGCAAAGTCGAGGATGCCGGTCAGCACATCGGCGCACATCTGGTTGGAATAGTCGGGTTCGATGTAGAAGGCCGTGTCGGGGAGCGCGCGGCGGAAATCGGCGATCCATTCGCCGATATGCTGCGCCGCAAGGTCGTTCTGGATGCCGAGGCGGATCAGGTGGGCGGCGCGGTCGGGTACCTGTATGCGGCGCCGCGCCTCGTGCCATTCGTGGCGCAGGGCGCGGGCATGGGGTTCGAAGCGTTTGCCTTCGGTGGTGAGGTCGGTTCCGGCGCGGGAGCGGGTGAAGAGTTTGGACCCCAGCGCCTGTTCCAGCGCCGCGATGCGGGCCGAGACGGTGGATTGGGTGATGCCCAGCCGTTCCGCGCTGCGGTTGAAGCTGCGGGTTTCGACGAGGTCGAGGAAGGTGTCGAGGAGTTCGGTCTGCATCTGCGGCCTGATCGGGTTTTCCGATCAATAGGCGGGTCGAGGGCGAATTGAAAGGGCGGGGATTGGCTGTCATCCTGCCGCGCGGAAGACGGGACGGCGGAGGATGTGATGGCGGATTTTCCCACGAGCGCGCGGGTGGTGATCATTGGCGGGGGCGCGGTGGGGGCGTCGTCGCTGTATCATCTGGCGAAGGCCGGATGGACGGATTGCGTCCTCTTGGAAAAGAACGAGCTGACCGCAGGGTCCACATGGCACGCGGCGGGGAATGTGCCGACGTTTTCCAGCAGTTGGTCGATCATGAACATGCAGCGCTATTCGGCGCAGCTGTATCGGGGCTTGGGCGAGGCCGTCGATTATCCGATGAATTACCATGTGACCGGATCGGTCCGGTTGGGCCACAGCCGCGAGCGGTTGCAGGAGTTCAAGCGCGTCGTCGGGATGGGGCGGTATCAGGGGATGGATCTGGATATCCTGTCGCCTGACGAGATCCGGTCGCGCTATCCCTTCCTTGAGACGCATGATCTGGCGGGGGCTTTGTATGACCCTTATGACGGGGATATCGATCCCGCGCAGTTGACGCAGGCGCTGGCCAAGGGCGCGCGCCAGATGGGGGCGCGGATCGAGCGGTTCTGTCCGGCGACCGGCGTGCGACGCGAGGGGGATGAGTGGGTCGTGGAGACGCCCAAGGGCGAGATCCGCTGCGAGATCGTGGTGAATGCCGCCGGATATTATGCGCGCGAAGTGGCGAAGATGTTCGGGCGCGATCTGCCGATGATGGTGATGAGCCATCAATATCTGCTGTTCGATACGATCCCCGAGCTGGAAAGCTGGTCCAAGGGGGTGGGGCACAAGCTGCCGCTCCTGCGGGATGTGGATTCGTCCTATTACCTGCGGCAGGAGAAATATGGCTTCAATCTGGGGCCTTACGAGAACCCCTGCCGCGCGCATTGGGCCAGCCCTGACGATCCGATGCCGGAGGATTTTTCCTTCCAGCTGTTCCCCGACGATCTGGAGCGGTTGGAATGGCATATCAATGATGCCATGGCGCGGGTGCCGCTGCTGGGGCAGGCCAATCTGACGAAGGTCATCAACGGGCCCATTCCTTATACCCCTGACGGGAACCCGTTGATCGGGCCTATGCCCGGTGTGCCCAATGCGTTCGAGGCTTGCGTCTTCACCTTCGGCATCTGTCAGGCGGGGGGCGCGGGCAAGGTTCTGGCGGAATGGGTGACGGAGGGGGCGACGGAATGGGACATGTGGTCCTGCGATCCGCGCCGGTTCACCGGGTTCGAGGACCCGCAATACTGCGTGGAAAAGGGGATGGAGGTCTACGGGCACGAATATGCCATCCATTTCCCGCATCACGTCTGGCCCGTGGGACGGGGGAAAAAGCTGTCGGCGGTGCATGACCGCGTGGCGGCGCTGGGGGCGCAGTTCGGGCCGTACAATGGCTGGGAGCGGGCGCTGTGGTATGCGCGCGAGGGCGACGATACCAGCGAGGCGGCGCAGCGGACGTGGGAGCGGGAAGGCCCGTGGTTCGGGGCGGTGCGCGAGGAGTGCCTCGCGGTGCGGGATGCCTGCGGGATATTGGACCTGCCCGGATTTTCGCGGTTCCGCGTGACGGGGGCGGGCGCGGTGGCATGGCTGTCGGCGCAGATCACGGGGAAGGTGCCCGCCGTGGGGCGGCTGGGGCTGGCCTATTTCGCGGATGGCAAGGGGCGGATCGTCACCGAGATGTCGGTGGCGCGGATCGCCGAGGATGAGGTGCTGCTGATCACGGCGGCCACCGCGCAGATGCATGACAAGGAGTGGCTGTTGTCCACCCTGCCGGATGGATTGACGCTGGTGGACGAGACGGACGGCTGGTCCACGCAGATTTTGACGGGGCCACTGGCGCGGGAGGTGCTGGTGGCGGCGGGGTGCGAGGCCGATCTGGGCAAGCCTTGGCTGACCTGGTCCGAGGGGCGGATTGCGGGGCGGTCCGTCCTGCTGATGCGGGTGAGTTTCGCGGGTGAGTTGGGCTGGGAAATCCATTCGCGCGTGCCGGATACGCCGGCTGTGTTCGATGCGGTGATGGCGGCGGGGCGGCCCCTGGGCCTGCGGCCCTTTGGCATGTTCGCGCTGAATTCCCTGCGGGTGGAGAAGGGGTATCGGGCGTGGAAGGGGGACCTTTCGACCGACTACACCGTGCTGCAGGGCGGGCTGGAGCGGTTCGTGGATTGGTCGAAGCCTGACTTCCGCGGCAAGGCGGCGCTGGAGGCGGAGCGGCAGAGGGGGGTCGCAAAGCGGTTCGTCACGCTGACCGTGGAGGCGGGGGAGTGTGATCCGCCTTACATGTCCACGCTGTGGCATGACGGTGCGGTCGTGGGCGAGACGACGTCGGGCTATTTCGGGCATCGGGTGGGCAAGGTGGTCGCGCTGGGGATGCTGCGGGCCGATCTGGCGGTGCCGGGGACGGTGGTCGAGGTGGAGGTCTTTGGCGAGCGGTGCCGGGCCGTGGTCTGCGAGGACGCGCCGCTGTGGGATGCGAAGAACGAGCGGTTGCGCGCGTGACGGGCGGAGGGACCGGGGGGCTTTGCGCCCCCCGGACCCCCCGCAGGATATTTGAAGACGGAAAATGGAGAGGGTCGTGGGTCAGGTTCCGGAGCGGGCGCGGGCGGTTGTCATCGGGGGGGGCGTGTCGGGCTGTTCGGTGGCCTATCATCTGGCCAAGGCCGGATGGACGGATGTCGTGCTGCTGGAGAGGAAGCAGCTGACTTCGGGCACCACCTGGCATGCGGCGGGGCTGATCGGGCAGTTGCGCGGGTCGGCCAACATGACGCGGCTCGCGAAGTATTCGGCTGATCTGTATGTGAAGCTGGAGGCGGAGACGGGCGTTGCGACGGGGATGCGTCAGGTGGGCAGCATTTCGGTGGCACTGACCGAGCATCGGCGGGAGGAGTTGCTGCGGCAGGCCACCGTGGCGCGCATCTTTGGCGTGGATGTGGCGGAGATTTCGCCCGCTCAGGTGAAGGAGATGTATCCGCATCTGAATGTGGCGGACGTGGTGGGGGCGGTGCATCTGCCGCTGGACGGGCAGTGCGATCCCGCGAATATCGCCATGGCGCTGGCCAAGGGTGCGCGGATGCGGGGCGCGCAGATTTTCGAGCATACCAAGGTCACGGGGGTGCGTCAGGCGGGGGGCCGCGTGACGGGCGTCGATTATGTGAGTGCGGAGGGCGAGCCGGGCTTCATCGCCGCCGATGTGGTGGTGAATTGCGGGGGGATGTGGGGGCGCGATCTGGCGGCGCAATCTGGCGTTACGCTGCCGCTGCATGCCTGCGAGCATTTCTATCTGATCACCGAACCTGTGGAGGGTTTGGGCCATCTGCCGGTGCTGCGGGTGCCGGATGAATGTGCCTATTACAAATCGGACGCGGGCAAGATGATGATCGGGGCCTTTGAACCCAAGGCCAAGCCCTGGGGCATGGGGGGCATCCGCGAGGATTTCATGTTCGACACGCTGCCCGAGGATTGGGACCATTTCCAGCCGATCCTTGAAAAGGCGATGGACCGGATGCCGCTGTTCCAGACGGCGGGGATTCATACCTTCTTCAACGGGCCCGAGAGTTTCACGCCCGACGACCGCTATTATCTGGGCGAGGCGCCGGAGTTGCGGGGCTATTGGATCGCGGCGGGGTATAACTCGGTCGGGATCGCGGGGTCGGGGGGCGCGGGGATGGCTCTGGCGTCCTGGATCACGGAAGGGGAGCCGCCGTTTGACCTGTGGGAGGTGGATATCCGGCGGGCGCAGCCGTTCCAGCGGAACAGGGCCTATCTCAAGGAGCGGGTGAGCGAGACGCTGGGGCTGCTGTATGCGGATCATTTCCCGTTCCGGCAGGTGGAGACGAGCCGGGGGGTGCGGCGGACGCCGCTGCACGAGCATCTGAAGGCACGGGGGGCGGTGTTTGGCGAGGTTGCCGGATGGGAGCGGGCGAACTGGTTCGCGCGGCCGGGGCAGGAGCGGGAGTATCGGTACGACTGGAAGGGGCAGAACTGGTTTGCAAACCAGAAGGCCGAGCATATGGCGGTGCGCGAGGGGGTCGGGTTCTTTGACATGACGTCCTTCGGGAAGATCAGGGTCGAGGGGCGGGATGCCATGGCCTTCCTGAACCGGGTCTGTTCGGCAGAGGTGGACGTGCCCGTGGGGCGGATCGTCTATACGATGTTCCTGAACGACCGCGGCGGGATCGAGGCGGACCTGACCGTCACGCGGCTGTCGGAGACGGCCTATCTGCTGGTGGTGCCGGGGGCGACCTTGCAGCGCAATCTGGCGTTGTTGCGGCGGGCTTTGGCCGACGAGTTCGCGGTCATCACCGATGTGACGGCGGCGGAATCGGTGCTGTGCATCATGGGGCCGAAGGCGCGCGATCTGATGGCGGCGGTGAGCCCCGATGACTTCTCCAACGCCGCGCATCCCTTCGGGATGGCGCGCGAGGTGGAGGTGGGCATGGGGCTGGCCCGCGCGCATCGGGTGACTTACGTGGGCGAGCTGGGCTGGGAGCTTTATGTTTCCTCCGACCAGACGGCGCATGTGTTCGAGGCGCTGGAAGAGGCGGGGGCGGGGCTGGGGCTGACGCTTTGCGGTATCCACACGCTGGATTCCTGCCGGATCGAGAAAGCCTACCGGCATTGGGGCCATGACATCACCGACGAGGACCATGTGCTGGAGGCGGGGCTTGGCTTTGCCGTGTCGAAGAAGAAGGCGGGGTTCGTCGGGCGGGATGCGGTGCTGCGCAAGGCCGAGGCGGGGTTGAGCCGCCGGATGGTGCAGTTCCGCGTCGAGGACCCGTCGGTCATGCTGTTCCACAACGAGGCGATCGTGCGGGACGGGCGGATCGTGGGGCCGGTCACCAGCGGGAATTACGGCCATTTCCTGGGCGGGGCGGTGGGCATGGGATATGTCCCTTGCGCGGGGGAGAGCGAGGCGGAGGTTCTGGCGTCGACCTACGAGATCGAGGTGGCGGGGGTGCGGCATCGGGCCGTGGCGTCGCTGGTGCCGATGCATGATCCGAAATCGGAGCGGGTGCGGATGTGAGGCGTTGCGCGGGTGGATACCCCGGGGGGCTGTCTGCCCCCCGGACCCCCCGAGGATATTTCTGAACGGAAAATGAGGGCTTGCGTGGTGGAGATGCCGGCGGGGCCTTTGCAGGGAGAGCGGGCGATGAGCGATATCGGCGAGGTCTGTGAACCGGCGCGGGCGCGGCGGTCGGGGGGGCGGTCGGCGCGTGTGGCGCTGCGGGCGGCGCCCTTGGCGGATGATGTGCGGCCCGTGCGCGGGGGGATGCCCGGGGGGCAGTACAAGCCGCTGACGGATGCGGGGATGGCGAAGATCCATGAAAGCGCGCTGGAGGCGCTGGAGGTGATCGGGCTGTCGCAGGCGCCGAAATCGGGGGTGGAGATCATGACCGCCGCCGGTGCGGTGCAGGGCGATGACGGGCGGCTGCGGTTTCCCCGCGCGCTGGTCGAGGACATGCTGGCGGTGGCGGCGCGGGACATCACGCTTTATGCGCGCGATCCGAAGCATGACCTGCATCTGACGGGGACCAACGTGCATTTCGGCACGGCGGGGGCGGCGGTGCATATCGTGGACCCGATCACGCTGGACTATCGGGATTCGACCGCGCAGGACCTGTATGATGGGGCGCGGTTGGTCGACAATCTGGACAACATCCATTTCTACCAGCGCACGATGGTCTGCCGCGATGTGGTGGACAATCGGGAGATGGACCTGAACACGCTTTATGCCTGCCTCTCGGGCACGAAGAAGCATGTGGGGACGAGTTTCAGCGATCCTAGCCACGTCGCGGATTGCTTTGACATGCTCTACATGGTGGCGGGCGGCGAGGAGAAGTGGGTGGAGCGGCCCTTCGTTTCCAACTCAAACTGTTTCGTCGTGCCGCCGATGAAGTTTGCCGAGGAATCCTGCATCACGATGGAGGATTGCATCCGGCGGGGGATGCCGATGCTGCTGCTCTCTGCCGGGCAGGCGGGGGCGACGGCGCCTGCGCCCATCGCGCTGACCATCGTGCAGGCGGTGGCGGAGTGTCTGGCGGGGGTCGTCTACGTCAACGCGATCAAGAAGGGGGCGCCTGCGATTTTCGGGACGTGGCCCTTCGTGTCGGACCTGCGGACGGGGGCGATGAGCGGGGGGAGTGCCGAGCAGGCGCTGCTGACGGCGGGATGTGCGCAGATGCACCGCTTCTATGGCCTGCCCGGGGGGGCGGCGTCGGGGATTTCCGACAGCAAGCTGCCCGACATGCAGGCGGGATGGGAGCAGGGGATTACCAATGCGCTGGCGGGGCTGGCGGGGTTGAACATGTGTTACGAGGCGGTGGGGATGCATGCCTCGCTGCTGGGGTTCTGCCTGGAGTCCTTGGTGCTGGGCGATGACCTGCTGGGGCAGGCGATGCGGCTGGTGCGGGGGATCGATGTGACGGAGGATTCCACGTCGATCGAGGCGATGAAGGAGGTCTGTCTGGGGGGACCCGGGCATTATCTGGGGTCGGACCAGACGCTGAGCCTGATGCAGACGGAATATGTCTATCCCAAGGTGGGCAACCGGATGAGCCCCAAGGAATGGAACGAGGCCGGGAAACCCCTGTTGCTGGACACCGCGATAAGGCGCAAGAATGACATCCTGTCCAAGGCGGGATGCGTGGTCGATCCCGAGATCGACGCCGCAATCCGGGCCAAATACAACATCTATTTCCGGTGAGGATGCAATGACTTACGCGAACCTGTCGAAGTTCTACATCAACGGGGAATGGGTGGCGCCGCTGGGCGGGACCGTGATGGGGGTGGAGAACCCCGCGACCGAGGAGATCGTGGCGCAGGTGGCGCTGGGGTCGGTGGCGGATGCGGATCGGGCCATCGCGGCGGCGCGGGCGGCGTTTGACGGGTTCACCACCTGGAAGGCGGCGGACCGGATCGCGCTGCTGGAGGCCATTCTTGCCGAATACAACAGGCGGTACGAGGAATTCGCGGTTGCCATGTCGACCGAGATGGGCGCGCCCATGGCATGGGCGCGCGAGGCGCAGGCCTGGGCGGGGCAGGTGCATCTGGAAAGCACCATCAAGGCGGCGAAGGAATTTCACTGGGAGGAGATGCGGGGCGATACCCTGCTGGTGCGTGAAGGGATCGGGGTCTGCGCTCTGATCACGCCGTGGAACTGGCCGATGAACCAGATCGCCTGCAAGGTCGGGCCTGCGATTGCGGCGGGCTGCACCATGGTGCTGAAGCCGTCGGAGATCGCGCCTTTGTCAGGCGTGCTGTTCGCGGAAGTCTGCCATGCGGCGGGGGTTCCGGCGGGCGTGTTCAACATGGTCAACGGAACAGGGCCGGAGGTGGGGGCGCGGATGTCGTCGCATCCGGAGGTGGACATGGTGTCCTTTACCGGGTCCACCCGTGCGGGCGTGCAAGTGGCGACCGCCGCCGCGCCGACGGTGAAGCGGGTGGCGCAGGAGCTGGGGGGCAAGTCGGCCAACATCATCCTGCCGAGCGCCGATCTGGCGGCGGCCGTGCGGGGGGGCGTCGAGGGCTGCATGGGCAATACCGGGCAGTCCTGCGATGCGCCGACGCGGATGTTCGTGCCTGCGGGCCGGATGGACGAGGCGCTGGCCGTGGCGAAGGAGGCGGCAGAGGCGGTCGTCGTGGGCGATCCGAACGATCCGGCGGTGACGATGGGGCCGCTGATTTCCAAGCTGCAATTCGACAAGGTGCAGGGGCTGATCCAGAAGGGGATCGACGAGGGGGCGACGCTGGTGACGGGGGGCGTGGGCCGTCCCGTTGGCGTCAATCGCGGCTGGTTCGCGCGGCCTACGGTATTCGGCCATGTGACCAATGACATGACCATCGCGCGGGAAGAGATATTTGGTCCGGTCCTGTCGGTGATCGGCTATGACACGGTGGACGAGGCCGTGGCGATGGCGAATGACACGGTCTATGGCCTTGCCGCCTATGTGCAGGGCGAGACGAAGGAGGCGGTCGCGGTGGCGCGGCGGCTGCGGGCGGGGCAGGTCAGCCTGAACTATCCGGCCTGGGATACCTTCGCGCCCTTTGGCGGATACAAGCAGTCGGGCAACGGACGGGAATATGCCGATTGGGGCATCCATGACTTCTGCGAGGTCAAGGCGATCGTGGGGCATGGGGCGTAAGAGGCGGGAATGGGCATGAAATACGGATATGTGGGACTGGGCAATCTGGGCGGGCATCTGGCGGCGAGCCTGATCCGCGCGGGGCATGAGGTGGTGGTGCATGACCGCGACCCCGCGCTGGCAGAGCGGCATCGGGCGATGGGGGCCAAGGTGGCGGCGTCCCCCGCCGAGGTGGCGGCGCAGGTGGATCATGTGTTCACCTGTCTGCCGTCGCCTGCGGTGTCGGAGGCGGTGCTGGCGCAACTGTTGACCGCGATGAAGCCCGGCGCGACGTGGATCGAGAATTCGACGCTGGGGCGCGAGGATATCCTGCGGCTGGCGGGGCTGGCGCGGACGGGGGGCGTGCGGTTGCTGGAGGCCCCCGTGACGGGCGGCGTGCATCTGGCGGCGCGGGGCGAGATCACGGTTCTGGTGGGGGGCGATGCCGACCTGTTCGAGATGCACAAGCCCGCGCTGCAGGTGATCGGGAAGCGCATCTTCCATATGGGGCCTTTGGGGTCTGCCGCGATCATCAAGGTGATTACCAACATGCTGGCCTTTATCCATCTGGTGGCGGATGGCGAGGCGCTGATGCTGGCCAAGCGGGGCGGGTTGGACCTCAAGACGGCGTGGGAGGCGATCACGGCGTCCTCGGGGACGTCTTTCGTGCACGAGACGGAGGGGCAGCTGATCCTGAACGGGTCTTATGACATCGCCTTCACGATGGACCTTGCGTTGAAGGATCTGGGCTTTGCGATGGGGTTCGGGAAGGAATTCGGGGTGCCTTTGGACCTTGCTTCGCTGACCAATCAGACCTTCATGAAGGGGAAGGCCGTCTATGGCGGGACGGCGCAGTCGACGCAGATCGTGAAGCTTCTGGAGGATGCGCTGGGGACGGATCTGCGCGCGGCGGGGTTCCCGGCAAGGTTGGAGTGAGGGGGAGTCACCTATCCTTAGGGTATGGGCGCGACGGCAGGTCATCACCCGGGCCCAATGGCCCGGGTGGCGGCCGCACCGCCCCCACGGGGCGGCCGCACGTATACGTGCAGCCACCCCGCGGTGCGGCCGCCACCCTCGCGCCGCGCAATAAGGCAATCTGCGCGCGGGCTTGAATTCCCGCGCCCCTGCGGGGAAGGTTCCGCGCAAAGGAGACCCGCGCCATGACCATCCGCAACGATGACGACCGCCGTTTTGCCGAACTGCTGCACCACCGCTCGGCGCGGTTGGGGCAGGGCGATCCGGTGACGCCGCCCCTGGTCAGTGCCGCGACCTATCATCTGCCGCGGGTGGATCAGGGCGGGTTCATGTATGGCCGGATGTCGATGCCCACCTGGGAAGAGGTGGAGGCGCAACTGGCCGTGCTGGAGGGGGCGCCCTGCGTGGCTTTCCCCTCCGGTATGGGGGCGATTTCGGCGGCGCTGTTTGCCTGCGTGACGGCGGGGACGCGGGTGGTGATGCCCTCGGACGGGTATTATACCGTGCGGCTGTTCGTGGAGGGGTTCCTGCGGCCCTTCGGGGTGACGGTGGATTACGTGCCGACCGTGGCGATGGCTGAGGCGGATTTCACCGGCGCGGGGGTGGTCTATGTCGAGACGCCGTCCAATCCGGGGCTGGATGTCTGCGACATCGCGGCGGTGGCGGCGCGGGCCAAGGCGGCGGGGGCAGTGGTGATCGTGGACAACACGACGCTGACGGCGGTCTTGCAGCGGCCGCTGGACCTTGGGGCGGATCTGGTGGTGGCGGCGGATACCAAGGCGCCGGGGGGGCATTCGGATGTGCTGTTCGGCCATGTTGCGGGACGCGATGAGGGGTTGATGCAGCGGGTGAGGGACTGGCGCAAGCTGTCCGGCGCGGTGCCGGGGGCCTTCGAGGCGTGGCTGGTGCATCGGGGGATCGAGACGCTGGAGGTGCGGCTGGCGCGGATGTGCGCCTCGGCGCAGGTGGTGGCAGAGCGGCTGGCGGCGCATCCACGGGTGCGCGGGCTGCGCTATCCGGGGCTGGCCACGGACCCGTCCCATGCGGTGATGGCGCGGCAGGCGCGGGGCTTCGGCTTCCTGATCGGGATGGAGCTAGAGGGTGAGGCCGAGGCGGAGCGGTTTCTGGAGGCCTGCCCCTTCATCGCGCGGACGACGAGTTTCGGGTCTACCCACACAGCGGGCGAGCGTCGGGCGCGCTGGGGTGATGCGGTGGCGCCCGGATTCCTGCGGTTGTCCATCGGGGTGGAGCCGGTCGAGGCGCTCTGGGCGGGGATCGCGGAAGGTTTGGCGGCGTGAGGCGGGGTGAACCCCGCCCTACGGGGTGCGGGGCGGGGTGAACCCCGCCCTACGGGGCGGGCCGGTGGAATGGAGGTCCCGGGTCAAGCCCGGGACGGGTCTTCCTGCAGATGCGTGCGGCGGCGCGCTTCAGCCCTCGGCGCCGCTGGTGGCGGGTTCGTCCTCGATCTCGTCGGCTGTGGCTTCGGCGATCTTGAAGCTGCGAAGGATGAAATCCGGCACGTGGTCGCCCATGCCGACGACTGGCGGACCCGAGCGGTCGTCGCGGTCGCGGTAGCGGTCGCGGCGGTCATCGCGGCTTTCGCGGCGGTCGCCGCCCCGTTCGCTGGCCCGTTCCTCGTCGCGGCGGGGGCGATCCTCGCGCCGTTCGTCGCGGCGGGGTTCGTCACGGCGCGCGTCGCGACGGTCGTCGTCACGGCGGCTGTCGTCACGGCGGGGCCGGTCCTCGCGGCGGGGCGCGGGGGCGGGGGCTTCTGCCACTTCCTCCGGCTTGGCTGCGGTTTCCTCGCGCGGGGCACGTTCCTCGCGCGGGGTGCGGTCGCGGTCACGGTCGCGCCCGCGGCTGCGGCTGTTGCGGTCGCCGCGTTCACCGCCGCGTCCGCCACGGTCACGGTCACCCTGCGGGCGGTCCGAACCTTCGGAGGCAAGGTCGAGCCCTTCGGGCAATTCGCCGCGCGGGATCGCCTGTTTCACGAGGCTTTCGATGGCCGAGAGGTATTTGTCGTCATTCGGCACGGCGATGGTGAAGGCCTTGCCCTGACGGCCCGCGCGGCCCGTGCGGCCGATGCGGTGGACGTAATCCTCGGGGTGGGAGGGCACGTCGAAGTTGAAGACGTGGGAGACGGCGGGGATGTCCAGGCCCCGTGCGGCCACGTCGGAGGCCACCAGAAGGTGCAGCGTGCCGTCGCGGAATTCGTCCAGCGTGCGCATCCGCTGCGACTGGTCAAGGTCGCCATGGATCGGCGCGGCGTTGAAGCCGTGGGATTTCAGCGACTTGGCCACCACATCCACATCCATCTTGCGGTTGCAGAAGATGATGGCGTTGGTGCAGCTTTCGCCTTCGGCGCGGATCAGCGCGCGCAGGACGGCGCGCTTTTCGGTGAAGGAGCGGTCTTTCCGCGTCGGCTGGAACTGGATCAGCTTCTGTTCGATCGTGGCCGAGGTGGTGGACTGGCGCGCCACTTCGATCTTGGCCGGGTTGGACAGGAAGGTGTTGGTGATCCGTTCGATCTCGGGCGCCATGGTGGCCGAGAAGAACAGCGTCTGGCGGGTGAAGGGGGTGAGTTGGAAGATGCGTTCGATGTCGGGGATGAAGCCCATGTCGAGCATCCGGTCGGCTTCGTCCACCACCATGATCTGCACGCCGGTGAGCAGCAGCTTGCCGCGTTCGAAATGGTCGAGCAGGCGGCCGGGCGTGGCGATCAGCACGTCGACGCCGCGGTCGATCAGCTTGTCCTGTTCGCCGAAGGAGACGCCGCCGATCAGGAGGGCCTTGGTCAGCTTGGTATGCTTGGCGTAGATGTCGAAATTCTCGGCCACCTGTGCCGCGAGTTCGCGGGTGGGGGCGAGGACGAGGCTGCGCGGCATGCGGGCGCGGGCGCGGCCCTGTCCCAGAAGGGTGATCATCGGCAGCGTGAAGCTGGCGGTCTTGCCCGTGCCGGTCTGGGCGATGCCGAGAACGTCGCGCCCTTGCAGCGCGTGGGGGATGGCCTGTGCCTGAATGGGTGTGGGGGTTTCATAGCCCGCTTCCGCGATGGCCTGAAGTACGCGCGGATCGAGCGCGAGGTCGGAGAATTTGGTCATAAGCGTCCTTGAACGATGCGGGATCGGCCCGCATGGGATGTAGGGACGCTGCTGTCCGGGCGCCCCGGCGTCGGTAGAAGGCCCGTAAGCCTCGGCTCGCGCTTAGCCGAAATCTGCCGGTGGGTCAAGGATGGCGGGTAAACCTTGGTTGGAGGCAGGGGAGATGGACCCGTTGTCCTATGGCGCGGCGCGCGGGAGGGGGGCAGGGTGGCGTCAGCCCTGTCGAGCGGAGAGTGCCGGTCCATGTCTGTCGAACGCGTGTTGAAGGCCCTGCATTCCTGGCTGGGGGTGGTGATCCTGCCATGGGTCGTGGCGGCGGGGTTCACGGGGCTTTACATGAATCACGCCGATCTGGTGCTGTCGCTGTTTCCGCAGACCGAGCATTACGATGCGGCGCTGTTCGACGGTGCGCCGCAGGCAAGGGCGGTGGACGAGGCGGCGGCGCAGGGGATCGCGGCGGTTCTGGCGCCGGGGATGCGGCTGGAGCTGGACGATGCGGAGGACGAGTTCCACGACCGGCATGTCTATACCTTTGATGCGGGCAGCCATTATGTGATCGTGGACCGCCGGACGGGGTATGGCTGGGTCAATTCGCGCTATGCGACGCGGACCTATGCGCCGGACGGGACGCGGCTGCATACGCGCGTCCGCTGGGGGCGGGTGCTGTCGTCGATCCACGAGAGGGGCTGGGTCGGGTCGGGGTTCGGGTCGTGGCTTGCCGATATCGCGGCGGGGGCGCTGGTGGTGTTCGGGCTGTCGGGGATGGTGCTGTTCGTGGCGCCACGGGTGCGGCGGGCGCTGAACCGGCGGGCGAAGGCGGCGTATCTGAAGGCGGCGGCTGCGAAGGGGTAGGTCGGCGCTACCAGTTCGGGCGGTCGAGGGCAGGGTCGAGGAGGGGCTGCCAGCCGTTCTGTATCACGCGGATCAGCGGTTCCGGGGTGAGGACGGTCACATCGCCCTGCGGGCGCGGGAGGGGTGCCGTGTAGCCTGCGGGTGTGAAGGGGTGAAGCCTGTTGCCCGCCACGCGGTGGGGTTGGCCCTGCCAGAGGAGGAAGGCCCCGTCGGGCAGGCTGTCGAGTTCGGCGATGTGGCGGCGCTGGCTGCGGGTTGCGGGGTCGAGGCGGGCTGTGTGGAGGATGGCGTCGATCTCGGTGGCCTTGGGCGTGGTGCGGAAGGCGCGGGTCCATGCGGCGCGGAAATCGTCATAGGCGGCGCGGCGGCATTCGGCGCAGGGACGGTGGCCTGCGGCGGCGGCCACGGCTTCGTCATGGAAGAAGAGGGGCGTGTAGCGGCCCGGGGTCGCCTGCGGCACGGGCCCGCGAGAGGGCTTTTCGCGCAGGGTGCAGGTGATCCAGAGTTTTCCCTGATGGCGGCGGCGGATGGTGCCGGTGGAATCGTGCAGGCAGCCGCGATTGCCCATGAAGCCGCCGCGGGCGGGGGTGGCGAGGAAGGTTCCGTCGGGCTGGATGCGGTTGGGGCGGGGCATGGCGGGTGGTGTGGATGTCCGCGTCCCGGGCTTGACCCGGAACCTCTGGGTGTTCGGGGTGATGGAAGCCGTGGCAGAGGCCCCGGGTCAAGCCCGGGGCGGGTGGGTGATGCCGGATCGGGCGCATTTGCGCGGTAATCCATGCTGCGGAGCAGTTTGCCGGCGCCGGAGCGATTTCTGACGCAGAAATCGCGGCGAAATCTGACGCAGATTTCGCTGTGGGGCCGTCGGGCGGGGGCCGAAATCTGCGTCAGATTTCGGCGCGGGGTTTGCGTCAAATCCCGCCGTGCCGTCAGACCATCATTTCCTTGGTCGCGGTCAGTTTCAACTCGGGATAGTCCCGCTCTACCCGGTCGATATCCCAGCGCAGGCGCGTGAGATAGACCATGTCGCCGTCATTGTCGGTGGCGATGTGGCCCTTGTTGACGTTGACGAACCGCTCCACCTCGGCCTTGGGGCCTGCGACCCAGCGGGCGGAGGTGAATTGCGAGGGCTCGAAGCGGACGGGGAGGGAGTATTCCTGTTCGATCCGGCTGGCCAGAACCTCGAATTGCAGGGCACCCACGACGCCCACGATGAAGCCCGAGCCGATCATGGGTTTGAAGACCTTGGCGGCGCCTTCCTCGGCGAATTGCATCAGGGCCTTTTCAAGGTGCTTGGCCTTCATCGGGTCGCCCGCGCGGACGCCTTGCAGCAGCTCCGGCGCGAAGGAGGGGATGCCGGTGAAGTGCAGCGCCTCGCCCTCGGTCAGGGCGTCGCCGATGCGGAGCTGGCCGTGGTTCGGGATGCCGATGATGTCGCCCGCCCATGCCTCTTCGGCCAGTTCGCGGTCGGCGGCGAGGAAGAGGACGGGGTTGGACACGGCCATGGGTTTCTTGGAGCGGACATGCAGCAGTTTCATGCCGCGTTCGAAATGGCCCGAGGCGAGGCGGACGAAGGCCACGCGGTCGCGGTGTTTCGGGTCCATGTTGGCCTGCACCTTGAAGACGAAGCCGGTGACGGGTTTCTCGTCGGCGGCGATCTGGCGTTCGGCGGCCTTCTGCGGCTGGGGCGTGGGGCCGTATTCGCCCATGCCGTCCATCAGATCCTTCACCCCGAACGAATTGATGGCCGAGCCGAACCAGATGGGCGTCATGGAGCCGTTGAGGAAGCTGGCGCGGTCGAAGGCGGGCAGGAGTTCGCGCGCCATCTCGACCTCTTCGCGGAGTTTGGCGAGGAGGTCGGCGGGGACGTGGTCGGCGAGTTTCGGGTCGTCGAGGCCGTTGATCTGCACGGATTCCGCCACGCGGTTGCGGTCGGCGCGGTCCATGATCTCCAGCCGGTCATGCAGCAGGTCATAGGCGCCGAGGAAGTCGCGGCCCATGCCGATGGGCCATGAGGCGGGGGTCACGTCGATGGCGAGGTTCTGCTGGATCTCGTCGATGATGTCGAAGGTGTCGCGGGATTCGCGGTCCATCTTGTTGCAGAAGGTCAGGATCGGCAGGTCGCGCAGGCGGCAGACCTCGAACAGTTTCTGCGTCTGGGATTCCACGCCCTTGGCGCCGTCGATCACCATGATGGCGGCATCCACCGCCGTGAGCGTGCGGTAGGTGTCTTCGGAAAAGTCCGAGTGGCCGGGGGTATCGACGAGGTTGAAGCGGTATTCGCGGTAGTCGAAGGACATGGCCGAGGCCGAGACGGAGATGCCGCGTTCCTGTTCCATCTTCATGAAGTCGGAGCGCGTGCGCCGCGCCTCGCCCTTGGCGCGCACCTGCCCTGCCATCTGGATCGCGCCCCCGAAGAGGAGGAACTTTTCCGTGAGCGTGGTCTTGCCGGCGTCGGGGTGCGAGATGATCGCAAAGGTCCGGCGGCGGGCGATTTCGGGCGGAAGGGTGGGGCGATTGTCCAACATGGGCGGGCGTGTAGCCGAAAGCGGGGCTTTCGTCCACTGGTGTGGCAGGGTTGCCGTCGGCAGGGCGGGGCGCTAGGCATTCGGTTGAAGCACAAGGGGAGATGCGTGATGGATCTGGGGATCAGGGGAAAGCGGGCGCTGGTCTGTGCGTCGTCCAAGGGGTTGGGGCGCGGCTGTGCCGAGGCTCTGGCGGCGGCAGGGGTTGACCTCGTGCTGAATGCGCGGGGGGCGGAGGCGCTGGAGGCGACGGCGGCGGCGATCCGTGCGGCGCACGGGGTGCAGGTGGTGACCGTGGCCGCCGATGTGACGACCGAGGCGGGGCGGGCCGAGGTGCTGGCGGCGGCGGCGGGGGTGGATATCCTTGTCACCAACGCGGGCGGGCCGCCGCCCGGCATGTGGTCGGACTGGACGCGGGACGATTTCATCAAGGCGCTGGATGCCAACATGCTGACGCCCATCGCCCTGATGCAGGCGCTGCTGCCCGCGATGATGGAGCGGGGCTGGGGGCGGGTGGTCAATATCACCAGCCAGTCGGTCAAAGCACCCGTGGCGGTGCTGGGCCTGTCGAATACGGCGCGGACGGGGTTGACGGGGTTCGTCGCGGGCACCTCGCGGCAGGTGGCACCGCATGGCGTAACGATCAACAACCTGCTGCCCGGCATCCATGCGACGGATCGGGCGGTGTCGCTGGATCAGGGCGTGGTGAAGGCGGAAGGCATCACGCTGGAGGAGGCGCGGGCCAAGCGCGAGGCGACGATCCCCGCGCGGCGCTATGGCACGGTGGAGGAGTTCGGGGCGGCCTGCGCCTTCCTGTGTTCGGTCCATGCGGGATTCATCGTGGGGCAGAACATCCTGCTGGATGGCGGGGCAACGCTGGCCACGATCTGAGCCTGCGCGTGCTGCGGGGCAGGCAGGGGGGCGCAGGCGCGCCCCTCTTGTCCTTGCGGCCCGTTCAACCTGCCGTGGATATTTCGGGACGGAAAATCGGGCGGGTCTGGCGCTTGCCGGATGCAAGGCGGGCTGATAGGGGATTTCCCGATGGATTTTCTAGGGAAAGTCATGCCCGAGACGCTGCGACTTGAGGTGACGGGGCTGCGCCGGTCTTTCGGGGGGGCGCCGGTGGTGGATGACGTGTCGCTGGCGGTGGCGGCGGGGCAGGTGACCTGTCTTCTGGGGCCGTCGGGATGCGGGAAGTCCACCACGCTGCGGATGATCGCGGGGGTGGAGCGGCCGGATTCGGGCGCGATCCGCATCGACGGGCGGGCGGTCTTTGGCGCAGGTGTCGAGGTGCCGCCGGAGGGGCGGTCGGTCGGTCTGATGTTCCAGGATTTCGCGCTGTTCCCGCATTTGACTGTCGCGCAGAACGTGGCCTTCGGCCTGACGGGCGAGAAGGCGGCGAAGGTGCGGCGGGTGGGGGACCTGCTGGAGCGGGTCAATCTGGCGGGTTATGGCGACAAGCATCCGCACGAGTTGTCGGGGGGCGAGCAGCAGCGGGTGGCGCTGGCGCGCGCGCTGGCACCGCGGCCGCGGGTGATGCTGATGGACGAGCCGTTTTCGGGGCTGGACAACCGCCTGCGCGACGGCATCCGCGATGCGACGCTGGAGGTGTTGAAGGAAGAGGGGACCGCGGTCCTTCTGGTCACGCACGAGCCGGACGAGGCGATGCGGATGGCCGACGAGATCGCGCTGATGCGGGGCGGGCGGATCGTGCAGCGCGGCGCGCCCTACAACATCTACAACGCGCCGGTGGACAAGGCGGCGGCGGCCTTCTTTTCGGATATCAACGTGATCCGGGGCGTCAGTCGCGGGGCGCTGACCGACACGCCCTTTGGTGCCTTCCTCACGCCCGGCCATGCGGACGGGGCGGCGGTCGAGATCGTGATCCGGCCCCAGCATCTGAAGATCGATTTCGACAGGGGCGGGCGGGGGCCCAATCCCACGGTCGCCGACGGCACGCCGGCGCGGGGCGTGGTGCAGCGGGCGCGCTATCTGGGGCGGGAGTCGCTGGTGGATTTCCGGATGGACCATGACGGGTCGGTGCTGACCGCGTCGGTGCCGGGGGTGTTCCTGCCCAAGGCGGGCACGGCGCTGTGGCTGATGATCCGGCGGGACCGGTGTTTCGTGTTCGGCACGGGCGGGCGGTAGAAACGACGGACTGCCGCTGTTTTTTCCGTGACGGCAGGTGTTCGGTACCGCTATCGACGCGGCGGATTTATCGAGTAATAGGCAGCGCTGCTGTCTGCAGGTTTGATCATGCGCCCTTCCGGCGTCATGAAAAGCATCGGATCGCCCTCTTGCGCCAGACGTGTCACCAGTGCGGCAGCATCACGGAGCGTCATGAGTTGGGGAGCCCAGATCGATGCACCCGTCTGCGGCCGGTTCTCAGACGCAGCAATGATGAGCGGGCCTTTGACCGTCCGCGCAACAAATCCAGTCCAGAATCCGAGACCATCGCGCAGGAAGCGTACCGGAGAAAGGTTTTGGTCACGCCTGAAACGCGTGATGGTTGCAGACGTCTCCAGTCGCTTCATGGTGTCGAGCAAGTCGTCGGCGTCGACCGATCCTAGGCCAGCGCCGGAGTCCGTGGCGATCTGAAAGCCAACTATACCCTTCATGGCAAAGGATCCTTCGTCACGGTGGCAGGTATTCCGACCTTGTCCTCTGCAGGGAAGTCAACGACGCCCGGCCATCCCTCCGGCCAGTATACCTCGCCTGTGACGACCTTTCCATCGGCAAAGCCAAGCTTTACCTTGGGCTTGACCGGTGTGCTGAATTCGTAATGGTCGCGCGCGGGGTCGTGCGGTCCAGCATATGCATTGACCCGTTTTCCGTGCGCCAATACCCGTGCATTGCCCCCCTTGACGAAGCCGGTCTTGCGGACGAGCTGCGGTTCATGTCGATTGCCCGGGGTCAGGTAGCGATGGAATATGTCGTGGGTCACTGGTACGGCACTCTGCACATGCAACCCTAGGCTAAGGGTGCGGTTGACGTTCTGCAACTCTTGGCAGAGTTCACCCCTCTGCCTCGATCCCTGCCTGTGGCATCAGCGTCGCGATCTTGGTCAGCAGGCTGCGGGCGGGGCGGGTGCGGGGGTGGGTGTCATCCTCGGCGATGTGGCGGAGGGCTTCGGCCAGCGTGTCCAGTTCGTCCTGTGTGAGCAGGGTGGGCGGCAGCATCAGGGGCGTGCGCAGGATGTAGCCAAGCCCACGTTCTCCTTCGACGGGAAGGCCGGTGCTGGCCATGACGCCCATGTCGCGCCAGATGGTGCGGACAGAGACGCCCACCGCGGCGGCAAGTTCGGCGGCGGTGTGCAGGCGGCCGTCGCGCATGATCTGGATGAGGTCGAAGAGGCGGTCGTCGCGTTTCATGGGGGCGGGCCTTGCGGAAGGGGCAACTGACAAAATACTGTCAGTAGAGCGCGGGGGAAAGGGCTTTCCCCCTTTTCGCGGGGCGGGGGGCGGGCTTATGCATCGGGGCAGTGAAAGCCAAAGGGGCCGGCCCGGCCCATGCTATGGAGAGAGCCATGCTCAACAATATCGGCCTGCCCGGCCTGCTTCTGATCGCGGTGGTGGTCCTTGTCCTGTTCGGCAAGGGCAAGGTTTCGGCCCTGATGGGCGAGGTGGGCAAGGGCATCACCGCCTTCAAGAAGGGCGTGAATGACGGCACCGCCGAGATCGAGAAGGAAGCGGCGGATGCGGCGCGCGACGTGACGCCCGCGACGGCGGCGGCCCCGGTGGCGGACAAGGACAAGGTCTGATCGCGGGCATGGCCCCCTGACGGGGTCTGACGGTCGGCGAACGGAGGGACGCGAATGGAAATCGGCTGGACCGAGCTTCTGGTCATCGGGGTGGTGGCGTTGATCGTCATCGGGCCCAAGGACCTGCCGGAGATGTTCCGCACGCTGGGGCGGTTCACGGCCAAGGCGCGGTCGATGGCGCGGGAGTTTTCCCGTGCGATGGAGCAGGCGGCAAAGGAGACCGGCGTCGATGACGTGGCGCGGGATCTGAAGAACGTGGCCTCGCCGCGGTCGATGGGTCTGGATGCGGTCAAGACAGCGGCGGACAAGTTCGAGAAGTGGGATCCGCTGAAGAATGCGGCCAAGCCCACGGCTCCGGCCCCGATGCGTCCGGCTGTGACGCCTGCCCCTGCGGCGGCGGCCCCTGTGGCGGCGGCTGCCGATCTGCCGCCGGTCAGCCCGGCGGAGGCAGCGGCGCAGGCGGCCGCGGCGGCACCTGTCGCGGCGGCACCGCCGGCGGCGTCCATGGGCCCCGCGACGGCGGCGCTGGCCGAAAAGCAGGCGCAGCGCAAGGCCATCGCGAAGGAAGCGGCGGAAAAGCTGCGCGCGGTATCGGCGGGTGATGCGCCCGTGGCGGCACCGGCGGACAAGCCCAAGCCCCCGCGCAAGCCGCGCGCCAAGAAAGCAGCCGACACGACGGGCGGCGAGGAATGACATGACGGCCAAGACCGACGACATCGACGACAGCTCGGCCCCGCTGATCGAGCATCTGACGGAACTCAGGAACCGCATCCTCTATTCGCTGGCGGCCTTTGTCGTCTGCATGATCGCGTGTTTCTCGGTCTGGAACCCGATCTTCAACTTCATGACGCAGCCGATCTGCGATGCGCTGGCCGCGCGGGAGCAGGATTGCGGACTGGTGCTGATCAAGTTGCAGGAGGGCTTTTTCGTGGCCATCCGCATTTCGGTCATGGGGGGCTTCGCGCTGTCCTTCCCGATCATCGGCTACCAGTTGTGGCGCTTTGTGGCGCCCGGGCTTTACAAGTCGGAAAAGCAGGCCTTCCTGCCCTTCCTCGTCGCGTCGCCCGTGATGTTCTTCCTTGGGGCGTCCTTTGCCTATTACATCGTGCTGCCCATCGCCTTTGACTTCTTTCTGGGCTTCCAGCAGGGAATGGTGACCGATCCGGTGACGGGCGAGGTTCCGTCGGACGCGCCTGCGGGTGTGGTCTTCCAGGGGTCGATGGAGCAGTACCTGTCGCTGACCACGAGTTTCGTGATGGCCTTCGGGCTGTGTTTCCAGCTGCCCGTGCTGCTGACGCTGATGGGCAAGGCGGGGCTGGTGACGTCGAAGGGGCTGGCCGGGATGCGGCGCTATGCGATCGTGCTGATCGTGATCCTTGCCGCGGTGGTGACGCCGCCGGACATGATGAGCCAGCTTATCCTGTTTGCGGCGATCTATCCGCTGTACGAGGTGTCGATCTTCCTGATCCGGCGTATCGAGAAGGCGCGCGAGGCGCAGTTGCGGGCCGAGGGGCTGTGGGTCGACGAGGACGAGGACGAGGCCGAAGGGTCGGGCAAGGTTTGACGCGATGAGCGAGGCGGATTTGGCGCGCATCGCGGCGGCGCTGGAGCGGATGGCCCCTGCGGCGCTGGCGGCACCGGAGTTCGGGGCAGAGGCCTTTGTCTGGCATACCGGACCCGACCGGCTGGAGCCCGTGGCGCGGGTGAGCCGCGTGGATGTGGGGCTGCTGGTCGGCGTGGACCGGTCGCGCGATACGCTGCTGGCCAATACGCGGCAGTTCGCGGCGGGGTTTCCGGCCAACAATGCGTTGCTTTGGGGTGCGCGGGGGATGGGGAAATCCTCGCTGGTCAAGGCGGTCCATGCGGCCGTGCGGGCCGAGGGGCATGATCTGAAGATCGTGGAACTGAGCCGCGAGGACCTGCCGAGTGTGGCGCGGCTTCTGGCGATGTTGCGGGGGGCGGCGCCGCTGCGGTTCATCCTGTTCTGCGACGATCTGTCGTTTTCCCATGACGACCAGCATTACAAGAGCCTGAAGGCGGTGCTGGATGGCGGGATCGAGGGGCGGCCGGAGAATGTGGTGTTCTATGCCACGTCGAACCGCCGCCACCTGATGCCGCGCGATATGATCGAGAACGAGACGCAGGCGGCGATCCATTCCACCGAGGCGGTGGAAGAGAAGGTGTCGCTGTCGGACCGGTTCGGGCTGTGGCTGGGGTTCCACCCCTGTTCGCAGGACGAGTATCTGGAGATGATCGCGGGCTATTGCGCGGCGCATGGCGTGGACGTGCCGGCAGAGCGGCTGCGGGCCGAGGCGATCGAATGGCAGGCGACGCGTGGCGGCCGGTCGGGCCGCGTGGCGTGGCAGTTCTTCTGCGATCTGGCGGGGCGCGAGGGGGTCAGGCTCTGACCCCCCTTTCCGGCCTGAGTTGCCTTACTTCAGGAAGGGCATCGGGTCGGTGCTGGCGGCGCCGCGGCGCACCTCGAAATGCAGGAAGGACGGGTTGCCGGAGCGGACATTCGCGATGGTCTGGCCCTTTTTCACCGCGTCGCCCTTTTTCACCGTGATGCCCGCGACGCCCGCATAGACCGTCAGCAGGCCGCCTTCGTGGCGGATGACGATGATCGGGGTCTGCGCGGTGTCCTGCGTGATGGCGGCGACGGTGCCTGCCGCGGCGGCCTTGACCGGCGTGCCGGCGGGGGCGGCGATGTCGATGCCTTCGTTCTTGGGCGGGGCATAGCCGCGGATGATGTTGCCCGCGGCGGGCATGGCGAATTGCGCGGCCGAGGCGGTGGTGCGCTGTTCGCCCAGATCGGGCGAGGCGGGCTTGGCCTTGGCCGCTTCGGACGCCGGGGGCGTGTCTTCATCCGGCAGCGGTTTGGCGGCCGAGGGCGGTTCGGGTGTGGGCGAGCCTGCGCCGGGCGCGGTGACGGTTTCCACGGGCTTTGCGGGGGGCGCGCCGGTGGGGGTGGGGATCATCAGATATTGCCCCTCGCGCACCGCGAGGTCGGGGCCGAGGCCGTTCCAGTCGGCCAGGGCGCGGGCCGAGACGTTGTACATCCGCGCGATGGAGAAGGCGGTTTCGCCGCGCTTCACCTGATGCCGCGTCGGGGCCATGGTGCCGAGCGCGCTGTCATCGGGTTTCGGGGCGGCGGCGGGGGCCGCTGCGGTGGTGGTGGCGGGGGCCGATTGCACGCGGTCGAGCGCGGTGGTGGCGATGGAGGTGACGCTGACCGCGCCGCCCGTGGCGATGGGGGCCGAGGCGACGGTGCCCGAGCCGATGGTCGCGCCGCTGGCCACCGCGGTGCCGCCCGTGGCCGAGACGCGGCGGGGCAGGGCGAGCACCTCGCCCTCGCGCAGGGGGGCGTCGGGCTGGATGGCGTTGTAGCTGGCCAGTTCGCCCGCGCTGATGCCGGTGCGGGCGGCGACGCTGCCTACGGTGTCGCCACGGCGGGCGACGGCGACCTGATAGCCGGGATAGGAGATGATGCCGTTGGCATCGGGCATCGGGCGGGCGGCGGTGGCCTGACGGGCGGCCTCGGTCGTGTCGAGGGTGTTGGCGCCGCCGCGGAGGTCCCAGTCGAAGTCGGACATCATGTTGCCGCCCCCGCCCTGGCAGGCCGAGAGCGCCGCGAGCGCCGTGGTCAGGCCAAGGACGCGCAGCGTGGAAAATCCGGTCGTCATGCCTATTGCCTCTCTGTCGTCCGGGTATGGCCCGGAGCCGTTGAATTCACTCGGTGCCGAGTCCCTCGACCAGCGGCACGAAGCGCACGGGGCGAAGCTCGTCATAATCGAAACCGGTTTCGGTGCGCGTGACCTTTATCAGGCTTTGCACCGTGTCGGACTGCCCGACCGGCACGACCATGATACCGCCGGTTTTCAGTTGCGCCAATAGGGGGCCGGGCGGGTCTTCGGCGGCGGCGGTCACGATGATGCGGTCGAAGGGGGCCTGATCGGGCAGGCCGAAGCTGCCGTCGACGGTGATGGCGGTGATGTTGGTCAGGTCGAGGGCGCGGAAGATCTCGTCCGCCTCGCGCACGAGGCGGCGGTGGCGGTCGACGGTGTAGACGCGGCGGGCGAGCTGCGACAGGATCGCGGCCTGATAGCCGGAGCCGGTGCCAACCTCGAGCACCTTGTCGCGGGGCTGGACGTCCAGCGCCTGTGTCATGATGCCGACGATGGAGGGCTGGCTGATGGTCTGGCCGCAGGCGATGGGAAGGGGCATGTCCTCATACGCGCGTTCGGCGAAGAGGCCGCGGACGAAAAGCCCGCGGTCGATGCGTTCCATCGCGGAGAGCACGCGGGTGTCGGTCACGCCGCGCGAGCGGAGGGCATAGAGAAAGCGCATCTTGCGTTCGGCGGCGGCGGACCCGTCATTTTCGTCGAAGTCCGCGTG
The DNA here is from genome assembly GCF_009908265.2 of Paragemmobacter amnigenus. Taxonomy (GTDB): domain Bacteria; phylum Pseudomonadota; class Alphaproteobacteria; order Rhodobacterales; family Rhodobacteraceae; genus Paragemmobacter; species Paragemmobacter amnigenus. The sequence continues at coordinate 8,424 of NZ_JAAATX020000008.1, read as the reverse complement.
ATCGGTCATGCCAGCCGCGCCCCGAGATCGGAGAGGAGATCATGCGCCGTCAGGTCGGCGCGCAGGGGGGTGACGGAGATGTAGCCGTCGAGATTGACCGCCGCATCGGTGCCCGGTGCGGTGGGGGTCTGCTGCGGGCCGCCCTTGATCCAGAGATAGCGGCGACCGGTGGGGGAAATCTGTGCCTCGGCGCTGAACGAGGTGTCGCGGCGGAAGCCCTGTGCCGCGACCTTCATCCCCTTGACCCGCGCGGCGGGGAAGGGGGGGAAGTTGACGTTGTAGAAGGTGCGGTAGTCGTCGCCGGTCCAGATGCCCTTGTCCAGCAGGGCGCGGACGGTGGCGGTGCCGTGGGTGCGGGCGGTTTCGAACGGGTCGGTCAGGCCGTCCATCTCGGGCCCGAAGAATTGCGAGAGCGCGATGGCGGGGATGCCTTGCAGCGCCGCCTCCATCGCGCCGCCGATGGTGCCGGAGTAGAGCACATTCTCGGCCGAGTTGTTGCCGCGGTTCACGCCGGAGAGGACGAGGTCGGGCTTGGCGCCCTGCAGCACGTCGTAGATGCCCGCAAGGACGCAATCGGCGGGGCTGCCTTCGGCGGCAAAGCGGCGCGGGCCGAGTTTGGCGATCATCGTGGGGTGGGTGTAGCTGATGCAATGGCCCACGCCGGATTGTTCGAAGGCGGGCGCGACGGTCCAGACCTCGCCTTCCGGTCCGGCGATCGCGGTGGCGATTTCCTCCAGCACCTGGAGCCCGGGGGCGTTGATGCCGTCGTCATTGGTGATCAGGATGCGCATTGGTCCGCCTTTGTCTTGCCTGCCCTGATTAGATCAGGGCGGCAGGGGCGGCAAGCGGCGGTTGGGGGCGCGGATGGAACGGGGGCGGCGCTGTGGCAGCGTCGCCCCCGTTGGCCGGTCAGTCGGCGCTGTCCGCCACGAGGGTGGTCGGGCTTTCGGTGAAGAAGCCGTCGGGGGCGAAGAGGATGCCGAGGACGGCGATATAGGCCACGGCAAAGAGCGCGATGGCCCCCGCGCTGGCCCCCTCACGGCGCGAGGTCGCGGGACGGGTCACTACGGGTCTTGGGATCGGCAAGGTCTTGGGCATGGCAGTGCTCCTCCGAGTCGATGGGGGCAGGATAGCCGATCACGGAATGTTTCGCGCATTGAAATTCATTAACCGGAGCGGAGCGGCCGGAACGGGCGGGAAATCGCCCTTTGGCTGTTGCGCGTCGGCAAGGGGCCGCGCATGGCTAGCCGCGCAGGAGGGCGGCGAGCAGCGGGTTGGGAAAGCGGCGTTCGCGGGTGATGGCGTAGAAGGTTTCGGTCAGGCCCGAAAGTTGCGCGGCCTCGACCAGCAAACTGGCGGCCAGTTCGTCGCGCACGACGATGGTGGGCAGGATGGCCAGACCCGCATCCTCGCGCGCGAGAAGGCGGAGCATGGCCATGTCGTCGGCCTCGGCCGCGATGTTCGGGACGATGCCGAGGCGGGTGGTCAGCGCGTCGAAGGCGGCGCGGAGGGCGGTTTCGGGCACGGGCAGGACCAGCGGTTCGGTGGCGAGGATGTCGGCCATGGCGCGCGGTGCGGGGCCAAGGCGGGCGGGGGTGCCGATCAGGCTGACCGGCTGTTCGGCAAGGCGGTCGACGAGCCACGGGCTGCCCGCCTCGCGTGCGGGGGGGAGGTTGGTCAGGACCACGTCGAGGGCGAGGGCGTCGAGGGCGCGCAGGAGTTCGGTCTGGGTGCCGGAGCGGAGGACCACCTCGACATCGGGGCGGCCGAGGAGGGGGCGGACGAACTGGAGCTGGAAGTTGCGCGAAAGGGTGGCCAGCGCCCCCACGCGCAGCGCGCGGCGGGCGGCGCCGGTTTCGCGCAGGGTGGCGGTCAGGTCGTCGGCGGTGCGGAAGATCGCCTCGGCATGGTCGAGCGCGATGCGCCCCGCCTCGGTCAGCACGAGCCCGCGGCCGCGGCGTTCGAAGAGGTCGTGGCCCAAGGTCGCCTCGAGCGTGCGGAGCTGGGTCGAGAGGGCGGATTGCGACAGGTTCAGCAGCCGCGCGGCCCCCGTCAGCGTGCCGTCGAGCGCCACGGCACGGAAAAGGCGCAGGTGATGCAGGTTGATCTGGGCCATTATTCTACCAAAACGAACGATAAAGCGTAAAATATGTAATTTTCTGGATGATAGGCAAGGTCTATCTGGTCGGCATCTTTTCAACGGAGATCGTGCCATGGATGCCCTGCCGCCGCTGACCTTCCTGTCGCCCCTTGTGCTTCTGGCGCTTGCCCTTTTTGCGGCGATGCGCCCGGGGCGGCGACCGGCGGGGGTTCCCGTGGCGTCCGAGGCGGGGGCGCTGGTGGCGGTCGCGCTGGCGGCGGGGGCGGCGGTGCAGGTGGCGCTTGGGCAGGCGGGGGTCTGGCTCGGGGCGCTGCGGCTGGATGTCGTGGGGGTCACGATGGCGGCGCTGGTGTCCTTTGTCGGCTGGATCGTGCTGCGCTATTCGCGGCGCTATCTGGATGGCGAGGCGCGCGAGGGCGCGTTTCACGGGCTGCTTCTGGCGGTGCTGGCGGCGGTGCTGGTGCTGGTGCAGGCGGGCAACCTGTGGGTGATGGTCGCGGCCTTTGTCGCGGTGGGGGCGGGGCTGCGGCAGTTGTTGCTGTTCTATCCCGAGCGGGCCGAGGCGCGGCGGGCGGCGGCGAAATTCACGCTGGTCTGGGGCGCGGGGGATCTGGCGCTGCTGGCGGCGGCGGGGATGTTCTGGCTGGCCTATGGCACGGTCGGGGTGGAGGCGCTGGCGCAGGCGGCGGCGGGTGGGCTGCCCGTGGCGGGTCAGGCGGGGGTGGCGGCTCTGGTTCTGGCGGCGCTGCTGAAGACGGCGGCCTTTCCGCTGCATGGCTGGCTGACCGAGGTGATGGAGGCGCCGACGCCGGTGTCGGCGTTGCTCCATGCCGGGATCATCAATGCGGGCGGCGTGATGCTGATCGTGCTGGCGGGCGTCGTGCAGCAGAGCGCGGGGGCGATGGCGGCGCTGGTGATGCTGGGCGGGTTCACGGCGCTGTTCGGGGCGGCGGTGATGCTGACGCAGCCTGCGGTCAAGACGGCGCTGGCCTGGTCCACGGTGGCGCAGATGGGCTTCATGCTGCTGCAATGCGGGCTGGGGCTCTGGGCGCTGGCGATGCTGCATATCGTGGCGCATTCGCTGTACAAGGCGCATGCCTTCCTGTCTTCGGGGGGCGCGGTCGTGGCGGTGGCGTCGGTCCGCAAGCCGGGGCCGGTGGCCGTGCCGGGGCTGAAGGCGGTGGGGCGGGCCTTTGCCATTGCGATCCTGCTTTATGCGGCGGTGGCGACGGGCTTTGGCCTGATGGCCGCGCCGAAATCGGCGCAGGCGCTGGCGCTGGGTGTGATCCTGATCTTCGGGGTGGCCTATCTGGTGGCGCAGGGTCTGGCCGATGCCGCGCCCTGGGCGCTGACGCGGCGGGTGGCGGTGGCGTCACTGGCGGCGGCGGTGGCCTATTTCGGGCTGCATGTGGCGGCGGGCGCGGTCTGGGGGCCGGAACTGCCCAAGCCGCCGGTGCCCGGTGCGCTGGAATGGGCGCTGATCGTGCTGGCGCTGATGTCCTTCGGCCTTGTGGCGGTGGCGCAGGCGCTGTTCCCGCTCTGGGCACATCACCCGGCGGCGGCGGGGCTGCGGGTGCATCTGGCGAACGGGCTGTATCTGAACGCGGTGCTGGACCGGCTGATCGGCGGGTTCCGGACGGCGAAATCCAACTGAGGCGACGGGCAAGAGGAGAGACGCGATGTTCCTGAAACATGCACAGATTGCGCCGGCGCGGGTGTCGGGTCTGCTGGCGGCGGCAGAGGCGGCGGCGCGGGCAATCCCGCCTTCCTTCCCGCTGTCGGCCACGGTGGCGGTGAACCCGCTGCTGGGCCAGACGGGCGAGGACCTGCCCACGGCTGCCGCGCGGCTGGCGCGGGTGGCGGGGGTGCGGCTGACGCAACCGCGCGCAGAGCTGGCGGCGAAGGTGGCGGCGGGCGAGATCACGGATGACGATCTGGCGGCCGCGCTGATTGCAAGCCGCTGTCCGGTGAAGCCCAACGATCTGGCGCTGCTGAAGCTCAGGATGCGGGCCGAGGCGCCGGTTCCGGTGGCGCTGCCCACGCTGGCCGAGGTGGCGGCGGGCGCGGCGGGGGTGGATTTCCCCGCGCTGGTGACGCGGTGCTTCGGCCTGTGGGCGGCGGGGCATTTCGACCGCGGGCAGGCGCTGTGGCAGCCCGCGCCGGGGCGGGGGGCCTTTGCCGCGTGGCGGGACTGGGCGACGCATGACCTGACGCCCGAGATCGCGGGGCTGTCGGGGTTCTGCGCCCATGTGGCCGAGGCGCCCGATACGGCGGACCGCGCCATCCTGCGCGCGGCAGAGCGGCTGGGCATCACCGATGCGGCGGCGGAGACCTGTTTCCACCGGCTGCTGATGGATCTGGACGGCTGGGCGCAGCATGCGCGCTGGTTGCTGTGGCAGGCGGAACTGGCGGGGGGCAGCGACGAGACGCTGGTCGATCTGCTGGCGATCCGGCTGGTCTGGGAAGAGGCCATTCTGGCGGTGGTGCCGCAGGTGGCGGCGGATTGGGCGGGGGTGGTCGCGGCCCATGCCGTGCCGGTCGCGCCAAGCGTCGATCTGGCGGTCGATGCGGTGTTGCAGGATGCGGCGGAGCGGGCGCATCAGCGGCGGCTGGCGGCGCGGCTGGGCGGGGCGGATGCCGGTTTCGCGGCGGGCGCGCGGCCCGTGGTGCAGGCGGCCTTCTGCATCGATGTGCGGTCCGAGGTGTTCCGCCGCGCGCTGGAGGCGCAGTCCGAAGGCGTGGAAACGCTGGGTTTCGCGGGCTTCTTCGGCCTGCCCGTCGCCCATCGCCCCCATGCGAGCGAATTGGCCGACAGCCATCTGCCTGTGCTGCTGCGCCCCGCGCTGACGGCGGCGAGCCATGGGGATGCGGTGTCGGAAGAGGCTGCGCGGATCGCGGCGCGGGGCGTACGGGCCTGGGGCCGGTTCCGGCAGGCGGCGGTGTCGTCCTTTGCCTTTGTTGAATCGGCGGGGCCGGTCTACGGGTTGAAGCTGGTCAAGGATGCGCTGGGTCTGGGGCAGAAGGCGGCCGAAGGGCCCGCGCCGGTGCTGGAGCCTGCGCCGGATGCGGGGGCCAAGGCCGCGACGGGGGCGGCGGTTCTGCGCGCGATGGGGCTGGTGCGGGATCATGCGCGGGTCGTGCTTTTGCTGGGGCATGGGGCGCAGGTGACCAACAACCCGCATGAGAGCGCCTATCACTGCGGGGCCTGCGGCGGGCAGACGGGCGAGGTATCGGCGCGGCTGCTGGCCGATCTGCTGAACGATCCCGAAACGCGGGCGGGGCTGGCGGGGCATGGGGTTACGGTTCCTTCCGACACCGTCTTTGTCGCCGGTCTGCACGAGACGACGACGGATCGCGTGCGGCTTTACGACGGGGCGGTGCCTGCGACCCATGCGGGGGAGCTGGCGCAGGTGAAGGGCTGGCTGGAGAAGGCCGGTGCCTTTTCGCGGGCGGAACGGGCGGCGCGGCTGCCCGGGGCGACGGCGGCGACGGTGGCGAAGCGCGCGCTGGACTGGTCCGAGTTGCGGCCGGAATGGGGTCTGGCGGGCTGCGCGGCCTTTGTCGCGGCGCCGCGGGCGGTGACGGCGGGGGCCGATCTGGGCGGGCGGGTCTTCCTGAACAGCTATGACTGGCGGGACGATCAGGGCTTTGCCACGCTGGAGCTGATCCTGACCGCGCCGGTGGTGGTGGCAAGCTGGATCAGCCTGCAATATTACGGGTCTTCCGTGGCGCCCGAAGCCTTTGGCGGGGGGAACAAGCTGATCCACAACGTGACCGGCGGGATCGGGGTGGTCGAGGGCAATGGCGGGCGGCTGCGGGCCGGACTGCCGTGGCAGGCGGTGCATGACGGAGCGCGGCTGGTGCATGATCCGCTGCGCCTGACCGTGATGGTCGAGGCGCCGAAAGAGGCCATCGCGGATGTGCTGGCGCGGCATGACGGGGTGCGCGCGCTGTTCGACAACGGCTGGCTGCATCTGCTGGTGCTGGAGCAGGGCAGGGTCGCCGCGCGCTATCGCCCCGGTCTGGAATGGGAGGCGGAGCGGGCGGCCTGACGGCGGGGTGCGGGCAGGGACACGGGTGCGGGCAGGGAAATTCTGCCCGCAGGTCGTTTTCAGGTCATCGCGGGCGGGTGCCCCTTGCTAGGCTGGCCGTGGTCAGTCTGGCAGGAGGGGTGTCATGGACGGGGACGGGGATCGGTCGCGCAAGCGCGGCGGCGGGCGCGAGGCGCGGCGGGCGGAGCGCACCTCCGGCGCGCATGGCGCGGTGCATGTGCCCTATATCGTGCGGGGCATCCCCACCTATGACGTGATGGGCGAGGAGGGGCTGATCAGGATCGAGGCCGCCGCCGACCGCATCCTTGCCGAGACGGGGATCGAATTCCGCGACGACCCCGAGGCGCTGGAGCTGTGGCGGCGCGCGGGGGCGCATGTCGAGGGGACGCTCGTGAAGTTCCCAAAGGACATGCTGCGCGAGATCGTGGCGACCGCCCCTGCGGAATTTACGCAATTCGCGCGCAATCCGGCGAACAACGTGCGCATCGGCGGGAAGAACGTGGTCTTTGCCCCCGCCTATGGCAGCCCTTTTGTCATGGATCTGGACAAGGGGCGGCGCTTCGGGACGATCGAGGATTTCGAGAATTTCATCAAGCTCGCCCAATCCAGCCCGTGGTTCCACCATTCCGGCGGCACGATCTGCGAACCCACCGACGTGGCGGTGAACAAGCGGCATCTGGACATGGTCTATGCCCATGTCCGCTATTCCGACCGCGCCTTTCTGGGATCGGTCACGGCGGCGGAACGCGCGGCAGACAGCGTGGAGATGGCGCGCATCGTCTTTGGCCGCGAGTTTGCCGAGAACAATTGCGTCATCATGGGGAATTTCAACGTCAACTCGCCCCTTGTCTGGGACGGGACCATGACGCGGGGGATGCGGGAATATGCCCGGGCGGGACAGGGGACGGTGCTGGTGCCCTTCATCCTTGGCGGCGCGATGGGGCCGGTGACATCGGCCGGGGCGATTGCCCAATCGCTGGCCGAGACGCTGGCGGGCTGCGCGTTGACGCAGCTGGAGCGCAAGGGCGCGCCGGTGGTCTTCGGCAACTTCCTGTCGTCGATGAGTTTGCGGTCGGGCAGCCCCACCTTCGGCACGCCGGAACCTGCGATCGGGTCGATGGTGATCGGGCAACTGGCGCGGCGGCTGAACCTGCCGCTGCGCTGTTCGGGGAATTTCACCACCTCCAAGCTGCCCGACGCGCAGGCGATGACGGAAGGGACCATGTCCATGCTGGCCGCCGTGCATTGCGGGGCGAATTACATCCTGCATTCGGCGGGGTTCCTCGACGGGCTTCTGTCCATGTCCTACGAGAAATTCGTGCTGGACACCGACCTGTGCGGGGCGCTGCATTCCTATCTGAAGGGCGTGCAGGTGGATGACGACCAACTGGCCGTCGATGCCTTTGCCGAGGTGGGGCCGGGCAACCATTTCTTCGGCTGTTCCCACACCATGGCGCATTACGAGACGGCCTTCTGGGACAGCGAGACGGCGGATAACGAGCCCTTCGAGAAATGGGAGGCGAACGGGTCGGTCGATGCCGCGACGCGCGCCAACCGGCTGTGGAAGAAGCGGCTTGCGGAATACGAGGCGCCGCCGCTGGATCAGGGCATCGACGAGGCGCTGCGGGAGTTCATCGCAAGGCGCAAGGCGGCCGTGGCCGACATGTGGTACTGAGGCCGCGCCCGGCAGGGATGGCCGCAGGGGCGGGGCTGTGACCGCGGTCCGTCCGGCCTGCGGATCGCCGGGCCGTAGTGCCGTGATGCATCGCGCGCGACGGCGGCGACTTCACGTTCCTTCCCGTTTCCTGTGATGGCCTGCGGACCGGTCCGTCGGGGCCTGTCGGGCTGCCGCGGCCTTGCGGGCCGTCGGCCCCAGACCGCTGCCAGCGTCAGGAATCCTTAATACGAGAGCAAAGAAATTTACAGCATAGACGGAGAATGTGTAAATGAATTGACAAAAAAATCGTTTTCTTAGCGGGCGTTATGTGTTTTGTTTACCGCGCGCTGGAGATCTTTCCGGCTGGTCTTCCGCCAGCGCGGAGGGTGATCAAACAGAGACTTCTCAGGGGGGGGCAATATGTCAGCAACTTCTCAGCCGTCAGGCGCTTATTCCGCGTCGGCCGATTTCATTTCTGGCGCGCATATTGATGCGTCTGGTTATGAGCGTCTTTATGGCGAATCGGTTTCGGATCCCGAGGGTTTCTGGCGTGCGCAGGGTCGTCGGGTTGACTGGATCCGGGATTACAGCGTGGTGAAGAACACGTCCTTCGA
>NZ_JAAATX020000007.1 GCF_009908265.2 Paragemmobacter amnigenus | reverse complement strand
CTGGAAGGCCGCGGCGTGCCGCGCGCGCTGGTGGCGCAGGCGCTGGCCCTTGCCGGCATCGCGGGCGAGGGGCGCGAGGGCGCGCCGCGTCAGGCCGAGGAGGTGATCGCGCGGCGCTGTTTCGGCGCGCTGGCCAATGCGGGGGCGCGGCTGGTGGACAGCGGCGCGGCGCGGGATGCGGCGCAGGTGGATGCCATCGCCATCGCGGCGGGGATCACGGCACGCTGGACCGGGGGGCCGATGCATCAGGCCGACCGGCGCGGGTTGATGGTGCTGCGCCGCGACCTGCGGCTGTGGTCGGTGGAGGCGCCGGAGCTTTATGCGCCGTCGGCCCTGTTTGACCGGCTGATCGCGGACGGGGCGCGGCTGACGGAAGCCTAGGGAGAGATCAGCCGAGGATCAGGGCGATCACGACCGCCATCAGACCCAGCGCCGACAGCGCCAGCGCGCCGAGGTTCAGCGCCACCACCCGTTGCAGCGCGGCCTTCATCCGGTCATCCGGCAGGCCCGAGCGTTTGGCGCGCACCGCCAGCCAGACGCAGGCCAGAAGCAGCGCCACGCCTGCCAGCGTCAGCACGATCCCGCCCGTCAGAAGATAGTCCATCGCCCGCACCCCGTGCCGCCCGTCGCGCGGCGTCTAGCCCACGGGGCGGGGCGAGGCAAGCGGCCTGCGGCGGGCCGCTTGAACAGGGGGCGGTTGGCAGGGTAGGGAGGGCGGGTGCAGCATGACCGTTCAACAAAGAGGCCAAGATGAGCGACCCGACCGACGCCTACAACGTCACCGCCGACGAACTGCGCCAGTTCATCGAACGCTACGAGCAGCTCGAGGCCGAGAAGAAGGACGTCACCGAACAGCAGAAAGAGCTGATGGCCGAGGCCAAGGGGCGCGGCTATGACACCAAGGTGATGCGCAAGGTCATCGCGCTGCGCAAGCGCAAGCCCGACGAAATCGCCGAGGAAGAGGCCGTGCTGGAGATGTACAAATCCGCGCTGGGAATGGCCTGACGCGCCGCCGCGTTCCTGTCAGGCGTCGATGAAGGTGACGCCCGACAGGCCGCGCAGCCGCGCGATGTCGGCGCGGTAGCCTTCGGTGATCTCATCGACCAGATCCTCGTCCCAGTCGGGCAGGTCCAGTTCCATGTCGATGCGGTCGGTCAGGGCGAACTTGTCCAGAAACGCCGAAACGATCCGGCGGCGGTGCATGATGCTGGCGGGGGGATTGCCTGCCAGATAGGCGCGCATCCGCTCCATCCCTTCGGGCGACATGATCTCGCCCAGCAGGTCGTCCGAAGCCTCCAGCACGGTGCCGGGCGCATGGCCCGAAACGGCCTGCAACACCTCGGGCCAGATGAGCGGCGTATCCTCGTCGCACCAGATGGTCAGGTTGGCCTGCGGGTTGAGCGTGCGGACCTCTTCGACCAGTTTCAGCCAGCTCAGCTCGCGCGGGTCCGCCCCGCCGAGGAATTCTGCGAAGGTCTTGACCTTCAACTGCCCGAAAAGCGCGGGCAGGAAGCTGGCGGGGTTGCGGATCGCCAGATGGAATTCGGCCTCGATCTCGGGGAAGATCTGGGTGAAGGCGCGGATGCGTTCGGCCGCGGCGGGATAGAGCGTGCGACCCCGGATCACCCATTGCGGATAGCTCAGGAAATTGTCCCACGAGAGGATCAGCCGCTCGGCCCGGTCCTCTTCCATGATCTGGTCAAGCACCATCGCCTGCGTATCGCGCGAGGCCGCGCGGCCCTTGAGCGTGACGGCCGTGTCGCGCAGGAGCGACCGGTAGCGGGTGGGGGCGGGCACGACGATGCCCTGTTCCGACAGGCTGTCGCGGTTCTTCCAGAGGCAGCGGATCAGGCGCTCGTCATCCGTGCAGTGGGCGCCGAGGTGGTAAACGATACGCATGGGACTGGTCTGCTCTCTGGCCGTCTTTGGCCGCATTCTATACGGGCTTTTCTGGACAGGGAAACCGCTTTCGGTTAAGCCCTGCGCCCATGATCTCTGATAAAAACAGTCGGGTTCCCCTTGGCCTGCCGCGCCTGCGGCCCGATGGCTGGTCCATCGGGGCGGTGCTGATCGCGGCGGTGGTGCTGGCGCCGATGCTGGCGGTGGTCTGGATCGCCTTTCACCCGACCGAGAACATCTGGCCGCATCTGATCGACACGGTCCTGCCGCGTTACTTCCGCAACACCCTGCTGCTGATGGGGGGCGTGGGCCTGCTGACGGCGGCGGTGGGGACGGGGGCGGCGTGGCTTGTGGTGATGTACCGCTTTCCGGGGCGGGGGTGGCTGGATTACGCGCTTCTGTTCCCGCTGGCGATCCCGGCCTATGTGGGGGCCTATGCGCTGGTGGATTTCCTGCAATATGCGGGGCCGGTGCAGACGGGGTTGCGCGCGGCGATGGGGTGGGAGACGGCGCGCGACTACTGGTTCCCCGAGGTGCGGTCGCGCAGCATGGCGGTGGTGGTGCTGTCGGCGGCGCTTTACCCCTATGTCTACCTGCTGGCCCGCGCGGCCTTCCGCGAGCAGTCGGGGGCGTCCTATGACGTGGCGCGCGCGCTGGGGGCGGGGCCTTGGGCGCTGTTCTTTCGCGTGGGCCTGCCGCTGGCGCGGCCCGCCATCGCCACGGGCGTGGCGCTGGCGCTGATGGAGACGGTGGCGGATTACGGCACGGTCACGCATTTCGGGGTGCAGACCCTGACCACGGGGGTGTTTTCCACCTGGCTCAACGGCAACAATGCGGGGGGGGCGGCGCAGATCGCGGGGGTGATCCTGATGCTGATCCTGCTGCTGGTCGCGCTGGAACGGATCAGCCGCCGCAATGCGCGGTTCCACCGTGCCAGCCGCGCCGACCGGCCCGTGGTGCCGACCGAGTTGCGGGGGGTGCGGGCATGGGTGGCGACGGGGCTGTGCCTTTTGCCCTTCGGTCTGGGGTTCGGGCTGCCGGTCGGGGTGATGCTGGACCACGCGCTGGCCAATCCCGAGGTCTGGGTCGCGCCGGGTCTGGTCGAGGCGCTGGTGAATACGCTGATGGTGGGCGGGGTGGCGGCCGCGCTGACCGTGGGGGCGGCGCTGTTTCTGGTCTATGCGGTGCGGATGGCGGGGCGGGGCGTGGCGCGGGTGGTGCTGCCGCTGACGACGCTGGGCTATGCCGCGCCGGGGGCGGTGCTGGCGGTGGGGCTGCTGATCCCGCTGGCCGCGCTGGACAATCGCGTGGCCGATGCGGTGCTGGCGCTGACGGGGCATGATCCGGGGCTTTTGATGACGGGTACGGCGGGGGCGGTGATCCTGGCCTATGCGGTGCGCTTCTTCGGGATCGCGCAGGGGGCGGTGGATGCGGCCTTTGGCCGGATCCCGCCCAGCCTGCCGATGGCGGCGCGGTCCTTGGGGCGCAGTGCGGGGGGCGCGCTGGGGGCGGTGTACCTCCCGCTGATGCGGGGGTCGGTGGCGACGGCGCTGCTGGTGGTCTTTGTCGACTGCGTCAAGGAACTGCCCGCGACGCTGCTGCTGCGGCCCTTCAACTTCAACACGCTGGCCACGCGGGTGTTCGAGCTGGCCAGTCTGGAGCGGCTGGGCGAGGCCGCGCCTGCCGCGCTGGTCGTGATGGCGGTGGGTCTGTCGGCGGTGGCGCTGCTGGCCCGCGCCAACCGCCGCTGACCCGCCGCCCGACCCTTGCACGGCCCCCCGTTTCGGGCTATCCGGACTGCGGTGTGCCTCTATAGCTCAGCTGGTAGAGCACCTGATTTGTAATCAGGGGGTCGGGGGTTCGAGCCCCTCTGGGGGCACCATCCAGACACGCAAAAGGCCGCCCGTCGGGGCGGCCTTTGCTCTTTGCGACCTTGCAGCTCAGCTTTCGGCAGGGGCTTTGCCGGTCGGGGCGGCGGGCTCGGCGAGGGCCTTTTCAAGATCCTTCCGTGCCTCGTCATGGTCCGCCACCGCCTCTTCGGCCTGCCGTGCGGTCTCGTCTGCCGCTTGGGACATGTCGGTGCCCGCATCACCGGCCTTCGCCAGATCGCCTGCGGCATCGCTCACCGCATCCGGTGCGTCGGGGATCGCCGCGACTTCATTGGCGAGCTTTTCGGCCTCGTCCTGCGCGGCGCCCAGTGCGCCGAGCGCGCGGGCAAGCTCTGCCTGTGCGTCCAGCACATCCTGCAGGGCCTCGGTCTCGGCGGGGCTGCCGGCAAGGGCGGCCTGCGCCTCGGTCAGGGCGGTCTCGAGCGCGGCCTTGGCGGAGGCCACATCGGCCTCTTCGCCGGCGGTCGCGGCGCGGGCCTGCTCGGAGGCTTCGGTGGCGCGCTGCATGGCCTTTTCCGCCGCGTCCAGCAGGGAGGCAAGTTCGGTGATCTTGCCCTCGTCCGCGGCGATGGCGGACTTGAGGCTGCCTTCCTGTGCCTTTGCCTGCGCCAGATCGCTGGCCAGCGCATCCACCTTGGACTGGAGCGCGGCGAGGTCATAGGTCGCCTTTACGGTGGCAAGCTCGGTCTGGGCCGTGGCGAGTTGGTCTTTTTCCGTGGTAAGGGTCGCGTTGGCGTTGGTAAGGGCGGTCTTGGCCTCGTTCCAGGCGTTTTTTGCGGCGTCGCGCGCGTCCTTTTCAGCCTCGCACTTGCCCTTGCAGTCGCGCGCCGTGTCGAAGGCGGCATCATAGGCGTCCTTTGCCGCCTTCGCCTCCGCCGTGGCAGTGGCGACCGCGCCTTCCGCATTCTTCACGTCTTGCGTCTCGGAGCCGACCTTGCTCTCTGCCTCACCGATCTTCTCGGCGGCGTCCTCCAGCGCAGCGTTGGCATCCTTGATGCTGCTGTCCAGCGCGCCGATGCGGTCGTCCAGCGCGTCCAGTTGCCCTTTCGCGGCGGCAATCGCGTTCTCGAGCGCGGCCTTGCGCGCCTCCGCGCTCAGCCCGTCCAGCGCGCCCGCCAGACCGGATTGCGCGGTGGCGGCAAGGCCCGACAGGCGCGCGGCCTCGGCCACCAGCGGTTCGGCGGCCTTCTTCGCCGTGTCGAGGCGGGCATTGGCGGTTTCCAGACGGTCGCGGGCGTCGAGGTAGTTTTCCAGCGCGCGGCGCTTGGCCTCGGTATAGTCGGGCAGGATGCGCTTTGCCTCGTCGCGCGACAGGTCGTCCGAGGCGAGCGCGGCGACAAGGCGCAGCGTGGGTTCTGACAGGCCTGCGCGGCTGGCGCGGCGGATGGTGCGGTCGAGCGCGGACTGCGCGCGGCCCACATCGGCGGTGGCATCATCCAGCCGGTCGGTGGCAACGGCGAGACGGTCCATGAGGTCGCCGTAATCGGGGGTCTGCGCCCCGCCGGTTCCGCCGCCGGTGGTGGTGCCGCGCGAGGGGTCGCGGTTGTCGGCCCGCTGCGCCGGAGCGGGGACGGTTCCGGTGGACATCAGCGTCGCCGCCAGTTCGGGGCAGGCGCCCGACATCTCGGCAAAGGCTGAGGCCAGATCGCCGCGCTGCATGAAGGCGGCCGGATCGGCGGCGGCGCTGGCACAGACGGCGCTGCCGGAGCCTGCCGCAAGGGCGGCAAAGGGAGTCGAGGTGGCAAGACAGAGGGCAGAGACAGAAGCAAACGTGCGAAGCATGGCGAACCTATCGGACGGGATGAAAACCCATTCCCTTGTCCATCCGGCCTAGCCAGTGGTCGCTTTACCTGTCAACTTTTGGGCTAAAATACAGCCCTTTGGATAGAAAACTTGAACCGAGGGTGGCAAAATTAACAATTGTTTCGCCATTTGCGATTCAACCCTGCATGGCCTGCAATCTGGGGTGGTGGCCGGTCGAATCGCGCCGCTCTGCCGTGCCGGCGGGTGTTCCGCGCGCTGCCTTGCGGGGATCAGCCGTCCTCGCGTCCGTGTCCCGTGCCGCGCCACAGCATCCGGCCCAGCACCACCGCCACCACGCCCGCGCCGATGGCGGCGGCAAGGTTGGCCAGCACCGATCCCAGCGCCTCGATATCGGCCGAAAAGCCGTAGCCCAGCCCGATGAAGGCCGCGACCCAGATGCATTCCCCCGCGACCGAGGGCAGGGTGAAGCCCAGCCAGTTCATCCGCGCGGCCCCTGCGGCGAAGTTCACATAGGGGCCAAGCGCCGAGACCAGCCACCGCGACAGGAACACAGCCGGCAGGCGGCGCCGCTCCAGCCATGCGACGGCCCGCCCGACCAGCCGCGCCGCGCGCCGCCGCCGTTCCAGCCGCGCGATCAGACGCGGGCCGAAGGCGCGGCCCAGCCAGTAGCCGCCCTGATCCCCCGCGACCGCCCCCGCCAGCGCGCCTGCCAGAAGCGGCGCGATATCCAGATCGCCCGCTGCCGCAAAGGCCCCCGCCGCCAGCATCACGATCGAGGCAGGGATGGGCAGCGCCATGCAGGCCAGCATATTGGCCAGCGCGATGACCAGCGCGCCCCATTCCGGCACCAGCGCGAGCAGCGTGTCGGTCATTCGTCGCCGTCCTGCGCGTCGATGGCGTCCTGCACGGCGGCGATCAGTTCGGCCGTCGTCATGCCGCGTTCGCGCGCGATGGTGTAGAGCGGCTGGCGCAGGTCGTCGCGGTCGGTCGTGCCCAGAACCTCGTCCAGCGCCGCGCGCTCCAGCCCGTAGGTGCGGACGATGTAGCGGGGCGTCATCCAGCTTGCCACCGGCTGCTCGGACCGCCAGTGCAGGCTGACGGCAAAGGTCACTGCGCGGGCGGCGAAAAACAGCGTCGCCACAACGGCCAGAACAAAGGCCATGAGCAGGAGGGGGTTCCTTTTCGCGATCTCGCGCAGGCGGGGCATCAGCGCAGCTCCCTTATGCCGCGCGAGATCCCCTCCAGCGTCATGGGCACCATGCGGCCGCCGAAGACGTCGCGGATCAGGCGGGTGGACTGGGTATAGCCCCAATGCGCCTCGGGCGTGGGGTTGATCCACAGGTGGCGGGGCCATTGCGCGCAGGCGCGTTGCAGCCAGACCTGACCCGCCTCGCGGTTCCAGTGTTCGTTCGCGCCGCCGGGATGCAGGATCTCGTAGGGCGACATGGCGGCATCGCCCACGAAGATGCAGTGCCAGTCCGGGCCGTAGGTCCGAAGCACATCCATGGTCGGGGTCTGGTCGTCCCAGCGGCGGCGGTTGTCGCGCCAGACGCCCTCGTACAGGCAGTTGTGGAAGTAGAAGGGGGCCAGATGCTTGAACTCCGACCGCGCGGCGGAGAAGAGCTCTTCCATCACCTTGACGAACGGGTCCATCGACCCGCCCACGTCCAGAAACAGCAGCACCTTCACCGCGTTACGCCGTTCGGGGCGGGTCTGCACGTCCAGCCAGCCGTGATCGGCCGTGGCGCGGATCGTGCCGTCGAGGTCCAGCTCCTGTTCCGCTCCGTCGCGCGCCCAGCGGCGCAGGCGGCGCAGCGCGACCTTGATGTTGCGCGTGCCCAGTTCCACCCGGTCGTCCAGATTGCGGAACTCGCGCCGGTCCCACACCTTGACCGCGCGGCCATGGCGGCCCTGATCCTGCCCGATCCGCACGCCTTCGGGATTGTAGCCATAGGCACCGAAGGGCGAGGTTCCCGCGGTGCCCACCCATTTCGACCCGCCCTGATGGCGGCCCTTCTGCTCTTCCAGCCGTTTTCGCAGCGTCTCCATCAGCGCGTCAAAGCCGCCCAGCGCCGCGATCTGCGCGCGTTCCTCGGGCGTCAGATGCTTTTCGGCCAGCTTTTCTAGCCAGTCGCGGGGCAGGTCGATGGCCTCCAGCACCTGCGCCTCGGTGATCGTCTCCAGCCCGTTGAAGGCCATGGCGAAGGCGCGGTCGAAACGGTCCAGATGGCGTTCGTCCTTGACCATCGCGGTGCGGGCAAGGTGGTAGAAGCCATCGACGTCATAGGTCACAAGCCCCGCCGCGACGCCTTCCAGAAAGGCGAGGTATTCGCGCAAGGAGACGGGGATGCCTTCCTTCCGCAGCGTCTGGAAGAAGGGCAGGAACATCCCGCCCCCCTCAGACCATGCGGTCGATGAACAGCGTCAGGAACAGGCCCAGAAGCGCGAAGGCGATGCCGTAGCCCGCGCCGTATTGCAGCGCGTCCAGCCGCTTGCCGCCCCGTTTCAGCGCCGTGCGCGCGCCCAAGGCCGCACCCAGAACCAGCCCCGCGATAACGATCATGCCCTGCCTCTTGCCCCGTTCGGGAAGGGGCAGGCCATCCCGCCCCCTCAGCTGCGGCGACCCATGGCCGCCAGACCCGTGATCTCGGACATGCGTGCCCGGACCTGCGCGTCGGTCCCGAAGCCATAGCGCGCCCAGCCCAGACTGTCGAGACGCGCCTCCCGTGCCTCGTCCGACCGGCCAAGGGCGGCATTCGCCTCGGCGCGGATCATCAAGAGCGTCGACAGCAGCGCCGCATTCTCGGCGCGGCGGACCACCGGAATGGCGCGGTCGGTGCGGGCCAGCGCCTCGGCAAAGCGGCCATCGGCAAGGGCAAAGGCGGCAAGCTGCATGTCGACATGGGCCGCGCGCACCTCTCCGCCGGGCAGCCCGTTCCAGATGCGCTGCGCCTGTTCGAAGGCCTGCGTCGCCCTGATGGTGTCGCGGCCCACATTGGCGCGACCCAGCGCGAACCAGCTGAAGGCGAGGCGGTTGTCCTGCCAGCCCTGCGCGCGGGCGATGGAGAGCATCCGCTCGGCCGCGTCGCGGCGGCGCGACTCGCCCCCCTGTCCGCCCAGTGCCACGCCCACGGCGTCGATCCACGGGCGGGGCGCCATGCGGTCCATGCCGGTGCCGCGCCCTTCGCCTGCGGGGTTCAGGCGGGCAAGGATCGCGGGCAGGCGCGCCGCCACCTCGGCCTCGGTCATGCCCGAGCGCAGGGCGGGGTCGTAATGCACCCGCAGGACCAGCATGTCGAAACCGGTCAGGACGGTGTGGAAGTTGTCGTCGTTGAACACGCTGTCGGGCAGGCGGTACAGGTCGTTCAGCGGCCCGATGGATTGCGCCAGTTCCTCGTGCAGGCAGTCGCGCACCTCTTGCGGGGCGGTGTCCGAGGGCACGATGATCGCCGCCCGCTCGCGCCGTGTGACGCTGGCCCAATCCGTCACCTCGCTTCCGCGGCGGGCGCGGTATTCGGCAAAGGAGGACACGCGCGGCACCACGAAACAGGCCGCCTGCGGCACGACGCGGCGCATCGCGGCCTTGGGCTGGAAGTCGATGGTGACCGCAGCATTTTCGCCCGTACGGGCAGAGCGGATGTCGATCCCCGCCTCGGCCCTCAGCCGTCCCATGACGCGGGCAAGGTCGGAATGGGCGGTGGGCGGCACCTCGCCGGCAAGGGCCACGGTGATCGGCCCCTCGAAACGGGTGAAGACGGGCAGGGGCCGCCCGCTTTCCATCCGGAAGGCCAGATCGAGGATATCGCGGGCGATATCGGCATTGCCCCGCGCGGGCGGGGTGCCACGGACGGCGGCAAAGGACTGCATCGGCGGCAGGGATGCCCCGGTCGAGACCGGAGCGATGCTGTTCATCGTGACTTGGGCCGTCTGGGTCGGCGTGCAGGCGGCAAGGACTGTGGCGAGGGTCGCAATGACCGGAATGAAACGCATGAGTGGCAGCTCTGCTTGTCTATGGAACCAAAGGGCCGTGCGGCCCCACCGAAACCGGCCGCCGCAGGATCGCGCCAGCCGTCACACCGGGCCGGACGGCGCCCCCGCGCCGCCTGGCCGTATCCGCCCTGCATGGCCTGACCGCCGCTGTCGCGCGCAACACCCGCCAGACCCGTGCGGAACGGGGCGATGATGGGGCTGTGGTTCGGACGCACTGACACTTCGGCAACCTGTTGAACGCAGGGACGGACGCCCCCAATAGGATGGGGCCGAGTGTCAGGAGCGGGGCCTGCGCGTGTCAATTGTGGGAAAAGTCCAAGACCAAAGTCGGACTAGCACTGGCGTCGGACGCGGCGCGCGGCACCACCACTGCCCCGTCATGTCACGAAACATTTCAAATTGTTGCAAGAAACGTCGTCGCCGTTACCGAATGGTGGCAAAACTGCGGCCAAGTTACGGCAATTTCTGGCGATTCGCCTATCGCGTGTTGCGCGCCATGAAGGCGATCCTTTCGAACAGGTGAACGTCCTGTTCGTTCTTCAACAGCGCCCCGTGCAGCCGCGGCAGGGCGGGCCCGCCCTCGCGGCGCAGATCCTCGGGCGACAGGTCCTCGGCCAGCAGGAGTTTCAGCCAGTCCAGCACCTCGGAGGTGGAGGGTTTCTTCTTCAGCCCCGGCACCTCGCGCAATTCGTAGAACTGGGTCAGCGCGGCGGTCAGGAGGGCGGGTTTGATGCCGGGGAAATGCACGGCCACGATGGCGCGCATCGTGTCGATGTCGGGGAATCGGATATAGTGGAAGAAGCAGCGCCGCAGGAAGGCGTCGGGCAGCTCCTTTTCGTTGTTCGAGGTGATGATGACCACGGGGCGGTGGGTGGCGCGGATCGTCTCGCCCGTCTCGTAGACGTGGAATTCCATCCGGTCCAACTCCTGCAACAGGTCGTTGGGGAATTCGATGTCGGCCTTGTCGATCTCGTCGATCAGCAGCACGACCTTGCCCGCCGCCTCGAAGGCCTGCCAGAGCTTGCCCTTGCGGATGTAGTTGCGCACGTCATGCACGCGCTCGTCGCCCAGCTGGCTGTCGCGCAACCGGCTGACGGCGTCATATTCGTAAAGGCCCTGCTGTGCCTTGGTCGTCGATTTTACGTGCCATTCGATCAGCGGCAGCCCCAGTGCCGCCGCCACCTGCCGCGCCAGTTCCGTCTTGCCCGTGCCCGGTTCGCCCTTCACCAGAAGCGGACGCTCCAGCGTGACGGCGGCATTGACGGCCAGCGTCAGGTCATCGGTGGCCACGTAACCGGAGGTTGAGGAAAACTTCATCGCATCTCGCAGGGTCTGGGGGAAGGGTCGGTTGGACCCTAGCCGCGACAGGAATCGGTCGCAACCGCTAGTGACAATCCCCTGCCGATGGTCTAGATGCACCCCCAACAGGAGCGCGCCATGCAAGCAGACCCCCTGTCGGCGCGATCCGACCAGACGGAGAGAGCAGTGATGAAACCCGAAGCGTTTCTTCCAGACGATTACCGTCCCGCCGAGGACGAACCCTTCATGAATGACCGGCAGCTGGAATATTTCCGGCGCAAGCTGATCAACTGGAAGAACGAGCTGCTGGAACAGTCGGCCGAGACGATCGACAACCTGCAAGACAGCGCCCGCAACGTCCCCGACCTTGCCGACCGCGCGAGCGAAGAGACGGACCGCGCGCTGGAACTGCGGACCCGCGACCGCCAGCGCAAGCTGGTCGCCAAGATCGACGCCGCGCTGCGCCGGATCGAGAATGGCGAATACGGCTATTGCGAGATGACGGGCGAACCGATCAGCCTGAAGCGGCTGGACGCGCGCCCCATCGCCACCATGACGCTGGAAGCGCAGGAAAAGCATGAACGCCGCGAGAAGGTGCACCGCGACGACTGATCGCGGCCCCGCCCCTTGCACAGGGGCGCGCACAGGGGAACAGTGACGCCGGGCCGCAGGGTCCGGCGTTTTGCTTTGGCGGGGGTGACGGGCATGAGCCTGATCGGGCGGCAGGTGACGGTTCTGGGCGCGGGCGTGGCGGGGCTGGCGGTGGCGCGGGCGCTGGCGCTGCGCGGGGCTGCGGTCACGGTGCTGGAACAGGCCGATGCCATCCGCGAGGTGGGGGCGGGGTTGCAGGTGTCGCCCAATGGCGCGGCGGTGCTGCGGGCGCTGGGGCTGGGTCCGGCGCTGGAGGCGGTGTCGGTCCGCGCACAGGCGGTGGAACTGAAGGACGGGCTGGACGGGTCGGGCGTGCTGCGGATGGACCTTGCCCGCCTGCGCCCCGATCAGGGCTGGCATTTCGTGCACCGCGCCGACCTGATCGCGCTGCTGCTGGAGGGCGCGCGCGAGGCGGGGGTGGAACTGCGGCTCTTGCAGAAGATCGACGCGGTCGACCTGTCGGGCGCGCAGCCGGTGGCGCGCAGCGCGCTTGGCGTGGCGCATCAGGCGGGGCTGATGATCGGGGCGGACGGCCTGCATTCGCCGATGCGCGCCGCGCTGACGGGCAAGGTCGCGCCCTTCTTCACCCACCAGATCGCGTGGCGGGCCACCATCGCGGGCGACCCCGCCGATCCCGCCGTGGCCGAGGTGCATATGGGCCCCGGCCGCCATCTGGTCAGCTATCCCCTGCGCGGCGGCACCCTGCGCAACATCGTCGCCGTCGAGGAACGCCGCCGCTGGGTCGAGGAAGGCTGGTCCCTGCGCGACGACCCGATGGAACTGCGCCTTGCCTTTGCGGGCTTCTCCCCCCGCGTGCGCGGCTGGCTGGAGCGGGTGGAGGATGTCTGGCTCTGGGGTCTGTTCCGCCATCCGGTGGCGAAGCGCTGGCACGCGATCCTGCCCGGGGGCAGCGCCGCGATCCTTGGTGACGCCGCCCATCCGACGCTGCCCTTCCTTGCGCAAGGCGCCAACATGGCGCTGGAGGACGCCTGGACGCTGGCCGCCGCCCTTGCGGGCCATGACGGCGACGCGGCGGCGCTGGCCGCATGGGAGGCCGCGCGCAAACCCCGCTGCGCGCGGATCGTCGAGGCCGCGAATGCCAATGCCCGCAACTATCACCTGACGGGGGCAAAGCGCGCCATAGGCCATGCCGCCTTGCGCCTGTCGGGCATGGTGGCGCCGTCCTTGGCGATCAGCCGCTTCGACTGGCTTTACGGCTATGACGCCACCGCGGGCTGAGCCGCCGCGGGTGACCTATTGATAGGTGAAGGTCGCGATCTCGCAGATGTTCACGCCGCCCTTCTCCAGCACGTCGCCATCTTCGAACACAGCGCGGAAGTCGAATTTGCAATAGCCCGAGCGGTCGTCGAAATCGATCACCACCGAACTGCCCGATGGCAGCACATCCGTGCCGAGGATGTCTTCCTCCCAGCTGTCCGATCCGGTGTTCGATCCGTAGAATTCCACGATGGTGAAGCCGGTATTGTTGATGATCTCCACCCGCCGGTCCAGCGCGGCGGCGGGCAGGGCGGTGGCAAGCGCCAGAAGCGCGGACAGGCCAAGGGTCAGGGGGCGCATGATCGGTCGGGCTCCGCTCGGATCGGGTGGGACTTGCCCAAGGATAGACCGCCGCCCGCCGTCGGGAAGGGAAAATTAATATACTTGAATTTTTCATGAAATCCGCTGTGGTCCCGCTGCATCAGGGGCCGGCGGGGCGCGGGGCTGTCACGGGCCGGTCGGGCTTCAGGCGTCCAGTTCCACCCAGACCGGCACGTGGTCCGACGGTTTCTCGCCGCCGCGCACGCCCTTGTCGATGCCCGCCTCGCACAGAAGGTCCGCGCATTGCGGCGAGAGCAGTAGGTGGTCGATGCGGATGCCGTTGTTCCGCTCCCACGCGCCGGCCTGATAATCCCAGAAGGAATACTGCCCCGCGCGCGGGTCGCGGGCGCGGAAGGCGTCGGTCAGGCCGAGGTTGACGATGCGGCGGAAGGCCGCGCGGGTTTCGGGCAGGAACAGCGCGTCTGTCACCCATGCCTCGGGCCGCGCCGCGTCCTGCGGTTCGGGGATGACGTTGTAGTCGCCGCAGAAGGCAAGCGGTTCCTCGGTCGCCAGCAGGGCGCGCACCCGCGCCTCCATCCGCGCCATCCAGGCGAGCTTGTAATCGTATTTCGGCCCCGGCGCGGGGTTGCCGTTGGGCAGGTACAGACCGCAGACACGGATCGCGCGTTTCTCGCCTATGACCGTCGCCTCGATCCAGCGGGCCTGTTCGTCGGCATCATCCCCCGGCAGGCCGCGCGTCACATCCTCAAGCGGCAGGCGCGACAGGATCGCCACGCCGTTAAAGGATTTCTGCCCGTGGGTTTCGACGCGGTATCCCATGTCCTCGAAGATCTCGCGCGGGAAACCCTCGTCGACCGACTTGATCTCTTGCAGGCAGACCACGTCGGGTTTCGCGCTTGCAAGCCAGGCTGGCAGCGCCTCGATCCGCGCCTTGATGCCGTTGATGTTGAAAGTGGCGAGTTTCATGGGCGTCTCCCTTGCCCCACCGTTCTAGGCGCGGGGCAGGGGGCGCACAAGTCGGGGACTTCGGATCAGGCGGACTGCGCCAGCCCCGCCCGCGCCGCAGAGAGCCAGAGCATGTCGAGACGCCGCAACTCGGCCGGATCGAAGCGGTCGGCCTCTTCCCAGTAGCGGCCCGAGGGGACGTGATAGCCCAGCGCGTCCTCGCGTTTCAGCGCCTGATCCGCCAGCCGGATGTCAAAGGGCAGGGGCCGCGCATGGGCCGCCCGTTCCCGCGACACGCGCGGATAGACCAGCCGTGACGGGCCGAAGGACAGGTTGACCATCGCGCAGCCTTCCATCGCGGCAAGGATCATCAGCCGCGCCGACTTCGCCTCGAGGCTTTGCAGCGTGATGTCGGGGCGCAGCGGATCGGCGCTGCCCGCGCCGTAGAAATGCGTCTGCCCCTTGGGGTAATGCATGTCGCAGCCGAAGGCCGCGACGACGCGGGGGCGCAGGGCATGCAGCGCCCAGTAGGCGGCGGTAAAGGCCATGGTCCCGCCCGCATAGACAAATCCGCCAAAGGCGTTCTGGGCGGGAACAAAGTCCGCTTCCGTCACCACGACCTGATCCGCGCGGGGGGCGGGGCGGCGGCTTTCGGGGAAATCCCACGGGTGGATATGATGCGTCCAGTCGGGCCGGACCGCATGGGCGTTGTTGATTGCAAGGACCGCGTCGAAGGGCGCGCGCGGCCATCCCGCCGCCTCCACCACCTTGGGCCCCGAGCCCAGCATCAGAACGCAGGTCATTGTTCCGTCTCCGTTTTTCCTGTGAAACGGAGCCTAGCGCGCCCTGTCCGAAAGGCTAGGGTAGCATATATGAATTTATGTCAGATGGAGAAGGATGTCCCGCAGCCGCAGGACGATGTGGCGTTGGGATTTTCGATGACGAAACGCGCGCCGATCAGTTCCTCGGTAAAGTCGATCACGGCGTTTTGAAGGAAGGGCAGCGACACCGCATCCACCAGAACCTTCGCCCCGTCCTTTTCCAGAACCAGATCGTCGGCGGCGGGATCGTCCAGCTTGATGTCATACTGGAAGCCGGAACAGCCGCCCCCTTCGACGGCGACGCGCAGGGCCTTTTCCTCGCCCGTCGCCTCGCAGATTTCCTTCAGCCGCGCATAGGCGCGGTCGGTGACGCGGGGGGGAAGGGCAAGGTCCATGACGAAATCCGTGGTCCTGTTGGGATAGTTGCAATATAGGCTTGCACAAAAGCCGGAACAAGAACAGGCAGACCCGAATGCTCGCCCCCTATGCCTGCCAGCCCGACGGATCGCGCGGGCGGCTGCACCCCGAACGGATGTCCTCGTTCCGGTCGCCCTTCCAGCGTGACCGCGACCGGATCATCCATTCCTCGGCCTTTCGCAGGCTGAAGCACAAGACGCAGGTCTTTGTCGAACACGAGGGCGACTATTACCGCACCCGCCTGACCCATTCGATCGAGGTGGCGCAGGTCGCGCGCACCATTTCGGGGGTGTTGGGCCTGAACACCGATCTGGCCGAGGCGATCGCACTGGCGCATGACCTTGGGCATACGCCCTTCGGCCATACGGGCGAGGATGCGCTGGGTCTTCTGATGCAGCCCTATGGCGGCTTCGACCACAACGCGCAGGCGCTGCGGATCGTCACGCGGCTGGAACGGCATTACGCCGATTTCGACGGGCTGAACCTGACATGGGAATCGCTGGAAGGCATCGCCAAACACAACGGCCCCGTCACCGGCCCCAATGCCGATGCGAAACATGACGGCCCCTTGCCCTATGCGCTGGCCGAGGTGAACGAGGCATGGGATCTGGAACTCTCCACCCATGCCAGCGCCGAGGCGCAGGTGGCCGCCATCGCCGATGACGTGGCCTATTCCCACCACGACCTGCATGACGGGTTGCGCTCCGGCCTCTTCACCGAAGATGACCTGATGGAACTGCCCGTCACCGGCCCCGCCTTCGAAGAGGTGGACCGCCTCTATCCCGGTCTGGAAAAGATGCGCCGCCGGCACGAGGCGCTGCGCCGCGTCTTCGGCCGGATGGTCGAGGATGTCATCGCCGTCGCCCAGAACCGCCTGACCGCCGCGCAGCCGAAATCGGTGGACGACATCCGCCACATGGGCACGACCATCATCCGCTTTTCCAAACCGCTCTATCAGGAGCTCAAGGCGATCCGGTCCTTCCTCTTTACCCGCATGTACCGCGCGCCCTCCGTGATGGAGGAACGCGCGCGGGTGACGGCGATGGTCAACGACCTGTTCCCGCTGTTCCTGTCACGGCCCGAACACCTGCCCGCCGAATGGCGCGCCGATGTCGAGGCCGCGCAGGATCAGGTGACACTGGCGCGGATCGTGGCGGATTATGTGGCGGGCATGACCGACCGCTTCGCGATCCAGGAACACAACCGCCTCTTCGGCGGGGATCAGCGTGCCGACCGGCGATAGGCGCTGATCCAGACCAGCGCCAGCGCGACCGACAGGACGACGTTCCATCCGGCCATGGACAGGCCCAGCATCTGCCAGGCGATCTCGTCGCAGCGCACCACGGCGCCCACCTCGACATCGGGGTTCAGAAGGTCTGCCGTGGAAATCCCGCTGATCGACCCTGCGGTGCAGGAGGCCAGCCCCTCCCACCGCTTCTGCTCCACCCCCACATGGAACACCCCGATCCCCGCCGTGGCCAGCGCCGCCAGCGCGCCCATGAGCGGCAGCGCGCGCCCCGCGATCCCCCGCGCCGCGACCAGCGCCAGTACGCCCACCAGCACGGCGGCGGCATGGGGCCAGCGCTGCCACAGGCACAACTGGCACGGCGCCAGTCCGCCCAGATACTGGAAGGCGAAGGCCCCCGCCAGCAGCGCGGCGGAACCGCCTGCCGCCAGAAGGATGGCGAAGGTGCGGGTATCGGTGATCATCGCAGGACCTCGAACAGGATGAAGGCCAGCAGGGCCGCGCCTGCAAGGCCAAGGGCGATGCGGTTCATCTGCGCTTCCAGAAACGCGGTGATCCGCAGCCCGTGGCGCCGCAGCAGGACCGCCAGCAGGAAGAACCGACCGCCGCGCGCGACGATCGCGGACAGGATGAACAGCTTCAGGTCGAAGGCAACCACCCCTGACAGGATCGTGACCACCTTCATCGGCGGGATATGCGACAAGCCCGACGTGACCAGCATGGCAAGGATCGTCCACGTCCCCGTCTGGCCCTTCAGCGCGTCGAAGGCTGCCGTCTTGCCGTAAAGCTCCAGAAGGGGCCGCGCGAGGGCGTCAAAGGCCCAGACCCCGATCGCCCAGCCGAAGACCCCGCCAAGGACAGAGGCCACCGTGGCAATCGCGGCATAGCGCATCGCGCGCTCGGGCCGCGCAAGGCACATGGGCAGGAACAGCACATCCGCAGGCACCGGAAAGACCGAGCTTTCGGTGAAGGACACCACCCCCAGCGCCGTGCCCGCATGGCGCGAGGCGGACCAGCGCAGCGTCCAGTCGTATAGCGCGCGCAGCATCCGGCATCCCCTTGGCGTCCTTGCCCGCTTCGACCATGCCGCAGGGTTGGCGTCAAGCCGCGCCCGCCGCAGAACGGGGTTGGTGGCGCGCCGCGCCCGCGTCTATGCTGCAACCGGTGCGGGAACCGGCAGGCGCGCGCGCCGCTATTGCATGTGGCAGCAGGGGGACGTCATGGACTGGCGCGGACGCAGGGGCAGCAGCAATATCGAGGACCGCCGCCGTCTTGGCGGGGGCGGGCGCGGCGCGGGCATCGGCGGGGCGGGGGTGGTGGTCGTCCTTCTGCTCGGCTGGTTCTTCGGCGTGGATGTCACGCCGCTCTTGCAGGATCAGGGCGCGCGCCCCGCTGGCGCGCCGGTGGAACTGACGGCCGAGGACCGCGCGATGGGCGAATTCGTCTCGGTCACGCTGGCCGATACCGAAGAGGTCTGGGCCGCGCTCTTTGCCGAACAGCTGGGGCAGGACTACCGTCCCGCCACGCTGGTGCTGTTCAAGGACTATACGCAATCTGCCTGCGGGGGCGCGTCGCAGGCGACCGGCCCCTTCTACTGCCCGCAGGACCGCAAGGTCTATCTGGACACCGCTTTCTTCACCGTGCTGGATCAGCGGCTGGGCGCGGGGGGCGATTTCGCCGCCGCCTATGTCGTGGCGCACGAGATCGGGCATCATGTCCAGAACGAACTGGGCCTGCTGGAGAAAACCACCCGCCTGCGCCAGCAGGTCTCGGAGGCGCAGGCGAACGAGATTTCCGTGCGGGTTGAACTGATGGCCGACTGCCTTGCCGGTGTCTGGGCGCATGAGGCCGCGGCGCGCTTCGGCTCCATCGAACGCGGCGATGTCGAAGAGGCGATGAACGCCGCCCGCCAGATCGGCGACGACACATTGCAGCGCGAGGCGGGCCGCACGCCCATGCCCGACAGCTTCACCCACGGCACCAGCGACCAGCGGATGCGCTGGTTCCTCGCGGGGCAGGGGTCCGGCCGGATCGACGCCTGCGACACCTTCCGCGCCCCGCGTCTGTGACGCCATGTTGACGGGCGCGCGGGCAGGGGTTAGACCCGTCCCGCTGGCCCGAGTGGCGGAATGGTAGACGCAGCGGATTCAAAATCCGTCGCCGCAAGGCATGTCGGTTCGAGTCCGACCTTGGGCACCAGCTTAGCCGATATCCCGTTGTTACGCCTTGATTTTCTTGACGAAACCACACGGGCGCAGGGCATTGGCCTATGACAAATCGGCCCTTTCTCGTTCCTCATGGACGGCGTCTTTTCCTTCGAACGCAGGGTAGAAAGGGCCATTGCTCCATGTCACGCACCCCCGCAGGTCCGGTTGCACTTCCCCGCTCCGGCATGTGCAAAGCGGTGTCCGATACCTTCGAGTTGGACGGAATTGTCTTTGTGACGGGATGAAAATTGGATATGTCATCCGGCACTGGCAAAAAACGCCGGACCACCCCAAAAGCTCAAGGTAATCGACATGGAACCACGCACAGGCGACCCATGGCCGAATATGCTTGTGATCGATACCTTCAAGGAACTTTTCGACTTCTCTCGGGATGTTCTCTGGCTCATGGCTCCGGATGGGTCCGTCACCTATGTGAGTCCGGCAATCCATCTCTTGCGTGGGATTACGCCAGACGAGGCGCGGCATCAGAAACTGGAGGATGTCCATCCTCCGGAGTCGGCGAAACGTTCCGTTGCCTATTTCATGTACATGCTTGGTGAGATCGCAGCAGGCCGGAAACCAGATCCTTTTCAAGGAACCTTGGATTACTATCATGCCGACGGGTCGATTATCAAAACCGACGTCTATGCCGTTCCGGTCTTTGATGCACAGGGGAAATTCAGCTTTCTGGCAGGTGTATCCAGGGATATTTCCGCGCGTGTCCTGGCTGAAGAAAAGCAGAAAACCGAACTAAAGCTGCGCGAGATCGAGTTTCGCAGGATGCTTAACTCGGTGCTTGAACATGAAGTCCGCAATGCTCTGGCCGTGATCAGCCTGTGCTTTGACAGTCGATCGATGGAACCCCGAAAGGCAAGCCGCGTCCGCAAATCCATCGATGATCTACTGCAGGTGGTCGAGCAGGTTGGATTGTTTTCCAGATCGGATGATATGGAAAAAGCGATGGAGGCCAGAGCCATATCAGTTTACGATATTGTGGTAGAGACGCAGCAAAAACTAGGCTTGGCCGATACGGTGGTGTTCGAGGGCGACCGTGGCCTGCTTGTATGGGCCGAGCATTCCATGATCCTGCAATTGTTCAAGCAGATCATGGAGAACGCAAGCAAATACGCCGCTCCCGGTTCGTTGATCAGGGTGGTCGGCGCGGAGGAAGGGCAGGACACTGAAACTCTGGCCACAATCCGTTTTTCAAATACGCATATCGCACCGCAAGGAATAGCGTTGGATCGCCTGTTTGATCCGTTTTACCGTGGTTCCCACGTTTCGGGGAAATCCGGTTCCGGGTTGGGGCTGGCGATAGCAAAGCACCTGACGGAAATGTTGAACGGCAGAATTGCCATCGATTATGTGAACTCCATCTTCTCTGTCACAATAAACCTGCCGCGTGCAACACAGCAAAATCCGGCGTCTGGACCTGACTGATCGCCGCATAGGGGTGTCGAGGCAACCTGTGGGGGCGACGCGCTTGAAGCGCAGTTGTCCTTTCCAATCCTCAAGACACTCCCTGAAGGCGTCCGGGCAGCTGTAGACGGTACCCAGTCCCTTTTGGGGCAGGGGCCTATCTTTCGCGCGCAGTGCCGTGGCGGTGGTCGGGCCTTGCGGCCTCACCCGCGCCAGAGGAACAGTCCGCACCGGGGGCAGCTATGGTGCGGACTGCTCTGTGCTGCGGCAAAGTCGCCGCAGGTTTTGATCAAATATACCGGAGCGCCGCCGCGCACAGGGCCGCTTGCGTATAGCCGCGCGCCCCTGCGGCGCGTCTTTCCGCCAAACGGCCATGGCGGTCGGAACCACGCGGCGGCCTGCGGGCGTTTCTGGCAAGACTTCCGGCGGAAAGGGCAGACCATGGCAGGCAAGAAGGCACGGTAGGGCACCGCGCAGGACCGCACCGGCGGCATCGCCAAGGCGGTCGAGGCCGCGCGGCGCGGCGCATCCGAGCGCGCGGCGGAACGGGCGGCAGGGCAGGCGGAACCGGCGCAACGGGCCGAGTCGCCGGAACGCCCCGCCCCGGGTGCCGCAGGCGGCGAGACGGGCGGGAACGCCCGCCGCCCGCGCGGGCAGCCGGATTGATCTGGCGCAAGAAATCCCGTTCACGCAATACTTTAGACGGTGGCGCCACATCCACCGGTTGCATTGCCGCGCCCGTGCCGCGGCGCGATAGTCCCCCCGCACCATCAAGGGGGAACCACAATGAAGCACCGCTGCGACACGAATATGGGTATGCTGAACGTCACCCAGCACTGGTTCGACCATGACATGGACCAATGGGGCAAGACGCTGGGGCAGGAAGTGCAGGAAAGCGGCAACCGCATGGCCCGACTTCTCGGCCCCGACGGCACCCCTCTTGTCTATGCCAAGCCGCGCATCGGCTTCGACCTGACGCCCCGCCAGCGGCGCTGAGCAGGCCTGCCGGTCAGCGGGGCGTCGCCGCAGCGGTGGCCGCGCGCCAGGCGGCCCACTCCTCGGGCGTGTCCAGATCGGTGGTGGCGTGGCGGTCGGGCAGGGGCACCAGCCGCAGCCGCGCGCGGTGGCGCACAAGGATGGAACGTGCGCCCTCGTCCCCTTTCAGCGCCAGCAACTCCTCGCGCAGGTCGGGCGGAAAGCAGACGGGATGCCCCGCCGTCCCGTCCGCTGCCGCGCCGCGCAGTATAGCCTGCGGCTCGGCGCGCCATTCCTCCAGCATCCGTTCCAGATCCGCGCCCGTGATTTCGGGCAGGTCGGCCAGCAGCAGCAGCACACCCGCCCCCGCAGGCACCGCCGCAAGCCCTGCCACCAGACTGGCCGCCATGCCCTGCGCCGGCTCGGGCACCGTGACCCGCGCCACGCCCAGCCCCGCAAGCGCCTGCCCGCGCGCCGGACGGTCCGGCGGCAGCGCCACCGTCACCCCCAGCCCCGTCGCCAGCGCCGCCCGCGCGATGCGGGCGATCTGCGGCTGCCCCGCAACCTCTTCCATCAGCTTGTCCCCACCCCGCATCCGCGAGGAATAACCGGCAGCGAGGATCAGGATATGCGCGTCCATGCCGCCGACCTTCGCCCTCGCGCGCGCCCCGCGTCAAGCGCGATCGGCCCTCCCTTCGGGCGGGGATTGCACCTTGCCGCGCAACTGCCCATCCTGACATCGGACCAAGGGACGGAGGGCAGGGGATGGAGACGGTTCCGGCACGGCGGGGCAGGGCGGTCAGGCTGCGGGCAGGGCAGGCGATCCGCATCGTCAACACGCACGGGACGCAGGTGGTGGATACATGGGCCTTCAACGCCGATGATCCGACGGAATTCCTGTCGATGGAACATCTGCACGGGGCCATCGGGTCGGTCTTTCCGGCCAAGGGCGACGCGCTGGTCACGAATCGCCGCCGCCCCATCCTGACGCTGGAAGAGGACACCTCGCCCGGCCGCCACGACACGGTGATTGCCGCCTGCGACGTGCACCGCTACCGCGCGCTGGGATGCACCGATTATCACGACAACTGCACCGACAACCTGCATGCCGCGCTGGCCATGCTGGGCTTTCCGCGGACCGAGACGCCCAGCCCCCTGAACCTGTGGATGAACATCCCCATCGCCCCCGATGGCCGCATCACATGGGGCGAGCCGCTGTCGAAACCCGGCGATTTCGTGATCCTGCGCGCGATGATCGACTGCGTCGTCGTCATGTCCGCCTGCCCGCAGGACATGGTGCCCATCAACGGGCGCGACTGCCGCCCTGTCGAGGTGGAGTTCGAGGTGCTGGAATGACACGCGATCCCGTCCTGTCCTTCCACGGCGCGGCGCGGGCGGTCACCGGATCGTGCTTCCGGCTTGAGACGGCGGCGGGGGCTGTGCTGGTCGATTGCGGCATGTTCCAGGGGTCGAAGACGGAAAAGGCGCTGAATTACCGCCCCTTTCCCTTCGACCCCGCCACCCTGCGCGCGGTCATCCTGACCCACGCCCATATTGACCATTCCGGCCTTCTGCCCCGTCTCGTCCGCGACGGGTTCAAGGGGGCGATCCATGCCAGCGCGGGCACCGCCGACCTTTGCGGCGTGATGCTGCCCGACAGCGCGCACATACAGGAGAGCGAGGTCGAGATGCTCAACCGCCGCAACCGGCGGAAAGGGGGCGAGGATGTCTCGCCCATCTATGACGCGCGGGATGCGGCGCGCACGCTGGACCTTCTCCGCCCCGAGGGGATGGAGGACTGGTTCACCGTCCTGCCGGGCGTCCGCGCGCGGCTGTGGAATGCGGGCCACCTTCTGGGCTCTGCCTCGGTCGAGGTGGAGCTTTCGGGCGAGAACACGCCCCTGCGCCTGCTTTTCTCCGGCGACATCGGGCCGGATGCAAAACTGCTGCAACCCGATCCTATTGCGCCCTCCGGCTTCGACTATGTGATCTGCGAATCCACCTATGGCGATGTCGACCGGATCGAGGCCAGCGCCGGACACCGCCGCGCCACCCTGCGCGACGAGGTGAAGGCCGCATGGCGCGACGACGGCGTGCTCATGATCCCCACCTTCGCCGTGGAACGCGCGCAGGAACTGATCGCGGACCTGACCACGCTGATGATGGCGGGCGACATCCCCTTCTGCCCCGTCCATGTCGACAGCCCCATGGCGACCCGCGCCACCGCCATCTTCCGCAGCCATGCGCGCGAACTGGAAAACGGCGCGGCGCTGGTGGACGGGCTGAAATCCCACCACCTGCATTTCACCGAAACCGTGGAACAGTCCCGCGCGCTGGCCCATGCGCGGGGCTTTCACATCATCCTTGCCGCCTCGGGCATGTGCGAGGCGGGGCGCATCCGCCACCACCTGAAGAACTGGCTTTCGCTTGAGGCGGCCACGCTCCTGCTGGTGGGCTATCAGGCCGAGGCGACCTTGGGCCGCCTGTTGCAGGACGGCGCGCGGCAGGTGCGGATACAGGGCGAGGAATTCCCTGTCCGCGCCCGCATCCGGTCGATCGACCTCTATTCCGGCCATGCGGACGGGCCGGAACTGGTGGCATGGATCCGCGACCGCCTGCCCATCCGCCACGCGCTGTTCCTTGTCCATGGCGAGGAAGAGGCGCAGGCGGGCCTTGCCGCCCGTCTTGAAGGGGTGGTCCCGTCGGACGCCCGCGTCATCCCCGCGCTGGACGATAGCTTCCGCCTGACTGCCGACGGCTATGTCAAACAGGCGGGCAGCGCCCCCCCGCGCCTTGCGCCCGAACAGGTGGCCCGCCTCGACTGGCACAACGACGTCTCGCGCCTGATGCTGGATATGAACGAGGCGCTGCGTGCCACCCCCGACGAACGCACCCGCAACGCTCTGATCCGCCGCCTGCGCCGCGCGCTGGACGGGGACGACCCCCACCCGCCCCAGCGCCACCCCGCGCGGCACCGGCACTGACCCCGCCGCAAGGGGGAAAGAGGCTTGCCCCTGCCGCCCCTTCGCGGCAAGGAAGAACCGCTTTCCACGAAGGATCACGACAGATGGCGCAGGGTTTCGGCTTCACCGTCCATGCCACCGACGGCAAGGCGCGCACGGGCGTCATCCAGACCACGCGGGGCGAGATCCGCACGCCCGCCTTCATGCCCGTGGGCACGGCGGCCACGGTCAAGGCGATGATGCCCGACAGCGTCCGCGCCACGGGGGCGGATATCCTTCTGGGCAATACCTATCACCTGATGCTGCGCCCCACGGCGGAACGCATCGCCCGCCTGGGCGGGTTGCACAAATTCATGAACTGGGACCGCCCCATCCTGACCGACAGCGGCGGGTTTCAGGTCATGTCGCTGGCCTCCTTGCGGAAACTGACCGAGGAAGGGGTGCGCTTCTCGTCCCATATCGACGGGTCGAAACACATGCTGACCCCCGAGCGCAGCATGGAGATCCAGAAGCTTCTCGGCTCCGACATCGTCATGTGCTTCGACGAATGCCCCGCCCTTCCCGCGACCGAGGAGGAGGTGGCAAAGTCCATGCGCCTGTCCATGCGGTGGGCGCAGCGGTCGCGCGATGCATTCGGCGACCGTCCGGGCCACGCGCTCTTCGGTATCATGCAGGGCGGCGTCACGCGCGATCTGCGCGAGGAATCGGCCGAGGCGCTCAAGTCCATCGGTTTCGATGGGTACGCCGTCGGCGGCCTTGCCGTGGGCGAGGGGCAGGAGGCGATGTTCTCCGTCCTCGACTATGCCCCCGGCTTCCTGCCCGAGGATCGCCCCCGCTATCTGATGGGCGTGGGCAAGCCCGATGACATCGTGGGTGCGGTGGAACGCGGGATCGACATGATGGATTGCGTCCTGCCGTCACGTTCGGGCCGCACGGGGCAGGCATGGACGCGGCGCGGGCAGATCAACATCAAGAACGCCCGCCATCAGGACGACCCCCGCCCGCTGGACGAGGATTGCACCTGTCCCGCCTGCCGCAACTATTCCCGCGCCTATCTGCACCACGTCAACCGCGCGCAGGAAATCATCGCCTCCATGCTGCTGACATGGCACAACCTGCATTACTACCAAGAGCTGATGCAGGGCCTGCGCGATGCCATCGCGGGCGGGCGGCTGGCGGGGTTCGTGGCGGATTTCCACGCGAAACGGGCCGAGGGCGACATCGACCCGCTCTGATCCTGCGGCCGCCCCACTTTGGAAAACCCCCTTCGCCACGGCGAAAGGTCCACCCGCCCACCAGACCAAAGCCCGCTTGCCCCCGCCGCGCCACAGGCGCAAGATGGGCGCAAGTGTAGGTGACGGCTGGTTGACTCAGACCTGCCCGACCACCAGATATGGAAGCCGAACAGGGGAAGGCCGGGCGTTGCCGCCAGTCGGGACCAGAGCCTTCCTGCCAGACAAGGAAATATGATGAGCGATTCCCTTTCCCCCAGCTATCCGGTGCTGCCGCTCCGCGATATCGTGGTCTTCCCGCACATGATCGTTCCGCTCTTCGTCGGGCGCGAAAAGTCGGTGCGCGCATTGGAAGAGGTGATGACCGATGACAAGCAGATCCTGCTGTCCTCGCAGATCGACCCTTCCGTCGACGATCCCGGCACCGATGCGATCTACCGCGTGGGCGTGCTGGCCAATGTGCTGCAACTCCTCAAACTTCCCGACGGCACGGTGAAGGTGCTGGTCGAGGGCAAGAGCCGGGTGAAAATCACCGACTTCCTGCCCAATGACCGCTTCTTCGAGGCCCGCGTCGCGTCCCTCTCGGAAACCCCCGGCGACAAGGCATCGGTCGATGCCCTGATCCGCGCCGTGGCCGAGGAATTCGAACGCTACGCCAAGATCAAGAAGAACATCCCCGAAGAGGCGCTGGCCGCCGTGGCCGAAACCCGCGAACCGGCCCGTCTGGCCGACCTCGTCGCGGGCCATCTGGGCATCGACGTGGGCCAGAAGCAGGAGCTTCTGGAAACCCTCGACGTGGCCGAGCGTCTGGAAAAGGTCTATGGCCAGATGCAGGGCGAGATGTCCGTCCTGCAGGTGGAAAAAAAGATCAAGTCCCGCGTCAAGACCCAGATGGAGAAGACGCAGCGGGAATATTACCTGAACGAACAGATGAAGGCGATCCAGCGCGAGCTGGGCGATGGCGAGGACGGCCAGAACGAGATTGCCGAACTCGAAGAGCGCATCAAGAAGACCGCCTTCTCGAAAGAGGCCCGCGAAAAGGCCGAGGCCGAGCTGAAGAAGCTGAAATCCATGTCGCCCATGTCTGCCGAGGCGACGGTGGTGAGGAACTACCTCGACTGGCTGCTGGGCGTGCCGTGGGGCGTGAAGTCCAAGGTCAAGAAGGACCTGCACAAGTCGCAGGAAGTCTTGGACAAGGACCATTACGGTCTGGAAAAGGTCAAGGAACGCATCGTCGAATATCTTGCCGTGCAGGCGCGGTCGGCGAAGCTCAAGGGCCCGATCCTCTGCCTCGTCGGCCCCCCCGGCGTCGGCAAGACCTCGCTCGGCCGGTCCGTCGCCAAGGCCACGGGGCGCGAATTCATCCGCATCTCGCTTGGCGGGGTGCGGGACGAATCCGAAATCCGCGGCCACCGGCGCACCTATATCGGCTCCATGCCCGGCAAGATCATCCAGGCGCTGAAAAAGGCCAAGACGACCAACCCCCTCATCCTGCTCGACGAGATCGACAAGATGGGTCAGGACTTCCGCGGCGATCCGGCAAGCGCGATGCTCGAGGTGCTGGACCCCGAACAGAACGCGACCTTCGTGGACCACTATCTGGAAGTGGAATACGACCTGTCCAACGTGATGTTCATCACCACCGCGAACTCCTACAACATGCCCGGCCCCCTGCTGGACCGGATGGAGATCATTTCGCTGGCGGGCTATACCGAGGACGAGAAGCGCGAGATCGCCAAGCAGCACCTGATCCCCAAGCAGATCGAAGGGCACGGCCTGCGCAAGGGCGAATTCCGCATGACGGACGAAGCCCTGACCGACGTCATCCGCACCTATACCCGCGAGGCGGGCGTGCGGAACCTTGAACGCGAAATCGCGAAGCTGGCCCGCAAGGCGGTGACCGAGATCGTGAAGAAAAAGGAAAAGACGGTCGAGGTGACGCCCGCCAAGCTGGAAGACTACCTTGGCGTCAAACGCTTCCGCTATGGTCTGGCCGAGAAGGAAGATCAGGTGGGCGTCGTCACGGGTCTGGCATGGACCAGCGTCGGCGGCGACCTGCTGTCGATCGAGGCTCTCAAACTCCCCGGCAAGGGGCGGATGAAGACGACCGGCAAGCTCGGCGACGTGATGAAGGAATCGATCGAGGCGGCGGCGTCCTATGTCCGCTCCATCAGCCCGGAACTCGGGGTGAAACCGCCTAAATTCGAAACCATCGACATCCACGTCCACGTCCCCGAAGGCGCCACGCCCAAGGACGGCCCCTCGGCGGGTCTGGCCATGGTCACCTCCATCGTGTCGGTCCTGACGGGCATCCCCGTCCGCAAGGACATCGCCATGACGGGCGAGGTGACGCTGCGCGGCAATGCGCTGGCCATCGGCGGTCTGAAGGAGAAACTGCTCGCCGCCCTGCGCGGGGGCATCAAGACCGTGCTGATCCCCGAGGAGAACGCCAAGGACCTGCCGGAGATTCCGGAAAACGTGCGCAACGGGCTGACCATCATCCCCGTCAGCCACGTGCGCGAGGTTCTGGCCCACGCGCTGGTCCGCAAGCCCGAACCCGTGGAATGGGACGAGGCCGCGGAAGAGGCTGCCGCCGCTGCGGCCAAGGCTGCGGCGGATGCCGCCCCCACGCAGGTGGCGCACTGACCGGCAGGACGGGCCACAACGCCCGTCCCGCGCCGCGCACAGACCGGAAGATGCAGGGGGGCGGGCCGCAAGGCCCGTCCCCTTTGTCTTGTGCGAAAGTTGCGGCAAACCCATCCCTTCGGGTGGCATTGTTTCCACAAGGCGGATAATCTTTCCCCATCGGCATCCCGCCGCACCCACCAACAGGGCAGTTTTGTCATGGCTTCCAGTTCCGCCAAGAAATCCGCGACCAAGAAATCCACCGCCGCCAAACCGCGCATCTCGGCCGCCAAGGTGACGGCCCCCGTGACCGAAGCCCCCGCCGACGCCGCCCCCGCCAGCGGGGAAAGCCCGCGCACGGCGGCGAAAGCGCCGGTGATCCAGCTCAAGAAAAAGGAACTCATCGCCCGCGTGGTCGAGGCGCTGGACGGCAAGAAGAAGGGCGCGGTCAAGGACATTGTCGAGGCAACGCTCGCCACGCTCGGCGCCGCGCTGCAAAAGGGCGAAACGCTGAACCTTCCCCCCTTCGGCCGCGCCCGCGTGACCAAGCAGACGGGCGAGGGGGCCGCCTCGCAGACCACGGTCCGCCTGCGCGGGGCAGGGGCCAAAAATGCGCCCAAAGGTCCGAAAGAGGCCCTTGCAGAGGTCGGCGAAGACGACTAAACACCGCGCCATCGGGCGATTAGCTCAGCGGTAGAGCGCTTCGTTCACATCGAAGATGTCAGCGGTTCAAATCCGTTATCGCCCACCATCATCAGGCAAAGGCGCTGTCGCAGACAGCGCCTTTTGTCTTTCCGGCCCGCGCCGCTTTGTACTTGCCGCCCGCCCGCCCCTTGGGATAAACCCCGCCCCGTCGGGTGGTTAGCTCAGTTGGTAGAGCGTCTCGCTTACACCGAGAATGTCGGGGGTTCGAGTCCCTCACCACCCACCATCTCCCCCTTTCCTTTGCCGCAAATCCCTGCTGAAACTGGCCGCCAGCAACAGGACGGCCCCGCATGACCAGCACAGACCTCGGCCCGCTTCTGGACAGCCCGCCCCCCGCGCTGTCCCCCGACCG
Source organism: Paragemmobacter amnigenus (assembly GCF_009908265.2). Lineage (GTDB taxonomy): Bacteria > Pseudomonadota > Alphaproteobacteria > Rhodobacterales > Rhodobacteraceae > Paragemmobacter > Paragemmobacter amnigenus. The sequence goes on along the minus strand of NZ_JAAATX020000007.1, from coordinate 237,586 downwards.
CGTGGCAGAACTTCTGGCGGCGCATTGGGGCCTGTCCGGCACGCTGGCCCCGCTGACCTCGGAGCGGGACCAGAACCTCCGTCTCGATGCGGCGCAGGGGCGCTTTACGGTCAAGATCGCCAATGCCGCCGAACCCCGCGCGCTGACGCGCTTCCAGAACCGCGCGCTGCGCCATGCGGCGGCGGCGGATGCGACGCTGCCCATCCCGCGCGTCATCGCCACGCGGACGGGGGCGGATGATGTGGACCTGCCCGAAGGCCATCTGATGCGCGTCATCACATGGCTGGACGGCGCGCCGCTGGCGGGCCTGCTGCAGGGCCGCGCGCAGGGCAGGGCGCTGGCCAGGCTGGGGGCGCGTCTGGCGCGGGCGCTGCGCGGGCTGTCCGATCCGGCGGCGGACCATGTGCTGCAATGGGACATCCGCCACGCCGCGCGCCTGCGCCCCCTCCTGCCGCATGTGGCCGACCCCGACCTGCGCGCGCTGGCCACCGCCGCGCTCGACCGCTTCGACGCCCGTGTCGCCCCCGCGCTGCCCGCCCTGCGCTGGCAGATCGTGCATGGCGACCTGAACCCGCACAATGTCCTTGGCGATCCCGCCGATCCCGACCGCGTCACGGGAATCCTCGATTTCGGCGACATGGTCCGCACGCCGCTGGTCTGTGACCTTGCCATCGCGGCCTCTTACCGGATCGACCCCGACGCCGCGCTCGACAGCCTGTGCGACTTTGCCGCCGCATGGCACGCCACCGACCCGCTGACGGGGGCCGAGCGTGACCTGCTCTTCGACCTCGTCGCCGCGCGGATGGTCACGACGGTGACGATCACCGCCTTCCGCGCCGCCCGCTATCCGGAAAACGCCGCCTATATCCTGCGCAACCTTCCCTCGGCCCGCGCAGGGCTTGCGGCCTTTGCCCGTCTCGACCGCGCCGCCGTCACCACCGCCCTTGCCGCCGCCTGCCCCTGAAGGAACACCTGCCCATGTCGCGCGACACCATGCCCAATGCCTTCGTCCCCGGTCAGGGCCACCTCTCCCCGCGGGAAGAGGCGATGGTGACCCGCCGCCAGCGCCTGCTCGGCCCCGCCTACCGGCTGTTCTACGAAACCCCCGTCCATCTGGTGCGCGGGCAGGGCGTCTGGCTCTATGACCCCGAGGGCAACGCCTATCTGGACACCTACAACAACGTGGCCTCGGTCGGGCATTGCCACCCGCGCGTGGTGGCGGCCATGGCCGATCAGGCCGCGCGTCTGGCCAGCCATACGCGCTATCTGCATGACGGCGTGCTGGACTATGCCGAACGGCTGCTCGCGCATTTCCCGCCGGAACTGGGCCATGTCATGTTCACCTGCACAGGGTCCGAGGCGAATGATCTGGCCCTCCGCCTTGCCCGCGCGGCCACGGGCGGGACGGGGATCATCGTGACGGAGAACGCCTATCACGGCGTCACGGCGTCGGTGGCGGAATTCTCGCCCTCGCTCGGCCCCGCCGTGGCGGGAGGCGACCATATCCGCATCATCCCCGCCCCCGATGCGCGGCAGGGCGATCCCGCCGCCACCTTCACCGCCAATGTCGAGGCCGCCATTGCCGACATGACCGCCCACGGCATCCGCCCTGCCGTCCTGATCGTCGACACGATCTTTTCCTCGGACGGGGTCTTTGCCGATCCTGCGGGCTTCCTCGCCCCCGCCGCCGCCGCCATCCGCCGCGCGGGCGGGCTGTTCATCGCCGACGAGGTGCAGCCCGGCTTTGGCCGCACGGGGGCCGCCATGTGGGGATTCCAGCGCCACGGCGTGATCCCCGACATGGTCAGCCTGGGCAAGCCGATGGGCAACGGCTATCCCGTCGCGGGCCTTGTCCTGCGCCCCGACGTCGTGGCGGAATTCGGCGCAAAGGCGCGCTATTTCAACACCTTCGGCGGCAATGCCGTGGCCGCCGCCACGGCCAATGCCGTGCTGGGCGTGATCGAGGATGAAGGGCTCATGCAGAACGCCGCCCGCACGGGGCGGCTGTTCCATGACGGTCTGGAAGGGCTTGCCGCGTGCCACGATGCGCTTGGCGACATCCGCTCGGCCGGTCTTTTCCTCGGGCTCGACATCGTCACCGGTGGGCAACCCGACCGCGACCGCGCCGCGCGTCTGGTCAACCGCCTGCGCGAGGAGCGGATCCTCATATCCGCCACCGGCCCCAAGGGGCATGTGCTGAAGATCCGCCCTCCGCTGGTCTTTTCGGCCGAGAATGTCGATTTCTTCCTCGACCGTCTCGACCGTATCCTGCGGGCCGGGGTCTAGTTCGACACCGCCGCCGCGATCACCAGAAGCAGCAGCAGCGGCACGACGATCCCGCCGGCCGAGCTCGATGTGTTCTGCTCCACCACGGCGGGTTCCATCACGGGCTCCATCACCGGTTCGGCATAGCCGCCGGCAAGGGCGGGCAGGGCCGTCAGGCCCAGCGTGGCGGCAAGGAGGGCGGCACGGGTCTTGGTCATGGGATCATCACTCCGGATGGGGCGGCGGGGCAGGGGAAAGCCCCCCGTCCGGCCACGATTGGACAGGATCAGACGCCGCAAGCCTGCGACCTGCGGCGACAGCCTGTCAAAAGGATAATTTCCGGAACCCCCCGCCGCGTCGGGGGTTGATACGCCCCCGACTCTGCTGTGCGCTCCGCCAAAATCGCGTGAAATCAACCGCTTGCCGTTTCATCCACGCTCTGCCCGCCACCCGTGTCCCGCCCGTTCCGCCTTGCGCGGCTGATTCTCTGCCCTGTGCCCTGCCGCACAGAGGGCGCGCGCGCAGGGGCGGGTGACCCGCGCGCCCGTTGCGCCTATCTTGGTCCTGCCCAACCACCGGAGGCCGCGATGAGCTGGAACCCCGCCCTTGACCCCACCATCCCGATCGGCGACGCCGTCGACTCGATCGCTGCCGTCATCGTGCCCCGCGCCCGCGACCTTGGCGGGTTCGAGGTGCGGCGGGCGCTGCCCTCGGTCCAGCGCCAGATGGTCGGCCCTTTCATCTTCTTCGACCAGATGGGACCGGCGGAATTCCTGACGGGGCAGGGCATCGACGTGCGCCCCCACCCGCATATCGGGCTGGCGACCGTGACCTATCTGCTCAAGGGGCGGCTCCATCACCGCGACAGTCTCGGCACCGACCAGTGGATCGAACCGGGCGCCGTCAACCTGATGATGGCGGGCCATGGCATCACCCATTCCGAACGCACCGACGGCCCCCTGCGCGCACAGCCCCACGGGCTGTTCGGTCTCCAGACATGGCTCGCCCTGCCGCAAAAGCACGAGGACGACCCCGCCGCCTTCCTCCACGCCCCCCAAACCATGCTGCCCGAGCTCGAGGGCGAGGGGAAGCAGGTCCGCCTGATCCTCGGCCACGCCTGGGGCGAACGCGTCGACGTCGACACCCCGTCCGAGGTCTTCTATGCCGACGCCACCCTTGCCCCGCATGCCGCCATCCCCCTGCCGGACGATCACGAGGATCGCGGCGTCTACGTCCTTGGCGGCGAGGTGACGGTGGCGGGCCAGACCTTCCCGGCGGGCCAGATGCTGGTGTTCCGCCCCGGTGACCGCGTCTCGGTCCGCGCAGGCGGCGAAGGTGCGCGGCTCATGCTGCTGGGCGGGGCCACGATGGACGGCCCGCGCCACATCTGGTGGAACTTCGTGGCCTCTTCCAAGGAACGGATCGAGGCCGCGAAAGAGGCATGGCGCGCAGGCGACTGGGCGCATGGCCGTTTCCGCCTGCCGCCCGGCGACGACGGCGAATTCATCCCTGCCCCGTAGGATGGGCAATATTGCCCATCCTGCAAACCGCGCCCGTAGGACGGACAATTTTGCCCATCCTGCCTGCTCGCAATAAATTTCCCCAAAGGTCGCTTGACGCCGCCCGCGCCCTTCCGTAATACCCCCTCACGTTCGGGAAGCTGGGCGGCGGACACGCGGTTGTAGCTCAGTCGGTTAGAGTACCGGCCTGTCACGCCGGGGGTCGCGGGTTCGAGCCCCGTCAACCGCGCCACCGCCCGCTTCCCCGAATGTGACCAGCGCGGTTGTAGCTCAGTCGGTTAGAGTACCGGCCTGTCACGCCGGGGGTCGCGGGTTCGAGCCCCGTCAACCGCGCCACTTCACCACAGATGCAAGAAGATGAATGTCTGATACCGCTCCGCAAAGACCGGAGCCTTCGATGCATCTTCTCGACCAGATTCCCCTGAACCTCGTGATCCTCGCCGCGCTGACGCTGGGCCTCGCGCCGTTCTTTCCCGAACCGCATATCTGGGAAAAGCTCAAGATGCTGGCGGCGGGCAGCCTGACGCGCCCTGTCGATATCTTCGACCTCCTGCTGCACGGTCTGCCCTTCCTGCTGCTGGCCGCCAAACTGGCGCGCAAGGCGCTGGCCTGAAGGCAAGCTGCCGCTGCGCGGCGGGGCGTCCGTTCACCATCCCCGCCCCTTTGCGACCGTGCGCTGCGTATGTACAGCCTGCGGCACAGCCGCCTGCACGGCGGGCGGCACGACCAAGCACCGCCAAGCCGTTGGAATATCGCGCCCTTAACGGTCAGAGCGTCATGCGGTACCGCACATGCCCGTCCGTCTTGACGAAGCGGTCATAAAGCCGCCGCGCAACCGCGTTTTCCTCGTCGGTGTGCCAGTACAGCCGCTGCCACCCCCGCGCACGGGCCAGCTTGATCAGGTCGTTCATCAACCGCTTGCCGATCCGCTTGCCCCGCGCCTCGGGCGCAAGGAACAGGTCCTCCAGATAGCAGTCATCCCCGATCACCCATGTCGACGGATGGTGCAGGTGGATGGCGAATCCGACCATCTTCCCCCCGTCAAAGGCCAGCCGCACCTTGACTGGGCTGTCGGGGTCCATCAGTCGCGCCCAGGTCGCCGCCGTCACCTCGGGGGCCAGCGTGACCTCATAGAAATCAAGGTATTGCTGCCACAGCCCGCGCCATGCCGCCTCGTCCGCGGGGCCCGCGTCACGGATCACCACGGTCATTGCAGCCGCTCCAGCACGCGGGCCCAGGACCGGATGCCCTTGTGGAAACACTCAAGATCATATTTCTCGTTCGGGGAATGGATCTGGTCGTCATCGCGGCCAAAGCCGATCAGCATCGCATCCATCCCCAGCACCGACTTGAAATATCCCGCAATCGGGATCGACCCGCCCGACCCGACAAAGGCCGCCGCGCGCCCCCATTCGTCACCCAGCGCCTGCCGCGCCGCCTCGAAGGCGGGATCGCCGATCTCCATCACGCTGGCGGGCGAGCCTTCGATGCCGTCATGCCAGAGGATCTCGCAATCCGCCGGAATCCGCGATTCGGCCCATGATCTGAACGACTTGAGCACTTTTTCGGGGTCCTGCCGCGACACCAGACGGAAGCTCACCTTCGCATGGGCCTCGGACGGCAGCACGGTCTTGAACCCCGCGCCGGTATAGCCGCCCCAGACCCCGTTCACCTCGGCCGTGGGCCGCGACCAGATCATCTCCAGCGGCGTGCGGTCCACCTCGCCCGCGGGAAGGGAAAGCCCCACATCCCCCAGATATTTCGCATGGTCAAAGGCCAGCGCCTGCCATTGCGACCGCAAGGCATCCGGCAACTCGGCCACATCGTCATAGAATCCGGGCACCTGCACGCGCCCCTCGTCATCATGCAACCCCGCCAGCAGCCGCGTCATCACATGGATCGGATTGCGCGCCAGCCCGCCATACATCCCCGAATGCAGGTCGCGATCCGCGGCACGGACGGTGAATTCACTTTTCGCCAACCCGCGCAGCATAGTGGTGATCGCAGGCACCGCATCCTCGAACAGGCCCGTGTCGCAGATCAGCGCAAGGTCCGCACGCAACTCGGCCGCATTGTCCTGCATGAAGGGGATCAGCGACGGAGAACCCGATTCCTCCTCGCCCTCCAGAAAGATCGTCAGCTTGCAGGGCAGGTTGCCATGCACCGCCTTCCACGCGCGGCAGGCCTCGATGAAGGTCATCAGCTGCCCCTTGTCATCCGACGATCCCCGCGCGCGGATCACGCGGCCCTTCGGCGTTTCCTCGATTGCGGGATCAAAGGGATCGCGCGCCCAAAGTTCAAGCGGATCAACGGGTTGCACGTCGTAATGCCCGTAGAACAGCAGATGCCGCCCACCGCTGCCGCCATGTCCCACCACCATCGGATGCCCCGGCGTCGGACGGCTTGCCGCGTCGAAGCCCAGCCCCCGCAACTCCTCTGCCAGCCACTCCGCCGCGCGGGCGCAATCGCCCTTGTAGGCGGGATCGGTCGACACCGACGGGATGCGGAGCAGCGCCATCAACCGCTCCAGCGCCTGCGGAAGGTCCGCGTCGATACGGGCAAGCACGGCGTCGAGTGTCATCTTCTGCGTCTCCTGAAAGTGATGGGCGGGCCGACCCTAACAGCACATCTGCCCCTGTCCAGAGCCCGCAGGTCGCGCTAAGACGACGCCCAGATATCTGCCGGATCTGTTGAAGGAGCTTGTCCCATGTCCCGCATCACAACCGCCATTCTTGCGGCGCTGCTGCCGGTCCTGCCCGCCGCCGCCCAGACCGTGACGGGCGATCAGGCGGCCCAGATGCTCTATCCCCCGCGTCCGGCCGAGGTCGAGATGTCGGCAGGCGACGTCCTGCCTAAGGATCAGGCCAAGATGCTCGAGATGGTCGCCAAGGACCAACCCTATTACGCCGCCATCGCCATCTCTCCCGACGAGGGGCTGATGTCCGAGGCGACGATGGCCGCTGCCAACCACCACACGGTCGAGGCGGCAACCGCCGTCGCCCTGTCGCAATGCAACGCCAAGAAGAAGGGCGCGGCAGAATGTGTCATCGTGGCCGTCGTCCGCCCCGAAGGATGGGAGGCGCGGCCCGTCCAGCTTTCCGCCTCTGCGTCCGAGGATTTTGCCAATTACTCCGGCGCGCTGGCCATTTCCGCCGCGACCGGCTCCTGGGGGATCGGCGCCAGCGCGGACGAGGCCGTGGCGGCCTGCACCGCCCGCCAGCCTGCCGCGACGGATTGCGCCGTTGCCATTGCCGACTGACTGCCCCATCTCTGCCCGCGAAGGAACGCTTGCCCTCTTGCCGTATTGATGCATGTCAATGTCGGCTTTCGCGGAAAGTCCGATAGGGATAAAGACCTTCGCCCGATTGCAGCCCCGCCCGACCCGCGTTACGGGGAAGGGGGGCAGGCGCACTGACGACGGCGCAAAGGGACGCCGGATAGGAGACGCTATGGACTACGAAGCCGCGCTGGATGCCAGCCTGCAACGCCTGCATGACGAAGGCCGCTACCGGACCTTCATCGACATCGAACGTCGCAAGGGGCATTTCCCGCAGGCCGTCTGGCGCCGTCCCGACGGGACCGAGCGCGACATAACCGTCTGGTGCGGCAACGACTATCTGGGCATGGGCCAGCACCCCGAAGTTCTGGCCGCCATGCACGAGGCGCTGGATGCCACCGGCGCCGGTTCCGGCGGCACGCGCAACATCTCGGGCACCACGGTCTATCACAAGCGGCTCGAGGCCGAGCTGGCCGACCTGCACGGCAAGGAGGCGGCGCTGGTCTTCTCCTCGGCCTACATCGCCAATGACGCCACGCTTTCCACGCTGCGCCTGCTGTTTCCGGGGCTGATCATCTATTCCGATGCGCTCAACCACGCCTCGATGATCGAAGGCGTCCGCCGCGGGGGCGGGGCCAAGCGGATCTTCCGCCACAATGACGTGGCGCATCTGCGCGAATTGCTGGCAGCCGACGATCCCGCTGCGCCCAAGCTGATCGCCTTCGAATCCATCTATTCGATGGATGGCGATTTCGGCCCCATCGCCGCGATCTGCGATCTGGCCGAGGAATTCAACGCCCTGACCTATATCGACGAGGTCCATGCCGTGGGCATGTACGGCCCGAGGGGGGCAGGGGTCGCGGAACGCGACGGCCAGATGCACCGCATCGACATCATCAACGCCACGCTGGCCAAGGCCTATGGCGTCTTCGGCGGCTATATCGCGGCCAGCGCAAGGATGGTCGACGCCGTCCGCTCCTATGCGCCGGGCTTCATCTTCACCACGTCTCTGCCACCTGCGGTTGCGGCGGGGGCGGCGGCCTCGGTCCGCATCCTCAAGACCGCGCAGCACCTGCGCGACGCCCAGCAACTCCACGCGCGCATCCTCAAGATGCGGCTCAAGGGGCTGGGCCTGCCGATCATCGACCATGGCAGCCATATCGTTCCGGTCCATGTGGGCGATCCCGTCCACTGCAAGATGCTGTCGGACATGCTGCTCGACCAGTACGGAATCTATGTCCAGCCGATCAATTTTCCCACGGTTCCCCGCGGGACGGAGCGGCTCCGCTTCACCCCCTCGCCGGTGCATGATGCGGGCCAGATCGACCATCTGGTAAAGGCCATGGATGCGCTCTGGCGGCACTGTGCGCTGAATCGCGCCGAGGTCTCTGCCTGACCCTTTCCGCGCATGCAAAATTGCTTGCCCTGTGCTAGCTTATCCGGAATACGACAGAAGATGAGTCGCGCCTAAAGCGACTCGGGCGTTTGCGGGGCAGTGATGGGACTTGGTGCATGATCGGGCGGAGGGCAAAACCTTCGACGGCAGAGGTCGACAAGCCGAAGGGCTTTGACGATTTCGAACTGCGCCTTGGCGACCTCATGCGGGGTGAACGCGCCACGCTGGGCAAGTCCCTGCTGGATGTCCAGCGCGAGCTGAAGATCAAGGCCACCTACATCGCTGCCATCGAGAACGCCGATGTCTCGGCCTTCGAGACGCAAGGGTTCGTGGCCGGCTATGTCCGATCCTACGCCCGCTATCTGGGCATGGATCCCGACTGGGCCTTCCGCAAATTCTGCCACGAGGCGAATTTCACCGTCGCCCACGGGATGAGCGCGTCCGCCTCTTCCACCGCCATGACGGCCAAGCGGGCGGTGCAGGAGTCGGGCGATCCCCTCGCCAATCCCAACGCAAGCTTCATCCCCCGCAGCGAAAGCCTGATGGCCCGCGTCGAACCCGGTGCGGTCGGCTCGCTGGTCGTGCTCGCCGCGCTGATCGGGGCCATCGGCTATGGCGGCTGGTCGGTGCTGCAGGAAGTGCAGCGCGTCCAGCTTGCCCCCGTGGATCAGGCCCCCGCCGTGGTGGCCGAGATCGACCCGCTGCAGGGCGTCAAGACCGCTGCCCCGCTGGTGGCAGGCACCGCGGCCGACACTACCGAAACAACCGAAACCGCCATGGCCGAGGCCGAGACATCGGCACAGCCCGACCTGATGGACCGGCTCTATCGTCCGCAGGCGCTCGACGTGCCGGTGTTGACCTCGCGCGATGGTCCCATCGCGGCGATCGATCCGCGCCAGACCGGCACGCTGGCTGCGACCGCCGCGACGGATGGCATGACCGACGCCGTCGATACCGCCGTGGCCGAGGCTCTGGGCGAAGACGGGGTGCAGGTGGTGGCCGATGCCGCGCCGCAACTGGAAGTCATTGCCGTGCGCCCGTCCTGGGTGCGGGTGCAGTCTGCCGATGGCACGGTGCTGTTCGAAAAGATCCTCGATGCGGGCGAACGCTACTCTGTCCCGCAACTCGAGGCGCCGCCTGTCCTGCGGGCGGGCAATTCCGGTTCGGTCTATTTCGCCGTGAACGGCAAGACCTATGGTCCGGCCGCTCCGGGGGCGTCGGTGGTCAAGAACGTCTCGCTCTCGGCCGATTCCCTGACCCAGACCTTTGCCGAGGCTGACGTCTCCGGCGATGCCGACCTTGCCCGTTTCGTGAACGTGGCCGAGGCGACCGGTCCGCAAGAACTGACAGTCGACTGACTGTCAGCTTTGCCTTACAGTCTGGCCAAAGCGGGCGCGCGGATGCGGTTGCCGTTCCCGCCTCTTGTGCCTATCTCTATCGCTGATCCGACCGCCTGCAGGAACGCCCCATGTCGCTGAACGCCGTCCGCCCCTGGCGCAACATCTATCGCCGCAAGTCCCGCCAGATCCGTGTGGGCAAGGTGCTTGTGGGGGGCGACGCGCCGATCAGCGTGCAGACCATGACCAACACCCTGACCACCGACATCGCCGCCACCATCGATCAGGTGCAGCGCGCGGCGGTGGCGGGGGCGGATATCGTCCGCATCTCGACCCCCGACGAGGAATCGACCCGCGCTTTGCGCGAGATCGTGGCGGAAAGCCCCGTTCCCATCGTGGCCGACATCCACTTCCACTACAAACGCGCGATCGAGGCGGCCGAGGCGGGCGCGGCCTGCCTGCGGATCAACCCCGGCAATATCGGGGACGCGCGGCGCGTGAAAGAGGTGGTCAAGGCCGCCAAGGACCACGGCTGTTCCATCCGCATCGGCGTCAACGCGGGCAGCCTTGAAAAGCACCTCTTGGAAAAATACGGCGAGCCTTGCCCCGACGCGATGGTCGAATCCGGCATGGACCATATCAAGCTGTTGCAGGACAATGATTTCCACGAATTCAAGATCAGTGTGAAGGCCTCCGACGTCTTCCTCGCGGCCGCCGCCTATCAGCAACTGGCCGAGGCGACCGATGCCCCCATCCATCTGGGCATCACCGAAGCGGGGGGCCTTGTCTCGGGCACCGTCAAATCCGCCATCGGTCTTGGCAACCTCTTGTGGATGGGCATTGGCGACACGATCCGCGTGTCCCTCTCTGCCGATCCGGTGGAAGAGGTGAAGGTGGGATACGAAATCCTCAAATCCCTTGGCCTGCGCCATCGCGGCGTCACCATCATCTCCTGCCCCTCCTGCGCGCGTCAGGGCTTTGACGTCATCAAGACCGTCTCCGCGCTCGAGGATCGCTTGGCCCACATCACCACCTCCATGTCTCTCTCGATCATCGGCTGCGTGGTGAACGGCCCGGGCGAGGCGCTGATGACCGATATCGGCTTCACCGGCGGCGGGGCGGGGTCGGGCATGGTCTATCTGGCGGGCAAGCAAAGCCACAAGATGGGCAATGACCGGATGATCGACCACATCGTCGAACTGGTCGAGGCCAAGGCGGCCGAGATCGAGGCCGCCGAGAAGGCGCAGGAAGCGGCGGAATAGGGGGCGCGGCCCCCGTCCCTAACCGTCCGCCCGCTGCTGCGCCACGATCTGCTGCATCCCGTCCAGCGGCACGTAGCCCCGCACGAAGGTCCCGTCGATCACGAAGGTCGGCGTGCCCGAAATCTGCAGCGTCTGGGCCAGCTTGTGGTTGTCCTCGATGATCTTCGTGACTTCCGGCGCCTGCATCCGCTCCATGATCGGCTGCGGCTCCAGCCCCATCCCCTCGGCCACGCGGACCAGCGCCTCGGGCGTCGCATCGGCGCGCAGCGACAGAAGGGCGTCATGCGCCTGCTTGTAGGCTTCGCCCCCGTGCAGTTGCAGCACCGCGATGGCAAAGCGCGACGACAGCACCGACTGCTCGCCCAGAATCGGAAACTCCTTCAGGACAAAGCGGATGTTCCCGTCCCCTTCGACCAGCTTGTCCACCTCTTCCCACGCCTTGCGGCAATAGCCGCAGCGATAGTCGATGAATTCCACCACCGTGATGTCACCATCCGGATTGCCGCCCACCCAGCTTGCCGGATCGTTGAAGATCGCGTCGTGATATTCCGCCAGAAGCTGCTTGTCCTGCTCGATCGCCGCCGCCTGTTCGCGGTTTTCCAGCACCGCGATGGCCTCCATCAGGACTTCGGGATTTTCCATCAGATAGGCCCGCACCTCGGCACGGAAGGCCTCGCGCTCGGTTGCGGTCATGTCGGTCAACCCTTCGGCAAGGGCGGGCAGGGCAGCGGCAAGGGCAAGGGCGGACCCTGCAAGAAGGCGGCGCATGGATGGCTCCGTGACTGGGGCCCGTGTCGGGCATTGGCTTGACCTCGGCCCCCGTAAGGGACAGAGCATTGCCCGATACCTTACGGGGGCAGTGATGCGGAAGTCTAGGCGCGGGCAGGTCGATCCCTTCATCGTGATGGACGTGGTCGATGCCGCGCGCCGTCTGGAAGAGGCGGGGCGGTCGATCATCCATATGGAGGTCGGCCAACCCGGCACGCCCGCCCCCGCCGCCGCCCGCGCCGCCCTTGCCCGCGCGATGGAGGCGGGGCCCTTGGGGTATACCGTGGCGCTCGGCATCCCCGAGTTGCGCCGCGGGATCGCGCAGCTCTATGCCCGCTGGTATGGCGTGGACCTCGACCCCGACCGCGTGATCGTCACCGCCGGATCGTCGGGCGCCTTCCTGCTGGCCTTCACCGCGCTGTTCGATGCCGGCGACCGCGTGGGTCTGGGCGAGCCGGGCTATCCCAGCTATCGCCAGATCCTGCGCGCCCTGTCGCTGGAACCCGTGGGCATCCCCACGAGCGACGCGAACCGCCTGCAACCCGTCCCCGCCGACCTTGCGGGGATCGACATGCAGGGGCTGATCGTCGCCTCGCCCGGCAATCCCTCGGGGACGATGCTCGCGCGCGACCATCTTTCGGGGCTGATGCAGGCGGCCCGCGCCCGCGACATCGCCTTCATCTCGGACGAGATCTATCACGGCCTGCATTACGCCGACCGCGCCACATCGGCGCTGGAAATCTCGGATCAGGCTTACGTCATCAACTCCTTCTCCAAGTACTTCTCGATGACCGGCTGGCGCATCGGCTGGATGGTGGTCCCCGAGGACCATATCCGCACCGTCGAACGTCTGGCGCAGAACATGTTCATCTGCCCGCCCCATGCCAGCCAGATCGCCGCCCTCGCCGCGCTGGACTGTGTCGACGAGCTGGAGGCGAACCGCGCCGTCTATGCCGAAAACCGCCGCCTGATGCTCGAGGGGCTGCCCAAGGCGGGCTTCACCCGCATCGCGCCGCCCGACGGGGCCTTCTACATCTATGCCGATGTCTCGGACCTGACCGATGACAGCCTCGCCCTCTCGCGCGAGTTGCTGGAAGAGGCTGGGGTCGCCGTCACGCCGGGGCTGGATTTCGACCCCCTGCGCGGGGCGCGGACCCTGCGCTTCTCCTATGCCCGCGCCACGGCGGACATCACCGAAGGGCTGCGCCGCCTGCAGGCCCATATGCAGACGCGGGCCAAGCGGTCGTGAATGGACAAGGGCCGCGACTGGCCCGATAGTCGGGGCAAAGCAGGGGTATCGATGCGCGCGTTTCTTGTGGCCTGCCTTGTGGTCCTATGCGGATGGCTGCCCGCCGCCACGGCGCAGGACCTGTCCGCGCTTGCGCGGCTGGAGCCTGCGGCATCCTCCATCACCGACCGGGGCGACGCGCTCGAGATCACGCTGTCGCTCAGCCAGCCGGTGCCGTGGCGCGTGCGTCTTGCCGACGATCCCCGCCGTCTGGTCATGGATTTCCGCGAGGTGGACTGGTCGACCCTGCCGGATGTGGCGCAGGACAGCCGCCATATCACCGCAATCCATGCGGGCAGCTTCCGCCCCGGCTGGTCGCGGGTGGTGATGGAACTTGCCGCGCCGCTTGTCGTGGATCAGGCGCAGATGGCGACGGGGCAGGGCGCCATTGTCACCCTGCGCCTGCTGCCCGCGGACGAGGCCAGCTTTGCCGCCGCCGCCGCACTTCCCGAGCCGCCGGACTGGGCGCTCCCGCCTGCCGCCGACCTACCGCCGCCTGTCCTGCGGGGCGCGGGGCCGCTGACGGTGGTGCTGGACCCCGGCCATGGCGGCATCGACCCCGGCGCCGAACGCGATGGCCATACCGAGGCCGACCTGATGCTGACCTTCGCGCGCGAACTGAAGGAAGTGCTGGTCCGCGACGGCGGCTTCAACGTGGTCCTCACACGCGAGGAGGATGTCTTCGTCCCCCTCGAAACCCGCACCTCCATCGCCCGTGCGGCGGGGGCGCATGTGTTCCTCTCGCTCCACGCCGATGCCTTGGCCGAGGGCGAGGCGGTGGGTGCCACCATCTACACCCTCGCCGATGAAGCCAGCGACGAGGCCGCCCGCGCCCTTGCCGAACGGCATGACCGCGACGACCTGCTGTCGGGGCTGGACCTGTCGCAGCAGGACGATCTGGTGGCGACCGTCCTGATGGACATGGCACGGACCGAGACGAAGCCGCGCATCGACCGTCTGGCCGTCACGCTGCGCGAGTCCATCTCGGGCGCGGGGCTCAAGATGCACCGCCATCCGATCCAGCAGGCGGGCTTTTCGGTGCTGAAATCGCCCGATATCCCGTCCGTCCTGATCGAACTGGGCTTCCTCTCTTCGGCCTCGGATCTGGAGCGGCTGCTCGATCCTGACTGGCGCGCGGCGATGACGGCGGCGATCCGCGACGGCTTGCGCGCATGGTCGGCGCAGGATGCGGCGCTGGCGGGGCTGGTCAGGGGCGACTGAACGGGCGGTGGCCCGCCGCCGCCGCGCCCGGTTTCACGGCATCGTTTTGACCTTTCCCGCGCGGGACGTGTATAAGCGCGGCATCATCTGCATTTCGGGATTTGCGCGCGTGCTAAGGTTTATCGGGTCCTTCTTCGGGGCGATCTTTACGGCGGTCACGCTGGGCATCCTTTTTGCCGCCCTGACGGTCGGCGCGATCTTCTGGATGTATTCGCGCGACCTTCCCAGCCATGAAAGCCTCGCGCAATACACCCCCCCCACGATCAGCCGCATCTATTCCGGCGAGGGGCGGATCATCGACGAATTCGCGCAGGAACGCCGCCTGTTCGTGCCGATCGAGGATATCCCCGCCGTCGTCAAACAGGCCTTCATCGCGGCCGAGGACAAGAACTTCTACGCCCATCACGGCTATGACGTCACCGGCATGGCGGCGGCCTTCCGCGATGCGATCCTGACACGCGGCAAGGATCTGCGCGGCGCCTCGACCATCACCCAGCAGGTGATGAAGAACTTTCTTCTCTCCGGCGACCGCACGGGTGAACGCAAGATCAAGGAAATCATCCTTGCCACCCGTCTTGAGGAAACGCTGTCCAAGGACAAGATCCTCGAACTTTACCTGAACGAGATCTTCCTCGGCCAGAACAGCTATGGCGTCGCCGCCGCGGCGCAGACCTATTTCAACAAACCCCTCTCCGCCCTGACGGCGGGCGAGGCGGCCTATCTTGCCACCCTGCCCAAGGCGCCGTCCGAAATGCACCCCGTCCGCAACAAGGACCGCGCGCTGGAACGTCGGGCCTATGTGCTGAACCGCATGGCCGAAGATGGCTACATCACCCGTGAACAGGCCAAGGCCGAGGCGGAACAGCCGCTGCTCACCGTGCAGAACGGCGACTACCCCGCCTTCCGCGAGGCGCTGCCCCCCCGTGGCTATTTCACCGACGAGATCCGCCGCCAGCTCTCGTCCACCTTCGGCGAGGAGGAATTCTTCGGCGGTGGCCTGTCGATCCGCGCCACGGTCGATCCCGACCTGCAGGCCGTCGCCGCCGCCGCCCTGCGCGAGGGGCTGGAGAAATACGACCGCTCGCTGGGTGTATGGCGCGGGACGGGCAAGGTGATGCCCGCCGAACAGCTGGCCGACTGGCGCCCGAACCTGACCCAGATCGAGGTGCCGCGCGACATCGCCGGATGGTCCCCCGCCGTGGTGCTGGAAGTGGGCGAGAATGACGCCCGCATCGGCATCGAGGGGGTGGAGGATGACGCCGATGGCCATTGGATTCCCGCCGAGGACGTGACCTGGGCGCGCAAGCGCAACGCCGACGGGTCGCTGGGCCCCAGGGCGAACAGCGCGGGCGACCTCGTGTCGGTCGGCGATGTGGTGCTGGTGCGCCCCGTGACGTCTGACGAGGATGGCAGCTTCGTCCGCTGGTCGCTGCGTCAGATCCCCGAAGTGCAGGGCGGCTTCATGGCGATGGACGTCTTCACCGGCCGCGTCATCGCGATGCAGGGCGGGTTCTCGTATCAGGACAGCGTCTTCAACCGCGCCACGCAGGCCACCCGCCAGCCGGGGTCCAGCTTCAAACCCTTCGTCTATGCCGCAGCGCTCGACAACGGCTTCACCCCCGGCACCATCGTCGTCGACGCCCCGATCGAGGTGGAAACCGCCGAAGGGCTCTGGACGCCCAAGAACGCATCCAACAAATTCTACGGGCCGACCCCCGTTCGCACGGGGATCGAACAGTCGCGCAACCTGATGACCGTGCGGATCGCGCAGGAAATCGGTATGGAAACCGTCGCCCGCTATGCCGAACGCTTCGGCGTCTACGACCCCATGCGCCCCTTCCTTGCCAACAGCCTTGGCGCGCAGGAAAGCACGCTGTTCAAGATGGTCGCCGCCTATGCCATGTTCGCCAATGGCGGCGAGCGGGTGGAACCCACGCTGGTCGACCGCGTGCAGGACCGCTTCGGCCGCACCATCTATCGCCACGACACGCGCGACTGCATCGACTGCGCCACCGCCAACCTGCCCGCAGGCGAAGGCGTGACGATCCGGTCGGAGCGCGAACGGGTCATGGATGCCGTCACCGCCTATCAGCTCACCTCGATGATGGAAGGCGTCGTCACCCGCGGCACCGCCTCCAGCGCGGTCGACCTGCCGGTTCCGGTGGCGGGCAAGACCGGCACCACGAACGATGCCAAGGACGTGTGGTTCATCGGCTATACCTCGAACATCGTGGCGGGCTGCTACATGGGCTACGACCAGCCGCGCAGCCTCGGCTCCGGCGCCTCGGGCGGCGGGATGTGCGCGCCCGTGTTCCAGAAATTCATGAAGGAAGCCGTCGCCAAATATGGCGGGGCCGAATTCCGCGTCCCCCCCGGCGGGCGCTGGGTCAAGCTTGACCGTTTCACCGGCGCGCTGCTGCCCGACGATGCCAGCGGGCCGAACGTGCAGGTCGAATATTTCCGCGAAGGCGTGGACGGCATCATCGGTCTGGACATGATGGTGGACGGCGGCTTTGCCATGGGATCGAACCTGCCACTCTTCGCCTATGGCGAAAGCGATGGCGGGGGCGAGACGACGGTGACCACGGCCACCGGCGAAACCGCCGTGATCCCCGAAAAGGCGGATTTCGGAACGCTCAGTTCCGGCGGGCTCTACTAGACGGGCCTTGCCGCCCTTGCCCGCATCCGCCGCAACCGCTATCACCCCGCCGCAACCAGACAGACAGGAACGACCGCCATGCGCTCTGAGACGCAGAACAATGTCGATGCGATCACCAAGTCGCTGAAACTGCTCGCGCAGCGCATGGACTGGGAAACCGCCCCCCACCGTCTGGAAGAATTCGACGCCATGATCGAGGCGCCCGATCTGTGGAACGACCCCGCCAAGGCGCAGAAGCTCATGCGCGAACGTCAGGCGCTGCTGGATGCCGTGTCGACCTACCGCATGATCGAAGCGGGACTGCGCGACAATGTCGAGCTGATCGAACTGGGCGAGATGGAGGGCGATCAGGAAATCGTGGCCGAGGCCGAGGCTTCGCTGAAATCGCTGGTCGACATCGCCGCCGCCAAGGAACTCGAGGCGCTTCTCGACGGCGAGGCGGACGGGAACGACACCTTCCTCGAAATCAACGCCGGCGCCGGCGGGACGGAATCCTGCGACTGGGCCTCGATGCTGGCGCGGATGTACGTCCGCTGGGCGGAGAAGAAGGGCTACAAGGTCGAACTGCAATCCGAAACCGCGGGCGAAGAGGCGGGCATCCGGTCGGCTGCCTACAAGATCACGGGCCAGAACGCCTATGGCTGGCTGAAATCGGAATCGGGCGTGCACCGTCTTGTCCGCATCTCGCCCTATGACTCGGCGGCGCGGCGGCATACTTCGTTCTGCTCGGTCTGGGTCTATCCCGTGGTGGACGACAATATCGAGATCGTGGTCCCCGACAGTGAAATCCGCATCGACACCTACCGGTCCTCCGGCGCGGGCGGGCAGCACGTGAACACCACCGACTCGGCAGTGCGGATCACCCACCTTCCGACCGGCATCGTCGTGACCTCGTCGATGAAATCCCAGCACCAGAACCGCGAGATCGCGATGAACGCGCTGAAATCGCGGCTCTACCAGATGGAACTCGACAAGCGGAACGCCGAGATCAACGCCCAGCACGCGGCCAAGGGCGAGGCGGGATGGGGCAACCAGATCCGCTCCTACGTCCTGCAGCCCTACCAGATGGTCAAGGACCTGCGGACCGGCGTCGAAACCTCGGACACGCAGGGGGTTCTGGACGGCGACCTCGACCGCTTCATGGCGGCGACGCTGGCGATGGACGTGGCGGGCAAGTCCCGCGCCGAAGCGACCGCCGAAGACTAAGGCTACATCCAAAAAACATCTTTGCCCCGCCGGTCCCCCGCGCATAGGCTCCGTGCAAAAGCGGAGGGGAACCATGACCTATCAGACCGGCATGCCGCCCGCGGCGCGGCCTGAGATCCTGTCGCTGGACATGTCCGACCTGCGCCACGCCCTGCGCGAAGGCTGGAGCGATTTCCTTGCCCAGCCGACCTATGGCGCCTTCTTCGCCACCGTCTATTTCGCGGGCGGCTGGCTTTTGTTCCTTGCCTTCACGCTGAAGGGGCAGGTCTGGTGGACCCTTCCCGCCGCCGCCGGTTTCCCCATCCTCGGCCCCTTCGTCGCCTGCGGCTTTTACGAGATCAGCCGCCGCCGCGAAGGCGGGGTGCCGCTGGTGCTGTCCGAAATCCTCGGTGCGGTGTTCCGCCAGAAGGACCGCCAGATCCCCTCCATGGCGGCGGTGATCGTGGTGTTCTTCCTGTTCTGGAACTTCCTGTCCCACATGATCTTCGCGCTTTTCCTCGGCAAGTCGACGATGACCAACGTCTCCTCCTCGATGGGCGTGTTCCTCACGCCCGAGGGGTTGGCGATGCTGGCCTTCGGCACGGCTGTGGGGGCGGTCTTTGCCACGCTGCTTTACGCCCTGACCGTGGTCAGCCTGCCCATGCTGCTGGATGACCGCGAGGTGGATTTCGTCACCGCGATGCTGACCTCTCTCGCCCTTGTGCGCGAGAATCCGGTCATCATGCTGGGCTGGGGGGCCTTCATCGCGTCGCTGCTCTTTGTCGGGATGCTGCCCGGTTTCCTCGGGCTTTTCATCGTGCTGCCGGTGCTGGGCCATGCCAGCTGGCACCTCTACCGCCGCGCGGTGGCCTGGGCCTGACATGCAAAAGGGCGCCCGAAGGCGCCCCGTCGCGTTCCGCAAAGGGCGGGGATCACAACTCGTCGGGCTTGACCGTCGGGGTGGCAGGGGCCGGATTGACCGGCGCCGCACCGGGGGCGCGGCCCTGTGCCAGCGGGTCGTCCTGACGCTGGACCGACCCTTCGAAATGCGCGCCGCTTTCGATCGCGATGGTCTTGTGGATGATGTCGCCCTCGACCCGCGCGGTCGACGTCAGCCGCACCTTCAGCCCGCGCACGCGGCCGATCACGCGGCCATTGACCACGATGTCATCCGCCACGATCTCGCCCCTGATGGTGGCGCTTTCGCCCACCGTCAGCAGATGCGCGCGGATGTCGCCTTCGACCGTGCCTTCGACCTGGATGTCGCCGGTGGTGCGCAGGTTGCCGACCACCGTCAGATCCGACGACAGCACGGAGGCCGCAGCCTTGCCCTTGGGGGCCGAAGGGGTGAAGTCGGTGCTGGGCTTGGTCACGCTGGTCTCCGGTGCCTTGGGCTTTTCCGCCTCGGCCTGCTTCGGACCCGGCTCGTTGATTCGGCTCTTAGAAAACATCTCTCGCTGCCTTTATGAAGGTCATCGGGTTGATTGCCTCGCCCCCGATACGGATCTCGTAGTGAAGATGCGTTCCGGTCGAGCGTCCAGAATTGCCCATATCACCGATCCGGTCGCCGCGCGATACCCGATCGCCCACATTGACGCGGATTTGCGACAGATGGCCATAGCGCGTCTCGATGCCATAGTCGTGGCGGATCTTCACCAGACGGCCATAGCCGTTCTCCCATCCCGCATAGGTCACGACCCCGTCAGCCGTGGCAAGGATCGGCGCGCCATAGCTACCGGCCAGATCCTGCCCCTCGTGCCGCCGCCAGCCGCGACCGAAGGGATCGCTGCGCCCGCCGAAACCGCTGGTAAAGCGGACGGGGGTGTTCACGGGCATGGCGAAGGGCGTCTTGAAGGCCGCGATGCGGTACATGTTCATGCGGTCCAGCCCCTGCAGGATGGCATTGGCCCGCGTCGCGCTGACCGACCCCTGACCGCCCGAAGTGGACAGGCTGATCGGCGACAGCGGCCCTCCGCTGCCGGAATAGCCCTTGCGGATCTGGCCCAGCAGATCGTCCGGCGACAGGCCCGCATCGCGGAACATGTTGTCCAGCGGCTCCATCGAGACGGTCACCGCCTCTTCCAGCTTGGCGAAGATCGCGTCGTTCTGCATCTCGATGGCGCGCTTCTGCGCCAGCACCTCGTCCACCCGCTCGGCCGATTTCTCGGCGGCACCTTCCATCAGGTCGCGCTCCCGCGCGGTCTGGCCCAGCGCTTCGGTCAGGATGTCCAGCGTGGCGACCGTATCCTGCACGCGGCCCTGCTCGGTGCGCGCCGATCCGGTGGTCTGCGCCAGCGCCAGCGTCGCGGCTTCGGCCTTGCCGCGCGCCTCGTCGCGTTCGGTCATGGTGCGGCGCAGGGTGGACTGGATCACCTCGATCCCCGTCTCCAGCTCGCGGCGGCGGTCCTCGGAGGCCAGGAGCCGCGCCTGCATGTCGGCCACCTGCTCCAGCGCAAGGTTGAAGCGCGCCTGCGCCCGCGCGGCCTCTTCGGCACGCAGGTCGCGGTCGGCGGAGAGGGCGTTCAGCCGCTCCTCGTACATGGTCTGCTGGCGCTGCGCCTGTTCGCGCGACGATCCCGCCCCGATCGAATCCATCATCAGCACGGCCGTCGCCACGATTGTCCAGGCGATGAACATGGACGCGCCGGTCATGGCGACAAGTTGCGTCACGGGTCGCAGGCGGATGAAACGCGTCTCGGTGTCGGATTTCAGGAACAGGCGCTGTTCTGGGATGTAACGCTCGAGTGTGGCGTTGATCCGGTAGGCGACACGCGTCAGCACTTGGCAGGTTTCCGTACGTTGTGACAGGGACGGGCGAGCATCTCCCAAGCGGAGGCGCCCCCTGATTAGCCAGCCCCCCCGTACCCCGCAACATCTTTGGTCGGACGGCCCTGTCCGCTGCCCGAAATCCGCCACCCTTCGGCAAATTCCCGCCGATGGGCGGGGCGTCCCGCGCAGCGGCCCGGTGCCGCGTCAGTCCGCGACCGACAGCCCGTCCCCGACCAGAGGCCAGTAGAAATCGGGCGGAATGCCCGCCTCGGCGCGCTTCTCCTCGTTGAAGGGCGGCTTCAGCGCGCCGTGGAAATAGCGGCGGACCAGATCGTGGAACACTTCCTTCGGGTCCAGCCCCTCGCGCCCGCAAAGCCAGTTGAACCATTTGGAGCCATAGGCGACATGGCCCACCTCCTCGGCATAGATCGTCTCCAGCGCGGCGATGGGCCCGTCCTCGCCCGCCTTGCGGAAGATGTCGATCATGCCGGGCGTCACATCCAGCCCCCGCGCCTCGAGCACCATGGGCACAACGGCCAGACGGCCCAGCAGGTCCGCGGCCGTATCCTCGGCGGCGCGCCACATGCCCGCATGGGCGGGCAGGGCGCCGTAATGGCTGCCCATCGCTTCAAGACAGTCGCAGATCAGGTTGAAATGCTTGGCTTCCTCGTCCGCGGCCTTGACCCAGTCGTCGTAGAAGCCAAGCGGCATGGGATGGTCGGTGAAGCGGGCGATGATGTCCCAGTGCAGATCGACCGCGTTCAGCTCGATATGCCCCACGGCATGCAACAGCGCGATGCGCCCCGCGGGCGAGCCGGGCCTGCGGCGCGGCACGTCGCGGGGGTCCAGCAGTTCGGGCCTGGCCGGACGGGCAGGGCGCAGGGGCGGGTCCGCCCGCCCAACGGGCAGGGGCGCGCCCGCCGCCCGCGCGGCGAACCACGCGGCCGCATGCCGCCGCCCCAGCGCGGTCTTGGCGCGCCCGTCGGCGGTGGTCAGCACCTCCACCGCCATTTCGGCCAGCGTCTGCATCAAAGGGCCCCCCTCACAGCGCCTTTGCCGCCGCCAGAACCTCGTCGGCATGGCCCTTGACGCTGACCTTGTTCCAGACCCGCGCCACCTTGCCCGCCCCGTCGATCAGCACGGTCGTGCGCTCCACGCCCATATAGGTCTTGCCGTACATGCTCTTTTCCAGCCAGACCCCGTAATCCTCGCAGGTATGGCCCGCCTCGTCCGAGGCGAGGATCACGCCCAGCCCGTGCTTCTTGCAGAACTTGTCATGCGCCTTGACGCTGTCCTTGCTGATGCCGATGACCGTCGTCCCCGCCGCCGTGAAATCGGCCAGACGGGCGGTGAAATCCTGCGCCTCCAGCGTGCAGCCGGGCGTGTCGTCCTTGGGATAGAAATACAGCACCACCTTGCCCGGACGGAACGAGGACAGCGTCACCTCGGTCCCGCCATCGCGCGGCAGGGTGAAATCGGGGGCGGTATCGCCTGCGGAGATCATGTGCGGCTCCTTGCCTTTTGAGGATCAACCCTTTGCGTTCTAGTTGCCTTCGGAGGAAGATAAAGGCAATCCCGGCAACGAGATGATGGAGAGGGCGGCGAAGGTGTCCGAAACAGGGGCCGAACGGACAGATACGCCCGCGGCGCAGGAGGCGGAGTCCGCCTCCCTCGCAGCACGTCCTGCCGCGCCCCCGCCGGACGGTGCCGCCACGGCCCGCCGTCCGCGCCGCCTGCTGCGTGGCGGCCTTGTGACACTGGTCACGCTGGTCGTGCTTGTCCTTGGTGGCGGCTTTGCCCTGCTGGGCCTGACGGGCAGCCAGATACGCCTGCCGGTCTGGGCCGTGGCCGAGGTCGAAACCCGCCTGAACCGCGGGCTTGCCGAAAGCCTGCCGGACACCTCGCTTGCCATCGGCGGCATCCAGATCGGCGTGGACGAGGCATGGGTGCCCCGCCTGCAATTCGAGGATGCGCGCCTGCTCAAGCCCGACGGTGCGCCCGTGCTGATCCTGCCGCAGACGCAGATCAGCTTCGACCCCGCCGCCGCGATGGAGGGACAGCTCCGCCCCGGAACCCTGCGCCTGTCCGGCGCGCGGGTGGACCTGACGCGCCAGCGGGACGGGCGGCTGGACATCCTGCTGGGTGGGACGGGACTGGCGCGCCCGGTCAAGAGCCTGCCCGAACTCTTCGCCGCCGTGGACCGCGCGCTTGCCTTGCCGGTCCTGTCACGGCTCGTCGCGGTCGAGGCGGATGCGCTGACCGTCTCGCTGACCGACCGGCGCAGCGGACGGGTGTGGAATCTGGGTGACGGACGGGTGCGGCTGGAGAACCGCCCCGCCGAGTTGCGCGCCGAGATGGGCTTTACCCTGCTGGAAACCGCAGGTGTCGCCCCGCAGGCGCAGGTGACCGTCGTCTCGGCCAAGGGCACGAACAGCGCGCGCCTTTCCGCGACGGTGGACCGTGTGCCCTCGGGCGATCTTGCGGCCTTCCTGCCCGCGCTTGCCCCCCTCGGCATCCTCGATGCCCCGATCTCGGGCCGCCTGTCGGCCGGGGCAGGGGCCGAGGGCATCTCCGCGCTTCAGGCACAGCTCGACATCGGGGCGGGCGCGCTCAAACCCGCGCCGGATGCACAGGCCATCGCCTTTGACCGCGCGACGGTCAAGCTCGGCTATGATCCGGCGCGCGGGCGGGTAGAGCTGGCGGCGCTGGACGTGGAAAGCACCACATTGCGTCTCAAGGCGACGGGGCACAGCTATCTGGCGGCCACCGACGGCACCATCCTGACCGGCCCCCTTGGCGCGCGGCTTCCCGATGCCTTCCTGACGCAGGTCCATATCTCGGAAATGCAGGTCGATCCCGAAGGTCTCTTCGTGGCCCCCGTCCGTTTCAGCGAAGGCGCGATCGACCTGCGCCTGCGGCTTGATCCCTTTGCCGTCGATATCGGACAGGTCGCACTGGTGGAAGATGACCGCCGTCTCACCGCGCGCGGCACGGTCGGCGCGGGGGCGGGGGGATGGACGGCTTCGGTCGACCTGCAACTCGACCGGATCGGCCATACCGATCTGCTCGCGCTCTGGCCCGTGCGGCTGGTGGCCAAGACGCGCGACTGGCTGTCGCAGAACCTGCTCGAAGGCACCCTGACCGACGTCAAGGCTGCGCTGCGCATCGCGCCGGGCAAGGAACCGGTGCTGTCGCTGGGCTATGACTTCACCGATACCGACGTGCGCTTCCTGCGGACCCTGCCACCCATCCGGCAGGCCGACGGCTATGCCACGATCGAGGGGCTGAGCTACACGATGGTCGTCAGCCGCGGATCGGTCACGCCGCCCCTAGGCGGGGTGATCGACATGGCGGGATCGGTCTTTTCCGTGCTCGACATCACCAAGCGCCCCGCGCAGGCCGAGGTGCTGTTGCAGACCCGGTCCAGCCTGACCGCCGCGCTGTCGCTGCTGGACGAGCCGCCCTTCGGCTTTCTGGCCAAGGCGGGTCGCCCCGTCGAACTGGGCGACGGCGATGCCACCATTGCGGCCACGCTGCGCTTTCCGCTGGTGCCAAAGCTGATGCCGGGCGATGTCAGCTTCCGCGTCGACGGCACGGTGCGCGATTTCTCCAGCCCGAAACTGGTCGAGGGCAAGACCGTCCGCGCCCCCTTCCTGACCCTCACGGCAGAGCCGAAGGGGATGCGCGTCTCGGGGCAGGGCACGGTGGGCGAGGTGCCCTTCGACGTCACCTTCCTCCAACCCTTCGGCAAGGACGCCCCCCCCGCCAGCATCGAAGGCACTGTCGAACTCTCCCGCCGCACCATCGAGGAATTCCGCCTTGGCCTGCCTGAGGCGCTGGCCTCTGGCACCGGCAGCGGCACGGTGCGGATCACCCTGCCCAAGGGCCAGCCCGCCAAGCTCACTCTGATCTCGGACCTGAACCGGCTGACCCTTGCCATCCCCGGCACCGGCTGGCGCAAACCCCCCGCCGCCACGGGGCGGCTGGAGGTCGCGGCCACCCTGTCGCGCCCAGCCCGCATCGACCGCCTGACGCTCGATGCGCCGGGCCTGTCGGCCGAGGGCAGCGTGACCCTGACCCCGCAAGGCGGGCTGGAGGTCGCGCGCTTCGACCGCGTCGATCTGGGCGGCTGGATGGAGGGGGCGGTCGCCATCGAAGGCCGGGGCGAGGGGCGGCCGGTGGCCGTCTCGGTCCTTGGCGGGACGGCCGACCTGCGCCGCAAACCCGACGATGACACAGGCGGCGGGGGCGGTGGCGCGGGGGCCGACATCCCGCTTTCCGTCACGCTCGACAGCCTGCGTGTCACCGAAAGCATCCGCCTCACGCGCTTCAACGGCAATTTCACCCCGCGCGGCGGCTTCAACGGCAGCTTCTCGGGTCTCGTGAACGGCAAGGCCGCCGTCTCGGGCAGCGTCGTCCCCACCCGCAATGGCACCGCCGTGCGGGTGCAGTCCGACAATGCGGGCGGCGTCATGGCCTCGGCCGGCGTCTTTTCTTCGGCGCGGGGCGGCAGGCTCGACATGACGCTGCGCCCCCGCGCGCAGGGCGGGGTCTATGACGGCAGCGCCGATATCCGCAACATCCGCGTGGTCGACGCCCCCGTGCTGGCCGAACTCCTCAACGCCGTGTCGGTCGTGGGCATCCTTGAACAGCTCAACGGCGACGGGCTGCTCTTCAGTCAGGCTTTGGGCGAATTCGTCCTGACCCCCAACGCGGTCGAGATCACGCGCGGCTCGGCCGTGGGCAATTCCATGGGCGTGTCGATGGCGGGGGTCTATGGTACGGACTCCAAGGAACTGGCCTTGCAGGGGGTGATCTCCCCGATCTACATGGTCAACGGCATCGGGGCCTTCCTGACGCGGCGCGGCGAGGGGCTCTTCGGCTTCAACTACAAGGTCCGGGGATCGTCGGACCGCGCGCTCGTCTCGGTCAACCCGCTGTCGATCCTGACGCCCGGCATGTTCCGCGAACTGTTCCGGGGTGAACCGCCAAGGCTTGGAAATCCCGACGGATGAAACTTTCCGATTTCGACTTTCACCTGCCCGAAGACCTGATCGCGACCCGCCCCGCGCGGCCCCGCACCCATGCGCGGCTCCTGCTGGCCGAGGGCGACCGCATCAGCGACCGCCACGTCTATGACCTGATCGACATCTTCCGCCCGGGCGACCGGCTGGTCTTGAACAACACCCGCGTCATCCCCGCCCGCCTGACCGGCCACCGCACGCGGGGCGAGGCCGTCGCCAAGGTCGAGATCACCCTTCTCGAACCTGCCGCCGAAGGCTGGCGCGCGCTGGCAAGACCGCTACGGAAGGTGAACGAAGGGGAAACGATCCGCTTTTCCGACGCGCTTTCCGCCACTGTGGCCGAAAAGGGCGAGACGGACCTGCGCCTGACCTTCAACCTGACCGGCGACGATTTCGACGCGGCGCTGGCGCAGGCGGGCGCGATGCCCCTGCCGCCCTATATCGCCGCCAAACGCGCCCCCGACGCGCAGGACGCGACTGATTACCAGACGGTCTTTGCCCGCCACGCGGGCGCCGTCGCCGCCCCCACCGCCTCGCTCCATTTCGACGAGGCGCTCTTGCGCGCCTTGGCCGAGAAGGGCGTGACATTCACCGAAGTCACCTTGCATGTCGGCGCAGGCACCTTCCTGCCGGTCAAGGTGGACGACGTGACCACCCACCGCATGCATGCCGAATGGGGCCAGATCACCCCCGGTGCCGCGGCCGAGATCAACGCGACAAGGCGGGCAGGGGGCCGGATCATCCCCGTGGGCACGACCGCCCTGCGCCTGATCGAATCCGCCGCCGATGCCGATGGCACCCTGCATCCCTGGACCGGACCCACCGACATCTTCATCTATCCCGGCTACCGCTTCCGCGTGACCGACGCGCTGATGACCAATTTCCACCTGCCCAAATCCACGCTGATGATGCTCGTCTCCGCCCTCATGGGCCCCGACCGCATCCGCCGCATCTATGACCACGCGGTGACCAACCGCTACCGCTTCTTCAGCTACGGGGATTCCTCGCTTCTCGTCCCCTGACGGGAGGGGCAGAGCCCGCGTCGCTTTCCTTCCGTGCCGGTGATCCGGCCGGTGCTATCCTGTCTTCCTCGACCCTTGCCGCGGTGCCCCATGCTGAAAGTCGTCTCCACCTCCTGGCCGCTGCTTCTGGGCGTGATGCTCCTGATGGTGGGCAACGGCATACAGGGCACGCTTCTGGGCATCCGCGGCGCGATCGAGGGGTTTTCGACCTTTGAAATCTCGCTCGTGATGTCGGCCTATTTCGCGGGCTTTCTGGTGGGTTCGCAACTCGCCCCCGCCATGATCCGCAAGGTGGGGCATGTGCGCGTCTTCGCGGCGCTCGGCTCGCTCATCTCGGCGGTGCTGGTGGTCTATCCGGTGGCGGCCGACTGGATGGTCTGGACGGCGCTGCGCGTGCTGATCGGCTTTTGCTTTTCCGGCATCTACATCACCGCCGAAAGCTGGCTGAACAACGCCGCCACGAACGAGACGCGGGGGCAGGCGCTTTCGGCCTATATGATCGTGCAGATGGTGGGGATCATCGCCAGCCAAGCCATCCTGAACGTGGGCGATCCCTCGGGCTTCGTGCTGTTCGTGATCCCCTCGGTTCTGGTGTCGCTGGCCTTCATGCCCATGCTGCTTGCCCCCACCCCCGCGCCCACCTTCGAATCCACCAAGGGCCTGTCCTTCCGCGCGCTCTTCCGCATCTCGCCCCTCGGCTGCGCGGGGATGCTGCTGACGGGCGGGGTGTTTTCGGCCATGTTCGGCATGGCCTCGGTCTGGGGCGCGATGGAGGATCTGTCGGTCCGCGACATCTCCATCTTCGTCGGCGCGCTCTATGTGGGCGGGCTGGTGCTGCAATATCCCATCGGCTGGCTGTCCGACCGGATGGACCGCCGCCTGCTGATCACGGGCCTGTCGGGCATCGCCACGGTCGTCATGCTGGTCGCCGGTCTGTTCGATCTGCCCTTTATGGCCTATCTGGTGGTGGCATTGCTGCTGGGGGGGATCACCAATCCGGTCTATGCGCTGCTCATCGCCTATACCAACGACTTCCTGTCCAAGGACGACATGGCGGCGGCCAGCGCGGGGATGATCTTCCTCAACGGCTTCGGCGCGATCTTCGGGCCGATCGTGACGGGCTGGATCATGGCGCAGGTCGGATCCGGCGGCTTCTTCCTGTTCATCGCCGCGCTCTATGCCCTTCTGACCGGCTATGCGATCTGGCGGATGTCGCGCCGCGCGTCGCCGGCGGGAAGCGGGCCCTCCGCCTTCATCGTGCCCACCGCCTCGCCCGTCGCGGCCACGGCAGTGATCGAGAAGGACCGCTAAAGCGCGGTTGCGCCGCCCTGCGTTCCCTGCCACGCTGGCCGTGACAAAGGAAAGGACGCCCCATGTCGGACCCGGTGGAACTGCTGGATTTCTGGCTGGGCGAGATCGGCCCCGACGGCTGGTATGCCGGGGGAGAGGAGATCGACGCCGCCTGCCGCGACCGCTTTGCCGATCTCTGGCAGGCCGCGCGCGAAGGCCATCTGGACCACTGGATCGACGGCACGGTCGGCACGCTGGCCTTCCTCATCCTGACCGACCAGCTGCCGCGCAACATGTTCCGCGGCACCGCCGACAGCTTCGCCACCGACGCCCGCGCCCGTGATGCCGCCCGAACCGCGCTTGCCGCAGGCTGGGACATGGGCGCGCCGGAACCGGACCGGCAATTCTTCTACATGCCCTTCGAACATTCCGAAGACACCGCCGATCAGGACCTTGCCGTGCGGCTGATGGCCGAACGCCTGTCCTCGGACCCCGCAATGGCGCTGCATGCCCGCGCGCATCAGGCGATCATCGCCCGCTTCGGCCGCTTTCCCGGCCGCAACGTGGCCATGGGGCGGTTTTCCACCCCGCAGGAACAGGACTGGCTCGATCAGGGCGGCTACGCGGCCGAGCTGCGGCGCCTGCAGGCTGCGGAATGAGCCATGCGCTGGCTGCATGGGGCTGCGGCGCTGCCTGCGTTGCTTGGGTCCGAAAAGTAGTTTAAGGCCAAACCAGTTTCTTTGAGGGAGGAAATCCGATGGCCGCTGCCTATGATGTGATCGTGATCGGTGCAGGTCCGGGCGGCTATGTCGCCGCCATCCGTGCGGCGCAACTGGGCCTGAAGGTCGTCATCGTCGAACGCGAACATCTGGGCGGCATCTGCCTGAACTGGGGATGCATCCCGACCAAGGCGCTCTTGCGCTCGGCCGAAGTCTTCCACCTGATGCACCGCGCCAAGGAATTCGGGCTGAAGGCTGACGGGATCGGCTATGACCTGCCCGCCGTCGTCGCCCGCTCGCGCGGGGTGGCGAAACAGCTGTCCTCCGGCATCGGCCACCTGATGAAGAAGAACAAGATCGCGGTCGTGATGGGGCAGGCCACCGTCACCGCCAAGGGCAAGGTTTCGGTGAAAACCGACAAGGGCACCGAAGACCTGACTGCCCCGCACATCATCCTCGCCACCGGGGCCCGCGCCCGCGAACTTCCGGGGCTCGAGGCGGATGGCGATCTGGTCTGGACCTACAAGCACGCGCTGCAACCCAAACGGATGCCGAAAAAGCTCCTCGTGATCGGCTCGGGCGCCATCGGCATCGAATTCGCCTCCTTCTTCAACACGCTTGGCGCCGATACGACGGTGGTCGAGGTGATGGACCGCATCCTTCCCGTCGAGGATGCAGAGATCAGCGCCTTCGCGAAAAAGCAGTTCGTCAAGCAGGGCATGAAGATCCTCGAAAAGGCTGGGGTGAAGAAGCTGGACCGCAAGCCGGGCGTGGGCGTCACCGCGCATATCGAAATCGGCGGCAAGATCGAAACCCACGACTTCGACACGGTGATTTCCGCCGTCGGCATCGTCGGCAACGTCGAAAACCTCGGGCTCGAGGCGCTGGGGGTGAAGATCGACCGCACCCATGTCATCACCGACGAATTCTGCCGCACGGGTGTCGACGGGCTTTACGCCATCGGCGACATCGCGGGCGCGCCGTGGCTTGCGCACAAGGCCAGCCACGAGGGCGTCATGGTGGCCGAACTCATCGCGG
The DNA here is from genome assembly GCF_009908265.2 of Paragemmobacter amnigenus. GTDB lineage: Bacteria > Pseudomonadota > Alphaproteobacteria > Rhodobacterales > Rhodobacteraceae > Paragemmobacter > Paragemmobacter amnigenus. The sequence goes on along the minus strand of NZ_JAAATX020000007.1, from coordinate 207,546 downwards.
GCAAGCATCCGCACCCGATCAAGCCCAATTCCATCGCCGGCTGCACCTATTGCCACCCGCAGGTGGCATCGGTCGGGCTGACCGAGGCCAAGGCGAAAGAGGCGGGCTATGACATCAAGGTCGGCCGCTTCCCCTTCATCGGCAATGGCAAGGCTATCGCCCTTGGCGAATCCGAAGGCATGATCAAGACCGTATTTGACGCCAAGACCGGCGAACTCCTTGGTGCCCACATGATCGGCGCCGAGGTGACCGAGCTGATACAGGGCTATGTCGTGGGCCGGTCGCTTGAGACGACCGAGGAAGACCTGATGAACACCGTGTTCCCGCATCCCACCCTGTCCGAGATGATGCACGAAGCGGTGCTTGACGCCTACGGCCGCGCGCTGCACTTCTGACGCCGCGCGGGGATCGGGCCGGGCAGGGGGGCCGTCTGCCCCCCGTCATGGCTGCGCCATGACTCCCCCCGAGGATATTTGGACAACGGGGAAGGGGCAGGGGATGCGCGCTGTCGTGACGGTGCTGGCCCTCTGGCTGGCGGGGCTGGGTTCGGCGGCGCAGTTCGGCAAGCTGTCCTTTTCCTTCGACCTTATGGCCGCGCGCTATCCCGAACATGGCGCGGCGGGGATCGGGCTGATCGTGTCCATCGTCGGCATCGTCGGGCTGGTCTTCGGCACCACGGCGGGGCTTCTGGTCGCGCGCGTCGGGCCGCGCCGTGCCATCGTCGCGGCGCTGGCGCTGGGGGCGGTCGTCTCTGCGCTCCAGACCCTGCCGCTGCCCTATGCCGCGCTGATCCTGACCCGCGTGCTGGAAGGGGTGTCACATCTTGCCATCGTGGTGGTCGGCCCCACGATGATCGCAGGCCTCGCCCCGCCGCGCCACCAGGGCCTTGCCATGACGCTGTGGAGCAGCTTCTTCGGCGTGACCTATGCCCTGCTGGCCCTGATCGCCCCGCCGCTTCTGGCCGGGGGCAGCGTGGCGGCGCTGTTTTTGACCCATGCCGTCTGGATGGCCGCGCTGGCCGTGATCCTTGCCCTGCTGCTGCCGCGCGATCCTGCCGCACCGCCGCTGCCCTCGATCGGCGGGTTGGTCCGGCAGCACGGGACCATCTACGCCTCGCCCCGCATGGCAGCACCCGCGATGGGGTTCGTCTTCTACACCGCGCTTTACGTGGCGCTTCTCACCCTGCTGCCCCCGCTCCTGCCGGAAGGCCAGCGCGCGCTGGCCGCGGCGGGGATGCCGCTTCTGTCCATTGCCGTCTCGCTGACGCTGGGGGTCTGGGGGCTGCGCTACATCAGTGCCGTGCAGATGGTGCAGGCGGGCTACGGGGCGGGGCTGGTGGCGACACTGGCGCTCTGGGCCGGATGGGACCAGCCTGTGCTGGCCCTTGTGGCGGCCTTCGCATTGGCCGGCGCGATGGGGATCGTGCAGGGTGCCAGCTTCGCCTCCATCCCGCAGCTGAACGATACGGCCGGCGATCGCGCCCGCGCCTCGGGCGCGGTGGCGCAGCTTGGCAATGTGGGCACCACGACCGGCACGCCGCTCTTGGCCCTGCTGATCGCGCAGATCGGTCCTGCGGGTGTGGTCGTCTTTGCCCTGCCGCTGTGCGCGGCAGGGATCCTGCTGCACTGGATACAGGCGCGCCGCCGTCAGGCCTGACGCTGCACCGGACCGCCGCAGCCGCACCAGTCGCCGAAGCCGCCGATATTCACCGCCTCATGCCCGAATTGCCGCAGCAGGCTGACCGCCCGCCCCGCCCGCGCGCCCGCCGCGCAGAACACCGCGATAGGCTTGCCCGCCAGCCGCCGGTCGTAATCCGGTGCCTTCGGATCGGCCTTGAGCGGCAAGAGCCCCAGCGGAATATGGACCGCCCCCCGTGCGGTGCCCGAGGCGGCAATCTCGCCACTCTCGCGCACGTCAAGCAGGGTGATCCTGCCCTCGGCGGCGGCGGCGATGGCTTCGGGGATCGAGGTGATGGCGGTCATGGTCGGGCCTTTCAGCTTGGGTTCCGCCTTACATATGCAAACTACGGAATAAGTAAAGGGCAGAGCCGCGACTCCCCGCGCCAACCGGACCCCGCCGGGAAAAAAAGGGTCCCGCAGGGCAAACCTGCGGGACCCGGCCTGCGGTCCACGGCCTTGGTTCGGGGACAGATGGCGGCAGCGCGGGCCGCAGGTCCGCCCGCCGGCGGGGAGTGACGGCCCCGCGCGGCGCAGCCTCTGCCGCGCGATCAGTTCGCGGGCAGAAGGACCGTGTCGATGACGTGGATGACGCCGTTCGATTGCTTTACATCCGCGATCTCGACCGTGGCGACATTGCCTTGGCCATCCTTGATCCTGATCGCCTCGCCTTCGATCATGGCGGTGAATTCGCAGCCGCCCACCGTCTTGACCGGATGCATCCCGCCGTCATCGGCGACCATCCTGTTGATATCCGCGGCCAGCGCATTGGCGGCGACGACATGGCAGGTCAGGATCTTGACCAGTTGGTCCTTGTTTTCCGGCTTCAGCAGGGTTTCGACGGTGCCCGCGGGCAGCTTCGCGAAGGCCGCGTTGGTGGGGGCAAAGACGGTGAAGGGCCCTTCGCCCTGCAGCGTTTCCACCAGACCGGCGGCCTGCACTGCGGCGACGAGGGTGGTGTGGTCGGCCGAGTTCACGGCATTCTCGACGATGGTCTTGTCCGCGAACATGGGCGCGCCGCCCACCATCGGGTTGTCCCCGCCATGGCTGGCGGCAAAGGCGGTGCCTGCGGCAAGGGCGAAGGCGGCGGTTGCGAGACGAAGTTTCATGTGGTGTCCTCCGGATCAGAGGCAGGACCGTCCTGCCTTGTGTCCGGAGCTACGGGGGGTGAAGCGCCCGAGTTTCAGGCGGACCGAAAATCCTTCGGTCACAGCTCCGTGATCGTGCCTGCCGCCAGAACCGGCCCCGTCGGCGCGCCGGTGGGCGACCCGCCCGCAGGTTCCAGCGACACGGCCAGCGTCCATCCCGCAGGGGCCTGCGGATAGGGGACGGAAAGGCTCTCGCCCTCCAGCAGGCCCAGCGAGACGGGGGCCGCGTCGGGGGCGATGATCCAGACCTCCTGCACCTGACCTGCGGGGGCGGGTGTGCCTGCCACCCGCGTCACGGTGATCGCCGCGCCGTCAAAGCGCGCCTCGAAACGCAGGGGGGCATCCGCCTCGCCCAGCGTGGCGATGACGGGGGCAGGGGGCGCGGGTTGCAGCAGGACGACCGCCGCCACGGCCACAACCGCCGCCGCCAGCGCCCCCGCGAGCCAGCCAAACAGGCCCCGCCGCGCCTTGGCCGGTTGCGGGAACAGCCGCGCCTCGATCTTCGGCATCAGGTCCGGCGCAGGGATATCGCCATAACCGTCGTTCAGACCGGCCAGCCGGTTTTCCCACGCCGTCACGCGGGCGGCAAAGGCGCTGTCGTTCCTGACCCGCGCCTCGACCGCCATCCGCTCGGCCAGCGCCAGCACGCCCAGCACATATTCCGCGGCCAGTGCATCATCCTCGTCCAGCGGGCTGTGGGGAAGGTCGTCGGTCATGCGTCCAGACACTCCCTCAGCTTCAGCAGACTGCGCCGCAGCCATGTCCGCATCGTATTCAGCGGCACGCCATGCCGTTCGGCAAGGTCCAGATAGGACAGCCCCCCGAGATAGGCCCCGCGCACCGCCTCGGCCCGGTCCGGCTCCAGCGTCTCGAAGCAATCCGCGATGCGCCGCGCCTCGCCCGCCGCGATCATCCGCGTCTCGGCGGTGGGGGCGGTGTCGCGCACCTGTTCCACAGGGTCGGCGTCTTCCGCGTCCCGTGCCACGACCTGCACCGCCGTGGGGCGGGCGCGCAGACGGTCGATCGCATGGTTGCGGGCGATGGCGATCAGCCAGGTCATGCCGCGCCCCTTCGTCGCGTCAAAGCGTCCGGCGCGCAGCCAGACACGGGTGAAGACTTCCTGAAGCGCATCCTCCGCCTCGGACCTTGTGCCGAGGATACGGAGCAGGACGCCCATGAGTTTCGCCGAGGTCTGGCCGTAAAGCGTGCGGAAGGCCGCGCGATCCTGCGCGGCCACCCGGATAATCAACTCTGCAACCGGGTCGTCCGTCATCATCTTCCTGCCGCGCGTCGGAAAGCAGTGTAAACCGCCGCGCCGCGAAGGAAAGACCCGATCAGCCGCGCCGCCGCCGCCGCCCCTCGCCCCCGCCGCCCGAACCGCCCGCGTTGAAGCTGACATCGGGCAGGGTGACGATGGCGTTCAGTTCGGGGAAGGGGTCGGTCGCGTGGGGGATGGCATTGGCGTTGACGAAATGCTCCTGAAAGCGCGGCTCGATCGCGGTTTCGACCTTATGGATCTGGTGCACCGTCGCCTCGATCTGGTCGCGCGCCGCCACGTTGCACAGCGCGATGCGCGCGCCGGTTCCGGCGGCGTTGCCCGCGCTCGTCACCTCGTCCAGCGGCACGTCGGGGATCATGCCCAGCACCATCGCGTGCTTGGGGCTGATATGCGCGCCGAAGGCCCCCGCCAGCGTGACGCGGTCCACCTTTTCCACCCCCATCTCGTCCATCAGCAGCCGCGCACCGGCATAGAGCGCCGATTTCGCCAGCTGGATCGCGCGGATGTCGCCCTGCGTCACCATGATCTTCGGCCCGCCCTCTGCCGTGCCGTCATGCAGGACGTAGCTATGCGTCCGCCCCTCGGGCGAGCAGCGCCATGTCCCCGTCTGCTCGGGGCTGCCGATCAGCCCGCCGGGGTCGAGCAGACCCGCAAGACGCAGTTCCGCCACCGCCTCGATGATGCCCGATCCGCAGATGCCGGTGATACCCGTCTGCTTTGTCGCTTCGGCAAACCCCGCCTCGGTCGACCACAGGTCGCAGCCGATGACCTTGAACCGCGGCTCCTTCGTGACGGGGTCGATCTCCACCCGCTCGATGGCGCCGGGTGCAGCGCGCTGCCCACTGGAAATCTGCGCGCCCTCGAAGGCGGGACCGGTGGGCGAGGAACAGGCAAGGACGCGGGTTTCGTTGCCCAGCAGGATCTCGGCATTGGTGCCCACATCCACGATCAGGACCATGTCCTTGGATTTGTTCGGCTCCTCCGACAACGCCACCGCCGCCGCATCCGCCCCCACATGCCCCGCGATGCAGGGCAGGACATAGACCCGCGCCGCACGGTTCAGGTTCGACAGCTCCAGATCGCGCGCATCGAGGCTCAGGCTGCCCGACGTCGCCAGCGCAAAGGGCGCCTGACCCAGTTCGACGGGGTCGATGCCCAGCAGCAGATGGTGCATCACGGGGTTGCAGACAAAGACCACCTCGTAGATCGCGCCCGCATCGATGCCCGCCTCGGTGGCGATCGACGCCGCCAGCGCATTGATCGCCTCGCGCACGGCGCGCGTCATCTCCACATCCCCGCCGGGGTTCATCATGGCATAGGAAACGCGGCTCATCAGATCCTCGCCAAAGCGGATCTGCGGGTTCATCAGCCCCGACGAGGCAAGCACCGACCCGTCCTTCAGATCGCACAGATGCGCGGCGATGGTGGTCGAGCCAAGGTCGATCGCCAGCCCGTAAAGCCCGCCCTCATGGAACCCCGGCCAGAGGTCGAGGATACGGTGCCGGTCGTCATGGTTGCCCTTGTGCAGCGCCACGGTGACCTTGAATTCCCCCTTCCGCAGGACGGGCTGCAACCGGCGCAGCAGCGCAAGGTCGGCCACCACATCCTCCACCTGCCACTGCTCGCGAAGCGCAATCGCCAGCCGCTCGAAATCCCCCGTGGGTTCGTGCATGTCGGGCTCGGCCACCTCGACGTAGAGAAGCCGCGTCGCGGGGTCCATCACGATGTCGCGCTGCGTCGCGGACTTGCGGATCACCTGCTTGTGAACCTGGCTTTCCGGCGGCACGTCGATCACCACGTCGCCCATCACCTTGGCCTGACAGCCCAGACGCCGCCCGTCGATCATCCCGCGCTTGGACTTGTAGCGTTCCTCGACGCTGTTCCACTCGGTCAGCGCGCCATCCGCCACCGTCACCCCGTGCTTGGGAAAATCGCCATAGCTCGGCGTGATCTGGCACTTGGAGCAGATGCCCCGCCCGCCGCAGACGCTGTCCAGATCGACCCCCAATTGCCGCGCCGCAGTCAGCACGGGCGTGCCAAGCGGGAAACGGCCCCGCTTGCCCGAAGGGGTAAAGATCACAAGCGCGTCCTGGGTGGCGGCATCGGTCATGGCGTCTGTTCCGCTTTGGTAAGGAATGTGTACTCGATGTCGGAAAAGGAGGTCGCGGCGAAGGTGTAGAACCACCGCAGCGGGGCCTTGGCCCGCGGCACGCCATGCACGGCACCGCCTGGGATGTAAAGCGCAACCCCGGGGGCAAGCCGGTGGGGGATGCCGTCGACCAGCACCTCGCCCTCGCCGTCAAGCCCGAAATAGACCTCGGCCTGCGGATGGGAATGCAGCGGGAAGGTATCGCCCGCTGCCATGATCGCGATGCCGCAGGTGATTTCGTCGCTATCCGTCCGCGGGGCCGAGATCAGCGTGCGAAAGCGGATCGACCCGCGCGTGGGGTCATCCCAGCACTCGTCGGGCAGGGTGGATTGGTCCACGGCGGTCGCGGTGGGCACGGGCATTTCTCCTGTTCGAGCTGCTGTTGTAGGGCGCTCCGGCGCGCGGGCCATGGCGATTTGCGGCGTGTCAGCGTCCGGCGGCGTCAAGCCATGCAAGGATCGCGGCGCGGTCGCCATCCAGCAGCGGGGCAGCGGCCCGCGCGGCGGGTTCCGGCAGGCCCGTCATCTTGATCGGGTTGCCCGCCGCCGAAAAGGCCGGTCCCCCCGCCCGTGGCGTGACCGGCAAGACCATGTTGCGCGCCAGAACCTGAGGGTCGCGCAGCGCCTGCGCCATGTCCTGCACCCGCCCCGTCGGCACCCCCGCCGCCTCCAGCACCGCCACCCAGTGATCCGCCGTCTGGCCCAGCGTGACCGCCTCGATCAACCGCTTGAGCAGATGCACATTCTCGCAGCGCGCGGCATTGGTCGCAAAGCGCGCATCATCGGCCAGCGGCAGGGCCAGCGCCTCGCACAGCTTGGCAAACAGCGCGTCATTTCCGGCGGCGATGACAAAGAACCCGTCCGCCGCGCGAAAGGTGGAAAACGGCGTGATCGTGGGATGCCGCGCACCGGTCGGCCCCGGCGCATGGCCCGTGGCGGTGGTCAGGGCAAGGCTGTGTTCCTGTATCGCGATCTGGGCATCCAGCATCCCGATATCGACCTTGGCCCCTTCGCCCGTCCGCTCGCGGGCAAAAAGCGCGGCCAGAACGCCCTGCGCCAGATACATCCCCGCCACGATATCCCCGATCGAGGCACCGACGCGCACGGGCGGGCCGCCTTCCTCGCCCGTGATCGACATCACCCCGCCGCGGGCCTGCACCACCATGTCATAGGCCGGTTTCTGCGAATCCGGCCCCGTATGGCCAAAGCCCGACACCGCGCCATAGATCAGCCGCGGATGACGCGCATGCAGCACCTCGTAGCCGTACCCCAGCCGCTCCATAACGCCGGGTCTGTAATTCTCCAGCAGCACATCCGCCCGTGCCAGCAGCCGGTCGAAGATCGCACGGTCACCCCCGGCCCGCAGGTCCAGCGCGATGGACTGCTTGCCCGCATTCAGTGCGGCGAAATAGGCCGACTCGCCCTGCACAAAGGGCGGAAAGGCGCGCGTATCGTCGCCTGTCACGGGCCGTTCGACCTTGATCACGCGCGCGCCCAGATCGGACAGGATCGTCGCGCAAAAGGGGCCTGCCAGAACATGCGTCATGTCCAGCACGACCAGTCCGGCCAGCGGTGCGCCGGAAAGCGGGGCAGTCATCTTCGGTCCTTCCTGCAGGTGTGCCGGTCAGGCAACCTCCAGAAGCGAGACAAGCTCGCCATTGTCGGCCACCAGATCGGCCACGGTCACGCGGTCGAGTTCCGCATAAAACGCCTTCAGCGCATCGCCAAGCACGCATTTCAGACGGCAGGCCCCGACCAGCGGGCAGTTGTTCTCGCCCCCCGCGAAACATTCGGTGAAAGGCAGGACGGATTCGAATTCGCGGAACACCTCGCCCACGGTGATCTTGTCCGCCGCACGGCCCAGCGTCAGCCCGCCCGAACGGCCCCGCACCGTCCGCAGAAATTTCTTCTGCGCCAGCAGGTGGATCACCTGTGCAAGGTGGTTCTCCGAGGCATTGCAGGCCTCTGCCACCTCGTGCTTGCGGACGGTGCGCCCCGCATTCACCGCGCAGAACATCAGCGTCCGCATGGCAAGATTAGTTCGTATGGTGAGTCTCATCGTCTGGCTCCGGACTTGGCCGCTGCGTCTTTCCCGCCAAAGGTTTATGCAGGGTGCACCTTGCCCGATATGATCCAGATCAGTTTTGCAGCAGGCCGTTGATGGCCGTCGAACCGGCCTGTCAAAGCAGGAAAGTCGGTGTGTGTTCGGAAATTCAAACCGGTTTGAGGTGCATCACGGGCTGCACCGATAACAAGTCCATTGCGATTGATAGCGATAACATTTAAAGCGGTTTGAAAGAATTTGCGCCCGTCCGTCCCGCCGCGCCGCCCAAGGGGTCTGCTTGACCGTCAGGGAAGGGGGCCTAGGGTGGGCGCATCAGTGCCACAAGCGGATGTATCACGTGAACGACCTGAGTCTCACCCCGACCACGCTGCAAGCCGATATCGCGCGCCACCTGACCTATACACTGGGCAAGGACGCGCCGAATGCATCGGTCTATGACTGGCGGATGGCGCTGTCCTTCGCGATCCGCGACCGTATCGTGGAGCCGTGGTTCGCCTCCACCCGCCGCACATGGGCCGAGGATCGCAAGCGCGTCCATTACCTGTCGATGGAATTCCTGATCGGCCGGCTCTTGGAGGATGCGACGATCAACCTTGGCCTGCGGGATGTGGCCGAAGAGGCGATGGCAGGCTTCGGTCAGGATTTCCGCGCCATCGTGGAAAACGAACCCGATGCGGCGCTGGGGAATGGCGGTCTGGGGCGTCTGGCGGCCTGTTTCATGGAAAGCATGGCGACGCTGGGCTGCCCCGCCTATGGCTATGGCATCCGCTATGAACACGGCCTGTTCCGCCAGCGCTTCGAAGGCGGCCAGCAGGTCGAAACGCCCGAGGACTGGCTGACCCAGTCCCATCCGTGGGAATTCGCCCGCCCCGAAAGCGCCTACACCATCCCCTTCAAGGGCCATGTCGAAACCCAAGGCGGGCGCGAGGTCTGGGTGCCGGGCGAAACCGTGCTGGCCGAGGCGCATGACACGCCGGTGATCGGCTGGCAGGGCAAATGGGCCAATACGCTGCGGCTCTGGGCGGCGAAGCCCACCACGCTCTTCGATCTGGACCGCTTCAACCGTGGCGACTATGCCGCCGCCGCGGAACCCGAGGCGCTGGCGCGCACGCTGTCGCGCGTCCTCTATCCCGACGACACCACCTATCAGGGCAAGGAATTGCGGCTGAAGCAGGAATTCTTCCTGACCTCTGCCGCGTTGCAGGACATCCTGCGCCGCTATCTTGCCCGCCATTCCGACCTGCGCGACCTGCCGAAACATGTGGCGATCCAGATGAACGACACCCACCCCGCCATCGCGGGGCCGGAACTGATCCGCCTGCTGATGGACGACCACGCCATGCCCTTTGCAGACGCGCTCGACGTCGCGCGGGGATGTCTGGGCTATACCAACCACACGCTGCTGCCCGAGGCGCTGGAACGCTGGGCCACCTTCACCTTCGGCAATGTCCTGCCGCGGCACATGCAGATCGTGGAGAAGATCGACAGCTGGCACCGCATGACCTACCCCTCGCGCCCGCATTACGTGGGCATCGTGAAGCATCACGAGGTGCGTATGGGCGAGCTGGCCTTCATCATGGCGCACAAGGTCAACGGCGTCTCGGCGCTGCATTCCGATCTCGTGAAGAAGAACCTCTTTCCGGAACTCGACCGCCTGCATCCGGGTCGGATCATCAACCAGACCAACGGCGTGACCCCGCGCCGCTGGCTGAAGATGGCGAACCGCCCTCTGGCGCGGCTGATCACCGACACGATCGGCGAGGGGTGGGAGGATGACCTCGACCGCCTGCGCGGGCTGGAGCCGCATGTCGCCTCGCGCAGCTTTGCCGATGCCTTCGGCGCGGCCAAGCGCGCGAACAAGGTGGCGCTGTCGAACTGGATCGGCGCGGAATGCGGCGTGCAGGTGAACCCCGACGCGCTGTTCGATGTGCAGATCAAGCGCATCCATGAATACAAGCGCCAGCTTCTGAACATCCTCGAAACCATCGCCCATTGGCACGCGATCCGCGCCAACCCCAAGGCCGACTGGGTGCCGCGGGTCAAGATCTTCGGCGGCAAATCCGCGCCGGGCTATGCGGTGGCCAAGGAAATCATCCACCTCATCAACGATGTTGCGGCGGTGGTGAACAATGACCCCGTCACCGGCGATCTGCTGAAGATCGTCTATCCGGCCAATTACAATGTCAGCATGGCCGAACGCCTTGTTCCTGCCGCCGACCTGTCCGAACAGATCTCCACCGCCGGGAAAGAGGCATCGGGCACCGGCAACATGAAGTTCATGATGAACGGCGCGCCCACCATCGGCACGCTGGACGGCGCGAACGTGGAAATCCTGCAAGAGGTGGGGGCGGAAAACTTCTTCCTCTTCGGCCTGACGGCGGAAGAGGTGACGAAGCGCCGCGAAGACCCCGAACATGCCCGCAAGGCGATCGAGGCGAGCCAGCCCCTGCAGGACGTGCTGCAGATGATCGCCGAGGGGCGCTTCTCGCCCGACCAGCCCGACCGCTATCACGGGCTGGTGCACCGCGTCTGGCATCACGACTATTTCCTCGTGGCGTCCGACTTCGACGCCTTCCACGCCGCGCAGGGGCAGGTGGACCGCGCCTATGCCGACCGCGCGCGCTGGTTGCGGATGGCCGCGATGAACACGGCGCGTTCGGGCTTCTTCTCGTCCGACCGCACGATCCGCAGCTACATGAAGGATATCTGGGGGGTCACTCCGGCGCTCTGACGCGCCGGGGTGGGGCCTTCGGAGGAGGGGGGCAGCCATGACCGCAAACCTGATCGACCACGCGGCCGCCAAGGCCATCGTCGAAGGGCGTCACGGCGATCCCTTTTCCGTGCTGGGCCTGCACAGGCGCGACGGGACGTGGGTCGTCACCGCCTTCGTGCCGGGGGCGGACCATCTGTCGGTCCTGACGGGCAAGGCAGGCAAGCCCGTGCCCGCCACGCCCGTTCCCGGCTGCGACGGGCTGTTCTGCGCGGCCTTGCCGAAACAGGTGGCCTACCGCCTGCGCGCCGAAGGCCATGGCACGACATGGGACTTCGACGATCCCTTCCGCTTCGGCCCCGTGCTGGGCGAGATGGACGAATACCTGCTGGGCGAGGGCACGCATAAACGGCTCTGGCAGGTGCTGGGCGCGCATGTCATCACCCATGAAGGGGTGGAGGGCACGCATTTCGCCGTCTGGGCCCCCAATGCCGAACGCGTCTCGGTTGTCGGGGATTTCAACATCTGGGACGGCCGCCGCCACCCGATGCGGCGGCGCGGGGCGACCGGCATATGGGAAACCTTCATCCCCAGTCTGGGCGAGGGCGCGACCTACAAATACGAGATCCGCGGCCAGAACGGCTATGTCGGCCCGCTCAAGGCCGATCCGGTGGGCTTCGGCTCGGAACACCCGCCTGCCAATGCCTCTGTCGTGCGCCGCATCGGCGGCGGGTTCGATGATGCCGGCTGGATGGCGACCCGCGCCGCGCGCCACACGATCGACGCGCCGATTTCGGTCTACGAGGTGCATCTGGGCTCATGGCGCCGCGCGCCGGGCGACCGGATGCTGTCCTACCTCGAACTGGCCGACCAGTTGGTGGGTTACGCGGCCGACATGGGCTTTACCCATATCGAACTGCTGCCCGTGTCGGAATTCCCCTTCGACGGAAGCTGGGGCTACCAGCCCGTCGGCATGTTCGCCCCCACCATCCGCCACGGCACCCCCGCCGAATTCCGCGCGCTGGTCGATGCCGCGCACCGCAGGGGGCTTGGCGTCCTGCTCGACTGGGTGCCGGGCCATTTCCCGACCGATCCGCACGGCCTTGGCCGCTTTGACGGCACCGCGCTTTACGAACATGCCGACCCGCGCGAGGGGTTCCATCAGGACTGGAACACCCTGATCTACAATTACGGGCGGGTAGAGGTGGCCAATTACCTCGTCTCCAACGCGCTCTACTGGCTCGAGGAATACCACATCGACGGGCTGCGGGTGGATGCCGTGGCCTCCATGCTCTACCGCGACTATTCCCGCAAGGACGGCGAGTGGATCCCCAACAAGGACGGCGGGCGCGAGAATTACGAGGCGATCTCGCTCCTGCAGCGGATGAACAGCACCGTCTATGGCGAAGTGTCGGGGATCATGACCGTGGCCGAGGAAAGCACCGCCTTTCCCGGCGTCTCGCGCCCTGTCAGCCACGGGGGGCTGGGCTTCGGCTTCAAATGGAACATGGGCTGGATGAACGACACCCTGTCCTACATGCACAAGGACCCGATCTACCGGCAGTATCACCACCACCAGATGACCTTCGGCCTGCATTACGCATGGTCCGAAAACTACATCCTGCCGATCAGCCATGACGAGGTGGTGCACGGCAAGGGATCGATGCTGGAAAAGATGCCCGGCGACGGGCCCGAAAAATTCGCCAACCTGCGCGCCTATTACGGGTTCATGTGGGCGCATCCGGGCAAGAAGCTGCTCTTCATGGGCTGCGAATTCGCCCAAGGGCGCGAATGGAACCACAACCAGTCGCTGGACTGGCACCTTCTCGACCAGCCCGACCATCGCGGCATGCAGGCGTTGGTGCGCGACCTGAACCGCCTCTATCGCGACACGCCCGCGCTGCATGTGAACGACACGCGGCCCGAAGGGTTTGACTGGATCGAAAGCAACGACGCGGGTGCCTCGGTCTATGCCTGGGTCCGGAAGGGCCGCGCGGGTGATCCGATGGTGGTCTGCGTGGTGAACATGACGCCGGTCGAACGGTCCTACCGTCTGGGCCTGCCCGCGGCGGGGCATTGGGACGAAATCCTGAACACCGACGCCACCCATTATGGCGGCGGCAATCGCGGGAACATGGGTGGCGTGACCACCGAAGCGGTCGCATGGCACGGGCAGGCGCAATCCGCGCTTGTCACGCTGCCCCCGCTTTCGGCACTCTGGTTCCGTCAGGCAAAGTCTTGAAGGTCAAGCCATAAGCGGCAAAGCCGCACAAGGGAGGGGTTAATGGGAATGATGCAGCCAAGACCGAATGCGCGCCTGTCGACACAGGCGATGGCCTTCGTCCTTGCCGGTGGCCGCGGAAGCCGCCTGAAGGAATTGACCGACCGCCGCGCCAAGCCTGCGGTCTATTTCGGCGGCAAGACGCGGATCATCGACTTCGCGCTGTCCAACGCGCTGAACTCCGGTATCCGCAAGATGGCCATTGCCACGCAGTACAAGGCCCATTCGCTCATCCGCCACTGCCAGCGCGGCTGGAACTTCTTCCGGGCGGAGCGGAACGAATACCTCGACATCCTGCCCGCGTCCCAGCGGGTGGACGAGACGAAATGGTATCTCGGCACAGCCGATGCCGTGGCGCAGAACATCGACATCGTCGACAGCTACGGGATCAAATACGTGATCGTCCTTGCGGGCGACCACATCTACAAGATGGATTACGAGATCATGCTGCAACAGCATGTCTCGACCGGCGCGGATGTGACCATCGGCTGCCTGACGGTGCCGCGGATGGAAGCCACGGCCTTCGGCGTGATGGCGGTGGACAAGGAGATGCGCATCACCTCCTTCCTCGAAAAGCCCAAGGACCCGCCGGGCATCCCGGGCGATCCCGATCACGCGCTGGCCTCCATGGGCATCTATGTCTTCGACTGGGCCTTCCTGCGCGACCTGCTGATCCGCGACATGGCGGATACCAATTCCAGCCACGACTTCGGCAACGACCTTATCCCCGCCATCGTTAAGAACGGCAAGGCGATGGCGCACAAGTTCGCCGACAGCTGCGTGAAATCGGGGCTGGAGGATGAACCCTACTGGCGCGACGTGGGCACGATCGACGCCTTCTGGCAGGCCAATATCGACCTGACCGATTTCGTCCCGAAACTCGACATCTACGACAACACCTGGCCCATCTGGACCTATTCCGAGATCGTCCCCCCCGCCAAGTTCATCCATGACGAGGACGGGCGGCGCGGCATGGCGATCTCGTCGCTGATTTCGGGCGACTGCATCGTCTCGGGGTCCGAGGTCCGGAATTCGCTCCTCTTCACCGGCGTCCGGACGCACAGCTATTCCAACCTCGAATATGTCGTGGCCCTGCCGCGCGTGGTGGTGAACCGCAAGGCGGAACTGACCAATTGCGTGATCGACTCGGGCGTGGTCATCCCCGAAGGGCTGGTCGTGGGGCAGGACCCCGAAGAGGACGCCAAGTGGTTCCGGCGGAGTGAAGGCGGCATCGTCCTGATCACGCAGGACATGCTTGACGCGCGGGCGCGGAAGCTGTCCTGAGGGCGGCGCGGGGGCGGATGCCCCGGGGGGCTGTCTGCCCCCCGGACCCCCCGAGGATATTTGGGAACGGATGAAGGGGCAGGGGATGCAGGTGAAGGGGCGGGTGCTGTCGGTGGCCTCGGAATGCGTACCCCTGATCAAGACGGGGGGGCTGGCCGATGTGGTGGGCGCGCTGCCCGCCGCGCTGCGCCCCTTCGGCTGGGAGATGCGGGTGCTGCTGCCCGCCTATCGCCGCCTGCGCGGGCATCTGGCCGCGATGCGCGAGGTCTGGCGCGAGCCGGCGCTCTGGGGCGGCGAGGGCGTGGTCTATGCCGGAACGGTCGAGGGGGTGGAGGTGCTGTTGCTCGACGCGCCGCATCTATATGACCGCGACGGCGGGCCCTACAATGCGTCAGCTGGCGACTGGCCGGACAATGCCCAGCGGTTTGCGGCGCTGTCATGGGTTGCCGCGCGGATGGCGCGCGAGGGATTTGACGGCTGGAAGCCGGACGTGCTGCACGCCCATGACTGGCAGGCGGGGTTCGCGCCCGCCTATCTGGCCTATGGCGGCACCGGCGGCGTGGGGTCGGTCATCACGGTGCACAACATTGCCTTTCAGGGATGGGCCGAGGCCACCCTGATCGACACGCTGCGCCTGCCGCGCGCGGCGTTCCATCCCGGCCATCTGGAATATTACGGCGGCCTGTCCAGCCTGAAGGCCGGTCTGGTGACGGCGGACCGCATCACCACCGTCTCGCCCAGCTATGCCGCCGAACTGACACGGGCGGAATATGGCATGGGCCTGCAGGGCGTCATCGCCGCGCGGGGGGCGGTGGTGTCGGGCATCCTGAACGGCGTCGATACTGCCCTGTGGTCGCCGGAACTGGAACCCGTCCCCTTCGGCCCCAAGGCGATGAAGGGCAAGACCGCCAACCGCGCCGCCCTCTGCGCCGAATTCGGCATGGCCGAACCCGAAGGCCCCCTCGCCATCGTCGTCAGCCGCCTGACCGACCAGAAGGGCATCGACCTCCTGCCCGCCGTCATCCCCGATTTCGTCGCCGCAGGCGGTGCGCTGATCGTACTGGGCTCGGGCGACCCCGCGCTGGAATCCGCCATGCGGGGGCTGGAAAGCCGCTTCCCCGGCCGCGTCGCCGTGCGGATCGGCTATGACGAGGGGCTGAGCCACCGCCTCTTTGCAGGCGCCGATGCGGTGCTGGTCCCGTCGCGCTTCGAACCCTGCGGGCTGACCCAGATGTATGGCCTGCGCTATGGCACCATCCCCGTCGTGGCGGCGGTGGGGGGGCTGGCCGATACCGTCATCCACGCCTCGCCCGCGGCCCTTGCCGCCGGTGTGGCGACGGGGGTGCAGTTCCACCCGACCGACGCGCTGGCCTTTGCCCATGCGCTGCGCCAGCTTTGCGCGCTTTACCGCGACCGCAAGGTCTGGGCGCGGTTGCAGCGCAACGCCATGTCCCACCCCGTCGGCTGGGAAACCAGCGCCGCCGCCTATGCCGCGCTTTACGAAGGTCTGGGCAAGTGACCTTGCGCCTGTCCGATCCACCGCGTCCGGCGGGCCATTCCGTCACGGCAGGCCGCCCCTGGCCCATGGGGGCCAGTTTCGACGGCGAAGGGGTGAATTTCGCCGTCTTCTCCGCCCATGCGGAAAAGGTGGAACTCTGCCTCTTCTCCTCGGACGGGCGCAAGGAAACCGCCCGCATCTCCCTGCCGGAACGCGATGGCGACATCTGGCACGGCCATGTCGGCGGCCTGATGCCCGGCGCGCTCTACGGCTTTCGCGTGCACGGGCCCTATGCCCCCGAACAGGGCCACCGCTTCAACCCGCACAAGCTGCTGATCGACCCCTATGCCCGCGCGCTGGAGGGGCGGCTGAAATGGTCCGACGCGCTCATGGGGTACAAGGTCGGCAGTCCGCGCGCGGACATGTCCTATGACACGCGCGACAGCGCCTTTGCCGTGCCGAAATCGGTGGTGGCCGACCCGTCCTTCATCTGGGGCGACGATGCCCCCCCGCGCGTGCCCCTGACCGAGACGGTGATCTACGAAACCCATGTGCGCGGCATGACCATGCTGCATCCGGCCGTGGACAAGGGTCTGCGCGGAACCTTCCTCGGCCTTGCCTCGGATGCGGTGCTCGACCATCTGGTCCGGCTGGGGATCACGACGGTCGAACTCCTGCCCGTGCAGGCCTTCGCGGACGAGCGTTTCCTTGTGGCCAAGGGGCTGCGGAACTACTGGGGCTACCAGACCATCGGCTTCTTCGCGCCCGAGCCGCGCTATCTGGCCAAGGGGCAGCTGCGCGAATTCCAGTCCATGGTGCGCCGCTTCCATGCCGCGGGGATCGAGGTGATCCTCGACGTGGTCTACAACCATACCGGAGAGGGCGACGAATTCGGCCCCACGCTCTGCTTCCGCGGCTTCGACAATGCCAGCTACTACCGCCTGCTGCACGGCGGGCGGCATTATGTGAACGACACGGGCACGGGCAACACGCTGAACCTGACCCATCCCATGGTGCTGCGGATGGTGATGGATTCCCTGCGCTACTGGGTCGAGGTCTGCCATGTCGACGGCTTCCGCTTCGACCTTGCCACCGTTCTGGGGCGCGAGGCGCATGGCTTCGACGCCAATGGCGGATTCTTCGACGCGATCCGGCAAGACCCCGTTCTGGCCCGCGTCAAGCTGATTGCCGAGCCCTGGGACATCGGCCCCGGCGGCTATCAGCTGGGCGGCTATCCCCATCCCTTCCTCGAATGGAACGACCGCTTCCGCGACGGCGTCCGGCGCTGGTGGCGGGGCGATGCCGGCATGGCGCCCGATCTGGCCAAGCGGCTACTGGGCAGCGCGGAACGCTTTGACCATCACGGACGGGCGGCCACCTCCTCGGTCAATTTCGTGACCGCCCATGACGGCTTCACCCTGCAGGACGTGGTCTCCTTCACGCTCAAGCGCAACTGGGCCAATGGCGAGGAAAACCGCGACGGCCACCACGAGAACCATTCCGACAACATGGGGGCCGAGGGGCCGACCGACGATCCCGTCATCCTCGCCGCCCGGGCCTTGCGAAAGCGCAACCTCTTGGCCACGCTGATACTGGCGCAGGGCGTGCCCATGCTTCTGGCGGGGGACGAGGTCGGGCATACGCAGGGCGGCAACAACAATGCCTACGCGCAGGACAACGCGACGACATGGATCGACTGGGCGGCGGGCGATGCGGGGCTTGCGGCCTTTGTCGCGCGTCTGGTCGCGCTGCGCCGGTCCCATCCCGTGCTGCGCCAGCGCCGCTTCCTCCATGCCCGCCCCCGCGCGGCGGATGGCCTGCCCGACGTGATCTGGCGCCGCGCCGACGGCCAGTGCCCGACACCCGCGGATTGGCACGACCCCTCGTTCCGCTGCCTCGGTGTCGAATTGCGGATGGCCGCCGAAGGGCCGGACCACGGCCATCACGCCGTCTATGCCGTGTTCAACACCGGTCCGGACTGCGTGCTGCGCCTGCCGGACACCGCCCCCGCATGGGAACTCGTGCTCGACACGACCCGCCCCGACCTGTCCGGCGAAGCGGCCGGTCCGGGAACCCGCGCCCCCGCGCAATCCGTTCTTGTCTTCCGCGCCCCCGCGCAGTCCAACGCATACGGGGCCAAACCGTCTACCGGAGGAACGTCATGACCATCCGCACCGTCGCCACACAGCCCATCGCAGGGCAGAAACCCGGCACCTCGGGCCTGCGGAAGAAAACCCCCGTCTTCATGGCCCGCCACTATCTGGAAAACTTCGTCCAGAGCATCTTCGACGTGGTGGGCGCGCAGGGAAAGACCTTCGTCCTTGGCGGGGACGGGCGCTATTTCAACGACCGCGCGGCGCAGGTGATCTTGCGGATGGCCGCCGCCAACGGGGCGGCGCGGGTGATCGTGGGGCAGGGTGCGATCCTGTCAACTCCGGCCGCCAGCCACCTGATAAGGCTGAACAAAACCGATGGTGGCATCATCATGTCCGCCTCCCACAACCCCGGCGGCCCGGATGAGGATTTCGGGGTCAAGTTCAACATGCCCAATGGCGGCCCTGCCCCCGAAGCGGTGACCGAGGCCATGTTCCGCCGCACGACCGAAATCACCCAATACCACATCGTCGAATCGCAGGATGTCGACCTCGCCCGCATCGGGCGCAGCTCGCTGGGCGGGATGGTGGTCGACGTGGTCGACCCCGTGGCGGATTACGCCGCGCTGATGGAGACGCTCTTCGACTTCCCCGCCATCCGCGCCATGTTCGCGGGCGGCTTTCGGATGCGGATGGACAGCATGTGCGCCGTCACCGGCCCCTATGCGGTGGAAATCCTTGAAAACCGTCTCGGCGCGGCGAAGGGCACGGTGGTCAACGCCACGCCCCTGCCGGATTTCGGCGGGATGCATCCCGACCCCAACCCGACATGGGCCAAGGCCCTGATGGACGAGATGTTCGGTCCCGACGCCCCCGATTTCGGCGCGGCCAGCGATGGCGACGGCGACCGCAACATGGTCGTCGGGCGCGGTATCTATGTCTCGCCCTCCGACAGCCTCGCCGTCCTTGCGGCCAATGCCCATCTGGCGCCGGGCTATGCGCGCGGTCTGAAGGGCGTGGCGCGGTCCATGCCCACCTCGGCGGCGGCGGACCGCGTGGCAGAGGCGCTGGGGATCCAAAGCTACGAGACGCCCACGGGCTGGAAGTTCTTCGGCAACCTGCTGGATGCGGGCCGCGCCACGATCTGCGGCGAGGAAAGCTTCGGAACCGGCTCGGACCATGTGCGCGAAAAGGACGGGCTCTGGGCGGTCCTCCTCTGGCTCAACATCCTCGCCGTCCGCAAACAGACCGTGGCCGAGATCCTGCGCGACCACTGGGCGCGCTTTGGCCGCAACTACTACAGCCGCCACGACTTCGAAGCCATCGCCACCGACAAGGCCGACGCCATGATGGGTGCCCTGCGTTCTGCCCTTCCCGCGCTGCGGGGCCGCGTGGTCGAAGACATGACCATCGCCGCCGCCGACGACTTCGCCTATTCCGACCCTGTCGACGGCTCGGTCAGCACGAAACAGGGCGTGCGGATCATGTTCGCCGATGGGTCACGCTTTGTTCTGCGTCTGTCCGGAACCGGCACCGAAGGCGCCACATTGCGGCTCTATCTCGAACGCTATGCCGCAGGGCCCGAGGGGCTGGACCTCGATCCGCAAATGGCCCTTGCCCCCGTGATCCGCGCCGCACAGCAGATCGCGCGCATCGCGGAATTCACCGGTCGCCTGTCGCCCGACGTGGTGACCTGAACGGGGCAGGGGGCACCGCGCCCCGTACCCCGTCACCCGCGCGCCGCTCAGGACCGCAGGCCGGTCTCTTCCAGCAGGCCCATGCGCTTGGCCTCGTAATAGTACCCCTTGCGGTACCACATATGGGCGCGGTCGTAATTGCCGCGCGACACCAGCCACGCCCCGCGCAGATATTTGCCCGCATAGATCAGGTTGGTCTCGGCATCCAGCAGCCCCGCCGGATCGCCGCGATAGCCCATGGTCCGCGCGGTCTGCGGATGAATCTGCATCAGCCCGTAATAGGGCCCGTTGCGGGCGGCGGGGTTGTAGCCGCTCTCGCGCTGTACCGTCTCGTGGATCAGCCGCTCGGGGATGTCGTGGATGCGGGCATATTTCGTGATCAGCCGGTTGATCTCGACCGGACCCTGCGGACCGCGCGCCTCTTCCCTGTCCCTGCCCCCGCCGCAGGCGGCCAGCAGCGCGGGCAGGGACAGGGCAAGGAACAGGCGGCGGGAAACGTGCATGGGTCAACCTGCAAGGGATGGGTTCGGCCCCGTGATAGCGGGGCGCACCGCTGGGCGAAAGGGCAAGCCTGCCCCGCGCGCGGCTTTTCGCGCGCGGTCCGGACGGCGGCATGTCCGACCTTTGGCGCGGTTGGCGCAGGCGGCGGGCACTGCTAGCCTGACCGCGCAAGTGATACGGGGCATCGACATGGTGGACAACGCGGGGCGCAGGCTGGCAACGGCACTGATCGTGGATGACCATCCGCTCTTCTGCGACGCGCTGTCGATGACGCTGCGCGCCGTGGCGGGGATCGAGGGGATCGAGACGGCCGACCGTCTGGAAACCGCGCTGTCGCGGCTGGACCTGTCGCCAGCACCCGACATCATCGTTCTGGACCTGAACCTTCCCGACGTGAACGGTCTTGACGGCCTCATCCGCCTGCGCGCCACGGCGGGCGACGTGCCGGTTGTCGTCGTCTCCTCGCTGGCCGACAACCGCGTGATCGGCGCGGCGCTGCGGGTGGGCGCTGTGGGCTTCGTGCCCAAACATTCGCGGCGCGAGGTGTTCAAGGCCGCCTTCGACGCCATCCGCGCGGGCGAGGGGTTCGTGCCCGAAGGCTTCGTCCCACAGGCCGATCCCGACGCCCCCGCCAGCCAGCGCGAGGATGCCATCGCGCGCCTGTCCCTGCTGACCCGCCAGCAGGCCAAGATCCTGCAACTGATCTGCGAGGGGATGCTGAACAAGCAGATCGCCTACGAACTCACCATCGCCGAAACCACGGTCAAGGCCCATGTCACCGCGATCATGCGCAAACTCGGCGTGCAATCGCGCACGCAGGCCGTGCTCATCGCGCGCGAGGCCAGCTTCGACCGCCTGATGCCCGAGAACGGGTGACACCCCCACGCGACGCTTGCCCGCCGTGCCTGCCGCCGCTAGCCTCGCCTGCGTTGGGGAGGACGCGATGAACCGGCAGGGACTGGATTTTCCCGTGTCGTCCGGCACGGTTGACGGGGCTGCGCTGGTGGCCCGCGCCTCGGTCCCCGTGGACATCCCCAACCCCCTGCGCCGTCTGGAAGAGGCGCTCGGCCCCGGACCCTTCGCCCTCGTCATCCTCTTCGTCTCGCCCGATGCCGATCTCGACGCCCTTGCCCTGCGCCTTCCCGGACGGTTTGGCGGCGCGCGCGTCATCGGCTGTTCCACCGCGGGCGAGATTTCCGCCGCCGGCTATGCCGAGGGCGAGATCGTCGCCGTGGCCCTGCCCGCCGCGCATTTCGCCGCCGACGTGCTGCTGGTGCCCGACCTGTCGGTGCTGGAACGCGAACAGCTGATCGGCCGCCTGATCCGCTCGCGGCAGGATCTCGCGCGACAGGCCCCTGACTGGGAGGGGGAATTCGCCTTCCTCATGGTCGACGGCCTTTCTGTGCGCGAGGATGAACTTGCCTCTGCGCTCGCCTCGGGTCTTGGCCCCGTCCCGCTTTTCGGCGGCTCGGCGGGGGACGGCACGCGCTTTCGCGCCACCTATGTCCTGCACGAGGGGCAGGCGCTCCAGAACGCCGCCGTTCTGGCCCTGATCCGCACCGATTGCCGCGTCAGGGTGTTCAGCCTTGACCACCTGCTTCCCACCGGTGCCCGCATGGTGGTGACCGAGGCCGACCCCGCCCGCCGCATCGTCCGCCAGATCAACGCCGAACCCGCCGCCCAAGAATATGCCCGCCTTCTGGGCAAGGATCCCGCGCAACTGACCACCTTCACCTTCGCCGCCCATCCCGTCGTCGTGCGGATCGGGGGCAAGCACCATGTCCGCGCCATCCGTCAGGTGGGCGAGGGGGGCGATCTCGTCTTCTTCTCGGCCATCGACGAGGGCGTGGTCCTCACCCTTGCCGAACCGCAGGACATGGTTGCCCATCTCGCCACCCAGCTCGACGGGCTCGCTGCCCATGGCCGCCCCGTGGCCATCCTCGCCTGCGACTGCATCCTGCGCCGGATGGAGGCGCAGGAGAAACAGAAGACCGGCGCCGTGTCGGCCCTTCTGCGCCAGCACGGGGTGGTCGGCTTTTCCACCTATGGCGAACAGCTCAATTCGATGCATGTGAACCAGACGATGACGGGCGTCGCGATCTATCCCCCCGTCGGGGACGGGGCGGCATGATCGACTCGCTCATCGACCCCGCCGATCCGCCCGAACGGCAGACGCAGAAACTGCTGACCATCGCGCAGGTCCTGATGCGGCGGGTCGAACAGATCACCGATGACAGCGGCGCCGCCTATGCCCAGTTCCAGCGCGCCGCCATGCTGGAGGATCAGGTCCGCGAACGCACCCGCGACCTGGAACGCGCGCTCGACCTTCTGAACGACAGCAATGCCCGTCTGGCCGAGGCCAACCGCGCAACCGAGGCCGCGCGCCAGAACCTCGCCAATGCGATCGAGACGATCCAGGAAGGCTTCGCGCTCTTCGACGCGCAGGACGTGCTGGTGATGTGCAACTCGCGCTTCGGAATGCACATGTCCGATGTGCGCCCGCATCTGAAACCGGGCCTGACCTTCGACGACTATGTCGGACGCGTCAGCCGCTCGCGCTTTTTCGAACTCCCCCCGGGCGAGACGGCGCAGGACTGGGCCGTCGCGCGGCGCAGGCGGCATCAGGACCGGCACGTCATCTTCAACGTCCGCATGGTCTGGGACCGCTGGGTGCAGGTCAGCGAACACCGTACCGCCGATGGCGGCACCGTGATCCTGCAGACCGACGTGACCGAGATCATCCGCGCCGAACGCTCCGAACGCGGCAAGATGCTGGACGATCAGGCCCGCGTGATCCGCGCCACGCTCGACCATATCGGGCAGGGCGTCTGCATCTTCGACGCCGAGGCGCGGCTGGTGGGCTGGAACCAGCGTCTGGGCCAGCTTCTGACCATCCCCATGGCCCGCTTCCGCCGCGGCGTCAGCTTTGACGCCATCCTCGACCGGTTCCGCCCCGACCTCGCCTTCGGGGACGGCATGACCGAAGGGCGGCTGGGCGACTGGGTGGCGGGCAAGGGCGCGGGCGGACGCGGGGCGCTGCGGTTCGAGTTGCGGCGCGATCCCGACATGATCATGGACGTCTTCGCCCAAGGGATGCCCGATGGCGGCTTCGTGATGTCCTTCACCGATGTCACCGCCGAACGCGCCGCGATCGAGGCGCTCAGCCGCGCCAATGAAACGCTCGAGGCGCGGGTGATGGCGCGCACGCTGGAACTGGAAGACGCGCTGGGGAATGCCGAACGCGCCAATGCCTCGCGCTCGCGCTTCGTCGCGGCGGCCAGCCATGACCTGTTGCAGCCGCTCTCTGCCGCCAAGCTCTTCATCTCCTCCGTCCCCGACGAAGGGCTCGCCCCCGATGCCCGCGCCGCGCTGGACAAGGCGCAGAACGCGCTTTTGTCGGTCGAAGGCATCCTTGGCGCGCTCCTCGACATTTCCAAACTCGAAAGCGGGCGCGCGGCCGTGTCGGTGGGGCCGGTCCGGCTCGACCGGCTTCTGTCCCAGCTCAACGACGAATTCGGTGCCATCGCGGCGGCCAAGGGGCTGCGTCTGACCGTGCTGCCCGCCCGCATCACCGTCACCTCTGACCCTGCCTATCTGCGGCGCATCCTGCAAAACCTGATCGGCAACGCCATCCGCTACACCGACCGCGGGCGCGTGCTGGTGGGCGTGCGGCGCAAGGGCGCAACGGCGCGGATCGAGGTGCGCGACACCGGCCCCGGCATCCCCGAAGAGGAACAGGACAACATCTTCAAGGAATTCCACCGCCTCAACGCCCGCGCCTCCGCCTCCGAGGGGATGGGGCTGGGCCTTGCCATCGTCGAGCGGGCCTGCGCGCTTCTGGGCCACCCGCTGGGTCTCGTGTCCGAGATCGGTCGCGGCACCTGTTTCATGGTGCAGGTTCCCCGCTCCGAATCCGCCGCTGCCAGCGACGGCCCGCGCCCTTCGCCACCGCCGCGCCCCTCGATCCAGAACCGCATCGTCTTTCTGGTGGAAAACGACGCCGACCTGCGCCGCGCGATGGGGCTCCTGCTCGAGAAATGGGGCGTCAACGTTCTGGACGCCGCCAGCGGCGAAGAGGCGCTGTCCCTGATCGACGAACTGGGCATCCTGCCCGACGGCTTCATCGTGGACTACAATCTGGGCGAGGGGATGGACGGCCTGCGCTTCCTTTCCGAAATGCAGGCCCGCCATGGCCCCGTGCCCGCACGCATCGTCACGGCGGACCGCCGCGCCGAACTTCATGCCGCTTGCGCCGCGGCGGGGATCGGGGTGATGATGAAACCCCTCGAACCCCGCGCGCTCGAGGCGTTCGTCGCCGGTCTGCCTGCGGCGGGATAACGCAGGGATGCGCGGGCCGACTACGACCATTGTTCCATATCGGGCGCGCCCCGCTGCGCCTAATCTGCGGCCGAGGTGAGGAGACCGCGATGCAACTGAGTGATTACCGTGAGATCAAGGCAGACCCCGCAACCGTCTGGGCCGCCATCCTGAACCCCGATGTGCTCAAGGACTGCGTCCCGGGCTGCGAGTCCATGACCGGCAATGCCGACGAGGGATTCGAGGCGACGGTGACCCAGAAGGTCGGACCCGTCAAAGCCACCTTCAAGGGCGCCGTCACCATCTCGGACCGGATCGAAGGGAAAAGCCTGAAGATTTCCGGCGAAGGCAAGGGTGGCCCTGCCGGTTTCGCCAAGGGCGGCGCTGTCGTCACGCTCGAAGCGATGGAGGGCGGCACAAAGCTCTCCTACGAGGTCGACGCCAGCGTGGGCGGCAAGATCGCGCAGCTTGGCAGCCGCATCATCGACGGCTTTGCCAAGAAGATGGCCGACGAATTCTTTACCCGCTTCCAGCAGGCCGTCGAAGGCCCGCAGGACGAGGGGGCCGAGGAAGACACTGCCGAGGGCGGTGAAAAGAAGAAGGGCTGGTTCAAGCGTCTGATCGGCTGAACCGCAAACCAATTACCCAGGGATGTCCAAGGGAGGACGACAATGACGAAAGTCACGATGACCGTGAACGGCAAGACCGTCTCGCGCGAGGTGGAGGGGCGCACGCTGCTCTCCTCTTTCCTGCGTGAAGGGCTGGGCCTGACCGGCACCCATGTGGGCTGCGACACCTCGCAATGCGGGGCCTGCGTGGTGCATGTCGACGGCAAGGCCGTCAAATCCTGCTCCACCTTCGCCGCCGACGTGGACGGCGCGACGGTCAAGACGATCGAGGGGATGAACAACCCCGACGGCTCGCTCTCGGTCGTCCAGCAGGCGTTCCAGGACCATCACGGCCTGCAATGCGGGTTCTGTACGCCCGGCATGGTGATGTCCTCGGCCGCGCTTCTGGCCGAAAACCCCAAGCCGACCGAGGCCGAGATCCGCCACTATCTCGAAGGCAACATCTGCCGCTGCACCGGCTATCACAACATCGTCAAGGCCGTGCTGGCCGCATCCGGTCAGGATGCCGCGGCACTGGCGGCGGAATAAAAGCGGTTTCAGGGAGGGAATTATATGCCGAAAGATCACGGGATCGGCGCCAGCTCGAAGCGGCGCGAAGACGTGCGCTTCCTGTCGGGGCGCGGATACTACACCGATGACAGCGCGCTTGCGGGCCAGACCTATGCGGTGATGGTGCGCTCGAACGTGGCGCATGGGCGCATCAAGTCGATCAACACCGCCAACGCGGCCAAGATGCCGGGCGTCCTTGCCATCTTCACGGGCGAGGATTTCAAGGATGTCGGCGGCAACCCCGCAGGCTGGCTCATCAACAGCCGCGACGGCACGCCGATGCGCGAACCCAAGCGTCCGGTGCTCGCCCATGGCAAGGTCCGCCATGTGGGCGACGCCTATGCCGCCGTCATTGCGGAAACCTACAACCAGGCCAAGGACGCGGCCCAGCAGCTCGCTGATGACAGCGAG
Organism: Paragemmobacter amnigenus; assembly: GCF_009908265.2. Taxonomy (GTDB): domain Bacteria; phylum Pseudomonadota; class Alphaproteobacteria; order Rhodobacterales; family Rhodobacteraceae; genus Paragemmobacter; species Paragemmobacter amnigenus. The sequence continues at coordinate 181,260 of NZ_JAAATX020000007.1, read as the reverse complement.
ATCGAGGAGCTGCCCGCCATCGTCGACATGAAGAAGGCCGTGGCCGACGCCTCGAACCGCGTGCATGACGAGATCCCCGACAACCTCTGCTTCGACTGGGGCTGGATCGAGGACAACCGCGCCGCCGTGAACGCGGCCTTCGAGAAGGCCCCGCACATCACCACGCTGGAACTGGTCAACAACCGCCTCGTGCCCAACGCGATGGAGCCGCGCTCCTCCATCGGGGAATATTACCCCGGCACGGGCGACTACAAGCTGACCACCACCTCGCAGAACCCGCACCTGACGCGGCTTCTGGTCGGTGCCTTCGTCCTCGGGATCCCGGAAAACAAGCTGACCGTGGTCGCTCCCGACGTGGGCGGCGGTTTCGGGTCCAAGATCTATCACTACGGCGAAGAGGCGGTGGTTCTGGCCGCGGCCAAGAAACTGGCCCGTCCCGTGCGCTGGACGGCGGAACGGACGGAAAGCTTCCTCTCCGACGCCCATGGCCGCGACCATGTGACCAGGATCGAACTGGCCAGCACCAAGGACGGCGAAATCCTTGCCATCCGCACGGAAACCCTGGCCAATGTCGGCGCGTACCTGTCGAACTTCTCGACCGCGACGCCGACCTTCCTGCACGGCACGCTGATGGCCGGTCCCTACAAGGTGCCGCATGTCTATGTGAACGTGAAGACCGTCTTCACAAACACCGCCCCCGTCGACGCCTATCGCGGCGCGGGCCGTCCCGAGGCGACCTTCAGCCTTGAACGCATCATCGACAAGATGTGCCGCGAGCTGAACCTCGACCCGTTCGAGGTGCGCCGCAAGAACCTGATCCAGCCGGACCAGTTCCCCTACACCACGCCCGTGGGCCTTGTGTATGACACCGGCAACTATCAGGCGACGCTGGACAAGCTGATCGACCTGGCCGACGTGGCAGGCTTCGACAAGCGCGCCGCGGCCTCCAAGGCCAAGGGCAAGCTGCGCGGCATGGGGCTTTCCACCTGGATCGAGGCCTGCGGCATCGCGCCCTCGAACCTCGTCGGCGTCCTCGGCTCGCGCGTGGGCCTTTACGACGCCGCCACCGTCCGCGTGAACGCCACCGGAACGATCAGCGTGATGACCGGTGCCCACAGCCACGGTCAGGGCCACGAGACGGTCTTTGCACAAGTGGTGGCCGAAAAGCTGGGCATCGCGGAATCGCAGATCGAGATCGTCCACGGCGACACCTCGAAGATCCCCTTCGGCATGGGCTCCTACGGCTCGCGCTCGCTGGCGGTCTGCGGATCGGCCATGTCCAAGGCTGTCGACAAGATCATCGCCAAGGGCAAGAAGATCGCGGCCCACATGCTCGAAGCTTCCGAGAACGACATCGTCTTTGCCGACGGCAAGTTCTCGGTCGCGGGCACCGACAAGGCCAAGACCTTCGGCGAGATCGCCTTCTCGGCCTATGTCCCGCACAACTACCCGCTCGAGACGCTGGAACCCGGCCTTGAAGAGACGGCCTTCTACGATCCGGCGAACTTCACCTATCCCGCCGGCGCCTACCTGTGCGAGGTCGAGGTCGACCCCGAAACCGGCAAGGTGGACATCGCCTCCTTCACCTGCGCCGACGACTTCGGCAACGTGATGAACCCGATGATCGTCGAGGGGCAGGTCCATGGCGGCGTGGGGCAGGGGATCGGGCAGGCCCTGCTGGAAAACACCACCTATGACGAGAACGGCCAGCTCCTGACTGCCTCCTACATGGATTACGCCATGCCGCGCGCGGATGACGTGCCGTTCTACACGGTGGACCATTCCTGCATCACGCCCTGCACCCACAACCCGCTGGGCGTCAAAGGCTGCGGCGAGGCGGGGGCCATCGGCTCGCCTCCGGCGGTCGTCAACGCGGTGATCGACGCCCTGCACAGGGGCGGGATGACCCACGTCAAACATATCGACATGCCGGTTTCGCCCTCGCGCGTCTGGCAGGCGATCAACGGCTGAGAGGGGAACGCACATGCATAACTTCGACTTCGTGAAACCCTCGACCATCGCGGATGCGGTCAAGGCCCTGTCGGCCGAGGGGGCGCAGGCCCTTTCGGGCGGCCAGACGCTCACGCCCACGATGAAACAGCGCCTTGCGGCACCTGCCACGCTCGTCTCCCTCACGGGGATTGCCGAGATGAAGGGTGTCTGCATGGGGGCGGACGGCCTGTCCATCGGCGCGGCCACCACCCATGCCACCGTGGCGAAAGAGGCCGCCGCCCATTATCCGGCGCTGGCCGCACTCGCGGGCGGCATCGGCGATCCGGCGGTCCGCAACCGCGGCACCATCGGCGGCAGCCTTGCCAACAACGACCCCGCCGCCTGCTATCCGGCAGGCACGCTGGGTTCCGGTGCCACCATCGTGACGAACCGGCGCAAGATCGCGGCTGACGACTACTTCCAGGGCATGTTCACCACCGCGCTGGAAGAGGGCGAGATCATCACCGGCGTGACCTTCCCCGTGCCGCAGAAGGCCGCCTATGTGAAGTTCAACCAGCCCGCCAGCCGCTTTGCCCTGACCGCCGTCTTCGTCGCGAAATTCGCAGACGGCGTGCGGGTGGCGGTGACGGGGGCGTCGAATGACGGCGTCTTCCGCTGGACCGAGGCGGAAAAGGCCCTCTCGGCCAACTTCGCCGCCTCCAGCGTGGCGGGGCTGACGGTGTCGCCCGACGGCATGATCGGCGACCTGCACGGCACGCCCGCCTATCGCGCGAACCTCGTGAAGGTGCTGACCAAGCGCGCGGTCGAAGCCGCGCATTGAGCGGTCGCACTTGACTTCGGGGCGGTCCGGGCAACCGGGCCGCCCCTTTCTATTGTGAAAACCCCGCGCCCCGGGCTTGACCCGGGGCCCCGATATCCGCCCGCACCGCCCGCCGAAGCGGAGGTCCCGGGTCAAGCCCGGGACGGGGACACGCCTGATCTGCCCACCAAACAGGCGGAACCGTCACGCCCCTGTCACCCTTTCCTGCCACAAACCCCTTCAGGCGAACGTGACAGGTGACCACAGCCTCTTGGGCTTGCCAGACCTGAAACGCCAGATATAGTGGGCCTGTCGGGGCGGGGCTCCCCGCCCTGGGTCGGTTGGGCCGCAGGTCGAAAGCGGAGTCTCGCAAGGAATGGACGGCGATTTCAGGACACAGTTCGTACGCGATCCGGCGGCGCTGAAGCATTACCCCGCTTTGGTGCTCAACGCCGATTACCGCCCGCTCAGTTACTACCCCCTCAGCCTCTGGCCCTGGCAAGAGGCGATCAAGGCGGCGGTCCTCGACCGTGTGCAGATCGTCGCGGAATACGACCACACCGTCCGCAGCCAGAGGCAGGAGTTCCGCATACCCTCGGTCGTCGTCCTGAAAGATTACGTCAAACCCCAGAAGCGCGTGGCATTCACGCGCTTCAATCTTTTTCTGCGGGACGAATTCTCCTGCCAATACTGCGGCGCGAAAGGGGACCTCACCTTCGACCACGTCCTGCCCCGCTCGCGCGGCGGCATCACCTCGTGGGAAAACGTCGTCGCCGCCTGTTCCCCCTGCAACCTGCGCAAGGGCTCGCGCACCCTCAAACAATCCGGCCTCCACCTGATGCGCCCCCCGCGCCAGCCCACGGCCGAAGAGATGCAGGCCCATGGCCGCAAATTTCCCCCCAACCACCTGCATGAAAGCTGGATGGACTACCTCTACTGGGATGCGGAACTGGAAGATTGACCTGACGCCACGGCAGATGGCGAAAACCGGCGCGCATTGGTCGTTACAAAACCGTTACATGACGGAACGCGCCCCATGATGGGGCCTTTCCGACTGGGGGTTCCATGCTGTCGACCATCTTCCCGCCCGCCCTGCAAATCGCCGCGCTGAACCTCTCCGTTGCGCTCGCCTGCGGGGCGGTGATCGGGTCCGAACGTCAGGTGCGCCAGCGCATGGCGGGCCTTCGCACCAATGCCCTCGTCGCCCTCGGCGCCGCCGCCTTCGTCGTCTTCTCCGGCCTCTACCCCGACGAGGTTAGCCCCACCCGCGTCGCCGCGCAGATCGTGTCCGGCATTGGCTTCCTCGGCGCGGGCATCATCTTCCGCGACGGCTTCAACGTGCACGGGCTGAACACGGCCGCCACGCTCTGGTGTTCGGCGGCGGTCGGCATGATGTCGGGAGCGGGGGCATGGCCCCATGCGCTGCTCCTCACGGGCCTCGTGGTTTTCGTCAACCTCGGCCTGCGCCCGCTCGTCAAATGGATCAAGCGCAAGACCCGCGCGGGCACGCCCCTTCTGCGCGCCTTCCGCGTCGCCATCTCCTGCCGCCCCGATCAGGAGGCGGCGGTGCGCGCGCTCATCCTGCGCACGCTCACCATCGGCGGACTGCACCTGTCGGAAATCGCCGTCGCCGCGGGCGAGGGGGGCGAGGGGCTGGAGCTTTCCGCCACCATCTCGGGCGAAGGCGTGACGGATGACATGCTGGAACTTGCCGTGCAACGCCTCGCCGCCGAACCGGGCCTGATCCGCGTCCGCTGGCAGGCGCTGGAGGAAGGCTAGGCCCGCGCCCCTGCCGGCAGGCAGCCCGCGTCATCCACCACCTCCAGCCGCGCGCCCCCGGCTACACCCCAGCGCCAGAAGACAAGGTTCACATCCCGCGCCGTGGCCCCCTCGGCATAGGAGGGCACCACCATCCCCGGATACCCCGCCGCACGCAGCGCCTCGGCCAGACGCTGGCCCTGCGACAAGCCCTCGCGCGCGGCCTCGTCCCGCCAGTCCTCCTGCCCGATCTCGTGCGGGCTCATGCCATACTCCGCCAGCGCCGCCGCGTCCCGCGCATCGAACAGCAGCCCCGCCTCTGCCCGGATCGCCACGATCAGCAAGGGTTGCAGCAGCCCCTCCTGCATCTTCTCGCGCAGGACGGTCTGCGGATCGGCGGCGGTATAAAGCGCGGGCACACCCCGCGCATTGAACCGCTGCGCCTGCGCCGCGGCCCCTTCGCCCGACAGCGGCCGGTGCCAGTATTTCGGATCGACCGCGCGGTACAGGATACCCTGATAATTCATCCGCCAAGGGTGGGGCAGGGACAGGGGGCAGGGAAGTCAGGCAATGCCTGACGCGGTCCGCCCGTCACCGCCGCCCTCCTCGGGCTGCCTTACCCGATCACCACCAGCGCATGGCGCTTCTTGCCCGCGGTCAGCTTCACAGGCTCGGCCAGATCGCCCGCGCCAAAGCGCAGACCCGCATCGGTGACGATCTCGTCATTCACCTTGGCCCCGCCCTCGGCGATCAGCCGCTTGGCATCCTTGCCCGATGCCGACAGCCCCGCGCGCACGAAAAGCTGCACGATCCCCACGCCCTCGGCCACTTCCGCAACCGTCAGCGCCACGGTGGGCAGGTCGTCCCCGATCCCGCCCTTCTCGAACACTTCCCGCGCCGTGGCCTCTGCCGCCGCCGCAGCCTCGGCCCCGTGCAGAAGGGTCGTCACCGCATTGGCCAGCACGATCTTGGCCGCGTTGATCTCGGACCCTGCCAGCGCCCCCAGACGGTTGCATTCCTCCAGCGGCAATTCGGTATAAAGCTTCAGGAACCGCCCCACATCCGCATCCGTCGTATTCCGCCAGAACTGCCAGAATTCGTAAGGCGACAGCAGATCGCCATTCAGCCAGACCGCGCCATTCTGGCTTTTGCCCATCTTCTTGCCATCGCTCGTGGTCAGAAGCGGCGAGGTCAGCCCGTAAACCTCGTGCTCGATCACCCGCCGCGTCAGGTCCACGCCGTTGACGATATTGCCCCACTGGTCCGACCCGCCCATCTGCAACAGACAGCCATAGCGGCGGTGCAGCTCCAGAAAGTCATAGGCCTGCAGGATCATGTAGTTGAATTCGAGGAAGGACAGCGACTGCTCGCGATCCAGCCGCGATTTCACCGATTCAAAGGACAGCATCCGGTTGACGGAAAAATGCCGCCCGATATCGCGCAGGAAACCGATGTAGTTCAGCGCATCCAGCCATTCGGCATTGTTCACCATCACCGCATCATTCGGCCCGTCGCCAAAGGTGACGTAAGGCGTGAAGGCCCGCTTGATCCCCGCGATATTCTCGCCGATCTGGGCATCGGTCAGCAGCGGGCGTTCCTCGGCGCGGAAGGACGGATCGCCGATCTTCGTCGTCCCCCCGCCCATCAGGACGATGGGCTTGCCCCCGCATTTCTGCAACCAGCGCAGCATCATGATCTGGATCAGGCTGCCGACATGCAGCGACTTCGCCGTGGCATCGAACCCGATATAGCCCGGAACCACCCCCTTCAGGAACGCCTCGTCCAGCGCCTGATAATCGGTGCAGTCGGCCAGATAGCCGCGCTCGATCATCACGCGCATGAAGTCGGATTTCGGATGGTAGGTCATGGGGCACCCGTGCTTTAAACTGCGCTGGCGGTATAGCGGGCAGCGGGAGTGAAAGGAAGATGCTGAAAGGCGGTGCGGTCTGGGCCTTGGGCACCATGTCGGGCACCTCGCTCGACGGGGTGGATGCGGCCATGCTGCTCACCGATGGCGAACGCATCCTCGACTTCGGCCCCACCGCCTTCCGCCCCTATACCCCCGCCGAACAGGCCACGATCCGCGCCGCCCTTGGCCGCTGGCCGGGCGAGGAGGGCGTGGCCGCAGCGGCAGAGGTGGTGGAAACCGCCCATGCCGAACTCCTCAGCCGCTTCTCGGGGGCCGACCTCATCGGCTTCCACGGCCAGACGCTGGCCCATGACCCGCGGGGCAGGGGCACGCACCAGACGGGCGACGGCGCGCTTCTGGCGCGCGCGCTCGGCCTGCCCGTGGTCTGGGACTTCCGCACGGCGGATGTGGCCTTGGGCGGGCAGGGCGCGCCGCTTGCCCCCTTCTTCCACTTCGCCTGTGCCCGCCATATCGGCGCAGACCGGCCGCTTGCCATCCTCAACCTCGGCGGCGTGGGCAATGTCACATGGATCGACCCGCGCCAGCCCGCCCCCGAATCCCACGGCGCGCTTCTGGCCTTCGACACCGGCCCCGCCAATGCGCCGCTGAACGACCTGATGCAGGCCCGCACGGGCCAACCGCTCGACCCCGGCGGCGAAACCGCCCTCAGGGGCAGGCCGGACGAAGACCGCCTCGCCGCCTTCCTCGCCCATCCCTTCTTCCACCGGATGCCGCCCAAATCGCTCGACCGCAACGATTTCCACGCCGCGCTCGATGTGGGCAACCTCACGCTCGAAGACGCCGCCGCCACCCTGACCGCCGCCGCCGCCGCCGCCGTGGCGCGGGGGGCGGAACATTTCCCCGTGCCCGTCACCCGCCTCCTCGTCACCGGCGGGGGCCGCCACAACGCGGCCCTCATGGCCGAACTCGCCACCCGCCTGCGCGCGGATGTCGAACCCGTCGAAGCCGCAGGCCTGAACGGCGACATGCTGGAAGCGCAGGCCTTCGCCTTCCTCGCCGTCCGCGTCGCGCGCGGCCTGCCCACCTCGGGCCCCGCCACCACGGGCGTCGCCGCCCTCGTCGGCGGCGGCAAGGTCAGCCATCCCGACTGACCCGCCCCTTCATCCCGGCGCAAATACCCCGTGCGGGCAGGTGCATCGCCTACTTCCGCCGGATCATCGACCCCGTATAGATGACCAGCGCCGCCCAGATCATCGGAAAAGCCACCGCCCGCGCCATCCCGAAAGGTTCGTCAAACACCAGAACCGCCGTCAGGAAGATCATCGTCGGCGCGATATATTGCAGGATGCCGATGGTCGACAGGCGCAAGAGCTTTGCCCCGTTGGCATAGATCATCAAGGGCACCGCCGTCACCACCCCCGCGCAGAGCAGGAGCGCCGTCAGCCACGCATCCGCGCCAAAGACCATCGTCCCCTGCGCGCCGATCCAGACCAGCCACCCCGCCGCTAGCGGCGACAGGATCAGCACCTCCAGCATGAAGCCCTGATTGGGCCCCAGCGGCAGGCGCTTTTTCAGATAGGCATAGAACCCCCAACTGACCGTCAGGCCCAGCGCGATGACCGGCACCCGCCCCGCCTCCCATGTCAGCACCGCCACCGCCAGCGCGGCCAGCGCGATCGCCGCCCCCTGCGCGCGGCTCATCCGCTCGCCCAGTAGCACGCGCCCCAGAAAGATGGAAAACAGCGGGTTGATGTAATAGCCCAGCGCCGCCTCCAGCGCCTGCCCCGACTGGATCGACCAGACATAGATCCCCCAGTTGACCGAGATCAGCCCCGCCGTCAGCGCCGCCATCCCGATCATCCGCGGCGACCGCAGCGCCGTCTGCAGATCCCGCGTCCGCCCCAGCCAGATCAGGATCGCCCCCGCCACCGGCACCGACCACAGCACGCGATGGGCCAGCACCTCCAGCACCGGCACGTCGGCCAGCGCCTTCATGTAAAGCGGCAGGAACCCCCACATCAGATAGGCGGTCACGGCAAGGACCAACCCCTTCGGGCTGTCCTCGTTCTTTGGCGGGGTGGGGACGGGATCGCTCATGCCCCCCGTGCTAACGGCTTGCTGCACAAAGCGCCAATGCGGAATTGTGACGGTAGCAATAGTCAAAAATTATGAGCTAGAGGTCATCCAATAATGCGGCCTCGCGCGCCCGCCTCCCGCCGGTTTCTGCGCCAGACTTCGCCTCAGCGCCCGCCGATGGTGAACCCCGCCGCCGCCAGTTCGAACCCCGCGAACCGGAACCCCGGCGCGACGCAGCAACTCACCAGCGCCCAGCCCTCGCGCGCCTCGGCCGCCTGCCACCACCCCGCAGGCACCACCGCCTGCGGCCGCTCCCCGCCCAAAACATCGCCACCCAGCCGCGTGACGGACAAAGGCCCCGCCTCCGTCGCCGCCATCAGCAGATCCAGCGGCGCCCCCGCATGCCACAGCCAGACCTCGCCCGCATCCACGCGGTGCCAATGCGACCGCTCGCCCGCGCGCAGCAGGAAATAGATCGCAGTCCCCGCCGCGCGGCCCGCGACCTCGGGCGCGGCCCATGTCTCGCGGTACCAGCCGCCCTCGGGATGCGGCTGCAATCCCAGTTCCGCGATGATGCGTTCCGCCTGATCCATGCTTCCCCCCGACGCCAAGCCCTGCCAGATTGCGGCGCAAGGGAGGACCCATGCAACCCCGCTTCCTCATCCTCGGCGCAGGCATCATCGGCGCGGCACTGGCCCACCGCCTCACGACGCTCGGCGCATCCGTCACCGTGGTCGATGCCATGCCCCCCGCCAGCGGTGCTTCGGGCCGCAGCTTCGGCTGGGTGAATGCCAGCTTCCACCTGACCCCCGCCCATTACCACCTGCGCCTTGCCGGCATGGCCGCCCACCGCGCCCTTGCCGCCGAACTGGGCCTGACCGCCACCCCTCAGGGCTGCCTGTGGTACGAGGATCAGGGTGACGCCTTCGACACAACCCGCGACACGCTCGCCGACCTCGGCTATCCCCTGCGCCTCCTCGACCGCGCGGGGATCGCCGCCTTTGAGCCCGCCCTAGCCGCGCCGCCCGACCGCGCGCTGCTCTTCCCGACCGAATCCGCGCTCGACCTGCCCGCGCTGACCGCGCGGCTCCTCTCGGCCGCCACCGCGCAGGGGGCGCAGGTCATCACCGGCACCGGCCCCGCCGCGCTGATCCATGACGACCGCCGCGTCACCGGCATCCGCACCGCGTCGGGGCAGATCACCGCCCACCACACGCTCCTCGCCACCGGCACCGGCACGCCTGCGCTGCTCGCCCCCCTCGGCCTGCCATTCCCGATGCTGCACCGCCCCGGCGCGATCTTCCGCAGCCAGCCCCTGCCTCGGGTCCTGAACCACATCCTCGCCACGCCATGGCAGGAGGTGCGCCAACTCCCCTCCGGCCACCTCATCGCCCCCGCCGCCGCCGCGCATCAGTCCGACAGCGCCGACACCCCGCCCGACCCGCAGGGGGCGATGGACGACACCCTGTCACGCCTGCGCGCGCTTCTGCCCGCCGCCGACATCCGCCCCGATGCGCTGATGCTGGCCGACCGTCCCGTCCCGCCCGACGGCCTGCCCGCCATCGGCCCCGTAACCGACGGCCTCTCCATGGCCGTGATGCATTCCGGCGCGACGCTGGCCGCCGTGGTGGCCGACCTCATGGCCGCCGAACTGACGGGGCAGGGCGACCGGCCCGAGCTTGCCCCCTTCCGCCCCGCGCGCTTCTTCGGGTGAAACGGAAACGGGCCACCGGCATTGCCGATGGCCCGTTGCGACCGTGCGCTGCGTATGTACAGCTGTCTGCACAACCGTCGGCACAGCCGGCGGTACGACCGGTCAGCCCTTCAGGATGGACCGGCCCGCATATTCCGCCGTCTCGCCCAGCATCTCCTCGATCCGGATCAGCTGGTTGTATTTCGCCAGACGGTCCGACCGCGACAGCGATCCGGTCTTGATCTGCCCGCAATTGGTGGCCACCGCCAGATCGGCAATCGTGGCATCCTCCGTCTCGCCCGACCGGTGCGACATCACGTTGGTATAGCGCGCGCGATGGGCCATATCGACGGCCTGCAACGTTTCGGTCAGCGACCCGATCTGGTTCACCTTGACCAGCATCGAATTCGCGCAACCCTTTGAAATCCCTTCGGCCAGACGGCGCGGATTGGTCACGAACAGGTCGTCGCCCACCAGCTGGATCTTGCCGCCCAGACGGTCGGTCAGCAGCTTCCAGCCCTCCCAGTCATCCTCGGAACAGCCATCCTCGATGCTGATGATCGGATAGTCGGCGGCCAGACCGGCAAGGAAATCGACATTCTCGGCGATGGACAGCGACTTGCCCTCGCCCTTCATCTCATACCGGCCGCCCTTGAAGTATTCGGTCGCCGCGCAGTCCAGCGCCAGATAGATATCCTCGCCCGGACGATATCCCGCCTTTTCGATGGATTTCAGAATGAAATCAAGCGCATCGCGGGCAGAGTTCAGGTTGGGCGCAAAGCCGCCCTCATCGCCGATCCCGGTGTTGTGGCCCGCATTCTGAAGCTCTTTCTTCAGGGTGTGGAACACCTCGGACCCCATGCGGATCGCGTCGCGGATGTTCTCGGCACCCACCGGCATGATCATGAATTCCTGGATGTCGATCGGGTTGTCGGCATGTTCGCCGCCATTGATGATGTTCATCATCGGCACCGGCAGGACACGGGCCGACGTGCCGCCCACATAGCGGAACAGCGGCTGGCCGGTATGTTCCGCCGCGGCCTTGGCCACGGCCAGCGACACGCCCAGGATGGCATTCGCGCCCAGACGGCCCTTGTTCGGCGTGCCGTCCATCTCGATCATGGTGCGGTCGATGCCGACCTGCTCAAGTGCATCGAATCCAACGATTTCTTCGGCAATCTCGCCATTGACGGCGGCCACTGCCTCCAGCACGCCTTTGCCCTTGTAGCGCGCCTTGTCACCATCGCGGCGTTCCACCGCCTCATGCGCGCCGGTCGATGCGCCCGAGGGAACCGCCGCACGGCCCATGGCGCCGCTTTCCAGATGGACGTCCACCTCGACGGTGGGATTGCCGCGGCTGTCGAGGATCTCGCGGGCGTGGATGTCGATGATCGTGCTCATGGGCGTAACTGCCTCCCTGACGGAACGATGGGTGCTCTCGTCCGCCGCTTTAAACGCTGCCGCCCTGCAAGGAAAGGGCACGTTTGCGCGCGCGCTCGCGGGCCAGCGCGTAAAGGCCGGAGCCGATGATCATGGCCGCCCCCAGCAGCATCGGCGCATCTGGCGTTTCGGCAAAGACGCCCCAGCCGATGGCGATGGCAAAGACAAGGCGCGTGTAGCGGAACGGCGCCACAACCGCGACCTCGCCCGTGCGCGAGGCGGAGACGACCAGCCAATAGCCGACCGTGCCGAAGATCACGGCACCAAAGAGGGTGGCCGCCTGCACCGGTTCGGGCATCACCGCCCCGCCGGGGATCATCATCAAAAGACCCAGCAGCGCGACCGACAAAAGCCCCCATGCCGACACCTGCGCCGAGGAGCAGTCGCGCGGGATCGCCCGCGTCGCCAGATCGCGCAGTGCCAGTCCCGCCACGGTGACCAGCACCCACAGCGCCTCGGGGCGAAAGCCGTCAAAGCCCGGCCGGATCACCACCATCACGCCACCGAAACCCACCGCGATGGCCAGCCAGCGCCGCCAGCCCACCGTTTCGCGCAGGAACAGCGCCGCGCCCAGCGTCACGGCCAGCGGCAGCGCCTGCAACACGGCCGAGACGGTGGACAGCGGCACCACGGCCAAGGCGTTGATATAGGCGAAGGTTGCCGCCATCTCGCCCCCGTTGCGGGCCAAGGCGGCAGGGTGGAGCGCGGCGCGGGTAAAGGTCCGCCTCCCTTCGGTCCGTGCCATGAGGACAAAGACCGGCGCGCCGAAGGCCCCCGCCACGAAGATCACCATCCCCACCGGCAGATCGGCGGCGGCAATCTTGAGGAACATGTCCTCGACCGCGAAAAGCGCCATCGCCGCGACCATCAGCGCGATGCCGCGGAGATTCGATGCAGACTGGTCCAAGGTCAGGATTTCTTGACCGGAACGCCAAGCAGTTCCAGACGGTGCCCCACCAGCTTGTAGCCGAGCCGCGCCGCGATCCGTTCCTGCAGCGCCTCGATCTCGGGGTCGACGAATTCGATCACGTCGCCGGAATTCACGTCGATCAGGTGGTCGTGGTGGTCGCGCTCGGCATCCTCATACCGTGCACGGCCGTCGCCGAATTCCAGCTTGTCCAGTATCCCCGCCTCTTCGAACAGTTTTACGGTCCGGTAAACGGTGGCGATGGAGATTCGGGGATCGACCTTGGCCGCGCGGGAATAGAGTTCTTCGACGTCGGGGTGATCGTCCGAGTCCCCGATGACACGCGCGACGACGCGGCGCTGGTCTGTCATGCGCAGGCCCTTGGCCTCGCAGCGGGCGATGATATCCGCCATCTCCTGCCTCATTCACGTTCCCTTGATTGGGGTTTACGGGATCATCCCCCTTCGGTTCCAGTGCTAACGATTCTCAAATGGTTCCCACGGCTTGCGCCTGCGGGGAATGCGCCGCAGGGTCTTGCGGGACGGACGGGTGGCACGGGCGGGCAGGGGACGCGGATGGCGCGCAGGGACAGGCTGGATGCCTTCGGGGTTTCGGCGCTCTTCGGGGTGACGCTGCTTCTGGCGTTCAACCAGATCATCGTGAAATGGGTGAATGCGGGTCTGCAACCTGTCTTCTTTGCGGGGGCGCGTTCGGCTCTGGCGATCCTGTTCGTGGGCGGCTGGCTTGTCTGGCGGGGGCGGCCGCCCGTGCTGCGACGCGACCATATCCTGCCCGGCCTTCTGATCGGCACCGTCTTTGCGGCGGAATTCCTGTGCCTGTTCCTCGCGCTCGATCTGACGGCGGTGAGCCGTGCCTCGGTCATCTTCTATTCGATGCCGGTCTGGTTTGCCCTGATGGCCCATGTCGCCCTGCCGGGCGAGCGGATCACGCGGCTGCGGGGCATCGGGCTGGCGCTTGCCTTCGGGGGCACGGCGCTGGCGATCCTGTCGCGCTCGGGGGCGGCGGGGCTGGAAGGGGGCAGCCTTGCAGGCGATCTGCTGGCGCTTGGCGGTGCGTTGGGGTGGGCCGCCACGGCCATGGTGGCGCGCGCCTCGCGGCTGCGGGACATCGGGGCCGAGATGCAGCTGTTTTGGATGGTGCTGGTATCGGCCCCGATCCTGTTGCTGGCCGCGCCGCTTTTCGGTCCGCTGATCCGGGATCTGGAACCCCTACATATTGTGGGTCTGGTCTTTCAGTCCTCTATCGTCGTGGCGGGGGGCTTCATCGGCTGGCTCTGGCTGCTTTCCGTCTATCCGGCCGCGACAGTGGCGAGCTTTTCCTTTCTGACCCCTGTGCTTGCGATCTTTCTGGGCTGGATGTTCCTTGGTGAGTCGGTGACGCCCTCCCTTGTGGCCTCGGCCGCGCTGGTCGGCGCGGGGATCGTGCTGATCAACCGGCGCTGAGAATCGGCTTCGCGGGGCAGGGCGCGCGCCGGCGCAATTCACACGCATGCTGAGCCTGCGGTGCCAAACCATCCCCAACGCGCAAGAATTCGCGGATTTCCCTTCACCATCCCCGCGATCATCCACCGGTCTGTCCACAGCCGGAGTGCCGACACGGCCCCTGTGGCACGAAAACCGTCAAGCGGAAAATCACCATGGAACCCCAAAAATTCCCGTTGAACGTGATCAAGGTTTACGACAGTTTGACGACGTGAGCGGTGAGGCCACAAGATGTAGTGGCAGTCTGACAGGCAAGGCATTCAGTCAACCATGGGTTCGGCATCGGTCAGGATGCCGCGGTCCTGCCCCCTTGGGGCAGGGACGGAAAAGCTTTGCCTGCCGCGATGGGATTTAACCGGACGGGGCGCAGGCCCCGCAAGAATTTGGAGACGGGGCAGCGATGAAGATCGAACGCAAGTTTACCTCTGAGGCAACCGGCGCCTATGGCGCGATGGCCTTTTCGACCACCACCTCCGAAATCCGCAACCCCGACGGCAAGGTCGTCTTCCGCAACGAGGCGGTCGAGGTTCCCGAAGGCTGGAGCCAGGTCGCCTCGGACGTTCTGGCCCAGAAATACTTTCGCAAGGCAGGCGTTCCCGCGCGTCTGAAGCGCGTGAAGGAAAAGGGCGTGCCCGAATTCCTGTGGCGCTCGGTCCCCGACGAGGCGGCGCTGGCCGACCTGCCCGAGGGCGAACGGTTCACCGGCGAAACCTCGGCCAAGCAGGTCTTCGACCGTCTGGCCGGGGCCTGGGCCTATTGGGGCTGGAAGGGCGGCTATTTCACCACCGAATCCGACGCTCGTGCCTATTTCGACGAGATGCGCTACATGCTGGCCCGCCAGATGGCCGCGCCGAACTCGCCCCAGTGGTTCAACACCGGCCTGCACTGGGCCTATGGCATCGACGGCCCGTCGCAGGGGCATTTCTACGTCGATTACCAGACGGGCAAGCTGACGAAGTCGGACTCCGCCTATGAGCATCCGCAGCCCCATGCCTGCTTCATCCAGTCTGTCAGCGACGATCTGGTGAACGAAGGCGGGATCATGGACCTCTGGGTCCGTGAGGCACGTCTGTTCAAATACGGCTCGGGCACAGGTACGAACTTCTCGTCGCTGCGCGGCGAGGGAGAGAAACTGTCGGGCGGCGGCAAATCCTCGGGCCTGATGGGCTTCCTCAAGATCGGCGACCGCGCGGCGGGTGCGATCAAGTCGGGCGGCACCACGCGCCGCGCGGCCAAGATGGTGATCTGCGACATGGATCACCCCGATATCGAACAGTTCATCAACTGGAAGGTGATCGAGGAGCAGAAGGTCGCCTCTCTCGTCGCCGGGTCCAAGGCGCATGAGCTGAAGCTGAACGAGATCTTCGCGGCGATCCGCCAGTGGGACGGTTCGGCCGAGGATTCGGTCGATCCGGCCAAGAACGCGGCGCTGAAGGCGGCGATCAAATCGGCCAAGAAGGCCATGATCCCCGACACCTACACCAACCGCATCCTGCAATATGCAAAGCAGGGCTTCACCTCGATCGAATTCCCCACCTATGATGTGGACTGGGATTCCGAGGCCTACATCACCGTTTCGGGCCAGAACTCGAACAACTCGGTCCGCGTGACGGATGCCTTCTTGAACGCCGTGAAGAACGACGAGGACTGGGCGCTGATCCGCCGCACGGACGGCAAGACCGCCAAGACCATCAAGGCGCGCGAGCTGTGGGATCAGGTGGGCCATGCTGCATGGGCCTGCGCAGACCCGGGCATCCAGTTCCACGACACCGTCAACGCCTGGCACACCTGCCCCGAGGACGGGCCGATCCGCGGATCGAACCCCTGCTCGGAATACATGTTCCTTGACGACACGGCCTGCAACCTTGCGTCGATGAACCTGCTGACCTTCTACAAGGACGGCAAGTTCGACGCGGATGCCTATATCCACGCCACCCGTCTGTGGACGGTGACGCTGGAAGTTTCGGTGATGATGGCGCAGTTCCCGTCGAAGGAAATCGCGCAGCTCTCCTATGACTTCCGCACGCTGGGCCTTGGCTATGCCAATATCGGCGGCCTGCTGATGAACATGGGCCTCGGCTATGACAGCAAGGAGGGCCGCGCGCTCTGCGGGGCGCTGACCGCGCTCATGACGGGCATCACCTATGCCACCTCGGCGGAAATGGCCTCCGAACTGGGTGCCTTCCCGGGCTACCAGCGCAATGCCAAGCACATGCTGCGCGTGATCCGCAACCACCGCCGCGCCGCCTATGGCGAGACTGCGGGTTACGAGCAGGTCAACGTCAACCCCGTCGCGCTGGATCAGGTGAACTGCCCCGATCAAACGCTTGTTTCCCTTGCGAAATCCGCCTGGGACGAGGCGCTGAGCCTGGGTGAGGCGCATGGCTACCGCAACGCCCAGACGACCGTGATCGCCCCCACGGGGACCATCGGTCTGGTCATGGACTGCGACACGACGGGGATCGAGCCGGACTTCGCGCTGGTGAAGTTCAAGAAGCTGGCCGGTGGCGGCTACTTCAAGATCATCAACCAGTCGGTTCCTGCCGCGCTGGAAACGCTGGGCTATTCCTCGTCCCAGATCGCCGAGATCGTGGCCTATGCCGTGGGCCACGGGTCCATCGGCAACTGCCCCGGCATCAACCCGACCGCGCTGATCGGCCACGGCTTTGGCCCGCGCGAGCTGGAAAAGATTGATGCGGCGCTGCCGTCGGCCTTCGACATCCGCTTTGTGTTCAACCAGTGGACGCTGGGGGAAGAGTTCTGCAAGGGCACGCTGGGCATTCCGGCCGAGAAACTGGCGGACCCGACCTTCGACCTGCTGCGTCACCTCGGCTTTACCAAAGCCCAGATCGACGCCGCCAACGACCATGTCTGCGGGACCATGACGCTGGAAGGCGCGCCCTTCCTGAAGCCGGAACACTATCCGGTCTTCGACTGCG
This sequence comes from Paragemmobacter amnigenus, assembly GCF_009908265.2. Taxonomy (GTDB): domain Bacteria; phylum Pseudomonadota; class Alphaproteobacteria; order Rhodobacterales; family Rhodobacteraceae; genus Paragemmobacter; species Paragemmobacter amnigenus. Next base: position 164,323 of record NZ_JAAATX020000007.1, on the reverse strand, counting down.
CCAACCCCTGCGGCAAGAAGGGCACGCGCTATCTGTCGGTGGAAAGCCACATCCACATGATGGCTGCCGCGCAGTCCTTCATCTCGGGCGCGATCTCCAAGACGATCAACATGCCGAACTCGGCCACCATTGCGGAAACGCTGGCGGCCTATGAACTGTCGCATTCGCTGGGCATCAAGGCCAACGCGCTCTATCGCGACGGGTCGAAGCTGTCGCAGCCCTTGGCGGCGGCGCTGGTCGAGGATGACGAAGAGGCCGAGGAAATCCTCGCCACCGGTTCGGCACAGGAAAAGGCCGCCGTTCTGGCCGAAAAGATCGTCGAGAAGATCGTGGTGAAGGAGATCATCCGCACCCACCGCGAAAAGCTGCCCGAGCGTCGCAAGGGCTATACCCAGAAGGCCATCGTCGGCGGTCACAAGGTCTATCTGCGGACCGGCGAATATGGCGACGGGCGTCTGGGCGAGATCTTCATCGACATGCACAAGGAAGGTGCAGGCTTCCGCGCGATGATGAACAACTTCGCCATCGCCGTGTCCGTGGGCCTGCAATATGGCGTCCCGCTGGAGGAATTCGTGGAGGCCTTCACCTTCACCCGCTTCGAACCGGCGGGCATGGTGCAGGGCAACGACTCGATCAAGAACGCGACCTCGATCCTCGACTATATCTTCCGCGAACTGGCGATCAGCTATCTGGACCGCACGGACCTTGCCCATGTCAAACCGCAGGGTGCGGCCTTTGACGATCTGGGCCGCGGCGATGACGAGGGCAAGCGCAACTTCGGGGAAGTCAGCGATACGGCCGCCTCGAAATCGATCGAGATGCTGAAGTCGATCTCCTCGACCGGCTATCTGCGCAAGCGTCTGCCGCAGGAACTGGTGGTGTTCCAGGGCGGCGCGGCGACGGCCTTCCAGACCAATGCCGATGCCACGGCCTTTTCGGCGGTGGTGGCCGAGTCGACCACGGCGCTGGCCACCGGCACCGTCAGCATGGACGCCCGCACCAAGGCCAAGATGCAGGGCTACGAGGGCGACCCCTGTGGCGAATGCGGCAACTATACGTTGGTCCGCAACGGCACCTGCATGAAGTGCAACACCTGCGGCGGCACCTCGGGCTGCAGCTGAGCAGAGCACATAAGGCAGTATCGAAGGGCGGCGCATACCGGCGCCGCCCTTTGTTTTTGTCCAGGTTTGAACGGGGGCCATACTTTGGTTCATGTGACCGTCGGCAGGACAGATTTAAACTTATGGTTGAGTGTTCTACTTGCGCGGCGTGCCCGATCGGGGCAAGGGCAAGGAGTGCCGAAGATGTCGCAAACCCTTTCGCGCCTCACGCTCTGTTCGGCCCTGCTCGCGCCCATCGTCACGCTCGACTGGTCCGCGCCCCGACGCCGCGGGGCGACGGTGCAGAGCGTGGCATCTGTCGGGACGCTTTCGGATGTCATCCTTCAAACGGTCGATGACGAGGACGATGCCCAGGATCCCTGTGGCGGGTTGAGTGTGTGGAGCCGGACGCGGGGCTGTGCCACCGATCCCTTTCCCATCCGCCTCTGGGGCTTCAGCAGGCATACCGACGGTGCGGCATGGCAGCAGGCGCAACGCACGGTGCATCACCGCCTGCTGATGCAGGCGCAGGCGAAGGTCCTGCTGACGGACCAGTGCCTTCGCGGGCAGTTGGACGGCCTGCGCCTGACGGATATCGAGGCCGCGCGCCGCAGTGTCGCCCTGATTTCGGGGCGGGAAACGCGGGCCACATGCCTTGCCGACCTGTTGCATGACCTGCACGCCACGGCATGACTCTGACAACTGTCAACTTGGATTGACAGTTTTTCTGGACGCCCTGCACCCGTCGCGCTAGGTTCCGCAGAGGGCCACTCCGGCCCTGAAAGCTGCGCCATGCCCGACGGTCCCCTTCCGCCTTCCAGCGGTTTCGTTGTCCCGCTCATCGGTGGCGCGCCCCGCCCGGGGCTTTGCACCGATTGCGGCGTGTCGCGCATGGGGGACGGCAAGGCCTGCGGAAAGGCCTGCCAGTTCATCGCACCGGACTATCCCGCGCGCGAGGTCCAGACCCACGGCCGCAGTGCACGGCCGGGGCAGGGGGAAGAGGCTTTCTTCGGCGTCACCCGCCGGATGCTGCGCGCGCGGATGACGCGCCCGCTGGATGGCGCGCAATGGACCGGCATCACCACCGCGCTCGCCGCGCGCCTGCTGGAAACGGGGGCGGTCACGGCGGTGCTGGCCACTGCCCCCGATCCCAAGGACCGCTGGAAGCCGCTGCCTGTCATCGTAACCGATCCGGCCGAACTGCGCCGCGTGCGCGGGATGCGGATGGGCTTTGGCCCGACGCTGGCCTTGCTGGAACCCGCTGCCGCTGCAGGCCACAGGCGTATCGCCGTCGTGGGCATTCCCTGCCAGATCCATGCGCTGCGCGCGATCGAGACGGAACTGGGGTTCGAGCGCATCTATGCCATCGGCACCCCCTGTTCCGACAACACCACGACAGAGAATTTCCACCATTTCCTCGCCCAGATCGACCCGCGCCCCGACCGGATCAGCTATCTGGAGTTCCGCGCCGATTACCGTGTCGAACTGCGCTATGACGACGGGCGTCCCGCCCGCACTGTGCCCTTCCTGAAACTGCCCTTGTCCAAGCTGCCCGCCGATTTCTTTCCCATGACCTGCAAGACCTGCGTGGACTACACGAACCGTCTGGCCGATATCACCGTGGGATACATGGGGGGCGATGGTGACCAGTGGATCATCGCGCGAAATGACCGCGGGGAAGAGGTGCTGGCGCTGCTGGCCGACCAGCTTACCCTGTCGCCCCTGACCGACAAGGGCAAGCGCGCCGCGCCGGTCAGGGGGTTCCTCGCCAATACGGAACGGGCAGCGGGTGGCCTGCCGCTGCGCGCCATGCCCGACTGGGCGCGCCCCATCGTCGCCTTCCTGCAACCGCGCCTAGGCCCGCGCGGGCTGGAATTTGCCCGCGCCCGGGTCGAGATGAAGGCCATCGAAACCGTCCTGCATCTGCGCCGGTCCTTTCCGGCGCGGATCAAGAACATGGTTCCGGACCATGTCTGGCGTCTGGTGGCGCCCTATGGCCTGATCCCGAAACAGGGCGAACGCCCCGAAGAATGATCCGCCGAACGGCCTGTCGGCCCTCCGGCGGAGCCATCCATGATCAGCCACGCATCCGCGCGCCGTCACCATCCCACAGCGACGAGAGATGGACGGTCGCCTTGCGCCGTTCGCCCAGAATCTCGATCTCGCAGCCCAGACCGTCCTTCACCTTGTCGGCGGGCAGGAAGCCCATGGCGACCGACTTGCCGGTCCAGTGGCTGAAGCCGCCGCTGGTGCAGAAGCCCGCCACCGCGCCGTCCAGCCAGATCGGTTCCCACGCCACCACATCGGCATCCTTGGCATCGACGACGAAGGACACCAGACGCCGCTTTGGCCCTGCAGCCTTTTCGGCGGTGGCGGCGGCCTTGCCAATCCAGTCTGCCGCCTTGTTCCAGCGGATAAAGCGGTCGAGACCTGTTTCGGCAGGGGTATAGTCGGGGCTGAACTCTCGCCCCCAGGACCCGAACCACTTGTCCAGACGCAGGGACATCATCGCCCGCATCCCGAATGGCCGGATGCCCAGATCCTTGCCCGCCGCTGTCAGCACGTCCCAAAGGTGCCGCACCGACATATGGTCGGTGAAGATCTCGAAGCCCAGATCGCCCGTATAGCTGACGCGCTGGACGATGCAATTGGCCATGCCCACGGTCATCCGGCGGACGTCCATGAACCTGAAGGCTTCCGCGCTGACATCCGCCCGGGTGACGCGGGACAGAAGCTCGCGCGCATTCGGGCCGGCAATCTGGAAGCCGGAGCGGGTGTCCGAGATGTTCTCGACCGTCACCCCGTCCATCGGGTTCTGTTCGAACCAGCGCGAATGCCAGCCCTGCGCGCCGTATGAGGCGGTAAGCTGGAATTCGGTTTCCGACAGGCAGGAAACCGTGAAATCCCCGATTATCTTGCCCGAATGGGCGAGCATCGGCGTCAGCGACAGGCGGCCCGGTTTCGGGATCAGGCCCGCCATGATGCGGTCAAGCCATGCGCGGGCATTGGGGCCGGTGACGCGGTACTTGCCGAAGTTCTGCACCTCGTTGATGCCGACGCCTTCGCGCACGGCCAGCACTTCCTGACGCGTCGCTTCCCATGCGTTCGACCGCTTGAAGGACGGTTCCTCATAGCGCGGCTCGCCGGGCAGGGCGTGGTAGTTGACCACTTCCAGCCCGTATTGCTGGCCCCAGACGGCGTTCATGCCATCGAACACCTCGTACATCGGCGTGGTGCGGAAGGGGCGGGCGGCAGGGCGTTCCTCGTTCGGGTAGCTGACCGAGAAGCGCATCTGGTAGTTTTCGATCACCTTCGGGACCGTATAGCCCGGGCTTGTCCAGTTGCCGAAGCGCGATACGTCGAAGCCGCGCGGGTCGCGTTCGACCTCGCCCTCGATCATCCATTGCGCCAGCGCCAGACCCATGCCGCCACCCTGGCTGAAGCCCGCCATGACGGCACAGGCCGACCAGTAGTTGCGCAGGCCCGGCACGGGGCCGATCAGCGGGTTGCCGTCGGGGGCAAAGGTAAAGGGGCCGTGGATCACGCGCTTCACCCCAGACCGTTCCAGCACGGGGAAGCGGCGATAGGCAAAGTTGACCGAATCCTCGATCTTGTCGAACTGTTCGTTCAGCAACTCGTGGCCGAAATCCCACGGGGTCGTGTCGACCGACCACGGCTCGCAGGGCTTTTCATAGAAGCCGATGCAGAGGCCGCGCCCTTCCTGCCGCAGATAGCTTTCTCCGCCGGGGTCCATCACATGCGGGAATTCGCGGCCCGATTTCAGGATCTCCATGATCTCGGGAATGTCGTCGGTAACAAGGTATTGGTGCGCCATCGGCAGCAGCGGTAGGTAGACGCCCGCCATCGCCCCGATCTCGCGCGCCCAGAGGCCGCCGGCGTTGACGACATGTTCGGCGATGATGGTGCCCTTTTCCGTGACCACTTCCCACGACCCGTCGGGGCGCGGGTTGGTTTCCAGCACGCGGTTGTGCAGCACGATTTCCGCCCCGCCCATGCGCGCGGCTTTGGCATAGGCGTGGGTGGTCCCCGACGGGTCGAGGTGGCCGTCCAGCGGATCATAAAGCGCGCCGATGATGCCTTCGAGGTTGACCATGCCGTCGGTCAGCTTGCGGATTTCCTCTGGCCCGAGGATTTCCGTATCCAGCCCCATGTAGCGGTGCTTGGCCCGTTCGGCTTTCAACTGTTCGAACCGCGCCTCGTTGTCGGCCAGCGTGATGCCGCCCACATGGTGCAGGCCGCAGGACATGCCGGTGATCGCCTCCAACTCCTTGTAAAGCCGGATGGTGTAACCCTGAAGCGCGGCCATGTTGGTATCGCCGTTCAGGGTGTGGAAGCCCCCCGCCGCGTGCCAGGTCGAGCCCGAGGTGAGTTCGGAGCGTTCGACCAGCATGACGTCGGACCAGCCGAGCTTGGTCAGGTGGTAAAGGACCGAGCAGCCGACGACACCGCCGCCGATCACGAGCACTCGGGTATGGGTTTTCATGGGGGACTCCCTCGCTTGATTGACGGCAGATTGGCCGCAAGCGGGACGCAGTGGCATGTTGATCCGCGACAGAAATGTGTCGGAAAATGCGCGAGGCTTGTCGGGTGCCTCGGCCCGATGCGTTGGTCGTCCACCGCCTGACGTGACGGGTCAGGGGCGCGGGTGGCGGTTTCGATCACGCTTCCTGCTGTCTGCTGGCGTGGCCGGGGGCCGTTGCACGGGGAGACTGCAGAAGTTCGGAAAATGGAAATGGGGCGAAGAGTGAACTTCGCCCCCTCTTTCGATCTGGGTGGGTTCCCTTATTTCTCGGGGATCAGTCCGCGCGGGCTGAACCGGAGAACCAGCAGAAGGACCACACCCATAGTCAGCAGGCGCATGTGCTGTGCCGCGTCGATCAGGTGGGTCTTGAGCGGCCCGTCCGACAGGCCGGCGACCAGCGCCCCCATGACGGCCGGACCCACGCTTTCCACGATCAGCCACAGCCAGCCGATCAGCAGGCCGCCCAGAACTGCGCCCCAGTTGTTGCCCGATCCGCCGACGATCACCATCACCCAGATCAGGAAAGTAAAGCGCAGCGGGTTATACTCGCCCGGTGCCAGCATGCCGTTCATGCTGGTATACATGGCGCCCGCAATGCCGACGACGGCCGAGCCGAGGATGAAGACCTGCAGATGCCGACGGGTCACGTTCTTGCCCATCGCGGCGGCGGACACCTCGTTGTCGCGGATGGCGCGCATCATGCGGCCCCACGGGCTGTTCAAGGCGCGCTCCGACAGCCAGATCACGGCCAGAAGGACGGCCCCGAACATCGCCACATAGCAAAGCTTGACGACGATCGAGGACGCGGTTGCCGGATCGAAGCCCCAGCGCGTCGCCCAGTCGACAAAGCCTGCCGATTGCTGCAACTGCACCTCATAGGGCACGGGCCAGGGGCGCGGCATGTCGATGATGTTCTTCACCCCGCGCGCCAGCCAGTCCTCGTTCTTCATCACCGCGATGACGATTTCCGCGATGCCCAGCGTGGCGATGGCCAGATAGTCCGACCGCAGCCCCAGCGCGATCTTGCCGATGGCCCATGCGGCGCCAGCGGCCAGCAGCCCGCCCACCGGCCATGCCAGAGTCGCGGGCAGGCCCAGACCGCCAAGGTTGCCCGCCGTGGCGGGGTTGAATGCCTCGACCGCCGTGACGGCCGGGTCGAAAACCGCGCGGAACAGGAAGAACCCGCCCACCACGATGGCCAGCGTTCCCCATGTCCGCACCCGCCCCTTGGGCAGGCGGTTATAGGCAAAGATCGCCGCCGCGATCGAGGCCGCGCCGAGGAACAGCCCCGCCAGAATGCCGGTGCCGCCCGCCTGCCATCCTTCGACCACCGGCTGCGTCGACACCAGCACCACGGCCAGACCGCCCAGCGCGGCAAAACCCATGATGCCCGTATTGAACAGGCCCGCATAACCCCATTGGATATTCACCCCCAGCGCCATGATGGCGCTGATGAGCGACAGGTTCAGGATCGACAGGGCAAGGTTCCAGCTCTGGAACACGCCCGTCAGGACGAACAGCAGGGCGACCCCCGCGAAAAGCGCAAGGTTCCGGTTCATACCGATTTCCCCTTGAACAGGCCCGTGGGCATGAAGATCAGGACGAGAATGAGGATCGCGAAGCTGACCGCGAATTTGTAATCCGTGGTCATGAGCTGCACGAGCCCGTCCGGCGCCATGCTTTCGGGAACCAGATAGGTCACCACCTTCTTCCAGGCATAGGTCACCATCACCTCGGAAAAGGCGATGACGAAACCGCCCGCGATGGCCCCGATGGGCGACCCCAGGCCGCCGACGATGGCCGCCGCGAAGATCGGCAGCAGAAGCTGGAAATAGGTGAAGGGCTTGAAGGACTTGTCCAGCCCGTAGAGCACCCCCGCGATGGTCGCCAGCGCCGCCGCGATGATCCACGTGATCTGCACCACGCGGTCGGGGTTGATGCCCGACAACAGCGCCAGATCCTCGTTATCCGAAAAGGCGCGCATCGACTTGCCCGTGCGCGTCTTCTGCAGGAACCAGAACAAGAGCCCCATCACCACAATCGCCGTGACCACTGTCACCGCCTGCGTGCCCTTGATCGCCAGACCTTCGGCCAGACCGGTCATTTCCTTGAAATCACCGGCGGAAATCAGGAACCGCCCGCCATCGGCGAAATTCTGGTCCTCCACCCCGATGATCAGGCGCACGATGCCGTTCATCACGAACATCACACCCAGTGACACCATCACGAGAATGACCGGCGCTGCCTTCTGTTTGCGGTAGAAACGGTAGATCACGCGGTCCGTCCCCAAGGCGAAGGCCGCCGTCGCGGCGATCCCGAAGGGCAGGGCCAGAAGTGCGGTCGGCAGGACGCCGAAGGTGATGCCGACGGACTGCATCCACCATGTCACAAGGATCGTCACCATCGTCCCGAAGGCCATGGTGTCGCCATGGGCAAAGTTGGAAAAGCGCAGGATGCCGTAGATCAGCGTCACACCCAGCGCCCCCAGCGCGAGTTGCGAGCCATAGGCCAGCGCCGGCACGAAGACGAAGTTCAGAAAGGCCACGAGGGCGTTCAGGATATCCATCTCTCAACCCCCGAGGAAGGAACGGCGGACCTCCGGATCGGCAAGCAGCGCCTTTCCGGTGTCGGTGAAGCGGTTTGCGCCCTGCACAAGGACATAGCCCTTGTCCGCGATCTCCAGCGCCTGACGTGCGTTCTGTTCGACCATCAGGATCGAGATGCCGGTCCGCGCCACCTCGATGATGCGGTCGAAAAGTTCGTCCATCACTATGGGGCTGACGCCTGCGGTGGGTTCGTCCAGCATCAGGACCTTCGGCTTCGTCATCAGAGCGCGGCCCACGGCCACCTGCTGGCGCTGGCCGCCCGACAATTCGCCCGCGGGCTGCAACCGCTTCTGCTTCAGGATCGGGAACAGGTCATAGACCTGCGCCATCGTATCCGCGAAATCGTCGGTGCGGATGAAGGCGCCCATTTCCAGATTCTCCTCCACCGTCATGGAGGTGAAGATGTTGTGGGTCTGCGGGACGAACCCCATCCCCTTGGCCACGCGGGCCTGCGGGGTCAGGGCGGTGATGTCCTCGCCGTCCAGCTTCACATGGCCTGCGCGCAGTTTCAGCATCCCGAAGACGGCCTTCATGGCCGTGGACTTGCCCGCGCCGTTGGGGCCGACGATCACGGCGATCTGGCCCTTTTCCACCGCGATGGTGCAGGAATGAAGGATGTCCGCGCCGCCATAGCCGCCGGTCATCGCCTCGCCGATCAGGAAGGGCTCAGCCATGGGCGGCCTCCTCCTTGACCTTGTTCTTCAGGCCGGTGCCGAGATAGGCCTCGATCACGCGCTCGTCGTTCTTCACTTGGTCGACCGTCCCCTGTGCCAGCACCTTGCCCTCGGCCATGCAGATGACCGGATCGCAGAGGCGGGCGATGAAATCCATGTCGTGTTCGATCACGCAGAAGGTATAGCCGCGCTCCTTGTTCAGGCGCACGATGGCATCGCCGATGGTGTTCAGCAGCGTGCGGTTCACGCCCGCGCCCACCTCGTCCAGAAAGACGATCTTGGCATCGACCATCATCGTGCGGCCCAGCTCCAGCAGCTTCTTCTGCCCGCCCGAGATCTGGCCCGCCTTCTGTTCGGACAGATGGCTGATCGTCAGGAATTCCAACACGTCCTTGGCCTTCTGGCGGATGCGCTCTTCCTCTTCCGCAACAGCGGCGCGGTTGAACCACGCGTTCATCAGCGTCTCACCCTTTTGCCGCGCGGGAACCATCATCAGGTTCTCCAGACAGGTCATCGACCCGAATTCATGCGCGATCTGGAAGGTCCGCAGCAGGCCCTTGTGGAACAGCTCGTGCGGCGGCAGTCCGGTGATGTCCTCGCCATCCATCAGGACGCGGCCCGAGGTGGGCGGCAGGCGCCCTGCGATCACGTTGAACAGTGTGGTCTTGCCTGCGCCATTGGGGCCGATCAGGCCCGTGATGCTTCCCGTCCGGATCTCCAGCGAGGCTCCGTCGACGGCGCGGAAGCCGCCGAAATGCCTGTGAAGGTTCTCGACAACGATCATGTGGTCTATCCCCTGTCTCCCGCCGGTTCGACCCGTGCCCTTATGGGCCTCTGCGCCGCGGGATGCGTGTCTAAGGCAACGGCCCGGGCCTATGCCCGGGCCGCACCCTTTCGTCAACCGTTAACGGTTCCTCAACGGAACTTGACGGTCTCGATCTTGCCTTCCTTGATCTCGTACTCGCGATAGGCACCGGCGGACTCGCCCGCGCCCACGAGTTCGACGGCACTTGCGCCGACATAGTCGATGTCGGTGCCGGCAGCGATCAGTTCCAGAGCCTTGCCCAGTTCGCCGGGCAGGATCGGCTCGCCCGGAGCATTGGCAAGATCCATCACCTTGGCCGACCAATCCTTGGAGTTGGTCGAGTTGGCAGCCGCCATCGACAGCAGGATCAGCGCGGCAGCGTCATAGCTTTCCTTCGAGAAAGCGTTCGAACCGTCGAAGCCTGCAGCCTTGGCCGCTTCTTCATAGGCGGCAGCGCCGGGCGAATCCGTGCCGGGAACCGCGCCGAACGAGCCGTTCAGCGGTTCGCCTATGGCTTCGATCAGGCTATCACCATACATGCCGTCCACGAGGTAGAAGGACGAGAAGGCGCCCGAGTCGAGCGACGCCTGGATCACGCCCTTGCCGCCCTGGTCGACATAGCCCGCAACGATCAGCATCTCGCCGCCGGCAGCCGCCAGCGAGGCAACTTCTGCCGAATAGTCGGCCTTGCCGTCTTCATGCGGGGTCGAGATCGTGACCGAGCCGCCCTTGGCCGCGAAAGCCGCGCCGAAGCTGTCAGCCAGACCCTTGCCGTAGTCGTTGTTGGTGTAGGTCACCGCAACCGACTTGATGCCCTTTTCCGACAGGATGTCGGCCATGATCTCGCCCTGACGCGCATCCGACGGGGCGGTGCGGAAGAACAGGCCGTCATCTTCGGCGGTCGACAGCGCGGGCGAGGTGGCCGAGGGCGAGATCATCCCGATCCCGTTCGGACGCGCCACGTTTTGCAGCACCGCACCGGTCACGCCCGAGCAGTCGCCGCCCACGATGGCCTTGACGCCATCCGAGGTCACGAGACGTTCGGCAGCAGCGGTCGCCGCCGCCGCATCGACGCAGGTCGTGTCGCCGTTCACGGTGGTCACGGTGCCCAGCGTGAACTTGCCCGAGTCGTTGACTTCCTTCACGGCGAATTCGGCGCCCTTGGCCATGTCCGGAACGGTCGATTCCAGCGGGCCGGTGAAGCCGAGGAGGATGCCGAGCTTGACGTCTTCGGCCGAAGCAGCACCCGCCATGAGGGCGGTCGCGGTGGTGGCCAGCAGCAGTTTCTTCATGGGTTGCTCCCTGATTGGATCATTGTCCTGAGGAGCGAACCTAGTGTGCGATTGATCAAAAGAAAAGCACCCCTTTCGCATCGGGAATGGCCCGCTGCGTCGCGTTTCCGCCCTCGCGCCGGATCAGAAAGCTGTGAGCAGCCCTCGACAGGTGGCGTCGGGCGGCCAGCTTTCAATGAAAAGGGAGATTCGTCCGATACGCCAGACAGTTGCCGCCACCGTCCTGCTGGCCTTTTGCGGCACGGCCGCGCTGGCAGGGGCTATCGGCACAAGCGCCGGTCCGGCGCGGATCGATCCTGTCGTGACCGGTCTGGACGAGCCTTGGGCGATAGATTTCCTTCCCGACGGCACACCCGTGGTGACCGAGCGTGACGGTCGCCTGCTGCTGGTGCAGGACGGGAAATTGCGCCCGGTGGCGGGGGGGCCTGCGGTCTGGGCCGAAGGGCAGGGCGGGCTGCTCGACGTGATGATCCCGCGTGACTTCGCGCAGTCACGACGGATCTGGCTCACCTTTGCCATCCCGCTGGACGGTGGCGGGGCCACGGCGGCCGGAAGCGGCCTTCTGTCCGCAGACAACACGCGGATCGAGGGGTTCACGATCCATTGGCAGGGGCAGGCGGACGGTGGCGGTCGCCATTTCGGTTCACGGCTGGTCGAGGGAACCGACGGGTCGGTCTATTTCACGACCGGCGACCGCGGCACGGGCCCCGACGGGCATGAGGCGCAGGATGCCGCGCGCGCCGAGGGCAAGGTGATCCGTCTGTCCGCCGACGGCAAAGCCGATGCCGCCTCGGGCGGGGCCGTGGCCGGCCTTCACTCTCTAGGTCACCGCAATCCGCAGGGCGCGGCAATGGACGGGCAGGGGCGGCTCTGGCTTGTCGAACACGGCGCACAGGGCGGGGACGAGTTGAACCTGATCCGGCAGGGCCGCAACTATGGCTGGCCGGTGATCAGCTATGGCGAGAACTACGGCGGCGGGCAGATCGGCGAGGGCACGCAGCGCAAGGGGATGGAGCAGCCGGTCCACTACTGGGTTCCGTCCATCGCCCCGTCGGGTCTCATGATCTATGACGGCACGATGTTTCCGGAATGGCGGGGGGATTTCTTCACCGGATCATTGAACTCGGACTTCATCAGCCGACTCGATCCCGACTCCGGCTTTGCGGAAGAGCGGATCGCCGCGCCACAAACCGGCCGCGTCCGCGACGTAGTGCAGGCCCCCGACGGCTCCATCTGGTTCCTGTCGGTTCATGACGGGGCGATCTACCGCCTGTCACGCGAGGAATAACGTACGGTTCCGCCTGTCAGAAAGACGGGGCCCTTTCGGTCAGATCGACAGCCGGACGCCGGTGCCGCCGCCCTGCGTGCCACGCTCGCGGTAGGGCGTGGTGTTGTAATGCGCGCGGTAGCATTTCGAGAAATGCGAGGGCGAGGCAAAGCCGCAGGCCAAGGCCACGTTGATGACGCTCATATCCGTCTGCATCAACAGGTTGCGCGCCTTCTGCAGCCGCAGTTCCATGTAATACCGCTTGGGGCTGCGGTTCAGATAGCGGCGGAACAACCGTTCGAGCTGGCGGGTGGACATCCCCACCTCCTCGGCCAGATCGGCGGGCGACATCGGGTCTTCGATGTTGCCCTCCATCATCTGGATGACCTGCGACAGCTTCGGATGGCGCACGCCGATGCGCGTGGGAATCGACAGGCGCTGCGTGTCCTGATCGGTGCGGATGGTCGAATAGATCAACTGGTCCGCAACGGTGTTGGCGATATCCTCGCCATGATCCGCCGCGATCACCTTCAGCATAAGGTCGATGGATGCCGTCCCCCCCGCGGTGGACCAGCGGTTGCCATCCATCACGAAGACCGACTTTGTCAGCTTCACCTCCTCGAATTCCTCTAGGAACCCGTCCTGGTTTTCCCAGTGGATCGTGGCCTTCTTGCCATCCAGCAGCCCCGCCTTGGCCAGCGCGTGCGCCCCGGTGCAAAGGCCCCCCATTGTCACGCCCCGACGCGCCTCGCGCCGCAGCCAGTTCAGGATGCCTCGCGTCGTGGCCTTCTGCACATCCACCCCGCCGCAGACCAGAACGGTATCCTCGCGCTCGATCTCGTCCAGACCCATGTCCAGCCTGAAGGACGCCCCGTTGGAGCAGGTGACCGTCTCGCCGCCCTCACCGGCAAGCTTCCACGTGTACAGCGTCTCGCCCGTGATGCGGTTGGCGATACGCAGCGGTTCGATGGCACTCGCAAAGGACAGCATGGTAAAGCGGTCCAGCAACAGAAAGACGAACCGCCGCGGGGCGGCGCCTTTGGCGACCTGCTGGGCCTTCTTGGGTGCGGTGGACATTGTGCGACCTAAATGCGTCGGTATTCGGCGTCAGCCAATCAGGAAACTAATTTCACCGCAAGGGCAATCCCGACGGATATCATGCCAGTTTCTCCCTTTGCATATGCCGCCGGACTGCTTATACCGCGCCCGTTACCGCAAACTTTCGGAGAAGACCGATGAGCAAGGGCTGGACCAAGTCGGATTGGCGCGCAAAACCGCGGATCCAGATGCCCGACTATCCGGATATGACCGCACTCAACGCCGCCGAGGCGCAGCTTGCGAAATATCCGCCGCTCGTCTTTGCGGGCGAGGCGCGCAAGCTGAAAAAGCAGCTCGCCCTTGCTGCCGAGGGCAAGGCGTTCCTGCTGCAAGGGGGCGACTGCGCGGAATCCTTCGCCGAATTCAGCGCCGACAACATCCGTGACACCTTCCGTGTCATGCTGCAGATGGCGGTCGTGCTGACCTATGGCGCCAAGGTGCCGGTCATCAAGGTGGGCCGCATGGCGGGCCAGTTCGCCAAGCCGCGTTCCGCCCCGACCGAGGTCATCAACGGCGTCGAACTGCCCAGCTACAAGGGCGACATCATCAACGGCTTCGACGCCACGCCCGAGGCGCGGATGCCCGATCCGAACCGGATGCTGCAGGCCTATACGCAGGCCGCGGCATCGCTGAACCTTCTGCGCGCCTTCTCGACCGGCGGCTTTGCCGACATCCACCGCGTCCATTCCTGGACGCTGGGTTTTGCCGAACATGACAAGGCCGAACGCTACCGCGAACTGTCAAACCGCATCTCCGACGCGCTCGACTTCATGAACGCGGCCGGCGTCAACGCCGAAACCGCGCATACGCTGGCCACGGTCGATTTCTACACCAGCCACGAAGCGCTGCTTCTGGAATACGAAGAGGCACTCTGCCGCATCGATTCCATCTCGGGCCAGCCGGTTGCGGGGTCGGGTCACATGATCTGGATCGGCGACCGCACGCGCCAGCCGGACGGCGCGCATGTCGAATTCTGCCGCGGCGTGCTGAACCCGATCGGTCTGAAATGCGGCCCCTCCACCACGGCGGAGGATCTGAAGGTCCTCATGGCCAAGCTGAACCCGCAGAACGAGGCGGGCCGCCTGACCCTGATCGCGCGCTTCGGCGCGGGCAAGGTGGGCGAACACATGCCGCGCCTGATCAAGACCGTACAGGCCGAAGGCGCCAATGTCGTCTGGTCCTGCGATCCGATGCACGGCAACACGATCAAGTCGTCAACGGGCTACAAGACCCGCCCCTTCGATTCGGTCCTGCGCGAGGTGCGCGAATTCTTCGCCATCCACAAGGCCGAGGGCACGATCCCCGGCGGCGTGCATTTCGAGATGACGGGCAAGGATGTGACCGAATGCACCGGCGGCCTGCGCGCCGTGACGGACGAGGATCTGTCGGACCGCTACCACACCGCCTGCGACCCGCGCCTGAACGCGTCGCAGTCGCTGGAACTGGCCTTCCTCGTGGCCGAGGAACTGACGGCGCTGCGCGCGGGGGAAAAGCGCATCGCGCTCTGACAGCGCGCCGCGCGGCATCCGGTTAGGCGGCAGGTTCCGGACCTGCCGCCCTTTTCATGGCCGCGACCAGATCAGAACCGGACCCGCCCCCGACGCCCCCGCACCGCGCCCGTCGCCGCGCGGGGCAAGCGGTTCGCCCAGCACCCGCTCGATCCGGAACCGGCGCGGCGGCAGGACGGGCGGCCCTTCCAGATCAAGACAGCCGATCGCCGCCGCATCCGCCGCCGTGCGCCCCGCCAGCGGCAACAGCGTCAGCCGCGCCCGCAGCGGGGGCCGCGCCATGCCGCGTTCGGAATGCAGCGCCATCTCGACCGTCTGCAGCCCGTCCAGCACCGCCTCGACTGCCTCCAGCATCCGCAGCCGCGCGCCCGCCTCGAACAGCACCGACAGCGGCCGCCCCGCAAGGTCCAGCCCGTGGACGGCGCAGACCATCAGCCCCGCATGGCGGATCAGCACCGCCCCGCCCGCCGCCCGTTCCACCAGCAGCGAATGTTCCAGCATGGGCGCCAACTGGCGCGGCACGATCCGTTCACGCTGCGGCGGGGCGCCGCCATCGCCGCGCAGCGACTGCCAGTGACGCCGCAGCAGGGCCGCCGGTGACGGGTCTGCCACCGCTTGTCCTGCCCACCCTGCCTTGCCCGCGAAATCGCCAGTCATTGCCCGTATCCGATCCGGCCCCAGCGGGGCGCAGCGCCAGTTGTCGGCCCCGCGCCGCTCTGTTACGCCCCAGAACGGACGCATCGCCCGTCCGCTTAGTCCGCAGGGCCATATTATGCCCATTCCGGCGCAGCGGCAGCGAATGATGAACAAAGGGTTAACACGCCCCGCATCGGGGCAGGGGGGCAGACATGACCGTCTCGATGACCGGTTTCGCCGCGCGCAAGGGGCAGGGGGCCGGCTACGGCTGGAGCTGGGACCTGCGCTCGGTCAATGGCAAGGGGCTGGATCTGCGGCTGCGGGTGCCCGACTGGATCGACGGTCTGGAAGCCGCCCTTCGTGCCGAGCTGGGCCGCGCGCTTGGACGGGGCAATGTCTCTCTCTCGCTGCGGGTCAGCCGCGATGGCATGGGCGAGGGCGAGGCGACGCTGCGCGTGAACCCGCCTGTCCTGTCCGCCGTTCTTTCGGCATTGGCCGAGGTGGAGAATGCGGCCATGGCGGCGGGGGTGACATTGGCACAGCCGAATGCCGCCGATGTGCTGTCCATCCGCGGCGTGCTCGACACGACTTCCGCCGACGAGGATACGGCCCCGCTGCGGAGCGCGATCCTTGCCGATCTGCCCGCCCTCCTGTCCGACTTCAACGCCATGCGCGCCGCCGAAGGGGCCGCCCTGCATGACGTCATCGCGACCCAGCTTGACCGCATCGCCACCCTCGCCGCCGAGGCCGCGACCGAGGCCGAGGCCCGCCGCGATGCCACCGCCGCCGCGTTGCGCGATGCTCTGGCCAAGGTCATCGCCAACACCGACGGCGTGGACGAGGCGCGGCTGACGCAGGAGCTTGCCCTGATCGCCGTCAAGAACGACGTGACGGAAGAGCTGGACCGCCTGACCGCCCATGTCGCCGCCGCCCGCGCCCTTCTGGACGAAAGCGGCCCTGTCGGGCGCAAGTTCGACTTCCTCATGCAGGAGTTCATGCGCGAGGCGAATACGCTCTGCTCCAAGGCGCAGGCGCTCTCGCTCACCCGCATCGGGCTTGACCTCAAAACGGTCATAGATCAGATGCGCGAACAGGTTCAGAACGTGGAATGACCATGGCGCGCAAGGGGCTTCTGCTCATCCTTTCCTCGCCCTCGGGGGCGGGCAAGTCGACGCTGACGCGGATGCTGATGGCATGGGATGCGACCATGCGCTTCTCCGTCTCGGCCACCACCCGCGCGCCCAGACCGGGCGAGGCGGACGGGCGCGAATATTTCTTCCGCAGCCGCGCCGAATTCGAAACCATGGTGCGCGACGGCCAGATGCTGGAACATGCCGAGGTGTTCGGGAACTTCTACGGCACCCCCCGCGGGCCGGTGGAGGCGAACATGAAGGACGGCTGCGACACCGTCTTCGACATCGATTGGCAGGGCGGCCAGCAGATCCGCAACTCGGCCCTTGGCCGCGATGTCGTGTCGATCTTCGTGCTGCCCCCCTCCATCGCCGAACTCGACCGCCGCCTGCGGACCCGCGCGCAGGACAGCGACGAGGTGATCGCAGGCCGCATGGCCAAAAGCCGCGACGAGATCAGCCATTGGGCCGAATATGACTATGTCCTCGTCAACCGCGACCTCGACGCGACCTTCGAACAGCTGAAAACCATCCTGCAATCGGAACGGATGCGCCGCGACCGCCAACCCGGCCTGTCCGATTTCGTCCGCACCCTGAACAAGGAATTCGAGGCGCGATGATCTATTCCCTCGACGGCATCACGCCCGAGATCCACCCCGACGCATGGATCGCCCCCGATGCCAACATCATCGGCCGCGTGGTGGTTGAGGCGGGCGCCTCGGTCTGGTTCGGCGCGACGCTGCGCGGCGATAACGAGGAGATCCGCATCGGCGCAGGGTCCAACGTGCAGGAAAACTGCGTGCTGCACACCGACATGGGCTATCCTCTGGTGATCGGGCCGGATTGCACCATCGGCCACAAGGCCATGCTGCATGGCTGCACGATCGGCGCGGGGTCGCTGATCGGCATGGGCGCCACGATCCTGAACGGGGCGAGGATCGGGCGCGGCTGCCTGATCGGTGCTTGCGCGCTGGTGACCGAGGGGAAAGAGATCCCCGACGGATCGCTCGTCATGGGCAGCCCCGGCAAAGTGATCCGCGAACTGGACGAAGCAGCGCGGGATCGGCTGTTGAAATCCGCCGCAGGCTACCGCGCCAATGCGCTGCGGTTTCGCGCGGGCCTGCGCGTCAGCGAAATCTGACGCAGATTTCGCGGCGGTTTCTG
The DNA here is from genome assembly GCF_009908265.2 of Paragemmobacter amnigenus. Classification (GTDB taxonomy): domain Bacteria; phylum Pseudomonadota; class Alphaproteobacteria; order Rhodobacterales; family Rhodobacteraceae; genus Paragemmobacter; species Paragemmobacter amnigenus. The sequence goes on along the minus strand of NZ_JAAATX020000007.1, from coordinate 146,500 downwards.
GCGCAGAAACCGCATGATCTGCCGGGCGCCCGGAATTTGCGCGAAATTCCGGCGCGATGTCTGCGTCAGACATCGCGTTCCACAAATGGTTGGAATATTCGTTCCACGCTGCTAGCTTCCCTTGGAAACCGAAGGGACATCATGACCGTCACGCCCCCCGCCACCATCGAGGATTTCCGCAACCGTCTGGCCGACGTGACCGATGCCCTGCCCAAACGCCTGCGCCAATGCGCTGACTACATCGCCGCGAATACCGACCGCATCGCTGTCTCGACCGTCGCCGAACTGGCCGCAGGGGCGGACGTGCCGCCCTCGGCACTGATGCGCTTTTGCCAGATCCTCGGGTTTTCCGGCTTTTCCGAAATGCAGAAGCTTTTTCGCGATGCCTATGCGCCCGGCTGGCCGGACTATTCCACCCGCCTGAGCAACCTGAAGGAAAACGGCGCAGGAAGCCCCGCAGCCCTGCTTGCGGAATTCGTCGAGGCGGGGCGTCTGTCGCTGGAGCAATTGGCGAAATCGGTCGACGAGGCCGCACTTTCACAGGCTGTGGCGCAACTGACGGATGCGGGGACGCTGCATGTCGTTGGCCTGCGGCGCGCCTATCCCGTTGCCAGCTATCTGACCTATGTCTTCGAGAAGATGCAGGTTCCGGCCATGCTGCACGACGGCACCGGAAAGCTGGACCACCGCCATGCCTTGCGCGCCGGGGATGCATGTATCGCGATCACCTTCGCCCCCTATTCCGACGAAACCCTTGCTCTGGCACAGGATGCCCAGACGCGCGGACTGCCTGTGATCGGCATCACCGACCGCCTGACAAGCCCGCTCGCCCGCTTGTCCAGCACGGTGCTGACCGTGCCCGAGGTCGACTTCGGTGCCTTCCGCTCGCTGTCCGCGACACTGGCCCTGTCGATCGCGCTGGCCGTGGCCGTGGGTTCGGCGCGCGGATAGGGCAGGGGTCAAGAAAGCCCTTCCACTTTTCCCGACTATGGAATAAAAATTCCAAAATATGAACAGAACCGAATCTCCGCGCCATCGCGTGGAGGAACCGGAGGAGAGAACGGTGTCCCACTCCGCCAAGACGCTCGACGTCATCACCATTGGCCGCTCCTCGGTCGACCTCTACGGCGCGCAGGTGGGCGGCCGGCTGGAGGATATGGGCTCCTTCCAGAAATATATCGGCGGCAGCCCGACCAACATGGCGGCAGGCACCGCGCGTCTTGGCCTGAAATCGGCGCTCATTACCCGTGTGGGCGACGAGCATATGGGCCGCTTCATCCGCGAGGAACTGGCGCGCGAAGGCGTCGATGTGCGCGGCGTCAGGACAGACCCCGAACGCCTGACCGCCCTCGTCCTGCTGGGCATCCGCGACGAGAAGCAGTTTCCCCTGATCTTCTACCGCGAGAACTGCGCCGACATGGCGCTGTGCGAAGACGACATCGACGAAGCCTTCATCGCCAGCGCGCGGTCGGTCGTCGCCACCGGCACGCACCTTTCGCATCCCCGGACTGAGGCCGCGGTGCTGAAGGCCCTGACACTGGCCCGCAAGCACGGTCTGCAAACCGCGCTGGACATTGACTATCGCCCGAACCTCTGGGGCCTGTCGGGCCATGGCGATGGCGAAAACCGCTTTATCGAATCTGCCGCCGTCACGGCGAAACTGCAATCGACGCTGCATTTCTTCGACCTGATCGTCGGCACGGAAGAGGAATTCCACATCGCCGGCGGCAGCACCGACACCATCGCCGCCCTGCGCGCCGTCCGCGCCGTCAGCAAGGCCACGCTCGTATGCAAACGCGGCCCGATGGGCGCGGTCGCCTTCACCGGCGCGATCCCCGACAGCCTTGACGAGGGCGAAACCGGCCCCGGCTTCCCGATCGAGGTGTTCAACGTCCTTGGCGCGGGCGACGGCTTCATGTCCGGCCTGCTGAAGGGCTGGCTGGACGGCGAACCTTGGCCTATCGCGCTGAAATACGCCAATGCCTGCGGGGCCTTCGCCGTGTCGCGCCACGGCTGCACCCCCGCCTATCCTTCATGGGAAGAGCTGCAGTTCTTCCTGCAACGCGGCGTCGTCGAAAAGGCGCTGCGCAAGGATGCGGCACTGGAACAGGTCCACTGGGCGACGAACCGCCACAAGGACTGGTCCACGATGCGGGTCTTCGCCTTCGACCACCGCATGCAGCTGGAACAGATGGACGGCGCCACGCCTGCGAAGATCGGCGCCTTCAAGGAACTCTGCCTGACCGCCGCCCTGACCGTCGCGGACGGCCGGCCGGGCCACGGCATCCTCTGCGACTCGCGCCTTGGCCGCCATGCGCTTTATGCCGCCGCGGGAACCGGTCTGTGGATCGGGCGGCCCGTCGAATGGCCCGGCTCGCGCCCGCTGACGCTGGAACCGGAAATCGGGCCCGATTTCGGCGGCCTGTCGGAATGGCCGCTGGAACATGTGGTCAAGGTGTTGTGCTTCTACCATCCCGATGACGATGCCGCGACCAAGGCCCGGCAAGAGGAAACGGTCACCCGCCTGTTCCACGCCTGCCGCCGCAACCGGCTGGAAATGCTGCTGGAAATCATCCCCTCCAAGGTCGCGCCGGTGGACGACATGACCTCGGCCTTGGTGATACAGCGGTTCTATGACCTCGGCATCTTCCCCGACTGGTGGAAGCTGGAACCCTTCGCCACCGACGCCGCATGGACAAATGCCTGCGCCGCCATCACCCGCAACGACCCGCATGTGCGCGGCATCGTCGTGCTGGGTCTCGACGCGCCGGAGGATCAGCTTGCCGCCTCGCTCGCGCTTGCCGCGCGGCACGATCTGGTGAAAGGCTTTGCCGTGGGGCGCACGATCTTTGCCGATGCCGCCCGTGGCTGGCTGGCAGGCCAGATTTCCGATGATGCCGCCGTCGCCATGATGGCGGACCGTTACAGCCGCCTCTGCGCCATCTGGGACGAGGCTCGCGCCAAGAAGGATATCGCCGCATGACAACGATCCGTCTCACCGCCGCGCAGGCCATGGTCCGCTGGCTTGCCAACCAGCAGGCCGAGGACGGCACCCGCTTCATCGAAGGCATCTGGGCCATCTTCGGCCACGGCAACGTGGCGGGTCTGGGCGAGGCGCTGCATGGCGCGCGCGATGTCTTCCCCACATGGCGCGGGCACAACGAACAGACCATGGCCCATACCGCCATCGCCTATGCCAAGGCGATGAAGCGGCAAAAGGCCATGGCGGTGACCACCTCCATCGGCCCGGGCGCCACCAATGTGGTGACCGCCGCCGCGCTGGCCTATGTCAACCGCCTGCCGCTGCTCATCATCCCCGGCGATGTCTTCGCCAACCGCGCCCCCGATCCGGTCCTGCAACAGGTCGAGGATTTCGCGGATGGTACGGTTAGCGCCAATGACTGCTTCCGCCCCGTCAGCCGCTATTTCGACCGCATCACGCGGCCCGAACACATCCTGACCGCGCTGCCCCGCGCCCTGCGTGTGATGACGGACCCTGCGGAATGCGGCCCCGTCACGCTGGCCTTCTGTCAGGACGTGCAGGCCGAAGCCTATGACTACCCCGAATCCTTCTTCACCCCCAAGGTTTGGCGCATCCGCCGGCCCGAGCCGGATCAGGCAGAGCTTCAGGCCGCCATCGCAGCGATCCGCGCCGCAAAACAGCCCGTCATCGTAGCGGGGGGTGGCGTGATCTATTCGGAGGCCGAGGCCGCGCTGGCCGCCTTTGCCACCGAACACGGGATTCCGGTGGTGGAAACGCAGGCCGGCAAATCCGCGCTGGCCCATGACCACGAACAGAATTTCGGACCTGTCGGCGTCACCGGCTCCTCCTCCGCCAATATCGTCTGCGAGGGGGCGGATCTGGTGATCGGCCTCGGCACGCGGTTTCAGGATTTCACCACCGGCTCGTGGTCGCTGTTCAAGAACCCCGCGCGGCGCATCCTTGCGATCAACGTGCAGGCCTATGACGCGGGCAAGCATGGTGCGATGAGCCTTGTGGCAGATGCCAGGGTCGCGCTGGAAAAACTGGGCGCGGGGATGAAAGGCCTGCGCTTTGCCGCGCCAGATGCCGCGCTGAAATCTGACTGGGCCGCCGCCAAGGCCGCGGTGAAGGCCGCCCCCGCGTCGGGCAACCAGCTTCCCACCGACATGCAGGTGATCGGCGCGGTGCAGCGCTCCTCTACTCCGGCCACCATCGTGATGGGCGCGGCCGGCACCATGCCGGGCGAGTTGCACAAGATCTGGGATGCCGCGCAGGGCGGCTATCACATGGAATACGGCTTTTCCTGCATGGGCTATGAAATCGCGGGGGCCTTGGGCATCAAGATGGCGCGTCCCGATGCGGATGTGGTCTGCATGGTGGGCGACGGGTCCTACATGATGGCCAACAGCGAGTTGGCGACCGCCGTGATGATGGGCGTGCCCTTCACCGTCGTCATCACCGACAACCGCGGTTACGGCTGCATCAACCGCCTGCAGAAACACACCGGCGGCGCGCCCTTCAACAACCTGCTGGACGACGCATGGCACGTGAACCCCTCGGCCATCGACTTTGTCGCCCACGCCGCCAGCATGGGCGCGCGGGCGGTCAAGGCAGGCTCCGTCGCCGAACTGGAGGCGACGATCACCGCAATGCGCGGCGGGCAGGTGCCTTCGGTCATCGTGATCGACACCGATCCCGGCCCGTCCACGGCGGCGGGCGGGACCTGGTGGGACGTGGGCGTCCCCGAAGTGTCAGAGCGGGAAACGGTGCGCGCGGCGCGTGCGAAGTATGAAGAAATGAAGGCAAAGCAGTCGGTTGACGGCTGAAATTGAGAAAGAACATGATCCTTTTCGGAACCAACCCCATCGCCTGGGCCAATGACGACGACCGCAGCATCGGCGCGAACATCGCCACCACCCGCATCCTGGACGAGGCCGGTCGCCAGATCGGCTTCGACGGGATCGAGAACGGCCACCGCTGGCCTGACGACCCCGAGGAATTGCGCGCGCTTCTCGGCTCTTACGGGCTGAAGTTCATCTCGGGCTGGTATTCGACCGAACTCCTGATCCGCTCGGTCGAGGACGAGATCGCCGCATGCCAGCACCACCTTGCCAAGCTGAAACACAACGGCTGCCGCGTGATGATCGTCTGCGAGACGTCGAACGCCATCCATGGCGATGCCGCCCGCGCGGTGAACGACCGCCCGACGCTGACCGCCGCCGAAATGGTCGCCTTCGGCGCAAAGCTCGAAGCCTTCGCCGCCTATCTTGCGGGGCAGGGCATCACGCTGGTCTATCACCACCACATGGGAACCATCGTCGAAAGCCCCGCCGACATCGACGCCTTCATGGTCGCAACAGGGCCGCATACCCACCTTCTCTTCGACGCGGGCCATTGTGCCTTTGGCGGCGGCGATCCGGTGGCGGTGCTGACGAAACACATCGCCCGCGTCCGCCATTTCCACGCCAAGAACATCCGCCCCGCCGTGGTGGAGAAGGTCCGCAAGGAAGGCTGGTCTTTCCTCAAGGGCGTGGTCGAAGGCGCCTTCACCGTGCCGGGCGATCAGGAAGGCGGAGTCGATTTCGGCCCGCTGCTGAAGATCCTTGCCGGCGCAGGCTATGACGGCTGGATCGTGATCGAGGCCGAACAGAACCCCGAGATCCGCAACCCGCTGCTTTACCAGACGCTGGGTCTGGCGACGTTGAAGCGGCTGTCGCGCGAAGCCGGTCTCATTTGACAAAACGGCGGTGCGGGGGGCCGTCTGCCCCCCGCACCCCCCGAGGATATTTGCACAACGGGGAAGAGGCATGGCCGATCTTCTGAGAAAACCTGTCGGCACCAACGGCAAGGTCCATGACATCACCCCCGAAAGCGCGGGCTGGGGCTATGTCGGCTTCGGCCTCTATCGCCTGACGCCGGGCCAGTCGGCGGCCGAAGCGACGGGGGACCGCGAGGCGATCCTTGTCCTTGTCGAGGGCAAGGCGCGTCTCACCGCAGGCGGGCAGGACATAGGCGAGATTGGCGACCGGATGAGCGTCTTCGAACGCACCCCGCCGCATTGCCTCTATGTTCCCAACGGCAGCGACTGGCAGGCCGTGGCGACGACCGACTGCACGCTGGCCGTCTGCACCGCGCCGGGCAAGGGCAACCACCCGGTGCGACGCCTTGGCCCCGAGGGGATCGAACTCACCCCGCGCGGCACGGGGGCGAATACACGCTACATCAACAACATCGCCATGGAGGCGCGCGACGTCGCCGACAGTCTGCTGGTGACCGAGGTCTTCACCCCGCAGGGCAACTGGTCCAGCTATCCAAGCCACCGCCATGACGAGGACGACTTCCCCCGCATGACCTATCTGGAAGAGACCTATTACATGCGCCTCAACCCCGCGCAGGGCTTCGGCATCCAGCGGGTCTATATCGAGGACGGGTCGCTGGACCAGACCATGGCGGTCAAAGACCATGACGTCACGCTTGTGCCGAAGGGGCACCACCCCTGTGGCGCACCCTATGGCTATGACATGTACTATCTGAACGTCATGGCCGGACCGCGGCGCAACTGGCGCTTCCAGAACGACCCCGATCACGACTGGATCTACCGGCGCGACACCCCGCAGGCCTGAGTCACGGGGTAGGACGGGCGGGGATCAGCCGGACTTCGATCCCGCCGCCCTGCGCGCGGATCTCGCGTTCGACCATCCGCGGATTGGGCAGGTCAGGCGCCACGACATAGAGCCGTCCGCCAAAGCCCAAACCCGCCAGCCGCGCCGCCACGGCGAGGGCATCGAACGTCGCGGCAAAAAGCGGGCAGACCACTCGGTCTGCGCCCAGCGTTGCCAGCAGCACCTGATCCAGCGCCTCGGGCCCGTCGATCACGATCCCATCCACCCCGTCCGGCACGATCCCGCCCAGCACGATGGCCATGCCCGACGGGCCCGCCTCGGCCAGTGGGATGCGCCGTCTCGGGGTGATGCCCCGGCGCGGTGCCTGCTCCTGTCCGGTTCCTTGCATCCCGACCTTCCTCCGACCTGTCCGGGCGATACCAAGCCGTGATAGGACGGGCAGAAGACGGCAGGAGAGTGGCATGGAAGCGGAATTGGTGCGGACAATCGTGGCTGCGATCCCCCTGCCGGTCATCGCGATCGGTCCGGACGGGCGCATTCTGGCCGCAAATCCCGCCGCACTGGCCCTGTTCGGTGCCGGGATCGAGGGGCGCCACCATCTGCTGACCCTGCGCCAGCCCGCCCTGCAATCGGCCATCTCGGCGGCTCTGGCCGACGGAGCGACCGGCACCGCACGCCATACCATTCCCGGCCCGTCGCAGGACGTGGTCTATCGCGCCACCGTATCCCCTGCGGCACGCGGCTACGCCCTTCTGACCTTTGAGGATGTGACCGAAGCCGAACAGATGGGCCAGATGCGGCGCGACTTCGTGGCCAATGTCAGCCATGAATTGCGCACACCGCTGACCGCGGTGCTGGGCTTCATCGAAACCCTGCGCGGGGCAGCCCGCGACGATCCGGCGGCACGCGAGCGGTTTCTGGCGATCATGGAGCGCGAGGCGGGACGCATGAACCGGCTGATCGGTGACCTGCTCCACCTCAGCCGCGTCGAAGCGCAAGAGCGGGTCCGCCCCACGGCGCGCGTCGATCTGGCCGCGCTGGTCGCAGGGGCCATCTCCACATTGCGACCGCTGGCCGAAGGGTCAGGGGTTGCGGTCGAGGTGACGGGGTTGCCCGCTCCCTTGCCGATGCCGGGCGATGCCGACCAGATCACGCAGGTCATCGTCAACCTGCTGGAGAATGCGATCAAATACGGCGGCGGCGGCGGGCATGTCACGCTGCACCTCGCGCGCGAGGCGCTGCCCCATGGCTCCGGCCTGCGGCTGGATGTGATCGACCGGGGAGAGGGAATCGATCCTCTGCACATCCCCCGCCTGACCGAGCGATTCTATCGTGTCGATGGCCATCGTTCGCGTGAAAAGGGGGGCACGGGTCTGGGTCTGGCCATCGTGAAACACATCGTCCAGCGGCACCGTGGCCGGATCCGTATCGAAAGCGAACCCGGAAAAGGCAGTGTTTTCAGCGTGATTTTTCCCGAGTCCTGATCCTGTCCATCCTGCGGGGCGACGTGCCGCCTCCCGCCTTTGTCATGCGACTGTTACAAAGCCGTTGCAAAAGGGCGCCGCAAGGGCGGCCCGTCCAACCTTGTCTGACCCGAGGCCCCCATGACGATCCGCTTCCCCCTCCTGTCCGCCCTGATGGCCGCGCTGGCCTGTGGCCCCGCTGCGGCGCGCGACAATCTCCAGATTGCGGGCTCGTCGACGGTCCTGCCCTATGCCACCATCGTGGCCGAACTCTTCGGCGAGAATTTCGACCACCCCACGCCCGTGGTCGAGGGCGGCGGATCGGGGGCAGGGCGCAAGAAGCTCTGCGAAGGTCTGGGCGAGGCGACCATAGACATCGCCAATTCCTCTAGCCGGATCAAGCAATCCGACCTTGACCTGTGCAACGCCAATGGCGTGACGGGTGTGATGGAGGTCCGCTTCGGCTATGACGGCATCGTCTTTGCGGCGCTGCGCGACGCGCCCGAATATGCCTTTACCCCCGCCCACTGGTTCCGCGCCATGTCCGCCCGCATCGTGCAGGACGGCGCGCTGGTCGAGAACCGCCTGCGCGACTGGGCCGAGGTGGACCCCGCCCTGCCGCCGCAAGAGATCATCGCCTTCATCCCCGGATCGAAGCACGGCACGCGTGAGGTGTTCGACCACAACGTCCTGCTGGCCGGCTGCAAGGAAACCGGTGCCTACGACCTCTATGCCGCCGCCGCCATCGGCGACGAGGAGGCCGTGAAGAAAGAGGCCGAAAAGGCCTGTCTGGACCTGCGCACCGACGGTCTGGCGGTGGAAATCGACGGGGATTACACCGAAACGCTCGCCCGCGTGCAGGCCAATCCCACGGGGATCGGCGTCTTCGGCCTGTCCTTCTACCAGTCCAACACCGACCGCCTGCGCGTCTACACGATGTCGGGCGTCACCCCCTCGGTCGACACCATCGCCAGCGGCGAATATCCGGTGTCCCGCCCGCTCTATTTCTACGTCAAGCTCGCGCATATGGGCGTCATCCCCGGCCTGCGCGAATACGTCGCCTTCTTCCTGTCGGACGAGGTGGCGGGGCCGGATGGCCCGCTTGCTGATTACGGGCTTGTCCCCGATCCCGAGCTCCACAAGACGCAGGCGATGGTCGCCGCGGAACAGCCGATGGAACCGCTCAGCCAATGACCCCAACCCGCGACAGGACCGGACCATGAGCCTTGGCCTTCTCCTTCTCCTCCTTCTGGCGCTTGGCGCGCTCGGCTTTCTGGCCGGTCGCCAGCGCGCCCTTGCGGCCGTCAGGGGGGATGCGCGCGACCTGCATTCGCTGCCCGGCTATTACGGGCAGACGGTCGCCCTATTCGCGACGGTGCCGGCGCTGCTGCTGTGCCTTGTCTGGCTTGTCGTGCAGCCCGCCATCGTGGAACGCTCCATCTCGGCGCTGATCCTGCCCGAAGACATCACCGCCGGATCATCGCTGGTTCTGGTGATGTCCGACGTGCGCCGCATCGCCGAAGGCATGGATGCGCTGGCCGTCGCAGGCGCGGCGTCCGAAGGCGAGATCGCAGCGCTTGTCGGACAGCCCGATGCCCTGAAAGAGCGTCTGGCACAGACCGGCGTGGCTCTGGCCGCGCCCATCCTGCCCCATATCGCCGAGGCCGCGCAGGTCTGGCGCGCGCAAACCGCGCTCGGGGGCCAGATCATGGCGGCCGCGGTTCTGGCCTTGGCGGTTGCAGGCTTCCTGCTCGCGCTCTGGCGTATCGCGCCTGAATTCCGCGCCCGCAATGTGGTGGAACGCTTTGTGCGCGTCCTGCTGGTGGCAGCTTCCTCTGTCGCCATCCTGACTACCATCGGCATCATCTTCAGCCTCGTCTTCGAAAGCTGGCATTTCTTCCAGCTTTACCCGGCGCGCGACTTCTTCCTGTCGCTCACATGGGCGCCGAAATTCGGCGGGGGCTCTGACCTCGGGCTTTGGCCGCTGCTCTGGGGCACGCTCTATGTCTCGTTCATCGCGCTTCTCGTCGCCGTGCCGATCGGTCTTATGGCCGCGATTTACCTGTCGGAATATGCCAGCCCTGCCGTGCGCGCGGTCGCGAAACCCGCGATCGAGGTTCTGGCCGGCATTCCGTCGATCGTTTACGGCCTTTTCGCGCTCATGACCGTGGGGCCGTTCCTGCGCGACTGGTTCGCGCAACCGCTGGGCCTTGGCGACAGCTCCTCCTCGGTGATGACGGCGGGGGTGGTCATGGGGATCATGCTGATCCCCTATGTCTCCTCGCTGTCGGACGACATCATCAACGCCGTGCCGCAATCCCTGCGCGACGGCTCCTACGGCCTTGGCGCCACGCAATCCGAAACCATCCGTCAGGTCGTCTTTCCCGCCGCCCTTCCGGGCATCGTCGGCGCGATCCTCATGGCCGCCAGCCGCGCCATCGGTGAAACCATGATCGTGGTGCTCGGGGCAGGGGCCGCGGCCAAGCTCGACCTCAACCCGTTCGAGGCGATGACCACCGTCACCGTCAAGATCGTGAGCCAGCTGACAGGCGACACCGAATTTGCCAGCCCCGAGACGCTGGTCGCCTTCGCGCTCGGCCTCACGCTCTTTGTCTTCACGCTGGGGCTCAACATCCTCGCCCTCTACATCGTCCGCAAATACCGCGAGCAGTACGAATGACCCAAGCCCCCGCCAAATCGCTGCTGGTCCCCGATGCCCGCACCCGCGCGCGCAACGCGTCGGAACGCCGCTTCCGTCTGATGGGGATGGCAGCGGTGGCCATCGGCCTTGTCGCTTTGGTCGTCCTCTTGGTCTCGGTACTCGGGAACGGGCTGTCGTCCTTCCGCCAGACCTATGTGACGATCCCGATCACGCTGGATGCGGCCGTGCTGGACAAGTCCGGCAATCGCAATCCGGACGAGATGAAGAAGGTCACGACACTGGGCTATGGCAAGCTGATGCAGACCGCCCTGATCGCGGCGCTGGCCGAAAAGGGTGTCGACACGGGCGATCTGAAACCCAAGGAAATCATGGGAATGATGTCCAAGGAGGCGCCCGCCGACCTGCGCGAGGCTGTGCTGTCCGACCCGTCGCTGGTGGGCCAGACCATCACCTTCCCGGCCTTCGCCACCTCGCGCATCGACGGCTATTTCAAGGGCCGCGTAACGATGGAAAGCGCCGCACGCGACGCCAACATCAACCCCGAACAGCTTGCCCTTGCCGACCGCATGGCGGCGGCGGGCCTGATCGAGACGCGGCTCAACTGGGGTTTCCTGACCCGCCCCGATGCCTCCGAACTGCGGCCCGAGGCGGCGGGTCTGGGCGTGGCCATCCTCGGGTCGGCCTACATGATGATCGTGGTGCTGGTCCTGTCGCTGCCCATCGGCGTCGCGGCCTCGATCTACCTGGAAGAACTCGCGCCCAAGAACCGCTGGACCGACCTGATCGAGATCAACATCGCCAACCTCGCCGCCGTGCCCTCCATCGTCTTCGGCATCCTTGCGCTGGCCCTGTTCATCAACATCGCGGGCCTGCCGCAATCGGCGCCCATCGTGGGCGGGCTGGTGCTGACGCTGATGACGCTGCCCACCATCATCATCGCCACCCGCGCCAGCCTGAAGGCCGTGCCCCCCTCGATCCGCGATGCCGCGCTCGGCGTGGGGGCGTCCAAGATGCAGACCATCTTCCACCACGTCCTGCCGCTTGCCATGCCGGGGATCCTGACGGGCACCATCCTCGGCCTTGCGCGCGCGCTTGGCGAATCCGCGCCGCTCCTCCTCATCGGGATGGTGGCCTTCGTGCGCGACTATCCCTCGGCCCCGCCCGAAGGCCTCTTCGACCCTGCCTCGGCCCTGCCGGTGCAGGTCTACAGCTGGACCCAGCGCGCCGATCCTGCCTTCGTGGAACGCGCCTCGGGCGCCATCATCGTGCTGCTCGTGTTCCTGCTCGCCATGAACGCGCTCGCCATCATCCTGCGCCGCCGCTTCGAGCGGCGCTGGTAACGGAGTCCCCCATGAACGACATGCGTCTGACGGAGAAAGTCGTGACCGAGACAGCCAAGATCACCGCCCGCGGCGTGCAGGTCCATTACGGCACCAATCACGCCCTGAAGGATGTCGATGTCGACATCCTCGACAAGACGGTGACCGCCTTCATCGGCCCCTCGGGCTGTGGCAAATCCACCTTCCTGCGCTGCCTGAACCGGATGAACGACACCGTCGCCTCCGCCCGCGTCACGGGCCGGATCGAGATGGACGGTCAGGACATCTACGACCCCCGCGTCGACCCGGTGCAACTGCGCGCCAAGGTCGGGATGGTGTTCCAGAAGCCCAACCCCTTCCCGAAATCCATCTACGACAACGTGGCCTATGGCCCCAAGATCCACGGCCTCGCCCGCGGCAAGGCTGAACTGGACGAGATCGTGGAAACCTCGCTCAAGAAGGCAGCGCTCTGGAACGAGGTGAAGGACCGTCTCGCCGCCCCCGGCACCGGCCTTTCGGGCGGCCAGCAGCAGCGCCTCTGCATCGCGCGCGCCGTGGCGACCAGCCCCGAGGTTCTTCTGATGGACGAACCCTGTTCCGCCCTCGATCCCATCGCCACCGCGCAGGTCGAGGAACTGATCGACGAACTCCGCGCGCAATTCTCGGTGGTGATCGTCACCCATTCCATGCAGCAGGCGGCGCGTGTGTCGCAGCGCACGGCCTTCTTCCACCTTGGCCATCTGGTCGAATACGGCGAGACGGGGCACATCTTCACCAACCCCACCGACCCCCGCACCGAAGCCTACATCACCGGCCGCATCGGCTGATCCGAGGACATCATGACCCAATCCCACATCCTCTCGGCCTTCGACCGCGACCTCGAATCCATCCAGGCCCTTGTCATGCGCATGGGCGGTCTGGTCGAGGCTGCCATCCTCGACGCGGCCGAGGCGCTGGAAACCCGAGACGAGGAAATGGCCCAGCGCGTCCGCGCCGGTGACAAGGCCATCGACGCGCTGGAGGAACAGATCAACGCCGAATGCGCCCGCGTCATCGCGATCCGCGCCCCCGCTGCCTCGGACCTGCGTACGATCCTGACCGTGATGAAGATTGCGGCCAACCTCGAACGCTGCGGCGACTATGCCAAGAACCTTGCCAAACGGTCGATGGTGCTGTCGCAGATGGCCGCGCTTCCGGGGTCCACCGGATCGATCCGGCGCATGGCAAAACAGGTGACACTGCTGCTGAAGGACGCACTCGACGCCTATATCGCCCGCGATGCCCGCATGGCCGAAGACGTGCGCCAGCGCGATCAGGACGTCGACCAGATGTACAACGCGCTCTTCCGTGAACTCCTGACCCACATGATGGAAGATCCGCGCAACATCACCCCCGCGATGCACCTGCATTTCATTGCCAAGAACATCGAACGTGTGGGCGATCATGCCACCGGCATCGCGGAACAGGTGATCTACCTCGTCACCGGACAGTTGCCCGGCGAGGCGCGTCCCAAGATCGACAGTACCACCGCAGGCGGGCAGGGCGCATGACCCAGCCCAGCGTCCTGCTTGTCGAGGACGAACCGGCCCAACGCGAGGTTCTGGCCTACAACCTTGCCGCCGAGGGTTTCGTCGTCCAGACCGCCGCCACAGGGGCCGAGGCCGAACTGCTCTTGCGGGAATCCCCGCCCGACCTGATCCTTCTCGACTGGATGATGCCAGAGCTTTCGGGGATCGAACTCTGCCGCCGGATCAAGCTGCGCCCCGAGACGCGGTCGATTCCCGTCGTCATGATTTCCGCCCGCAGCGAAGAGGTGGATCGTGTGCGCGGGCTGGAGACGGGGGCGGATGACTATGTCGTCAAACCCTATTCCATGGTCGAACTCATGGCCCGCCTGCGCGTGCAACTGCGCCGCGTGCGGCCCGTGACGGTGGGATTGGTGCTGGAACATGGCGACATCCGGCTTGATCCGGAAACGCACCGCGTCCATCGGGGCGCGGTCGAGGTGAAGCTGGGCCCCACCGAATTCCGCCTCCTCACGACCTTCCTTGAAAAACCCGGTCGCGTCTTCACGCGCGAGGCCTTGCTCGACCGTGTCTGGGGGCGCGACATCTATGTCGAAACCCGCACCGTGGATGTGCATGTGGGTCGCCTGCGAAAGGCGCTTACCGAAAAGGGCGGGGACGACCCGATCCGCACGGTACGCGGTGCCGGCTATTCTCTGGGCTAGGGCAGGGGACGGCCCCGTGCGGGGCTGTCAGTGGATGACGACCTCGTCCGCGCGGACATAACCCAGCACTTCCCGTGCCTGTTCATCCAGCAGGTCGATATCCAGAAACTCGTCCGACAGCCGCTTCGTGCGGTTCTGCATCTGGGCCAGTTCGGCGGCGAGGGCGTCGCGCTCGGCCTGCAATTCCTCCGCCTCGGCGGCGATCTCGACTTGCCTGAAGACCCCATAGTCGCCCTGCACGGCGGCAAAGGTGAAGTAACTGCCCAGCGTGAAGGCCAACAGGAAATAGACCATGGCCCCAAGGGACGGGCGCGCCGAGGATTGGTTCATCTGCTCTTGCCTCTATCGGCCCCTCTTGACGGGGGTCCGTTAAGATGACTTGACCACATTCCCGCGCGCGGGCCAAGCGTCACGGCCCCGCCTCTGGCAGCGCATCCGCCGATTGGGACTTTCGCGCAACAGCCCGCCGCGCCCGTGCCGCTATTCGGGATAGGTCCGGCTCGCCTTGGCCACACCAAGTTTGCCGCCGTTCTTCTTGCTCTGCGCGGTGGCGGTCCACTCGTAGGTATGCACCTCGCCGGGCGGGCAGGGGGATTTATAGCTGAAGGCGCCCGCGGGCACCGTTCCGCTGCCGTCATAGGCCACCACGCCGCCGCCATGGTTGAACGAAGGCACGTCGCGGTCCACCAGCCGGAACTTGATGAAGGCGGTTCCTTCGGGGGCGTCCTTGATGGTGAAGGCGGGGCTTTTCACCGTTTTGGCATTGCCGGTGTTGCACAGCTTCAACCCGTCCCAGGTGAAGGCGATCTCGAAGGCATGGGCTGCGGGCGCAAGGCAGGACAAGGCGGCAGCAAACAGAACCGGTCTGAACATGATCTCTCCGCAATCAAAGAAGGCGCCCCGCCCGTCGCGGAACGCCCCTTCACAATGCCTCCGGATTGCCCGCGCGCCAAGCGCGGAGAGCTTACCGGCCTCAGCCGCGACCCTTGTAGATGTCGACCAGCTTGTTCAGCATGGCCAGCGCATCCGCCCGCGGCCGCTGGAAACTGTTCCGCCCGATGATCGATCCGTTGCCGCCACCGTCACGGATGGCGCGCGCATCGTCATAGACCGCATCCTCGCCCTTGGCCGCGCCGCCCGAAAAGACCACCAGACGGCGCCCCGCAAAGCAGGCATCGACGATGTGGCGCACGCGGGCGGCCATGGTCGACCCGTCGATCTGCTGTTTGAGGTAGACCTTCTTCGCCTCGTCCTGTTCCAGATAGTCCGACGGCAACTTCACCTTGATGATATGCGCGCCCAGCATGGTCGCGATATGGGCGGCATAGGCGGTCACGTCAAAGGCCGTCTCGCCCTCTTTCGACAGCGCCTCGCCGCGCGGATAGGACCAGATCACGGTGGCAATCCCGCAGGCCGCCGCCTCGGCACGCAGTTCCTTGATCTCCTCGTACATGTCCAGCGCCATGTCCGACCCCGGATAGATCGTGAACCCGATGGCCGAGCAGCCCAGCCGCAGCGCATCCTGGACCGAGGCAACGACCGCCTGATTCTTGCCCGCCGTGCCCGACATCAGGCTGTTGGCATGGTTCATCTTCAGGATGGTGGGGATCTGGCCCGCAAAGGTGTCCGCCCCCGCCTCGAGGTTGGCCAGCGGCGCGGCATAGGCCGACAGCCCCGCGTCGATCGCCAGCTGATAGTGGTAATGCGGGTCGTAACCTGCGGCATTCACCGCGAAGGACCGCGCGGGGCCATGTTCGAAGCCCTGGTCGACCGGCAGGATGATCATCTTGCCCGTCCCGCCCAGCTTGCCCTCCATCAGCATCCGGCAGAGGTTCGCCTTCACGCCGGGCGCCTCGCCCTCGTAGTTGCTCAGGATCTTCTGGACGGTCTTCGTCGCGCGCATTCTCTCACATCCCTTTTCGGTCAAATCGCGGGCCTTGCGCCCGTTTAGGCAAGCGGGATCGCCTTCGCAAACAGGTTAGCGCAACCATCCCCGCCTTTCGTCACTTTTTTCCGCCGGTCGCGCGGGCCATGGCGAAACCTCATCCGACGCTTATCCGGTTGGACACGCCCGCCACCCCGCCCACGGTGAGAGCGATGGTCCCCGCGGCCTCTCGCGCCGTCTCGGACGGGGCGCGGCCGCGCAGGACGATGGTATCCTCGATATACTCGACCTGAAGGTCCCCCAGCCCGAGTTCCGGGTCAGACAGCGCGGACAGGACCCGCGCCATCATGGCCCGATCCGCACGCGGCGGCAGTGAGTCGTCCTGCATCCCCATCCCCTTCCGTCTGGCGACAGGGGAAACCGCACCGCGCGGGCTTCGTTCCCGTCAGCCCATCAGCGCCGCAACGCCGGGCAGGTCCTTGCCCTCCATCCATTCGAGGAAGGCCCCTCCGGCGGTCGAGATGAAGGTGAAGTCCGCCGCTGCCCCCGCCGCGTTCAGCGCCGCCACCGTATCGCCCCCGCCCGCGACCGAGATCAGGCCACCCGCCTTGGTCAGCCGCGCCACGGCCTGCGCCGCCGCATTGGTCGCGGCGTTGAAGGGTTCGATCTCGAAGGCACCCAACGGCCCGTTCCAGATCAGCGTCTTGGCACCCTCGAACACCTTTACCAGCCCCGCCACCGTCTGCGGACCGGCGTCGAGGATCATCGCATCCGCAGGGCAGGCCGTCACCGCCACCGTCTCGTTCGCGGCACCCGCCTTGAACTCGCGCGCGACGACCACGTCGACCGGCAGATGGATCGTGCAGCCCGCCACCTTCGCCTTGCCCAGAATCTCGCGCGCCGTATCGGCCATGTCGCGTTCGGCCAGCGATTTGCCGACCTCGATCCCCTGTGCGACGAGGAAGGTATTGGCCATGCCCCCCCCGATCACCAGATGGTCGACCTTGGTCACCAGATTGCCCAGAAGGTCGAGCTTGGTCGAAACCTTCGCCCCGCCCACCACGGCCACCACGGGCCGCGCGGGCGATCCCAGCGCCGCCTCCAGCGCGCGCAGCTCCGCCTCCATCAGCCGACCCGCGGCGGTGGGCAGCAGCCCCGCGATTCCGGCGGTCGAGGCATGGGCGCGATGCGCGGCCGAGAAGGCGTCGTTGACATAGACATCCCCCAGCGCGGCCATCCCCTGCGCCAGCGCGGGGTCGTTCTTCTCTTCGCCCGCGTGGAAACGGGTGTTTTCCAGCAGGACCACATCCCCGGCACCCGCCGCCGCAATCGCCGCCCGCGCGGCATCGCCCACGCAATCCTCGCCAAATATGACCTTCCGCCCCGTCGCCGCCTCCAGCGCACCCACGACATGGCGCAGGCTCATCTCGGGCACGACCTTGCCCTTGGGCCGGTCGAAATGCGCCAGCAGCACCACCTTGCCGCCGCGTGCGACGATGTCCTCGACCGTGGGGACGATCTTCTCGATCCGCGTGGCGTCGGTCACCCGCCCGCCCTCCATCGGCACGTTGATGTCCACGCGCACAAGCACGGTCTTGCCCGCCAGTGCCACGTCATCCAGCGTCTTCCAGCCCATCATCGCCTCCAGTTCCCGCGAGTCATGCCCCTCTTTCCGCCGCTTCGGCGCGCCCGTCAACCGCGCGGGAACGCACACCCCTTTCCTTGGCCCGCCCGCGCCATTAGGTTCCCCGCATCAAGAAACCCGAAGGAACCCCCATGGCCGAGATCAAAGACCCCGAGAACACGATCATCCTGACGCTGAAAGACGGCGAGGTGGTGATCGAGCTTCTCACCGACATCGCCCCCAAGCATTGCGAACGGATGAAGCAGCTTGCCCGCGACAAGGCCTATGACAACGTGGCCTTCCACCGCGTGATCGAGGGCTTCATGGCCCAGACTGGCGATGTGGAAAACGGCAACATGGAAAACAACTTCAACCTGCGCCGCGCGGGCACGGGCGGGTCGTCCTATCCCGATCTGCCGGCCGAATTCAGCCGCATCCCGCATGACCGCGGCACGCTGGGGGCTGCGCGGTCGATGAACCCGAACAGCGCGAACAGCCAGTTCTTCATCAACTTCACCGACAACCATTTCCTGAACGGCCAGTACACGGTCTATGGCCGCGTCATCTCGGGCATGGCCCATGTCGACAAGATCACGCGGGGCGAGCCGCCGGCGACCCCCGACCGCATGATCACCGTCCGGGTGGCCGCCGATGTCGCGTGACCGTCTGATCGCAGGGGGGCTCTTCGCGCTCGGCCTTGCCGCGCTTGGCGGCTTCGCGCTGTCCCAGACCGCCACCGCACAGGACGCCACCGACGGCCCCGGCCCCAATCTGGTGATCGAGGTGGCGGGTTCCACCACAGGCACCATCACCATCGACATGGCGCCGGACCTTGCCCCCGCCCATGTGGCCCAGATCACCGCGCTGGCACAGGAAGGCGCCTATGACGGCGTGGTCTTCCACCGTGTGATCGAAGGCTTCATGGCCCAGACCGGCGATGTCGAATTCGGCCGCAACGGCGGGGATCTGGCACAGGCGGGCATGGGCGGGTCGACGAAACCCGACCTCGCCGCCGAATTCTCGGCCGCGACCTTCGACCGTGGCGTCGTGGGCATGGCGCGTTCGATGGACCCGAACTCGGCCAACAGCCAGTTCTTCATCATGTTCGCCCCCGCGCCGCATCTCGACGGGCAATACACCGTCGTGGGCCGCGTCATCGCAGGGATGGAGGTGGTGGACGCCATCAAGAAGGGCGATCCCGACGCAAACGGCGCCGTCGACGCGCCGGATTACATGGCCAAGGTCACCGTAGCCCCCTGACACAGGACGGGCGCGCGCCGTCGCGGCGGCGCACGCCCGCTTCCGCACCTGCTGCGACGGCAAGGTCGCTGGCCGTTTCCCGACATGTCGTTTTTGCACCTCAAGCGCCGGATTCGGCGACCGGCTTACCCTCATTTGGGCGCATAAGCGGGTCAAAGGATGCGCCCTTTTCCGGCGGCGCAAAGGCATGGAGACAGCGATGAGCGACATGGATGTTGCAGCAGGGGCAGGACGTCGGGTGCGCGGCGGCGGCGGTTCGGCACGGCGGGCGGAACGCACCGCGGTCAGCCTTGACACCGCGAAGTTCATCCAGCGCAACATCCCCAACTTCGAGATCCTCAACGACGAGGCGCTCGAAATCATCGAATGGAACGCCGAAACCGTCCTTGAGGAAATCGGCGTCAACTTCCCCGAGAACCCCGAGGCGCTGAAGCGCTGGAAGGATGCCGGTGCCGACGTGCAGGGCGAACGCGTCCGCATCCCCCGCGGTCTGGCGCGCAAACTCTGTGCCACCGCGCCCTCGACCTTCACCCAGCACGCGCGCAACTCGGCCCGCAACGTCGATATCGGCGGGCGCAATCTGGTTCTGGCCCCCGTCTACGGCCCGCCCTTCGTGCGCGACATGGAAGGCGGCCGCCGCTATGCCACGATCGAGGATTTCCGCAACTTCGTGAAACTGGGCTACATGTCCAAATGGCTGCACCATTCGGGCGGCACGGTCTGCGAGCCGACCGATGTGGCGGTGAACAAGCGTCACCTCGACATGCTGCACGCCCATATGACGCTGTCCGACAAGCCTTTCATGGGCTCTGTCACCGAACCCAGCCGCGCCGAGGATTCGGTCGAGATGGCAAAACTCCTGTTCGGGTCGGATTTCGTCGACCAGAACACGGTGATGACCTCGCTCATCAACATCAACTCGCCGCTCACCTTCGACAGCATCATGATGGGCGCGTTGGAAGTCTATGCCAAGGCGAACCAGGCCGCGATCGTGTCGCCCTTCATCGTGGGCGGGGCCATGGCGCCGGTGACGGTCGCAGGCACCCTGACGCAGGTCCTGGCCGAGGTTCTGGCGGGCGTGGCCTACAGCCAGCTCATCCGCAAGGGCGCGCCGGTGATCTTCGGGGCCTTCGTGACCTCCATCGACATGAACTCGGGCGCGCCCACCTTCGGCACCCCCGAAGCCGCACACATCACCTATGGCGCAGGGCAGCTTGCCCGCCGTCTGGGTCTGCCCTACCGCTCGGGCGGGTCTTTCTGCGGCTCGAAACTGCCCGACGCGCAGGCCGCCTATGAAACCGCCAACAGCCTGAACATGGCACTGCTCGCGGGTGTGAACTTCATGCTCCACGCTTGCGGCTGGCTGGAAGGCGGGCTGGTCTCCTCCTACGAGAAATTCGTCATGGATGCCGACCAGCTCGGCACGCTGCACCATCTGGCGCAGGGCATCTTCATGGACCAGAACGGGCAGGGCATGGACGCCATCCGCGAAGTCGGTCCGGGCGGCCACTATCTGGGCTGCGAGCACACGCAGGCCAATTTCAAATCGGCCTTCTGGCGGTCGGACCTCTTCGACTACAAACCCTTCGAGACATGGGCCGAAGAAGGCAGCCGCGATACGATGCAACTGGCCAACGAACGGGTGAAAAAGCAGCTGGCCGATTACCAGCAACCCGCCTTGGACGAAGGCATCCGGGAATCGCTGGACGAATATGTGGCCAAGAAAAAGGCCTCCATGCCGGACGCCTTCATCTGATCCCTCCGCGCCCCCCGCCGGTCGGGGGGCGCATACATGGCTAAAGCCCGCGCAACCTTTGTTCGGCCAGAAGCGCGATCAGCAATTCGACATGGCGCACGCTGTTCCATTGCGGACTCCCCTCGCGCCGCGCGGCCTCGGTCTCGGCCTCCAGCGCCACCAGCCGCTCCAGAACGGCCCCTCCCTTCGGTGTCTCGCCGCGCAGCAGGCGCGGCAGGTCACGGTCCCTGCGATACTCCATCAACCCGTGCCGCGCCGCTGCCATCAAAAGCCGCGGACGCCGGTCTGTCGGCATGTTCTCGGGCACGTTCGGGGTCTGGGCAAGGGCGGAACGACGGGACATGGCAACCTCCTGAACTGGACGTTTCCAGCCTAGGGGTGCGCAACCCTGCGTTGCGCGCAGTTGCAGAGTTGCGCGCGCAGGTGTAAGTTTTTGTTGACACTCGGGCAACAATTCTCGGTTTGCGGCCCGTTATTCATTAATTTTCCGGCAACCGGACGCGGCTTCGGCCTTGTCCGGCCTGTTGAACGGGGCGCGAGAAGGACAAGACATGCATCACCCGACGCTGCCCCCTGTTTCCGATACCCTGCCGCAATGGCTGCCCGTTTCGGTGCGCCACTATCTTGACCATACCGCCGGTGGCACCTCGCTGCGCGAACTTGCCCGCCGTGATGGCGTGGCGGCCTCGACCGTGCTGCGTCAGGTCCGCCAATGCGAGACGCGCCGTGACGACCCTCTGGTTGACGCGGCGCTCGACGCGCTGCGCGGTGCCGCGGGCGCGGGTCGGGGGCAGGGGGGCGCGTCCCCAAAGGACAACACCGCCATGACCGCCCATCCCCGCCCCGATGCCCTGCCGCAGGATGCCGCCACCCTCGCCGCCGAGGCGCGCCGCGTCCTGCGCCGACTTGCCGAACCCGGCTCGGTGCTAGCCATTTCCAGCGAACTCGATCGCGCCGTGGTCCTGCGCGAACAGCCCGACGGCCGCCAGTCGCGCCTCTGCGTGGTCGAACGCAACATCGCGCAAGCCTTCGCCCTGAAGGACTGGATCGCCTGCGATCGCCCGGGCAAGGTTGCCGCCTACCGCATCACCTCTGCCGGTCGCGGAGCCCTCCGCCGCCTGCTGGCCGAGGACGAGATGCGCGCGGGTGGCGTACGCGAGGCACAGTTCATCTACGCCTCCCAGCATCGCGACATGGCCGAACGCGACGCGCCCGCGGGGGACGGCCCGCGTCGCCTGCGCTATAACGCAGCCGAAAGCCCTGTCACCGCGCTTGGCCGCAAGCTCGACCGCGACGGAAAGCCCTATCTGTCGCATGACCTCGTCCGCATCGCCGAACGCCTGCGCGAGGATTTCGAACTGGCCCAGATGGGCCCGCGCGTAGCCCAGAACTGGGACCGCTTCCTCGCGGCAGGGGATCGCGGCAGCTTCGGCCCCGACAGCGGCATCGCCGACGGCCCCCGCGCCGCGCGTGACCGCGTGGCCGAGGCGCTGCGTGACCTTGGCCCCGGTCTGGCCGATGTGGCCTTGCGCGTCTGCTGTTTTCTGGAAGGCATCGAAACCACCGAACGCCGCATGGGCTGGGCCGCGCGTTCGGGCAAGATCGTCCTGCGGATCGCGCTCCAGCGGCTCAAGCGGCATTATGACGAAAGGGTAGGGCGCTCGGTGATCGGCTAGGGATCAGGCGGTAAAGCCGCCCGCCACGATGATCACCGACAGCGCCGCCAGCCAGACCGCGGCCACCCGCGCGACCAGAGGGGGAAACCCCTCGCCATCCTCGGCCCCCGGCAGGCAACAGCCGAGAAAGGCCCAGAAACCGGCAACAGCCACGACGCACAGCGCAAGCACCGCGAAGGCAGCCCCCGTCGCCCCCGCGGCGGGGAGCAGCACCAGCCCCATCACCAGCCCCTTCGGGTTCAACAGCGTGGTCACGGCCAGACGCGCGGCCGTGACGGTGCCGTCCCGTGCAGAAGCCTCCTCGCGGTGCCACATCTTCCACGCCAGAAACAGCACCCACAGCCCCGCCAGCGTGGCAACCACAGGTCGCAACACCCCGATCTGTCCAGCCAGCGCCTCGGCCAGCATTGCCAGCGGCGCAATCACCGCCAGATAGGCCGCCAGTTCCACCGGAATCAGCCGCAGCGACCGCAGCAGCCCCCGCTCGGCCCCCGCCAGCAGCATCAACGTATTGGTCGGTCCCGGCGTCAGCAGCAGAAGCATCAGCGCGATGGTCAGTCCGGCCAGCGTCATTTCGGCGAATCTCCCGTATTCCTTTCGCCACCCTGTCAGAGCAGCCAATCGCGCTGCATGACATGAATCAATTCCATCCCCTGCATCCGTTCGCCATGCCGCCACGGCACCAAGTCGCGTTGCACCTGCCGCGCAACGCGCTTATGTCTGTCTCACGCCGAAAGGGAGGATGACCCGTTGCGCGACCTCAAGCTGCCCGACCAGCGCCACCCCGAAAAGGCGCACCGCCCCGACAATGAACAGCCGAAGAAACCGGCCTGGATCCGCGTCAAGGCGCCCACCTCGGCGGGTTACAAGGCCACGCGCGACATCCTGCGGGAAAAGAAGCTTGTCACCGTCTGCGAAGAGGCGGGCTGTCCCAATGTGGGCGAATGCTGGTCGCAGGGCCATGCCACCATGATGATCATGGGCGAAATCTGCACCCGCGGATGCACCTTCTGCAACGTGGCCACCGGCAAGCCGCAAACGCTCGACGCCTTCGAACCCGGCCGTGTGGCCCATGCTGTGGAACAGCTCGGCCTGAAGCATGTGGTCGTCACAAGTGTCGACCGCGACGATCTGGAAGATGGCGGGGCGGACCACTTCGCCCAGACCATCCGCGCCATCCGCCACCGCTCGCCCGACACCACGATCGAGATCCTGACGCCCGACTTCCTGAAATGCCCGCCCTCGGCACTGGAAACGGTGGTGGAGGCACGGCCCGACGTCTTCAACCACAACCTTGAAACCGTCCCCGGCCTCTACCCCGAAGTGCGCCCCGGCGCGCGCTACTTCCACTCGCTTCGGCTCTTGCAGAAGGTCAAGGAACTCGACCCCGGCATGTTCACCAAATCCGGCATCATGGTCGGTCTGGGCGAGGACCGGCAGGCCGTGCTTCAGGTGATGGACGACATGCGGGCGGCGGATGTCGATTTCCTGACCATCGGGCAATATCTGCAACCCACGCCGAAACATCACCGCGTCGCCCGTTTCGTCACCCCCGACGAATTCAAAGGGTATGAGACGGCCGCCTATGGCAAGGGCTTCCTCATGGTCTCTGCCACGCCGCTGACGCGGTCGTCCTATCATGCAGGCGATGACTTTGCCCGCCTGAGGGACGCGCGCAACGCGAAACTCGGCCGCGGCTGACCGCGTCGAAACCAACAAAAAGGGCCGCGATTTTCGCGACCCTTTTCAATGCTTTGCAGGCCGTTCTTCCCTTAGAACTCGAACCCGATCGAGGCATCCAGCGTCATGCTGGTGTTGTTCCCGTCCGCCGCGCCGAACTGGGCATAGGCACCGTTGCCAAAGCCATATTCCGCCTCGACCCCGATCATATTGCCATCGACCGCGCCCCCTTCGGCCCGCACATGCCCGCGCACCGTCAGGGCATCGCTGACCGAATAGCCGACAAAGGCGCTCGCCGCCTCGGTCGTGCCGATGATCCGCTGGCTGGTCAGGTAAAGCCCCATGTCGAACTGGCCCGCCTGATGGTTGGCCCCGACCGTCACGGCCAGATTGCCATCCTCGCCCTCGACCGTGCCCTCGATCTCGGTCCCGCTGCCCATCTCGTACTGTCCGGCCATCTGCCAGAACAGCCCGCTCGTATCCGTCAGGCGATGGACCGACGCGCCATAGCTCAGCGCGCCCGACTCCGCCGTCAGCCGCGCGCCATAGACCTGCTCGCCATTGGCCTTGGCCAGACCGCTGACGACCGAAGTGGTGCGTTGGTCATAGCCCCATTGCAACTCGCGGATGCCGGCAAAATCGGGGATCTTCACCATCATGTCCGCCACCGGCTGCGGCGCACCGACCGCCAGCTCGCCCGGCCCGATCCCGAAGCTCAGCGCCACATAGGGCACCGACCGGTCGGTCCCCGTCTCCAGATCGTGGTCGATGTCCCCGCCCAGCTCGAACCCCAACCCGCCCTCATAGCGCAGGAACAACTCGCCCGACAGATTGGTCCCCGACGCCCCGTTGCGCCGCGTATGTTCGAATTCCAACCCGCCGTTGAAGCTCATGCCTTCCAGACCTTGGGAAAGCGCCGGAACGGGTGATGCAAGAAAAAGCAGCGCCAGCGCGCCGCCGAAATGCCTGTTCATTGGATACACCATGCTGCTCTGTTTTTTTACAGGGCTACCACGTATGGGGATTCCCCGCAATCACAAGCAGAAGAGCAGATGCCCCCCGCCATCATTCGGCGGCGGGAACCCGTGCCAGATAGGCCGCCACCGCCCGCCGGTCGCTTTCGGGCAGGCTGGCCATGTTTTCCACCACATGTGCCATGTGCCCGCCGACGGAATCATATTCGGGCGTGAAGCCCGACGTCAGGTAGGTCACGATCTCGCCCTGCGACCAGCGCAGCTTGGCAGGCGTGATATTGGGAATATTGCCTTCGCCCGACGGGTTCGGCGCGCCCGCCAGCCAGCGCGACATATCCACCCCGCCCAGCACATTGCGCGGTGTGTGGCATTCGCCGCAATGGGCCAGCGCCTCGACGATCTCGCGCCCTCGCGTCTCTTCGGGCGACAGATCGCCCTGCATCACCCATCCATCGGTCAGGAACAGCGCCTTCCAGACGCCCAGCGTGCGTCGGATGCTGAAGGGAAAGCCGATCTCGTGCGGCTGGCTCGCGGCATCCGAGGGCGGCAGTCCCTGCATATAGGCGTGGAGATCCGCCACATCCTGCGGCTGCATCCGCGCGTATGACCCATAGGGCAGGGCAGGGTAGTAATGCGCCCCCTCCGGCGACACGCCCCGCATCAGAGCGTTCCCCAGATCGGCCACGCTCCAGCCCCCGATTCCGGACGCCGAGGGCGATATGTTGGGCGCGACGAATGTGCCGAAATCCGACGGAAACCGCTGCCCGCCCGCGAGCACAAGCTCCGCCCCCTCCGCAGCGCCCGGTGCCACATGGCACGAGGCGCAACCGGCAGCGGCAAAGACCGTCTCGCCCCGCGCCGGATCACCTGCCAACCCGTCAAAGGTGGATGCCGGCAGGGGATCGGGCGCGGTGATCCACCATCCCCCCGCAGCCGCCGCCAGAACCATAACCGAAAGGGCCGGAAGAACGCGCATTGCAAAACCTCGCTCCAGAACGCCGCCAGCCTAGCGCAGCCCTGCGCGGCGGGGCCAGTGACGAAGTCGCGATGACCTCAGGGTTTCACCTTTTGCGGGGTCAATGCCTCGGGCCAGCCGAACAGCCATTCGATGCCGAAGACCACCAGACAAAGCGCAATCACCCCCACCACCAGCTTCACCCGCGCGGGCGAGGGCGGATTGCGCGCCCAGCGCGCCATGCGGATCAGCCAGATCGGTGTCACGCGCTACTCCGTGAAGCGGACCTTGCCGATATAGGGCAGGTTGCGGTTGCGCTGAGCGAAATCGATGCCGTAGCCCACCACGAATTCGTCGGGAATCTCGAACCCCGTCCAGGTCGCCTTGATGTCCACCTCGCGCCGCGACGGCTTGTCCAGCAGCGCGCAAACCTCCAGCCGCTTTGGCTCGCGGCTCAAGAGCAGGTTCTTCACGTGATGCAGGGTGAAACCGGTATCCACGATATCCTCGACCACCAGCACATCCCGCCCCGCTATCTCGCCCCGCAGGTCCTTCAGGATGCGCACCTCGCGGCTGGAATGCATCGCATCGCCATAGCTCGACGCCTCGAGGAAATCGACCTCCACCGGCAGGTCGATCTCGCGCACCAGATCCGCGATAAAGACGAAGGACCCGCGCAGCAGCCCCACCACCACCAGCTTGTCGGTACCCGCATAATGCGCCGTGATCTCGGCGGCCAGCGCCTCGACCCGCGCCGCGATGGCCTTGGCGCTGATCATCTGGTCTATGACATATGGCCGCTCTGACATCCTGCCCCCCTTGATTTCCTCCCAAGCTCTAACCAATACGGGGCAGACTGTCACGAAGGTCAGGCGCCTGCCCATGCCCACCCATCACGAAATCAAACGCCTGCCCTATACGGCGCAACAGATGTACGACCTTGTGGCGGACGTCGCGTCCTATCCCAAATTCCTGCCGTGGAACTCCGCCGCGCGCATCCGCTCGCGCAAGGCCATGCCCGACGGGTCCGAGGTGATGGAGGCCGATCTGGTGATCTCCTTCAAGGTGTTCCGCGAACGCTTCGGCAGCCGCGTCACACTCTGGCCTGACCTGAGAAAGATCGACACCGAATATCTGGACGGCCCCTTCAAGCACATGAAATCCACATGGGCCTTCCGCGATGTCGAGGGCGGCTGCGAGGTGGAATTCTTCGTCGATTTCGAATTCCGCAACGCGATCCTGCAAGGGATCATCGGCGTGGTCTTCAATGATGCCATGCAGCGCGTCGTGCGCGCCTTCGAACGCCGCGCGGCGGAACTTCACGGGCCGAGGGTCTGATCCGTACAGGGTGCTCCGGCCCGCACCTCAGGCCAGCGCCCGCGCCAACAGGGCCAGCGCATGCTCCACGGTCGCCGCGCGCACCTTGCCCCGCCCGATGGGCCCGAATTCCACAGTCTCGACCAGCGTCGGCTTTCCCGCCTGTGCCAACCCGAAACAGACCCGTCCCTCGGGCTTGAACTCCGACCCGCCCGGTCCGGCGATTCCCGTCACCGCCACGGCCAGCTGCGCCGCCGAACGCTCCAGCGCCCCCTCGGCCATCTCGCGCGCCACATCCTCAGACACCGCGCCATGCGCCTCGAGCGTTGCGGTCCTGACCCCCAGCATCTCGCGCTTGGCCGCGTTGGAATAGGTGACGAAGCCGCGGTCGAACACGTCGGACGATCCGGCCACGTCGGTCAGCGCGCCGGAAATCAGCCCTCCGGTGCAGCTTTCCGCCGTCGCGATCCGCACACCCCAATAGCGCGCCGCCTGCAAGACCTCTGCCGCCGTTGCCATAGCCGCCTCACCCCATCAGAAGCCCGTGCGCCACACCCGCCGCAATCATCACGCAGACACCCGCCATCACCCCCGCGATGACGTCATCCCACATCACCCCGGCCCAGTCACCGCGCCGGTCGGCCCACCCCACGGGGCCCGGTTTCCAGATATCGAACAGCCGGAAAAAGACGAAGGCCGCGACCCAGCCGGGATAGGGCATCCAGCCGTCGAAATCCCGCCACCAGAGGGCAAAGGACGGGAACAGCAGCGCGATCCATTGCCCCGCCACCTCGTCGATCACCACCTCGGACGGGTCCTCGCCGGGGCCGCAGACCGCCTTGCAGGCCGCAAATCCCGCACCCAGCGCCACGCAGGTTGCCACCGCCAATCCCGGAAATCCCGCGAACCGGTCGATCCCCAGCCCCAGCGCAACCGCCGCTGCTGACCCCCACGTCCCCGGCGCGGGACGCAGCAGCCCGACCCCGAAGAAGGTGGCGACCGCCCGCATCATGCCCGCACCAGACAGGCCGTCGCCAGCGCGGCAATGCCTTCCTCGCGCCCGGTAAAGCCCAGCCGTTCCGACGTGGTGGCCTTCACGCTCACCCGCCCCGCATCGACCCCCATGATGCCCGCCAGCGCCGCCTGCATCGCCGCCGCATGCGGCCCGATCTTCGGCCGCTCGCAGACAAGCGTCACGTCGCAATTGCCCAGTTCATAGCCCCGCCCGCGCATCAGTTCCGCCGCATGGCGCAGGAAGATATGGCTTGCCGCGCCCTTCCATTGCGGATCGCTCGGCGGGAAATGCCGCCCGATATCCCCCTCGGCCAGCGCGCCATAGATCGCGTCGGTCAGGGCATGCATCCCGACATCGGCATCCGAATGACCCAGCAGCGCCTTGTCATGCGCCACCTTCACCCCGCAGAGCCACACATGGTCCCCCGCCGTGAAGGCGTGCACGTCATAGCCATTCCCCAGCCGCACATCCATGCCGCGCCCCTTCAAAACTGCCTCGGCCCGCGCGAAATCGCCCGCGAAGGTCACCTTCAGATTGGCCTCATCCCCTTCGACGATGGCCACGTCAAGCCCTGCCGCCCGCGCCACCTCGACATCATCCGCAGCGCCCCCGCCATGCGCCCGATGCGCGGCAAGGATCGCATCGAACCGGAAGCCCTGCGGCGTCTGCGCCCGCCACAGCCCCGCGCGGTCCTGCGTGCCCGCCACCAGCCCCGCATCGCCCCGCCACAGCGCATCCGTCACCGACAGGGCAGGGGCCGCGCCCGCATGGCCCTCCAGCGCCGCCAGCACCCGCCCGATCACCGCCTGCGGGACCAGAGGCCGCGCCCCGTCATGGATCAGAACCCGCGTCACGCCCGACTCCGCCAGCGCCTCCAGCGCGTTGCGGACCGAGGCATCGCGCGTCGCGCCCCCCTCGACCAGCAGACAGCCCCCCGCAACGTCACCGGCCCGCGCGCGGTCGTCGGGATGGATCACCACCACGATCCGGTCCACCGCGCCGCGAAAGGCATCGACCGTATGCGCCAGCACGGGACGGCCCGCCAGCATTTGCCACTGTTTGGGAACATCCCCCCCCGCGCGGCTGCCCCGCCCGGCGGCGACGATCACGGCTGCGGTCGTCATGGCCCCAACTCTCCCTTGCGCTTTTCCCTTCCCTACGCCACACCGCCCCGCCTGACAATCTGGCGCGCATACGGGCAAAGATGCCCAAAATTTGTGCAACGCCAGTTTTTCAGCCATATTGCCACCGTCCGTGCTTGGCTTTGCGACCGGACAGGCCCAACACCAACCCATTCGCACAAGGAAAAGGCAATTGTCCCTCTGCCTCGGCCCCCAGACGATTTCCCCGCCGGTCCTCCTCGCGCCTTTGGCGGGGATCACCGATCTTCCCTACCGCCGCCTTGTGGCGCGGTTCGGGGCGGGCCTCGTCGTGTCCGAGATGGTGGCCAGCCAGGAGGTCGTGCAGGCCCAGCCCGAAGCCCGCGCCCGCGCCGAACTGGGCTTTGGCGAACAGGCCACCTCGGTCCAGCTTGCCGGACGCGATCCCTACTGGATGGCCGAAGCCGCACGGCTGATGGAGGCGAATGGCGCGCGCATCATCGACATCAACATGGGCTGCCCCTCGAAACGGGTCACCACGGGCCTCTGCGGCTCGGCCCTCCTGCGCGATCTGGACCTTGCGCTGGAATTGATCGAGTCGGTGGTCAAGGCGGTCAACCTGCCCGTCACGCTGAAAACCCGCCTCGGCTGGGATGACAGGCTCCTCAACGCGCCCGACCTCGCGCGGCGGGCCGAAGGGGCAGGGGTGCGGATGATCGTCATCCACGGCCGCACCCGCTGCCAGTTCTACAAGGGCTCTGCCGACTGGGCCGCCATCGCGCGGGTGAAAGAGGCGGTGTCGATCCCCGTCATCGCCAATGGCGACATCGTCGATGCCGCCACGGCGCGCCAGGCCCTCGCGCTCTCGGGTGCCGATGGGGTCATGGTGGGCCGCGGCGCGCAGGGCGCGCCCTGGCGGCTGGCCGAAATCGCCCATGCCCTCTACGGCACGCCCGCACCGGTCATCCCCGAAGGCGCGGCCCTCGCCGATCTGGTGGCCGAACATTACGAGGCGATGCTGTCCTTCTACGGCCCCGCGCTCGGCCTGCGCTGCGCGCGCAAGCATCTGGGCTGGTATCTCGACAGCGTCGAAGGGGATGCGCCGCGCCATGCCATGCTTACCTCGGACGATCCCGCGACCGTCCTGCGCCTGATCCGCGCGGGTTTTGCCGATACGGGCCGAAAACGGGTGGCCGCATGACCCCCTACCGCACGCCATACCCGGTTCCGGGCGTCGTCTGGGCCTCGCTGCCGCTTCCCGCGCTGCTGATCGGCCCCGACAACCGGATCGCCGAAGTAAATCCGGCGGGCGAAATTTTCCTCAACGCCTCGTCACGCTCGCTGATGGGCCAGCCCGCCTTCGACCGTCTCGCCATCGACGCCCCGATGGACGAGGCGCTGGCCCGCGCCCGCGCCAACCAGTCGCCCCTGTTCATCAACGACGTGGACGTGACGACCGGCGAACGCGCCCCCGTGCAGTGCAACATCCAGGTTGCCCCCATGCACGACAATGCCGAGGTGATCCTCCTCATCATCTCGCCCCGCGACATCGCCGACCGTCTGGGTCGCTCCATGAGTGTGAAGTCCGCCGCCAAATCCGCCATCGGCATGGCCGAGATGCTGGCGCACGAGATCAAGAATCCCCTCGCGGGCATCTCGGGCGCGGCGCAGCTTCTGGGCATGAACCTCGCCCCCGAAGACCGCGAGCTGGCCGACCTGATCGTGGAAGAGACCCGCCGCATCGTAAAGCTCTTGGAACAGGTCGAACAGTTCGGCAACCTGCGCCCGCCGGAACGCCGCCCCGTCAACATCCACGACGCGCTCGACCGCGCGCGCAAATCCGCCCTCGTGGGCTTCGCCGCCCATATGCAGATCACCGAGGATTACGACCCCTCGCTCCCCCCCACCTTCGCCGATCCCGACCAGTTGATGCAGGTCTTCCTCAACCTCATCAAGAACTCGGCCGAGGCCTGCCAGCGCGCGGGCGAGGGGACGACGATCCGTCTGCACACATTCTACGACCTCTCGCTCCGCCTGCGCGGCAAGGATGGCCGCCCCGCCGCACTGCCCTTGCAGATCGAGATCATCGACGACGGCCCCGGCATCCCGCCCGACATCGCCGCCGACATCTTCGAACCCTTCGTCTCGGGCCGCGAGAACGGCACGGGCCTCGGGCTCGCCCTCGTTTCAAAGATCATTTCCGACCATGAAGGCTGGATTTCCGTGGATTCTGTGCCCGGACGCACCGTGTTCCGCGTCTCTCTGCCCATGGTGCCGAAGGACAAGAAGGAGAAGACCTGATGGATGGAACCGTCCTTGTCGCGGATGACGACCGCACGATCCGCACCGTCCTGACGCAGGCCCTGACGCGGGCGGGCTGCAAGGTCCACGCGACCTCCAGCCTCATGACGCTCATGCGCTGGGTCGAGGAAGGCAAGGGCGATCTCGTGATCTCGGACGTCATCATGCCCGACGGCAACGGGCTGGACGCGCTGCCCCGCATTTCCAAGATGCGCCCCGGCCTGCCGGTGATCGTCATCTCGGCGCAGAACACCATCATGACCGCCATCCAGGCGGCCGAGGCCGAGGCCTTCGACTACCTGCCCAAACCCTTCGACCTGCCCGACCTGATGAAACGCTCCGCCCGCGCGCTGGAGCAGAAGCGCCGCGCCCCCGCGAAACCCGCCCAACCGCGCGAGGCGGGCGATGACCTGCCGCTGGTGGGTCGCACCCCCGCGATGCAGGCGCTCTACCGTCTTGTCGCCCGTGTGATGAACACCGACCTCGCCGTCCTCGTCACCGGCGAATCCGGCACAGGCAAAAGCCTGATCGCCAAGGCCATCCACGATTTCTCCGACCGCCGCAGCCAGCCCTTCGTGGTGGCGCAGGGCTCCGACCTTGCCGGTATGGACGGCCCCTCGGCGCTGATGTCGCGCGCGCGGGGCGGCAGTCTGGTCTTTGACGAGGTCGCCGATTACGACGACGACATGCAGGCCCGCATCGTGCGGATGCTCGACCTTGCCGGCGACAACGCGCCCCGCATCATGGCCACATCGCAGACCGACCTTGCCGCGCGGATGGAGGGGGGGCAGTTCCGGCAGGACCTGTTCTATCGCCTTTCCGGCGTCACCCTGCACGTCCCCTCTCTGCGCGAAAGGGTGGACGACATCCCCCTTCTTGCCGAACATTTCCTTGCAAAGGGCGAACGCGATCTCGGCGCGCTGCGCCGCCTGTCAAACGATGCCCGCGACCTGATCCGCGCCTATTCCTGGCCGGGCAATGTGCGGCAACTGGAAAACACCCTGCGCCGCCTGATGGTCACCTCCTCCGAGGCCGAAATCACGCGGGCCGAGGTGGAATCCGTGCTCGGCAACCAGCCCGCGATGGAACCGCTCAAAGGCGGGGGCGAGGGCGAGAAACTCTCCGCCTCTGTCGCGCGCCACCTGAAACGCTACTTCGACCTGCACGGTGGCCAACTGCCCCCCGCTGGCGTCTACCAGCGCATCCTGCGCGAGGTGGAGACGCCGCTGATCGAGATCGCGCTGGATGCCACGGCGGGAAATCAGGCGAAATGCGCCGACCTTCTGGGCATCAATCGCAATACTTTGCGCAAGAAGATCACCGACCTCGATATCCGCGTGACACGCCGCCGCAAGCTGATGTAAAACCGCAACATCAAGCGTGTCCCCCCCGCCGCACCGCGGGGCGGGCCACAAGATGTGGGCGGCGGGCACGGATCGTCCTGCCGGATGAAGGGGTGGGTCGCGCGTGCAGCGCAGCATCGGCAGCAACACCTGGGCGCGGCTGAACCGCCTGCGCCGCCAGCGTCAGGTCCAGAATACCATGACCTTCGGGCTGGTGTTCCTTGGCCCGCTTCTGGCGGTGGCGACCTTCCTCGCGCTCGGCCCGCTGAATCAGGGTGTGAACTCCCCCTCGCTCCGCCTGATCCTTCTGGCCGACCTCGTCTATATCCTCGTCGTGGCCACCCTCGTCATGGCCCGCGTCGTCCGCATGGTCGCGGACCGGCGCAGCCGCTCGGCCGGATCGCGGCTCCACATGCGGCTTACCTTCGTCTTTGCCGTCGTGGCCCTGATCCCTACCGTCCTCGTCGCCGTCTTTGCCGTCATCACGGTGAATTTCGGCCTCGAAGGCTGGTTCTCCGACCGCGTGCGCTCGGTCGTCGGCTCCTCCCTCTCGGCGGCCGAGGCCTATGAACAGGAACACCGTCAGGACCTGATCGAGGATGCCGAGGCGCTTGCGCGGGACGTCAACCTCTTCAAGCAGTCGATGTTCTTCCTCGACGACAGCCAGATGCGCCCCGTTCTGACGCAGGCACAGGCCACCATCCAGCGCGGCCTGAAAGAGGCATACCTCATCGACGGCGCGGGCACGCTCAAGACCCGCGGTGAACGCAGCTACCTCTTCGACTTCGAACAGCCCGCGGCCGAGGAACTCCAGCGCGCCCGCGCGGGCGAGACGGTTCTGATACAGGACTGGGCCAACAACGAATTCCGCGCGCTGGTCCATCTCGACGCCTTCGCCGACCGCTACCTCTATGTCTCGCGCACGGTCGACGGCTCGATCCTGTCGCTGCTCGACGGCACGCGGGAAACCGTGGCGCTCTACCACCAGCTCGAATCCGAACGCGGGCGGCTCCTCTTCGAATTCGGCCTGCTCTATCTCGGCTTCGCGCTGATCCTCATCCTTGCCGCGGTCTGGCTGGGCCTGTGGTTCGCCGAACGTCTCGCCCGCCCCGTGGGCCGTCTGGCCGAGGCGGCAGAACGCGTCGGCGAAGGCAATCTCGACATCCAAGTCCGCGAAGAGGACGGCGAGGACGAGATCGCCTCGCTCGGCCGCTCCTTCAACAACATGACCCGCCAGTTAAAGGGCCAGCGCGAAGCTCTGGTGCAATCCCACAGCCAGACCGAGGCCCGCCGCCGCCTGTTCGACTCGGTGCTCTCCAACGTCACCGCGGGCGTGATCGGCCTGAATTCGGACGGGCGCATCGACTTTGCCAACCGCGCAGCGGAACGGCTGCTCGACATGGGGGCAGGGGCCGACACGCCGCTTGCCGTCGCCGTGCCCGAATTCGGCCCGCTCTTCGACCGTCTCCTCGACAGCGGCAGCCCCGCCGCGCAGGAAGAGGTCCGCCTCACCCGCAAGGGCAAGCTGGAAAGCCTGCTCGTCCGCCTTTCCGAACGCCGGAACGAGGAAGGCGGCCTCGAAGGCTATGTCGTGGCCTTCGACGATGTGACCGACCTTGTCAGCGCCCAGCGGATGGCCGCATGGGGCGATGTCGCCCGCCGCATCGCGCACGAGATCAAGAACCCCCTGACGCCCATCGCGCTCTCGGCCGAACGGATCAAGCGCAAGTTCCGCCCGCAAGTGGCCGAACCGGACGATCTGGACCAGTACACCGACGTGATCGTGCGCCAGACCAACGACCTGCGCCGCATCGTGGACGAATTCTCCAAATTCGCCCGCATGCCCGAACCCGACCGGCGCGAGAACGACCTTGCCCTTCTGGTCCGCGACGCCGTCCTTTTGCAGGAAAGCGGCCAGCCCGGCGTGACCTTCGTCAAACAGCTACCCGCCGAGCCGGTGGTGATGGAGCTTGACGCAACGATGATCAGTCAGGCGCTCACAAACCTTATCAAGAACGCGGGCGAAGCGATTGAAACTTTGCACGAAAAGGGCGCGCCCTCCGGCCACCGCCCCGAAATCCGCGTCACCTTCGACCTCGAACCCGACGCCGCCGTCATCCGCATCATGGACAACGGCACCGGCCTGCCGCCCGACCGCGCACGCCTGTTCGAACCTTACGTGACCACCCGTGAAAAGGGCACCGGCCTTGGCCTGCCCATCGTCAAGAAGATCATCGAGGAACATGGCGGCACCCTCGCCCTCCTCGACGCACCCGTTTTCGAAGGCAATGACCATGCGGGCGCGATGGCCGAAATCCGGCTGCCGCGCACGCCCAAGGTCCGCACCCGCAAACCCGCGGCATTGGCCGCACAGGGGGGATAATGAGCAGCATCCTTATTGTTGATGACGAGAAAGACATCCGCGACCTGATCGCGGACATTTTGAAGGACGAGGGCTATCAGGTCCGTCTGGCCGGCAATTCCGACGACTGCATGGCCGAGATCAACGCCGAACCGCCCGCGCTGATGATCCTCGACATCTGGCTCAAGGACAGCCGCATGGACGGCATCGACATCCTCAAAACGGTCAAGCGCGACAATCCCGACGTGCCGGTCGTCATCATCTCGGGCCATGGCAATATCGAGATCGCGGTCGCCGCCATCAAGCAGGGCGCCTATGACTTCATCGAAAAGCCCTTCAACATCGACCAGCTCATGGTCGTCGTCAGCCGCGCGATGGAAACCTCGCGCCTGCGCCGCGAAAACAGCGAACTCCGCCGCAAGGACGTGACCTCGGCCGAAATGCTGGGCGCCAGCCCCGCCTTCAAGGCGCTCAAGGCGCAACTGGAAAAGGTCACCAAATCCAACGGCCGCGTCATGCTCACCGGCCCCGCCGGATCGGGCAAGGAAATGGCCGCCCGCTTCATCCACGCCCATTCCAACCGCGCCTCGGCCCCCTTCATCTCGGTTTCCTCCGCCACGATCGAACCGGAACGGATGGAAGAGGTGCTCTTCGGTCGCGAAACCTCCGAGCGCGGGGTGGAAAAGGGCCTGCTGGAACAGGCCCACGGCGGCGTGGTCTATTTCGACGAGGTGGCCGACATGCCCGTCGGCACCCAGTCGAAGATCCTGCGCGTCCTCACCGAACAGCAATTCACGCGGGCAGGGGGCACCGACAAGGTCCGCGTCGACCTGCGCGTCATCTCCTCCACCACCCGCGACCTGCGGACCGAAATCGCCTCGGGCCGTTTCCGGCAGGAACTCTATGACCGCCTGAACGTCGTCCCGATCTCCGTGCCCAGCCTCGAGGACCGGCGCGAGGATATCCCCGACCTCACGCGCCATTTCATCGACCTCTTCCACCGCACGCAGGGCCTTCCTCTCCGCTCCCTCTCGACCGAGGCCGAGGCGATGCTGCAGACCATGTCCTGGCCCGGCAATGTCCGCCAGCTTCGCAACGTGATCGAACGCGTCCTGATCCTTGGCGACGGCTCCGGCCCGATCGAGGCGCGCGAACTCCCCGGTCAGGAAACACCCGAAGGCGACACGGGCCGCCTCGTCCTTGGCGGTGCCATGGCAACCCTTCCCCTGCGCGAGGCGCGCGAGGTCTTCGAACGCGAATACCTGCTGACCCAGATCAACCGCTTCGGCGGCAATATCAGCCGCACCGCCAGCTTCGTCGGCATGGAACGCTCGGCGCTCCACCGCAAACTCAAATCGCTCGGCGTCGTCACTTCGGCCAAAGGGGGCGGCCGCACCGCCCATCTGGACGAAGATATGGACGAGGACGAGGGCGAAGAGGTCTGACCGCCGCCAGAGATTATCATTGCGAGAAATATTCGCCGTTTCCTTTGCAGGGCGGGGCAACACTCGCCCGCGTCCCGCTCCCTGCAGGATTACCCGGCGATCGCATATCTCGTTAGTATAGGTTTATGGTTGTACCTTTCGCGGAGGCCGCAGGCCAAAGGTCGTTCCATTGACTTTCGCATAGGCCTGTGGTGATTTGACGCATCAAGGTTAAACCAGTTTGATAGGCCGGTGCCATCGTGGGTCACTCCGGAACGCAAAGCGACATCGAACTCCGACTTGTCGCGCATAACATGGTCGAGGCGATCATCCGCGGCGACCTCGAACTCGCCCGAAGCGTCTTTCACACAGACGCGACGATCACTGGCCAGCAGGACGGAATCCTCGTGCGCTGCGGCGTGCCCGAATATCTCGACTTCTGCCGCCGCATGTCCATTCCGCGCCGCAAGGTCAACCGCCGGTACGAGATCGTGCAACTCGACCAGAACGGCCCCGTCGCCTTCATCAAGACGGTCGAACGCTATCCGGCGGGCGAGCTGATAAGTTACATGACCCTCTCGCGCCTGAACGGACGCTGGCAGATCAACAATCGCACCATCTATGCCTCCGGCAGCACGGAATTCGAGGATGCGGCAGGGCAGGGCGACAGCGTCCCCGCAACCCGCCATTGACCGCTCCTCACCGGCGCGGCAATCCGCGCCCGGCATGGACGTGATAGGCCTTGGTCACGATCTGCCACCGCCCGTCCGGTGTGGGCCGGTCCTTCACCAGAACCAGATAGTCGGTGAAATCCGTCCCGAAACAGCTGTCGGTCACCTTGGCCACCGCCACCGTCCCCGTCACCTCGATCGCAAGAAGCTCGGCCACATAGGTGCTGCCCGCGGGCTGCGTTTCCTCGTCCCTGATCCACTGGATGAACTCCTCCAGCGGAAAGAACTCGTAGGTTTCGGCGAAATGGCCGACCTGCAACGCGCCGGGGTGAAAGGCGCGCCGCAGCTTCTCCTCGTCTCCCCAGACCATCCCTTCCAGATAATCCACCACCACGGCGCGCACCGCGTCATGCTCGCTTCCGAATGCCATACTATCCTCCCGTACGGACCGCAGCGAAGCATAGCACGATTCCCCGCGCCATTGACCCGTCGTCCCCCATCTGCCAATCAGAGGGCGCGATGAACCGGAGGCATTCATGAAGGTGATCATCTGCGGGGCGGGGCAGGTCGGCTGGCAGATCGCCCGCCAACTCTCGGGCGAAAAGAACGACGTCACCCTTGTCGATTACAACGCCGATCTCGTCCGCCGCGCGACAGATACGCTGGATGTGCAGGGCGTCGTGGGCTTCGCCTCCTATCCCGACGTGCTGGAAAAGGCCGGCGCGCGCGATGCCGACATGATCATCGCCGCCACCCATTCCGACGAGGTGAACATGGTCACCTGCGAGGTTGCCCATGCCATCTTCTCGATCCCGCGCAAGATCGCCCGCCTGCGCGCGCAATCCTATCTCGACGCCATCTATTCCGACCTCTACCGCCGTGACCACCTGCCCATCGACGTGGTTATCAGCCCCGAACGCGAGGTGGCCGAAGCCGCGCTGCAACGCCTTGCCGCGCCCGCCACCTTCGACACCGAAAGCTTCATGCTGGGCCGCGCCCAGCTTCTGGGCATCCAGCTCGACGAGGATTGCCCCGTCCTCAACACCCCCCTGCGCCAGCTGTCCGACCTCTTCTCCACCCTGCGCGCCATCGTCGTGGGCGTCCGGCGCGAGGGGCGGCTCTTCGCCCCCGAACCCGGCGACCAGCTCTTTGCCGAGGACCAGATCTACGTCTTCACCCATTCCGAGGATGTGAACCGCACGCTGGAAATCTTCGGCAAGCAGACCAAGAAACAGGAACGCGTGGTCATCATCGGCGGCGGCAATGTCGGCCTTGGCGTGGCCCGCGCGCTGGAATCCCGCACCGACCGCGTGCGCTGCAAGATCATCGAAAAGAACCGCGCCCGCGCCGAACGCGCCGCCGACAGCCTTGAACGCACGATCGTCCTGAACGGCGACGGGATGGACATGGACATCCTGCTCGAAGCCTCCATCGACCGCGCCGATGCCGTCCTTGCCGTCACCGACGACGACAAGACCAACCTCCTCGTCGCCGTCCGCGCCAAGCAGGCGGGCTGCCCCATGTCCATCGCGCTGGTCAACGATCCCACGCTTGCCCCGCTCATGGGCCCGCTCGACATCGACGCCTACATCAACCCGCGCGCCACCACCGTGTCCTCCATCCTGCGCCACATCCGCCACGGCAAGGTGCGCGCCATCTACTCGCTGGGCGATGCCGAGGCCGAGATGATCGAGGCGCAAGTCCTCTCCACCTCGCCCCTCGCCGGACGCCTGATCCGCGAGATCGAATTTCCCGAAGGCGTCCTCGTCGGCGCGCTGATGAAGGGGGAAAAGGTCGTCAAACCCACCGGCGACACGCGGATCGAGGCGGGCGATGTCATCGCGCTCTTCACCATGGCCAAGGACGTGCGCGAGGTCGAACGCCTCCTGCAGGTCTCGATCGACTTCTTCTGATGCTGCGCCGCCTGTCGGAACTGCCGCTTCTGGTCCTCCTCATGGGGATCACCGCACTGTCGATGTGGCTGCCCGCCGCCCATGCCGCGATCCTGCGCGACCATGAAACGGGACGGGCCTTCTTCTATTCCGGCGTCATCCTGCTGATCCTGACCGCCATGATCGGCATCGCCACCGTGCACCAGCGCGCGCGCAATCCCGCCCGCGCCAACCTCGCCGCGCTCGTGGCGGCCTATGTGGTGCTGCCCGTCCTTATGGCGCTGCCACTGGTTCAGGCCATGCCCGACACCTCCTGGGTCAACGCCTGGCTCGAGATGGTCTCCGCCTTCTCGACCACGGGCCTGACGGCCTATGACCCGCCCCGCCTGCCCGACAGCATCCACCTCTGGCGCGCGCAGGTGGGCTGGATGGGCGGCTTCTTCATCCTCGTCGCCGCCGTCGCCATCCTCGCCCCCATGACGCTGGGCGGGATGGAGGTGATGTCCGGCCGCGTTCCCGGGCGCGGCTCGGAAGGGCTCAGCCAGATCACCGCCACCGCCGATCCGGCCCGACGCGTGGCCCGTCAGGCCGCCGCGATCTTTCCCGTCTATGCGGGCATCACCGTGGCCCTCTGGGTCGTGTTGCTCATGGCGGGCACGCCGAACCTTCCGGCCTTCATCCACGCGCTTTCCACCATCTCCACCTCGGGGATCAGCGCGACAGGCGGCCTGCCCACCGAAGGGCACACCTTCCCGGCAGAACTCGCGATCTTCCTTGTCCTCTTCGCGGCCCTCACACGCCGTCTCTGGCCCGGCTCCTTCAACTACGATCCGGGGACCGGACTGCGCGACGATCCGGAACTGCGGATGGCGCTGGCGATCCTGCTCACCATCCCCGCCATCCTCTTCCTGCGCCACTGGATCGCCGCGCCCGAGAGCGAGGCCGCGAACCTTCCCGCAGCCTTCGGCGCGCTCTGGGGCACGCTTTTCACCA
Source organism: Paragemmobacter amnigenus (assembly GCF_009908265.2). Taxonomy (GTDB): domain Bacteria; phylum Pseudomonadota; class Alphaproteobacteria; order Rhodobacterales; family Rhodobacteraceae; genus Paragemmobacter; species Paragemmobacter amnigenus. The sequence goes on along the minus strand of NZ_JAAATX020000007.1, from coordinate 105,992 downwards.
CGCTCTCCTTCCTGACGACCACCGGCTTCACCTCGGCCGACTGGGTCACCGCGCGCAACTGGTCGGGGCTGGAAACCCCCGGACTGGTTCTTGCGGGACTGGCCATATTCGGCGGCGGCATCGCCACCACGGCAGGCGGCGTGAAACTCTTGCGCGTCTACGCACTCTTCCGTCACGGCGAACGCGAACTGGAACGCCTGATCCATCCCAACAGCGTGGGCGGGGCAGGGCAATCCGCCCGCCGCCTGCGCCGCGAAGGGGCCTATGTCGCCTGGATCTTCTTCATGCTCTTCGCCCTGTCCATCGCGGCCTTCGTCGCGGCCCTCGCGCTGGTGGACATCCCCTTCGAAACCGCACTCATCCTCACCCTTTCCGCGCTCAGCACCTGCGGCCCGCTTGCCGATGTGGCCAGCGCCGATCCCATCCCGCTCGCCCAGTTCTCGGTCGCAGCCAAGACCATCATCGCCACGGCCATGGTCATCGGACGGCTGGAGCTTCTGGCAATCCTCGTCCTGCTTGCCCCCGACAGTTGGCGGCAATAGACCCCCGCCTGTCGGAAGCGATGCCTTAAACTTCTGTTTTTGGGCTGGAAACTGTATGCAACCCGTTACATACTTGATGCGTTGGGCCGTCAACCTGGGCTGAGGGAACAGGGGTCCGGCATCTCGCGCGACAAGACCAAGAAAAAAGGCAAAGACAAAAAATGGCCGGCGACAAACAGAATTTGCAGGACGCTTTTCTCAATCACGTCCGGAAAGCCAAGGTTCCGGTAACGATTTTTCTGATCAACGGCGTGAAATTGCAGGGTGTGATCACCTGGTTCGACAATTTCTGCGTGCTCCTGCGCCGTGACGGCCAGTCGCAGCTTGTCTACAAGCACGCGATCTCGACCATCATGCCGGGCGCTCCGATCAACCTCTATGAAGGCGAAGACTGATTCCCGACCTGCCCGAAGACGAGGATGACGATCTCCCGCACCTGTTCAAACGGGAGGAGCGCGACCGTTCGACAGCGACCCGCGCCACGCGGGCCTTTGTCCTGCATCCCGACATCCGCAACGACAAATCCCGTCGCCTGCCCGAACACGGTCTGGCCGAGGCTGTAAGCCTCGCCCACGCCCTGCCAGAGCTCGAGGTGGTCGGCGGCGAAGTCGTCCGTCTTCCGCGCGTGCATCCCGGAATGCTCTTCGGTTCGGGCAAGGTCGACGACCTCAAGGCACGTTTCAAGGCAGACGACGTCGCGCTCGTTCTGGTCGATGGCCCCGTCTCGCCGGTGCAGCAGCGCAATCTGGAAAAGGAATGGGGGGTCAAGCTTCTCGACCGTACCGGCCTGATCCTCGAAATCTTCGCCGACCGCGCCCGCACCCGCGAAGGCGTGCTTCAGGTGGAACTCGCGGCCCTCAGCTATCAACGCACCCGCCTCGTGCGCGCATGGACCCACCTCGAACGCCAGCGCGGCGGCTTCGGCTTCGTCGGCGGTCCGGGCGAAACCCAGATCGAGGCCGACCGCCGCGCCATCGACGAACAGGTGATCCGGCTGAAGCGGCAACTCGACAAGGTGGTCCGCACCCGCGAACTCCACCGCGCCGCCCGCCGCAAGGTGCCGTTCCCCATCGTGGCCCTCGTGGGCTACACCAACGCAGGGAAAAGCACCCTCTTCAACCGCGCCACGGGGGCCGAGGTTCTGGCCAAGGACATGCTCTTCGCCACGCTCGACCCCACCATGCGCGGCATCACCCTGCCATCGGGGCGCAAGATCATCCTGTCCGACACCGTGGGCTTCATCTCGGACCTGCCCACCCAGCTCGTCGCCGCCTTCCGCGCCACGCTCGAAGAGGTGCTCGAGGCCGACCTCATCCTCCATGTCCGCGACATCGCCCATCCCGAAACGGGCGAACAGGCCGCCGACGTGGCCGACATCCTGCAATCCTTGGGCGTCGGCCCCGCCACGGCCATGTTCGAAATCTGGAACAAGCTCGACCTCGTCGCCCCTTCGGAACGCGAGGCGCTGACGCAACAGGCCGAAACCCGCGACCGCGTCTTCCCCGTCTCGGCCCTGACGGGCGAGGGCGTGCCGCGCCTGCTCGACGCCATCTCGGCGGCTTTCGACGAGGAAAAGACCGAACGCACCCTTGCCGTCCCCTTCACCGACGGCCGCCGCCGCGCATGGCTCCATGCCGAAGGCGTGGTCCTGTCCGAACATCCCACCGATACAGGCTTCGCCGTCACCGTCCGCTGGACCGCGCGGCAGGAAAAGCGCTACCGCGATCTGGGCTGATCTTCATCTCGGTGCAAATACTCCGGGGGTCCGGGGGCTGGCCCCCGGTCCACCGTTGGCCGCCGTCACGCCGCCCGTTTCGGCGCGACCCCCTGCGACACCACACCCTCATCCATCAACCGCCCGATCTGCCCCGATCCAAGCCCCAGCACATCGGCCAGAATCGCCTCGGTATGCTCGCCCAGCACCGGCGCAGGTACGGGCCCCATCCGTTCGAGGTCCGAGAATGTCACCGGCGATCCCGGCACCGGCAGCGCGCCCACGCCCGGCTGGTGGATCACCCGCATCATCGGGTTCTCCTCCGACAGGTCGGGATCCTCCGCCACCGCCTGTGCAAAGCTGCGGAACACCGACCATGTCAGCCCCGCCCCGTCGAACAGCGGCGCCACCACCTCCAGCCGCCGTGCCGCGAACCACGGGGCGAACAGCGCCGTGATCTCCTTGCGCGCCTCCCAGCGGTCGCCCTCCTTCGACAGGTCCAGCGCCATGCGCTGCCCCAGATTGGCCACCTCCTGCGCCAGCCCCAGCACCTTGACCAGCCCGCGCCACTGCCGGTCGGTCAGCCCGATCACCATCACCCGCCGCCCGCAGGCCAGCGTGAAATCCTGCCCATAGGCACCGTAAAGCGAATTCCCCGCCTTGGGCCGGTCGACGCCATTGGCCACCACCTCGCCCACGATCCCCAGATTGGCGAGCATCGCTGCCGCCACATCCTTCAACGCCAGTTCCGCCACCTGACCCTTGCCCGTCCGCAGCCTGTGCCGCTCGGCCGCCAGCAGCGCCTGCACCACCATGCCCCCCGCGATGCAATCCCACGCGGGCAGCACATGCGCCACAGGCTCGGCCGACCCTTCGGCCCCCGTCGCCATGGGAAAGCCCAAAGACGGGTTCACCGTGTAATCCACCGCAGGCTCGCCCCGCCGCGTGCCCAGAAGGCTGACCATGATCAGATCCTCCCGCCGCGCCTTCAGCGCCGGATAATCCATCCAGCCCCGCACCCGCAGGTTGGTCAGGAACATCCCCGCATCCGGCCCCGGCGCGCAGATCAACTCGCTGATGATCTCCTGCCCCTCGGGGCGGGCCATATCCACGGCCAGCGACCGCTTGCCCTTGTTCAGCCCCGCCCAGAACAGGCTGGTGCCGTCTTTCGTCACCGGCCAGCGATGCGCGTCCAGCCCCCCCTGCGGCCGGTCGAACCGGATCACATCCGCCCCCATCTGCGCCAAGGTCATTCCCGCCAGCGGCACCGCCACAAAGGCCGACCCCTCCACCACCCGCATCCCTGCCAGTACGCCCGCCATCGCCTATCCCTCCCAAGCCACATCGGCCTGCATGCAGACCAGCCCGTCCCCGTTTACCGTCGCGAGCCCCTCGCCCGCGCCCTGCAACGACAGCGCGTCGAAATGAAAGGCCGGCCGCACCCCGCGGAACCGGTATCCCGCAGGCATCGCGCTCCCGCGTCGCGCCCGCGCCGCCTCCATCAGCAGCATCGCCTGCAACGGCCCGTGCACGACCAGACCGGGGTATTTCTCCACCCCCGTCGCATAGGGCAGGTCGAAATGGATGCGATGCGCGTTGAAGGTCAGCGCCGAAAACCGGAACAGCCGCACCTCGTCCACCACCACCCGCGCCGACCACTCCGCCGCAGGGGCCGCCACGGGCGGCGGCGGGGTAAAGCGTTCGGGCATCTCGATAAAGACGATGTCCTGCTCTTCCTCGATCGCCAGCCCCGCCGCGCCATGCACGCGATGGGCCACGGTGACAAAGACCATCCGCCCCGTCGTTCCGGTCTTTTCCGATACCTTCACGATTTCCGACCGGCGGGCCATCTCCTCGCCAATCCGCAGCGGCGCATGGAACCGCAGACGCCCGCCCGCCCACATCCGGCGCGGCAGCGGCACGGGCGGCAGGAACCCGCCCCGCGCGGGGTGCCCGTCCGGCCCCAGCTCGCCCATCGCCGCCAGCGGCGTCCAGCCCATCCAGTGCCAGAGCGCAGGCAGCGGCGCGCCGTCCGCATAATCGCCCGCCACATCCAGCGTCGCCGCCATCTGCCGCGCCTGACGCGGGCTGATGCGGTCAGCTGCCTCTTCCACCCGACCCACCCAGGGGTCGAACTCTCCGGTCATCTTTTGTCCCTGTTTCCGCATTCCGCGCAATATTATTGCGCTGAAATGTTCCGGTCGGGGCAAAGGTCAAGGGCAGGGCAGGGCGCGCGTCACTCCGCTGCGGGGATCAACTCGGTCACCCCCACCGCCGCCGCCCGCGCCAGATCGGGGTCAAGCGACATGGGCACATACTCGCCCCGCCGCCACAGCTCTCCCAGATCGTCATAGAACCGGCTGAGCGGATGGCCGGACTGGCCTGTCGAGGTGATGAAGACCGAGGAATCGGGATCGGCAAAGTCATAGACTCCGCGATACCCCGCGCCATGAACGTTCAGGAAAGGATTGGCCCCCTCGCCCTTTGTCTTGCCGCGCAGCAGGGTATGGTCATCCCCGCTGGTCGACTGGCGCATGTTGACCAGATAGCGCAGCACCGGCAGGCTTCCCAGCACCGGATGGTCATGCGTCGCCTGATGTGCATCGCCCCAGCGCCAGCTTTCGGGGTTCGGCCCATAGCTTTCCGAAAGCGACAGCAGCGCATCGTCAAGCGCCATCCGCGCCAGATCGGAACAGCTCTCCACCACCGCCGACTGCACCACGTCGCACCAGACGCTTGCCCCGTCCACATTGCGATAGACCCGCTCGATCAGCAGCGGCTCCACATGGGTGAAGGTATCGGCCAGCGGCCCCAGCTCGTCGCGGATCAGCCGGTCCTGCAGCGCGCGCACCCAGGCCTGATAGATCAGCGGCTCGGGCAGATGCTCGCTCATCTCGCCATTCCATGCCGCAAGGATCTCCAGCGCCCGCTGCCGCAGCCGCTCGGGCGTGCCGTCGGGTGCCGCTTCGCCCGTGAACCACAGATCCGCCCCGATCAGCGGCAAGAGCGAGCGCGCCGTGAAACTGACCGTATCCAGCTGCGCCTCGATAAAGCTTTCGCGCGTATGCACCTCACGCGCCTTCATCAATGTCAGCCAGCGCTGGATGCGCTGCGTATCGCCCCAGTCATAGGACACATGCAGCGGGAAGGGCCGGTCCACCGTCTTGTTGTTCGTATTCCCGATAAGACCCGATGTCGGGCTCACCTCGCGCGGGTTGTCCTCATAGGGCAATACCCCCTGCCAGCGGTTCGCCGCGACCCAGCCGGGGCTGGGCATCCGCCCCTTGCTCTGGTGCGCGGGGTCGCGCTTGGGCAGGGCCCCCATCAACTGCAGCGCCACGCCGGACTGGTCGGCCAGCATCACGTTCTGCGCCGGTGCCACCACCAGACGCCCCGCCTCCACCGCCTCGGCCACCGATCCCGCGCCCATCATGCGGATCACTGCCGTCATCGACGTATCCGCCCCCGTCAGCGCGGTCCATGACAGGGCCGCGACATGTCCCGCAGGCGTGACGGACCCGATATCGTAATGGCTGCCGGGCAGGACGGGGCCGTTGTCGGTCCAGCGCAGGGTGATCGTCACGGGCGCGGCATCCTTGACCGTGATGATGGACCGGCGCGTGACAAACTCCTTCCAGCCGTCCGGCGTGCGGTACTGCTCGGGATTGGCGGGGTTCACCTCCTCGATGAACAGGTCCTGATCGTCGGCATAGCTTGACGTCAGCCCCCATCCCAGCGCCGCCGACCGGCCCACCAGCACCGCCGGAATCCCTGGGATCGTCCCGCCGATCACCGCGCCCGATTGCAACTCCAGCCGCGCCAGATACCAGACGGTCGGGGCGGAAAATCCCAGATGCGGATCATTGGCCAGAAGCGTCCCCCCCGCCGCAGACCGCGAAGGCGCTGCCGCCCAGGCATTGGATGCCCCCGCAAATCCCCGCTCGGGGAAAGGCGACAGCACATCGTTCACCGCCACGCGCAAGGGCGCCGAACTCGGCACCACTCCCGGCACCAGCTGCGAATATTCCGGCAGGGCCATGACGCCTTGCGTCGGATCGTCGGGCAGGATGTCGCCTACGCGCGCCGCCGGCAGCAAGAGCGAGACGCGCGCGCGCAGCACCTCCTCCTGCAACTGCCCCGACAACTGCAACGCCATCAGCTTCAGGATCGCGATCGAATCTGCGGGCTGCCATGCCGCGATCTCGTTCGAGAACAGGAAGAATTCCGGCGCCCCGCGCCCGCGCGCATCCTTGTTCACCTGCCCGATCCAGGCATTCACCCCCCGCGCATAGGCCTCCAGCGCCGCCATCGTGGCCGCGTCCTGCACCGCCACCGACTCCTGCGCCAGCGTATAAAGGTCATAGCGCCGCATCAGCTCGTCGACCTTCACCGTCCGCGGACCAAAGGCCTCGGACAGCCGCCCCTGCACCGTCCGGCGCAGCATCATCATCTGCCAGAGCCGGTCCTGGGCATGGGCAAAGCCAAGCGCGAAAAAGACATCCGGATCGCTCTGGCCAAAGATATGCGGGACATTGTCGTTGTTCCGCACGATCTCGACCGGGGCTTCGATGCCCGCGATGGTGAAATCCTCGTTATAGTCGGGCAGCGAGCGGGACAGGAAATAGTAAAGGATCACCCCCGCCAGCAGCGACAGCGCCACCAAACCCGTGAACAGGCGCAACATCCAGCGGAAGACAAGGAACATCTAGGGCCTGTTCTTGACGACGGGAACCGGATGGCTTCCTAGTCCATCGCAGGCCAAAGGGCAATGCAACCGGGGGTGAACGATGGCGAAACTGGCGTTTCTGGGTCTGGGCGTGATGGGCGGTCCGATGGCGCGCCACCTTGCGGCCAAGGGACATGATGTGACGGTCTACAACCGCACCCCCGCCCGCGCCGCCGCATGGGTCGCGGCCCATGGCCAGCGCAGCGCCGCCACCCCGGCCGAGGCCGCCCGCGGGGCCGAGGTCGTGCTTGCCTGCGTCGGCAATGACGACGATCTCCGACAGGTCTGCACCGGCCCCGACGGCGCCTTTTCCGCCATGTCGGCAGGCACGCTCTTCATCGACCACACCACGGTTTCCGCGCAGGTCACGCATCAAGTCGCGGCAATCGCTTCGGCCAAGGGCATAGGTTATGTCGATGCCCCCGTCTCGGGCGGTCAGGCCGGCGCAGAGAACGGCGCGCTCTCGATCATGTGCGGCGGGTCCGAGACTGACTATGCCCGCGCCGAACCCGTCATGGCCGCCTATGCCCGCATCTGCCGCCGCATCGGCGACAGCGGGGCAGGGCAGCTTGCCAAGATGATGAACCAGATCTGCATCGCGGGCCTGATGCAGGGCCTGTCCGAGGCGCTCGCCTTCGGCCAGAAGGCCGGTCTCGACGGCGAAGCCGTGGTCGAGGTCATCAGTCAGGGCGCGGCCGGATCATGGCAGATGGTCAACCGCCACAAGACCATGCTGAAGGACGAATTCGACTTCGGCTTCGCGGTGGACTGGATGCGAAAGGATCTCGCCATCTGCCTCAAGACGGCGGAGGAGATCGGCGCAAGCCTGCCCGTGACCGCGCTGGTCGACCAGTTCTACAAGGATGTCCAGCTCATGGGCGGCGGCCGGAATGACACCTCCAGCCTGATCCGCCGCCTTCGGTAGGATGGGCAATTCTGCCCATCCCGCCCGCCGTCACGGAATGATCCGCGTGTATTTCACGCCGGCCAGCGTGGCCCCCGCGATCAGCCCCTGCTGACCGAAGACAAGCGCGATCACCGGATCGATCTCGGTCGTTTCCTTGCCGATGCTGCCGCCCTGATCGGGGGTGGCGTATTTCAGATCCGCGCTCGCCGCCCAACCGCTTCCGGCGCGGAAATCTGCCAGCGCCGCCTCGGTCATGAAGAACAGCGCATGGGCATATTGCTGCGCCCCGATCTGCAACCCGTAGCTCGCCTTGGTCGAGGAATAGTAATCCACCGTCACGCCACGGATCTGCAAGGCACCCCGCCCATAGGCCCCGCCCACGAAGAACCCCGCCTCGGTGATCAGCGGCATATACAGCACGCCGAAGGCGCGGTTCGCCAGATCCTGCGTGCCGGGATAGCGCTGGAACAGGAAGCTCCGCGTCGCCTCGACCCGCGCATCGATCTGCTGCGCCCCGCTGCCGCCCACGCCATTGCCGCAGGCCGTCAGAATAGCGCCCGCACCGGCCCCGGCCAGCAGCGCCCGTCTCGAAATCCGTTCCATGAAAACCGCCCTCTCTTGCCCGTTGGCGGGGTTCTGATGACCCCGCTCGCCTGACACGATAACGCCATTCCCGCCGTCTGTCATGCCCCCGAACGGGCCGAGGCGGACCCTTGCCGAGCTGTCGGACAGCCCGTCCCCCTCAACCCCAGCTCCAGCCCGCGCGCAGCTTTCTCGCCACCGCAGGCGCGAAATAGGTCAGGATGCCGTCGCAGCCCGCGCGCTTGAACCCCATCAGGCTTTCCATCATCGCCTTCTCGCCATCGATCCAGCCGCGCTCTGCCGCGCCCGCGATCATCGCGTATTCGCCCGACACCTGATAGGCATAGGTCGGCGCGCCGAAGGTCTCCTTCACGCGGCGGCAGATATCCAGATAGGGCATCCCCGGCTTGACCATCACCATATCCGCCCCCTCGCGCAGGTCGCGTTCGACCAGTCGCAGCGCCTCGTCGGAATTGGCGGGGTTCATCTGATAGGTCTTCTTGTCCCCCTTCAGCGCGCCGGACGCCCCCACCGCATCGCGGAACGGGCCATAGAAGGCGCTGGCATATTTCGCCGCATAGGACAGGATCGCCACATCCTTGTGCCCCGCACCCTCCAGCGCGCCGCGCAGCGCGCCGATCCGGCCATCCATCATGTCGGACGGGCCAAGGATATCGGCCCCGCACTCCGCCTGAACCAGCGCCATGCGCACCAGACATTCGATCGTCTCGTCGTTCAGGATCACGCCATCGCGCACCAGCCCGTCATGGCCGTTGGCGTTATAGGGGTCCAGCGCCACATCCGTCATCACCGCAATCTCAGGTACTGCCGCCTTGATCGCGCGGATCGCGCGGTTCGCCAGATTGTCGGGATTCCACGCCTCCTCGCAGCCTTCGGTCTTCTTCGCCGGATCGGTGTAGGGAAACAGGCAGATCGCCGGTATCCCCAGCCCCGCCGCCTCTTCCGCCGCCTTCACCACCAGATCGACCGACAGCCGCTCCACCCCCGGCATCGAGGAGATGGACTCGCGCACCCCCGCCCCGTCCCGCACGAAGACCGGCCAGATCAGGTCGCCCACCGCCAGCAGCGTCTCCTGCGACAGGGCGCGCAGCGCGGGGGTGCGCCGCATCCGGCGGAAGCGGGCGGCAGGGGCGGGGGCGGAAATCGGGCGCATTCTCGGGGCTCCGGCGATGGGACAAGCAGGGCCTTGCGCCCCGTCCCCTTGCCTGCCAGAGAAAGGGGCGCGCCTCAAGCCATCATGGAACGGGGCAGGGCGCGTGTCAGGCGGGGATGCGGGTTTTGGACTGGTACAGAATGATTTTCGAAGTGATCGACATGCGGTCCTTCTCGAACCTGTGGTTCTGGATCGCTCTGGCGGTCCTGTGGTCCACGACCAGCCATTTCGTCCTCGGCGTGCCGCACGATCTCTTCCGCCGCGCCCTGCGCGAAGGTGGCCAGCCCCTGACCGATACCGAACATCTGGCCCATATCTATTGCCGCCGCCTGCTCTACATCACGCGCATGGGGGGGCTTTTCCTCGTGGCCTTCCTGTCCTTCCTGACCACGGGCCTTTTGGTTCTGGCCGTGGTCTACGGCATCGAATTCGCCCAAGCGCTGCTCTGCCTGCTTGTGCCGCTGCTGCTCGTGGGGTTTCTGAACCTGCGCGCAAGCCGCGCGGTAGAACGCGACGCGCTGACGGGCGATGACCTTCTCGCGCTCCTGCGCCGCCACCGCATGGCGCTGCAGACCGTGGGCATGTTCGCCATCTTCTTCACCGGCATGTTCGGTATGTTCCAGAACGTCACCCGCGGCGTCTTCGGCTGACCGACCCCGCACCGCGCCGAAATCCGTTGACGCCGCCGCCCCGGCGGTTAAGTCACGCGCCATGCAGACAGCTTCCCGCATCCTCCTCGGTGGCGCGCCCGAAGGCTTCGACGCCCGCCTCCTGTCCCGCGAACTGGACAAGGGCACGCCCGTCATCCACATCGCCCGCGATGACAAGCGGGCCGAGGCGATGGCGGCGGCCCTTGCCGTCATGGCGCCCAAGGCGCTGGTGCTCGACCTGCCCGCATGGGACTGCCTGCCCTATGACCGCGTCTCGCCCAATCCCGCCATCCTTGCCCGCCGCATGGCGACGCTGGCCGCGCTGGCCGACGGCATCAAGGGCCCCTTCGTCCTTCTGACCACGCTCAACGCCGCCACCCAGCGCCTTCCCGCGCGCGAGGTGATCCGCGGCGCCTCATTTTCCGCCCGCGTGGGGGACAGGGTGGATGAGGGCCGCCTCAAATCCTTCCTCGCGCGCATGGGCTTCACCCCCGTCTCCACCGTGGCCGAACCCGGTGACTTCGCCGTGCGCGGCGGCATCGTGGACATCTGGCCGCCAGGCAACCGCACGCCCATCCGGCTGGATTTCTTCGGCGATGTGCTGGACGGCGCGCGCCGCTTCGACCCCGACACGCAGCGCACCACCGACAAGCTGACCGCCGTCGATTTCGCGCCCATGTCCGAAATCATCCTGGACGAGGCCGCCATCACCCGCTTCCGCCAGTCCTACCGTCTGGAATTCGGGGCAGGGGGATCGGACGACCCGCTGTATGAGGCCGTCAGCGCAGGCCGCAAGCATCAGGGGATGGAACACTGGCTACCCTTCTTCCACGACCGTCTGGAAACGCTCTTCGACTATCTCCCCGACGCCACCGTCATGCTGGATGACCAGATCACGCCCGCGCGCCTGTCGCGCTGGGAAGGGATCGAGGATCAATATGACGCCCGACGCGAGGCGATGACGGCCAAGGGGCGGCTCGACTCCGTCTACAAACCCTGCGCGCCCGGCCTTCTCTATCTCGACGATCCAGCGTGGGAGGCTGCGACCGCCCCCCACCGCCTGATCCAGCTTTCCCCCAACCCGCAATCGCCGGGGCCGGGCGTTCTGGATGCAGGCGGCCGTCTGGGCCGCAACTTCGCCCCCGAACGCCAACAGGAAAACATAAGCCTTTTTGGGGCCTTGTCCGCCCATGTGAAGGAGTTGCTTCAAGACCGCCACGTCATCATCGCCTCATGGTCCGACGGTGCGCGCGAAAGGCTCGAAGGGCTGCTTTTCGATCAGGGCGTCACCGGCGCAAAACGCATCAAGGACATGCGCGAAGTGCCTGACGGCAAAGGCGGATTGTTCCTGCTCGTCTGGGCACTGGAATCTGGTTTCACCGCCCCGGGCCTTGCCGTCATCTCCGAACAGGACGTGCTGGGCGACCGGCTGGTCAGCAAACCCAAACGCAAGCGCAAGGCCGAGAATTTCCTGCGCGAGGTCGACAGCCTCACCCCCGGCGACCTTGTGGTGCATGTCGAACACGGGGTTGGCCGCTATCTCGGCATCGAAACCATCACCGCGCTCGGGGCCCCCCATGCCTGCGTGGCGCTGGAATATGCCGAAGGCGCGAAACTCTACCTGCCGGTCGAGAATATCGAACTCCTCTCCCGCTACGGCCATGAAGAGGGGCTTCTCGACCGCCTCGGCGGCGGGGCATGGCAGGCCAAGAAGGCGAAACTCAAGGAACGCATCCGCGAAATCGCCGACCGCCTCATGCGCATCGCCGCCGAACGCGCGTTGCGCCATGCGCCGATACTGGAGGCGCCCCATTCCCTGTGGGAAGCCTTCGCCGCCCGCTTTCCGTGGCAGGAAACCGACGACCAGCTTTCCGCCATCGCCGATGTCGTGGCCGATCTGGAATCCGGCCGCCCCATGGACCGCCTCATCGTGGGCGACGTGGGCTTCGGCAAGACCGAGGTTGCCATGCGCGCGGCCTTCGTCGCCGCCCTGGCCGGCATGCAGGTCGCCGTCGTCTGCCCCACCACGCTGCTGGCCCGCCAGCACTACCGCAGCTTCGCCGAACGCTTCCGCGGCTTTCCCATCACCGTCAAACCCCTCTCGCGCTTTGTCTCGGCCAAAGAGGCGAAGGCCACGCGCGAAGGTCTGGCCGCAGGCACGGTCGACATCTGCGTCGGCACCCATGCGCTGCTCGCCAAGGACATCCGCTTCAAATCGCTGGGCCTCCTCATCATCGACGAGGAACAGCATTTCGGCGTCGCCCACAAGGAACGGCTGAAAGAGATGCGGTCGGAAATCCACGTCCTGACCCTGACCGCCACCCCCATCCCGCGCACCCTGCAACTCTCGCTCACCGGCGTGCGCGACCTCTCCATCATCGCAACCCCCCCCGTCGACCGCCTTGCGATCCGCACCTATGTCAGCGAATTCGACCCCGTCACCCTGCGCGAGGCGCTCTTGCGCGAACGCTATCGCGGTGGCCAATCCTTCATCGTCGTCCCCCGCATCGCCGACCTGCCCGAGATCGAGGATTTCCTGCGCACCCACGTGCCGGAAGTCACCTATGTCATCGCCCACGGCCAACTCGCCGCGGGCGACCTCGACGAGAAGATGAACGAATTTTACGACGGCAAATATGACGTGCTGCTCTCCACCACCATCGTTGAATCCGGCCTCGACATCCCCACCGCCAACACGATGATCATCCACCGCGCCGACATGTTCGGCCTCAGCCAACTCTACCAGATCCGCGGCCGCGTGGGCCGCGCCAAGACCCGCGCCTATTGCTTCCTGACCACGCGCCCCCGCGCGCCCCTGACCCCGCAGGCGATGAAACGCCTCCGCCTGCTGGGCAGCCTCGACAGCCTCGGCGCGGGCTTCAACCTCGCCTCCCACGACCTCGACCTGCGCGGGGCGGGGAACCTCTTGGGAGAGGAACAGTCCGGCCATATCAAGGAAGTCGGCTATGAACTTTACCAGCAGATGCTGGAAGACACGATCGCCAAGCTGAAATCCGGCGAACTCGCCGGTCCCGCCGCGCTCGACGACCAATGGGCGCCGCAGATCAACCTCGGCGTGCCGGTGCTGATCCCCGAGGATTACATCGCCGACCTCGACATCCGCCTCGGCCTCTATCGCCGCCTGACGACCCTCACGACCAAGGTGGAACTCGAAGGCTTCGCCGCCGAACTGATCGACCGTTTCGGTCCCCTCCCGCGCGAGGTGAACACGCTGCTGCTCATCATGCGGATCAAGTCGATGTGCAAACGCGCTGGAATCAGCCGTCTGGATGCCGGGCCGAAGGGGGCCACCGTGCAATTCCACAACGACAAATTCGCCAATCCGGCGGGGCTGGTGGATTTCATCAAGGCCGATCCCATGGCGCGCGTGCAGGGCAACAAGATCGTCCTGTCCCGCGACTGGAAGACCGAAGGCGACCGCATCAAGGGCGCCTTCGCCATCGCCAAGGATCTTGCGGAAAAGGTGGTCAAGCCGAAGGCGTAGGATGGGCAATATTGCCCATTCTACCGCGGCATCACCCGCATCAACCCCCATCCCGCAAGGGCAAACACGGCCACCCCGCCCATCAGCGGATAGGCCGTCCCGTCGAACATCAACCCCACAGGCGCCGCCAGCACGACCGAGGCAACCGTGGCAATCGCCCCCATCACGCTCGCCGCCATCCCCGCGATATGCCCCACCGGCTCCAGCCCCAGCGCATTCAGGTTGCCGATGGTCAGCCCCACCATGAAGAACACCCCCGTCGTCCACAAAAGATGCGCCGGAAAGGCAAGTGCTGGCGGCCAGACGCCCCCCGCCTTGGCCGCCAGCATCACGGCCGAAAACACCACCTGCGCCCCCAGCGTCACCGTCACCATCCGCCGCATCCCCAACCGCACGACCAGCCGCGCGTTGATAAGGCTCGCCGTCCCCGACACCACCGCGATCAGCGCAAACCACAGCGGGAACCGCTCGCCCTCGCCATGGACCTGGTCAAGGATCGGCTGCGTGGCCGAAAGCGTGGCGAAGAGACAGGCAAAAACCAGCGTCTGCACCGCGATGGACAGCACCACCACACGATGCGACAGCACCTCGACAAAGGCCGCCCGCAGCACCTGCCACCGCAAGGGCCGCCGCGCCGTGGCGGGCACCGTTTCGGGCTGGCGCAGCCAGAACCACAGCATCGACAGCGCCGAAAAGACGACAAAGGCAAGGAAGATCCCCCGCCATCCCGCCACCCAGATGATCCCCTGCCCGATGAAGGGCGCAACCGCCGGCACCAGCGTGAAGATCATCATCGCGAAACTGACGACCCGCGCCATCTCGCGCCCCTTGTACAGGTCGCGCACCAGCGCCAGCGACACCACCCGCGGCCCCGCCGACCCCAAACCCTGCAACAGCCGCGCGACCAGCACCCCCTCCAGCGTGGGCGAGACATAGGCGACCAGCGCCGACACACAGTAAAGCGCCGCCCCCGCAAGGATCACCGGCCGTCGGCCAAAGGCATCCGACAGCGGCCCCGCAAACAGCGTCCCGATCCCCATGCCCAGCACGAAGGAGGTCAGGATCAGCTGCGCCGCATTGGGCGCTTCGGGCGAAAGCTCTGCCGCGATCTCGGGCAGGGCGGGCAGCATCGCGTCGATGGAAAAGGCGATGGTGGCGAAGAGGACCGCGATCAGCCCGATGAATTCGACCTGCCCCATGCGGGGCGCGACGGTGGGGGTGGATATCTGTGCCATCTGCGCCGCTTAGCATGGCAGGACAGGGCGGACCACCACCCCCCGCGCACAAGGCCGCGACATCTTGCGCACAGGCGGGCGCACCGGTTGCCCCCGCCCGACCCCGCCCCGGGCCTGACCCGGGGCCTCCGGTCGATGCGGACGCGCCGGTCGAAAAAGAGGCCCCGGGTCAAGCCCGGGGCGCGTCGTCAGTCCGAGCCTCGGTCGCCAGCTTTTCCACCAGCTCGTCGATCACCTGCTGCCAGACCTCCACCGGCTGCGCGCCCTGCACGACATATTGCTGCGCGATCAGGAAGGTCGGCACCGCGCTGACCCCCTTCTTCCGCGCGTCATAATCCCGCGCCGCGATATCCTCGGCATCGGCATCCGACGCCAGCAGCCGCGCCACCGCCGCCGCATCCAGCCCCACCTCGCCCGCCAGCCGCGCCAGCGTCGCATGGTCCCCGATATCCTCGCCATCGCGCCAATGCGCGCGGAACAGCCGCGCCACCATCGGCGTCTGCCTGCCCTCGATCCCCGCCCAATGGATCAGCCGATGCGCGTCCAGCGTGTTGGGCAGGCGCTTCACCTTCTCCATGTCGATCTCGGCCCCGGCCTTCTTCGCATGCTCGGCCACCTGCAACATCGCCTGGATGGCCCGCTGCTTGCCACCGAACTTGCCCGCCAGATACTCCACCTGATCCACGCCCTCCTTCGGCATGTCGGGATTCAGCTGGAAGGGATGCCACTCGATCCGGAACGGATGCCCGGGGCGGCTTTCCAGCGCGCGGTCAAGGTTGGTCTTGCCGATCAGGCACCAGGGGCAGACGGGGTCGGAAAAGATATCAAGACGGATCATGGCTCACCCTTTCGGCAACAGGCCCTGCAGGGCGCGACGGTTCAGCTTGTTGTTCGCCGAACGGGGCAGGGCGTCAACCCGGCACCACAGCCTCGGCTGCTTCCAGCGCGCAAGGATGCCTCCGGCATGGGCTTGCAGATCGGCCTCGGGGATCGGGTTATCGCTGACATAGAAACAGCCTATGACCCGCACACCCGCCTTCACCTCCACCTCCGCCACCGCGCAATCGACGATGCCCGCACAGGCGGCCATCACCCCCTCCACCTCCAGCGGCGACACGCGGAATCCTCCCGCATTCATCAGATCATCCGCGCGGCCCCGATAGATCACGGCGCCCTCCGCCGTCATCTCGGCCAGATCGCCGGTAACGAACCACTCCCCCCGATACCGCGCCGCCGTCCCCGCCTCATCCCCCAGATAGCCCAGCATCAGCCCCGGGTCCGACCGGTGCACCGCCAGCACCCCCACCGCGCCCCGCGGCACGGGTAACCCATCCTCGCCCAGCACGGCCACGCGCCGCCCCGCCTGCACCCATCCCGCCGTCCCCGCCACCTGCGGCCGGTCGGGCGCGCCCGAGATATAGGTCGACACCTCCGTCATCCCCAACGCCTCATGCACCGCGCGCCCCGTCGCGGCCTCCCACGCGGCCCGTACCTCCGCCCCCATCGCCTCGCCCGCGCTCAGCCCGTGCCGCAGCTTCGGCAGGGCAGGCATCGCCCCCCGCAACATCTGCCGGTAAACCCCCGGTGCGGCGGCAAAGACCGTCACGTCGAAGCGCTTCAACAGCAATGGCAGCGCCGACGCCTCCACCCCCGCAGCAGGCACCATCGCCACCGCCCCCACCGTCCACGGGTCCATCAATCCCGTCCCCAGCGTATAGGTCCAGTTGAACGCCCCCGCATGCAGCACGCGGTCCCCCTCGCCGAACCCTTCCCAGCCGCGATGCATCATCCCCCGCGCCCAGATCGCCCGATGCGCATGCCCCACCGCCTGCGCCCGCCCCGACGTGCCGGACGTGAACACCGCATAGGCCAGCCGCTCCGGATCGCCCATGTCCCAGTCGCAGGGCGCCAGCCCTTCCCAGCCCAGCGCCTCCGCCGCCGTCACCACGGGGCAGGGCAGGGGATCGGGCAGCGCCACGCCGTCCCCCGCGACGACCAGCGCGGGCGCGACCACGGCGGCCATCCGCGTGACCTCCGCCACCGTCAGCGCGGCCGAGGTCGGCACCGGCACCAGCCCCGCCGCCACCGCGCCAAGAAAGGCCACCGGAAAGGCCACCTCGTTCCCCAGCCGCAACAACACGCGATCCCCGGGCCGCAAGCCCCGCGCCAGAAACCCCGTCCCGCAGCCCCGCACCGCCGCCATCAGCCGCGCATAGCTCCACCGCTCGGCCCCCTTGGGGCTGACGATCTGCAGCGCCATCCGGTCGGGAAAACGCGCCGCCGACCGCTCCAGCACATGGCGGGCAAGGTTGAAGGGCGCGGGGCAGGGCGGCCAGGGGCCATCGTCGATCTCGGACAGCATCCCGCCTTTCTAGACCCGCAGCGCGCGGTTGCAAGCATGGGCGCGACACAGTAAGGGGCAGACATGGCCGGATCAGACCCGAAATCCCTCATCCGCATCGCCCGCGAGAACGGGTCCGAACCCCATGTCGCCCCCCTGAACCTCGGCGAACGGGTCCGCGACCTTCGCAAGGCGCGCGGCTGGACGCTGGAACAGGCCGCCACACAGGCGGGTCTTGCCCGCTCGACTCTGTCGAAGATCGAGAACGGCCAGATGTCGCCCACCTACGAGGCGCTCAAGAAACTGGCCGAAGGTCTGGCGATCAGCGTCCCGCAGCTTTTCACGCCGCCGTCCAAGGCACAGGTATCGGGTCGCATGGCAGTGACGAAACAGGGCGAAGGGCAGGCCCACGCGACCGCAACTTATGAACACGAACTGCTCGGCGGGGCGCTGACGCGCAAACAGATGCTGCCCTACCGCGCCCGCATCCGCGCCCGCGATTTCGAGGAATTCGAAGGCTGGGTCCGCCACGACGGAGAGGAATTCCTGTACGTCCTGACCGGCGCGATCCGGCTCTATACCGAATTCTACGAACCCGTGGACCTGCGCCGCGGCGACAGCGCCTATTACGACGCCAGCATGGGCCACAACGTCATCAGCCTGTCGGAAGAGGATGCGACGATCCTCTGGGTGACCTCGCTCACCTGAACGCGAAATCTGGCGCAGATTTCGCGCCGAATTCTGGCGCAGAATTCGGGTTCCCTGCGGAATTTGCGTCAAATTCCGCCGCGATTTCTGCGTCAGGAATCGCTACACCGGCGCATCCGCATTGTCGCCCAGCGGCCCCTCGTCCCCCACCGCATCCGACGGCCCGCCGCCCACATCCCCGATCGCCCGCTGGCAGGCCTGCGCGCAGGCCAGACAGGCCTCGGCGCAGATGCGGCAATGCTCGTGCATCGTGGCGTGCCGCGCGCATTCATCCCCGCACAACCGGCAGGCCGTGGCACAGACCGCCAGCATCTCGGCGATCAGCGCCTCGTTCGATCCGGTCCGCCGCGTCGCCGTCAGTCCGGTCGCCACGCAGACATCGGCGCAATCCAGACAAAGCCGGATGCACTGGCGCATCCGCTCCATATGGTCCTCGGCCAGACAGGCATCCGCACAGGATGTGCAGACCTGTGCACAGCTCAGGCATTCGGCAATGGCCGCGATCAGGTTCTGGGCAACCTTGCCCTGCACATCGGGATGGGTCGCGATGATCTCTTCGGCGCGCATCTGGGCCTCCTTCCGGTTCTCCGGTCGGAACCCCCCGCGCCGCCGACAGGTTCCGCTAGTCGAACAGGTTGCCCACCGCCCGCGCGCCCGCGCTGATATCCTGCCCCGCGCCCTCGACCGTCGCGCACCCTGCCAGCGCCGCCAGCAGCGCGCCCAGAAGACCCATCTTCCTCATGCCTGTCCTCATTCCTGATACCACCAGACCTCGGGCTGGAAGCCCGGCCAATCCCCGTAGAGCGGCAGCCGCTCCGGATATTTCAGCTCCTTGCGATGGGCGAGGCGCGACACATCCGAATACCAGATCGGGATAACATAGCGCCCGCTCGTCAGCACGCGGTCCAGCGCCTGCACCGCCGCGACGAAATCGTCGGGGTTCTTCGACGCCACCATGGTCGCAATCATCGCCTCGGCCGCGGGGGAATTCATCCCCATCCAGTTGCGCGTCCCCGGCTCCGTCACGCCCGCCGACCCCCAGTACAGCGTCTGTTCATTGCCCGGCGACAGCGACAGCGACCGCACATAATGGGTCATGTCAAAGTCGTAATTCGTCGTCCGTTCCTTGTACTGCGCGGAATCCACCGTCACCACCCGCGCCTCGATCCCCAGCCGCTTCAACCCCTCGACATAGATCGTGGCCGCCCCGATGATGTCATCCGCCCCGTTGGTGATCAGGATGTCAAAGGCAAAGGGCTCTCCCTTGTCGTTCTTCAGAACCCCGTCCTGCACCGTCCACCCCGCCTGCTCCAGCAGGTCCGTCGCGGTGCGGATCGCCTTGCGGTTGGCCTCGGTCCCGTCGCCCGCGGGCAGGGCATACCCCTCCAGCGCGCCGGGCAGCAGGCTGTCCGCGAAAGGCGCCAGCAGGTCTGCAACCTTCCCCTCGGCCGGCGCGCCGGGCGTCATGCCCAGCGGCGAGTTCGAGAAATAGCTCTGGATGCGCGGCGGGATGCCCCCGTTCAGCGTCTTGTTCACCAGTTCGAAGTTGAAGGCCGTGATCAGCGCCTCGCGCACCCGCCAGTCGGCGAAGATGGGCTTTCGCGTGTTCATCACGAAACCCTCGATCCCCGAAGGGCGGCTGTGCGGGATGACCGACTTCACGACATCCCCCGCCGCCAAGGCGGGAAAGTCGTATTGCTGCTCCCATTTCACGGGGTTCGTCTCGCGCCAGCTCGTGATCTCGCCCGCCTTGAAGGCCTCGAACACCACGCCCGCATCCCCGAAATAGTCATAGCGGATCTCGTCCAGATTATGCTGCCCGCGGTTGAAGGGCAGCTCCGCCCCCCACCAGTCGGGATTCTTGCGATAGGTGATGAACTTGCCCGGCTCGAACTCCGCCACCACATAGGGCCCCGACCCGACGGGCGCCTCGAGTGTCGAGGCGGTAAAATCCTTCCCCTCCCACTGCGCCTGTTTCAGGATCGGCCGCAGCCCCAGGATCAGCGGCAGCTCCCTGTCCACCGTATTGAAGGTAAAGCGGACCCCGCGCTCTCCCACCTTCTCCACCTTCGCGACCTTGCCATAGGCCGCCGCATAGCGCGGCTGCCCCTTGGTCCCCAGCGTCTCGAAGGACCAGATCACATCCTCCACCGTCACGGGACTCCCGTCCGAGAATCGCGCCTCGGGCCGCAGGGTGAATTCCACGAAGGTCCGGTCCTCGTCGGTCACAACCGATTCGGCCAGAAGCCCGTAAAGCGAGAAGGGCTCGTCGAAGGACCGGCCCAGAAGCGTCTCGATCGTATGGTTGGTGATCCCCGCCGGAGCGATGCCGTTCACGATGAACGGGTTGAGCGAATCGAACCCCCCGCTTTCCCCGAAGGCGATTTTTCCGCCCTTCGGCGCGTCGGGGTTGGCATAGGGCAACGACACAAAATCAGGGGGGAGGGCAGGCTTGCCATACATAGCTATGCCATGCGTATCCCCCGCAGCCATAGCGGGAATCGCCACGCTTGCAACCACCGCGAGCAAACCCCGCAGACCCGTCCTGAACCCCTGTCGCATCACCTCAGACCCCTCGAGCCCTGTTTTCCTTGTGCGCGACCCTAAGCGCGCTTGCCTGCCATTTCAAACTTTTAGCTTGGATACCGGCAACAGGGCGCGTATATAAGGGGCACTGCTCGATAGGTTTCTTGCCTGTATGAAACCTGCCTCAATAACTGAACGCCGGCCTCGCGCCGGCGTTTTTTTATGCGCCACGCTCCCCTGACGGTGGATTTCGCAGCCGCCGCATGACAAACCTTTGCAGGTGCAGCAAAGGGGGCAACCATGATCCTGAAGGGCAAGACCGCCGTCATCACCGGCTCGAATTCGGGCATCGGTCTGGGTGTGGCAATTGAACTGGCGCGGGCCGGTGCGGACATCGTGCTCAACAGCTTCACCGACCGCCCCGAGGACCACGCGCTGGCCGCCCGCATCGGGGCAGAACATGGCATCACCGCCCGCTACATCGCCGCCGACATGGCCGACGGTGCCGCCTGCCGCGCGCTGGTGGAACGGGCAGGGGGCTGCGACATCCTCGTGAACAACGCAGGCATCCAGCATGTGGCCCCCATCGACGAATTCCCCGTGGCGCAATGGGACCGCATCATCGCGATCAACCTGTCGTCTGCCTTCCACACCACCGCCGCGGCGCTTCCCGGCATGCGTGCCCGCGGCTGGGGCCGCATCGTCAACATCGCCTCGGCCCATGGCCTGACGGCCAGCCCCTACAAATCCGCCTATATCGCCGCCAAGCACGGCGTGGTGGGCCTGTCCAAGACCACCGCGCTGGAAACGGCGGGGCAGGGGATCACCTGCAACGCCATCTGCCCCGGCTATGTCCTGACCCCGCTGGTCGAGGCGCAGATCCCCGACCAGATGAAGGTCCACAACATGGACCGCGACACCGTGATCCGCGAAGTGATGCTCACCCGCCAGCCCTCGCGCCAGTTCGCCACCGTGGAACAGATCGGCGGCACCACCGTCTATCTCTGCTCCCCCGCCGCCGATCAGGTCACCGGCACCACGATCAGCGTCGACGGCGGCTGGACCGCGCTCTGATCCCATACCGGCTGGACGCCACGGCGCCCGCAGGCCACGATACACCTGCGCCAGACCACCGGCGCAGGTGCAAGTAACGAGTGACACAGGTGCCGCCTTGGCCAAGGACCTTCCGCGCAGCGCAGCCACGGCGCTTGTCGCCCTCGTGCAGAAGATTTCCCTGCGCGAAGAGGTCGACGAAGCCGAATTGACCCAGCTCATCGAAGCGGTCTGCCAGACCCCGCAAGAGCGGAGCACCCTCCTCATGGCGCTGCGACAGGCCAACGACCCCGACCTGCGCGTGGTGCTGTCCGACCGCCTCCGCACCTTTGCAACCCAGAACCTGTCGAACAGCGAAGGGCTGGCGGGACGGGACAGCGCAGTTGGCCCTTGGATGCAGGGCTTTACCGGAAGCCTCGTCGTGCTGGCCCTTGGCAGCACCTTGACCGGAACCCTGTCGCCAGTCGTTGCGGTTCCGGCCGTGCTGATCGGGACAGCCACGCTTGGTCTGATCACATGGCTCAGACTTCGCAACGCCTCGCGCCGTTCGGCGGCAAAACGGAACGGTGATCTTGCAGGCGATCTTCTGAAAACCCTCGCGGATATCCGGCCAGACTCTGCCGATCCTCCCAAATCGAACCGTAATTGAGGTGGAAATGTCTGCCAAACTTACTACCTTGATCCCGTAGACCGGTAGGGAGTGGCCTGATGTTCGAAACCCCGATCGCAATCGAAACACTCATCGCCACCATCGTGGCGGGTGGAAGCATCGGCGCAGCGGCTTTTTCGGTTCTTGCCTACCGCGACACCCGCCCCAAGGCACCCGCCCGCACGGTCGAAGAGATCGTCCGCGACGCGCCTTACGAGGGGCTCGCCAATATCGTCAAGATCGCCAAGCCCTGACCCGGCCCCCGGTCACTTGACCGCGACCGCCTCCTTCACCGCCGGATAGACCAGCCCGCCCGATACCACGAGCTTGGCCGCCTCGTCCGG
The DNA here is from genome assembly GCF_009908265.2 of Paragemmobacter amnigenus. Lineage (GTDB taxonomy): Bacteria > Pseudomonadota > Alphaproteobacteria > Rhodobacterales > Rhodobacteraceae > Paragemmobacter > Paragemmobacter amnigenus. Next base: position 83,336 of record NZ_JAAATX020000007.1, on the reverse strand, counting down.
CTTCATGTCCAGAAACACCACATCCGCCCGCGGCACATAGATCAGCACACCGGATGTCAGCGGCGTCAGCGCGACGAAGACCGCGATCATCTCGTCCCCGGGCAGCTTCGCCGCGATCTCGCCCTTGGGCGATGACGCGACCAGACCCACCGCCCATGCGCCCTTGCGCGGGAATTCCACCAGACAGGTCCGGTCGAAGGTCTTTTCCTTCTGCGCGAAAACCGTCTCGGTGATCTGCTTCAACCCGCCATAGACCGACCGCACCACCGGCACGCGGTCCACCAGAACCTCGGCCTGCCGCATCAGCGACCGCCCGATGAATCCCCGCGCCATCCAGCCCACCAGCACGGTAAAGACCAGAAACACCGCCACACCCACACCGCGCAGGGGGAAATTCGCCTCGGGTCCGAACAGGCGGTGGACGATCGCCTCGGGCTGATAGGCGGCGGGGATCAGCGGCAATATCCACCCGTCCAGCCAGCCCACGACCGACCAGATCAGCCACAGCGTCAATCCGGTCGGCAGCACGACGACCAGCCCCGTCAGAAAACTCGCCCGCAGCGCGCCCAGAAGGCTCCGCTTCGGCGGCGTGATGTCACTCATTGTTCCGGTTCCCCTGTTGGGGCCAATCTAGGAACCGAAAGCCCACCGCACAACCCAAGGATTCACGCCCCCCGCGCCATCGCCCCCGCAATCGCCGCGCCCAGACGGGCATTGTTCATCACAAGGGCGATATTGGCCTCTAGCGACCGCCCCTCGGTCAGTTCGAAGATGCGCTGCAACAGGAAGGGCGTCACCGCCTTGGCCGCGATCCCCTGCGCCGCCGCCTCGGCCAGCGCGGCCTCGACCACCGGCATGATCTCGGCCCGCGAAATCTCGGCCTCCACGGGGATCGGATTGGCCACAAGCTGCCCGCCCGGCAGCCCCAGCGCAGCCCGCATCCGCGCCGCCGCCGCGATCTGATCGGCGCTGTCCATCCGCAAGGGCGCTTTCAGCCCCGACTCCCGCGACCAGAAGGCGGGGAACTGGTCCTGACCATAGGCGATCACCGGCACCCCCGCCGTCTCCAGCCATTCCAGCGTCTTGGGCAGGTCCAGAATGGCCTTCGCCCCCGCCGCAACCACCGTCACCGCCGTCTGCGCCAGCTCGGGCAGGTCGGCGCTGATGTCGAAACTCGTCTCCGCCCCGCGATGCACGCCGCCGATCCCGCCCGTGGCAAAGACCGGTATCCCCGCCAGCCGCGCGCAGATCATCGTCGCTGCCACCGTCGTCGCCCCCGTCCGCCCCGAGGCGATGCAGGCCGCGATATCCGCGCGCGAAATCTTGGCGACATCCTTCGCCTGACCCAGCGCATCCAGCTCGCCCTCGGTCAGGCCCACATGGATGCGCCCGCCCATCACCGCCATGGTCGCAGGCACCGCACCCTGCGCGCGCACCTCGGCCTCCACCGCCCGCGCGGTTTCGACATTCTGAGGGAACGGCATCCCGTGCGTGATGATCGTCGATTCCAGCGCCACCACCGGCGCGCCATCCTTCAGCGCGCGCGCCACGTCGGGCGCAAAGGTCAGAACATCCATCTCATTCTCCATTATGCAGGTCGCGCGCAATGGCGGGACCGCAGCGATAATCCGAAAATTGCACGCGGAACCGCGCCCGCTCGGGCGAACAGGCCATGATCCCCACCTTGGCCGGCAACCCCGCCGGCAGATAGCCCAGCCGCGCCAGCAGCCAGCCGCCCTCGGGCCGCGCCACATCCACCCGCACCGCATCGCCATGTCGCGACAGCCGCAGCCGCACCCGCGCGGGATCAAAGGGCAGAGGCATCGTCGCCCAATCCGACCGCAGGTTCGTCACCACGGTGGAAAACACCGGCACCCCGTCATTCACCTCGACCCCGCACTTGATCCAGTGCTGGTCCGACAGCAGCATCATCAGCCCCGCCTGATCGTAAAGCGCGCGGTACTTCCCCGCGATGGTGACTTCGGCGGTAAAGTCGCCATGCACGGCCTCCCACAGGAAATGCCCGTTGTCCCGGACGAAGCCGTAAAAGGTCTCGCGCCAGAAATCCGTCCTCTCGCCGGTGACGACCTCGATCCCCCCGGCCATCTCCATCGCCTCTTCCGGCGGGTTCAGCCATGTCATCCGCGCGAACCGGCTGCTCATGACGGCATCTCCCCGCTGACATAGGTCGCCGCCGCACGGATCGCCGCGGCCAGCGCCGCCCGCCGGTCCGCCCCGCGCCGCTCGGCCACGATATGGGCGGCCATGAAGGTATCGCCCGCCCCTGTCACCCGCGTCACCATCACCTTGGGCGGTGCATCCACGATCACGCCCGCGCCGCGCGTCCCCTCGGCACAGGCCCGCCCGCCATCGGTGACCAGCACCCGGGCCGCCCCCCGCGCCAGAAGCCCCTCTGCCGCCGCCCCCGCATCGGCAAAGACCTCGCGCGCGATCAGCCCCGCCTCCTCCAGATTGACGTAAAGCGTCGCCCCCGGATGCCCCATCAGCGGCACCAGCCGCTCTGCCTTGCCCGGCGAGGCGGGCGCAACCCGCAGATCCGCCCCGGCAAACAGCGGCGAGGCCGCGACTTCGGCAAGCAACTGCACCGTCAGGTTTCCGTCCAGCGCGATCAGCCCCCGCCACGGGTCGCCCGCCGACCCCAGCGTGCCGTCCGCCAGCGGCCGCAGGATCTTGTCCCCCGCCGCCTCCAGCGAATGGGCATCCGCCACGGCGGCGATCAACCCGTTCGCCCCCTCCACCGCCATATACTGGTCCGTCGGCAGATCGTCGGACCGATAGGCAAAGCCCGTCTCGACGCCCAGCCGGTCGCAGGCCGCCACCAGCTCGTCCCCCGCCGCATCCCGCCCGACGGCCGTCAGCACCGCAGGCCGCAGCCCCAGCCGCGCCAGCGTCATGGCGATGTTCATCGCCACCCCGCCCGGCAGCCGCGTGATCCGCCCCGGCACGTCCGACCCCTGCCGCATGACGATGGCGGAACGCCCGATGATGTCCCACAGGACCGAACCGATGCAGAGGATGTCGGGTGTCGCGCTCATGCCGCCCATCTAGAGGCGAAGGGCAGGGGCTTTCAACCCGTCCCGCATCGTGCCACACCAAGGCCCATGCCTGACCTGCGCCCCGCCACCAAGGATGACGCCGCCACCATCGTGGCGCTGATGGACATGGCCAGCCACGGCATGGCCCGCGCGCTCTGGGCCGCGCTGGTGCCCGCGGGGCAGGACCTCCACGCCTTCGCCATCGCCCGCGCACAGCGCGAGGCGGGCGGGTTCAGCTACCGCAATACCCGCATCCTGACCGAAGCGGGCGATCCCGCCGGAATGGTGATGTGCTGGCCCCTGCCGCCCGACCCGCTTCCCGCCGCCGACCTGCCCGCCACGGCCCGCCCGCTGGTCGATCTCGAAAACCTCGCCCCGCGCGGCGCGCTCTACATCAACGCCATCGCCGTCTTTCCCGCCTTCCGCCGCCGCGGCTTTGCCCGCCTCCTGCTCGCGCAGGCGGGGCAGGGGCCGCAGGCCCTCATCACCGGTTCCGACAACGCCCCCGCCCTGTCGCTCTACCGCAGCGCGGGCTTCACCGAACAGGCACGACGCCCCGCACAGGGAGACATCCACTGGCAGCCCGCCTTTTTCCACTGGCTCCTCCTCGCCCGCTGAGCGGCACTCTTCTTCGAGGCAACCGGCAAAAACCATTGCGGATTTCTGCCCCCACCCCGCCTGCATCCCCGCAAATCCCAGACCCCACTTGCACATCCCGCCAAAACCCCCTAAAGGCACGCGCACTTCACAGGCGCGGCTTGGGCTCGGCGGGGAGAAATCCCGTCCGGTCCGCCGGTTGCCCCGCAAGGGGTGAAGCAGTCGCGCCAAGGGCTAAACCGGAAAGGAATAGGACATGGCTCTTCCCGAGTTCTCCATGCGTCAGCTGCTTGAAGCTGGCGTCCACTACGGCCACCAGACCGCACGCTGGAACCCCAAGATGGGCGAATACATCTACGGGGACCGCAACGGCATCCACATCATCGACCTGACGCAGACCGTTCCGATGCTGGAACAGGCGCTGAAGGTCGTGCGCGACACCGTCGCCAAGAACGGCCGCATCCTCTTCGTCGGCACCAAGCGTCAGGCCCAGAAGCCGATCGCCGAAGCCGCCGAAAAGTGCGCCCAGTTCTACATGAACCACCGCTGGCTCGGTGGCACCCTGACCAACTGGAAAACCGTCTCGCAATCGATCCAGCGCCTGAAGCAGATCGACGAGCTGATGGCCCATGGCGCCGAAGGCCTGACGAAGAAAGAGCGTCTGAACATGGAACGCGAGCAGGCCAAGCTTCAGGCCTCGCTGGGCGGCATACGTGAGATGGGCGGCACCCCGGACCTGATCTTCATCATCGACGTGGGCAAGGAAGACCTCGCCATCCTCGAGGCGCAGAAGCTCGGCATCCCGGTCGTGGCCGTGGTCGACACCAACTGCTCGCCCAAGGGCGTGGACTACGTGATCCCCGGCAACGACGACGCGGCGCGCGCCATCGCGCTCTACTGCGACCTCGTCGCCCGCGCGGCGCTTGACGGCATGTCCGCACAGCTCGGCGCCGCCGGCATCGACCTCGGCGCGCTGGAAACCGCGCCGGAAGAAGAAGCCGTCGCCGAAGCCTGATCCCCGCCGTTACCGGCGATTTGCCCGGGGGGTATACCTCCCGGGCCATTCTCGAATTTCAGGAGTCTGACATGACGATCACCGCAAGCATGGTGAAGGAACTGCGCGATTCGACCGGCGCAGGGATGATGGATGCCAAGAAGGCGCTGACCGAGACCAACGGCGACATGGAAGCCGCCGTCGACTGGCTGCGCACCAAGGGTCTGGCCAAGGCCGCGAAAAAGGCCGACCGCGTCGCCGCCGAAGGTCTGGTGGGCGTGGCCGTCTCGGGCGGCAAGGGCGTGGCTGTCGAGGTGAACTCGGAAACCGACTTCGTCGGCAAGAACGCCGACTTCCAGGCGCTCGTCCGCGGCATCACCACCGCCGCCCTCGGCGTGTCGGACCTCGAGGCGCTCAAGGGTGCCGCGCTGAACGGCAAGACCGTCGAAGCCTCGCTCACCGACGCCATCGTCACCATCGGGGAAAACATGACCCTGCGCCGCATGGCCTCGGTCGCCGGTGACGCGGTCGCGGCCTATGTCCACACCGCCGCTGCCGACGGCCTCGGCCGCATCGGCGTGCTCGTGGCGCTGAAGGGTGCCGACAACGGCATCGGCAAGCAGATCGCGATGCACATCGCCGCGACCTCGCCGGTCTCGCTGTCCGAAGCCGACATGGACCCCGAAGTCGTCGCCCGCGAACTCGCCGTGCAGACCGCCAAGGCGCTGGAAGAAAACGCGGCCTCGGCCAAGCCGAAGCCCGAAGCCGTGATCCAGAACAACATCATCCCGGGCCGGATGAAGAAGTTCTTCGAGGAATCGACGCTGCTGAACCAGAAGTTCGTCATCAACCCCGACATCACCGTGGCGCAGGCCGCCAAGGATGCGGGCGTCGAAGTCGTGGGCTTCGTCCGCATGGCCGTCGGCGAAGGCATCGAGAAGAAGGAAGAGGATTTCGCCGCCGAAGTCGCCAAGGCGCTTCAGGGCTGATCCCCGCTTCCTGCCAGGACAAAGGCCCGTCCCGAAAGGGGCGGGCCTTTTCCTTTTCAGCCGCCACAGGCGCGGGGATATGGCGCAAAGAAAAACGGTGCAGTCTTTCGACTGCACCGCGTCACAAGGTGCCATACCGTGGGGATTCGGCAGCGGACACCGAACTTTGCCGACCCGGCGGCGGGAAATTTCCGCCGGTCCGACGACAGGGAGGACCGCCCCTCCGGGGGAAAGACGGTCTTGCAGGCAAGATGCGGTGGAAATCGCGCCGTTCACCCTGCCTGCCGTTCCTGGCCGAAGCCACCACTCTCGGAACGTGGGGGCATATCACCCGTTAACGTAAGGTAAGCAAAGTAGGGGATTCCCTACCTTGCGGCGGCCGCAGGCTTGGCGTCTTGGCCAACCCCCTCATCCTTCTGGAAAATCAGGTTCAGCAGCGCCGCCTTCGCCACGGCCTGCGCGGTGGTTTCCACATCCAGCGCCTCGCGCGCCAGACGCAGGTGCTTTTCCACCATCGCGGGCGACACATCCATCAGCACCGCGATATCCTGCATCGTCTTGCCATCCGCCACCCATTCCAGCGCCTCGCGCTGGCGCTGGGTCAGCTGCCGCCCGCGGCTGGTGCCGGGCAGGTGGACGATCTTCAGATGCATCATATTGGCCACCGCCATGATCTCGTCCCGCCGCGCCGACCAGATCGCCTCCACCGCCGCGTGATCCATCCCGGGATCCGCGATCAACCCGAGCGCCCCCTTGGCCCGCGTCGATGTCTCGGGAAAGCTGACCGTGATCCCCGCCGAAATCCCCATGGCCAGATTCTGCCGGACCGCCGCCACCTCGTCCTCGCTCAGCTCGCCCCGCTCCATCGCGCCCTTCACCCAGGCCCAGGTGCAGCCACCCGTATTGCGCTGCGCCCAGTGAAAGACCGGCGTGCGCGCATAAAGCCCGCCCGAGAAATAGCGCCGCGCATATTCCGCATCGGCCGTGGTCAGGAACACCACATCCTCGGGGCTGCCGATGGAGCGGTCATTCAGAAAGCGCGTATAGCCATAATTGACGCGGCCAAACCCGAGACCCGCGAAAAACGCCGTCGCGGTATCCCAGACCTGACCGACCGTCGTCGCCTCGGCAATCCGCGCCAGCAGAGGAAGAACCTCGCTCACGTTCTGTATCCCCAGTGACCCGCGCCAGTCCCCCGCCGCGGGTTGTCCTTGCCCCGCATCCTGTCTAACCAATCACTGGCCCGCCTGTCGAGAGAAAGGCGACCGAGTCGCAACGGAGTTAACGGATCATGAAGGCTGACGTGGTGGTGATCGGCGGTGCGGTCATGGGGGCCTCCGTCGCCTTCTGGCTGACCAGACTGCAGCCCGGCCTGGACGTGCTGGTCGTCGAACGCGACCCCACCTTCGCCCGTGCCTCCACCGCGCTGGCCGCGGCAGGCATCCGGCAGCAATTCTCCAACCCCGTGAATGTCGAAATCTCGCGCTTCGGCATCCAGTTCATCAAGAACTTCCAGTCGCATCTCGGCCATGACGTCGGCATCCCCGACCTGTCCTTGCGCGAAAACGGCTATCTCTTCCTCACCCGCACGGCCGAGGGGCTGCAAACCCTCACCGACCTCGCCGCCCTGCAACGCGACCACGGCGCCGCGACCGAAATCTGGACACCCGAACAGACCGCCGCCCGCTTTCCGTGGCTCAATACCCAAGACCTGACCGGTGCCAGCTTCGGCCCGCGAGACGAAGGTTTCTTCGACAATATGGGCCTTCTCAACGGCTTCCGCGCCGCCGCCCGGGCGCAGGGCGCGCGCTTCGTCACCGGCACCGTCACCGGCCTGACCGTCGAATCCGGCCGCATCACGGGGGTCACGCTGGGGCAGGGGGGGCACGTCGCAACCCCCGTCGCCGTCAACGCCGCAGGCCCCCGCGCCGCGCAGATCCTGCGCATGGCGGGCCTCGACATCGCCATCGAACCGCGCAAGCGCACCGTCTTCGTCATCGACGCGCCCAATGCCCGCATCCCCTCGGCGCCCCTGATGATCGACCGCGACTACTGGATCAGGCCCGAACACCAGCAATGGATCACCGCCACCGTGCCCGCCGATGACGGCCCCTGCGATGCCGATGATTTCGACCCCGACCTGCACCTGTGGGAAGAGGTGATCTGGCCCGCCCTCTGGCACCGCGCGCCGGGCTTCGACGCGGTCAAGGTGATCCGCCACTGGGTCGGCCACTATGCCTATAACGTGCTGGACCAGAACGCCGTCCTCGGACCGCATCCGGCCCTGCCGAACCTCTACCTCGTCAACGGCTTTTCAGGCCACGGCCTGCAACAGTCGCCCGCCGTGGGGCGGGGTCTGGCCGAACACATCCTTACCGGAAACTGGCAGACGCTCGATCTGTCCGACCTCTCGGTCGAACGCATGATCGAAGGCCGTTCCTTCGCCGAGGCGGCCGTGGTCTGAAACGGGGCAGGGTGGCGCGGTCCTACAGCGCCGCCTCTGCCGCCTTGCGGATCGCGCGGATATTCTCGCCATAGGGCGCAGGATTGGCCACCGACCCGCCCTTGAACACGGCCGACCCCGCCACCAGCACATCCGCCCCCGCCGCCGCAACCAGCGGCGCGGTTTCCACCGTCACGCCACCGTCGATCTCGATATGGATGGGCCGGTCACCGATCATGGCGCGCAAGGAACGCACCTTATCCACTTGGGAATGAATGAATTTCTGCCCGCCAAAGCCCGGATTGACCGTCATCACGCAGATCAGGTCGACCATGTCCAAAAGATGCGCCACCGCATCGATCCCAGTGCCGGGGTTCAGCGCAAGACCCGCCTTTTTCCCTTCGTTCCGGATGGCTTGCAGCGTGCGGTGGATGTGCGGTCCGGCCTCCAGATGCGCGGTGATCACATCGGCACCGGCCTTGGCATAGGCCTCGATATAGGGATCGACCGGCGCGATCATCAGATGGACATCCATCACGCCCCTGATATGCGGCCGGATGGCCGCGCACATCGCGGGGCCAAAGGTCAGGTTCGGCACGAAATGCCCGTCCATCACATCCACATGCACCCAATCCGCGCCCTGATCCTCGATCGCGCGGCACTCGGCGCCGAAATTGGCAAAGTCGGCAGAAAGGATCGAAGGGGCGATCTTGATCGCGCGGGAAAAGGCCATGTCAGGCTCCGGATATCCAGCAGGGGTTGGCGTTGCGCCGCTTCTAGCGCAAAGTCTGGTGCAAGGCCAGAACGCCTCTGCTGCATGTCGTATATTACATAATATTGATTATGCGTATAACGTATGGGTCCTTTCTCCCATATTGATAATTGAATTTCCGCACCCACGTTACCCACTGCCGCAGGCTCCGGCCCGGTACGATTGCCCTTCCCCTACCGGTCGCCTGATGGACAGCCTGCCAACCAAACCCGCAACCCTGAAACAGATCGCCGCGCGGCTGGGACTGTCCGTCACGACCGTCGCACGCTCGCTCCGCGATGGCCACAAGATCAGCCCGCAGACCGTCGCACGTGTCCGCGCCACGGCGCAGCAACTGGGCTATGTCCGCAACCGCGACGGCCTGCGCCTGCGGACAGGACGCACCATGACGCTGCTCGCGCTCCTCGGCTCCTCCGACGATGCCGAGGTCGGCGATCCCGGCACCTCGGGCCTGCTCTCGGGCATGCAGTCGCGACTTGCGGGCACCGATTACATCCTGCACAGCCTGCCCATCCATATCGACGACCGCAGCCCCGCCCGCCTTGCCGCCATCCTGCGCGACAACCCCGCCGACGGCGTCATCATCGACCATATCGAACCCGACGACCCCCGCGTCGCCCTGCTCGAACGGCTGAACCTGCCCTTCGTCACCTTCGGCCGGACCGGACCCGACGCCACCCATCCCTATTTCGAAATCGACAACATCCACGCCGCCCATCAGGGCACCGCCTCGCTCCTTGCACGCGGCTACCGCCGCCCCATGCTTGTCGAGGCATCGCCCGCCCTGAACTTTGCCAGCGAACGCCTCACGGGCTACCGCAACGCCCTGGCCGAGGCCGACATTCCCTTCGACCCCGCCCTCGTCCTGCACTGCCCGACCGATGCCGCCGCCATCCGCCGCGCCGTGGCCGCATCCTTGGCCGACACCACCCCCGACAGCTTCGTCTGCTCGAACGAGATTTTCCTCTTCGGCACCCTCGCGGGCCTGCGCGATACCGGCCTCTCCCCCGCGACCCGCGGCTTCACCCTGCGCGCCGCCACCAATCTCGGCGCCTATCTGGGCCTGCCGCTGACCACGTCCTTCTACGCCCGCCACAGTGTGGGCCATGCGCTGGCCGACCTGCTCCTGCGCCGTCTCGCAGGCGAAGACCCGCTTGACCTGCGCCGCGTGGTCCAGACGGAACTGCGGTCCTATTAAGGGGAAATCTGGCGCACCCAGCACGATTCGAACGTGCGACCTTTGCCTTCGGAGGGCAACACTCTATCCAGCTGAGCTATGGGTGCGCTGTAGCGTCCGATTACCGAAAAGCCGGGGGGGATGCAACCGCCTATCCGCCCCCTGCCCCGATCAGCCGTTGAAAAGTTCGTTCGCCAGCTCCAGCGCCGAGACCAGCGCATCCACCTCGGCCTTGGTATTGTACAGGCCAAAGGACGCGCGGCAGGTGGCGCCGACGCCCATATGCTCCATCAACGGCATGGCGCAATGCGTCCCCGCCCGCACCGCAACCCCCCGCTTGTCAAGGATGGTCGAGATGTCATGGGCATGCGCCGCCCCCGCCATGGTGAAGGAAAAGATCGCCCCCTTCGTGTCGGAATTCCCCTGCACGCTCAACCAGTTGAGCCCCGCCAGACGCGCCCGCGCATAGTCGCGCAAGGCCCGCTCATGGGCGGCGATATTCGCCATCCCAAGACCCATCATATACTCCAGCGCCACACCCAACCCGATCTGCGCCACGATGGACGGCGTGCCCGCCTCGAACTTCATCGGCGGGTCGTTATAGGTCACGGCATCGCGCCCCACCTCGCGGATCATGTCGCCCCCGCCGATGAAGGGGCGCATCTCCGCCATCCGCGCGGCCTTGATGAAGATCGCGCCCGATCCCGACGGCCCATAGAGCTTGTGCCCCGTGATCGCATAGAAATCGCAGCCGATGGCCTGCACATCCACGGGCATGTGCACCGATGCCTGCGACCCGTCCACCAGCACCGGCACGCCCTTCTCCCGCGCCCCCGCACAGATCGCCGCCACATCCACCACCGTGCCCAGCACGTTGGACATATGCGTCACGGCGACCAGCTTCGTGCGCGGCCCGATCGCATCGATCACCGCCTGCGGGTCCAGATCGCCCTTCGCGTCACACTCCACCCATTTCAGCACCACCCCCTGCCGCTCGCGCAGGAAATGCCACGGCACGATATTGGCGTGATGCTCCATGATCGACAGAACGATCTCGTCGCCGGCCTGCAACCGCGGCGCGGCCCAGGCGTAAGAGACCAGATTGATCCCCTCGGTCGTGCCGGAATTGAAGACGATCTCCTCGGGGTCGGCGTTCAAAAACCGCCCGACGATGCCCCGAACGGCCTCGTATTTCTCGGTCGCAAGGTTCGACAGGTAATGCAAACCCCTGTGCACATTGGCATATTCCATCGAATAGGCCTGCGTGACCGCCTCGATCACCGCGCGCGGCTTCTGCGCGCTCGCCCCGTTGTCCAGATAGACCAGCGGCTTGCCGTTCACCTGCCGCGCGAGGATCGGAAAGTCGGCGCGGACCTTTTCGACGTCAAAGCTCACAGCCCCACCCCCAGCATCAGCAGCAGCGCGGACAGCGTGAACACCGCCGCGACGAAGGTGACGACCACCCCCAGAAACACCAGCCCGATCGACCGGAACCCGTGCAGCTCGGCCACGAAATGCACCAGCAACCACAGGAACAGCAGCACGCCCCCGATCTCGACCAGCGGCGCCGCAAAGGGCAGCACCAGCATGACCACGATCTGCAACAGCACCGTCAGCAACTGGATGAACTGCAACCACGCGACCAGCAGCACCGCATCGCCCAGTTGGCCCGACCCGCCCCGCCAGCGCCCGACGTGATGGACCAGCAGCACCGTCATCACCATTCCCGACGCCACCATCCCCGCCCAGATCGCGGGGCCGATGGGCGTCACCGCCTCGCCATCTGGCCCCGGCAGCGGCGGCAAAAGCGCGGTCACCGCCTGCATCAGAAAGGCCGACAGCACCGCGGTCAGGATCAGCGCCCCCCAGCGCGCCTGCACCGGCAGCGGTTGCGCCATCACCGCCCGCGCCGCCAGCCGCGGATCGCCCAGCGTCAGCCGCACCAGTCCCGCCAGATTACCGACCGTCAGCTGCATGTCTCTCCGCCTCGATCAGCATGTTGACCCACAGATACAGAAACAGCGCCAGCACCATCAGCCCCACCACCGTGGCCGCCGCCCCCGCGCCCAGAAACCCGCCGACCAGCCCCTGCAACAGGATCGCAGGCGTGGTGCAGAACAGCGCCCAGAACAGCGCCATTCGCGCGCCAAAGCCGGTCCCCCTGCCCCCGAACAGCCGTGCCACCAGATGGCTCGCCGCCGCCAGCGCGTAAAAGACCAAGGGCGCGATGAAGACCAGCGCCAGCAGCCGCGCCCCCATCAGCGCCTGCAGGCTCGGCACCTGATCCAGCGGCGTTCCCGCCATCTCGGCCGCGATGCGCGTCAGATGCGCCTCGCGCGCCAGTCCGGGCCATTGCGCCACGAAGATCAGCCCGCACGCCCCCATCACGGTGGCAATCGCCCGATCCTCGCGCACCCCGTCGGCCAGCTTGCGCGCGATCACCGCGCGCGGCCTGCGCCAGGACGCCAGAATGTCCGGAACGACGGGCATCCCCTAGTGCTCGTGGCGGGCCAGCCACCCCTCCAGCCGCGACCGGATATCCTCGGCAATCGCCTCGTCCTCGATCTCGGCAATGGACTCGGCCAGAAAGGCCAGCACCAGCAGCGACTGCGCCACCTTTTCCGGCACCCCGCGCGACCGCAGGTAGAACAGCGCCACCTCGTCGATCGCCCCCGATGTCGACCCGTGCGAACACTTCACGTCATCGGCATAGATTTCCAGCTCCGGCTTGGCAAGGAACTGGCTGTCCTCGTCCAGCAGCAGCGATTGGCTGATCTGATAGCCATCCGTCTTCTGCGCACCGGGCTTCACAAGGATCTTGCCCTGGAACACCCCCACCGCGCCGTTCTTCAGCACCTTCTTGAAGACCTGACGGCTCTCGCAACGTTCCGCCGCATGGGTGACAAAGACTGTGTCGTCATGGTGGAAATTGCCATCCCCCACCGCCGCCCCCGCGACATGGGCCACCGCCTCGTCGCCGTTGAGCTCGATGATCGCCTCGTTGCGCGTCAGCACGCCATTGGCCGTCAGCGTGAACGACTTGAACAGCGCCCCCGCCCCCAGCCGCGCAAAGATATGCGTGACCGCGCGCCGCTCGTGATCGCGCCCCTGCGCGCGGATGTGGTGGAAGCGCGCGCCTTCGGCGACCTCGACCTCCATCACCTTGGAAAACCGCGCCGCCGCCGGCCCGTTCTCCAGAATGGTGATCTCCGCCCCCGCCTCGACCTTCACGCAATGATGCAGGATCGCATCCGAAGTATCGGAATTATGGACATAAATCAGAGAAACAGGCCTTGCCGCCTTCCCCGTCACGCGGATCAGCAGACCATCCGTCGCAAAGGCCGTGTTCAGCACCGCCAAGGGCCGCTGCACCGGCACCTGCCCCCGCCCCTCCAACACGCCATAGAGATCGCGCGCCCAATGGATATCCGCGCCACCCGCAGTGGCCAGACGCTCGATCTCCACCCCCGCCAGACGAAGGTCATCCGACGCCGCCGGATCAAAGACCCCGTCCACGAAGACGATCTTCAGCCGGTCGATCCCGTCGAACAGCGGACGCTCGTCGCTTGCGTCAAAGACCGCCGCCCGCGGCGCCTCGGCCACGGTCAGCCCCGCCGGATCGGTATAGCGCCAGTATTCGTCCCGCTTGCCCGGCAGCCCCATCGCCGAAAGCCGTGCCAGAGCCTCGGCCCGCGCCGCGCCCAGCCAGCCCTCGCGTGCAAAGGACAGCCCCGCGATCCGCGCGGCAAGCGCGTCCTGCTTTGCCTGCGGCAGCGCCATCACTGCACCCCCGCCAGCAGGTCGGCATAGCCGTTATGCTCCACCTCCAGCGCCAGCTCCGGCCCGCCGGTCTTGATGATCCGGCCCGCCGCCATGATATGCACCACGTCCGGCTTGATATGGTCCAGAAGCCGCTGGTAATGCGTGATCACCAGAAACGCCCGCCCCTCGTCACGCAGCGCGTTCACGCCATCCGACACCAGCTTCATCGCATCGACGTCCAGACCCGAGTCGGTCTCGTCGAGGATGCACATCTTCGGCTCCAGCATCGCCATCTGGAGGATCTCGTTGCGCTTCTTCTCGCCGCCCGAAAAGCCCACATTGACGGGCCGCTTCAGCATGTCGGCGTCGATCTTCAGCTTCTTCGCCTTCTCGCGCACGACCTTCAGGAAATCGCCCGCAGACATCTCCTCCTCGCCGCGCGCCTTGCGCTGTGCGTTCACCGCCGTGCGAAGGAAGGTCATGTTGCCCACCCCCGGAATTTCCACCGGATACTGGAACGCCAGGAACAGCCCCGCCGCCGCCCGCTCCTCGGGCTCCATCTCCAGCAGTTCCTCGCCCTCCAGCGTGGCGCTGCCCTCCGTCACCTCATAGCCCTCGCGCCCCGCCAGCACATAGGACAGCGTCGACTTGCCCGATCCGTTCGGCCCCATGATCGCATGGACCTCGCCCGCCTTCACCGTCAGGTCCACGCCCTTCAGGATCTGCTTGTCCTCTTCTTCCAGCTTCACGTGCAGGTTCTTGATATTCAGCATCTTCTGTCCCGTCTCTATCCGCCATGGCCCCGCAGGGCGCCTTATCCCAACCGCACGGCCGTGCCGCTCGACGACACCATCAGCATCTGGCCGATGACCTCGTAATCCAGATCGACGCCGACCACCGCATTGGCCCCCAGCGCCCGCGCCTTGTCCTGCATCTCGCGCAGCGCGGTTTCCCGCGCATCGGCCAGCTTCGCCTCATAGGCGCCCGATCGGCCCCCGATGATGTCGGTGATTCCCGCGAACAGATCGCGCACGATATTCGCGCCCATGATCGCCTCGCCCGTCACGATGCCAAGGTAGTCCGCAATCTGGTAGCCCTCGACCGAAGGCGTCGTCGTCACGATCATCGCTCACGCTCCCCGCAAATTTCTTCGAAGAAATTTGCAAAAATCTTCAAAGATTTTTGCTCACCCCACCGAGCCTTCCAGCGAAATCGCCACAAGGCTCTGCGCCTCCATGGCAAACTCCATCGGCAGCGCCTGCAGCACTTCCTTGCAGAAGCCGTTGACCACCAGCGCCACCGCCTCTTCCTCGTCCATGCCCCGCGACCGGCAATAGAACAGCTGGTCCTCGTCCACCTTGGACGTGGTCGCCTCATGCTCCACGCGGGACGAGTTGTTCTTGACCTCGATATAGGGCACCGTATGCGCCCCGCACTTGTCGCCGATCAGCAGGCTGTCGCACTGGGTATAGTTGCGGGAATTCGTGGCCTTCGGGTGCATCGACACCAGCCCCCGATAGGTATTCTGCGCCCGCCCCGCGCTGATGCCCTTCGACACGATCCGCGACTTCGTGTTCTTCCCAAGATGCACCATCTTGGTCCCCGTATCCGCCTGCTGGGCATTGTTGGCGATGGCGATGGAATAGAACTCGCCCTGGCTGTCATTCCCCCGCAGGATGCAGGACGGATATTTCCACGTGATCGCCGACCCCGTCTCAACTTGCGTCCACATCACCTTGGACCGGTCCCCCCGGCAATCCGCCCGCTTGGTGACAAAGTTGTAGATGCCGCCCTTGCCGTTCTCGTCGCCCGGATACCAGTTCTGGACGGTGGAATACTTCACCTCGGCATCGTCCAGCACCACGATCTCCACCACCGCCGCGTGCAGCTGGTGCGTATCGCGCTTCGGCGCCGTGCAGCCCTCAAGGTAGCTCACATAGCTCCCCTTGTCCGCGATGATCAGCGTCCGCTCGAACTGCCCCGTATTCTCGGCATTGATGCGGAAATAGGTGCTCAACTCCATCGGGCAGCGCACGCCCTCGGGGATGTAGACGAAGGACCCGTCCGAAAACACGGCGCTGTTCAGCGTCGCAAAGAAGTTGTCCGACTGCGGCACGACCGAGCCGAGATATTTCTTCACCAGCTCCGGATGCTCGCGCACCGCCTCGCTGATGGAACAGAAGATCACCCCCGCCTTGGCCAGCTCGGCCTTGAAGGTCGTGCCCACCGACACGGAATCAAACACGGCATCCACCGCCACCTTCCGCTCGCCCTCCGGCGCCTCGACACCGGCCAGCAGCGCCTGCTCCTTCAACGGGATGCCCAGCTTGGCATAGGTCGCCAGAAGCTTCGGGTCCACCTCGTCAAGGCTCTTGGGCTTCACCGCCATGCTCTTCGGCTTGGCATAGTAATACTGGTCCTGATAGTCGATCTCGGGATAGTTGAGCATCGCCCAACGCGGCTCTTCCATCTTCTCCCAGCGCCGATAGGCCGCCAGACGCCAGTCCAGCATCCACTCCGGCTCGCCGTTCTTTTCCGAAATCAGCCGGACGATATCCTCGGACAGACCCTTGGGCGCATATTCCGTCTCGATCTCGGTTTCCCAGCCGTATTTGTACTTGCCCGCCATCGCCTGCACGGTCTCGATCGTCTCGCGATCGACCCCGTCACGGATCTCGGCTTCCTTCAGCGCGGCTTCGGTCATCGGTCCATCTCCACGGCTGGGGCTCGCACCCCGCATTCCAGCTTCACGCGGCCCTGTTCAGGGCCTTGGCATACTGCGCGCTCCACACCTCGGCAAAACGCAGCACAGCCTCCTCCGTCGTCTCCGGCCCAAGCGACACGCGTATCGCGGATGCCGCCTCAGCCCCCTCATATCCCATCGCCCGCAACACGCGGCTTTCCCGCACCTTGCCCGACGAACAGGCCGATCCGGCCGAAATCGCGAACCCGGCCAGATCCATCGCCATGACCTGCGTCTCGCCCTTCCACCCGGGCGCGATCAGGCACAGCGTGTTGGGCAGGCGCGCGCGGCCTTTCCCGACGGAAATAGTATTGTTTCCAGCCAAGGACAATGTGGATTCTAGAATATTTCTAAGTTCCGCCACACGCTCCCAGACCCCCGCCTCCAGATCGCGCTGCGCGGCCTCGGCGGCGGCACCCATGCCCGCGATGCCGATTATGTTCTCGGTCCCCGCACGGCGGCCCATCTCCTGCCCGCCCCCCGTCAGCACGGGCTGCGTCTCCACCCCGTCGCGGATGATCAGCGCGCCCACCCCCTTCGGCCCGCCGAACTTGTGCGCCGACACGATCGCCATCTCGGCCCCGCTCCAGGCAAAGGAGAAAGGCACCTTCCCCACCGCCTGCACGATGTCCAGCATCAGGATCTCGCCCTCCGCCCGCGCGGGCGGCTCCACGATCAATCCCGTCTCGTTATTGGCATAGCCCCAGCCTATGGCACGGCTCCCCTGCCCCGCGCGCCGCTGCGACCACAGGCAGTCATGCGCCGTAGGCTCCACCTCGACCATCCCCACCGGCAACCGCCCCAGCACCGCCGCCGCCTCCGTCGCGCCGCTGGTAAAGACCACCTCGGCGGGCTTGCACCCCACCGCCGCCGCCACCTGCGCCCGCGCCTTCTCCACCAGCGCCCGCGCCGCCCGCCCCTCGGCATGGACGGAGGACGGATTGCCCACCACATCCATGGCCGCAATCATGGCCGCCCGCGCCTCATCCCGCAAAGGCGCCGTCGCGTTCCAGTCCAGATAGACTCGAGACCTCACGCCCCTGCTCCTTCAGCCGTTCTCAAATATCCTCGGGGGGAGGCGCGGCACGCGCCGCGGGGGGCAGACAGCCCCCCGTGCCGACGCCCGCCCAAGACGCGCCCGTCACGCATCCTCGTCCACCACGCGGAACAGCGCCGGCACCGCGGGGCACGGCGTCATCTGGTTGCGGATCACATCCGACAGCCGCGTCTGGTGCAGGAAGACATAGACATGCGCGCTCAACCCCTCCCACAGCCGGTTGGTCAGGCTCTGCGCCCGCGTCCCCGACACGCCGCCCGACACGCCCGCGCCGGTATGCAGCGCATCGACCGTCTCCTCCACCGCCTCCAGCACATCCGACACGCGGATCGCATCCGGACTGCGCGCCAGCTTGTAGCCACCCCCCGGCCCGCGCACCGCCTCGACCAGCCCCGCGCGGCGCAGCTTCACGAACAGCTGTTCCAGATAGGGCAGGCTGATATCCTGCCGCTTGGCCACCTCGGCCAGCGACACCAGATCATCCCCGCCCGCCTTGCCCGCCCTCTGCGCCTCCACCAGCGCCAGATCGGCCAGCGCCACCATCGCATAGCGCCCCTTCGTCGACAGTTTCATGGGCCAAACCTTCCAAAAACATTGACGCGGGAACATCGGCCCATTACCTGAAACCGACCCCGGACCGCGCCCCTCAGGACGCGTCTTGGAACCGTTCTAAATAATCCGAGCGAATTCGTCAACAAATCGCTCCAGGAAAGACAGGCGACACGAATGCCCGAAGTGATTTTCGCAGGCCCCGAAGGCCGGCTCGAAGGACGCTACCACCCGCAAAAGGACCGTGACGCCCCCATCGCCATCGTGCTGCATCCCCACCCGCAATATGGCGGGACGATGAACAACAAGGTGGTCTACAACCTCCATTACGCCTTCTACAATCTGGGCTTCACCGTCCTGCGCTTCAACTTCCGCGGCGTGGGCCGGTCGCAGGGCGAATACGATCAGGGCATCGGGGAACTCTCCGACGCGGCCTCGGCGCTCGACTACCTGCAATCGATGAACCAGAACGCGAAACACTGCTGGGTCGCGGGCTTCTCCTTCGGCGCGTGGATCGGGATGCAGCTCCTGATGCGCCGCCCCGAAATCACCGGCTTCGTCTCGGTCGCCCCGCCCGCGAACCTCTACGACTTCTCCTTCCTCGCCCCCTGCCCCTCCTCGGGCCTCATCATCAACGGCTCGGCCGACCGCGTCGCCCCGCCCAAGGACACCAAGCAACTGGTCTCCAAACTGCATGAACAGAAGGGCATCACCATCACCCACACCGAAATCGACGGCGCCGACCACTTCTTCAAGGATGAAGAGGCGCATATGAAGCCGATGATCGACACGGTGTCCGACTATGTCCGCCGCCGCCTGACGGAAGGCTCGCGCTGATGGGCGTGATCGAGGATCTGGCCGACGCCCTCGCCCGCGATGTGCTCGAGGCGCAGGCGGAACTGGGCGACGACCGGTTCTACGAAAAGATGTCCAAGGTGCTGGGCGAGCTTTCGCCCACCACGCAAGAGGCCTTCATGACCTCGGTCCGCGTCCGCCTGGCCGAAAAGCGCGGGCGCGACTTCCTCGCCCGCATGCTGGCCGCCAAACGCTCCGGCGGGGCGGCCCCGCAGGCCCCGCGCGGCCCCGACAGCGGCCATTGATGACGCCCGACGACCGCCTGACCGCCCAATTCGCCTTCCTGAACGAGGCCGACCGCCTCAAATCCGTCCTGCGCGCCACCACGCTTGTCGACGGCTCGCGTCCGGAGAACTCGGGCGAACACAGCTGGCACCTCGCGCTCTACGCCCTCACCCTTGCCGATCAGGCCGAGGCGGGCGTCGACATCAACCGCGTCATCCGCATGCTCCTCCTCCACGACCTCGTGGAAATCGACGTGGGCGACGTGCCGATCCATTCCGCCAACGGCACCGCCCATGCCGCGCCGGAAACGCAGGCCGCCGAACAACGCGCCGCCGACCGCATCTTCGGCCTCCTCCCCCCCGACCTCGCCCGCGACTTCCGCGCCCTCTGGGACGAATTCGAGGCCGCCGAAACCCCCGACGCCCGCTTCGCCAAATCGCTAGACCGCGTGCAGCCCGTCATGGCCAACCTGCAATCCGGCGGCGGCACATGGGTGACCTACGACGTCACCTTCGACCAATTGCAGAACAGGGTGGGAACGAAGATCGAACGCGGCGCCCCCCGCCTCTGGGCATGGGTCCGCGAAAGGGTGCGGCCCTATTTCGGGTAATTGTCTGGTGGCGTCCCGCTTTCCACAACGTCGGACGTTATTTCATATTCGAACCACGCGCGAAACCTGTCGGTGTAAAGCTGCGCGGCCTCAAGAGCCCGCTCGAGATCGTCTCCCTCGGTCAACGTGGCACGGATGTCAGCCAACTCCGTCGCAGACGCCTCTGGCGCGCGCCGCCGTGCATCCGAATAGACAATCGTCCAGTCGGGCAACTGCCGCTTCATCTCGATCGCGATGTGCAGGCCCGTTTCCGCGAACGCCTCCAACCCGCCCTCGAGCCCGAACTCCCCCGTCCAGTAACCGGAGCGCTCATAGTCCACCTGCCACTGCCGGATCCGCCACACCAGTTGCGGCGTGATCGGCAGCGCGGTGCAGTCGAAACTTCCCCCACCCTTCGACCAGACACCATCCGCCGAATAATCGCACATCACCCGCACCCGGCGCGCCGCCGCCAACTGGGCCACATGCTCGGCTGACTCCGCCCGATACCGCGCCATCTCCGCCTCGATCTGCGACAAATCACCCATTGACCCCTCACTGTATACCGTTGCATACCGAACCCGCATGCACTCCGGTCACCCGACCGGCGCGGCCATTCCTGCAAAGTGAAAGGGCAACCCATGACCAAGATCAAGGTGGCAAACCCCGTCGTCGAACTCGACGGCGACGAGATGACCCGCATCATCTGGGACTTCATCAAGAAGAAGCTGATCCTGCCCTATCTGGACATCGACCTGCTCTACTACGACCTCGGCATCGAAGAGCGCGACCGCACCTCGGACCAGATCACCGTCGACGCCGCCCATGCGATCCGCCAGCACGGCGTCGGCGTGAAATGCGCCACCATCACCCCCGACGAACAGCGGGTGGAGGAGTTCGGCCTGAAACAGATGTGGAAATCCCCCAACGGGACGATCCGCAACATCCTCGGCGGCGTGATCTTCCGCGAACCGATCATCTGCCGCAACGTCCCCCGCCTTGTCCCGGGCTGGACGAAACCCGTCGTGGTTGGCCGTCACGCCTTTGGCGACCAGTACCGCGCCACCGACTTCCGCTTTCCGGGCAAGGGCAAGCTCACCCTGAAATTCGTGGGCGAGGATGGCGAGGTGATCGAGCGCGAGGTCTACAACGCCCCCTCCGCCGGTGTGGTGATGGGGATGTACAACCTCGACGACTCCATCATCGACTTCGCCCGCTCCTCCTTCAACTACGGCCTGATGAAGGGCTGGCCCGTCTATCTCTCCACCAAGAACACCATCCTCAAGGCCTATGACGGCCGCTTCAAAGACCTCTTCGCCAAGGTCTATGCCGAAGAATTCGAGGACCGCTTCAAGGCCGCCGGCATCCATTACGAACACCGCCTGATCGACGACATGGTGGCCTCGGCGCTGAAATGGTCGGGGGGCTATATCTGGGCCTGCAAGAACTATGACGGCGACGTGCAGTCCGACACCGTGGCACAGGGCTTCGGCAGCCTCGGCCTGATGACCTCCGTCCTGCTCACCCCCGACGGCAAGGTGGTCGAGGCCGAGGCGGCGCACGGCACCGTCACCCGCCATTTCCGCGAACACCAGAAGGGCAAGCAGACCTCCACGAACTCCATCGCCTCGATCTACGCCTGGACCGGCGGGCTCAAGCACCGCGCGAAACTCGACGGCAACGACGCGCTGATGACCTTTGCGACCACGCTGGAAAAGGTGACCGTCCAGACGGTCGAGGATGGCTGGATGACC
The DNA here is from genome assembly GCF_009908265.2 of Paragemmobacter amnigenus. Lineage (GTDB taxonomy): Bacteria > Pseudomonadota > Alphaproteobacteria > Rhodobacterales > Rhodobacteraceae > Paragemmobacter > Paragemmobacter amnigenus. The sequence goes on along the minus strand of NZ_JAAATX020000007.1, from coordinate 61,774 downwards.
AAGGACCTCGCCCTGCTCGTCGGACCGGACCAGAAATGGCTCACCACCATGGGCTATCTGGAAAAGGTTGACGAATACCTCAACAAGGCGCTGGCAGGCTGACGGCGGACACCGCGCCCCGGGCTTGACCCGGGGCCTCCCCCCCGCTGCGGCGCAGGCCCCGGATCAAGCCCGGGGCGGGGCTTTCCAACCCGTGACCGCGCCGCCCGCTGCGTGCTGACAGGATGCGGTACAGCCATCGGCACAACAATCGGCACGGGACAAACGGGGCCGGATCGCCAGATCCGGCCCCGTCGCTTTCGCGGGCATTTGGGTCAGATGGATTGACTTATAATGCGTCAATGTATATGACCCATTCCATGACCGATCCCCGCCGCCACACCCTTCTCGAAGACGCCCAGGGCATTGCCTTCGGCATTGTCATGGCGGCCTTGGGCATCCACATCCTCACCCATATGGGCTTTGCCACGGGCCAGACGACGGGCCTTGCCGTCCTGCTCGCCTATACCGGCAACCTCCCGTTTTCGCAGGTCTATTTCACCCTCAACCTGCCCTTCCTCGCGCTCGGCTGGTGGCATTTCGGCCGCCGCTTCGCGCTCAGGACGCTCATCTCCACCGCCGCGCTCTCGGTCCTCACCGACATCCTTCCGCGCTGGATGGTGCTGGGTCCGATGGAGCCCGCCTTCGCTGCCCTCCTCTTCGGCATCCTCTTCGGCATCGCCGCCCTCGCCGTGGTCCGCCACGGTGGCAGCTTCGGCGGTTTCTCCATCCCCGCGCTGATCCTCCAGGACCGCTTCGCCATCCCCGCCGGATACAGCCAACTCGCTGTGGACATTGTCCTTTTCTCCGCCGCCGCCCTGATCCTGCCGCCTGCCACGCTGCTCTGGTCCTTCCTCGGCGCGGCCACCTATTCCCTCTTCCTCGCCATCAACCATCGCCGCGACCGCTACATCGCCGCGTGACGGGACTCGCCAAGCGGTCCCAAACCCTGTATGGCCCCTCGCAACCGCAGAAAAAGCTGAAAGAGATCTCCCCGATGGAGCTTCGCAACATCGCCATCATCGCGCATGTCGACCATGGCAAGACCACCCTCGTCGACGAGCTGCTGAAACAGTCCGGCTCCTTCCGCGACAATCAGGCCGTGACCGAACGCGCGATGGACAGCAATGACATCGAACGCGAACGCGGGATCACCATCCTCGCCAAATGCACCAGCGTCGAACATGACGGGATGCGGATCAACATCGTCGACACCCCCGGCCACGCCGATTTCGGGGGCGAGGTCGAACGCATCCTGAACATGGTCGACGGTGTCGTCCTGCTGGTCGACGCCGCAGAAGGCCCGATGCCCCAGACGAAATTCGTCACCTCCAAGGCCCTCGCCCTTGGCCTGCGCCCGATCGTGGTGCTCAACAAGGTCGACAAGCCGGACGCCGAACCCGACCGCGCCCTTAACGAAGTGTTTGATCTTTTCGCCAATCTCGGCGCGAATGACGAACAACTCGACTTCCCCTATCTCTACGCCTCGGGCCGCGCCGGCTGGGCGGATGAAAGCCTTGATGGTCCGCGCAAGGATCTGAACGCCCTGTTCAACCTGATCGTCCGCCACGTGCCCGAGCCAAAGCAGATCGCCCGCAAGACCGAACCCTTCTCGATGCTCGCCACCACACTGTCCGCCGATCCCTTCATCGGCCGCATCCTGACGGGCCGCGTCGAGTCCGGCACGCTGAAGGTTGGCGAAACGCTGAAGGCCCTGTCGCGCACCGGCGACCGGATCGAACAGTTCCGCGTCACCAAGGTCCTCGCCTTCCGCGGCCTGACCCAGACCGCCATAGACGAGGCCGTCGCGGGCGACATCGTCACCCTTGCCGGCATGACCAAGGCCACCGTGGCCGACACGCTCTGCGCGCTGGAAATCGACACCGCCCTTCCGGCGCAACCCATTGATCCGCCTACGATTACCGTCACCTTCGGCATCAATGACAGCCCCCTTGCTGGCCGCGACGGCAACAAGGTCCAATCCCGCGTCATCCGCGACCGCCTGATGAAAGAGGCGGAAACCAACGTCGCCATCAAGGTCGCCGACACCCCCGGCGGCGAGGCGTTCGAAGTCTCGGGCCGCGGCGAACTCCAGATGGGCGTCCTGATCGAGAACATGCGCCGCGAAGGCTTTGAACTTTCGATCTCCCGCCCCCGCGTGATCTTCAAGGAAGAGAACGGCGTGCGGATGGAACCGGTGGAAGAAGTCATCGTCGACGTGGATGACGAATATTCCGGCGCTGTGATCGACAAGCTGACCGGCGAACGCAAGGGCGACCTTGTGGAGATGAAACCCGCAGGCGCAGGCAAGACCCGCATCATCGCCCATGTCCCGTCGCGCGGCCTTATCGGCTATCACGGCCAGTTCCTGACCGACACGCGCGGCACGGGCGTGCTGAACCGCATCTTCCACGGCTGGGTCCCGCACAAGGGCCCGATCCAGGGCCGCCGTCAGGGTGTGCTGATCTCGATGGAAAACGGCGTCTCTGTCGCCTATGCGCTCTGGAACCTCGAAGACCGCGGCCGCATGTTCATCGGCCCGCAGGAAAACGTCTATGAGGGCATGATCATCGGCGAACACTCGCGCGACAACGACCTCGAGGTGAACCCGCTCAAGGGCAAGAAGCTCACCAACGTCCGCGCCTCCGGCACGGACGAGGCGGTGCGCCTGACGCCCCACATCAAGTTCAGCCTCGAAGAGGCCATCGCCTATATCGACGATGACGAACTGGTGGAAGTCACGCCCAAGATCATCCGCCTGCGCAAGCGCGTCCTCGACCCGCACGAGCGCAAGCGCGCGGCGAAATCGGCCTAACCGGCCGCCTGCATACCGGCATGGGACGCGCGGAATTCCCCGCGCGCCCATTTCAGAAAGCCCGCGATGCGCGGGTCATTCGCCCCTGCCGCATCCGCCACCGCCCAGATCTCGCAGGACGGCGACTTCGGCCCGTCGATCGGCAAGAGCCGCGCATCCTGCCCCGCCGTCTCGACCGGCAACAGCGCGATTCCCAGACCCGCTGCACAGGCTTCGGCCATGGTGGGAATGTTCGGGGACAGCATCGTCACATTGCCGCCCTGCCGCGCCAGCCAGCGGAAACTCTCGGCATCGGCCAACGCCTTGGACGCGCGGATCACACCTTGGCCTTCCAGCGTGTCCAGCCGCCCGCGGATGCGATACTGCGCCACATAGGATGGCGCGGCATAAAGCGCCATCGCCAGCCGCCCCAGCATCTGGCCCGTGCTCCGCTCGGGCGCGGCCGCCATCGGGGCCACCAGCACATCATAGCTGTCCTCGGGCAGGGCCATCAGGTCGTCATGCACCGACAGTTCCGCCGCGCTGTCGGACCGCGCCGCCCAGACCGGCAGACACGCCGACAGGAACACATCCGCCAGCATCGCGCAGCTCGCCACCCGCAGCGGTGGCGCCGCCTGCGTCAGCCGCGCCTTGACGCGATCATAGGCCGCCGCCATCTCGCGCGCTGCCGCCACCAGTTCCCGCCCCCGCGCATTGGGCTTCATCCGCCCCATCTCGTCGCGCAGGAAGACCGGCTGCCCGTTGGCCTCGATCGCGGCCAACCGGCGCGACATGGTGGACTGGCTGATCCCCGCGATGCGTGCCGCGCCCGACAGGCTTCCGGCATCGGTGATCAACAGGATGTCATGCAGGTCATTCCAGTCCGGAAAAGGCGCGGCCATGCCAGAGAACCCCCTTGGGCGAGAAAGGACTTTTTCACTCGCACAAGGCAGAACTCGCTATGCCGCGCCCGCAAATCCGCGCGGATTGGCCGAGATTAGTAAGTTTGACCGTTCCGTCAACCTTCGTAAACGCCACGCAGGCTCAGGCCGCCGCGCTCACCGCTTCGGGAAGAAAGGCGCTGACCTGCACATCCCGCCCCTCGAAGGTGCAGAACGACCCCGCTGGAACCTCGGTCCAGTCGCCCTCGTCCTGCTCCAGCGGCTCGCTCACCACGGCCCGCCCCTGCCGCCGGTCCGACCAGCGGTGATAGAGCGTCGGCGCCAGCGCATCGGTGGAATAGCGCACCGCGTAAAGCCGCGCGCCATCCGACAGCGCCGCCGTCAGCCGCAGATGGGGTGCCGCACCCTTGGCCCGCGCCAGCGCGATCACCCGCGCCGCCGCCCGTTCCAGCGCACCCTGCGGGTCGTCCTCCAACCCCTCGGCCAGCGCGATCAGGAACAGCGCCTCGCTATCCGTCGCGCCCTTGCGATGGGGATACAGATCATCGCGGATCATCATGTCCGCATCGCGCCGGAACGCCTCATACCCGCCGATCTGGCCATTATGCATGAAGGACCACCGCCCCACCGTGAAGGGATGGCAGTTGTTCCGGCTCGTCGCCGTGCCGGTGGATGCCCGCACATGCGCCAGAAACAGCCCCGATTTCACCTGCGCCGTCAGGCTGCGCAGGTTCGGGTCTGACCAGGCGGGCATCACGTCGCGATACAACCCCGGCTCCGGCCGCTCGCCATACCATGCCACGCCGAAACCGTCGGCATTGATGGCCGTGTGGCACTGCGTGGCGCAATGGCTCTGATGGATCAGGGAATGTCCGGGACGGCTGACGATCTCTTCCAGAAAGATCGGCGCCCCCACATAGGCAGCCCAGCGGCACATCAGCTGCACCCCCGGACGATCAGGAAAACGAACATGCTCCGCCTCGGATTCTTGTTTTCCGGCACCGTAACACGAAAACGGCCCCCGCAGGGGCCATTTTATCCACACGTCGCGACGAACCGCGCAAGGTGCTCACTCGATCTCCTCGACCACCATCAGGTCGCGCACGCTGGCCCCTTTGGCAAAGGCCAGCGCGGCCTGATAGGCAGGCGAGTTGTAGCATTCTACTGCCCGCTCAAGGCTGGGAAACCGCGCCACCACATTGCGCGGCCGGTCGTTGCCTTCCAGCTGCACATAGCGCCCGCCACGGGCCAGAAACACGCCGCCATGCGCCGCAATCGCCTCGGTCGCGCCCTTGGCGTATTTCGCATAGGCCTCGGTATCGGTCACATGCACATGGGCAATCCAGAGCGCGGTCGCCATCTCAACCCCCGATCGCGGCTTCCGCCGCTGCAATCGCCGCATCGGCCAGCGCGATATCCGCGCCCCCCGCCTGCGCCATGTCCGGACGGCCACCGCCGCCCTTGCCGCCCATCGCCTCGGCCGCCGCCTTGACCAGCGTCACCGCCGAAAGCCGCCCCGTCAGGTCCGCCGTGACCCCTGCCGCGACCGCAGGCTTCGCCCCCGTATCCGCGATCAGAAGCACCGCCCCCGACCCGATCCGCGCCTTCATCTCGTCGATCAGCGCGGGCAGATCCTTGCCCGACACGCCCGACAGGACTTGTGCAAGGAACTTCACGCCCCCCACATCCTTGGCCTCGGGTCCACCCTTGGCCCCGCCGCCCATCGCCAGCTCACGCCGCAGCTGCGCAACCTCGTTCTGCAGCGCACGGCGTTCGTCGGCCAGCGCCTTCACACGGTCCACCACTTCGGCAACCGGCGCCTTCAGCACGCTTGCCACATCGGCCAGCCGCGCATCCTGCACCCGCAGATATTCCAATGCCGCCGGACCGGTCAGCGCCTCGATCCGCCGCACACCCGCCGAAGAGGCCGAGTCACCCAGCAGAACAAACGCCCCGATATCCCCCGTCCGCCCCACATGCGTGCCGCCGCAGAGCTCCAGCGAATAGGTCCGCCCGTCCGCGCCCTTGCCCGACCCGTCCAGCCAGCCCATCGACACGACGCGCACTTCCTCGCCATATTTCTCGCCGAACAGCGCCTGCGCGCCCAAAGCCCGCGCGTCATCCGGCGTCATGATCCGCGTCTCGACGGGGCTGTTCTGGCGGATGAAGTCGTTGACCTCGGCCTCGACCTGCGCCAGTTCCGCCGCCGACAGCGCCGCCGAATGGCTGAAGTCGAACCGCAGACGATCCGGCGCGTTCAGGCTGCCCTTCTGCGCCACATGATCCCCCAGCGCGCGGCGCAGCGCCTCGTGCAGCAGGTGGGTGGCCGAATGGTTCGCGCGGATCGCCCCGCGCCGCTTGTGCTCCACCTCCAGCTTGGCAGGCTGGCCCTTGACGATGGTGCCTTCCACCACCTCGGCCACGTGGATGAACACCCCCGCCGCCTTCTTGGTGTCGGTCACATGCGCCAGCCCCGTCTGGGTCCGCACCCAGCCCGCATCACCGACCTGACCGCCCGACTCGCCATAGAACGGCGTCTGGTTCACCACGATCTGAACCGTGCTTCCCGTCTCGGCCGACCCGATCCCCGCGCCGTCCTTGACCAGCGCCAGAACCACGCCCTCGGCCGTCTCGGTGTCATAACCAAGGAACTCGGTCGCGCCATGCGCCTCGGCCAGTTCGAACCAGATCTTGGCGTCCTTCGCCTCGCCCGTGCCGGCCCAGCTGGCGCGCGCCTTGGCGCGCTGCTCGGCCATCGCGGCCTCGAAGCCCTGCACATCCACCGCGCGACCCTTCTCGCGCAGCGCATCCTGCGTCAGGTCCAGCGGGAAGCCATAGGTGTCATAGAGCTTGAACGCCGCGCCGCCGGGCAGCTCGGCCCCGTCGGGCAGACGCCCCAACTCCTCGTCCAAGAGCTTCAGGCCCCGGTCCAGCGTCTGCTTGAACTTGGTCTCTTCCAGCCGCAGCGTTTCCTCGATCACCGCCTGCGCGCGCGCCAGTTCCGGATAGGCCCCGCCCATCTGCCGCACCAGTGCGGGCACCAGCTTGAACATCACCGGATCCTGCGCGCCCAGCATATGCGCGTGCCGCATCGCCCGCCGCATGATCCGGCGCAGCACATAGCCGCGCCCCTCGTTCGACGGCATCACGCCATCCGCGATCAGGAAGGAGACCGACCGCAGATGGTCCGCGATCACCCGATGGCTCGTCTTGCCCGGACCGTCGGGGTCCTGGCTCGTCGCATGGGCGCTTGCCTCGATCAGTGACCGCATCAGGTCGGTGTCATAGTTGTCATGCTTGCCCTGCAACAGCGCGCCGATCCGCTCCAGCCCCATGCCGGTGTCGATCGACTGCATGTCCAGCGGGCGCATCGTGCCATCCGCGAACTGCTCGTTCTGCATGAAGACGTTGTTCCAGATCTCGATGAACCGGTCGCCGTCCTCATCCGCCGACCCCGGAGGGCCGCCCCAGATATGGTCGCCGTGGTCGTAAAAGATTTCCGTGCACGGCCCGCAGGGCCCCGTCGGCCCCATGCGCCAGAAGTTGTCATCCGTCGGGATGCGGATGATCCGGTGATCCTCCAGCCCCGCCACCTTCTTCCAGATCCCCGCCGCCTCGTCGTCGGTATGGTAGACCGTGACGCACAGCTTCTTCGGGTCGATCCCGAAATCGCGGGTCAGCAGCTCCCACGAAAAGGCAATCGCCTCGGCCTTGAAGTAGTCGCCAAAGCTGAAATTCCCCAGCATCTCGAAGAAGGTATGATGCCGCGCGGTATAGCCCACATTGTCCAGGTCATTGTGCTTTCCGCCCGCCCGCACGCATTTCTGCGCCGTGGTCGCCCGCTTGTAATCCCGCGACTCGACACCCGTAAAGCAGTTCTTGAACTGCACCATGCCCGAATTCGCGAACATCAGCGTCGGGTCATTGCGCGGCACGAGAGGGGAGGACTCGACCACCCGATGCCCGTTGCGCGCAAAGAAGTCGAGGAAGGTAGAGCGGATATCGTTCAGCGACGCCATGCTGGATTGGCCCTTTCAAAAGGCAAAAAACCCGTTTCGGCCCCCCAATTAGCCCTGCAATCCGCCCCTGTCCACAGCCACAGCCCGCCACAGTGAAAAAAGGCCGGAACCCTGCGGTTCCGGCCCCAATCCTGTCCGTGCGCCAGCCGGTCACATGTCCACGACTTCGGCCTCGTCCGGCCCGCCCGCCATGTGGAAATCCAGCCCGTTCGCCGCGCGGATCTTGTCCTCGATCTCCATCGCCATGGCCGGGTTCTGCTTCAGGAACAGCTTGGCATTCTCGCGCCCCTGCCCGATCCGCTCGTCGCCATAGGAATACCACGCGCCCGATTTCTCCACGACCCCGGCCTTGACGCCGATATCGATCAGTTCGCCGGTCTTGGAGATGCCCTCGCCATACATGATGTCGAATTCCACCTGCTTGAACGGGGGCGAGACCTTGTTCTTCACCACCTTCACGCGGGTGGCATTGCCCACCACCTCGTCCTTTTCCTTGATCGACCCGATGCGCCGGATATCCAGCCGGACCGAGGCATAGAATTTCAACGCATTGCCGCCCGTCGTCGTCTCGGGGCTGCCGAACATGACGCCGATCTTCATGCGGATCTGGTTGATGAAGATCACCATGCAGTTCGACCGCCCGATGCTGGCCGTCAGCTTGCGCATCGCCTGGCTCATCAGGCGGGCCTGCGCGCCGACCGTGGCATCGCCCATGTCACCTTCGATCTCGGCCTTGGGCGTCAGGGCGGCGACGGAGTCGACCACGATCAGGCTGACCGCGCCGGACCGCACCAGCGTATCCACGATCTCCAGCGCCTGCTCGCCCGTGTCCGGCTGCGAAATCAGCAGCTCGTCCAGATTGACACCCAGCTTCTTGGCATAGGACGGGTCCAGCGCATGTTCCGCATCGACAAAGGCGCAGACGCCGCCCTTTTTCTGCTCTTCCGCCACCACATGCAGCGTCAGCGTCGTCTTGCCCGAGGATTCCGGCCCGTAGATTTCCACGATCCGCCCCTTGGGCAGCCCGCCGATCCCCAGCGCGATGTCCAGACCCAGCGAACCGGTCGACGTCGCCTCGATATCCATCACCGGGTTGTTCTCGCCCAGCTTCATGATCGAGCCCTTGCCGAACTGACGTTCGATCTGTGCCAATGCGCTTTCCAGCGCCTTTGCCTTGTCCATTTCGCGCTTCCCGTTCAAGTCGAGGAGGTTCGCCACCGCCATGTCCGTCTCCTTATTCCACAGCCGCGACCGGGCGGCAATTGCTGCGCTTGTTCCCCAAGTGTTCTCATCCTTATGAGCACAAAAAGAGAACAAATCAATCCAATTCGAACGGGGCCAGCGTTTCATGCAAAGCTTAACGGGTGGTTTACGGCCTCGCCTTGCCAGCCTGGCTTGTGTATGAGGCTGTCAAAGCGTTCATCTGGTGCGTCATGCTGGTTTTCTGGGAACAAAGACTCGTCATCCTCGCCACGCCGAAGACAGGCTCCACCGCCATCGCGGCAGCACTCGAATCGATGGCCACCATGGCCATCCAGCGCCCGCCCGTGCTGAAACACACCACCGTGCAGCGCTACCACCGCTTCATCGGCCCCTATCTCGAGGCGACCTCGGGCCACCGCTTCACGGTCGTCGCCATGATGCGCGAACCGTCCGACTGGCTGGGCTCGTGGTTCCGCTACCGCCAGCGCGAGGATGTGGTCGAACCCGCCCGTTCGACCCGCGGCATGGATTTCGACCGGTTCGTCAACGCGTGGTGCGACGACCCGCAACCCGATTTCGCCGCCGTCGGCTCGCAGTCCCGCTTCCTGCAGCCCAAGGGCGAAAACGGCCTCGACCGGCTGTTCCGCTACGAGGAGATCGACACCTTCGTCCACTTCCTCGAAGAGCGTCTGGGATGCGAGATCATCCTGCCGCGCCTGAACGTCTCGCCTGTCGCCCCGCTCGACCTTGCGCCGGCAACGCAGATCCGGCTCATGAAATCGGCCGCGCGCGACTTCAACCTCTACCGCTCGCTCAGCCCGCTGGATTTCTGACGGGTCAGACGACCATCTGCTCCTGCACCGTGCCGGTCAATTGCGCCAGCGAAAAGGGTTTGGGCAGGAACACGGAATTGGGCACCCGCGTCTGCATGTCCGCCAGCGCCTCTTCGGCATAGCCCGAAATGAACACGGTCCGCGCCGCGGGGCGCGCCGCCAGCGCGCGCAGCACCCAGCCCGGACCGTCCAGCCCCGGCATCACCACATCGGTGACAAAGACATCCACCTTCAGCCCCTCGTCCTCCAGCAGGTCCAGCGCCTCCTCGCCGTTCCCCGCCTCCAGCACGACATGGCCGCACAGCCGCAAGGCGCGGGCGGCAAAGGCGCGCACCGGTGCCTCGTCCTCGACCAGCAGCACCACCCCCTCGGCCCGCCGCCCGCCATCGGCCTTGGCCACGGGCGGTGCGGGCACCGCCGCCTCGGTACAGAGCGGGAACCACAGCTCGAACCGCGTCCCCTCGCCGGGGGTGGAGCGCACGAAGATGAACCCGCCCGACTGCTTGACGATGCCATAGGCGGTCGACAGACCCAGCCCCGTGCCTTCGCCCACCCGCTTGGTCGTGAAGAAGGGCTCGAAGATCTTGCCGATCCGGTCGGGCGGGATGCCCTCGCCGGTGTCGATGACGCGGATGACGGCATGCTCCCCCCTCGGCACCACGGCGCCGTCGCGCTGCATGTCCTCGTCCAGCCGCATCACGCAGGTCTCGACCGTCACCACGCCGCCCTCGGGCATGGCATCGCGGGCATTGACGGCAAGGTTGATCACCACCTGCTCGAACTGGCGGCGGTCCGCGCGGATCGCCACCGGATGGCGGGCATGGACCAGCTCCAGCCGCACCCGTTCGCCCAGCAGCCGGTCCAGCAGATGGGTCAGGTCCGACAGCGTGTCCTGCAGGTCGATCAGCTGCGGCAAGAGCGTCTGCTTGCGCGAAAAGGCCAGCAGTTGCGCCACCAGCGCGCCCGCGCGGTTGGCGTTCTGGCTGATCTGCACAAGGTCGGCATGGTCGGCATCCCCCGCCTCGTGCCGCAAGAGCAAAAGGTCGCAATGCCCCGTGATGGCGGTCAGCAGATTGTTGAAATCATGCGCTATCCCCCCCGCAAGCTGCCCGATCGACTGCATCTTCTGGCCCTGCGCCACCTGCGCCTCAAGCCGCTTGATCGCGGTCGCGTCCTGCAGGACTGCCAGCACGCCCCCCGCCCCGTCCGGTCGCGCCGCCATCTGCAAAAAGCGCTCGCCCTCGCCGCGCAGCGCCAGAACCTCGGTTGCGGCGGGCAATCGCCCCGCCGCGATGTCGCCCAGCCAGCCCCGCACCGGTCGGCCCAGATCGGCAAAGATCGCCGTGACCGGCGGCAGATCCTGCGGACCAAGGCCAAGCATGCCCCGCGCCTCTCCATTCGCCTCGACCGGATCGCCCTGCCCGTCAAAGCGCATCACCGCCACCGGCAGATCATCCAGCGGCGCGGGCTGCACCATGACCGGCGGAGGCCCGGCCTCCTGCCCGTCCTGCCAGTGCAGCCGCAACAGCGCGGCAAGACCCGCCGCCAGCAGCGCCACAACCATCCCCGGCGCGATCAGACCGACCGGCACCGACAGCAGCAGCATCCCCAAAAGCACCGCCAGCCCTGCGGCCACGATCACATGGACGAAGGGAAATCCCGCAAGGGGCGGGAAAAGGGAGTGGGGTGGTCGCCGTCTCATGCGCGCAGACTAGAGGGCAAATCCTTAACAACTGGCTAATGCGCGCCGCGGGACATGCCGCTCAGCCCATCTTGCGCCGCAAAACCGCGCCGAAAAACCCGTCGCCCCCCTCCAGCGGGGTAAAGGCCCGCTGCGCCAGCAGTTCCCAGCCCGCATGGCGGTCCAGAAAGGCGCGGACCTGCCCCTGATTCTCGGCCTCGATCATAGAACAGGTGGCATAGCCCAGCACCCCGTCCGCAGGCAGCAGCGCCGCCGCGCGGTCCATGATCCCGGCCTGAACCTCGAGCAGCGCCTCGAGCTTCGCCGGTGTCAGCGCCCATTTCCCCTCGGGGTCGCGCCGCCAGCTTCCCGAACCGGAACAGGGCACATCGGTCAGGACCAGATCCCACGGACCCGCCCCCTCGGGCCGCTCCACCAGCCGCACCTGCACCCCGGCCCGTTCCGCCCGCGCGGGCAGATCGGCCATCCGGCGCGGATCGGCATCATGGGCCGACAGGCGCAGCCGCGCCCGCCCCGCCATGGCCAGCGTCTTGCCCCCGCCCCCCGCGCAGAGGTCCAGCACCGCCATCCCGTCCCGCAGCGGCAGCATCTCCACCACGGCCTGACTGGCCGCGTCCTGCAATTCCACCATCCCTTCGGCATAGGCGCGGCCCTGCTGCACCCGCCGCGCCCCCGCCCGCACCTCCAGCGCCGATGCGGCCAGCGGATGCGCCACCGCCTCCACCCCGTCGGCGGCCAAGGCGGCAATCGCCGCACCTTGCGTGGCGCGCAGCGGATTGACCCGCAGGAAGACCGGCGCGCGCTGCCGCATCGCCGCCATCACCGCCGCAAACCCGTCCCCCAGCCCCGCGCGCAGCGGCCCCTCCAGCCAGTCGGGACAATCCAGCGCCGCCAGACCCGCGGGCTCTGCCCTCGCCTCCGTGGCCCGTGGCGGGGCGGGCGCATGGCCCTGCCCGTCGAACAGCGCCTCCTGCCCCCGTTCCCGCGCCCAGCCAAGCACCAGCGCCCGCGCCCCCTCGCCCCCGCCGCGCACGGCCAGCGACCGGCGGCAGCGCAGCACGTCAAAGACGATGTCGCGCACCGCGGCACGGTCACCCGATCCCGCATAGCGGTTCGCCCTGCCCCAGTTGGTCAGCGCAACCTCGGCCGGCCGCCCCGCCAGCACCGCCTCCAGCACATCGATCGCCGCCGCCGCGCGTGCCCCCGGTGTCATGCCTTGCGCTCCTGCAGGATATTGCCGCCATCCACCACGATGACCGCGCCATTCACATAGCCCGCCCCGCCCGAGGCGAGGAACTCCACCACCGCCGCCACCTCGTCCGGCGTTCCGGCGCGTCCCGGCGGGGTCGCGCGCGCGGCCTGCAACTCCTCGGGGGTCGAGGCTTCGGTCGCGATCCAGCCCGGCGCCACGGCATTGACCGTCACCCCCCGCGCCGCCACCTCCAGCGCCAGCGCATGGGTCAGCCCCACCATCCCCGCCTTGGCCGCCGAATAGGCCGCCTCGCCGGGGTTCGAGACATAGGGACCCGTCACACTTGCCATCATCACCACGCGGCCCTGCCCGCGCTCCAGCATCGCGGGCAGAAAGGCCCGCGTCACCAGAACCGCCGTCGTCAGCGACACATCCATCGCCCGCCGCCACGCCGCGGGATCAAGGTCGAGGAAGGATCGCTGCTCCGCCGGCGCGCCCACCGACCCCATCCCCGCATTGTTCACCAGAACCGCCACATCCCCCACCGCATCGGCCAGCCGTGCCACCTGTTCCGGCTCGGTCAGGTCGGCGACATGGGCGGTGACGTCGATCCCCTCGGCCATCAGTTCGGCCGCGCGCAGGTGCACCCTCTGCGTGGTGGAACAGATATGCAGCCGCAGCCCCGCCCGCCCCAGCCTGCGCGCCACCGCCATCCCGATCCCGCCGGGCGCCCCCGCCCCCGTCACCAGCGCCTGTTCCACCTGCCGCCCCATCCTCTGCCTGCCGCCCATCCTACCCTCCCCGTTCCGCAGGGAACAGCGCAACCGCAAACGCGGGCGCATCATTCCGCCGCGCCCCTGACCGGACGCCGGAACCGCAAGGGGGACTGCAATGACAGCACGCATCGGAACGATCAACCGCGCATTCGGGCTACGGATGACAGGGCCCGGTGGGCTCTATAATCTCGGCAATGCCATGGGATTGCTGGGCGGGATCACGCTTCACATCGCCGCCACTCCGCAGATCGGGGGCGGGCTGGGCCACGGCCTCGAAGCCGCGCTCGACTATCTCGCGGGCAGCTTTGGCGCCGCCGCCATCACCCTCTCCATGCTCGTCTTCTTTTGGAGCGGCGAGCGCTACCACCGCGCGTGGAAGGACGGCGCACCGCCCGATCCGGTGCAGAACCGCGCGGGCGACATCTCCTCGGGCATCGGCGCGCTGCTCTTGGGCTTCGGCCTCTTCCTGATGGACCAGACGCTTCTGGCCGCCACGGCGGGGCTTCTCCACGCCGCGGGCAAATTCGGCAGCGCCCTGCCCGCCGCATGGCAGCGCCTGATGCCCCATGGCGCGCCCGCCTTCCGCGGGATCGTGCTCCTCAGCCGCCTGCCCGCGATCCTTCTGGTGCTTTTCGAAGCACAGGCCGCCATCGCGGGCCTGCCCGCCCAGCCGCTCGCCGCCTCGGCCGTGCTGCTGCTGTGCTATCTGATCTGGCTGCGCGCCGACCTGATGCTCATGCGCAGCTGACCAAAGACAAAGGGCGCGCCCCCGTCACGGGGACGCGCCCTTCCGGACCGGTGATCCCTGTCCCTTACCCGATACGGTAATTCGGGCTTTCCCGCGTGATCTGCACGTCATGGACGTGGGATTCCTTAAGCCCCGCCCCCGTGATCCGCACGAACTGGCACTTCGTCCGCATCTCGGCCACGGTCGCGTTGCCGGTATAGCCCATCGCCGCACGCAGGCCGCCCACCATCTGGTGGATCACCGCCGCCGCCGACCCCTTGTAGGGCACCTGCCCCTCGATCCCCTCGGGCACCAGCTTGTCGCTGGCGGCATCCTTCTGGAAATAGCGGTCCGCCGACCCCCGCGCCATGGCGCCAAGGCTGCCCATCCCGCGATAGGCCTTGAAGGACCGCCCCTGCCACAGGATCACCTCGCCGGGGGATTCGTCCGTCCCCGCGATGGCCGACCCGACCATGGCGCAGGACGCCCCCGCCGCGATCGCCTTGGCAAAATCGCCGGAATACTTGATCCCGCCATCCGCGATGACCGGAATATCCCCCGCCGCCCGCGCCGAATCCATGATCGCCGTCAACTGCGGCACACCCACGCCCGCCACGATCCGCGTCGTGCAGATCGACCCCGGCCCGATCCCCACCTTCACCGCATCCGCACCCGCATCGATCAGCGCCCGCGTCGCCTCGCCGGTGGCCACATTGCCCGCCACGACCTGCACGGTGTTGGACAGCTTCTTGATCCGCTCCACCGCCCGCGCCACGCCTTCGGAATGGCCATGCGCCGTGTCGATCACCACCATGTCCACGCCCGCATCGATCAGGGCCTGCGACCGCTCGAACCCCGCATCCCCCACCGTCGACGCCGCCGCCACCCGCAGCCGCCCCAGCTCGTCCTTGCAGGCCTGCGGGTTCAGCACGGCCTTTTCCGTATCCTTCAACGTCAGCAGACCCGTCAGCTTGCCCGTCCCGTCTGTCACCAACAGCTTCTCGATCCGCCGCGCCTTCATCAGGGAAATCGCCTGCTCGCGGTCCACCGGTTCCTTCAGCAGCGCAAGGTTCTCGGACGTCATCATCACCGATACCGGCGTGCGGTCGTCGCTGGCAAAGCGCATGTCGCGGTTGGTCACGATGCCCAGCACGCGCCCCTGCCCGTCCACCACCGGAAAGCCCGTGATGTTGTAGCGTTCCATCAATGCCTTGGCATCGGCCAGCGTCTGGTCGGGGGCCAGCGTGATGGGCGAATAGACCACGCCCGATTCAAACCGCTTGACCCGCCGCACCTCGCGCGCCTGCGCCTCGATGTCCAGATTGCGGTGGATCACCCCGATCCCCCCCGCCTGTGCCATGGCAATCGCCATCCGCCCCTCGGTCACCGTATCCATCGCGCTGGACAAGAGCGGGATGTTCATCCGGATCGACTTCGTGACGAAGGTCGACGTATCCGCCTCGCTCGGCAACACGCTCGACGCGGCCGGAACCAGCAGGACATCATCAAAGGTAAGCGCCTCGCGAATCTCCATCACCGTCTCCGTGGGATTGTCCGTTTGGCGGTTCCCCTTTTCACGCAAGCCCGCGCGATGCAAGCCCCCTTGCACCCGCCCCCGCCCCATGCATCCTGCGCCCCACCGGACAGGAGCCCCCAAATGCGCGTCGCCATCGTCGAGAATACCCGCGTCACCCATCACGGACAGGTGGGCGTCGCGCTGCACGAACAGGCGGCCAAGCTCGACCTTTACAAGCCGTGGTCCGACAGCCGCCTTCCCGCCCCCGACAGCTTTGACGCGCTGGTGGTCTTCGGCGGCGAACAGACCGCGCGCGACGACCACACCCACCCCTACCTGCCCGCCCTCGCCACCCTCATGCGGCAGGCCGGAGAGGACGGGAAAGCCGTCCTCGGCATCTGCCTCGGCGCCCAACTCCTCGCCCGCGGCCTCGGCGCGGAAAACCGCATCGGCGCGGCGCCCGAATTCGGCTGGTGCGACGTGACCCTGACGGACGCAGGCCGCGCCGACCCCGTGCTGTCACACCTTCCCGCCACCTTCCCGATCTTCCAGTGGCATTCCGACACCTTCACCCTGCCGTCCGGCGTGACGCGCCTCGCCACCTCAACCACCGCGCAGAACCAGTGCTTCCGCCTGAACCGCGCCACCTACGCGACCCAGTTCCATTTCGAAGCCTCGCGCGCCGTGGTCGCCGACTGGAACCGCACCTTCCCCGAAACGGTGGAACGCATGAACCCCGGCTGGCTGGGCACCCACCACCCCGAACGCGCCCCCGTCCAAGGCGCCTTGGCCGATGCCCACGGCATCGCCATCGCCCGCGCCTGGGTCAACCTGATCGAAAGCGGAAACTGACGGAAGTCCGCGCCGGTTTCTGACGCAGGAACCGGACCCCGGGCCGCGGAATTTGTGTCAAATTCCGCCGCGAATTCTGTGTCAGAATTCGCCCTCACGCCTCCGCCGCATTCGTCATCGCCGCCAACCGCCCGCTGCCCCACAGCGTGATGACCCGCCAAGCGATCCACGGCACCACCCCCAGCGCCAGCGTCAGCACCACCATCCCCGCCACATCCACCCCCACCGCGAACAGAGCCGCGGCAAAGGAAACCAGCGGAAAGGTGAAACTCCCCCACAGCGCCGAAAACCCGCTTTCCCCGATCCAGCGCGCCGCCACGACCAGCCCCAGCAGGATCACCCCGCCCAAGGCCACGAATGCCAGCGCGACCCCCTCCCTCCCGACGCCCGCCGAAACCAGCGCGAACAGGCTCGCCGGTGCCAGATGGATCGCCAGCAAAGGCCGCAACGGCGCAGGCGGAATGCGCCGCACCAGTTGCACCGCGCTCACCCCCCAGATCGCCACCGCCACCGGCACCGTCACCCACAACAGCCCGACCGCCAACCCCGCCCACCCGACAGCAGGCGCGGCAAGCCCCCCCACGATGAATCCCACGAAGGTCAGATGGAAGGCAGGCGTCACCGCCCGCCCCTCGGGCGCCATCCCCGCAAAGACCCGCAGCACGGCCAGCATCAGCAACCCATGCACCACCAGCCCCGCCACCAGCAGCCCCTGCGCCAGCCCGACAGACACCGGCGCCACCGCAGCGGCCAGCGCCATCGCCCCCATCGTCCCCGCCGCCAGCCCCGCCCGCCCGGGCAGAACCCGCAGATCGTCCAGCACCACCGAAACCCGCCGCGCCATCTTGGCCAGATAGGCAAAGGCCGCAAAACCCCATAGCACCGCCACCGCCCCCAGCACCACCTCGGCCAGCCCCACGCCCATCCCCGCCGCCTCCAGCCCACGCCGCAGCGCCAGCCCCAGCCCGATCAGCCCAAGGATCACCGGAAACACCGCAGGCGGCGTGCGGGCAAACCGCGCGGGCCTGCGCGGCGGAAACTCCGGCGGCGGATAGAGTTTCGGCCTCGGATGCGCGCGCTCTGCCATGACTGCCCCCTTCGCTTTGCGCCGAGACTAGCCAATAGGACAGGGGCAGGCAAAGCCCGCCCCCCGCGCCGGATCAGCGCACCGCCCGTGGCCACGGGCCAAACCACTGGGCTCAGTTCAGATAGGGAAACCAATCCTCCCGCAACCGCTGGCCTGCCACCATCCCGTGCCCCGGAAACGGCGGCGAGGTCGGCCCGGGCCGCTCCACATAGCGCGCATCATCCCCCACCAGCCGCAGCGAAAACGCCCGCCGCCGCGCCGTCGTCGTATTCCCTCGCGTCCCGTGCAGCGTGCGGTAATGGAAGGCCACCGCATCGCCCGGTTCCATCTCCCATTCCAGCACCCGCATGCCTTCCGCATCGGGATCGGGCACGGGCATGTAATCGTGGTCCCCGGGATAGAAATTCGTCTCCGCCATCCACCGCGTCGGCAGCACGTCCTTCGGCCACAGATGGCTTCCCGCGACACAGCGCAAGGACGCCTCCTTCACCGGATCCAGCGGCACCCAGAACGACACCGTCTGCCGCCCTTCGACGAAATAGTAAGGCCCGTCCGTATGCCACGGCGTGGGCTTGTTCGTCCCGGGCTCCTTCACCAGCACATGGTCATGGAACAGCTGCACCCGCTCCGACCCCATCAGCGCGGCCGCCACATCCGCCACGCCCGACCCGCGGATCGCCCGCTCGAATTCCGGAATCCGCTGCCAGTTGCAATAGTCGTCAAAGAACTTGCCCGCCTCGCCGGGCTTCAGCGTCGCCATCAACTGCGGGCTGGGATCGGCCATGTTCCGCTCCACACCGGCGCGCAACTCTTCCACCCAACCGGCGAACAGCCCCTTGACCAGAACCACCCCGTCGCGGGCGTAATCCGCCGCCATCGACCCCGTCACCACCGCCATTCCGGCCTCCTGTCGCAAAGATGGATTTCGGGGTCGACAAATGGCACGACCGGGCAATAGCTTCCAATAATATCTGTCGATAGGGGTCATTAGTAATGCTTGCCATCACCATCCGCCAACTGGAATACGCCACCGCCACCGCCCGCTTCGGCGGCGTCACGGCGGCGTCCGAGGCATTGCATATCTCCCAACCCGCCCTCTCCGTCTCCCTCGCCCAGCTCGAGGCGACACTGGGCCAGCCGCTCTTCCTCCGCCGCCCCGGCGGGCGCATCACCCCCACCTCCTTCGGCCGCTCATGGCTGGCACAGGCACAGGAACAGCTCGACGCCCTCACCCGCCTTATGTCCGGCGAAACCCCCGCCGCCCCCGTCCGCCTCGCCTGTTTCGAGGATCTCGCCCCCACCCTTCTCGCCCCCCTCCTGCGCAAACTCGCCGCCACCGCCCCCGGCATCGCCATCGTGCCGGACGTCCTGCCCTTCGAGGCGATCACCGAAGGCCTGCGCGCGGGGCGCATCGACCTTGCCCTGACATGGGACCTCGGCCTTGACGACGCTTGCCATCGCAACGTGCTGCGGCAGGTCGCGCCCCATGCCATCTGCGCCGCCGACAACCCGCTCGCCGCCCATGCCCGGCGCGGGGTCACCCTCGACATGGTGGCCCGATACCCGCTCATCCTCGCCGATCAGGGCCTGTCGCTCGGCCATATGCGCGCGCTCTTCTCTGCCCGCGACCTGCCCTTCACCGTGGCCCATCGCACTGCCTCGCTCGACCTTCTGCGCTCCTACGCGGCCAACGGCCACGGCGTCGGGCTCAGCTACACACGGCCATGGGGACGCCGCGCCAGTTGCGGGGCGAAACTCGCCACCGTCACCCTCACCGATGCGGGGACAGAGCCGATCATCCTCGCCCGCCTCGCCGCCAATGCCCTCACCCCGCAGGCCGACCGGATCGCGGGCCTCATCCCCACCCTTTTCACCGCAACAGACCCAGACCAGACCGACGGAGAGACCTGACCCAAATGTCCGCCAATACCTATGACACCGGCCGCCTGAACCTGCCCTTCGTCGGCATCTCGACCTTCGGCAAACGCCCCTATGTGGCCGACTGGAACGCCATCGACGCCGATATCGCCATCCTCGGCGCGCCCTTCGACTTCGGCACCCAGTTCCGCGCCGGCGCCCGCTTCGGACCCCGCGCCGTGCGCGAGGCATCGACCCTCTTCTCCTTCGGCCATGCCGGCGCCTATGACCACGAGGATGACGTCACCTATATGGGCCCCGATGTCCGCATGGTCGACATCGGCGATGCCGACATCGTCCATACCGATACCGAAACCAGCCACGCCAATATCGAAAAGGGCGTCCGCGCCATCCTCAAGGCGGGCGCGCTGCCCGTCACCATCGGGGGCGACCATTCCGTCAACATCCCCTGCATCCGCGCCTTCGACGATCAGGGCCCGATCCACATCCTCCAGATCGACGCCCATCTCGATTTCGTCGACATCCGCCACGGCGTCCGCCACGGCCACGGCAACCCGATGCGCCGCGCGGCAGAAAAGGACTATGTGACCGGCATCACCGCGCTGGGCATCCGCAACGTCTCCTCCACCACCAAGGAAGGCTATGATGCCGCCCGCGCGATGGGCGACGACATCCTCTCGGTGCGTCAGGTCCGCAAGCTCGGCCCCGACGCCACCGCCGCCCGCATCCCCGAAGGCGCCCGCGTCTATGTCACCATCGACATCGACGGCTTCTGCCCCTCCATCGCGCCGGGCACCGGCACGCCCAGCCATGGGGGCTTCCTCTATTACGAAGTCCTCGAAATCCTACAGCAGGTCGCCAACACCCACGACATCGTCGGCATCGACCTTGTCGAGGTCGCCCCCGACTACGACCGCGACGGCACCACCGCGATCCTCGCCGCGCAGGTCCTCTTGAACTTCCTCGGCTTCATCTTCCACGCCCGCAAGACGCGCGCCTGAAACGCCAAAGGGGCAGGTCGACCCTGCCCCTTCATCTCGGCCCAAATACTCTGGGGGTGCGGGGGTGAAACCCCCGCTCCGCCCTCACCGGTAAAGCAGCGATTTCCCCTCCGCGAAGAGATGCACCTTCGCAGGCTCCGCCGACAGCGACACCGTCTTGTGCCGCAACCCCGCATGGATGCCCGGCAGCTTCGCCACCACCTGCGCCGCCTCTCCCTGCCGTTTGAAGTAGAGCAGCGTCACCTCCCCCAGCGCCTCGGTGATTTCCACCTCGCCAGTAAAGGCCGCCTCGCCCGTTGCGGTGACCAGATCCTCGGGCCGGATGCCGATATTCACCTTCAACCCCTTGTCACCCGCCACCGTCGGCACCGCCGACCGCGCCATGCCGCCATTGGCCAGACGCACCACGGTGGTGGCGCCCGTCTCCACCACCTCGCCCGGCATCAGGTTCATCGCGGGACTGCCGATGAACTGCGCGACAAACTCGTTCTCGGGCCGTTCATAGAGCTCCAGCGGCGTGCCCACCTGGCTGATCCCGCCGCCTGCCAGCACCACGATGCGGCTGGCCAGTGTCATCGCCTCCACCTGATCATGCGTCACATAGATCATGGTGGAATTCGGCATCTGCTCCTTCAACTGCGCGATCTCGATCCGCGTCGCCACGCGAAGTGCTGCGTCAAGGTTCGACAGCGGCTCGTCAAACAGATAGACCTTCGGGTCGCGCACAATG
This sequence comes from Paragemmobacter amnigenus, assembly GCF_009908265.2. Classification (GTDB taxonomy): domain Bacteria; phylum Pseudomonadota; class Alphaproteobacteria; order Rhodobacterales; family Rhodobacteraceae; genus Paragemmobacter; species Paragemmobacter amnigenus. The sequence goes on along the minus strand of NZ_JAAATX020000007.1, from coordinate 40,523 downwards.
GCCCGCCCGATGGCCACCCTCTGCCGCTGCCCGCCCGACAGCGCCTTGGGCAGACGGTCCAGATAGGGCGTCAGTTGCAAAATCTTCGCCGCTTTGTCGACCGCCGCCGCGATCTCCTGCGCCGATTTCTTCGCGATCTTCAACGCGAAGGCCATGTTGTCCCGCACCGTCATGTGCGGGTAAAGCGCGTAGGACTGGAACACCATCGCGATCCCCCTCTGCGCGGGCGGCACGTCGTTCATCCGCACCCCGTCGATCGAAAAATCCCCGCCCGTGATCCGCTCCAACCCCGCGATCATCCGCAACAGCGTGGATTTCCCGCAGCCCGAAGGACCGACAAAGACGATCAGCTCGCCCGTCTGGATCTCGAGGTTGATGTCCTTCAACACCTTCACCTCGCCATAGGCCTTCTCGACATTGACCAGCTTCAGCTCTGCCATCGTCCGTCCCTCCCGTTAAACCCTGCGCGCCAGACAGCAGCCCCAGCCGGACAGCCGCACCTCTCCGGTGCCGCCCGCCGCCGCCACGCTTCCCACCGCCTCGCCGATCCGCTCCCACCGCCCCTCGGGCAGCGACACCCGCGCCTCGGACGGACCAAGGTTGAAGGCGCAGAAGATCGTCTCCGCCCCCGTCCGCACGAAGCTGAACACATCCCCCGTGGCGATCACCTGCTCCATCCCGCCATCGCGCAAGGCCGGATGCCCTCGCCGGAAGGCCAGCGCCGCGCGGTAATGGTGCAAAAGCGACCCCGCCTCACCCTCCTGCGCGGCAACCGACAGCGGCCGGTGCGGCGCCGTCACCGGCAGCCACGCCTTCTGCGCCGACGAAAAGCCGCACAGCGCATTGTCCGTCTGCCAGACCATCGGCGTTCGGCACCCGTCGCGCCCCTTGAACTCGGGCCAGAACTCGATGCCATAGGGGTCTTGCAATTCCTCATAGGCGATCTCCGCCTCGGGCAGGCCCAATTCCTCGCCCTGATACAGGCAGACCGACCCGCGCAGACACATCAGCATCGTCGCGTAAACCCTTGCTGCCGCGTCCGAAAGCCCCCAGCGCGTGATGTGCCGCACCGTGTCGTGGTTGGAATAGGCCCAGCAGGGCCACGCCCCCGGCGCCGCCGCCGACAGCCGGTCAAAGGTCTGCTTCGCCAGCCCCGCCGTCAGCCGCGCCGGTTGCAGCATCTCGAAGGGATAGCACATCTGCACCTTGTCCCCACCGGCGGTATATTCCGCCATGATCTCCAGCCCGCGCTGGGCATCGCCCACCTCGCCCACGGCAGCGGCCTTGTAGGGGTTCAGCACAGCACGGAATTTCCGCAGGAATTCAAGGTTTTCCGGCTGGTTCTTCGAAAACAGATGCAACTGGTGGTTATAGGGGTTCACGCTCGGCGCAATACTGTCATTCCGCAATTCCTTCGGCAGTGCAGGATTGTCGCGCAAATGCCTGTCGGCAAAGTAGAAATTGATCGTATCCAGCCGGAACCCGTTCACCCCCCGCTTCAGCCAGAACCGCGCCACGTCCAGAAGCGCCTCCTGCACCGCAGGCTCGTGCAGGTTCAGGTCAGGCTGGCTAGTCAGGAAGTTGTGCAGATAATACTGCTCGCGCCGTGCATCCCACTGCCACGCGCTGCCGCCAAAGACCGACAGCCAGTTGTTGGGCGGCGTCCCGTCCGGCTTGGGCTCTGCCCAGACATACCAGTCGGCCTTGCCATTGGTGCGGTCCTTCCGGCTTTCCCTGAACCACGGATGCTGGTCGCTGGTATGCGACAGCACCAGATCGATCATCACCTTCAGGCCCAGCTCATGCGCCCGCGCCACCACGCGGTCGAAATCCTCAAGACTGCCGAACAGCGGGTCGACGTCGCAATAATCGCTGACGTCATAGCCGAAATCCTTCATCGGGCTGGTGAAGAACGGGCTGATCCAGACCGCATCCGCACCCAGCGCCGCGATATGCCCCAACCGCTCCGCGATCCCCGCAAGGTCGCCCACCCCGTCGCCATTGCTGTCCTGAAAGCTGCGGGGGTAGATCTGATAGATCACCGCCCCGCGCCACCAGTCGGCGTCATGGCCGATCACGTCTTTCATTCCTCAGGTCTTTCTCACTTCACCGATCCGGCCAGCAGGCCACGGACCAGATATTTCTGCATGGCGAAAAACACCGCCAAAGGTACCGCGATACTGATGAAGGCCGAGGCCGCAAGGATTTCCCAATCCCCCCCGCGCGACCCCATCAATTCCTTCAATTGTCCGGTCATCACCAGCTGGTCCTGCGTCGACCCGAGGAAGACCAGCGCCACCAGCAGGTCATTCCACGTCCACAGGAACTGGAAGATCGCGAATGACGCCAGCGCAGGGAAAGACAACGGCAGGATGATCCGCAGGAAGATCTGGAAATCCGTTGCCCCGTCCACCCGCGCGCTTTCGATGATGTCGCGCGGCAGACCGGCCATGTAGTTGCGCAACAGGTAAATCGCCAAGGGCAGGCCGAATGCCGAATGGGCCAGCCAGATGCCGATATAGCTCTTCCCGATCCCCGCCTTCAGATGCAGTTGCAACAGCGGGATCAGCGCCAGTTGCAGGGGCACCACCAAGAGCCCCACCACCGCCGCGATCAACAGCGCCCGCCCCGGAAACTCCATCCAGGCCAGCGCATAGGCCGCAAAGGCCGCGACCAGGATCGGGATCACCGTCGCCGGGATCGACACGGTCAGCGTGTTCAGGAACCCGCGCCCCAACCCTTCGGCATTCAGCACCTTCACGAAATTCTCGGTGGTGAACGTGGGCGGCTGCGTCGTCGTCACGAAGAACCGCTCGCCCCGCGTCCCCTCGAAGGGCACGGCCGAGGTCAGGCGATAGGCCCCATCCTCCGACACGGTCAGTTCATAACCGTCATTGGTCTGCACCGTCTCGCCCGCCGCAAAGGCCGCCGGATCGCGCGAATTCGTGCCAAAGGCGCTGACCACGCCGCCCGCCCCGTCGAACACATTGCCCGCGATGACATAAAGCCCACCCTCCTGCACCGCCGTATCCGGCGCGCCCGCGCGGTAATGCACCGATGCCTCCTGCGGGAAGAGCGACTGCCACCACCCGCTCGTCAGGATCTGGTCGCGGTCGCGAAAGGACGACACCAAGAGCCCGAAGGTCGGGATCGTCCACAACAGCACCAGCGCCGCCGCCGCAATGTTGACCACCCAGGTCAGGCTCGATTTCTGGCCGACGATATTGTCCATCAGCGCATCTCCTTGCGGGCGTTCCGGATGTTCCAGATCATGATCGGCGTCACCAGCAGCATGATCACGATGGCAATGGCCGAAGCGCGGCCGCTATCCTGCCCACGGACCAGCCAGTCATACATGTAATTGCCCAGAACCTGCGTGCCCCACTGCCCGTTGGTCATGGTCAGCACGATGTCGAACACCTTCAGCACGGTAATGGTGATGGTGGTCCAGACCACAAGGATCGTCCCCCAGATCTGCGGCACCTTGATCCTGAAAAAGACCTGCAGCGGCGACGCACCATCCAGAATAGCGGCCTCCACCGTCTCCTCCGGAATCCCCCGCAGCGCAGCCGACAGGATGACCATTGCGAACCCCGTCTGGATCCAGATCAGCACCACCATCAACAGGAAGCTGTTGACGATCTCATGCGTCAGCCATGTCTCCGGCGCGCCGCCAAAGGCCTCCACGATGGCATTGAGCAGACCGATCTGGTTCTGCCCCTCGGGCCGGAAGTCATAGACGAATTTCCAGATGACCGAGGCCCCGACAAAAGAGATCGCCATGGGCATGAAGATCATCGCCTTGGCGAAATTGCCCCAGCGGATCCGGTCGGTCAGCGCCGCCGCCAACAGGCCGAAAAAGGTGGACAGGGCCGGAACCACGATCAGCCACAGGATGTTGTTCCGCATGGATTCCAGAAACTTGGGGTCGTTCACCATCCACGCATAGTTGGACATGCCCACGAATGCGCGGCCATTGGCATCCATGACCGACAGGTAGATCGACCAGAACAGCGGGTAGACAAGGTAGAGCGTCAGCAGGATCAGCGCCGGAAACAGGAACAGCCACGGCCGCACCGCATTGGCGCGGTTGATGTTGCGGCTGATATTCGGCCCGCTGGCGGGAAAGATCCGGTCCAGCAGCATGTTGGTCAGAAAGAAATACAGAAGGCAGCCACCGACCCCGATGACGATCGTCGTCGCCGCACCGAAGAACTGTTCCATCGGTCAGACCCCCTCCCGAAATGCCTGAAGATGCAATATCCGCCGTGTCAGGGAACGCCGCGCCGACGCGCCGCGTCAACCGCACCGACCGCAGCGGCAGAAGAAAAAGGCCCGCCGCGATTGTCGCGACGGGCCCTGTCAGTGCCGCTTACTGCAGCGAGTCCCAGGTGGACTGGATCGAGTCCGCCACGTCCTGCGCCGACTTGCCGCCGACATAGTCGACCATGCCGGTCCAGAACACGCCCGCACCCACGCCGCCGGGCATCAGGTCCGACCCGTCAAAGCGGAAGGTCGTCGCGTTCAGCAGGATGTCGCCCATCTTCTTCAGCGTCGGGTCACCGTAAAGGTCCGTGTTCACGCCCTTGTGGGGCGTCAGGAAGCCGGTCTGGTTCATCCACACCTCATGCGCGATGGGGGTGGTCAGGAACTCGATGAAGGCACGACCCGCGTCAGATTCCTTCATCAGACCGAAGGTCGTGCCCGCACCCAGAACCGGCTGTCCCAGATCCTGCTCGGCAAAGGCGGGGAAGTAGAAGAAGTCCGCATCCTCGCCGATGACGGTGCCTTCGGGGAAGAAGGACGGGATGAACGACGCCTGACGGTGCATATAGCACTGCGGGGGCGAGGCAAACAGACCCTTCGGGCTGTCACGGAAGTCGGTCGAGGCAACGGAACCCGCGCCACCCGACACATAGGCATCGTTCTTGGCGAAGGCGCCGAACTGGTCGATCGCGTTCACGACGACGGGGTCGTTGAACTTCAGCTCGTTCGACACCCACTTGTCATAGTTTTCCGGCGTGGTCGTGCGCAGCATCATGTCCTCGACCCAGTCGGTCGCGGGCCAGCCCGTCGCACCGCCTGATCCCAGACCGATGCACCACGGGGTGCCGCCATCCGCCACGATCTGGTCGGTCAGCGCCTTCAGCTCTTCCATGGTCGTCGGAACGGCGTAACCCGCATCCTCGAAATTCTCGGGCACGTACCAGACCAGCGACTTCACATCGACCTTGTAGAAAAAGCCGAAGGTATTGGCCGCACCATCCGAACCGGGGAAGGTCACCAGATCGACCCAGGACTGGCCGGCCGCATAGTTGTCCTTTGTCCACTGCACGATCTCGGGCGACATGGGCAGGACCTGCCCCTTGGCCGCCATGCCGCGCATCAGGCCGGGCTGCGGAAAGACCGCGACATCGGGGGGCGAACCCGCCTCGGCGTCGATCACCACCTGCTGCTCGAAGCCCTCGGCCCCGATATATTCCACATCCGCGCCGGTCGCCGCCTCGAAATAGGCGATCACGCTCTGGAACAGCTCCTGGTCGACGCTCAGCCACGGGCCGAGCACGGTAATCTTCTGCCCGTCAAGATTGTACTTCTCGTCAAAGGCCTTGTAGCTGTCCCAGTTGAACGCACCTTCGCCGATGGGGAATTTCACGTCCTGCGCGGCGGCCGCGCCGGACAAAAGCGCCAGCGCCGCGGCGCTTGCGAGAAACTTCGCTGTCATGTTCTTCCTCCCGATTTCCCCGCTCACATGCAGGGCTTCAAACCAACACCGGCCAGAATCATCCTCAAACCGCTTTGGATGCCGCACATTTGCCGAAGGCTTGCTTCAAGTCAATCCAAAGCGCATTGGAACGCAGCGGAAAGCAGACCCCGCATCCACCGCTGTCCAGCGGTCTTTGGCATGCGTTTCCCCTGCTTTTGCATGTGCCGGATTCACAACGCATCCGAAAACGTTTTCGGAATCCCCTGCGCTTAACCTTTGACCTCGCCGCGCGGCGCAAATAATCTGGCCTGCGTCCTCAAATCGGTTTGGAACACGGGCCCCATGAACCTCAAGGAACTGGCCAGCAAACTCGGCCTCTCCCCCACGACGGTCAGCCGCGCCCTGAACGGCTACCCCGAGGTGAACGAGGCCACGCGCGCCCGCGTCATGGCCGCGGCCAAGCGGCACAACTACCGCCCCAACACCCGCGCCATCCGCCTTGCCACGGGCCGCGCCATGGCTGTGGGCCACGTCATCCCCGTCGCCACCCGGCACGAGATCGTGAACCCCGTCTTCGCAGACTTCATCGCCGGCGCGGGCGAAAGCTATTCGCGCAACGGCTATGACATGGTCCTCTCCGTCGTCCCCGACGATGCCGAGGAAGAGGCCTATCGCGACTTGCGCTCGCGCGGGGCGGTCGACGGCGTGATCCTGCACGCCCCCCGGATGGACGACCCGCGCATCCCGCTCCTGCACGAGGTGGGGCTTCCCTTCGTCGTGCACGGCCGCGCCACCGGTGCCGGCCTGCCCTATTCCTGGGTCGACGTGAACAACCGCCGCGCGTTCCAGCGAGCGACCGAATTCCTCCTCGATCTCGGCCATACCCGCATCGGTTTGGTCAACGGCCTCGAATTCATGGATTTCGCCATCCGCCGCCGCACGGGGTTCGCCGATGCGCTTGCCGCGCGCGGCCTGTCCATCGACCCCGACCTCTGCGCCTCGGACGAGATGACCGAAGTCGCAGGCTTCCGCGCCGCCTCCGCCATGCTGGACCTGCCCGCCCCCCCCACGGCCTTCCTCGTGGCCTCGATGATCTCGGGCATGGGCGTGCGCCGCGCCATCGAATCCCGCGGCCTGAGGATGGGCCGCGACGTGTCGGTCATCATCCATGACGACGACCTCTCCTACATGAAGAACGGCGAGGATGTGCCGATCTTCACCGCCACCCGCTCCTCGGTGCGCGAGGCGGGCCGCATCGCGGCCGAGATGCTGATGTTGCGCATCGCCCAGCCCGACGCCCCCCCCGAAACCCGCCTGCTCGAGGCAGAGCTCATCATCGGCCAGTCCACCGGACCGGCCCCCCGCAACGGCTGATCCCATGACCCTGTCGCGCTTCGACTTCCCCGAAGGCTTCCTCTTCGGGGCCGCCACAGCCGCCTACCAGATCGAGGGGATGAGGCATGGCGCAGCCGGTCCCTGCCACTGGGACACATTCGCCGCCACCCCCGGCAACGTCGTCCGCGCCGAGGATGGCGCGCTGGCCTGCGACCATTACCACCGCTGGCCCGAAGACCTCGACCTGCTGCGCGCGGCCAACATGGACGCCTACCGCTTCTCTACCGCCTGGAACCGCGTCATGCCCGACGGCGTGACCGTGAACCCCGAAGGACTGGCCTTCTACGACCGTCTGGTCGACGGGATGCTGGAACGCGGCCTCAAACCCTTCCAGACCCTCTATCACTGGGAAATGCCCTCGGCCCTTGCCGACAGGGGCGGCTGGACCAACCGCGACACCTGCCACCGCTTCGCCGATTTCGCCGAAACCGTCACCCGCACGCTGGGCGACCGGGTGGAGACCATCGCCACGATCAACGAACCGTGGTGCGTCGCGTGGCTGTCCCATTTCATGGGCATCCACGCCCCCGGCCTGCGCGACATCCGCGCCGCCGCCCGCGCCATGCACCACATCCTGCTCGCCCACGGCCTGACCGTGGACCGCCTGCGCGGCATGGGGCAGAAAAACCTCGGCGTCGTGCTGAACTTCGACTACGCCCAGCCCGCCAGCGACAGCGCCGCCGACATCCGCGCCGCCGCCCTCTGGGACGGCATCTTCAACCGCTGGTTCATCGAGGCCATCACCCGCCGGACCTATCCCGCCAACGTGCTGCAAGGGCTCGGCCCCCACATGCCGCAGGGCTGGCAGGACGACATGGCCACCATCGCCCAGCCGCTCGACTGGCTGGGGGTCAACTACTACACCCGCCACATCCTCGCCCATGACGCGGGCGCGCCATGGCCCGCCCTCCGCACCGTCGACGGCGACCGCCCGAAAACCCAGATGGGCTGGGAAATCTACCCCGAAGGGCTGCACCACTTCCTCACCCGCATGGCGAAGGACCACGTGGGCGACCTGCCGATCTACGTCACCGAAAACGGCATGGCCAACCCCGACCTGCCCGACCTTCCCGACACGGTGCGCGAGGAGTTCCTCTTCGCCCACCTCGCCGCCACGAAACGGGCCATCTCGGACGGCGCGAATGTCAGGGGCTTCTTCTACTGGTCGCTTCTGGACAATTACGAATGGGCCGAAGGCTATGAAAAACGCTTCGGCCTCGTCCATGTGGACTTCGACAGCTTGAAGCGGACCCCGAAATCCTCCTATCACGCCCTCGCCCGCGCATTGGCGCGGAACGATTGACGGAGCAGCCATGACCCTCGCCATCCTCGCCGATATCGGCGGCACCAATACAAGGGTCGCACTGGCCGACGGCACCACCGTCCGCGCCGACAGCATCGCACGCTACCCCAACGCCGAATACAAGGCCGCAGACAAGGACATCGCCCATATCCTGCGCGACTACCTCGCCACCACCGGCGCGCGCCCCGACGGCGTCTGCGTCGCCGCCGCCGGCCCCGTGCAGGACGGCGTGGCCACCATGACCAATCTCGACTGGGTGATGGACGGCGCGAAACTCGCCACCGCCACGGGCGCCACCCGCGTCGCCATCCTGAACGACCTGCAGGCACAGGGCCACGCGCTGGGCCACATCGCGCCCGACCACCTGCGCCGCCTGATCGACGGCCCCGTCCACCCCGCCGCCGCCATGCTGGTCGTGGGGCTCGGCACCGGCGTCAACGCGGCCCCTGTCCACGGACAGGGCGCCGCCCGCGTCGTGCCGCCCTCCGAATGCGGCCATGTCAACATGCCCGTCCGCTCCGAAGAAGACCTCCGCCTGATGCGCTTCATCGAAGCCCGCCTGCACTCCCGCGGCGAAACCCCGCATTGCGGCGCGGAAGAGGTGCTCGCCGGTCGCGGCCTCGCCAACCTCCACGCCTTCGCGGCGGCCGAGGCGGGCCAGCCGCAGGAAAAGACCTCTGCCGAAGTCCTCACCGCCCTCGCCGCGGGCGACCCCACGGCCACCCATGCCGCACGGCTCTACACCACCATCCTCGCGCAGGTTCTGGCCGACCTCGCGCTCATCCACCTGCCCTATGGGGGCATCTACCTGATCGGCGGCATGTCCCGCGCCATGACGCCCCATTTCGCCCGCTTCGGCCTGACCGCCACCTTCCGCGAGGCGCGCCGCGTGGACCTCCTGCAAAAGGACTTCTCCGTCACCGTGGTCGAAGATGACTTCGCCGCCCTCACCGGCTGCGCCGCCTATCTTCACGCCACCACGGCCTGATCCTGCCGCTTCATCCGTTCCCGAATATCCTCAGGGGGTGAATGGCCCAGAGGGCCAGAGGGGGCGCGAGCGCCCCCTGATTTTTCGCCAGAAAAATCGCTAGCACGGCAGACGTTCCCTCAGGAACTGCAAGGTCACACCCAACCCGTCCGGCGCGATGCCATGCCCCGTGCCCTCCATGACATGGCCATAGGTCTCGAACCCCGCCGCGACCAGCGCATCCCCCGCCAGCCCCATATCGGCAAAAGGCACCACAGGGTCCTGATCGCCATGCACCAGCAACACGGGCGGCTTCACCACCGCCTCCGCGGCCAGCAATTCCGGCAACAGCAGACGGCCCGAGATCGCCACCACCCCCGCCACCGCCTGCGCCCGCCGCGGCGCGACATGCAGCGACATCATCGCACCCTGCGAGAACCCGACCAGCGCCATCGCCTCCGGTCCGACACCTTCCTCCGCCAGCCGCGCGTCAAGGAATTCGTTGAACAGCACGACCGACTCCGCCATCCCCGCCTTCGCGGCCTCCTCGCTCGACCCGTCCAGCCACGGGATCGGGAACCACTGGAACCCGAAGGGATTGCCCACACAGGGCTGCGGCGCGTCGGGCGCGACAAAGACCGTATCGGGCAGATGCGGCGCCAGCGCGTCGCCCAGACCCAACAGGTCCGCCCCGTCCGCGCCATAGCCATGGACAAAGACCACGACCGACGTCGCCCGCCCGCTCCGCGCCGCCTTGCGCCCGAATTTCAAGCTCACCGGATGCCCTCCCGCCGTTTCTCCACGTGGTAGTAGGCCCAGAGCAGCCGCGCCGCAACCGCCCGCCAGGGCGACCACGCCTCCGCCATCGCCCGCAGCGCCTTCTCCTGCGGCCGCGCCTCCAGCGCAAACAACAGCCGCACCCCCTCCTGCAAGGCCAGATCCGCCGGCGCGAACACATCCGCCCGCCCCAGCGCGAACATCGCGTAAATCTCCGCCGTCCACCGCCCGATCCCCGGCACGGCAGTCAGCACCGCCACCACCTCCTCGTCCGCCGCCTCGCGCAGCGCGACGAAATCGATCCCCGCCCGCGCCAGCGCCTGCCCGTATCGCGCCTTCTGCCGCGACAGACCCGCCGCCCGCAGCACCTCCTCCCCCGCCCCCGCCATCGCCTCGGGATCACACAACCCCGCCGCCTCCAGCCGCGCCCAGATCGCATTGGCCGATGCCACCGAAACCTGCTGCGATACGATCGCGGACAGAAGCGCACGGAACCCGTCCTCCCTCCGGCGCAGCGGCAATGGTCCCGTCAACGACAGCGCATGCGCAAACCGCGGCTCGCGCGCGGCCAGCCACGCCGCCCCCTCGGCCACGCAATCCGGCCCCGTGATGATGCGCCCCGTCGCCATGTCGCCTCCCTGCCCCCCTCACCTTGGCCCAAATACCCCTGCGCCGCCAGCCACCCGCGCGCGTCCGCCGATCCCTCCCCCCTCGCATTCCCCCGCGCGCATTTGTCCCTTGCCCCCGCCACCCCATCGGCTAACCCTTGCGCCCATGACCGATGCATCCGCCCCCACCGACAGCACTGCCCGCCGCAACGTCCTTGTCCTTGTGGCGGCGCAGGCCATCCTCGGCGCGCAGATGCCGATGATCTTCACCGTCGCGGGTCTGGCGGGCCAGTCGCTCGCCCCCAATGTCTGCTGGGCCACCCTGCCCATCACCGCAGCCGTCATCGGCTCCATGCTCACCGCCACCACCATCTCGGCCTTCATGCAGCGCCACGGCCGCCGCGCCGGTTTCGCGGTGGGCGCGCTCGGCGGCGGGATCGGCGGCGCTCTCGGCGCCCTCGCGCTCCTCCAGCAAAGCTTCGTCCTCTTCGTGATCGCCGCCCTCTTCACCGGCATCTACATGTCGGCACAGGGCTTCTACCGCTTCGCCGCAGCCGACACCGCCTCGGACAGCTACCGCCCCAAGGCGATCTCGCTGGTCATGGCGGGCGGCCTCCTCTCTGCCGTGGTCGGCCCCCAGCTCGTCAAGGTCACGGCCGAGGCGATGGTGATCCCCTTCCTCGCCACCTATCTTGCCGTCATGGCGCTGAACCTTGCGGGTGTCTTCCTCTTCCTGCTGCTCGACATCCCCGCCCCCCGCCCCGCCGCGACCGGATCACCCGCAGGCCGCAGCCGCGCCGAACTCGTCCGCACGCCCCGCATCGCTGTCGCCATGATCTGCGCCACCGTCTCCTACGCGCTGATGAACCTCGTGATGACCTCCTCCCCCCTCGCCGTGGTGGGCTGCGGCTTCACCAAGGGCGACGCGGCGGATGTCGTCACCGCCCATGTCCTCGCCATGTATGCGCCCAGCTTCTTCACCGGCCACCTGATCGCCCGCTTCGGGGCCGAACGCATCGTGGCCCTCGGCCTGACCATCCTCGCCGCCGCCGGTGCCGTCGCCATCGCCGGCGTTCACCTGGAAAACTTCTTCATCGCCCTCGCCCTTCTCGGCCTCGGCTGGAACTTCGGCTTCATCGGCGCGACCACCATGCTCACCGCCCAGCAGGCCGCCGAGGAGAAGGGCCGCCTCCAGGGCCTGAACGACCTCGTGGTCTTCGGCGGCGTCACGCTCGCCTCGCTCTCCTCGGGCGGACTGATGAACTGCTCGGGCGGAACGGTGCAGGCCGGCTGGCAGGCGGTCAACTTCGCCATGCTGCCCTTCCTCGTCCTTGCCGGTGGCGCGCTGATCTGGCTGGCGCTCCGCCCGCAGGACATGCGCGCCCGCTAGGCCCCCGCGCGGGATCAGGCCGCCAGCGCCAGCAACCGTGCGTCGCTCTCGCTCAGCAGCGGGCAGCCCTCGTCATCGGCGGCACCCAGTGCCACCTGCAACCCCTCGACCACCGCCAGACAGGGCGCGTCGACCTCGATCTCGTACCAGGCATCCGGCCCCTCGACCTCGACCAGCCGCAGGTCCGTTCCGTTCGCCAGCGCACCGATGGGGGCCAAGGCTTCCTCGACCCCGAAATAGGCCGCGAGCCGGTCCCCCGCCACGACGATCATCTGCCCCGCGGGCAACAGCAGGTCCGGCGTGCGCCCGTGCAACCCCCGCGCCTCGCCCGATACGGCGACCAGCCGCTCCCCGCCCCGCAGGACAAAGCGCTGCACCACCTGCCGCACGGCACGGACTGCCCCGCAGGGTGACGCGATCCGATCCCCGACCCGCACCTCCTCCACCGCGCGCAATCCGCCGACCGTCATCACCCGCGTGCCGCGCAAGAACCCGCGCGGCGTGGTGACGACCTCGGTATCCACCGGAACGATCTGCGAAATGACACTCATGCGACGCCTCTACCCGCGAACGGCAGGGAAGCAACCGGCCACCATGACACGACTGCCGGGATGCACCCTGACGCACCTTCATGGTCTCAAACGGCCACAATTCGGGATTTTCTAGGGCAATCAGATAGAATTGCGGGAAAATCGCGGTGACGCCGCGTCAAAGTCCGCCGCGCAGCCCCGCACGCAAAAGCCCCCAGCGCCGCGCGAATTCCGAAAGCTGCAACCGCCCCTCGGCAACGCGCGCAGGCTCCGCCGCCGCCAGCCGCAACAGACCTCCGGCCTGCCAGCCCGCAATGCTCGCCGCCCGCGCCGGACCGGCCCGCCGCAATTCCCCCCGCGCCGCCGCAATCCAGCCCAGACCCTCGCGCGCCAGCGCCGCCACCGCCTCGGCCCGCCCGTCGACCAGCGGGATGCGCCCCCGCGCCTCCAGCTCCGGCACGGCCCGCAGGAACGCCGCCAGCCCCGCCGCCCGCCCGATGCCCCGCAGTGCCGCCTCGGCCCCGTCAGCGGCCCCCAGCGCCCGCCCCGCCAGCCACATCAGCCCCGCGCCCGTATCCTCCAGATAGGCGTCAAAGGCCGCCCGATCCTCGAAAGGGTCGCGATAGACATCCCAGCGCCGCGCCTCGACCAGCCGGTCCAGCACCTCGACCGGCAACCCCGCCTCGCGGATCAGCGCCGACAGCGGCCCCGCCACCTCATGCGCCCGCGCCGCCTTGCCCGCCCCCGCCTCGGCCACGATATCGCGCCACCATTGCAGCCGCATCTCGGCAATCATCGGCTCCTTCGTGACCCAAGGCGCCCGCGCCACCTCCAGATTGAAGGCATAAAGAACAAAAAGCCGCCCCCGAGCCGCCACGGGCGCCGCCATCACGGCGGCGAAGCGGTCGGGATCGCCCCGCTCCACCAGCGCGGCGCAGGCCTCCACGCTCATCCCGCCACCGCCTGGCCCACATCGCGGATCAACTTCCAATTGATCGCATCCAGCAGCGCCTCGAAACTCGCATCCACGATATTGGCCGACACCCCCACCGTCGACCACCGCCGCCCCTGCGAATCCTCGCTGTCGATGATGACCCGCGTCACCGCCTCGGTGCCGCCCTGCGTGATGCGCACCTTGAAATCGACCAGTTTCATGTCGTCGATCACCGCCTGATAGGGCCCCAGATCCTTGCCCAAAGCCTTGGCCAGCGCGTTCACCGGCCCCCGATCCGTCCCCGTCTCATCCATCGATTCCGACACCGACAGCATCTTCGTCTCGCCGATCTTCACCACGACGACCGCCTCGGACAGGCTGACCATCTGGTTGTACTTGTTCTTCCGCCGCTCCACCGTGACGCGGTATCGCTTCACCTCGAAGAACTCGGGCAGCAGCCCCAACTCCCCCCGCGCCACCAGCTCGAAACTCGCCTGCGCGCCGTCATAGGCATAGCCCTGATCCTCGCGCTCCTTCACCACTTCCAGAATCCGCCCGAGCCGCGCATCCTTCGGGTCCACCTCGATCCCCGCCGCCGCCAGCCGCGCCCGCAGGTTCGACTGCCCGGCCTGATTGGACATCGGGATGACACGCTCGTTGCCCACCACCGCAGGGTCCACATGCTCGTAGGTGGACGGGTCCTTCAGGATCGCACTGGCATGCAGCCCCGCCTTGTGGGCAAAGGCCGACGCACCCACATAAGGCGCGCTCCGCAGCGGCACGCGGTTCAGGATATCGTCCAGCGTCCGGCTGACCCGCACCATCCCCGCCAGCGCCTCGCGCGTGACCCCCGTCTCGAACCGCCCCGCATAGGGCTCTTTCAGCAGCAGCGTCGGGATGATCGTCGTCAGATTCGCATTGCCGCAGCGCTCGCCCAGCCCGTTCAGCGTGCCCTGTATCTGCCGGCACCCCGCATCGACGGCGGCCAGCGAATTGGCCACCGCATTGCCGGTATCGTCATGGCAATGGATGCCCAGGCGCTCCCCCGGCACGCCCGCCGCGATCACCCCGGCCACCACGCGCCCCACCTCGGCAGGCAGGGTGCCCCCGTTGGTGTCGCACAACACGACCCACCGCGCCCCCGCCCCCAGCGCCGCCTTCAGGCAGTCCAGCGCATAGGACGGATTCGCCCGATATCCGTCAAAGAAATGCTCCGCATCGAACAGCGCCTCGCGCCCCTTGGCCACGCAATGCGCCACGCTCGCGCGGATCGCCTCGACATTCTCCTCCAGCGAACACCCCAGCGCCGTGCGCACATGGAACTCGTGCGTCTTGCCCACCAGACAGACCGCCCCCGTCCCCGCATCCAGAACGGCCGCCAGCACATCGTCATTCTCCGCCGACCGCCCGACCCGCTTGGTCATGCCAAAGGCCGTCATCGCCGCCCGCGTCCGCGGCACATCGGCAAAGAATTCGCTATCCGTCGGGTTCGCCCCCGGCCAGCCGCCCTCGATGTAATCCACCCCCAGCACATCCAGCGCCGCCGCGATCTGCCGCTTCTCGGCGGTGGAAAACTGCACCCCCTGCGTCTGCTGCCCGTCGCGCAGAGTGGTGTCAAACAGGTAAAGCCGCTCCTTCACGACACCGCTCCTTCATCTCGGCCCAAATACCCCGGGGGAGTCCGCCACCGGCGGACGGGGGCAGCGCCCCCCCGATTTTTCGCAGAAAAATCGCTCACACCAACCCCTCCAGCTTCGCGGCATCGAATCCCGGCCCGGGCAGCAACTCCACCCCCGCCTTGGACATCCGCACCTCCACCCCCGCCGCCACCAGCGCGGCCTTCATCGCATCCACGGGCGCAAAATCCTTCGACGCCATCGCCGCCTCGCGCAAGGCGCCCAGCCGCGCGGCATAGGGCGCAAGGTCCACCCCACCAAGCTTCGTGGCCTTCCACTCCGTTTCGGTAGATTGAAGCAGTCCAAGCAGCGCCGCAGTCCGCTTCAGTTCCAATGCGCCAACCTCATCGCTCCCATCAGCGGAGGGATGGCCTTTCGGTAGGACGGACTTTGCTTGCTCAATTAACTCAGTAATCGCAAGGGACGTGTTAAGGTTATCGGCAAGTGCCTGCACAACCTTCTCATTAGGAGTCCACTCTTCCTGTAAGGGCACATCACCAACGGTAGAATAGAGCCAGTCTAGGGTTCTTTCCGCCTGCGCCGCCTTCTCGGCGGTCCAGTCCATGGGCCGCCCGTAATGCGTCCCCAGAAAGACGAAGCGGATCACCTCGCCCGGCACGCCCTGCCCCAGCAGGTCCCGCACGGTGAAGAAATTGCCCAAGGACTTGGACATCTTCTTCCCTTCCACCTGCAGCATCTCGTTATGCATCCAGACGCGGGCAAACTCTGCCTCCGGATGGGCGCAGCAGCTTTGCGCCACCTCGTTCTCGTGATGCGGGAATTGCAGATCGATCCCCCCGCCATGGATATCGAAACTCGCCCCCAGCAGGGCAAGGCTCATGGCCGAACATTCGATATGCCACCCCGGCCGCCCCCTGCCCCAAGGGCTCTCCCACCCCGGCAGGCTGTCATCCGACGGCTTCCACAGAACGAAATCCATCGGGTCTTCCTTGAAGGGCGCCACCTCGACCCGCGCGCCCGCGATCATGTCATCGACCGACCGCCCCGACAGCCGCCCATAGTCCTTGAACGAACGGACGCGGAACAGAACATGACCATCCCGCGAATAGGCATGGCCGCCCGCGATCAGCCCCGCGATCATCGCGATCATCTCGGCGATATAGCCCGTCGCGCGCGGCTCATGCGTGGGGCGCAGTGCGCCCAAGGCATCCATATCCTCGTGATACCAGCGGATCGTCTCTTCCGTCCGCTCGGCAATCAGCGCCTCCAGCGTCCCCGCCGCCCCCGCCTGCTGCCGCGCAAGGGCGGTGGCGTTGATCTTGTCATCCACGTCGGTAAAGTTGCGCACATAGGTCACATGCCCCGCGCCATAGACATGGCGCAGCAGCCGGAACAGCGTGTCGAACACCACCACGGGCCGCGCATTGCCCAGATGCGCGCGGTCATAGACGGTCGGTCCGCAGACATAGACACGCACATTCTGCGGGTCGATCGGGGCAAAGACCTCCTTCGCCCGCGTCCTCGAATTGTGCAGCCGGATCGTCACCATCCTGAAACCCCGTGCCAAAGGCGCAACCGCCGCCATGCCGTCTCCCGGCGCGGGTCTAGCAACTTCGTCTTTCCTTGGGAATGACAAGAAGTCCCGCGCGACCCTGTGGTCAGCCGGGAATGCAGCAGATGGCGGTGATGCGCGTCCTGTCCATGGCTACAGCCCTAGCGCCAATCGCGCCCGCTGCCAAGCCCCGCCCCCCGATTCGCGGATCACGGTTAACGACCGCACGCCCCGTTGCGACCGCCCGCTGCGTATGTACAGCCTGCGGCACAACCACCGGCACAGCCGCCGGTACGACCGCGTTCCGCTAACCCTCCGAATTTCCACACAGAACGCACGCCCCTTGCAGCGCAACGCGCCGCCTGCTCAAGTTCCGCGCAAAACGGGGGGGACATCATGGATCACGACGACCTGCGCCACTGGTCGAAACGCGCCGCGGACTGGGCGCATGACTACCACGCCACCCTGCGCGACCGCCCCGTCCGCGCCCCCCTCACCCCCGGCGCCACCGCCGCGCAGCTCCCCCCCGCCCCGCCGGAAGAGCCCGAGGCGATGGAGGACATCTTCTCCGACTTCACCCGCCTCATCCCCGCCGCCATGACCCATTGGCAGCACCCCCGCTTCTTCGCCTATTTCCCCGCCAATGCCGCCCCCGCCTCGATGCTGGCCGAACAGCTCGCCAATGCCATCGCGTCGCAGGGGATGCTCTGGCAGACCTCTCCCGCCGCGACCGAGGTGGAACAGGTGATGATCCGCTGGCTCGCCTCTGCCCTCGGCCTGCCCGACCGCTTCACCGGCACGATCCATGACAGCGCGACCACCGCCACCCTTTCCGCCATCCTGACCATGCGCGAGGCGGCGCTGGACTGGCAGGGGCTGCAACAGGGCCTCTCCGGCCAGCCGCGCCTGCGCCTCTATGCCAGTGCAGAAACCCATTCCTCGGTCGACAAGGCGGCGCGCATCGCGGGCATCGGTCAGGAAAATCTGGTGAAAATCCCGACGGATGCGACGCTCTCCATGAAGCCCGGCGCGCTCGCCGGTGCCATCGCCGCCGACCGCGCGGCGGGCTTCCTGCCTGCGGGCGTCATCCTCTGCGCGGGCGGCACCTCGGTCGGCGCCTTCGACCGCATCGCGGATTGCATCGCCGTGGCCCGCGCCGCCGACCTGCCCGTCCATGTCGATGCCGCATGGGCCGGCAGCGCCATGATCTGCCCCGAATTCCGCACCCTCTGGACAGGGGTCGAAGGGGCGGATTCCATCGTCTTCAACCCGCACAAATGGCTCGGCGCGCAATTCGACTGCGCGGTGCAGTTCCTCGCCGATCCCGCCCCGCAGATACGGACGCTCGGCCTGCGCCCGACCTATCTGCAAACCGCCGGACGGGAAGAGATCACCAATTTCAACGAATGGACCATCCCGCTCGGCCGCCGCTTCCGGTCGCTTAAGCTCTGGTTCACGCTTCGCGCCTATGGTCTGTCCGGCCTGCGCGCCCGCATCCGCAACCATGTCGACTGGGCGCGACAGGCCCGCGACGCGCTGGCGCGGCTTCCCGGCGTGACGATCACCACCGAACCCTCGCTGTCGCTCTTCACCTTCGCCCTGCCCACCGACGCCGGGACAGAGGCCCTTCTGACCCGCATCAACGACGACGGCCGCATCTACCTGACCCAGACCCGCCACGCGGGCCGCTTCGTGATCCGCGTGCAAGTGGGCCAGTTCGACTGCACAAGGGAGGATGTGATGACCATCCCGCAGGTCGTGGCCGATCTTCTGGGGCAGAAATGACACGGAATCGCAAAGGGGCGGCCCCTGCGGACCACCCCCCTGTTAACGCATCGTTAACCGATCAGAACCGGAAGCCCACGCGCGCATTCACCGTGGTGGCATCCAGATCGGTGCCCGTTCCGGCAAAGTTGTCGAACCGGTGCTCCATGATCTCGGCACCCAGCGTCATGCTGTCGGACAGCGCATAGTCCACGCCCAGACCGGCGCCCCAGCCATTGTCGCTGGCCTCGACACCGCCCACGGTGGCATCGGCGCGCACCGCCGCCACCGTGCCGTAAACCAGCGCGGGGCCCATGTCATAGCCCCCGATCAGCTTCAGCCGCGCGATATTGTCCAGCGAGTTGCCCGCCGCGCCCAGCTCGATGTCGGACCAGTCATAGTTGCCCTCGACCCCCGCAACGAACTGGCCGAAGTCCATCCGGTACCCACCGATCAGACCGCCGGTCATGCCATCGCCACCCAGCGCGGCCGAGCTGCCAACATCGCCATACCCAAGCTGGCCACCGGCATAGAACCCCGTCCAATCCCCGTTCGGCGCGACATAGACGGGTGCGGCGGCGGGGGCGACCATCGGCTCTTCCACGGCCTGCACCGGCCCGCCGGCCAGCGCGGGAAGGGCGGCAAAGGCGGCCACGGCGCCTGCGACTGCGGTTGCGGTAATGCGTTTCATGTCTGTCTCCTGTGCCATGTGTACGCGGCCGCTCTCCATCCGGGCGGCCGTCAGACGCTACAGACCTGCGCCCTTCCCCCCGCCCGGGCAACCCTAGTTAACGGCGAGGTGAGGGGGCGTGAACTCAACCGGCGGTAATCCGCAGGGCAAACGGGGCGAACCGGCCGGTTTTGGCCTATCCCCTCAAAAACACGTGATATTCCGGAACCGCGACCGCACGACGGCGTTACCCGCGCTTGCCCGTCAGGCCCGCTCTTCCAGCGACAGCCATTCCTCTTCCGCCGCCGCCAGCGCCACCTGCCGCTCGGCCATCGCCTCGGATGCCTTGCGGAACTTCGCAGGTTCCTTGGTGAACAGGTCGGGGTCCGACAGGAACTCGCCCAGCTTGGCGATCTCGGCCTCCAGCCGTTCGATGATCGCAGGCAACGTCTCCAGCCGCTTGCGCTCGGTAAAGGACAGACCCTCGGCCTTCACAGGCTCCGCCTTCGCCTCCAGCTTGGGCCCTTCGGCCTTCACCGGACGCGCCACCTCGGCCACCGGCTGCGGCCGCTGCGCCGCGTAATCCGACCACCCGCCGGGATAGACCGTCGCCCGCCCGTCACCCTCCAGCGCCACGGTGGCGGTGGCCACGCGGTCGATGAAATCGCGGTCGTGGCTGACCAGCAGGACGGTGCCGTCATATTCGCCCAGAATGTCCTGCAACAGATCCAGCGTCTCGACATCCAGATCGTTGGTCGGTTCGTCCAGGATCAGCAGGTTCGACGGCTTTGCCATCAGCTTGGCCAGCAAGAGCCGCGCCTTCTCGCCCCCCGACAGACTCTTGACCGGCGCCCGTGCCTGCCGCTCGTCGAACAGGAAATCCTTCAGATAAGCCACCACATGCTTGGGCGTGCCCCGCACCATGACCTGATCGGAATTGCCCGACACCCGCATGCCCGGATCGCCCGTCATGTTCTCCCACAGGCTCGCCTCGGGGTCCAACTGCGCGCGGGTCTGGTCAAAGACCGCGATCTCCAGACTGGTGCCCAGCGTCACCGTCCCCGCATCGGGCGCCACCTCGCCCACCAGCATCTTCAGAAGCGTGGTCTTGCCCACCCCGTTCGGCCCGACGAATGCCACCCGATCCCCGCGCAGCACCCGCAGGTCGAACCCCCGCACGATCACCTTGTCGGCAAAGCGCTTTTCCAGCCCCTTCGCCTCGATCACGCGCTTACCGCTGGTCGGTCCGCTTTCCAGCTCCATCGCCGCCGTGCCCTGACGGCGGATCATCGACGCCCGCTCTGCCCGCAGCGCCTGCAGCGCGCGCACGCGCCCCATGTTCCGCTTGCGCCGCGCGCTGATCCCCTCGACCGCCCATTTCGCCTCGGCCTTGATCTTGCGCTCCAGCTTGTGGCGGGCCTCGTCCTCTTCGGTCCAGACCGTCTCGCGCCACTCCTCGAAGCCGTCAAAACCGGATTCGCGCCGCCGCACCTCGCCCCTGTCGATCCAGAGCGTGGCCCGCGTCAGCGCCTTGAGGAACGCGCGGTCATGGCTGATCAGGACAAAGGCCGCCCGCGTCTCGGACAGTTGCGCCTCCAGCCACTCGATGGCCTGGATGTCCAGATGGTTGGTCGGCTCGTCCAGCAGCATCAGCTCAGGCGCCTCGGCCAAGAGCTTGGCCAGCGCCGCCCGCCGCCGCTCGCCGCCCGAGGCCGTGACAACCGGCGTCTCGGGGCGGAACTTCAACCCCTCGGCCACCATCTCTACCCGGTAGCCATCCGCCTCGGCCAACTGGCTCGCCGCGTAATCGCCCAGCGTGGCAAAGGCCGACAGGTCGGGGTCCTGCTCCATATACCCCACCGTCACCCCCGGCGGCACGATGCGGCTGCCCTGATCCGGCTCCACCAGCCCCGCCATCACCTTCATCAGGGTCGACTTCCCCGACCCGTTCCGCCCCACCAGCGCGACGCGGTCGCCCGGCTGGACGACAAGGTCCAGCCCGTCGAAAACAGGATTGCCGCCGAAGGTCAGCGAGATGCCGGAAAGCTGGAGAAGGGGTGCGCGTGCCATGCGGCGTGGGTAAGCGGGGCAAGCGCCGCCGTCAACGCCCCTCAGGCCGCATCCGCCCGCAGAAGCCGCGCGCGGGCAGGCGGGATCGCGGCGATCTCGACGGCGGTAAAGACATGCAGCGTGTCCAGATCGCGGTCGATGACGGCATGATCCCCGACCCATCCCCCCATCGCCAGATAGGTCCTGAGCAGCGGCGGCATCTGCGCCAGCGCCGCCCGCCCGTCATGCGGTTCGGGACGCATCGCCACCGCCTCTGCCCTGCCCTTGCGCGGCCGCAGGTGGGGAGGGCCCAGATGGCGGCTCGCCAGCAGCGCCAGCGCATCCCCGTGCCGCAGCGGATCCGCGCCGTCGAACGAGGAGCAGCCCGACATCATCCCGACGCTCTCGCCATCCACGATCCGCGTCAGCGCGGCCCATGCCATCCGCAGCACCTCGGGGTCGCCCGCCGCCGTGCAGAACCGCCCGATCTCCAGCACCTTGCCGCCATAGCCTGCCAGAGGCGACAGGTCATAGAACTGCCCCGCATAGCTCTGCGCCAACCCGCCCCCGTCCGGCAGCAGCAGCAGGCGGCAGGTTCCGGCCAGCAGCCCCGCCTGCGTCTCGACCAGCAGATGCCGGCAGCGCGCGTCCAGCGGCTCTGCATCCAGCCCGTCGGGATCCCCGCCCCTTCCCCGTCCCAGCCGGAAGGCGCGATAGCGCAGGCGTTGCGCGGCGCGCAGATCCTCGTCTGTCTCGGCTAGGCGGGCGCGGAAACGGCCCTTGCAGAACGGCTGCACGTCTGACGGCTCCTTGATGCTTGGCGCAGCACCGGCGGCGACCTAGATATGACGCTGGCAGGAATGGCGACGCAAGCCCTCGGCAGCGCGCGGCACGGGAAGGAAACGGACGATGGACAAGGTGGTGAAATCCGATGCGGAATGGCGGGCGCAACTGTCCGAGCTTGCCTACAAGGTGACGCGCAAGCACGCCACCGAACGCGCCTTCACCCATGACGATTTCCCCAAGGCGCGCGGCACCTTCCGCTGCGTCTGCTGTGACGCGCCCCTTTTCGATGCGGCCACCAAATTCGACAGCGGCACCGGCTGGCCCAGCTTCTGGCAACCCCTGGACCCCGAGATGGTGGGCGAGCAGGAGGACCGAACCCTCTGGATGCGCCGGACCGAGGTGCACTGCAACCGCTGCGACGCGCATCTGGGCCATGTCTTTCCCGACGGCCCCGCCCCGACCGGCCTGCGCTATTGCATCAACGGCGTGGCCCTGACTTTCGAACCCGAGGGCTGATGCACAATGGAAAACGCGCGCCGAAGGGCGCGCGTTTTTCGTTGCATGGACCGCAAACCTGTCAGTCGCCGGTGATGACGCCCGGCGCGATGCGGCCAAAGCTTCCCAGAAGCTGCCGGATCAGACCCAGCCCCTTCACATTCGTCTCGGTCACGCGCCGCGACAGCGGCACGACCTTGCCCCGCTCAAGCCCGAATCGTTCGACATTCGCAACCGTTCCCGACTCCGCAAAGGTGATTGCCACCACCTGCCGGTCAACCTCGCGCGGCTCGAAAGCTCCGCGATTGGCCCAGCGGCTCTGGACGTAATACCAGCCCTCGTCGTTCAGCAGACCCGAGGCCGTGGGGCGTCCCACCTTTTCCGTCACAGTCTCGCGCGTGTCGACGCCGACCTCGACCGCTGCCAGTTCATCGTCGGTGGGAACATAGCCGTGGTTGCGGTAGACCGTCGAACAGGCCGCAAGGGCCAGCAGCACCGCACCGGCAAGCCCAAACCTCAGGCCGCGCATAACAACCGCACCGGTCGCACTCTTGCCGTGGAAAGCCATTCCGTTCCCTACCTGCCCAACCCTGCCCCGTCCGGTCACCTTGTCATGCAGCAGCACAAGAAGTATCCCGTCTGCATCGGGGCGCAGGCGCTTCTTTCCCTCCGGCTTACAGAAGGACGGCCCGCTGTTCAAGAATGGAACGGGGCCAACCATGCCGGAGTTGGCAGGAAGACGGCCTCTTGCCCGATGCTGACGACCAGAACCAGCCCCTGAACCGCCCAGCCGGAGCCTTCGACGGATGACCAACGCGCCCCTGCCCAGCCTGCCTTTCCGCAGCGCGACCCTGTCCTCGCGCAAGGCGACGCGTTTCGACTTCCGCCCCGATGCAGCCGGTCGCGCCGCCATCGCGGCAGAGCTGGGCCTGCTGGACCTGCCCGCCTTCCGGCTCAGGGGCGAAATCCGCCCTTCGGGACGCAGCGACTTCGATTTCGAGGCCGAGCTGACCGCCGACATCGTGCAGCCCTGCTCGATCACGCTGGCCCCCGTTCCGGCCAGCCTCAAGGAACCGGTGCGCCGCAGTTTCGTGGCCGATTGGCAGATCCCCGAGGGTGACGAGGTCGAGATGCCCGAGGATGACACGCTCGAACCCCTGCCCGAGGTGATCGACATAGGCACCGTCGCGCTCGAGGCGCTGGCGCTGGCGCTGCCGCTCTATCCCCGCGCGCCCGGCGCGGAACTGGGCGAGGCGGTTTTCACCGCCCCCGACGCCGAACCCCTGCGGGACGAGGACCTGCGTCCCTTTGCCGGTCTGGCCGCCCTCAAGGCCCGTCTGGCACCGGGCGACGGGGGCGAATGACGCGCTGTCGCAGGACACAAGAAAGGGGCTTGCGCCCGCACCAAATCCCGCTATGTTCCGCGCCTCATTCGATGGCTGGTCAGGGCTCGCGCGATAAGCGGGCAAACCGCTGATCGCAAAGGAAAATCAGGGGCATGTCCCCGCTACCCCGAGGTTGAGACATGGCTGTCCCTCAGAACCGAGTCACCCGTTCGCGCCGCAACATGCGTCGTGCTCATGACGCGCTGGTCGCTGGCAATCCGCAGGAATGCTCCAACTGTGGCGAGCTGAAGCGCCCGCACCACGTCTGCGGCGCCTGCGGTCACTATGACGCCCGCGAAGTCGTGGCGACGGCGACCGAAGTCGATCTGGACGAGGACGCGGCGTAAGCCGCCCGCCAGACGCGTCGCCTGATGGCCAGCGGATCGCAGATTCCGGCAAACGGCGGCGCATCGCGCATCGTTATTTCCGTCGACGCCATGGGCGGCGACAGGGGACCGGCAGCTGTCGTTGCCGGTCTTTGCCTGTCTGCACGTGAACTGCCGGATGCCCATTACATCCTGCATGGCAACGACGCCGAACTCGCGCCCCTGATCGCGCGGGAAACCGGTCTGGCCGGACGCGTCAGCCTGCGCCACGCGGACCGCGTGGTCACCATGCACGACAAGCCCAGCCAGGTGATGCGGAACGGTGACGGCACCTCGATGTGGTCCTGCATCGACAGCGTCAAACAGGGCGAGGCGACGGTGGCCGTCTCTTGCGGGAATACCGGCGCACTCATGGCGATCTCGATGATCCGCCTGCGCCGCCTGCCCGGCATCAACCGCCCCGCCATCGCCAGCATGTGGCCCTCGCGCAATCCGGGCGGGTTCAACGTCATGCTCGACATGGGCGCCGACGTGAAGGCGGAAGCGGGCGATCTGCTGCAATTCGCCATGATGGGCGCCTCTTACGCGCGCAACGGTCTGAACCTCTCGCGCCCCCGCGTGGGCCTGCTGAATGTCGGCACAGAAGAGCACAAGGGACGTGCCGAGCTGAAAGAGGCGCATGAACTCCTCTCGCAGGCGGCCGAGGCGGGGGGATTCGAATTCGTGGGCTTCGTCGAAGGATCGGACATCCCGTCTGACCGCGTCGACGTGATCGTGACCGACGGTTTCACCGGCAATATCGCGCTCAAGACCGGCGAGGGCACGGCGAAGCTGATCTCGGACTTCCTGCGCGAGGAATTCAACGCCTCGGTCTTTTCGAAACTGGCGGCACTCTTCGCCCTTGGAACGCTGCGCCGCCTGCAACGCCGGATGGACCCGCGCCGCGCCAATGGGGGCGTGTTCCTTGGGCTGAACGGCACTGTCGTGAAATCGCACGGCTCTGCCGATGCCACAGGCGTCGCCGCCGCGCTGCGCCTTGCCTACAGGCTGGCCGCGGCTGGCTTTCAGGACCGACTTGCCGCGCGGGTTGCGTCCGCTGTACGGGCGGGGCAGGATGCCGCCGCAGAGCAAACCCCGCTCGATGCGGCCGCGGGGACGGGAGGCGGGACGAAAGAATGACGATACGCGCCGTCGTAAAGGGCGTCGGGCACTATCTGCCCGAACGGGTGGTCCCCAACTCGGAACTGGAATCGCAGGTCGAGACGAGCGACGAATGGATTCGCACCCGTTCCGGCATCGAACGCCGCCATTTTGCCGCCGATGGGCAGACCACATCCGACCTCGCCATCCGCGCCGCGCAGGCCGCACTGGCCGATGCCGGAATGTCCGCCGATGACGTCGATGCGATCGTCCTTGCCACCTCCACCGCCGATCTGACCTTTCCGTCTGCCGCAACGATGGTGCAGGCGGGGCTGGGCATGACGCGCGGCTTCGCCTTTGACGTGCAGGCCGTCTGCGCGGGTTTCGTCTATGCGCTGTCCACCGCCAATGCCCTGATCCTGTCCGGACAGGCGCGCCGCGTGCTGGTGATCGGGGCCGAAACCTTTTCGAAGCTGATGGACTGGTCGGACCGCACCACCTGCGTCCTATTTGGTGACGGCGCGGGCGCGGTGCTGCTGGAGGGAGCCGAGGGCACCGGCGGAACGCAGGATCGCGGCATCCTGTCCACCGACCTGAATTCCGACGGGCGGCACAAGGATATCCTCTACGTCGATGGCGGCGTGTCGACCGGAAGCACGGGGCATCTGCGGATGCAGGGCAAGGAAGTTTTCCGCCATGCGGTGGAGAAACTGGCCGAAACCGCCCATACCGCGCTGGAAAAGATCGGGCTGAATGGCGGGGATGTGGACTGGATCGTTCCCCATCAGGCCAACATCCGCATCATCGAGGCGACGGCCAAGCGGATGCAGGTTCCGATGGACCGTGTCGTGGTGACCGTACAGGATCACGGCAACACCTCGGCGGCATCCATCCCGCTGGCCCTGTCCGTCGGCAAGGCGCGCGGGCAGATCAAGCCGGGCGATCTGATCGTGACCGAAGCGATCGGCGGGGGGCTTGCCTGGGGTGCGGTTGTCCTGCGCTGGTGAACCGCCTCAATGCAGCGCGACAAGTGGTTGATATTGACTCGTAAATCCAAACACCTCACTCTGGCCTGAAAAGCCCGGGGGGGACAGGATGAGTGAGAAAACCTTGACGCGGATGGATCTGTCCGAGGCAGTCTTCCGCGAGGTGGGCCTGTCGCGCAACGAAAGCGCGGCTTTGGTCGAAAGCGTGCTGCAACACATGTCCGATGCGCTCGTTTCGGGCGAGACGGTGAAGATCTCGTCCTTCGGGACTTTTTCGGTCCGCGACAAGTCGGCGCGTGTCGGTCGCAACCCGAAGACGGGCGACGAGGTTCCGATCAGCCCGCGGCGCGTGCTGACCTTCCGTCCCTCTCATCTGATGAAGGATCGTGTGGCCGCTGGCACGCACAAGTAAGAAGGAAGTCCGCGGATGGAAAAGTCGCCCGAGGCGTTCCGGACCATCAGCGAGGTCGCCGAAATCCTTGAAACGCCGGCCCATGTGCTGCGGTTCTGGGAGAGCCGGTTTCCCCAGATCCGGCCCGTCAAGCGGGCTGGCGGTCGTCGGTATTACAGACCGGGCGACGTTGCTCTGCTGTCGGGGATCAAGCGGCTGCTGCACGACGAAGGGATGACCATTCGCGGTGTCCAGAAAATCCTGCGGGAACAAGGGATAAGGCATGTCGCCTCGCTCGCCCCCGGCGGGTTGGGGGATGGCGTGATGTCCGAGGGGGAAACGCTGCGTCTGGCGCAGGCCGCGCTGGAAAGCGCCGCGCCCCTGCCGCCCGAGGTGGCGCAATCCGCGCAGATCATCTCGCTCGAGGCGGCGCTGCAACGTCAGGACAGCCCCCGCCCCGTCCCCGTACAGCCCGACCTTTGGGCTCAGGATCCGGGCGAGGCCCCCTTGCCGTCCGATGGCCCGCAAGACGCGCACTGGCCGCAAGACCCCGAGGATGTGGCGGAGGAAGCGCCTTTCGTCGATCTGGACGATGACGCCGTGCAGGAAACAGGGACCACCGGCGCGCAGGTGGCGTGGCTGACCCCAGCCGAAGGCCCCGGACCGGACGCTGCCGCCGCGCAAGGCGACAGCTCCTCGGGTCAGGGCGGCGATTCGGCAGACGGGGACGGCGCAGGGGAGATAGCCGCAGAGGATGCTGCGGCCACGTTGGCCGCGCTTTTGCGGCGAGCGCGACAGGCCGATCTGCTGCACAGGCAGGACGAACTGCGGCGGCTCTATACCCGCGCGGTGGACCTGCGCGACAGGCTGGCGACGGCATCGCGTCGGCGCGTGAAGTGATCGTTTCAGGGATGCGCTTTCAGGCTTGCCCCTGCCCGGAATATCAGTATGTATCCCGCCTGTCGGGCCGTGGCGCAGCCTGGTTAGCGCGTCCGTCTGGGGGGCGGAAGGTCGAGAGTTCGAATCTCTCCGGCCCGACCAACACCGAAACCGCCCGCCTGCCGCAAGGTAGCGCGGGCGGTTCCGTTTCCGGCTTCTGCGGGGGGGCAGAGTGATGACTTCGACCGGCGTCCTTCCGTCACAGACCCTGCGTGCCATGATCGCCCAAGGCACCATCGCCGCCGATCCCGCCATCATCGACGCCCAGATCCAGCCTGCGAGCCTTGACCTGCGGCTTGGCACCGTGGCCTATCGCGTCCGCGCCTCGTTTCTTGCCGGACAGGGGCGCAAGGTGGCCGACCGCATCGCGGAATTCGAAATGCACCGCGTCGACCTTACGCACGGGGCCGTGCTGGAAAAGGGCTGCGTCTACCTGATTCCCCTGATGGAACGGCTGCGCCTTCCCGCGGGGGTCAATGCGGTTGCAAATGCCAAGAGCAGCACGGGCCGGCTGGACCTGCTGACCCGCACCATCACCGATGGCGGGACGGAATTCGACCGAATTCCGGAAGGTTACGAAGGCCCGCTCTATGCCGAGGTCTGCCCGCGCAGCTTTTCCGTGCTGGTCCGTCCGGGGATGCGGTTGAACCAGATCCGCTTTCGCCAAGGGCAGGCCGTTCTGGACGATGCCGCCCTTGCCGCGCTGCATGAAGCAGAGACGCTGGTCTCGGGCGAGGCGGTGATTTCCGAAGGTCTGGGATTCTCGGTCGATCTGCGACCCACGGACAGCGACCTTGTGGGCTATCGGGCAAAGCCCCATACCGGCGTCATCGACCTTGACCGCATCGGCCATTACCCCGCCCGCGACTTCTGGGAAGAAGTACGCACGACCGAGGGACGCATCATCCTCGATCCCGGCGCCTTCTACATCCTCGTCAGCCGCGAGGCCGTGACGATCCCGCCCGATTACGCCGCC
Source organism: Paragemmobacter amnigenus (assembly GCF_009908265.2). GTDB lineage: Bacteria > Pseudomonadota > Alphaproteobacteria > Rhodobacterales > Rhodobacteraceae > Paragemmobacter > Paragemmobacter amnigenus. The sequence goes on along the minus strand of NZ_JAAATX020000007.1, from coordinate 11,816 downwards.
GAGATGGCCCCCTATCTGGCGATGGTCGGCGAATTCCGCGTGCATTACGCAGGCTTCTTCGACCCCGGTTTCGGCCATGCCGCCGCCGGTGGCGCAGGGTCACGCGGGGTGCTCGAGGTGCGCTGCCACGAGGCACCCTTCGTGCTGGAACACGGGCAGGTCGTGGGGCGGCTGGTCTATGAGCGTATGGCGGCAAGGCCCGACACACTTTACGGGCGCGAGATCAAGTCGAATTATCAGGGTCAGGGGCTGAAACTGGCCAAGCAGTTCCGCTGATCAGCGCCAGAAGCGCCGACCCAGCTTGACCGCGTCCCGCAGGCGTTTTTGCGTTTGCGCGCTGCCTGCGTGGCGCGCGCGCTCTTCGGGTGTCATCTTTCCCTTGGCCTTGGGCGAGCCTGCCATGCGGTTGATGCCCTCGCGCATTGCGGTTCCCAGCAACTGGCGCAGCAGGCGCCCGCCGATGCCCTGAATCAGACGTCCCCAGTCCATCCTGTCACCCTTTCACTCAATCCTCGAAAAGCTCGCTCTGGCCCGTGACGGTTTCCTCCTCGTCATCGGTCTTTTGCAGACTGCCGGGCAGCGGACGGTTGTCCAGCAGCCCCGCGGCACGCAATTCCTTCAGCCCCGGCAGGTCGCGGGCGGATTCCAGACCGAAATGGTCAAGGAACTGTTCGGTCACCACAAAGGTCACCGGACGGCCCGGCGTCATGCGGCGGCGGCCCAGACGGATCCATTCCATCTCCAGCAACTGGTCGATGGTGCCGCGCGACACGGCCACGCCGCGGATTTCCTCGATCTCGGCCCGCGTGACGGGCTGGTGATAGGCGACGATGGCCAGCGTCTCGATCGCCGCGCGCGAGAGTTTGCGGGTTTCGACCGTTTCCTTGCGCATCAGATGGCCCAGATCGGGCGCGGTGCGGAAGGCATGGGCATCGCCCACCCGCACGAGGTTCACCCCCCTGCCCTCATAGCGTTTGCGCAAGTGCAGCAGCGCCTCGGCCGGATCGCAACCATGAGGCAGGCGCGACGCCAGTTCGGCCAGCGTCACGGGTTCGGCCGAGGCGAAGAGGATCGCTTCGATCATCCGCTCCTGCTCGGCCATCGGGGGGGCCTCGAACAGGCTGCGTTCGACGGGATCTTCGGTGTCACTCATGATTTTCGCCGCAACTGGATGGGCGCGAAGGTTTCGCCCTGCCGCAATTCCACCTGCCCGCGCTTGGCCATTTCCAGAACGGCGGCGAAATGGGCGGCTGTAGACGAACGCCGCCGCATCGGGTTGCTGTCCCAGCCATCGGGCAGGAAACTGGTCAGCTCGGACCAGTCACCCGCAAAGCCGATCAGGTCGCGCATCCGTTCCAGCGCCTGTTCCATGGTGAAGACATGGTCGCGGTCCATGACGAAGGGGCGGAATTCGTCCTTGGTGCGGATGCGGGCATAGGCGCGCATCAGGTCGATCAGTGTGGCGGAATAGGTCACCTTGCGGTGGCGCGTCACATCCTCGGGCAGGCCGCGCGCAAAGAAATCGCGCCCCAGCTGGTCGCGCGCCATCAGCCGTGCCGCAGCCTCGCGCATGGCCTGCAACCGCTCCAGTTGAAAGGCCAGATGGGCCGCCAGTTCCTCGGCCGAGGGGCCATCGTCCGTGGGATCGGGCGGCAGGAGGAGGCGGGATTTCAGGAAGGCCAGCCACGCCGCCATCACAAGATAATCCGCCGCCAGTTCCAGCCGCAGCGCGCGCGCCTTTTCGACAAAGCCCAGATACTGGTCTGCCAGCTGGAGGATGGAGATCCGGCGCAGATCCACCTTCTGCGTCCGCGACAGCATCAGCAGCAGGTCCAGAGGCCCTTCGAAACCGTCGACATCGACGATCAGCGCCTCGGCCGTGACGCGCTCGGCCGGAGAGAGCCGTTCTTCGCCAGTCCAGTCGTCGTCAGACATGCGCCCGTCCCTCAAGGATCAGGGAAAGGTCAGCTTCAAGCGCGTCAATGTCAACGGGGTCGGGCGTCCGGCGCGCTGCAAGGGCGGCTGCCGCGCGCGCAAGGGTGGCGGGCCCCATCCGTCCGGCCGCCGTGGCGACCGCCTGCATCCCGGCCAGATCGCCCTTGCAATGCAGGGCAATGTCGACGCCTGCGGCGATGGAGGCTGCGGCGCGGTCGGCCAGCGTTCCGGCAAGGGCCTGCATGTTCAGATCGTCGGTCATCAGAAGGCCCCGGAAACCGATCCGGTTGCGGATCACGTCCACCATCGCGGGGGACTGCGTCGCGGGGCGGTCGGGATCGAAGGCGGCGAATACGATATGGGCGGTCATCGCCATGGGCATGTCGGCCAGCGCGCGGAAGGGCGCAAAGTCGGTGGCATCCAGCACCGCCGCGCTTTCCGATACGGTGGGCAGGTCATGGTGGGTATCGGCGGTGGACCGGCCATGCCCCGGCAGGTGCTTTGCCACGGGAAGCACGCCACCTTGCAGATGCGCCTCGGCCACGGCACGGGCAACGGCGGCGACGGTGGCGGCATCGCTGCCGTAGCACCGGTTCTTCAGGAAAGGATGGGTCACCGCACCCGCGATGTCGGCACAGGGGGCGCAATTGGCATCGACACCCACCGCGCGCAGTTCATGGGCAATGATCCGCGACCGAATCGCCATGCCCCGCGCCGCCTGCGCGCCCGAGCGCAGCACCTGATCCAGCGGTGGCAGCCATTCCCGCCAGTGCGGCGCGCGCATCCGCTGGACGCGTCCGCCTTCCTGATCGATCAGGATCGGCGCATCGCGCCCCACGGCCTCGCGCAGAGAGGCGGTCAGGCGGCGCATCTGGTCAGGGGTTTCGACGTTGCGCGCAAACAGGATGAAGCCGAAGGGATCGGCGTCGCGGAAGAAGGCCGTTTCCTCCGCCGACAGGGCGGGCCCCGCGCAGCCGAAGATGGTTGCGCCGGTGCCTGTGGCCGTCATCGCTGTTCGACCGGAATGCAGGAGGCGTTCTGCGCGAGAATCTGCGTGCAGAACCCCCGCGCGTCGACCTCATCGGCAAAACCGTGGGCGCGCAGGCGAAAGAAGGTGCGCCCGCCGCTTTCGGCCGCCTGCACAACAAGCGCCTTTCCGTCCAGCAGGGGGCCGAACTGGTTGCCCAGTTTCAGCCATTCGGCCCGCGCCTGTTCGGCGCTGTCGAAGGCACCGAGTTGCACGAGGCGGGTTCCGGCGGGGATCATGGACGGATCAATCTCGGCCATGACGGCAGGCTGTGCCTCAGGTTCGGAGAGGGACACGGGTGCAGCAGCCCCCCCTTCGCTGCCCGGACGGGCACGGGGGCGGATGGCGGTTGTGTCGGCTGCGGCAAGATCGACGCCATCGTCCGTGAGCGGGGCTTCGGGCACCGGCTCGGCCAGCGCCTCGGCCAAGGCCAGAGCGACGGCGTCGGGGTCGGGTCCGGTGGTTTCGGCGGGGGCTTGAAGGACCGGCTCGGCAAGATCGGGCGCGGCAAGGGAAAGGACGCCGGAGGCAGCAACCGCGGCTTCGGGCATGGCAGGCAGCGCGCCTTCCAGCGCCAGGCCGGGGGCATCCTCATAGCTCAGCTCGACCGGGCGCGGGGCGAGGACCAGACGGTCGGGCGGCGGGGCGGCGGTTCCGAGGGCGGCCACCGTATTGACGGCTAGGCCCTGATGGTCGGCCACCTCGCCACCCGGGTTTTCGGGGGCGATCCGCATCGGACCGGACATCGCCTGTATCACCGGCACGCCATGCACGTCGCGGACGGCAATCCGGTAGCCCCAGAAAATCACACCCAGCACAATCGCTACGGAACAGACGGCACCGGCCAGATGCACGACCCGCGCCACGCGCGAGCGTGCCAAAGGGTCCTGCCAGCCAGAGCCGTAGGCGCCATCGAAATCATCGAAGTCCACGTCCGCCATGCCATGCCTCTTGCCCGGTGCGATACGTGCCGCACCCGCGTTCTTTGCCTGCTCGATCCGGCGGGGCACCTTTTGTCAGCGCATTTCCTCGACCGGAGCGACACCCAAGATAGCAAGACCGTTGCAAATGACAACGGAAACGGACCGCGCAAGGGCGATTTTCGCCTGCGATGTGGCGATATCTCCGTCCTGGATGAAGCGCAGCGCGCCGTCATCGTTGCCCTTGTTCCACAGACCGTGGAATTCGGAGGCCAGCTCATAGAGGTAAAAGGCCACCCGATGCGGTTCGTTGTTGCGCGCGGCAATCTCGACCAGACGGGGCCATTCGGCGATCTTCTTGGCCATAGCGATTTCCGCCTCGTGCCCCAGACGGGACAGGTCGGCCGCGGCAAGCGTGGCGTCGGCGCAGTCTATTCCCGCCTCGCGCGCCTTGCGGAGGACGGAGTTGATGCGGGCATTGGCATACTGGACGTAGAAGACGGGATTGTCCTTGGACTGTTCCAGCACCTTGTCGAAGTCGAAATCCAGCGCCGCGTCATTCTTGCGCGTCAGCATGACAAAGCGGGTGACGTCGGCCCCCGCCTGTTCCACCACGTCGCGCAGCGTGACGAAGGTCCCTGCCCGCTTGGACATCTTGAAGGGTTCGCCGTTCTTGTAGAGCTTCACAAGCTGGATCAGCTTGATATCCAGCGGCACGCGACCGCCCGACAGGGCGGAAACGGCGGCCTTCATCCGTTTCACATAGCCGCCATGGTCGGCGCCGAAAATGTCGATCAGCTGGTCGAAGCCGCGCTTCACCTTGTTGTAGTGATAGGCGATGTCGGGGGCGAAATAGGTCCATGACCCGTCCGACTTCTGCACGGGGCGGTCGACGTCGTCGCCATGGGCGGTGGAACGGAACAGGGTCTGGACGCGGGGTTCCCAATCCTCGGGTTCCTTGCCCTTCGGCGGTTCGAGGACGCCTTCATAGATCAGGTCCATGTCGCGCAGGGTGGCGATTGCCGCCTCGATCTCGCCCGTGCCGTAGAGGGCCTTTTCGGATGAATAGACATCCATCTCGACCCCCAACACTTTGAGATCGTTCCGGATTTCCGCCATCATCATCTCGGTCGCGAAATCGCGCACGTCCCGGAGCCAAACAGATTCCGGCTGGTTCAGCAGGCTGTCGCCATATTTGGCCTTCAGCGCCTCGCCCACGGGGATGAGGTAGTCGCCGGGATAGAGACCCTCGCGGATTTCGGGTTCCAGCCCGTTCGCCTCGCGGTAGCGTTCAAAGGCCGAGCGGGCCAGCACATCGACCTGCGCGCCGCCGTCGTTGATGTAATATTCCCGCGTCACATCCCAGCCCGCATAGGCCAAGAGCCGCGCCAGAGCGTCACCGAAAACCGCGCCGCGCGTGTGGCCCACATGCATCGGACCGGTCGGGTTGGCCGAGACGAATTCGACGTTGACGCGCAGCCCCTTGCCCATCCCGGACCGGCCGTAATCCGCCCCCGCCGCCAGCGTGGCGCGCACCAGACCCTGCCAGAGCGCCGGAACCAGCCGCAGGTTCAGGAAACCCGGGCCTGCCACATCGGCCCCCGCAACACGGGGATCGGCCATCAGCCGCCCTGCCAGCGCATCGGCAATCGCGCGCGGTTGCAGTCCGGCAGGCTTGGCCAGAACCATGGCGGCATTGGTCGCCATGTCGCCATGCGAGGCATCGCGCGGCGGCTCCACCGCCACAGCCGAAAAGTCGAGGCCCGCAGGCAGCGTGCCATCCGCGACCAGCGAGTCGAGCGCAGAGATCACGAGATCCCGGATATCCGAGAAGAGGTTCATTTGATCACATTCCTGTCTGGTTGCCTCCGGCAATGCCAGAGGCCGCCAGACAGGTCAAGGATCGCGCGTCAGGGATTGCCCGCTTCGCGCGGTGTGACGGGGGTGTCGGCGGGCGGTTCGGCTGCGGGACGATGGCGCAGGTGATACGCCTCGCGCGCGCCGAAATGGCCGATCAGCACCGCCCCGAGAAGCCACCACAATTCCTCCGGCATGCGGTCAAGGCTGGCCATGGCGCGCTCGAACGTGGCGGGTGCCAGCAACGCCAAGGCAAAGAGCGCCACCGTGCCATAGGCCAGAAGCGGTCGCGGCAAGCGGTTGGCCGCGTCGATCAGACGGTCGTAGCGGCCCTTTCCCGCGACAGCCGGGTTGGCGGAGAGCCGGGCGGCAAGGTCCAGCGCGCCGGAGAGTTTGTCGGTCAGTTTCATATGCGCTCCTCGGTCCAGAAAGTGCGAGGGTCGCGCCACAGGGTTAACCGCCGCGCAAGGCGGCGCGCGGTCAGCTGTCGGGCTGGTTCGGGTCGACGTAGACGCCCTGTTCCTTCAGCGCGTCGACGACTTCCTTGGGCATGTAGGTTTCGTCATGTTTGGCAAGGATTTCCGTGGCCTGGAAGGTGCCGTCGACCATGCTGCCGGTGCCCACCATGCCCTGGCCTTCGGCAAAAAGGTCGGGCAGGACGCCGGTATAGGCCACGGGGACGGACTGGTTCATGTCGGTGACGCGGAAGGTCACGGTTTCGCCCTGACCGCGGATGATGGAGCCTTCCTCGACCAGACCGCCGATGCGGAACACCTCGCCCGACTCGGGCGGTTGTTCGACGACCTGCGTGGGCGAGCGGAAGAAGTTGATGCCGTCGCGCATGGCATAGCCCACAAGGCCGGTCGCGCCGAGCAGGGCCACCGCGGCAAGCGCGATGATCTGGATACGGCGTTGTTTCTTAAGACCTTTCAGACCGGCCATGATCCCTCCTACGGGAAGACGGGGGCGAGCATCAGCCCTTGGGTTTCGGGCAGGCCCAGCATGAGGTTGGCGTTCTGGATGGCCTGACCGGAAGAGCCCTTGGTCAGGTTGTCCAGCACAGCGATGATGATCGCGCGGCCGGGGATGCGGTCGCCGGTCACGCCGATGTGGCAGAAGTTGGAACCTGCGATGTCGCGTGTCGAGGGGAGTGCGCCAAAGGGTAGCACCTTCAGGAAAGGCTCGGTTTCATAGGCGGTTGCGAGGGTTTCGTGAACCACCTTCGGGTCGCCCTTGACATAGACGGTCGCAAGGATGCCGCGGTTCATGGGCAGAAGGTGCGGAGTGAACTGCACATGGACGGGGCGGCCGGCTATCTTGCTGAATTCCTGATCGAATTCGCCGAGGTGGCGGTGCTTGCCGCCCGCCGAATAACTGTGCGTCCCGCCCGACAGTTCGGCGTGGAGGAGGTTTTCCTTCAAGGACCGCCCTGCCCCGCTGACGCCTGCCTTGAGGTCGATCAGGATGTCGTCAAGGTCGATGCAACCCTTTGAAATCAGGGGACGAAGCGCATATTGGCCAGTTGCCGCGTTGCAGCCGGTTCCGGCCACCAGACGGGCCTTGGCGATGTCGGCGCGGTAGAATTCGGTCAGGCCGTAGACGGCTTCCTTTTGCAGGTCGACCGCCGTGTGGGGTTGGCCGTACCATTTGGCGTATTCCGCCGGGTCGCGCAGGCGGAAGTCGGCGGAGAGGTCCACGATCCTGAGGGTGCGGGGGAGTGCGGACACAACCTGTTGGGTCGTGGCATGGGGCAGCGCGCAGAAGCAGAGGTCGATGCCGGAAAAGTCGATCTCGTCGATCTTTTGCAGGCGCGGCAGGGTCAGGTGGCGCAGGAAGGGGAAGACCTCGGCCATCTCCATCCCTGCCTTGCGGTCGGCGGAAAGGGCCGCGATTTCAAGACCTTCGTGGGTGGCGATCAGGCGGACGAGTTCTGCGCCCGTATATCCCGATGCCCCGAGGATGGCGACTTTTCTGGCCATGGCGACCCCCTGTGTCAGATGGGGGAGTGATGCGGCAGGCAGGGGCGGAGGGCAAGGGGTAATTGTACCGCAGCCTGTGCCGACGGTTGTGCCGCAAACTGTACATACGCAGCGCGCGGTCGGGCGGGGTCGGGCGCAACGGCTGCGGCGGGGGATGAGTCCAGCGGGGTTAACGGTAGCGCCAGCCCGCCCGCCCCGTCACAGCCCCAGCGCGCGGCGCAGATCGGCATTGATGCGGCCCTGCCAGCCGGGTCCGGTGGCGCGGTAGGCGGCAAGGATGTCGGGGTCGAGGCGGAGGGTGGTGGAGACCTTGGTGACGGCGGCCTTGGGGCGACCGCGAGTCACCTCGGCCTTGGCGAAGCGTTCGGCCCAGTAGGGGGTGGAGAGGTCGGGGAGGTCGCCGTCAGGCATCGACGCGCGGTCGTCATCCGTCAGCGGTTCCGAAGGCTGGCCGGTAACGGGCGATTTCGCGGGCATTGGCTTTCCTCATGCTGATGATGCGCAGGGTGTCGTTTCTTGGTGTCCACGCAACGAGGACCATGCGGCTGCGCAGGAACCCGACCGAGATGAAGCGCGGCTCGCCATAATCGAACCGGTCATCTTCGATCGTGAGGCAAGGTCCGGCAAGCACGTCGCCCGCATCGGCCATGTCGATCCCGCGCTGCAACAAGGTCTGTTCGCGCTTGGCGGGATCATAGCTGATCTGCATTTTTGTTACTACATTAAATCCTCGCTCGGGAAGATCATGCAGAACTGCCAGTTAAGGGGTGGTTAACCCAAGCGGGATGCGCCGGGGGCGCACCCTACGCCGCCTCGAACTCGATCTTCCGCCGCAGGAACTGCGTCGCCTTGTTCGACACCGCCTTGGGATCGCCCGTCGTCAGGAATTTCGACTGCGTCCCCGAGCCCAGAAACTCCGGCCGCCGCGTCAGGTAGTCGGCCAGTGACTCGGCCACCAGATTGGCCTGGGAATAGACCTTGACCCCCTGCCCCAGCGCGTCCTGGAAGACCTTTTCCATCAAAGGGTAATGGGTGCAGCCGAGGATCGCGGCCTCGGGCGCGGGCATGCGGCGCTTGAGCGCCTCGACATGCGAGCGCACCAACGCCTCGGCCAATATCTCGTCGCCCTGTTCGATGGCGTCGACCACGCCGCCGCAGGGCTGCGCCTCGACATCCACACCGATGGCGCGGAAGGCAAGCTCGCGCTGGAAGGCGCGGGAGGCGACGGTGGCGGGGGTGGCGAAGAGGGCCACGTGTTTCACCGCGACCTCGCGCGGGGGGGAGTTGTCGCCCCATTGCCGTTCGGTCAGCGCCTCGATCAGGGGCACGAAGACGCCCAGGACGCGTTTGTTCGGCGGCACCCAGGTTTCCTGCATCCGTTTCAGCGCGGCGGCAGAGGCGGTGTTGCAGGCGAGGATCACCAGATCGCAGCCTTCGGCCCAGAGCCGTTCTGTCGCGGCGCAGGTAAGGTTGAAGATGTCGTCGGCGGTGCGCACGCCGTAAGGGGCGTGGGCATTGTCGCCCAGATAGACGAAGGGCACATCGGGCAGGCGGCGCGCGACGGCGTCCAGCACGGTCAGCCCGCCGAGGCCCGAATCGAAGATGCCCACTGCCATGACCTGCCCCTTTGCCCTTGCCCGCCGCGCGGGGGCGGCGGTCTGTCCTTTGGACAAAGCATAGGCGGGATGCGGGCGCTGTGGAAGGGTATGGGGGGCTTTGTGTCATTTTACCCAGCCATGCGTCCTTTACATGGCTGATATACTTCTTATGTGGGGTCTCCCGTGCTAGCGTGGCCGGGATTTCAGGACAGGTGCGGGCATGGATTGGGACAAGTTGCGGATTTTCCACGCGGTGGCGGACAAGGGCAGTCTGACCCATGCGGGGGATGTGCTGCATCTGAGCCAGTCGGCGGTGAGCCGGCAGATCCGCGCGCTGGAGGAAAGCCTGAACGTGACCCTGTTCCACCGCCATGCGCGGGGGCTGATCCTGACGGAGCAGGGCGAGCTTTTGTTCGATGCGACGACGCAGATGGTCAAGCGGCTGGATGCGACGGCGGCGCGGATCCGGGACAGCGAGGACGAGGTCTTCGGCGAGTTGCGGGTGACGACCACGATGGGGTTCGGTACGCTGTGGCTGGCACCGCGTCTGGCCGCGCTGTACCAGAAGTATCCCGGTCTGAAGATCGACCTGATGCTGGAGGAGAAGGTGCTGGACCTGCCCATGCGCGAGGCGGATGTGGCGATCCGGATGAAGGAGCCGTCGCAGGCCGACCTGATCCGCAAGCGGCTCATGAACATCAAGATGCGGCTTTATGCGACCGAGGAATATCTGGCCGCGCATGGCACGCCCGCGACCATGGCCGAGTTCCATTCCCACCGGCTGATCTGCCAGCATCCCGGCACGGCGCAGGTGGCGGCGGGGGCGAGCCTCGTGCAGCAGCTTATGAGCCATGACATTCCGTCCACCCTGACGGTGAACAACTATTTCGGGGTGTTGCAGGGGGTCTTGAACCATATCGGGATCGGCGTGCTGCCCGATTACATCACCGAGGACTTCCCCCATCTGGTGCGGGTGCTGCCCGAGGTGGAAAGCGGCGAGGTGCCGGTGTTTCTGGCCTATCCCGAGGAGCTGCGCCATTCCAAGCGGGTGGCGGCCTTCCGCGAGTTCGTCAGCGAGGAAATCTTCAAGTACCGCAAGCGCGAGCAGGCCTGATTTCGGGGCGGTCCGCGGGGGGCTGTGGAACCGTTTCCATGCCAATGCGCGCAGCCATGCATCAGGTGCATAGCGGCCATGATGCATCTGCGGCATTCCTGCCCTTGCGCGGAATCGTCCGCCACCCTAAATGCAGCGGCGAGGCGGTGATCGAGACTTTCTCTTGCCGCTTCATACCTCCCTGTTGGACTTGGCCGAGCGAAAGCTCGGCCTTTTTTTTTGCTTTTCAGGGTCCGGTCGGGCCGGTGCCTGCGGAAGCGGCAGGCGCAGCCGGGTCCTGCCGCGGATCGGGGCAGAGCGCGAACGGGCGGACGGGGCGCGGGCGGCGGGTGTGAGTCGGGCTGCGGGGGCGCGGCGAAAAATCCGGCGGCGGGGGGGCATCCCCTGCCCTTCCCCCTTTTCCTTGTGCCCCGTTTCGCCTAGACGCGCGGGCAAGGACGAAGCCCCGAGGGATGCCGCCATGACCGAACCTGCCATCACGCCCGACCTGATCGCCAGCCACGGGCTGAAGCCGGACGAGTATCAGCGGATATTGCAGATCATCGGGCGCGAGCCGACCTTTACGGAACTGGGCATCTTTTCGGCCATGTGGAACGAGCATTGTTCCTACAAGTCGTCGAAGAAATGGCTGCGGACGCTGCCGACCACGGGGCCGCAGGTGATCTGCGGGCCGGGCGAGAATGCGGGGGTCGTGGATATCGGCGACGGGCAGGCGGTGATCTTCAAGATGGAGAGCCACAACCACCCGTCCTATATCGAACCCCATCAGGGGGCGGCCACGGGCGTGGGCGGCATCCTGCGCGACGTCTTCACCATGGGCGCGCGGCCCATCGCGGCGATGAACGCGCTGTCCTTCGGGCTGCCGTCGCATCCCAAGACCGCGCATCTGGTCAAGGGCGTTGTCGAGGGGATCGGGTCCTATGGCAATGCCTTCGGCGTGCCGACGGTCGGGGGCGAGGTGCGGTTCCACCGCGCCTATAACGGCAACTGTCTGGTCAATGCCTTTGCGGCTGGCCTCGCGGATGCGGACAAGATCTTTTACTCGGCCGCGAGCGGCGTGGGGATGCCGGTGGTCTATCTGGGCGCCAAGACGGGGCGTGACGGGGTGGGCGGGGCGACCATGGCATCCGCCGAATTCGACGACACGATCGAGGAGAAGCGCCCCACGGTGCAGGTGGGTGACCCCTTCACCGAAAAGCGGCTGCTGGAGGCCTGTCTGGAGCTTATGGCGTCGGGCGCGGTGATTTCCATTCAGGACATGGGGGCGGCGGGCCTGACCTGTTCGGCGGTGGAGATGGGCGACAAGGGCGGTCTGGGTATCCGGCTGCAACTGGATGACGTGCCGCAGCGCGAGACGGGCATGATGGCCTACGAGATGATGCTGTC
>NZ_JAAATX020000006.1 GCF_009908265.2 Paragemmobacter amnigenus | reverse complement strand
CCAACATCAGCAGCGCGAAACGCCGACCTCACGCGCTGGCTTGACTGGTTCAACCAGTCACGACCACATTCTGCACTGGGCGGCCTCCCGCCAATCGCAAGGGTGAATGACCTTCTGAGAACTCACATCTAGATCCGCAGGAAGGGCTGGGCCAGACGCGGGATGATCGCGTTGAATTTCAGCGGCGCATCGGTGGCGGCAAGGCAGATGCAGACCTCGCCTTCCTCGGCCACGGGGGTGTGCTGCATCGCCTCGTCCGCGATTTCGATGTCGCCGGGACCGAAGCGGTCGGTTTCATCGCGGAAGGCGCCTTGCAGCACCAGCGTCAGTTCCAGCCCGCGGTGGCCATGGTCCGGCACGGCCTGACCGCCGGGGATATAGAGCAGGCGGGCAGAGGCATCCTTGGAGGTCGGGATGATCGCCTGACGCACGCCCATGCCCAGATTGCGCCACTTCACCCGGTCCACGCCGCCGCCGATGTAATCGGCCAGCGGGGCGGGGAAGATGCCTGCGCGGCGGATCGGCTGGCGCGCGGTGGCCTGCGACAGGCCGCTGATGCGGTCAAGACAGGCGGCGAGGCTGGCCTCGGACATCTCGGCCCCATCGGTGGTTTCGATCATCGCGCCGCCCACCGCCTCGAACGAGGCGAGTTGCGCGCGGCAGTCATCGCAGAGCGATACGTGGGTCGCCACGACCAGATTGAACGCCTCGGACAGTTCGCCTGCCGCGTAGGCCATCAACAACTGGTCCGAAAGGTGGTGCCTGATGGTCATCCGTCGTCTCGCCTTCAACTCATCTGCTGGCGCAATCGGTCCAGCGCCAATCTTATCCGGGACTTGATCGTTCCCAGGGGAAGGCCCGTTTCGGCGGCAATCTCACTGTGCGAGAGGTCGCCGTAGAAGGCCCGTTCGATCAAGGCGCGCTGCTTGTCGGGCAGCTGGGCAAGCGCGGCACCCAGCCGGTCTGTTTCCTGCTGCGACTCAAGCGCCTCGGCCTGATCGGGTTCAGGCTCCGGCCCCCAGGGCAGTTCTTCGGGTTCGGGCCGGCGCGCCTTGCGAAGCGCGTCGATCCGGCGATTGCGGGCGATGGTGAAAACCCAGGTCGCCACAGAGGCGCGGGCCGGATCGAAAAGGTTCGCCTTCTGCCACAGCGTTGCCATGACATCCTGCGCACATTCCTCGGCCAGCGTGGCATCTGCGCCCGACTTCATCAGGAAGGCTTTCACCCGCGGGGCGAAATGCCTGAACAATGCGGCAAAAGCCGCTTTGTCCTGATGGTCGCGCACCCGAAGCACGAGCGCCGCCCAATCCGTCTCAACATCATCCGCCTGCACGACGGGGCCATCCTTCCGGCGTCTAACCATTTGTTCCGGCGCAGCATATTGCTGCGCGGACGATGGCGCATCCGTTTTTTCGGCCTGCCGTGCATCGAACATCATGGGGGTCTTACGCCCCAGAACGCCCGATGGATCACACACAGGCTGCGAAATGATACGCGAAAGAGACATGTCAAGTTTCATCTGTCCAAAAAAATTTACACGTTGATCCAAACCCTTCGCTTTCGCGTACAAGCAATCAAAGACCAACAGGAGTGACCCCCTTCATGCCGTTCGAGACCCTTGGTGCCGTTCCCCGTCGTATCGCTGTCATCGGGGGGGGCATCTCCGGCATGGCCGCAGCCCATCTTCTGGCCGACGACCAGACCGTCGTCCTGTTCGAGGCCGAGGGCCGTCTGGGTGGCCATGCGCGGACCGTCGTGGCGGGCAAGCGGGGCGACCAGCCGGTGGATACGGGCTTTATCGTCTTCAACAAGGTGAACTATCCCCATCTGCTGAAGATGTTCGACAGGCTGGACGTGCCCTATGTCGAAAGCAGCATGAGCTTTGGCGCCTCGCTGGATGGCGGGCGGGTGGAATACGGCCTTGCCTCGCTGGACGTGATCTTCGCGCAGCGCAAGAACATGATCTCGCCGCGCTTTCTGGGGATGCTGACCGACATCATGCGGTTCAACAAGCATGCCTCGACCGTGGTGAAGCCCGGCATGACGATCCGTGACCTCTTGGCGGCGCTGGGGACCGGCGACTGGTTCCGCGATTACTACATCACCCCCTTCTCGGGCGCGATCTGGTCGACGCCGACGATGGGCATCCTCGACTTTCCGGCCCACGCCCTCGTGCGGTTCTTCGAGAATCACCGGCTGATGGATTTCGAGGGGCAGCACCAGTGGTACACGGTGAAGGGCGGGTCGGTGGAATATGTGCGCCGGTTGCAGGCGTCGCTGGAGTCGCGCGGGGTGGATATCCGGCTGGGCGCCGCCGTCGCGGGGGTCAAGCGCGAGGCGGGTGGTGTCATGATCCGCTGCTTCGGCGGGGAATGGGAAGGTTTCGACGAGGTGGTCTTTGCCACCCATTCCGATGTGACGCTGTCGCTGCTGGCCGATCCGACGCCCGCGGAAAAGGCCGCGCTGGGCGCGGTGCGCTATCAGCCCAACCACGCCATCCTGCACCGCGACCCGTCGGTCATGCCGAAGAACCGCAAGTGCTGGTCGTCCTGGGTCTATTGCGAACCCAAGGGCGGCGCGCGCGGCAAGATCGACCTGACCTACTGGATGAACTCGCTGCAACCCATCCCGCAGGACGACCCGATCTTTGTCACGCTGAATTCCAACGGCGGTATCCGCGAGGAACTGATCGATGACATGGTCACCTTCGACCATCCCGTCTACGATCTGGCCGCGCTGGAGGCGCAGGGGACCATTCGCGCGATGAACGGCACGCTGAACACGTGGTTCGCGGGCGCATGGATGCGGAACGGGTTTCACGAGGACGGGTTTGCCTCGGCGGTGGATGTGGTCGAGGCGATGCGCTCGGGCGCTCGGGAAAGGCAGCTTGCGGCATGAAGGACGTCGATCTGATCCGGGGCGAGACCTTCCACGGGCGGAAGGGGGCCATCGCCAACAGCTTCCGCTATTCGGTGGATTATGTCCTGCTGAACCCGGATCGGGCGCAGGGGCCGACGCTTTTCTCGCGCAACCGGCGCAACGTGACGGCGGTGCATGATGCCGATTACGGCGGCGCGCCGGGCAAGGGGCGCGGCACGGCATGGGTACGCGAGGTGCTGGCGGCGCATGACCTGCCGGGTTCGGACGAGATCCTGCTGCTGGGCCAGCCGCGCGTGCTGGGCCATGTGTTCAACCCCGTCAGTTTCTGGCTGTGCCATGACCATCTGGGCCACCTGCGCACGGTGATCGCCGAGGTGTCCAACACCTATGGCGACCGCCATTCCTATCTGTGTTTCCGCGACGATCACGGACCCATCACGCGGACCGACACGATCCTTGCGCGCAAGATCTTCCACGTTTCGCCCTTCCAGCCGCTGGAGGGGGGGTATGCCTTCCGCTTCGACATCCGGCCTGACCGGATCGGGGTGTGGATCGACTACACGTCACAGGATGGCGGGCTTTACACCAACCTGATCGGCCCGCGCGTGCCGCTGACCGACGGGGAAATCCTGAAGGCCGCCGTGCGCCGCCCGCTTGGCAGCCGCCGCGTGCTGGCGCTGATCCATTGGCAGGCGCTGAAACTGGCGCTGAAGGGCGTGAAGTTCCGCAACCGGCCCACGCCGCCGCCGCAGGAAGTCACCCGATGACTGCCGCCCTGCCTGCAATCGCGCCCCGGGCAGGGCTGGCGGGGTGGAGCCTGTTCGCCGCCCTGATCGCCATGGCGGGCCTGCCCATCTATATCCATGCCCCGAAATTCTATGTCGACGAATACGGCGTCACGCTGGCCGCGCTGGGCGGTGTGCTGGCGCTTCTGCGGCTGTTCGATGTGGTGCAGGACCCCGTTCTGGGCTGGCTGGCCGAGGCTGGCCGCGCGCGGCGCGGGCTGTGGGTGGCGGTCGCGGCAGGGGTGATGGCGGCGGCGATGCTGGGGCTGTTCGCGGTCGCGCCGCCGATCGCGCCGCTGTGGTGGTTCGCGGTCACGCTGTCGGCGCTGTTCACGGCCTTTTCCTTTCTGACGATCTGCTTCTATGCCGAAGGCGTGGGCAAGGCGGCGACGCTGGGTCCGAAGGGGCATCTGCGGCTGGCAGGCTGGCGCGAGGGCGGGTCGCTGGCGGGGGTCTGTGTCGCCGCCGTGGCACCCGTGGCGCTGGGCGTGTGGATGGGGGCGCCCTTTGCGGGCTTTGCGGCGGGCTTTGCGGCGCTGGCCGTGGTGGCGGTTCTGGCGATGCGCGGCGAATGGGCGGGGACGGGCGGCACCGGGGGCAATCCGCTGGACCTGTTCCGCCCCGCGCTGGCCGACCCGCTGGCGCGGCGGCTGTTGCTGATCGCGCTGCTGAATGCCGCGCCGGTGGCCGTCACCTCGACCCTGTTCCTGTTCTTTGTCGAAAGCCGCCTTGGCGCGGCGGGCATGGAGGGGCCGCTTTTGCTGCTGTTCTTCCTTGCGGCGGCGGTTTCGACGCCGGTCTGGTCCCGCGCGGCGCAGCGGTTCGGGGCCAAGCGGGTGCTGCTGGCGGGGATGGTGCTGGCCATCGCCTCGTTCCTCTGGGCGGCGACACTGGGGGCGGGGGATACGGTGGCCTTTGCGGTGATCTGTCTGGCCTCGGGCGCGGCGCTGGGGGCGGATATGGTGCTGCTGCCCTCGCTGTTCGCCCGCCGTCTGGGCGAACTGGGGCAGGGGGGCGAGGGGGCGGCCTTCGGCCTTTGGTCCTTTGTGTCGAAGCTGTCGCTGGCGCTGGCGGCGGCGGTGCTGCTGCCTGCGTTGCAGGCGGCGGGTTTCGTTCCCGGCGCGGAAAACGCGCCTTCTGCGCTGGCTGCGCTATCTGCCCTTTATGCGCTGGTTCCCTGCGCGCTGAAGGTGCTGGCGGTCGCGCTTTTGGCTGTCACAACGGTTTCGGAGGTCTGACATGACTCCCCTGTTCTCGCTGCTGCTTGGTGTGGTGATCACGCTGGTTCTGGTGGCCATGAAATCCCGCTTCGTGGGCTTTCGCACTCAGCGGCCGTCCGATCTGGCGGGAAAGGGTCCCGTGCTGGACCTGCGGACGCATCTGTCGGGTCCGATCCTGTGCGAAGGGGTGATCTACGGCCCGACCGGCCGCATCGCCTCGCGTTTCGTGGCCGAGATGGAGGGCGTCTGGGACGGCAATTCCGGCGTTCTGCGCGAAAGGTTCCGCTATGATTCCGGCCGGATGCAGGACCGCGAATGGCGGCTGTTCCTGTCCAATGACGGCACCATCCGCGCCGAGGCGGATGATGTGGTGGGCCCCGGCGCGGGGCGGGCCGAGGGGGCGGGGGTTCTGCTGAACTACCGCATCCGGCTGGATGCCGATGCGGGGGGGCATGTGCTGGACGTGACGGACTGGATGTATCTGATGGAGAACGGCACGATCATGAACCGCAGCCAGTTCACCAAATTCGGCATCACCGTGGCCGAGCTGGTCGCCACCATGCGGCGGGTTCCGGCATGAGGGAGTTCGCGGGCAAACGCTATTGGCTGGTCGGCGCGTCCGAGGGGCTGGGCCTGTCGCTGGCGCGGCGGCTGTCGGCGGCGGGGGCCGAGGTGATCCTGTCGGCCCGTTCGCCCGACAAGCTGGCCGAGGCGGTGGCGCTGATGCCGGGGCGGGCGATCGCGCTGCCGGTCGATGTCGCCTCGACCGCGTCGGTGCGGGCGGCGGCGGAACAGGCGGGGCAGATCGACGGGGTGGTGTTTCTGGCGGGCGTCTACTGGCCGATGAGGGCGCAGGACTGGGATGCCGACGCGGTCGAGGCGATGTGTGACATCAACCTGACGGGCTGCGCACGGGTGATGGGCGCGGTGGTGCCGGGGATGGTGGCGCGCGGACGGGGGCATGTGGTGATCACGGGGTCGCTGTCGGGGTTCCGCGGCCTGCCCGGCGCGGTGGGCTATTGCGCGTCCAAGGCGGGGACCATGTCGCTGGCCGAGTCGATGTATTGCGACCTGCGCGGGTCGGGGGTGGATGTGCAGCTGTGCAATCCGGGCTTCATCCGCACGCGGCTGACCGACAAGAACGATTTTCGCATGCCCCAGATCATGGAACCCGCGCAGGCAGCGCAGGTGATGTTCGAGCATATGACGGGCGACCGCTTCTCGAACAGCTTTCCGGTGCCCTTCGCCTGGGTGTTCCGGCTGTCGCAATTCCTGCCCGACTGGGCCTATTACCGGCTTTTCGCGCCGAGGTGAGCGTCAAATTTCTTCGAAGAAATTTGCAAAATCCTTCGAAGGATTTTGTCTTTCAGACGCCAAGCCGCGCCATGAAGAACCCGTCCATCCCGCCCCGGTCCGCCCAGAGGTCGGGCCGCAGACGCACCCCGCCCTGCGGCGTCCACCATGCCGCGTCGATCCCTTCGAGCACAGGCCGCTCCACCCGCAGATGCGGATGGCGGGCCAGGGCGGCGGTCAGTTGCCCATCGCCCTCCTCCGGCAAAAGCGAGCAGGTGGCAAAGACGATCCGCCCGCCCGGTTTCAGGAACCCCAGCGCGCGGTCGAGGAGCCGCGCCTGAAGCGCGACCAGCGCGGGGAGGTCGCTGCCATCCTTGACGAAGGGCAGGTCGGGGTGGCGGCGGATCGTGCCGGTGGCCGAACAGGGCGCGTCCAGCAGCACCGCGTCGAAGGGTGCGTCGGGCTGCCAGTCCAGCGCGTCGGCCACCACGACATCCGCCCGCAATCCGCAGCGCGCGAGGTTCTCGCGCAGCCGTTCCATGCGCGGCCCCGACAGGTCGAGCGCGGTGACATGCGCCCCCGCGGCGGCAAGTTGCAGCGTCTTTCCCCCCGGCGCGGCGCAGAGGTCGAGGATACGCTCGCCCGCCTGCGGCTGCAAAAGGCGCGCGGGCAGGGCGGCGGCGGCATCCTGCACCCACCAGCCCCCCGCCTCATATCCGGCAAGGGCCGAGACCTGCCCCTTTTCCTCCAGCCGCAGGGTGCCGGTGGGCAGGCGCGTTCCGTCCGGTGCCTCTGCCCCGTCGCGGGTGGTCAGGTCGAGCGGGGGCGTCTGCGCCTGCACCGCCTCGATCGCCGAGACGATGTCGCGCCCATAGCTGTGGACCAGCGGCTGGCGCAGCCAGCGCGGCAGGCGCTGGGGGGGAAGGCCGGCAAAGGGGGCTTCCGGCACCTTGCGGAGCACGGCATTGGTCAGTCCGGCCATCGCCCCCGTGCGCTTGCCCCGGCGGACGATCTCGACCGCGGCATTCACAGCGCCATGCGCGGGCGCGCCTTGGGCGATTTCGACCACGGCAAGGCGCAGCGCGTCGCGCACAAGGCGCGGGGGGGATTTGCGCAGATGCGGGTTCAGCACGCGGTCGGCCTGTTCCACATGGCGCAGCACGGCCAGCGTCAGGCGCTGGGCGCGGGCGCGGTCGGCGGGGGTCAGACCCGCCAGCGGACCCTGCGGATCGGCCACCACCTGCGCCATCAGCCGGCCTTCGCCCAGAACGGCACCCAACAGGCCGACTGCCGCCGCCCGTGCCGCCAAACCCTCTGCCGCCATGTCGTCACCCTTGTTCCGCCTGCCTCCGGGCGTATATCAAGCGGCAGGCACAAGGAACCCTCTGCATGACCGACACGCCCCAGCCGCCCCGCCCCGATCTTCCCCCCGCCGCCCTGCGCGCGCTGGCCGAGGCCGAGGAGCGCCGCAAGGCCGCCAAGGCGCAGGAGCTGCCGCCCGAGCTGGGCGGGCGCGACGGGCCGGAACCCGTGCGCTATGGCGACTGGGAGAAGAAGGGTCTGGCGATCGACTTCTGAGCGGGGCAGGAATTTTCTGGCGAAAATTCCTGCAGGCGAACTTTCTGGCGAAAGTTCGGGTCGTGCGAGGTGCCGATCTTTCGCAGAAAGATCGACGCGAAAATTCTTCGCAGAAGAATTTTCTCTAGCGCAGCTTGAACGACGCGCTGTCGCCCGTGCCGCGGTCGACGGTGAAGCGGATCTCCTCGTCCCCGCGCGCCTCGACCAGCTGGCAGTTCTTGGGGATGGGATAGCCCGACCAGTCCATCTCGCGGCAGAAATAGCCGTCCTGCCATTCCCACTTGCCCGTCACATCCCAACCCAGCGCGCGGCCGCGGATATCGCCGTCGGGTTCCACCTGAAGCGCGATCCCGAACATGCCGAGCCGCAATTCGCGGCCCTGCACGGTTTGCAGGAAATCGTCGCGGTCGCTGATGCGCGAAAAGCTTTCGGCAGCGGCAGGAAGCGCGATCAGCGACAGAAGGGCGGTGGTCAGGACTGTGTGCAACATGGCGAAAGCCTCCCGGGAAGCTGAAGTCATACGGCAGAGTCGTGCTATCGGATTAAATATCCGATGACATTGACCAGTCAATTTCAGGATAGGACGGGCCGTTCCTCGCGCGGTCAGAGGCCGAGGACATCCATCATGTCGTACTGCCCGGGCTTTTGCCCCTGACCCCAGAGCGCCGCGCGCAGGGCGCCGCGGGCAAAGATCGCGCGGTCGGTGGCGATGTGGCGCAGCACGACGCGTTCGCCATCGGCGGCGAAGATCACGTCATGTTCGCCCACGATGTCGCCCCCGCGCACGGCGGAAAAGCCGATCGCCCCCCGCTTGCGCGCGCCCGTGATGCCGTGGCGGCCCGATTCCATGGCCCCCTCCAGCGGCACGCCCCGCCCGTCGGCGGCGGCCTGGCCCAGCATCAAGGCGGTGCCCGAGGGCGCATCGACCTTCATGCGGTGATGTGCCTCGACGATCTCGACATCCCAGTCCTCGTCCAGCGCGGCGGCGATCTTCTGCGTCAGGCGGACCAGCAGGTTCACGCCAAGGCTCATGTTCCCCGCGCGGACCACGACGGCGTGGCGGGCGGCGGCGTCGATCTTCGCCAGATGCGCGGCCTCCAGCCCCGTGGTGCCGATGACGTGGACGGCGCGGGCCTGTGCGGCCAGCGCGGCGAAGTCCACCGTGGCGGCGGGGGCGGTGAAGTCGATCACCGCCTGCGCGCGGGCAAAGGCTTCCAGCGGGTCGTCGGTGACGGCCACGCCCAGCGGCGCGCCCCCCATCGCCTCGCCCACGTCGCGGCCGATCCAGCCGTGGCCCGCGCGTTCCACGCAGCCCACGAGGCGGGCCTTGTCCGAGGCGGCGATGGTCCGCACCAGCATCTGCCCCATGCGCCCCGACGCGCCCGTCACCACGATTCCCGGAAGATCGGCCATGTCTGCCCCCATCTGCTCTGCCGCCCGTTTAGCGGCTGATGGCGCGTGGCGAAAGCCCGCCGTTGCGGGGGGCGCGCAAAGGGCCTATGTGGGGGCAATGTCCAGCAAACGCTTTTCCTCGGGCAATGGCCCTTCGCAACGCCAGCTGCGTGTCGGTGAACTGATCCGCCGCACGCTGTCGGATGTGCTGAACCGTGCCGAGATCCACGATCCCGACCTGAACCGCATGTCCATTACCGTGGGCGAGGTGTCCTGTTCGCCGGACCTGAAGGTGGCGACGGTCTATGTGATGCCGCTGATGGGGTCTGTGTCGGTCGACGAGGCGATTGCCGCGCTTGCCCGCAACAAGCACGAATTGCGGCGGCGGCTGGGGGCGGAGATGACGCTGAAATACGCGCCCGACCTGCGTTTCCGCCCTGACGAGACCTTTGACCGTCTGGACGAGACGCGGCGTCTGTTTTCGGACGAGACGGTGCGCCGCGACATCGAGGCGAAGGACGAAGACGGCTCCGGCGAATAGCCCGCCCCTTGTGCGGCAGGCGGAATCCGGCGGTCATGCAACCGTTGCGATTGCGCGGGGTTTGGGGAGTTGCAATAGTCCTTAATACCCGCACCGGAGGTTGTTTTGCTGCCTGTTCTATCCCGGCCATCGCTTCGTCGCATCCGGAATGGACTGCGGGGCCTGTCCTGCGCGGCACTGATGTCGGTGGCGGGGCAGGCTGCGGCCCTGGAGCGGCTGGATTTTGCGGTGGCGGGCGGTGACGGGGACCTGACGGCGGCGCTGCGCGCTGCATCGCTTCTGGTGACATCGGAACTGGACGGGCAGGAGGACGCGCAGGACCTGTTTGCCGTGGCGCGGGCGGATTACGGCAAGCTTCTGGGTGCGCTTTATGCCGCGGGGCATTATTCCGGCGTCATCAACATCCTGATCGACGGGCGCGAGGCGGCAGGGATCGCACCGCTGGATGCGCCGTCGCGGATCGATGTGGTGACGGTGCGCGTCGATCCCGGCCCGGCCTTCCGCCTGTCCGAGGCGCGGATCGGCCCGCTGGCGCGCGGGACCGTGCTGCCCGAGGGGTTCGCGGCGGGGCGGCCCGCGCTGTCGGGCGTGGTGCGCGAGGCGGCGGTGGCGGGGGTCGGGGGGTGGCGCAGCGCGGGCCATGCCAAGGCCGCGGTTTCGGGGCAGGAGGTGACGGCGAACCATGCCGATGCCACGCTGGCCGCGCGCATCGCGCTGGACCCCGGACCGCGGCTGCGCTTCGGCCCGCTGACGGTGACGGGCGAGGCGCGGATGCGCGAGGCGCGGGTCATCAAGATCGCCGGTCTGCCCGAGGGCGAGGTCTTTTCGCCCGAGGAGCTGGACCGCGCGGCGAACCGGTTGCGGCGGACAGGGGTGTTCCGGTCTGTCACCATGACCGAGGCCGAGGGGATCATGCCGCCCGACCTGCTGTCGGTCACCGCGACCGTGGTCGAGGAAAAGCCGCGCCGGTTCAGTTTCGGGGGCGAGATCGCCAGTTTCGAGGGGCTGTCGCTGACCGGCTACTGGCTGCACCGCAACCTGCTGGGCGGGGCCGAGCGGCTGCGCGTGGATGGCGAGGTTGCCAATCTGGGCGCGCAGTCGAGCGGGGTGGATTACACGCTGGGTGTGTCGCTGGAGCGGCCCGCGACCTTCACCCCCGATACGACGGTGGGGATCGCGGCCGAGTTGGGGCATCTGGACGAAGAGGATTATCAGGCGGATGTCGCGACCGTCGGGCTGACCGCCACGCATTATTTCACCGATGCGCTGACGGGGCGGATCGGGCTGGATTACGAATATGCCGAAGGGCGCGACAGGGTGAGCGGGTTCCTGTTCCGCAACGTCTCGATCCCCGTCGGCGTGACTTGGGACCGGCGCAACGACAAGACCGACGCGACGGCGGGCTGGTATCTGGAGGCCGAGGTGAAGCCCTTTTTCGGCTTTGGCACCACGGGCAGCGGGACGCGCAGCACGCTGGATGCGCGGGGCTATCTGGGGCTGGGGGCCGAGGACCGCTTTGTTCTGGCGGGGCGGGTGCAGGCGGGGGCGGTGACGGGGTCGGCGCTGCTGGATACGCCGCGCGACGATCTGTTCTACAGCGGCGGCGGCGGCACGGTGCGGGGGCAGCCCTACCAGTCGCTGGGGGTTCTGCTGACACGGGGGCTGATCGATTCGAGGATCGGCGGGACGCATTTCCTTGGCGCGCAGATGGAGGCGCGGGCAAGGGTGACGGACCGGATCGGGATCGTGGGCTTCTACGATGTCGGGCGGATCGATGTGGGCGGGTTCGGCAATTCCGGCGACTGGCATTCCGGCGCGGGTCTGGGGCTGCGCTATGACACGGGGTTCGGGCCGATCCGGCTGGATGTGGCGACGCCGGTCGGGGGTAACACGGGGGATGGCGTGCAGATCTATGTCGGGCTGGGGCAGGCCTTCTGATGCGTGTCCTGCCCGCCCTTGCGCTGTGTTGTCTGCCGCTCGGCGCCGCCGCGCAGGAGGATGACCGCGGCTATTTGACCGCCCTTCTGGAGGACAACCTGTCGGGCGCGGGGCGTTCCGTGGTGATCACCGGTTTCGAGGGCGCGCTGTCGTCGCGGGCGACGATCGAGCGGATCACGATTGCCGATGATGCGGGGGTCTGGATCACGCTGGACGGCGTGGTGCTGGACTGGAGCCGCTCCGCCCTGCTGCGCGGGGTGGTGGATGTGTCCGAACTGTCGGCAGAGCGGATCGTGCTGGACCGCCTGCCAGACACGGGGGAAAGCGGACCTTCGGCCGAGGCGGGCAGCTTTGCCCTGCCCGACCTGCCGGTGAGCGTCAGCATCGGGCGGCTGGCGGCCGACCGGATCGAACTGGGCGAGGCCGTGCTGGGCGAGGCGCTGGAAGGGCGGCTGGAGGCGTCGGGGCGGCTTGCGGGGGGCGAGGGGTCGGCGGATGTTCTGCTGGAGCGGCTGGATGACGGGCCTGCGGGAAAGCTGGACCTGACGGCCTCCTTCGCCAATGAGACGGGGCAACTGGTCGTGGACCTGCTGGCAGAAGAGGCTGCGGGTGGCCTTGCCGTCCGCAAGCTGGGGATACCGGGTGCCCCTTCGGCGCGGCTGGCGGTGCAGGGGACGGGGCCCGTCACCGATTTCCTTGCCACGGTCGGGTTGCAGACAGACGGGCAGGAGCGGCTGGCGGGAACCGTGGAACTGCTGGGGTCCGAGGACGGGACGCGGGGGTTCGTGGTGAACCTTGCGGGGGATCTCGCGCCGCTGTGGCTGCCGGATTATGCGGCCTTCTTCGGGGACCGCATCGCGCTGCAGGCCCGTGGCGACACATCGCCCGAAGGGGTGGTGCGGCTGCGGGATTTCACACTGGATGCACAGGCGGTGGACCTGTCGGGTCGGATGGTGCTGGCGGCGGACGGGTTGCCGCTGGATTTCGCGGTGCAGGGGCGGATCGGTCTGCCGGACGGCGCGCCGGTCCTGCTGCCGCTGTCGGGCGAGGACCGCACGCGTGTGCGGTCGGTCGTGCTGGATCTGGCCTATGACCGGACGCGGGGCGAGGGGTGGTCGGGCGATCTGACCGTCACGGGGCTGGAGCGGACAGGGCTTGTGGCCGAGCGTCTGGTGCTGGAGGGGTCGGGGCGCATCTGGCGGCGGGACGGGCGGTCGCATCTGGGCGCAACGCTGGATTTCGCGGGCGAAGGCGTGGTGCCGGCGGATGCAGGCGTGGCGGCGGCGCTGGGGCGCGATGTGTCGGGTCAGGTGATTCTGGCCTGGCAGGAGGGGGGCGCGGGTCTGCGCCTGCCGCGCATCGCCCTGCGGGGTGCGGATTACGGTCTGGACGGGCGCGCGGTGGTCGAGGGGCTGGATGCGGCGCTGACGGTTTCAGGGTCTGCCGTAGCGCGGATGGCTGATCTGGGGCGGCTGTCGGCGCTGGTCGGGCGGCCTTTGGGCGGCGCGGCGGAAATGACGGTGACGGGCGGGGCGAGCCCGCTGACGGGTGCCTTCGATCTGGTGGCCGAAGTGGCGGGGCAGGACGTGACCGTGGCGCAGGCGCAGGCGGATGCGCTGTTGCGGGGGCAGGCGCGGATCGGGCTTTCGGCGGCGCGCACGCCCGAGGGGACGGTGCTGCGCGATCTGTCGGTTTCGGCCGGAACCTTGCAGGCGCGGGCGTCGGGCATGGTGACCAGCGGGCAGGTGGGCATCGGGGCGACGGTGGATTTCCGCGACCTGTCGGTGCTGGGCGGCGGGCTGCGCGGCGGGGTGTCGGGCACGCTGCGGATGGACGGCGCGCCCGAGGCGATGCGCGTCACGCTGGACGGGCGCGCGCGCGATCTGGGCGTCGGGCAGGCCGAGGCGGACAGGCTGTTGCGGGGCGAGACCACGCTTGCGGTGGACCTGTCGCTGGAGGGCGGCGCGATGCGGGTGAATGCGCTGCGTCTGGGCAATCCGCAGGTGACGCTGTCAGCCGATGGCGATCCTGCGGCGCTGGATGTTTCGGCGCGGCTGGCCAATCTGGGGCTGCTGCTGCCCGAGTTTCCGGGTCCGGTGACCGTTTCGGGCACGGCCGGTGAACGGGCGGCGGGCTATGATCTGGACCTGCGCGCGACGGGACCGGGGGGCATCGACACGCGCATTGCAGGCGCCCTTGCGTGGGATGGAGCGGGCGTTGACCTGCGGGTGACCGGCACGGCGCAGGCGGGGCTGGCCAATGCCTTCCTGTCGGGGCGGCTGATCTCGGGGCCGGTGCGGTTCGATCTGGGCCTGCGCGGGCCTTTCGCGCTCTCCTCTCTCTCGGGGCGGGTGTCGCTGTCGGGGGGGCGGTTCTCGGACCCTTCGGTCTTTTTCGCGCTGCAGGGTCTGGATGTGACGGCAGACCTGTCGGGCGGGCGGGCGCAGGTGACGGGCGGTGCGGCGCTGACCAGCGGCGGCGGGGTCAGTTTCGGCGGGTCGGTCGGGCTGGCCGCGCCTTTTGCTGCGGACCTGCGGCTTGGCTTGCAGAATGCCGTTCTGCGCGACCCCAACCTGTTCGAGACGACCGCCAATGGCGAGGTGACGGTGCGCGGGCCGCTGGCCGACGGTGGCACGGTGGGCGGGCAGATCGTCCTAGCGGGGACCGAGGTGCAGATCCCCTCGACCGGGCTGGGCGGGTCGGCGGACCTGCCTGACCTGCGCCATGTGAACGAACCGCGCGAGGTGCGGGCGACGCGGGCGCGGGCGGGGATGCTGGGCGGCGATGCGGCGGGGGGCCGGACGGCGGCGCGGCCCCTTGCGCTGGACCTGACGATATCGGCGCCGTCGCAGATCTATGTGCGCGGGCGCGGGCTGGATGCGGAACTGGGCGGCACCCTGCGGCTGGGCGGGACGACGGCGGCGGTGGTGCCGTCGGGGTCGTTCAGCCTGATCCGCGGGCGGCTGGACATCCTTGGCAAGCGGCTGGAGCTGGGCGAGGCGACGCTGGCGCTGGAGGGTAACTTCGTGCCGATGCTCTCGGTCGCGGCCTCGAACGAGAGCGACGGGGTGACGAGTTTCGTGCGGATCGACGGGCCTGCGACCGAGCCGGTGGTGACCTTCACCTCGAACCCCGAACTGCCCGAGGAAGAGGTGCTGTCGCGCCTGCTGTTCGGACGGGGGATCGAGACTCTGTCAGCCCTTCAGGCGGCGCAACTGGCCAATGCGGTGGCGACGCTGGCGGGGCGCGGGGGCGTGGGCATCGTCGGGCGGTTGCGGCAGGGATTCGGGCTGGACGATCTGGATGTGCAGACGGGGGCCGAGGGCGGCGCCACGGTGCGGGCGGGGAAATACCTGTCCGAAAATGTCTATACCGAGGTCGAGGTGGATGATCAGGGGCAGAGCCAGATCAACCTGAACCTCGACATCAGCGAATCGGTCACCGTGCGGGCGCGGACCGGATCATCGGGCGAGACGGGGCTGGGGATCTTCTTCGAGCGGGATTACTGAAGCAGCCCTTCGGCCCTGCGCCGCGCGCGCGAGGCATCGACGGCAGCGCCCAGAAGGATCGCGTAGCCCGACAGGTAAAGCCAGACAAGCAGCGCCGCCACCGCACCGATAGAGCCGTAGACGCGGTTGTAGGTGTCGAAATTGGCCAGATAGACGACCAGCCCGCGCGAGGCCGCGACCCAGATCACCACGGCGACAAGGATGCCGCGGGTGAAGAGCGGGTGGCGGATCTGCCGGTTCAGGCCAAGCCGGTAGACCAGCGCGACGCCGATCACCACGATCATCAGGCTGATGAGAAGCTGCACCACCTCCAGCGCGATCGTGGCAAAGGCGCCCAGCGGAAAGAAGTTGAGGATGAGCGGCCCGACGACCGCCGCCATCAGCGCCGCGATGGCAAGGCCGACAAGGACGAAGGTCAGAAGGATCGCGCGCAGGTGGTGCCAGTGGCTGGCGCGGTTGGGCAGGCCGTGGATGGCGTTCAGCCCCCGCATCAGCGCCGCGATGGAGGCGCGCGCCGTCCAGAGCGCGAGGAAAAGCGAGATGAAGGTGGCAAGGCCGAGGCTGTCGGATTGCAGCGCCAGCAGGGACTCGATCTGGTCCGAGATCAGGATGTAGGCGTCTTCGGGCAGATAGTCCTTGGCCAGCAGCAATTCCTGCCGGATCAGGGTGGCATCGGCGAAGAAGCCCCAGATGGCGATGACGGCGGCGGCGGCGGGAAATAGGGCGAGGAAGCCGTAAAAGGCGATGCCCGCGGCGATGAGGTCAAGTTCCCGCTCGTCCGAGAGGTGCCAGAGGTCGCGCAGGATGACGGGGATGTTGGGCAGGCGCATGGGGGGAGTGTATGGGGGGATGGGGGGCGGGGCAATCGGCGGGTGGTCTTGCCCGCCCGACATCCCGCGCGACGGTTGGTTCCGGCCCGTGGCCCAAAGCCACGGGCCGCGCACGACCCGCCCCCACGGGTCGTGCGCCAGAGGCGCCCGCCCCGGCGGATCATGCGCGTCCCTACCGGCGGCGGGGTGAAACGTGCCACCGGCACCTTTCACCCCGCCTTGCGCCTTGGACCCGATCAGGATTTGGCCCTATTCGCCCTCGAGCCGCGTCCGCATCTCGCGCAGCACGGGCAGCA
The DNA here is from genome assembly GCF_009908265.2 of Paragemmobacter amnigenus. Lineage (GTDB taxonomy): Bacteria > Pseudomonadota > Alphaproteobacteria > Rhodobacterales > Rhodobacteraceae > Paragemmobacter > Paragemmobacter amnigenus. The sequence goes on along the minus strand of NZ_JAAATX020000006.1, from coordinate 269,636 downwards.
CGGCGCGCACCCTGTCCGCGCCCAGCGCCTGCACCACTTCGGCGATGAGGGGGGCCACGGCCTGCACCGCGGCGTCGCGGGCGGCGCGGCCTGACGGGCTTATCGCCACGAATTTGCGGCGCGCGTCGTCCCAGTCGGGGCGGATGTGGATGTGGCCCGCCCATTCCAGACGGCCCAACGTGTTGGTCATCGCCCCGCGCGTGACGTGGAAGGCGCGGGCAAGCTGGGCGGGGGTGCGTTCGTCATTCACGCGGGCGAGGTGGTTGAGGACCGAGAAATGCGACAGCTCCATCCCCTTGGGCAGCACCTTGGAGATGCGGTTGCGGGCGAGCTGGTCGGCCATGAACAGCTCTCCGAACAGGGCGACGGCGATGTCTTCGGTCTTTTCGGGCGCTTTCATGGGTCGGGCCCCGTGAAGTCGCGGTCGTGCAAGAGCGAGGGGATGCGGGCGCGGGCCTTGGCGACCTGATCGAGGTCGAGGTCGGCGAAGGTGACGCCCGGGTCGGTGCCCGCATCGGCAAGGATTTCGCCCCAGGGCGCGATGGCGAGGGAATGGCCATGGGTGCGGCGGCCCTTGCCTTCGGTTTCGGCATGGAAGCCGGTCTGGGCGGGGGCGAGGATGAAGCAGCCCGTCTCGATCGCGCGGGCGCGGAGCAGGGTTTCCCAATGCGCCGCGCCGGTGATGTGGTTGAAGGCGGCGGGGACGGTGATGATCTGCGCGCCGCCTTGGGCAAGGCGGCGGTAAAGATGGGGGAAGCGGACATCGTAGCAGACGGTCAGGCCCAGCGTGGCAAAGGGTGTCTGCGCCAGAACGGCGCGGTTGCCGGGGCGGTAGCCTGCGGATTCGCGGTAGACCTCGGTTTCGGACACGTTCACGTCGAACATGTGGATCTTGTCATAGCGCGCCGCGATGGACCCGTCCGGCGCGATGAGGAACGAGCGGTTGGCAAAGCGGCCATCCGCATCACCGGTCAGCAGGCCCAGCGAGCCGACGAGTAGCCAGATGCCCGCGCGTGCCGCCTCGTCCCGCAGGGCTGCGAGGGTGGGGTCGTCCTCCTCGCGGTGCAGCGCCGCGCGCAGGCGGGCGCGGTCGGAGCCGAGCGCGTTGGTGCATTCCGGCGTCAGGACGAACCCCGCCCCGCCCGCCACCGCCGCACGTACGAGCGCGACGGTCTCCGGCAGGTTGGCTGCCGGATCGTCGGTGACGGTCAGTTGCACCAGCCCCGCGCGGATCATGCGAGCAGCGGGTCGAGTTTGCCTGCGGCGTCCAGCTCGTGCAGGTCGTCGCAGCCGCCGACATGGGTCTGGCCGATGAAGATCTGCGGCACGGTGCGGCGGCCATGGGCGCGGGCGGTCATGGCGTCGCGCAGCGCGGGGTCGCGGCTGACGTCGATTTCGGTGAAGGGGACGCCCTTCTTTGCCAGCAGCCGCTTGGCGGCATGGCAATAGGGGCAGATGGGGGTGGTGTAGATCTCGACGGGTTTCACGGGGCCTATCCTTCGCGCGGTTGGCGGAACTATAGGGATTTAGGCATCCTTCGCAACGCGGGCCAGCACGGCAACGGATACCTGCCTTGCGCCTGCGGCAAGGCAGGCTTCGGCGGCGGCGGCAAGGGTGGCGCCGCTGGTCATCACATCATCCACCAGCAGGATGTCGCGGCCCTGCAGCAGGTGCAGGCGGCGGGGATGGGCGCGAATCGCGCCGGTCAGGTTGCGGAAGCGGGCGTCGCGGTCCTTGTGGTCCTGCGGCGGGGTGCGGCGGGTGCGGACCAGAAGGTCGGGGCAATGCTCCAGCCCCGCCAGACGCGCCAGCCCGGCCGACAGCAGCGCCGACTGGTTGTAGCGCCGCCGCAAGAGGCGCAGCCAGTGCAGCGGCACGGGTGTCACCAGCGTCTGCGGGCCGAGCAGGGGCCCCGCCGCGCGGTGCAGCCAGCGCGCGGCGGGGCGGGCCAGATCGCTGCGGTCGCCATGCTTGAGCGCGAGGACAAGGTCGCGCGCCCTGTCACGGTAAAGGAAAGCCGCCCGCCCCCGTGTCCATGGCCGCGCAAGCCTGAGACAGTCGTCGCAATGCACGGGGCCGGTATCGTCACCGGGCAGGGGGGTGCCGCAACTGTCGCAGACAAGGCCGCCGATGAAAGGCGTGTTCCGCCAGCAGGCGGGGCAGAGCGAGAAGTCGCCCTCCACCATCTCGCCGCAGGACACGCATTGCGGCGGGTAGAGCATGTGCAGCAGGGCCGTCGCCGGGGATTGCATTTCGCCTGTCCTTCGTCCCAAGGTCCGCGCCATGCAGACACCGCCGATCCTGACCGACCGCCCCGCCCTGACCCGCAACCGCGCGCGGGCAAAACCCGATGCGCTGTTCCTGCATGACGAGGTGGTGGCCGAGGTCGAGGAGAGACTGGCAGAGGTTAACAGGACGTTTACGTCGCCTGCGGTGGTGACCGGTTTTCCGGCGCAGTGGCCGCTGCCTGCGATGGCGGTGGCGGGGGATTGCGATGTGCTTGACCTTGCCGTTGGCGGTCACGATCTGGTGATCCACATGCTGGCGCTGCATTGGGCGAACGATCCGGTGGGCCAACTGGTGCAGTGCCGCCGCGCGCTGCGGGCGGACGGGCTGTTTCTGGGGTTCCTGTTCGGCGGGCAGACGCTGGCCGAATTGCGCGCCTGTCTGGCGCAGGCCGAGGCCGAGGTGACGGGGGGGCTGTCGCCGCGCGTGCTTCCCATGGGCGAGATCCGCGAGTTGGGCGCGCTGCTGCAGCGGGCGGGGTTCGCGCTGCCGGTGGCGGACAGCTTCACGAAAACGGTGACTTACGGCGATTTCGCCGCGCTGCTGCACGACCTGCGGGCGATGGGCGAGGGCAACGCGCTGGCCGCTCGGCTGCGGCGGCCCACACGACGGGCGGTCTTTGCCCGCGCGGCGGAGCTTTACGCGGCCCATCACGCGGGGCCGGATGGCCGGTTGCGCGCCACGTTCGAGATTATCTGCCTGACGGGATGGGCGCCCGATGACAGCCAGCAAAAGCCGCTGCGGCCGGGTTCGGCAGCCCAAAGATTGGCCGATGCGCTGGGCACGGACGAATTGCGCCTGCCCGACCGCGACAGGAATGGTTGACCCCGGCGGATAAGCCTATATGTCCCGCCCAACAATCAAGGAATTAAAGGGAACCGCGATGCTGGATGCCAAGGCTTCGATGCAGGGTGCCGTGACGGGGCATGATGCGGCGATGATCCGGCCGGGCGAGGGGCGTCTGGCCCATGCGCCCGCGGACCATCCGCCGGTGCGCAAGGCGAAGATCGGGGTGCTGCTGGCCAACCTCGGGACGCCGGACAATTACGACTACTGGTCGATGCGGCGCTATCTGAACGAGTTTCTGTCGGACAAGCGGGTGGTCGACTATTCGGCCTGGATCTGGCAGCCGCTGCTGCAACTGGTGATCCTGTCCAAGCGCCCCTTTTCGTCGGGGGCGAATTACAAGCTGATCTGGAACCACGATCTGAACGAAAGCCCGCTTCTGACGATCACCAAGGACCAGACGCGCAAGATCGCCGACGGGATCGCGGCGCGTTATGGCGACGGGATCATGGTCGATTTCTGCATGCGCTATGGCAACCCGTCTACCGAGTCGAAGGTGCGCGCCATGGTCGAGGCGGGCTGCGAGAAGGTGTTGTTCTTCCCGCTGTATCCGCATTACGCGGGGGCGACGTCCGCCACGGCGAATGACCAGTTCTTCCGCGCGCTGATGAAGGAAAAGCGCCAGCCCGCAGTGCGGACGGTGCCGGAATATTTCGACCATCCCGCCTATATCGAGGCATTGGCACAGTCGGTCGAGCGGGCCTATGCCGCGCTGGATCACAAGCCCGACGTTCTGGTCGCGTCCTATCACGGTATGCCGAAGCGCTATCTGATGCAGGGCGACCCCTACCATTGCCAATGCGCCAAGACCTCGCGCCTGCTGCGGGAACGGCTGGGGTGGGAGAAGGGGTCGATCGACACGACCTTCCAGTCCGTCTTCGGCCCCGAGGAATGGCTGCGCCCCTATACGGTCGAGCATGTGGCCGAACTGGCCAAGCAGGGGAAGAAGCGCATCGCGGTGATCGCGCCCGCCTTTTCGGCGGATTGCATCGAGACGCTGGAAGAGATCAACGGCGAAATCCGCGAGGCGTTCGAGCACGCGGGCGGCGAGGAGTTCACCTACATCCCCTGCCTGAACGTCGATGCGGCGCATATCGACGCGCTGGTGCAGGTGATCGGGGAAAATCTGGCGGGCTGGGCCTGAAGGCCCGCTCTGCGGGGTGACACGTCACGCTTCGGGCAAAAGAAAAGGGTCGGTGGAAAATTCCACCGACCCTTTCCTGATACGTGATCCAGAGATCAGTTCGAGGCAGCAGCCGCGATGACCAGCAGGAGCAGCAGCGGAACAACGATGCCGCCAGCCGACGACGACGTGTTCGCTTCGACAACTTCCGGTTCCATCACCGGTTCAGCCATGCCGCCAGCGAAAGCGGTCGAGGCGGCAACCGTCAGAGCGGCAGCGAGCGCGAGTTTCTTCATGTTAACCTCCAGTTATTGCATGCCGACGGATGTTGCAGAGGCGACGACATGCACCCAAGATATACCTCGTGGCTTCTCTTAAACAGCAACGCCCGCGGATTGCAACTTGCAGCAAGCGACAAACGCGCCGTTCCAGCGCTTTTCGTCAAATTAGCAACACCTGCGTGCCAACTTGCGCCAGTTCGTACAATTCGAGAATGTGCTCGTTATAAAGCCCCACACAGCCGTTCGACGACCGCCGCCCGATCTTTCGGGTGTCATGCGTGCCGTGGATCCGATAGGCGGGCCAGCCCAGATACAGCGCGCGCACCCCCAGCGGATTGTCCGGCGCGCCCCCTTCGACGACATCGGGCCAGTCGGGATTGCGGGCTTTCATCGATGCGGTCGGGCGCCAGGTCGGGTTTTCGACCTTTTGCACCACTTCGGTCCGGCCGCGGCGGGTCAGATCTTCGGACAGCGGCACAGAGGTGGGGTATAGGCGATAGATCGACTGGTCCTCGGACCAGAAATGCAGCGCGCGCGAGGTGAGGTCGGCGAGGATCGCACCCTTGCGGGTGTTCTCGAAGTAATCCTGCCAGTCCAGCATCCGGAAGCTGGAGGCATTGTTGCGGACGGAACTCGACGCGCCCGGCAGAATCTCGGTCGATCCTTCGAAGCCGAAGGCCGGAAAGGCGGCGGCGCCCATGGCGGCGGCGGCACCGGCGACGAAATGGCGGCGATCCAGCCCGAACTTGCGGTCTGCAGACATCTGCTTGCCCCTTCTTTTGCGTGTTTTGACGCTGCGTTTACAGATTTTGCCGCGACGGGGCAAATCAAACCCGCGTCAGTGGGCAAAGGATCGCGGGTCGGCGCGGTCACGCAGAGTTGGGTTTGAACTGGGTGGCGGCTTTCGGTAAACGGGCGGCATAACCACAACCGCGCCATGGCGTGACGGGGGCGAGCAGAGCAGATGGACAGACGGACAATCCTGACGACGGGGGCCGCGATGGCGCTGCTGTCGGCCTGTGTGCCGACGATGGGGGCGGGGCCGCGGCTGGGCGCGGATGGCAAGCCGCTGCCGCAGGTCTATGACACTGCCGCGCAGGGGGCGGGGACGATCGAGTATCGCCTGCTCGACTCGGTCAATGCGCTGCGTTCGTCGCGGGGGCTGCAGCCGCTGGTGCTGAACGCGCAACTGAATGCGGCGGCGGCGACCCATGCACGCGACATGTCGGTGCAGAACCGCCCGTGGCATTTCGGATCGGACGGCTCCTCGCCGCTGGAGCGGGTGCGGCGCGTGGGTTACGGCGGCAAGCTGCTGGGCGAGCTGATCTCGGAAACCTTCGAGACCGAGCTGGAAACGCTGGCCACATGGATGGAATCGCCCGACATGCGGCAGGTCATTCTTGACCCCGCCGCGACCGAGCTGGGCTTTGCCTGGTTCCAGGAACCGAACGGCAAGATCTGGTGGACGCTGGTCACGGGCTCCAGCGGGGGTGCCTTTCCGATGGCGGGGCTGACAGGATAGGAAAACGGGGGCCAAGGTGCCCCCGTTTCAATTCCGGTCCTGCCTTGGCCCGTCAGGGCAGGATGTGGATCACCGTGCCCGGGTTCACCATCGAATAGATCTCTTCCATCTCGCGGTCGGTCACGGCGATGCAGCCCGCTGTCCAGTCGCGCACGGAAACAGGCCGTGGCGGGCCGCCATGGATGAAGATGTCGCCCCCCGGCGGCTTGCCCGCCGCCTTGGCAAAGGCGACGTCGGTCGTGTTGGGGTACGAGATGCCCAGCGACAGGTGAAACTGCGAACGCGGGTTCCTGTGGGTGATGTAATAGGCACCTTCGGGTGTCTTGCCGTCGCCTTCGAACTGCTTGTGACCCTCGGGCGCGAAGCCCAGCGCGATATCATAGGATTTCAGCACCCGCCCGTGATGCAGCAGGTACATCTTGCGGTCGGCCTTGTGGACCTGAACCGAGGTGACCTCGGGACCGTAATATTTGCGGAACTTGCCGCCACCACCACAGGCTGCCAGACCGAATGCCACAGCCAGAACCAGAAAAACCCGAAGAAACCGCATGTCACTGCCCGCCTTGCCGTCTTTTGCTTATGTCCCGCGCATAACGGAAAACGGGTGTTGAGGAAAGGCGACCGTAAGTCGGTGACCCTTCACGGATTCGTCAGCGCGAGAAGCGGGCGGCAAGCTCGACATGCGCGGACCAGCGGAACTGGTCCACCACCTGCACCCAGTCCAGCCGCCACCCCGCATTGACCAGCATCCGCGCGTCCCGCGCAAAGGTGACGGGGTTGCAGGACACGGCGGCAATGACGGGAACCTTGCTTCGGGCGAGGGTGGCAACCTGCGCCTCGGCCCCCGCGCGGGGCGGGTCGATGACGACGGCGTCGATCCCCTTGAACTCGTCCGGTTCCAGCGGACGGCGGAACAGGTCGCGGGTTTCAGTGGTGACTTTCTTCAACCCCGGCGTCCCGCGCCAGCCCTTTTCCAGCGCGGCGGTCATGGGGGCGTCGCCTTCCACCGCCAGAACCTCGGCGCGTTCGGCAAGGGGCAGGGCAAAGGTGCCGCAGCCCGCGAACAGGTCCGCGATGCGGCGGGCATCGCCCACGGCATCGGTGACGGCGGCCAGAAGTGCGGCCTCGCCCTGAGGGGTGGCCTGGAGGAAGGCCCCGGGGGGCGGGGCGACCAGCGCCTTGCCGAAGCGTTGCATCGGCGCGGTTCGCAGCGCGACGGTTTCACCGCCCCATGTCAGCCGCGCGATGCCGTGGCTTTCCGCGATGCGGGCAAGCTCCATCCGCAGGGCGCCGTCCAGCTCCTTGCCGCCCGCGACGGCGACATCGGGTCCGCCAAGGCTGTGCGTGACGGTCAGCGACAGTTCGGTGGTACGCGATCCGCCAAGACGGGTGAGCGCCTCGAGCGCGGGCAGCGTGGACAGAAGGCCGGGATGCAGAAGCTGGCAGTTCGGGACGGGGATGATCAGGTCCGACCCGCGGGCGTGAAAGCCGATCAGCGCGCCGCCCTTGGTCTTGCGCGCGGCCAGCGTGGCGCGGCGGCGGGAATTGGGGGGCGAGGTATGGGTGGGCCGGAACGGTGCCTCGAGCCCCTGCCCCGACAGCGCGCCGCGCACGATGCCTTCCTTCCACGTGGTGACGAACGGGTCCGACGCGTGCTGCATCAGGCAGCCGCCGCAGGTGCGGGCATGGGCGCAGGGTGGTTTCTTGCGGTCGGCCGAGGGCGTGACGATGCGCGGATCGATCAGGCGGTCGCCGTCCAGCGTGCCCTCGACCTCTTCGCCCGGCAGCAGGCCGGGGATGTAGACGGGGCCATCGGGGCCACGGGCGATGCCGTCGCCGAGATGTCCGATGCGCTCGATGGTCAGGATCACTCTGCCGCTTCCTTGTCTTCCACACCGATGAAACCACCCGACTGGCGGTTCCAGTAGCGGGCATAGAGGCCGCCACGGGTGAGGAGTTGGTCATGCGTGCCTTCCTCGACGATGCGGCCGTCGTCAAGGACGACGATGCGGTCCATCGCGGAAATGGTCGACAGCCGGTGCGCGATGGCGAGGACGGTTTTCCCCTCCATCACGCGGGACAGGGCGGACTGGATGTTCGCCTCGACTTCGGAGTCGAGTGCGGATGTGGCCTCGTCCAGCACGAGGATGGGCGCGTCCTTGAGGAAGGCGCGGGCAAGGGCGATGCGCTGCCGCTGGCCGCCGGAAAGTTTTACGCCGCGCTCGCCAAGGTGGGCGTCGTATCCCTTGCGGCCGTTGTGGTCGATCATGTTGACGATGAAATCATGCGCCTCGGCGGCGCGGGCGGCGGCGATGATCTCGTCCTCGGTCGCGTCGGGCTTGCCGTAGGCGATGTTGTCGCGGGCAGAGCGGTTGAACATCGCGGTTTCCTGCGTGACCATCCCGATTTGTCGGCGGAGGCTCTCTTGCGTGACGGTGCGGACGTCGTGCCCGTCGATCAGGACGCGGCCGGATTCGGTGTCGTAAAGCCGCAGGAGGAGCGAGACGAGCGAGGATTTCCCCGCGCCCGACGCCCCGACGATGCCCAGCTTTTCGCCTGCGCGGATGGCCAGTGCCACATCCGCCACCCCGCCCCGCTTGCGCCCATAGGCAAAGGAGGCGTGGTCGAAGGTGATCTCGCCCCTGATGGGCGGCAGTTCGCGGGCGTCGGGCGCATCGGCCAGCGCGTGGGGGATGGCGAGGGTCTTCATGCCGTCCTCGACCTCGCCCACCGAGGTGTAGATGGACATGAGGGTAAAGCTGACCCAGCCCGACATCTGCGCGATCCGCATGGCGATGGCGCCCGAGGCCGCGATGTCGCCCGCGGTCGACGCGCCCTGCATCCAGAGCAGGACGGCCCCCCCGATCAGCAGGATCGGCAGCACCCCCGCAAGGGTCATCAGCGAGAAGCGGAACCATGTGGAGATCACGCCGAATTCCAGCGACTTGTCGCGGAACACCTCCATCGACCGCAGCGCGACCTTGTCCTCGAAAGCGGCATGGGCAAAGAGCTTGACCGTCTTGATGTTGGTGATCGTGTCCACCACCTGCCCCGACACCATCGCGCGGGCCGAGGCGCGGGCGGCAGAGTTCACGCGCACGCGCGGCATGAAGAAGCGGATCAGCAGGACATAGGCGACCAGCCAGACCGCCAGCGCCAGCGCGATGCGGTTGTCGATGGCCAGCAGAAAGACGACGGAGCCTATGACAGAGGCCAGCGCGAAGCAGACGGTGTTAATGACCTCGGTCGCCACATCGGTGACGGCGCGGGCGGCCTGCATCTGTTTGGTGGCGATGCGACCGGCGAAGTCGTTGTCGAAGAAGGTGACGGCCTGACCCAGCGTCCAGCGGTGCAGCCGCGACAGCACCAGCGGCAGGACATTCGGCCCCACGATGATGGAGTTCGACGCCGCCGAGATGCCGAAGGCCAGCGGGCGCAGCACCAGATAGAACAGCACGAAGATGCCGATCAGTTGCCAGTGGTCCGACAGGAAGTTCGCCGGACCCGACGCCAGCGCCGCATCGATCACCCAGCCAAGGATCAGGGCCGAGACGACCTCTGTCACACCGGCAAGGGACGACAGGATCCCCGCCACCGTCAGCGCGGGCCACGAGCCAGAAAGCGACCAGCGGAAGAACGGACCCAGCTTTTGCGGCGGGGGCGTGTCGGCGGGACGGAAGGCGTCGATGGCATTGCCGAGCGCGCGGAGCAGTTTCGTCATTCGGCAGCCTCTTCTTCCAGTCCGATGAAACCGCCCGACTGCCGCGCCCAGAAACGGGCGTAAAGCCCGCCCTTGGCCAGCAGGTCTGCATGGCTGCCCTGTTCCGCGATCCGGCCATCCTCCAGCACCACGATGCGGTCCATCGCGGCAATGGTTGACAGGCGATGCGCGATGGCGATGACGGTCTTGCCCTGCATGACACCATAAAGCGCGTCCTGAATCGCGGCCTCGGCTTCGCTGTCCAGCGCGGAGGTCGCCTCGTCGAGGATCAGGATGGGCGCGTCCTTGAGGATCACGCGCGCGAGCGCCACGCGCTGCCGCTGCCCGCCCGACAGTTTCACGCCACGCTCGCCCACATGGGCGTCATAGCCGCGCCGCCCCTGCGGGTCTTCCAGCGTGAGGATGAAGTCATGCGCCTCGGCCCGCTTGGCGGCGGCGATCATTTCATCCTCGGTCGCGTCGGGGCGGCCATAGAGGATATTGTCGCGGACCGATCGGTGGAGGAGCGAGCTGTCCTGCTGCACCATGCCGATCTTCTGGCGCAGGCTGTTCTGCGTGACATGCGCGATGTCCTGCCCGTCGATCAGGATGCGGCCCCCCTCGCAGTCGTAGAAACGCAGCATCAGCTTCACGAGGGTGGACTTCCCCGCGCCCGAGCGGCCCACGACCCCGATCTTCTCGCCCGGGCGGATGGTCAGCGACACGCCCTGCAACCCGCCCGAGCCGCGCCCGTAATGGTGCTGGATGGCGTCGATCTCGATCCGGCCTTCGGTGAAGTGAAGGGGTTTCGCGTCCTTCGCATCCACAAGGCCGATGGGGTGGGTGATCGTCTCCATCCCCTCTTGCACCACGCCCAGCGCCTGCACGAGCGAGGAGAAGGCCCACATGATCCAGTAGGTCATGTTGTTGAGCCTGAGGACAAGCGCGGTCGCGGCGGCGACAGTGCCGATGCTGGCCGCGCCCTGATACCACAGAAGGATCGCCCAGCCGGTGATGGCGACGATCAGAAACCCGTTCAGGACCGTCAGGGCGAGGTCCATCTTGGTGATGATCCGCATCTCGCGCTTGAACGTCTCGCGCGCGTGTTCGATCGACTCCTTGGCGTAGAGGAGTTCGCGGTCGTCATGGGCAAAGAGCTTGACGGAATGGATGTTGGTATAGGCATCCACCACCCGCCCCGTCACGGCAGACCGCGCATCGGAGCTGGCCTTGGAGGCGGGGCCCGCGTGGCGGATCGTCCAGCGGACGAGGGCGGCGTATAAGACGAACCACACGATCAGCGGCAGCAGCAGGCGCGGGTCGGCATCGGCCAGCATGATCCCCGCACCGACGACCGTGACCGAGGCGAAGGCAACCGCATCGAAGGTCTGGAACACCGCATCCCCCGCGGCGGGGGGCGTCTGCATGATGCGGTTGGCGATGCGTCCGGCAAAGTCGCTCTCGAACCAGCCGACGGGTTGGCGGATGACATGGGCATGGGCGCGCCAGCGGATCATCGTGCCGAAATTGGGCAGGATGGTGTTGTGCAAAAGCGCGACATTCCCCACCAGCAGGAGCGGGCGCAGGATCAGGATGGCCAGCGCCACGAGGACCATCTCGGTCCCGTAGAGCGCCCATGCCTGCGCGGGGCCGTTCTGGGCCAGCAGGTCCACCAGACGGCCCACATACCAGATCAGCGCGACATCGGCGAAGGCCGTCACGACCGACAGCATGGCCGTGATGGCAAAGACCGTCCGGAACGGGCGGATGTAATCCTTCAGAAAGGGCCAGAGCCGCCGCGGCGGCGTATCGGTTTGCTCGTAGGGACCATAGGGGTCGACGAGGCCTTCGAAGAAACGGAACACGGGAGAAGCCTCTTTTCCAAGGCTTCACCATATAGACCCGTTCGCGGGCAAGGGAAACCGTCAGCCAAGGAGTTGTGAGCGGGTCAGGCGCAGGTCCGACGAAAGCCAAGCGGTTTTCAGGCGTTTGAGTTCCGCGCCAAGCGCGGGGCCGGAAAGGTGCGGCAGGTCGGCGGCGGTGACGGGAAAGGGCGTTTCCGCCCCCCGCACCACCGCGGCCCGCCAGTCGGGCGGCGGAGGGGTTTCCAGCAGGGCCGCGCGCAACAGCACCGTATCGCCCGCCAGTGTCGCGCCATGCAGCGCGGCAAGGGCGGCGGGGCTGCGGGTGCCTGCGATCCCGTCCCGCAGGGTGGCAAGGTCGCGCTGTTCGTGGCGCGACAGGCGCAGCGCGTCGGTCGGATCGTCCCCGCCAAGGACGGCAAGTCGCCGCAGCCAGCGGGGCGGTTCGTCCCCCTCCAGATGCACCAGCGGCGCAAAGGCGCGGTCATCCGTGCCGGGCAGGATGGCGTTCAGGATGCCTGCGCGCGCCATGCTCGCCACCGCGGGGGCAGGGTCGGGCGCGGACAGGAGCTTGCGGATTTCCGCCCCCACACGCTCTTTCGACAGGGCGTGCAGCCCGTCGATGCCCGCGGCGCAGGCGGCAAGGCCGTCGGCATCCATGCCCAGCGCGGGGTCGCCATACCATGCGGTAAAGCGGAAGAAGCGCAGGATGCGGAGGTAGTCTTCGCGTATGCGCCGGTCGGGATCGCCCACAAAGCGGACATGCCGCGCGCGCAGGTCGGGCAGGCCGCCCAAGGGATCGACCACGGTTCCATCGGCGCGGGCGTAAATCGCGTTCATGGTGAAATCGCGCCGCGCGGCATCCTCGGCCACGTCGGTGGAGAAGGCCACGGTGGCGTGGCGGCCATCGGTTTCCACATCGCGGCGGAAGGTCGTCACCTCATGCGGCTTGCCGTCCGCGACGACGGTGATGGTGCCATGGTCGATCCCCGTGGGAACGGGTTTCAGACCCGCCGCGCGGGCCAGTTCCACCACGCGGTCGGGGGTGGCGTCGGTGGCGATGTCGATATCGGTGACCGCCACCCCCAGAAGGGCGTTGCGCACGCAGCCGCCCACCAGCAGCGCCTGATGCCCCGCCGTGGTCAGCATGGCGCAGACGCCTTGCGTCGCGGGATCGGTCAGCCAGTCGCCCGAGACCCTCATGCCGTCACCCTGTCGGCCAGACCGCGCAGGATGCGGGCGGTGGCACCCCAGATGTAATAGGGGCCATAGGGCACCGCATAATAGCGCCGCCACTCGCCCCGCCACAGGCGTCTCTCGATTCCGTAATGGGACGGCGTCAGGACATGCGGCAGGGGCACGGTAAAGACCTCGTCCACCTCGCCCGCCTCGGGGACGGGGGTGAAGCTGTCGCGCAGGAAGCCCAGAACGGGGGTGACGGTGAACCCCGTCACCGTCTCGTGCGGGGGCAGGGTTCCGGCGATTTCCACCAGAGCGGGGGGAAGGCCGATCTCCTCGCGGGTTTCGCGCAGGGCGGCGCCGATCACGCCGTCATCGCCCGCGTCCACCTTGCCGCCCGGAAAGGCGATCTGCCCGGGATGGTGTTTCAGATGCGAGGACCGCTTGGTCAGGATCAGCCGCGCCCCGTCGGGACGCAGCCAGACCGGCACCAGCACCGCCGCAGGCCGCAGCGTGCGGCCAGGCGGCAGGGTGATGGCGGGGTTCAGGTCGAAATCCGACGAAGGCCGCGCAGGGCGGTTCAATGCCTTGCGCAGCCTTTCCTCGGCCTCATGCATCCGGGGCCTTTTCCGCCTCGAACCCGACTGTTTTCGGGTCCAGCTCGTAATGCGCGCCGCAGAACTGGCAGTCGGCGGTGACGATGCCTTCGGGCGTCGTCATGTGGGCGATGTCCTTGGCCGAATAGATCGACAGCGAATTCCGCACCTTCTCGACCGAGCAGGAGCAGCCGAAGCGTACCGGCTGGGCGTCGAAGACGCGCGGCTCTTCCTCGTGGAAGAGGCGCACCAGCAGGTCGGTGGGCTGCACCGACGGGCCGATCAGCTCCATCTCCTCGACCGTGTCCAGCAGGAGGTTGGCGCGGTTCCAGTTCTCGCTCTCGTCGCCGGTCAGGATATCGGCATGGGTCAGAAGCCCGCCTTCGCCCGTCCCCTCGCCCCCCGCCACGAAGGGCGAGGCCTTGGGCATGTGCTGCAGCATCACGCCGCCCGCGCGCCAGTGCGGCGCCTCGCCGGGGTGCTGGCTCTTGCCGAAGGTCACGGCAAAGCGGGTGGGCAGCTGTTCGGACTGCGCGAAATAGGTTTCCGCACAGGCCGACAGCGACCCGCCCGCGATGGGGGTGATGCCGGAATAGGGCACCGTCCCCTCGCCCTGGTCGATCAGCACGGCCAGATAACCCTCGCCGATCTGGCTGAACGGGGGGGCGGCGGGGTCGAGCCGGTCGCGGTCGAAGCTGGCATAGGCGCGGATGCGGGCGCTTTGCCCGTCCTCGGTCGGGCCGTAATAGTCGGTCGCGATCAGGCGCGCCGGACCCTTGCCGCGCACCTGCAGCGACAGCTTCCAGCGCAGCTTGATCGTCTGGCCGATCAGCGCGGTCAGCAGGGCGGCCTCGGCGACCAGCGCCTCGATCTGCGGGGGATAGTCGTGCTGTTTCAGAACCTGGTCCAGCAGGCCATCCAGACGCGCGACGCGCCCCCGGATGTCGGAACGGTCAAGCTGGAACGGCAGGACGGTATCGTCCCAGGCGAGTTGAGAGCCGATGGTCATAGGGGTTTCCCGATTGTGCCGGTCCCGAATACCGCGCCAATATGGCACGGGCAACCACGGGGCCAAACAGATGATCCGCCGATATGGGGAACAAGTGAAGCAAGGTCAACGCTACAGGCGGAGGCCGGGGGTCTATGCGATCCTCCTGGACGGGGACGAACTTCTGGCCACGCATCAGGCCGCGCCGGTACCGGAATACCAGCTTCCCGGCGGCGGTATCGACGCGGGTGAGCATCCCGTCGCCGCGCTCCACCGCGAGGTGTTCGAAGAGACGGGATGGCGAATCGCGGTGCAGCGGCGGCTGGGGGCGTTCCGGCGGTTCACCTACATGCCGGAATACGACCTCTGGGCCGAAAAGCTCTGCACCATCTATCTGGCGCGGCCCGTGCGGCGGCACGGACCCCCGACCGAGGCAGGCCACAGCGCGGTCTGGATGCCCGCCGTGGCGGGGCTGGAGCTTCTGGGCAATGCGGGCGACCGCGCGATGCTGGCCCGCCTCCTCGGCCGTCGCTAGGTCCGGTCTAGGATCACGAAGGACACGTCGTCGGGAAAGTCGGTCGTCCCCGCATGGCCGGTCAGGGAGGCGATCACGCCGTCGCGCAGCGCGGGGCCGGTCCTGTCCGCCAGTCCGCGCATCAGCCGCAGCAGGCCCGCATCGCCAAGGTCACCGCGCGGCCCCGGACATTCGGTGATCCCGTCCGACGGAATCACCAGCCGGTCGCCCGGGCGCAGGTGGATGCGGGTTTCGGCATAGTCCGCCTGCGGCACCAGCCCCACGGGAAAGCCGCCCCGTCCCAGCCGGCGGTCGCGCCCCGCGCGGCGCAGCAGGAGCGGGTGGGGATGCCCCGCCTGCACCATCCGCAGCGTCCCGTCCGCCAGCGACAGGTCGGCATAGACCATCGTGACATACTGGTCCCCCCGCACCTCGGCGCAGAGCAGCCGGTTCAGCCGCGACACCACCTCGGCCGGAGAAAGGGGATGCCCGTCGCGGAAGGCGACGTTCTGGTCGCGACCGCTGTGGGACAAAAGCGCCGCCAGCCGCGCGGCCATCAGCGCCGCCGCCACCCCGTGCCCCGCCACATCCACCGCATAGACCGCGATCCGGTCAGGCCCCAGCGGGAACCACCCCACCATGTCGCCCCCCAGATGCCCCGAGGTGCGGACATGGAACAGCGCCTCGACCGGGCCGAAGCGCTGCACCGGATCGGGCAAGAGCGAGGCCTGCAGTTCATGCGCCTCGGCCAGATCGCGCTGCACCTCGGCGTAAAGCCGTTCCAGATCGCGGTGGCGGCGGCGCAGTTCGGCCTGCATCTGCAGGATGCGCTCGCCCGCGTGCAGGCGGGCCAGCAATTCGGTCGAATCGACGGGTTTGGTCAGGAAATCATCCGCCCCGCTGTCCAGACCATCCGCAATCTCGGTCTTTTCGCTGCGGGCGGAGAGCAGGACGAAATAGCCGTAACCGTCGCGCGGCAGGGCGCGGTAGGCGCGGCAGAATTCGGGACCGGTCATGCCGGGCATCATCCAGTCCGACAGGATGATGTCGAAGTCCGTGCTGCGGGCCAGCGCGATCGCCTGCTGTCCGGTTGCGGCCTCGCTCACCTGATAGCCCCAGCGGGTCAGGTGCAGTGCCAGCATCCGGCGCTGTGCCGCGCTGTCATCGGTCACCAGAACGCGGCGCGGCTGTGTGGCAAGCATGGCGGACTCCCTTCCTGTCCGGCCCATCCTGCCCGCAGGGGGTAAACAGACCGAAAAGGCCCGCCGAAAGATCGCATTGTGCGGAAAACGCCCTGCGGTCTTTACGCCTGCTTCACCGCCCCGGCCGCATCGTCCCGTCGGGGCAATCAGGGGTGTGGACCATGCTGTTGAACGAGGACCGTCTGCTGTCGCTGCGCGCGGAGATCGGCGAGGATGGCTATGAAGAGGTCGTGGCGCTGTTTCTGGCCGAAAGCGACGAGGTGATCGCGCGGCTGTCCGGCGCAGGCGCGGCCGTCCCGCCACGGGCAGAGCTGCATTTCCTGAAGGGCGTGGCGCTCAACCTCGGCTTCGACGATCTGGCCGAGATGTGCCGCAAGGGCGAGCGCGGCGAAGGCTATGACGCGCAGGCGCTGGCTCGGCTCTATGCCGAAACGCGCGCTGCGCTGGAAGGCTTCGTTCCGGCCTGACCCGCGTCAGATCAGGAATTCGGCCAGAATCTCGTCATTGGTGATGTCGCGATAGGTGAAGGCCGCCGCGTCCAGCTTGCCGAACAGCTCGCGGAAATTGTCCGACCGGCGGGTTTCGATCCCGATCAGGACCGACCCGAAGTTGCGGGCGGATTTCTTCAGGTATTCGAACCGCGCGATGTCGTCATCGGGGCCCAGCATGCCAAGGAATTCCCGCAGGGCACCGGGGCGCTGGGGCATCCGCAGGATGAAATACTTCTTCACGCCGGAATAGCGCTGGGCGCGTTCCTTCACCTCCGGCAACCGCTCGAAGTCGAAATTCCCGCCCGAGGTGACGCAGACCACGGTCTTGCCGCGGATTTCCGCGGCCAGTTCCGGCAGCACATCCACCGACAGCGCACCGGCGGGTTCCAGAACAATCCCCTCGACGTTCAGCATCTCGAGCATGGTGACGCAGATGCGGTCTTCGGGCGCCAGCAGCACGTTGGACGCATCGACCCAGTTCAGCCGTGCAAAGGTCCGGTCGCCCAGACGCGCCACCGCCGCCCCGTCGACAAAGCTGTTCACCCGCGCGAGTTTCGACGGCTCTCCGGCCTTCAGCGCTGCCATCAGCGACGCGCCCCCCAGCGGTTCGACAAAGCGGAAATCGGTCGCTGGGGCACATTCGCGCAGATAGGCGGTCACGCCCGAGGACAGCCCGCCCCCGCCCACCGGCAGGATTACCAGATCGGGGGCCGTGCCGAGCTGGTCAAGGATCTCCACCCCCACCGAGGCCTGACCGAGGATGACATCCTCGTCATCGAAGGGCGACAGGAAATGCGCCTGCTGCTCGGCGCAAAAGGCCTGCGCCGCGGCCAGCGTCTGGTCGAAATAGTCGCCCGTCAGGACGACGCGGATGGTGTCGCCCCCGAAGGCGCGGGTCTTGTCGATCTTCTGCTGCGGCGTGGTTACGGGCATGAAGACTGTCCCCTCCACCCCGAAATGGCGGCAGGCAAAGGCCACGCCCTGCGCATGGTTGCCCGCGCTGGCACAGACGAATCGGCGCCGGTCGGGCGTGCGCTGCAGCACCTTGCCCATGGCGGTGAAGGCTCCGCGGATCTTGTAGCTGCGGACGGGTGTCAGATCCTCGCGTTTCAGCCAGATGTCGGCGTCATAGCGTTGCGAGAGGTGTTCGTTGCGTTGCAGCGGGGTCTCGGGGAAAAGCTCCCTCAGCGCGTGTTCCGCGGCGCGGGCTGCGGTGGCGAATTCGCTCATTCGGCGGGAATCCCCTGAAAATTATCGTCGTGGTTGCGGTCCGCTTATTCAACTTCCTTAATGTCGCCACATTGACCCTGTGGAAACACGCGGTCTGCACATCTGACACTAGGCGAGGAGAGGACCATGTTCCATCCCAAGAAGATCGTGACTGTGCTTGGTATTACGACCCTGATGCTCAGCCCGCTCGCTTCGGTGGTCTTTCCTGCTGGCGGCGATGGCGCGGCCTATGCCGGCAATGGCAATGGCGGGGGGAACGGCGGCGGCAATGGCGGCGGCGGTGGTAACGGCGGCGGCAATGGCGGTGGCGGCAACGGTGGCGGCAACAAGGCCGAGAAATCCTCGGCCGGTGGCGGCAACGGCAATGGCGGCGGCAAGCCCGCCGCGCAGTCGGTTGCGAAGGCCAAGCCCGAAAGCGCCAAGCCCAAGGCAGCCGTGACCGCGACCGAAGAGGGCGAGATCACCTTTGCCGCCAACGAACTTGGCAACATGAACGGCGCGATGAATGCCAATATCAACGCCGTGCTGGCCCATATCCGCAACGGCAACACCAACGGTCCGGTCGGCGCCGTCGCCGCGCTGGTTGCCGCGGATTCGGAACTGGGCGATCTGGACGCGCAAGAGGTGCTGGACCGTGCCGCCCTGTTCGAGGAATTCGCAGGCGAGGCAACGCTGCTTCTGGGCGAGGATTACCAGCAGGAGATCGACGCCTACCTAGAGGCCAAGGCGCTTGGCGCGACCTATGACGACCGGCTCAGCGCGTGGGAGGCCGAGAATGAAGCCTATCTCACGGCTTTGACCGACGCGGGCCTGACAGTCGGCAGCACCGAAATCCCGCCGGAAATCGCGGATCTGCAGGTCGGTGAACGCCCCGAGGCTTTCGTCGAGGACCCCGATATCGAGGACCTTCTTGCCGGAATGCCCGAGGGCGACGCTCCGAGCGCCGATGATATCGAGGCGGCAAATGCCGTCACCGACGCCGAAAAGGCCGTCCTTGCCCTGTGGAACAAGAACCCCGACGCGACGGACGAGATGACGCCCGAGGAGCAGGCGCTGCTGGACCAGTTGCGCGCCCGTTTCGAAGGCGATCTGGAAGCCATCGCCGAGGCCGTGGGGTCCTGATCCCCGCCTGAATGCCATCAAAGGGGCGGCCATGTGCCGCCCCTTTTCCTTTGGCCCGTCGCCCTTGCCCGACCGGACAAGACCCGATACACCGCGCGCCAATAATTCCTTGGGAAAAGAGGCTGCGATGCTGAAGCCGAAGAAAGTCGTCCTTGCCTATTCGGGCGGGCTGGATACCTCGATCATCCTGAAATGGTTGCAGACCGAATACGGCTGCGAGGTGGTCACCTTCACCGCCGATCTGGGTCAGGGCGAGGAGCTGGAACCGGCGCGGCAGAAGGCCATCCTTCTGGGGATCAAGCCCGAGAACATCCACATCGTCGACCTGCGCGAGGAATTCGTGCGCGACTTCGTCTTCCCTATGTTCCGCGCCAACGCGCTGTATGAGGGGCTGTATCTGCTGGGCACCTCCATCGCGCGGCCGCTGATTTCCAAGGAACTGGTGCGGATCGCGCAGGAAACCGGGGCCGATGCCGTGGCGCATGGCGCGACCGGCAAGGGCAACGATCAGGTGCGGTTCGAACTGGGCGTGGCGGCGCTGGACCCCGCGATCAAGGTCATCGCGCCGTGGCGGCTGTGGGATCTGACCAGCCGCACGAAGCTTCTGGAATTCGCGGAAACCAACCAGATTCCGATTGCCAAGGACAAGCGGGGCGAGGCGCCCTTCTCGGTCGACGCGAACCTGCTGCACACCTCGTCCGAGGGGAAGGTGCTGGAGAACCCCGCCGAGGAAGCACCGGAATTCGTGTACCAGCGCGTGGTGCCGGTGGAAAAGGCCCCCGATCAGGCCGAATTCGTCGAGATTTCCTTCGAGCGCGGCGATGCCGTGGCGATCAATGGCGAGCGGCTTTCGCCCGCCACCATCCTGACGCGGTTGAACGAGATGGGCGGGCGGCATGGCGTTGGCCTGCTGGACCTTGTCGAAAACCGCTTTGTCGGGATGAAGTCGCGCGGCCTGTATGAAACTCCCGGCGGGACGATCCTGCTCGAGGCGCATCGCGGGATCGAGCAGATCACGCTGGATTCGGGTGCCGGTCACCTGAAGGATTCGATCATGCCGCGCTATGCCGAGCTGATCTATAACGGCTTCTGGTTCAGCCCCGAGCGCGAGGCGCTGCAGGCCCTGATCGACAAGACGCAGGAACATGTGACGGGCACGGTGCGGGTGAAGCTCTACAAGGGGTCGGCGCGGACGGTGGCGCGGTGGTCGGACCACTCGCTCTATTCCGAAAAGCACGTGACCTTCGAGGAAGACGCGGGCGCCTATGACCAGAAGGACGCCGAAGGCTTCATCCGCCTGAACGCGCTGCGGCTGAAACTGATCGCCACGCGGAACGCGCGGGTGAAGTGAGCGGGCCGTAACCCCTTGAATTCGGGCGGGCTTCGGCCCGCCCTTTTCATTTCAGGCCAGCTTTTTCGCCGCCTGATCATCCAGCGCCGCGTTCAGCCTGTCTGCGTCCCAGTCGCCCGACAGCGCCTCGGCCACCAGAGCCGCCTGCGTCTTGGGGGCCATGCCGCCCAAGGGCGGGTCGCGGTCGAGGTTGGTGGGGAAGCTGTAGCCTTCGGCAGAGGCGGCGATGGCGTTGGCGATCTGGGTTTGGGTGAGGCTGCCGTCGTTTTTCGCAGCAAGAAGAACGGGATAGAGCGCCTTGGTCATCCGCGTACGGTCCACCGTTTCCATCGCGCGGCCATAGGCGGACGACACCTGAAACAGGTTCACCATCCGCCGGATATCCGCGCTGCGGTTGGTGCCTGCGGCGTGCAGCAGGGCGGGTGAGAAGAACAGCATGTCGCCCTTTTCCAGCGGAAGCTGCACATAATTTTCCGCGAAATAGGCGCGGAAATCGGGGCGGTTCATGGCGAGGTAGCCCGCGTCATAGGCTTGGGAAAAGGGAAGAAGCTGGGTCGGGCCGGTTTCCACCGTGGCGTCCACATGGGCGATGGCCCCTTGCAGCGTCAGGGCGGGGGACAGCAGTTGCACATGGCGCGGATAGCGTTCGATCTGCGCCGCGGATTGAAAGCCGAGGTGGTAGTCGCGATGCGGCGACTGCGCCGCGCCGCCGGGATTGACCACGTTCAGTTGCGCCGTGATCTGGTAATGCGGGCCAAGCCATGCCTCTGATATCGCGGCAAGGAAGGGGTTGGCGTAATAGCGGGCAAAGTTCGCGGGGTCCGCAAGGCAATGTTTTTCCAAGGAATTCCACAGCCGGTCATTCGCGCCCGGTTTCGCGAAATGGTCGCCCCCGCCGGTGCCTGCGCGGTTTTGCTCCTCGATCAGGCGGAAGAACAGGGCGGTCGCCTCGTCCAGCATGGCAAGGTCGGGTTCGGCGCGTTTCAGCACCACCACGCCGGGGCCGGTCAGCATCGCCTCTGCCCATTCGGCCATCAGCGCGCGGCGGTCGTCGGGGTCGGCCAGCGCGGGCAGGAGCGCGGGGCAGTCGTAGACGGGGATGTTTTTCTGCACATCTGCCGCAAAGGGATAATCCGACAGGGAAACCGTTTGCGCGCAGAGGGTTGCAAGATCCTCGACACGGCAATCCTCGGCGCGCAGATAGACACGGGCCGCGCGCGCGGCGGCGGTGGAACGGTTGAGCATGGCATCCTCCCCGATGCTGGTTAAGGGGAGTTTGCGCCGTCGCACGCCGTCCGGCAAGGCCCGCCCTGACGGTTTCCCGTCAAAGCTTGAACCGTGCAAGCCGTTGATAATGCGGCAAAGCCTGTTCCACGAGCGGGGCGTATTCGGCGGGCAGGGTGGGAAGCGGCCCCTCCGCCTCGCCAAAGCCGGTAGAGGCGTGGACGGCGTTGTACCAGTGCGGTGCCCAGACGCCGTCATAGGGTTTGGGTCCGGCGGGCCATGACAGCATGTTCGCGGTGAAGGCAATCCCCAGCGCGGCGCAGAGTTTTTCCAGCGATTCCCGCGGGTTGGCGCGGATGTCGGCGCTGTCGATCACGATGGGCGTCCGGCCCGACCAGCCCGCCACCTGATCGAACAGTTCGGCCTGCTGGACAAAGCCGATATCGGCCAGCGTCGGCGCCTCGCGCTTCTGGGAATAGCTGGCCACGACGCGGGCGGGGTGGCGGATCAGGAAGACGTTGGTCAGGTCGCGCATGAAGCCCCGGTCGAATTCGGGGATCATGTGCAGCGTCATATGCTTTTGATAATGCACGTCTTTCCCGTCTGGCACCGCGCCGGTGCAGGCGGCGGCGACGGACGCGGGATCGGCGTCATGGGCGGCGATGATGGCGTCGCGCATCGGGTGGTCGATGCCCGTTTTCGCCAGATAGGCCGCGTAGAAGGGTTCGTCCCAGACCGCGCAATCGCCCCGCGCGGCGAAGGAATACATCATCGCGGTAGACAGGTTCCGGGGGCCGGACCACATCGCTATCTTCATCGTCATTCCCTGTACCGGACGTTGTGCCGCAAACCGTGCCGCAAACTGTACATACGCAGCGAACGGTCGCTCAGGACCGCGCAACAAGCGCCTTGTAAAGACCGCGCAGCCGTTCTGTCATCGGCCCCATCTGCCCCGTCCCGATTTGCCGCCCGTCGATCACGCCGACCGGCGTCTGCGCGCCGAAGGTGCCGGTCAGGAACGCCTCGTCCGCGCCATAGGTGTCCACCAGCGAGAAGTTGCGTTCATAGACCGGGATACCGTTTTCACGGCAAAGCTGGATCACCTTGCCCCGCGTGATGCCGTTCATGCAGTAGTCGCCCGTGCTGGTCCACACCTCGCCCTTGCGGACGATGAAGAAGTTGCAGGCGTTGGTCGTGTTCACGAAGCCGTGGATGTCGAGCATCAGCGCCTCGTCCGCGCCGGCCTTTTGCGCGGCGATGCAGGCAAGGATGCAGTTCAGCTTGGAATGGCTGTTCAGCTTGGGGTCTTGCGTCATGGGCAGGCCGCGCAGATGCGGCACGGTGGCCAGCGTGATGGGGCGCGGCAGTTTCGGGCGCGAGTGTTCCATGATGATGGCGACGGTCGGCCCCTGCTGCGACAGGCGCGGGTTCTGGAAGGGGCGGGTCTTGATCCCCCGCGTGACCATCAGGCGGCAATGGGCATCGGTTTCCATCCCGTTCGCGGCCTGCGTGTCCAGCACGGCGGCGATCATTTCGTCCTTCGTCATCCCGATGTCGAGGTCGATGGCCTTTGCCGCCTCGTACAAACGGTCCATGTGTTCGGTGATGAAGGCCCATTTGCCGTTATAGAGCCTGATCCCCTCCCACACCCCGTCGCCCAGCATGAAGCCGGAATCATAGACCGAGATCAGGGCATCCCGTTTCGGGACAATGCGTCCGTTGACATAGATGAGGATGCTTTCGTTGCGGATGTCCTCTTCCGCCGCATGGGTGGAAACGTGGTCGGTCATTCTGGTCCCCTGTTCGCTGCGGCCACGGTAAGGGCGGCGGCGGCGAAGGTGAAGGGGGCGCGTGGACTGTCTGGCGGGGCTGACAGCCCACGGGCGAAACGGGTGGATTGATAGATCGTGTCTATCAAACAACGGGAATTTGATATTGAATTCCCTATCAAACCGCGTATGCCCATAGCCAGCTACCAAAGAGGCCGCCGATGACGCAGACCAGCACCGAAATCGCCGCGCGGGTGGGGGAAATCCTCGACGCGCATGAGGGGATGGAGGGGTCGCTGCTGCCGATCCTGCACGCCATCCAGCACGCCTATGGCTATGTGCCGCGCGACGCGCTGCCCGTCATTGCCAAGCGGCTGAACCTGACGCGGGCCGAGGTGCATGGCGTCATGTCCTTCTACCACGATTTCCGCGAGGATCCGGCGGGACGGCATGTCCTGAAGTTGTGTCGGGCCGAGGCCTGTCAGGCGATGGGCGGCGACCGCGTGGCGAAACACGCGCAGGACCGTCTGGGCATCGAATGGCACGAGACGACCAAGGACGGTCAGATCACGCTGGAACCGGTGTTCTGCCTTGGGCTTTGCGCCTGTGCGCCCGCCGCGCTGGTCGATGGCAAGGTGGTGGGTCGCGTGGACGAGGCGCGGCTTGATGCGATCATAGAGGGGGTGCGTTGATGAAGGTCTATGTTCCCCGTGACGCGGCGGCCCGTGGACTGGGTGCCGACGAGGTGGCGGCTGCCGTTCTGGCCGAGGCCGCAAGGCGCGGCGTGACGGTCGATCTGGTCCGCAACGGATCGCGCGGCATGGTCTGGCTGGAACCGCTGGTCGAGGTGGAAACGCCCGAGGGGCGCGTTGCCTTCGGTCCCATGACCGCTGCCGAAGTTCCCGCACTGCTGGCCGACCTGAAAAACCACCCAAAGGCGCTGGGCCTGACGGATGCCCTGCCGTGGATGGCGAAGCAGACGCGCCTGACCTTTGCCCGCGTGGGCGTGATCGACCCGCTGTCGCTGTCGGATTACGAGGCGCATGGCGGTCTGGTGGGCCTGCGCCGCGCGCTGGCCATGGACAGCGCAGCCATCGTGGCCGAAGTCACCGAAAGCGGCCTGCGTGGCCGTGGTGGTGCGGGCTTCCCCACCGGCATCAAGTGGAAAACCGTGGCCGAGGCGAAGGCCGACCGCAAATACATCGTCTGCAATGCGGACGAGGGTGACAGTGGCACCTTTGCTGACCGGATGCTGATGGAAGGCGACCCCTTCACCCTGATCGAAGGCATGGCGATTGCCGGGATCGGCACGGGGGCGACCAAGGGCTTCGTCTATCTGCGCTCCGAATATCCCGACGCGATCGAGGTGATGACGGCGGCGGTGGAAATCGCCCGCAAGGCGGGCGTGCTGGGCGCGTCGGTGCTGGGCTCCGGCAAGGCCTTCGACATGGAAATCCGCACCGGCGCTGGCGCCTATGTCTGCGGCGAGGAGACGTCGCTCTTGAATTCGCTGGAAGGCAAGCGCGGCACGGTCCGCGCCAAGCCGCCGCTGCCCGCGCTGCAGGGCTTCATGGGCAAGCCCACGGTGGTGAACAACGTGATTTCACTGGCCACCGTACCGGTGATCTTTGAACGCGGCGCAGCCTTCTACAAGGATTTCGGCCTTGGCCGGTCGCGCGGTACGATCCCGCTGCAGATCGCGGGGAACGTGAAGTTCGGCGGTCTGTTCGAGGTCGCCTTCGGTCTGACGCTGGGCGAGATCGTTGATAGCATCGGCGGCGGCACGGCCTCCGGTCGCCCCGTCAAGGCGGTGCAGGTGGGCGGCCCGCTGGGCGCCTATTTTCCGCGCGCGCTCTTCGACACCCCCTTCGGCTATGAGGAATTCGGCGCCAAGGAAGGTCTGATCGGCCATGCCGGTCTGGTCGTGTTCGACGACTCGGCCGACATGCTGAAACAGGCGCGCTTTGCGATGGAATTCTGCGCCATCGAATCCTGCGGCAAATGCACCCCCTGCCGCATCGGCGCGGTGCGTGGCGTGGAAACGGTGGACCGCATCGCCAAGGGCGATACGGGCGCGATCCCGCTGCTGACGGACCTCTGCAACACGATGAAATCCGGCTCGCTCTGCGCGCTGGGCGGCTTCACCCCCTATCCGGTGATGTCCGCGCTGACCCACTTCCCCGACGACTTCGCCCCCGCGATGAAAGAGGCCGCCGAATGAAAGACTTCATCATCCCCGACCGCGACTTTGGCACCCCCGCCTCCAAGGCGAAGGAGATGGTCACGCTGACCATCGACGGCTTCGACGTCACCGTTCCCGCAGGCACGTCCATCATGCGCGCCGCGGCGGAAATCGGCATCTCGGTCCCCAAGCTCTGCGCCACCGACAGCATCGACGCCTTCGGCTCCTGCCGCCTGTGCCTTGTGGAAATCGAAGGCCGCGCAGGCACCCCTGCCTCCTGCACCACGCCCGTCGCGCCGGGTCTGAAGGTCCACACCCAGAACGCCAAATTGAAGCAACTCCGCCGTGGCGTGATGGAGCTTTACATTTCGGACCACCCGCTGGACTGCCTGACCTGTGCGGCCAATGGTGATTGCGAGTTGCAGGACATGGCGGGGGCCGTCGGCCTGCGCGATGTGCGCTATGAAAAGGGCGAAAACCACTTCGAGGTCCGCAATACCAGCGGCGAGGTGAACCCGAACTGGATCGCCAAGGACGACTCCAACCCCTATTTCACCTACGACCCCGCGAAATGCATCGTCTGCTCCCGCTGCGTCCGCGCCTGCGAAGAGGTGCAGGGCACCTTCGCCCTGACGATCGAAGGCCGCGGCTTCGGCAGCCGCGTGTCGGCTGGGATGGCGGGTGACAACTTCCTGTCGTCGGACTGCGTCTCCTGCGGCGCCTGCGTGCAGGCCTGCCCGACCGGCACCCTGCAGGAAAAATCGGTGATCGAGATCGGCACGCCCGAACGCTCCGTCATCACCACCTGCGCCTATTGCGGCGTCGGCTGTTCCTTCAAGGCCGAGATGCGCGGCGACGAGCTGGTCCGCATGGTCCCCTACAAGCACGGCAAGGCCAACCGCGGCCATAGCTGCGTCAAGGGCCGCTTCGCCTATGGCTACGCCGCCCACAAGGACCGCATCCTGTCGCCGATGATCCGCGACTCGATCAACGACCCGTGGAAAGAGGTGTCCTGGGCCGAGGCGATGGAGTTTGCCTCGAACCGCATGAAGGGCATCATCGCCAAGCATGGCCGTCATTCGGTGGGCGTCATCACCTCGTCCCGCTGCACGAATGAAGAAGCCTATCTCGTCCAGAAGCTGACCCGCGCGGTGTTCCGCAACAACAACACCGACACCTGCGCCCGCGTCTGCCATTCGCCCACCGGTTACGGGCTGGGCCAGACCTTCGGCACCAGCGCCGGCACGCAGGACTTCGACTCGGTGGAAGAAACCGATGTCGTCATCCTGATCGGCGCGAACCCGACCGACGGCCACCCGGTCTTTGCCAGCCGCCTGAAAAAGCGGCTGCGCAAGGGCGCAAAGCTGATCGTGGTCGACCCGCGCCGGATCGACCTTGTCGACAGCGCCCACATCAAGGCCGCGCATCACCTGCAACTGACTCCGGGCACCAACGTGGCCGTGGTCACGGCACTGGCCCATGTGATCGTCACCGAAGGCCTGTTCGACGAGGAATTCGTCCGCACCCGCTGCGACTGGGATGAATTCCAAGACTATGCCGAATTCGTGTCCGACCCCCGCCACTCGCCGGAAGCGACGCAGTTCCTGACCGGCGTGAAGGCCGACGAACTCCGCGCCGCCGCCCGCCTCTATGCCAAGGGCGGCAACGGGGCGATCTACTATGGCCTCGGCGTGACGGAACACTCTCAGGGGTCCACCACCGTCATCGGCATCGCCAACCTTGCCATGCTGACCGGCAACATCGGCCGCCCCGGCGTGGGCGTGAACCCGCTGCGCGGGCAGAACAACGTGCAGGGTTCCTGCGACATGGGGTCCTTCCCGCATGAACTGCCGGGCTATCGCCATGTGAAGAACGACAGCGTCCGCGAAGTCTTCGAATCGCTCTGGGGCGTGCAGATCGACAACGAACCGGGCCTGCGCATCCCCAACATGCTGGACGCCGCCGTGGAAGGTACGTTCAAGGGCCTGTATTGCCAGGGCGAAGACATCCTGCAATCCGACCCCGACACCAAACACGTCGCCGCCGGCCTTGCCGCGATGGATTGCGTGATCGTCCACGACCTGTTCCTGAACGAAACCGCGAACTACGCCCACGTCTTCTTCCCCGGGTCATCCTTCCTGGAAAAGGACGGCACCTTCACCAACGCCGAACGCCGCATCAACCGCGTGCGCAAGGTGATGGCGCCGCGTCAGGGCTATGCCGACTGGGAAGTCACCCAGATGTTCGCGCAGGCCATGGGGGCGAACTGGGCCTATACCCACCCGTCCCAGATCATGGACGAGATCGCCATGCTGACCCCGTCCTTCGCGGGCGTCAGCTATGAAAAGCTGGAAGAAATGGGCTCCGTCCAGTGGCCCTGCAACGAAAAGGCGCCCGAAGGCACGCCCTTGATGCATATCGACGGTTTCGTGCGCGGCAAGGGCAAGCTGATTCGCACCGAATATGTGGCCACGGATGAAAAGACGGGATCGCGCTTCCCGCTCCTGCTCACCACGGGGCGCATCCTGTCGCAGTACAATGTGGGCGCGCAGACGCGGCGGACCGACAACGTGGTCTGGCATGACGAGGATGTGCTGGAAATTCACCCGCATGACGCCGAAGTGCGCGGCGTGCGTGACGGGCAATTCGTGAAACTGGCCAGCCGCTCGGGGGAAACCTCGCTGCGGGCCAAGATCACGGATCGCGTGTCGCCCGGTGTGGTCTACACGACCTTCCACCACCCGACGACGCAGGCCAACGTCATCACCACCGACTTCTCGGACTGGGCGACCAACTGTCCGGAATACAAGGTGACGGCGGTGCAGGTATCGCCCTCGAACGGCCCGACCGAATGGCAGGAGGAATACGCCGCACAGGCCGAAGCCTCGCGCCGCATTCTGGCAGCCGAGTGATGGAGACGGCGCGCCGCCTTCCCCGCCTGAGCTTCGGCTCCGGCGGGATCGAGCAGGGGTCGCGGCCCCTGCCCGAAGAGGTGGCGGTCGCGCTGACCTTCAACGGGTCGACGCAGGCGGTGATGATGGCAACGCCTGCCGACCTGACCGACTTCGCCTATGGCTTTGCCCTGACCGAAGGCATCGCGCGGCCGGACCAGATCGATAGCGTCGATATCGTGCCTGCGGGCGACGGTGTCGATGTGCAGGTCTGGGTGGCCGAGGATGTGGCGCAATCCCTTGCCGCGCGCCGCCGTA
Organism: Paragemmobacter amnigenus; assembly: GCF_009908265.2. Taxonomy (GTDB): domain Bacteria; phylum Pseudomonadota; class Alphaproteobacteria; order Rhodobacterales; family Rhodobacteraceae; genus Paragemmobacter; species Paragemmobacter amnigenus. Next base: position 240,959 of record NZ_JAAATX020000006.1, on the reverse strand, counting down.
CGATGGCGGGGCCGGTGGGCTGTGGCCTCTGCGGGATCGACAGCATCGAACAGGCCATGCGCCCCGTGGCGCAGATCGCGCCGTCACCCTTCCGCATGACGCCCGCGCAGGTGATGCGCGCCGTGGCCTCGCTGACCGACCGCCAGCCGCTGCACGACTATACCCGCGCCGCCCATTGCGCCGCCTACTGGACGCCCGAAGGGCTGGTCGCCGCGCGCGAGGATGTCGGGCGGCACAATGCGCTGGACAAGCTGGCGGGGCATGTGATCCGCGCGGGCTATCCGCAGGGCGCGGTGGTGCTGACCAGCCGCGTGTCCATCGACATGGTGCAGAAGGTCTGCGCCCTTGGCGCGCCGATCCTGATCGCCGTGTCGGCCCCGACCGCCCATGCCGTGGACCTTGCCGACGAGGCGGGTCTGACCCTGATCGCCCTTGCCCGGCCCGACCGGTTCGAGGTCTTCACCCATTCCGACCGACTGACGGAGACAGCCCATGTCCGGTAACCCGCACGAGAAACTGGTCTACATGGCCAACCAGATTTCCAAATTCTTCGAATCGAAACCCCATGCCGAGGGCGTGGCGGGCATCGCGGCGCATATCAACGACTTCTGGGAACCCCGCATGCGGCGGCATTTCTTCGAGGTGGTCGATGCCGGCGGCGCGGGCCTGCGTCCGCTCGTGCTCGAGGCGGCACAGACCATCAAGCGGCCCGTGGCGGAAACCGTCTGATCCGGCAGAGCGGGCGTTCCGCCCGCACGTCTTTGCCTTTCGTGGCAGGGGGCGTTCCGCCCCCTCTGGCCGCCCATGGGCGGCCATTCACCCCCCGAGAGTATTTTGGCCGAGATGAAGGGGCGTGCTGAGTCGCGCCCGTGGTTAACGGCTGCTTTGGCTGGCGTGCGTATGCACAGCCTGCGGTACGGCCGTCTGCACGGGAAACGGACGGGCGTTTCGGTGAGGAGGCGGCGATTAAGCCAGCGCCCTCAGTGGTTTAGGGGGATGTCGCGGGACAGGCGCATATAGGTGAACATCCCCGTCAGGAAGCCGGCAAAGGCCAGAAATCCTGCGGTCACCATCTGTGCTTGATCCGTGATGTCGGCAGACAGCGCCAGATAGCCGAAGGCCCAGAAACCTGACCACGAGATGACACAGACGACTGCGATGAGCTTGTTCATTGCCGGAACCCTCCTCCCAAAGGGTGGGCCATCGGTCTTGAATCATTGGCCCGTTAGCGCAAGCGTAGCGCAGAACGGGCGTAATGCATCATCTATTTTGCATGTATCATTCCGACGCGATTCCAAGCAGATAACGCCCGTAGTCGTTCTTGCGGAAGATTTCGGCCCGCCGCAGCAGGTCATCGCGGGTGATGAAGCCCGCGCGGAAGGCAATCTCGTCCGGCGAGCCCACCTGAAGCCCCTGCCGGTCGGTCAGGGTCCGCACGAAGTTCCCCGCATCCAGAAGCGAGCCATGGGTGCCGGTGTCCAGCCACGCAAATCCCCGCCCCATGCGTTCAACCGACAGCGCGCCTTCGGCGCGGTATTTCTCAAGCAGATCAACGATTTCCAGCTCTCCGCGCGGCGAGGGGCGGATGGATTGCGCCAGTTCCGGCGCGCGTCCGTCGAGGTAGTAGAGGCCGGTGACGGCATAGTTCGACGGCGGGTTGGCGGGCTTTTCCACGATGGTACGGACGGTGCCGTCGGGGGCGAAATCCACCACGCCATAGCGTTCCGGATCGGCCACGCGATAGCCGAAGACGGTGCCGCCCGTGACCCGCGCATCGGCAGCGGCGAGCGTTTCGGGCAGGCCGTGGCCGAAGAAGATGTTGTCGCCAAGGACCATTGCCGAGGGCGCGCCGTTCAGGAAATCACGGGCGAGGATGTAGGCCTGGGCAAGACCGTCGGGTGAGGGTTGGACGATCCATGTGAAGGACAGGCCCCACTGGCTGCCATCGCCCATAAGCCGTTGGAATTGCGCCTGATCTTCCGGCGTGGTGATGATGGCGATATCGCGGATCCCGCCCAGCATCAGGACCGACAGCGGGTAATAGATCATCGGCTTGTCATAGAGCGGCAGGAGCTGTTTCGACACGCCCATGGTGATGGGCCAAAGCCGCGTGCCGGAGCCACCGGCGAGGATGATGCCCTTGCGGTCGGTCATGTGCGAAGCTCCTGCAATATTCCGGCAAGATGTGCCCGCCAGTCGGGGCGGGGGATGCCGAAGTCACGGGTGAAGGTGGAACAGTCAAGGCGCGAGTTTGCGGGTCGCGCGGCGGGGGTGGGGTAGGCGCTGGTGGGGATATCGTTGATATCGCAGGGCAATCCGGCGCCTGCCATGATGGCGCGGGCGAAGTCGGCCCATGTCGTGTCGGGCGTTCCGGCGAAGTGGTGCGTGCCGCCCGCCGCGCCTTGGGTCATGGCGCGGGTGGCGGTCAGCAGGGCGTCTGCGATGGCGGCGGCGGGGGTGGGGGCGCCGTGCTGGTCCGCGACCACGTTCAGCGACGGCCGTTCCGCGCCGAGGCGGAGCATGGTGCGCAAGAAATTCGTCCCGTGGGCGGAGACGACCCAGCTTGTCCGCAGGATCAGGTGCCGCGCGCCGCTGGCGCGGATGGCGGTTTCGCCCGCCAGTTTGGAGCGGCCATAGGCGTTCAGGGGCGCGGTGGGGTGGTCGGGGGCGAAGGGGGTGTCGCCCCTGCCGTCAAAGACGTAATCGGTTGAAATGTGAAGGAAAGGCACACCCTTGGCGGCGCAGGCGCGGGCCATGGCGGCGGGGCTGTCGCCGTTGACGGTGGTGGCGGCGGTTTCCTCGGACTCGGCCTTGTCGACGGCGGTCCATGCGGCGGCGTTGATGACGGCGTCCATGTCGCGCGCGGTGATGGCGGCGGCGCAGGTGGCGGGCTGCATCAGGTCGGCGTCGCTGCGGGACAGGAAGGTGGCGGTGACATCGGGCGGCAGGCGGCGGGCCAGTTCGCGGGCGACCTGTCCGGTCTGGCCGAAGACCAGGAGCCTCATGCCTTGACCCCCAGCCTTTCGCCCACGCCCGCCCGCGATTGCAGGGCGCGCCACCATGGTTCGTTATCCAGATACCAGCGGACGGTGCGGCGGAGCCCTTCCTGCAAGGTGACAGACGGGCGCCAGCCCAGTTCGCCGCGGACGCGGGCCGGATCGATGGCATAGCGCAGGTCGTGGCCGGGCCGGTCGGTGACGAAGGTGATCAGGCGGTCATGCGGGGCGGTGTCGGGGTGCATCTCGTCCAAGAGGGCGCAGAGGGTGCGGACGATGTCGAGGTTGGTCGCCTCGTTCTCGCCCCCGATATTGTAGCTGCGGCCGGTCTGGCCGCGTTCCAGCACGGTCAGCAGGGCGTCGGCGTGGTCTTCGACATACAGCCAGTCGCGGACATTCTCGCCCTTGCCATAGACGGGGATGGGCTTGCCCGCCAAGGCGTTCAGGATCACGACGGGGATCAGCTTTTCGGGGAAGTGGTAGGGGCCATAATTGTTGGAGCAGTTGGTCAGCACGACCGGCAGCCCATAGGTTTCGTGCCAGGCGCGGACGAGGTGGTCTGACGCCGCCTTTGATGCGGAATAGGGGCTGCGCGGGTCGTAGGGGGTTTCTTCGGTGAACTTGCCGGTGGGGCCGAGGGAGCCGAACACCTCATCCGTCGAGATGTGGTGAAAGCGGAAGGTTCCGGGTTTTCCCTTGCGCGTCCAGAAGGCGCGGGTGGCCTCCAGCAGGGTATAGGTGCCGGTCACGTTGGTGTCGATGAAGGTGCCGGGGCCGTCGATGGACCGGTCGACATGGCTTTCGGCGGCCAGGTGCATGATCGCGTCGGGGTCATGCTGTGCAAGGATGCGGTCGAGTGCGGCGCGGTCGCGGATGTCGGCCTGTTCGAAAGCATAGAGGGGGGAAGTGGCGACGGGGGCCACGTTGTCGAGGCAGGCGGCATAGGTCAGCGCATCGAGATTGACGACATGGTGCCCGCGCGAAACGGCCAGCCGCACCACGGCAGACCCGATGAATCCCGCACCACCGGTGACGAGGAGTTTCATGCCGCGTCCCCCCATGTGAAGGGGCTTTGCCAGTCGGCAAAGGCGGGGGCGGTGGTGTCCTTGGCCGACAGGACCGGCGGCGCGGTCAGGCCCCAGTCGATGCCGCAACTATCCCAGCGGACGCCGCCGTCATGGTCGGGGGAATAGGTGTCGGTGCATTTGTATTGCACCTCGGTATCCGGTGTCAGGGTGACGAAGCCGTGCAGGAAACCTTTGGGAACAAGGATCTGGCGGCCATTCTCGGCGGTCAGGTCAACCGCGACCCACTGCCCGTACGAGGGCGACCCGCGCCGCGCATCCACCACCGCGTCGCGGATCGCGCCGCGCGTGCAGCGCACCAGCTTGTCCTGCGCGCGGGGGGGCGACTGGTAGTGCAGGCCGCGCAGGGTGCCTGCCTGAGCAGAGAAGGAATGGTTGTCCTGCACGAAGGGCAGGTCCAGCCCTGCCGCCGCCATGCGGGCGGCATTCCAGGTTTCGGTGAACCAGCCGCGGTCATCGCCAAAACGTCGCGGCGTCAGGATGAGGACGCCGGAAAGGGCCGTCTGTTCGATCTGCATGGGGGTCTCGATTCACACTCGCAAAGGGACGGGGTCAGACCAGCGCGCGGATGGCTGCAGCGACAGCCTTGCCAAGGGCGGCATGGGCGGTTTCGTCATAATGCACGCCGTCGAGGGGGCTGACGGAAATGACCTTGCCCGCGTCGAGGAACCCAACGCCGCGCGAGCGTGCCAAGGCTTCATAGAGCGGGGGCAGGGCCTGCGACCGCGCGGCACCGCCCCAGAATTCGGCGGCGATGGGGCCGACCTCGACCACGGGCGGGGGGCAGATGAGCAGGATTTTGAACCCGCCGTGGCGATCCTGGTATTCCAGCGATGTGGCGACATCCAGAAGGCCCGCGACCCCTGCCACCACGTCTTCGGGCGTGGCGGCGAAGCGGGTCTTGACGTCGTTGGTGCCCAGCATCAGCGTCATCACGTCGATGGGGCCATGTGTCTGCAGCGCGATCCGCAGCCCCACACGGCCGTTCATATGCGCCCCCATGACGGGGTCGTCATATTGCGCGGTGCGGCCGGGAAGCCCCTCTTCCGCCAGGTCCCAGCCTGTGCCCAGTTCGGCCTGCGCCACCGTGGGCCAGCGGACGCCCGGACCGAAGCGGCGGTATTCGCGGCGGTCGATGATGGGCGGTGTGCCGTGGGTGTTGCTGTCGCCATAGGTCAGCAGGACGGGCATGGGTGTCTCCGGTGTCGTATCGCGCGCAAGGCTAGGGCCGTGTGCGGCACAGGTAAAGCAGGTTTGCCCCCTTGGCCTTTTGTCCACCCGCGCGCATATAGGGGCCAAAGATATGCCTGATGAGGAATGCGATGTTCGGGATGGGCGAAAAGACGGCGCCGCAGGGTGATCTGGTCAAGGACGGCACCGAGGCGACCTTCATGCAGGACGTGATCGAGGCGAGCCGCGAGGTTCCCGTGATCGTCGATTTCTGGGCGCCGTGGTGCGGCCCGTGCAAGACGCTGGGCCCCGCGCTGGAGGCGGCGGTGAAGGCGGCGGGCGGCAAGGTGCGGATGGTCAAGATCGATGTGGACCAGAACCAGATGGTCGCGGCGCAGTTGCGCATCCAGTCGATCCCCACCGTCTATGCCTTCTGGCAGGGCCAGCCGGTGGACGGCTTCCAGGGCGCGGTGCCGCCATCCGAGATCAAGAAATTCGTCGACAAGCTGTCGGCCCTTGCCGGTGACGGCGGTCTGGCCGAGGCGATCGAGGCGGCCGAGCAGATGCTGGCCGAGGGCGCGGTGACGGATGCCGCCGAAACCTTTGCCGCGATCCTTGGCGAAGAGGCCGAGAATGCGGCGGCCTATGGCGGGTTGGTGCGCTGCCACCTTGCGCTGGGGCAGTTCGATCAGGCCGAGGCGATGCTGGACGCCGCCCCCGCCGCCATCGCCAAGGCGAAAGAGGTCGAGGCCGCGCGGGCGCAGCTCGAACTGGCCAAGCAGGCCGCCAATGCGGGGCCGGAGCAGGAATTGCGCGCGGCGGTCGAGGCCGATCCGCAGGACCGTCAGGCGCGGTTCGATCTGGCGACCGCGCTGCACGCGGCGGGCAAGGTGGACGAGGCGGTGGATGTGCTGCTCGATCTGTTCAAGCTGGACCGCGAATGGAACGATGGTGCCGCCAAGGCGCAACTGATAACGATCTTCGAGGCGCTGAAGCCCACGGACCCCGTGGCGCTGAAAGGCCGTCGCCGCCTGTCGTCGATGATATTTGCCTGATGCGCGGGGCGGGCTACCTGACCCGACATGATCAAAGCCGCTGACCTGCCCGAGACGATCCCTGTCTTTCCGCTGCCCGGGGCGCTGCTCTTGCCGCGTGGCCGTCTGCCCCTGCATATCTTCGAGCCGCGTTATCTGGCGATGATCGAGGATTGCCTGAAGACCAAGCACCGGCTGATCGGCATGATCCAGCCGCGCGAGGTGCCGGGGACGGCGGAAAAGCGGCTGAATGCCATCGGCTGTGCGGGGCGTCTGACGGGGTTTTCGGAAACCGAGGACGGGAGGTATATGATCACGCTGGCCGGTATTTCCCGGTTCCGCGTGAAGGAGGAGGTGACTGGGTTCACCCCCTATCGCCGTTGCACTGTGGATTGGGCGGGGTTCGGGCGCGATCTGGGGCCGGTCGAGGAAGATGCGGGCTTCCGGCGCGAGGAGTTTCTGGCGCTGCTGGGGCGGTATTTCGCGGCGCAGAACCTGTCGACCGACTGGTCCAGCCTGAAAGAGGCTGAGACGGAGTTGTTGATCAACTCGCTGTCGATGCTGTGCCCGTTCGGCCCCGAGGACAAGCAGGCGCTGCTCGAGGCGCCGTCGCTGACCACGCGGCGCGAGACTTTGGTGACGCTGATCGAATTCGCCCTGCGCGGCGGGTCGGGGGAAGAGGTGATGCAATGACGGACGCGACAGTGTTCGACCGCCGGATGCTGGAGGCGCTGGTCTGCCCCGTGACGCAGGCGGTGCTGACCTATGACGCCGAGCGGCAGGAACTGGTGTCGAAGGCCGCGCATCTGGCCTTTCCGATCCGCGACGGGATCCCGATCATGTTGGTGGGCGAGGCGCGGCCGCTGGATTGATCCGGATTGTCGCCTTGGCCGAGGCTGTCGCCCCGACCAAAGGCAAGCGAGGCTAGATCGCCTTCCCCGCCAGCAGGCGCGGCAGGTCGCCCTGCAAGCCCGCCGCCTGCCGGATGAAACGGCGGCGCAGGCCCGGCATGGCGTTGACGATCCCCAGCCCAAGGTCGCGCCCCGCGCGCAGGATGGGGTTGTCGTTGGAAAACAGCCGGTTGACCGTATCCATCCCCAGCGCCAGCGCGGTGGAATCGAACCTGCGCCAGCGTTGATAGGCATCCAGCGTCACGGGGCTGCCGATATCCTCGCCCCGCCGGGCGGATTCGATCACCACCTGTGCCAGTGCCGCCACGTCCCGCAGGCCGAGGTTCAGCCCCTGCCCTGCGATCGGATGCACGCCATGCGCCGCATCCCCTACCAGCGCCACGCGCGCCGCGACAAAGCGTTCGGCCAGCGACAGCGACAGCGGATAGGTGAAGCGGTCGCCCGCCAGTTCGATCTGCCCGAGGAAATCGCCGAAGCGGGGGCGCAGGGCGGCAAGATACTGGTCATCGGGCAGGGCATGGATGCGGGCGGCGTTGGCGTCCGTCTCGCTCCACACGATGCTGGAATGGTGGCCGCCCTTCAGCGGCAGGATCGCCAGCGGGCCTTCGGGCATGAAGAACTGGTGCGCGGTGCCTTCGTGGTCCTTCTCATGCCGGATCGCGGTGACAAGGGCGGTCTGGCCATAGCCCCAGCCCACGCGGCGGATGCCCGCGCGGGTGGCGGTGCCGCTGCCGCGCCCGTCGCAGCCGATCAGCAGGCGGGCCGACAGCGCCTTGCCGCTGGCGAGGGTGACGGTGACGCGGTCGGGGGTGACGGTCTGGTCGGTGACGGTTTCCCCCGACAGGAGCGTGATGTTCGGGTCAGCCTCCATCGCGGCAAGGAAGGCCGCGTAGAGGTGGCGGTCCTCCAGCAGGAATCCCATCGGGCCTTCCTCGATCTCTGCCGCGTCGAAGGTCAGGAAGAAGGGCGCGGGGCCCTGACCCGCCAGCCCGTCCGATGCCTTGATGCGGTGGATGGGCTGGGCCTTGTCCCCCACGGCCTGCCAGATCCCGATCATGGACAGCAGGCGGCGCGAGGCGATGGCGAGTGCATAGGCGCGGCCGTCAAAGCCCGCCTCGGCGCGGGCGGGGGCGGGGCGGGCGTCGATCACGGTGACGCGCAGCCCGCCTTGGGCCAGCGCAAGGGCCAGCGCGGGGCCGTTCAGGCCGCCTCCGGCGATCAGGATATCGGTATCGGGCATCATGGGGCGAATATGGCCGTCGTGGCGGGATTGTCCATGCGCCGCTGTGCCGCTACCGTTCGGGAAAACGGGGATTGGCATGGCGAAGAACTGGCAGAACATGACCGCGGCGGAACTGGGGCGCGAGATCGGGGCGGGGCGGATCAACCCCGTCGATCTGGCAGAACAGCATCTGGACGCCATCGCGACCCATCCTCTGGCCGAGCGCATCTATGCCCGCACCACCCCCGCACGGGCGCGGGCCGAGGCGATGGCGGCGCATGGCCGCGCGCGCAAGGGGTTCCGGCGCGGGCTTCTGGACGGGGTACCGGTCAGCTGGAAAGACCTGTTCGATACGGCGGGCGTGGCGACCGAGGCGGGGTCGGCGCTGCTGAAGGGGCGGACGCCCGTGCGGGATGCGGATGTGGTCGAGGTGGCGACGCAGGGCGGGCTGGTCTGCCTTGGCAAGACGCATCTGAGCGAGCTGGCCTTTTCCGGTCTGGGGTTGAACCCCGTGACGGCGACGCCGCCTTGCGTGAATGACGAGGGCGCGGTGGCCGGGGGGTCGTCCTCGGGCGCGGCGGCATCGGTGGCCTTCGGGCTGGCGCCTGCGGCGATCGGGTCGGATACGGGCGGGTCGGTGCGGATTCCGGCGGCTTGGAATGACCTTGTGGGATTGAAGACCACGGCGGGGCGGCTGTCGACGCGGGGCGCGGTGCCCTTGTGCGAGAAGTTCGACACGGTCGGGCCGATTGCCAAGACGGTGGAGGATTGCGCCTTCCTTCTGGCGGCGATGGAGGGCGGGCGTCCCACCGACCTTGGCGGGGCGAGCCTTGCGGGGGTGCGTCTCTTGGTGTTGCAGACCGTCGCGCTGGACGACCTGCGCGACCGTCCGGGCGAGGGGTTCGACGACGCCCTGACGCGCCTGTCGGGCGCGGGGGCGGTGGTGGAGCACGGCAAGGTGCCCGAGGTGGCCGAGGCGATGGGTCTGGCCGCCGCCCTGTTCACCGCCGAAGCCTATGGCATCTGGCGCGAGGTGATCGAGGCGGCGCCGGAAAAGATGTTCCCCCGGATCCTTGAACGCTTCCGGTCCGGTGCGGGGTTTTCCGCCGCCGATTACGTGGCCGGCTGGCGGCGGCTGGAGGTGCTGCGCAAGGTCTGGTCAGAACGGACGGCGGCCTATGATGCGGTGGTGATCCCCACATCCCCCATCCTGCCGCCCGATGCGGCGCGGTTGATGGATGACAACGCCTATTACGTCACCGAAAACCTGCTGGCGCTGCGGAACACGCGGATTGCCAACCTGATGGGTCTGTGCGCGCTGACGCTGCCCACGGGGCAGCCGTCCTGCGGGATCAGCTTCATGGCCCCGCCCATGCAGGAAGAGCGGCTGTTGCGGCTGGGTGCAGCGGCGGCACGGGCGCTGCGCTAAGGCGCGCGCGAGTCGCAAAAGCCACAACTTTGGCGCGCAAGTGGCGGGGGTCGCAGGCTTTTTCTGGACCGCCGCGCGTCTGTTGGTTATCGTGCCGGGAAACGGGGCGGTACGACCCCGATATTGAGGCATGAATGCAGTTTCCAGAGCGGTTTCAAAGCCTGCCGGATTACGCGTTTCCGCGTTTGCGGAAATTGCTCGACCCCCACAAGCCGGGGGCCGAGCCGATTGCCATGACGATCGGCGAACCGCGCCATCCGATGCCGGATTTCGTGGCGGGGGTGCTGTCGGAGAATATTGCGGGCTTCGGGGTTTACCCGCCCAATGACGGGACGCCCGAACTGCTGGCGGCGATTTCGGGATGGATCGGGCGGCGCTATGGCGTGACACTGGCCGAGGACCGGCTGATGGTGCTGAACGGCACGCGCGAGGGGCTGTTCAACGCGGCGGTGGCCCTGTGTCCCGAGACGAAGGGGGGCGGGCGGCCGGTCGTGCTGATGCCCAATCCGTTCTATCAGGTCTATGCGGTGGCCGCCTTGGCGATGGGGGCGGAGCCTGTCTATGTGCCTGCCACGGCGGCGACGGGGTTCCTGCCGGATTATGCGGGCCTGCCTGCCGATGTGCTGGACCGCGTGGCGATTGCCTATTTGTGTTCGCCCGCCAATCCGCAGGGGGCGATTGCGTCGCGCGACTATCTGGCGGGGCTGATGGCGCTGGCGGAACGGCATGATTTCCGCATCTTTGCCGACGAGTGCTATTCCGAGATCTGGCGCGATGCGCCGCCGCCCGGTGCGCTGCAGGTGGTGGCAGAGGCGGGCGCGGACCCCGAGCGTGTGTTCGTCTTCCATTCGCTGTCCAAACGGTCGAACCTGCCCGGCCTGCGGTCTGGCTTTGTCGCGGGGGGCGCGCAAGGGATTGCCCGCATCCGGCAATTGCGCGCCTTTGCCGGTGCGCCCCTGCCCCTGCCCGTGCAGCGGGTGAGCGAGCGGGCCTGGAGCGACGAGGCGCATGTGGTGGCGAACCTTGCGCTTTATCAGGAAAAGTTCCGCATCGCGGACGAGGTCTTTGCGGCCGTGCAGGGGTTCCGGAACCCCGAGGGCGGTTTCTTCCTGTGGCTGCCCGTCGAGGATGGCGAGGAGGCGGCGCTGAAGCTGTGGAAAGAGGCGGGCGTGCGCGTCCTGCCCGGCGCCTATCTTTCGCGCGAGGCCGGGGGGCAGAACCCCGGCAAGGGATATATCCGGGTCGCCCTTGTGGCGCCCGCAGAAGAAACGCGGCGCGGGCTGATCAGGCTGCGCGACTGCGTGTATGGGTGAGGAACGGCGGCATGGCATCCTATCAGGCACGGCAGCGGGATCCCCTTCTGGATCAGAACATGCAGGCGATGCTGGAACGGCGCGGGCGCGAGTTGATCGGGCTGGTCCTGATCGGGGTGGCGCTGCTCTTCGCGCTGATGCTGTGGAGCTATAGCCCCGACGATCCGGGCTGGATGGTGGCGACCGAGGAACCGGCGAAGAACCTGCTGGGCCGGTTCGGGGCGGCGGTGTCGTCCACGCTGGTGATCATCGGGGGCAAGGGGGCGTGGTCCATCCCGCTGATCCTGACGGCATGGGGCGTGCGCTTTGTGCTGCATCGCGGGGCCGAGCGGGCGCTGGGGCGGATCGTCTTTGCCGTGATCGCGGTGGCGATGTGTTCGGTCTATGCCGCGACGCTGGTGCCGGGGGCGGATTGGCCGCATTCCTTTGGTCTGGGGGGGCTGTTCGGGGATACGGTGCTGGGCGCGCTGGTGGGCATCGTGCCGGGGGGCGCGGGGATCAGTCTGAAGCTGCTGTCGCTGGTGATGGGGCTGGGCCTTCTGGCGATGATGACCTTTGTGACCGGCTTTGACATGGCGGAGCTGCGGGTGATCGGGCGGTTCCTGATGGTGGGGTCGGTGCTGGCCTATTCGCGGGCGATGGGGGCTGCGGGGCGCGGGGCGCAGGGTGCGGCCCTTGCCATGCAGGACCGCCGCCGCGCGGCGCAGGAGGCGCGGCAGGGTGCGGCGGTGCGCCGTCAGGCCACCGCATGGGGCGAGGCTGCGCCGGTGCTGCCGGTGGCGGCAGGCCGGCAGAACGTGGTGCGCCGCCCGATGAGCGAACCGCCGATGTCGCCCGCGCAGGGGGCGGGGGATTGGGGCCGTCCGGCGCAGTTGAGGGCCGAGCCGCGCTATGCCGCCCCGCTGGCCGAGGCCGCGCATTATGCGCCGCCCAAGGAAAAGCTGGGCCTTCTGTCGCGCGTGTCGGGGATCAAGCGCCGTCTGGTCGAGCCGGAGCCGGAACTGGTGGAGCCGGAGCCGGAGTTCAACGACGATCTGGGGCCGGACGAGGACCGCATCCGCGCCCGCATCTCGGACGCGATCAAGTCGCGCATCCGCAATCCGGGCGGTCCGGTCAGCGTGGTGCAATCCGCGATCCAGCGCCGCGAACCGGCATTGCGGCGCGGGCCGCAGCCGTTGGTCTTTGACCCCAACACGCATGGCCGTACCGTGCCGCCGCTGCCGCCCGAACCGCCGGTCTTTGCGGCGGCGGATGTGTCCGTGACCTCTTCGGTCGTTCCGCCGCTGGGGGCTGCGCTGCGGTCGGCAGAGCGGATGGCCGAGGCTGCGGAACCCGTCGCCTATCACGACGAGGCGGAATGGGACGAAGGGCAGAACATGTTCCGCGCCGACGGCTCTGCGGACTGGAACCCCGAGGCGGATGCGGATCTGGAACCGGATTACGACCCTGCGCCGGTCGTGCCGCGGGCGCCCGTGTTGGCCGACCGCCGCCCCGTGGTGCAGCATGTGGTCAAGAAGCCCGCCCCCGTGTCGCGGCAGGCCATGGCCGAGGCGCAGCCGCGCCTGAAATTCGAGGAAATCCAGCAGGAATACGAACTGCCGCCGCTGTCGCTGCTGTCGGCCCCGTCGACGGTGCAGCGTCACCAGCTTTCGGACGAGGCGCTGGAAGAGAATGCGCGGATGCTGGAGAACGTGCTGGACGATTACGGGGTGAAGGGCGAGATCGTGTCGGTCCGCCCCGGCCCCGTCGTCACCATGTACGAGCTGGAACCCGCGCCGGGGCTGAAGGCGTCGCGGGTGATCGGGCTGGCAGATGACATCGCGCGCAGCATGTCGGCGCTGTCGGCGCGGGTGTCCACGGTGCCCGGACGGACGGTGATCGGGATCGAATTGCCGAACGCGCACCGCGAAAAGGTCGTGCTGCGGGAAATCCTTTCGGCGCGGGACTTTGGCGACAGCAACATGCGGCTGCCCCTCGCGCTCGGCAAGGATATCGGGGGCGAGCCGGTGGTGGCGAACCTTGCCAAGATGCCCCACCTGCTGATCGCGGGGACCACGGGGTCGGGGAAATCGGTCGCCATCAACACGATGATCCTGAGCCTTCTCTACAAGCTGACGCCCGAGGAATGCCGGTTGATCATGATCGACCCGAAGATGCTGGAACTGTCGGTCTATGACGGGATTCCGCATCTGCTGTCGCCCGTGGTGACGGACCCGAAGAAGGCCGTCGTCGCCCTCAAATGGGTGGTGGGCGAGATGGAGGAGCGGTACCGCAAGATGTCCAAGATGGGCGTGCGGAACATCGAGGGCTATAACGGCCGGGTGCGCGAGGCGATGGCCAAGGGCGAGATGTTCAAGCGCACGATCCAGACGGGATTCGACGAGGATACCGGCGAGCCGGTCTTCGAGACCGAGGAATTCGCCCCCGTCGCTCTGCCCTATATCGTTGTGATCGTTGACGAAATGGCCGACCTGATGATGGTGGCGGGCAAGGAGATCGAGGCCTGCATCCAGCGTCTGGCGCAGATGGCGCGGGCGTCGGGCATCCACCTGATCATGGCGACGCAGCGGCCTTCGGTCGACGTCATCACCGGCACGATCAAGGCGAACTTCCCGACGCGGATTTCCTTTCAGGTCACGTCCAAGATCGACAGCCGCACCATCCTTGGCGAACAGGGGGCGGAGCAACTGCTGGGTATGGGGGACATGCTCTATATGGCCGGTGGCGCGAAGATCACGCGTATCCACGGGCCCTTCGTTTCCGACGAAGAGGTCGAGGAAATCGTCAATCACCTCAAGAGCTTCGGTCCGCCCGCCTATATGTCCGGCGTGGTCGAGGGGCCCGAGGATGACCGCGCGGATGACATCGACATGGTGCTGGGCCTTGGCGGGTCGGGCGAGGGTGGGGATGATGCCCTTTACGATCAGGCGGTGGCCATCGTGGCGAAGGACCGGAAATGTTCGACGTCCTACATCCAGCGCAAGCTGGGCATCGGCTACAACAAGGCCGCAAGGCTGGTGGAGCAGATGGAGGAAGAGGGCGTCGTGACCCGCGCGAACCATGTGGGCAAGCGCGAGATCCTCGTGCCGGAGGCGTGAGGGGTTAACGAAGGGTTAACGGAAGGTTAAGCGGGGCCGTCCTTCGGGGCGGCCTTGTCCTTTGCGGCCTGCCTTGCTAGGTGCCGCACCCTGAGGCGGAAGGGCGGTTCATGGCGGTTCGGGCGATCAACGGATTGGCAGAGATGGTGGAGGAGGGGCTGGTCACCCCCGCGTCGGCCCCTGCCCTGCGCCCCGTGGAAGAGGCGTTCCGAATCCGCATGACGCGGGCCATGCGTGACCGCGTGGACACAGCGGATGACCCCGTGGCGCGGCAATTCGTGCCCGCGGTCGAGGAGCTGACCATCCGCGACGGGGAATTGGGCGATCCCATCGGGGATGAGACCCATTCCCCCGTGAAGGGGCTGACGCATCGCTATCCGGACCGTGTCATCCTGCATGTGACGAAAACCTGCGAGGTCTATTGCCGTTTCTGTTTCCGCCGCGAGGCGGTGGGTGACGAGGGATCGCTGCCCGAAGCTGATCTTGTCGCCGCGCTGGATTACATCGCGGTTAATCCGGCGATCCGCGAGGTGATCCTGACGGGGGGTGATCCGCTGGTGCTTTCTGCGCGCCGGATCAAGGGGTTGATGGACCGGCTGGCGGCGATTGCGCATGTCGATGTGGTGCGGATTCACACGCGGATTCCGGTGGTTGCGCCGGAAAAGATCACGCCGGAGTTGGTCGATGCGCTGCGGGGGCCGGTGGTCTGGGTCGTGGTCCATACCAACCACGCGCAGGAGATCGGAGAGGCTGCGGAGGCGGCCTTGGGGCGATTGGCGGGGGCTGGCGTGGGGCTGCTGTCGCAGTCGGTTCTGCTGCGCGGCATCAATGACAGCGTGGCGGTGTTGGAGGAATTGTTCCGCAAACTCATGCGGTTGCGGGTGAAGCCCTATTACCTGCACCATTGCGATCTGGCCAAGGGGACAGGGCATTTCCGCACGACGATCGCCGAGGGGCAGGCCTTGATGGCCGCGCTGCGGGGGCGGGTCAGCGGGGCGATGATCCCGACCTATGTGCTTGATATTCCGGGGGGTTACGGGAAGGTGCCGCTGGTGCGGGACTATGCCGAGCCGTTGGGCGGGGGCCTGTGGCGCATCACCGACTGGCGGGGCGGGGTGCATGGGTACCGCGATCCGGAGCGGTGAAGATGGCTGTACCGGCGGCTGTGCCGACGGTTGTACCGCAACCTGTCAGCACGCAGCGGGCTGTGGAGCGATGATCCGTTTACGGATGGGGTCGGGCAGGATGGGCAATGGTGCCCATCCCGCGGGTCAGGCGGGCTGCGCCGCGCCGAAGCCCTGTGCGCCGCGCGCGCGGTCCTTGAGGTAGCGCGCATAGCCAAGGTCGGCGCTTTCGATCTCGGTCCGCTTGCCCGAGACGATGTCGGCCAGCACGCGGCCCGAGCCTGCGGCCATGGTCCAGCCGAGCGTGCCGTGGCCGGTGTTCAGGAAGAGGTTGGGGATGGTGGAGCGGCCCACGACGGGGGTGCCGTCGGGCGTCATCGGGCGCAGGCCGGTCCAGAAGGTGGCGCGCGACTGGTCGCCCGCACCGCCGAAGAGGTCTTCGACGGAATGTTCCAGCGTGGCGCGGCGTTTGGGGTTCAGCGACAGGTCGAAGCCCGCGATTTCCGCCATGCCGCCGACGCGGATGCGGTCGCCGAGGCGGGTGATGGCGATCTTGTGGGTTTCGTCCATGACGGTGGAGACAGGGGCGCGGCTTTCGTCCGTGATCGGGACGGTGATGGAGTAGCCCTTGACCGGATAGACCGGCAGTTTCATCCCGAAGGGCGCGACGAGGAAGGGCGAGTAGCTGCCCAGTGCCACGACGAAGGCATCCGCCGTGATGCGGCCTTCGCCGGTGCGGGCGGCGGTGATGCGGCCGCCTTCGGAGTCCAGCCCTTCGATGGAGACGCCGTAGCGGAAGGTCACGCCAAGCTGTTCGGCCATCGCCGCCAGCGCGTTGGTGAATTTGAAGCAGTCGCCGGTTTCGTCGCCCGGCAGGCGCAGGCCGCCCGCGATCTTGTCACGGGCTGCGGCCAGCCCCGGTTCGGCGGCGATGCAGGCGTCGCGGTCCAGCACCTCGAACGGGACGCCGTCGGCGCGGAGGACTTCGATGTCCTTGGCGGCGCCTTCGACCTGTTTCTGCGTGCGGAAGAGTTGCAGCGTGCCTTGGGTGCGTTCGTCATAGGCGATGCCGGTTTCGGCGCGCAGTTCCATCAGGCAGTCGCGCGAGTATTCGGCAAGGCGCACCATGCGGCGCTTGTTGGTCTGGTAGGCGGCGGTGGTGCAGTTCGCCAGCATCTTCGCCATCCAGCCGAGTTTGTGAAGGTCGGGTCGAGGCTGGATGATGAGCGGCGCGTGCTTCATGAACATCCACTTGATGGCCTTTTGCGGAATGCCCGGCGCGGCCCAGGGGGAGGAGTAGCCGGGGCTGATCTCGCCCGCATTGGCGAAGGAGGTTTCCAGCGAGGGGCCGGGCTGGCGGTCGATCACCGTCACCTCGTGGCCGGCCTTGGCCAGATACCAGGCCGAGGTCACGCCGATCACGCCTGCGCCGAGGATAACGACTTTCATGGCCCGCTCCGATTCCTTGGGGATTGGCTGGAGGATGGGGGAAAGGGGGCGGGAGGTGTTTGCGATGTTTTGCGCGGGGGTGGGTCGTTGCGGGAGGAATGGTCGTTTTTGTCAGAAATAAGTGAAGAAACTTCCGTTCTGGATTGTAAAGGTCGAAGGAATTTATGAAAAAGGCCGGAAATTTGGAGATTTGCGTCGGTGGAGGAAGTGGCGCGGGTGGACGGGGAGGCCCCGGAGCAGGTCCGGGGCGGGGTGGACCTTGTCACCGCCGGTCACAGGATCGGCACAAGGCCGCAACATGGGGGTGTGCGGGGATGCAAGGCGCGCGGGGAGGGCGTATATTGGGGACATGAACAGACGCACCGCCCTTCTGGCCCCGATCCTTGCGCTTGCCCTTGGTCTGCCGGCGATGGCCGAGCCGATCCCTCTGGCCAAGCTGAGCGCCTATCTGAACGCGCTGACCACGGCCGAGGCCGAGTTCACGCAGGTGAATTCGGATGGCACCATCTCGACCGGGACGCTGTACATCAAGCGGCCGGGGCGGGTGCGGTTCGAATATGCGCCGCCGGACCGGTCGCTGGTGATGGCGGGGGGCGGGCAGGTGGCGATCTTCGACGCCAAGTCGAACCAGCCGCCGGAGCAGTATCCGCTGAAGCGCACGCCGCTGAACATCATCCTCGAGCGGACGGTGGACCTTGGCCGCGCGAAGATGGTGGTGGGCCATTACGAGGCGCAGGATAGCACGCGCGTCGTGGCGCAGGACCCCGAGAACCCGCAATACGGCACGATCGAGCTGGTGTTTTCGGACAATCCGGTCGCGCTGCGGCAATGGGTGATCACGGATGATCTGGGCAACAAGACCGACGTGATCCTCGACCGGATGGTGACGGGGGGCGATCTGCCCGCGTCGTTGTTCAACATCACGGTGGAGCGCGAGAAGCGGGGCCAGTAGGCCCCGCCGCGGGGGGTCAGATCGCGCCGCAAGAGGCGAGTTGGCCGCGGTACATCTCGGCCCGCTGGGCGACCTTGGCCGAGACATCCATCAGCCACGGCTTGCCCAGATAGGACTGGTTGGCATAGCCGGTGCGGCCTTCGTGATAGGCCAGATACTGCGCCTGTGCGTCCCATTTCGAGATGCCGAGCTTCTGGGTGGAGATGTCCATGTACCAGCCCATGAAATCGGCCGCGTCGTCGATGCGGTCGCGGCGCGCGCCGAAGCGGCCGACCGCGTCCTCGTATTCCTCCCACGTCCCGTCGAGGGCCTGGCTGTAGCCATAGGCCGAGGACTGGCGGCCCATCGGGATGACGCCCAGCGCATAGCGGTGCGGGGTGCGGGCATTGCCGATGAATTTCGATTCCTGATGGAAGGTCGCCATCTGCACGTGGATCGGGATGCCCCAGCGGCGTTCCGCGTCCTTCATGGCGCGGTAATAGGCCGGACGCTCGTCCAGAATGGCGCAGGCGTTGTCAAGGTTACGGGGCGCCGAGAACCTGCCGCCCCCGCAGGAGGCGAGCAACAGAAGCAGGATCGACGCGCGGAGAAATCTGCTCATTTGCCCCTCGCACGGTATTGTTTTGACGGGAGGATAGGGGAAAAGCGCGGCGGGGGAAACTGCTGACTGCGTTCCGTCAGATCAGGAATGCGAGAGTGAGCGGAAGTGTGACCACCGAGAGCAGGGTGGAGGCGATGACGAGACCGGCCACCGATTGCGCGTCGGCGCCGTATTTTTCCGCCATCATGTAGGAGGTGACGGCGACGGGGGTGGTGACCTGCAGGATCAGGACGGCGAGCGCCACGGGGGGCAGGCCGAAGAGCAGCCCCGCGCCGAGAGAGGCGGCAAGGCAGATGGCCGCGCGCAGGAGCGAGAGCCAGACGGCGCGGCCGAGCTTGCCCGCGTTGAGCCGTGCGACGGCAACGCCCAGCGTGATGAGCATGAGCGGGATGGCGATCTGGCCGAGAAGGTCGAGCGAGTTGGTCAGCCAGCGCGGGGTTTCCCAGCCCTGCCAGAGGAAGAGCGCGCCCAGAAGCGTGGCGCCCATGATGGGTTCGCGCAGCAGCCGCGCGGGGGAGCCTCCGCCCGCGACCATCCAGAGGCCGAAGGTGAAGTGCCACAGGATCATCACGGCAAAGACGACGACCGCATAGCCCAGCCCCGCCTGCCCGAAGGCGAAGAGCGCGAGCGGCAGGCCGACATTGCCGGTGTTGCCGAAGATCAGCGGGGCAAGGAAGGTGCGGCGGTCGAGGCCGAGCGCGGTGGTGACCGCCCAGAAGGCCACCGTCAGCGCGCCATAGGCCAGCGCGGCGGCAAGCGAGAGCGAGGTCAGCGCGGCGGGGTCGATCTCGGTCTTCATCAGGGCGGTGAAGACGAGGGGGGGGAGCGAGAGCGTCATGCAGAGCCGCGTGATGAACTCCAGCCGGTATTCGAAGCCGAGGCGGACCCAGAGAAAGCCCACAAGACCCAGAAGGCCGACGGGCGCCACGATTTCGAGCACTGTCAGAATGAGGTTCACAGACTGTTTCCCCGCTGGTCCACCTGCCCGATGGACAAAGGATGCGGCGAGGGATTAGTAAACAGGGACAGGGGATGCAATGTCATGTTCACGGCCCAAGCCAAATATCACATCGGACAGGTGGTCCGTCACCGCAAGCACCCCTTCCGCGGCGTGATCTTCGACGTTGATCCGCGTTTTGCCAATACCGAGGAATGGTATGACGCGATCCCCGAAGAGGCGCGCCCCGCCAAGGAGCAGCCCTTCTATCACCTGCTGGCCGAGAACGACCAATCCTATTACGTGGCCTATGTGTCCGAGCAGAACCTGCTGCCGGACGAGACGGGGGAACCCGTGGGCCATCCCGACCTGCCCGACCTGTTCGGGGATTTCGAGGACGGGCGCTATCCGTTGCAGTTCCAGCTGAACTGACGCTTACCACTTCTTCACGGGTCCGCGTGCATCCTTCCGCCGGTCGGCAAGGGGGATAGGCGCATGGAGCTTTGTGTCGAGAGGCAGGGAGAGGTGACGGTGGTCCGTCCCGACCAGCCGCGGCTGGATGCCATGGTGGCGGTGCTGTTCAAGGACCGCATGAAGGCGGCGGTCGAGGGGGCGGGGGCGCGGGTCGTGCTGGACCTGTCCGGCGTCGGGTTTCTGGACAGCAGCGGGCTGGGTGCGGTGGTGGCGGTGCAGCGCTTCATGCGGGCAGAGCAGCGGCTGGAGCTGGCGGGGCTGACGCCTGCGGTGGCGCGGGTGTTCCGGCTGACGCGGATGGAGCAGATCTTCACCATCCATGCGGGGGTGGGCGATGCCCTGCGCGCGGCGGTCTGAGCGGCATGTGATCGCGGCGGACCCTGCCGCCGTGCGCGGGTTGTTGCAGCGGCTGGAGTCGGACCCCGCGCTGGCGCGGCTGACGGCGGAGGAGCGGGACTGCACGCTTCTGGTGCTGGCCGAGGCGCTGAACAACGTGGTGGAGCATGGCTATGCGGGCGGGGCGGGCTGGATCGGCCTTTTGCCGGGGCGGGGGCCTGCGGGGCGGGCGTGGCGGATCGTGGATGCCGCCGGTCCCGTGCCGCGCGGGGCGGTTCGTGCCGCGATGCCCGCGGGCGCGGCGGAGGGCGGGTTCGGCTGGCCGCTGATCCTTGCCCTGACCGAGAGGGTGCGGATGCGGCGGCAGCGGGGGATGAATGTGCTGTCGCTCTGCGTGCGGGCGGGGGACTGAGGCGCGTTGCGCGGCGCGGCGGGCTAAACCCCGCGCGCCACACGCCGTTACTAGGGTGTAGCCTTCGGGCTGCACCCCGATGCCGCGGATTTCCAGCCCCCAAAACGTGTCCCAGGCATCGGGGTCGCTTTGCGCGCGGGGGTTTTGCAAGAAATATTGGCTTGTCGCGCGCGGCCCCCTAGTTTCCCGTCGAGGGAAACGGGGAGGACAGGATGCGCGATTTCCACATGCCGGGCCGGTCGGCCGTCTATGCCCAGAACGGGATATGCGCGACGTCGCATCCGCTGGCCGCGAAGGTGGCCGTCGATGTGATGGAGCGGGGCGGCAATGCCGTGGATGCGGCCATCGCGGGGGCGGTGCTTCTGGGCATTGCCGAGCCGCAGATGACGGGGATCGGGGGGGATTGCTTTGTCCTGATCAAACCGGCGGGGCGCGAGGATGTGATCGCGCTGAACGGGTCGGGGCGGGCACCGGCGGGCTATTCGGCGCAGGCGATGCGGGATCGCGGGCTGACGGCGGTGCCGCTGGACGGGGTGGACCCCGTGACGCTGCCCGGGGCGGTGGATGCCTTCTGCCGGCTGTCGGCGGATTGGGGCAAGCTGGGGCTGGATGCGGTGCTGGCCCCCGCGATCCGCTATGCCGACGAGGGCATCCCCGTCGCGCCGCGCGTGGCCTTCGACTGGGAAGGCGATGCGGTGCGGCTGCAGGGGGCGGCGCGGCGGCACTATCTGGTGAACGGTGCGGTGCCCAAGGCGGGGCAGGTCTTCCGCGCGCCCGGTCAGGCGGAGGTGCTGCGCCGGATCGCGAAGGAGGGGCGCAAGGGGTTCTACGAGGGCGAGGTGGCCGAGGACATGGTCGCATCGCTGCGCGCGCTGGGCGGGACGCATACGATGGAGGATTTCGCGGGGGTGGCCTGCGACTACACCACGCCTGTGTCGGGGCAGTACAAGGGGGTCGAGCTGCTGGAGCATCCGCCGAACGGGCAGGGGGCGACGGCGATCCTGATGCTGAACATCCTGAGTCATTTCGACCTGCCGGGCATGGACCCGTTCGGGGTGGAGCGCGCGCATCTTGAGGCAGAGGCGGCGAAGCTGGCCTATGACGCGCGCAACCGTTTCATCGCGGACCCCGACCACATGTCGCGGCTGGCGCATATGCTGGCGCCCGAGACGGCGGCGAAGCTGGCCGCACTGATCGACCCGAAGCGGGCGATGGCGGCGGCGGCACCTTTGACCGAGGCGGTGCACAAGGACACGATCTATATCACGGTCGTGGACAAGGACCGGATGGCGGTCAGCCTGATCTATTCGATCTTCTGGGGGTTCGGGTCGGGGCTGGCGTCCGAGAAGTTCGGGATCAATTTCCAGAACCGCGGGGCTGGCTTTACCCTGCAGGCGGGGCATCCGAACGAGGCGGGGCCGGGCAAGCGGCCGATGCACACGATCATTCCGGGGATGCTGCGTCAGGGTGGCCGCGTGACGATGCCCTTCGGCGTGATGGGCGGGGCCTATCAGCCCTGCGGCCATGCGCGCTATGTCACCAATCTGGTGGATTACGGGATGCATCCGCAGGCGGCCAACGATGCGCCGCGCTGTTTTTCCGGCGCGGAGGGGATGCTGGTCGAACGCGGCTATTCCGATGCGGTGCGGGCAAGGCTGGCGGAGATGGGGCATCAGGTGTCGATCCCGAACGATCCCATTGGCGGCTGTCAGGCGATCCTGATCGGCGAGGACGGGGTTCTGGTCGGTGCATCGGACCCCCGCAAAGATGGCTGCGCGTTGGGGTACTGACATGGTGGACTATGACGCGATCACGGCGGCGATCCGTGCGCTCTGCGCGGGCGAGACGGATACGGTCGCCTTGATGGCTACGGTGGTGTGCGAGATCCATCACCACCATCCGTTCTGCGACTGGACGGGGTTCTACCGCGTGACGGGGCCCGAGATGTTGAAGATCGGGCCCTATCAGGGCGGGCATGGCTGTCTGATCATCCCGTTCAGCCGTGGCGTCTGCGGGGCGGCGGCGCGGACGGGGCAGGTGCAGAACGTGCCGGATGTGGAGGCGTTTGCCGATCACATCGCCTGTTCCTCCTCGACCCGGTCGGAACTGGTGCTGCCGGTCTGGAACGGGAAGGGCGAGCTGCTGGGGGTGCTGGATCTGGACAGCGACACGCCCGCGGCCTTTACCAAGGCGGACGAGGACTGGCTGGTGCCGCTGCTGGCCGAAGTGTTCCGGGACGCGGTGTGATGCGGGGTGCCTGCCACTGCGGCGCGGTGCGGTTCGAGGTGGAGGGGCCGATCCGCGACGCGCTGGCCTGCCATTGCACGCAATGCCGCAAGGTGAGCGGGCATTACTGGGCGGCGGCCTCGGTTCCCGTGGCGAAGTGGCGCGTGACCGAGGGGCGGGGGCTGCGGTGGTTCCGGTCTTCGCCGGTGGCGCAGCGGGGGTTCTGCGGCGACTGCGGGGCGACGCTGTTCTGGCTGCCCGAGGCGGATGCCGTCTTCGACTGGGGCACGCCCGAGGAGCATTGCATCAGCTTTTCCCCCGCCGCGCTGGAGGGGCCGGTCGATATCCGCGTGGCGGAGCATATCTACACGCAGGATGCCGGGGATTATTACGCCCCCGAAGGGCCGCCGCCCGAAGCCGTGGCCGCGCCGGAGCGGCTGGCGGCGTCCTGCCTGTGCGGGGCGTGCCGGTTCACGGTGGCCGGACCGGCGGGAGAGATCACCGCCTGCCATTGCCACCAGTGCCGCAGCCTTTCGGGGCATTATTCCGCCTCCTTCGATGCGGAGGAGGCGTCGGTCGACTGGCAGTCGCGCGAGGGGCTGGCGGAATACCGCACGGCGGGGGGTGCGCTGCGCGGCTTTTGCGGGCGCTGCGGGTCGAGCCTGTGGTTCCGCGATGCGGTGGGCGGCTTTTCGGTCGAGGCGGGATGCGTGGACGGGCCGACCGGCGGGCGTCTGGCCGCGCATATCTTCGTGGCCGAAAAGGGCAGCCATTACGACATCACGGACGGGTTGCCCCAAATGGCGGGGCGGGACTGATCCCCTTCATCTCGGCCCAACTACCCTGCGGGGGGTCCGGGGGGCGCAAAGCCCCCCGTTCCGCGGCGGGTGCTTGCGCTGCGGCCCGCGGCAGGGATAGGTGGGGAAAAGCAGGGGAGCATGGATATGGCCGAAATCACGTTGCTGGACGGCGGCATGGGGCAGGAACTGGTGGCGCGGTCGGGGGATGAGCCCACGCCGCTCTGGGCGACGCGGGTGATGCTGGACCATCCGCATCTGGTGCGCGCGATCCATGACGATTACTTTGCCGCGGGCGCGACGGTTGCGACGACCAACACCTATGCGATCCACCATGACCGACTGGAACGCTTTGGCCTGGATCACCTGTTTGCGGACCTGCACCGCAAGGCGGTGGCCGAGGCGGTGGCGGCGCGGGCGGCGCATGGGGCGGGGCGGATCGCGGGGTCGATGGGGCCGCTGGTCGCCACATACCGCGCGGATGTGACCCTGCCGGTCGCCGAGGCCGCGCCGAAATATGCCGAGATCGCCGCGATCCTTGGCCCGCAGGTCGACGTGATCCTGTGCGAGACGATGGCGAGCGTGACGCAGGCCGAAGGGGCGATCAAGGGCGCGCAGGCGGGGGGCAAGCCTGTCTGGCTGTCGGTGACGGTGCATGACCGCGACGGCACGAAGCTGCGGTCGGAAGAACCTTTGGCAGAGCTGAAGCGGGTGGTGGACGCCTATCGTCCTGCGGCGGTGCTGGTGAACTGTTCCGTGCCCGAGGCGATGGCGGCGGCGATGGAGGTGGTGAAGGGCTTTGGCGTGCCTTTCGGGGCCTATGCCAACGGGTTCACCCATATCTCGGACGGGTTTCTGGAGGATGCGCCGACGGTGGCGGCATTGACCCATCGCCACGACCTGACGCCGGAGAAATACGTGGAGTTCGCCATGGGCTGGGTCGCGCAGGGGGCGACGATCGTGGGGGGCTGCTGCGAGGTGGGGCCTGCGCATATCGCCGCGCTGGCGGCGGCGCTGCGCGCGGCGGGGCATGTGGTGGTGTGAGCAGCCTGCTGGCCGATTTCGACTATGACCCGCCGGCGGGCGATCCGGTGATCCTGTACGAGGATGCGCGGATCATCGTGGTGGACAAGCCGTCGGGCCTGCTGTCCGTGCCCGGCAAGCTGGAGGGGCGGGAGGATTGCCTGATGTCGCGGCTGGAGGCGTTCCGCCCCGGCGCGTTGCTGGTGCACCGGCTGGATTGCGACACGTCGGGCGTGATGATCTTTGCGCGGGACAAGGCGGCGCAGGGCTTTCTGGGGCAGGAGTTCGAGAAGCGGCGGGCGAAGAAGAGCTATGTCGCGCGGGTGGCGGGGGTGATGGGGCCGGATCGCGGGCGGGTGGAGCTGCCGCTTTGCGCCGACTGGGACTATCGCCCGCGCCAGAAGGTCGACCACGAGCGCGGGCGACCCGCGGTGACGGAGTGGGAGGTGATCGCGCGCGGTGCGGGCGAGACGCGGGTCAGGATGTTCCCGCTGACGGGGCGGAGCCACCAGTTGCGGGTGCATATGCTGTCGCTGGGCCATCCGATCCTTGGTGATCCGATCTATGCCGAGGGGGCGGCGCGGGACTTTCCGCGCCTGATGCTGCATGCGGAGCGGTTGGGGCTGCACCATCCCGAGGGCGGGGGATGGGTGGAGTTCGCGGCGGTCTGTCCGTTCTGATGGCTAGCAAAGGAGAGATCGTTTGAGCTTTCTCAGGAATTACGGCGAGACGGATTTCATAACCGGTCTGCGTGCAATCGCGGCTTTGATGGTTGTCTGTATTCATACCGGCGGCTTTTCCGATTTAGGTTGGGTTGGGCAGAACATTACCGGCGCTGGAAAGTACGGGGTTCAGGTATTTTTCGTGATCTCAGGCTTCACCATCGCGGCAACCTGGACTTCGAGCGGCAGTTATCGTGAATTTCTGGTGCGGAGGATGGCGCGTATCGCGCCGGCCTACTGGGCCATCATCGCAATTGCTGCAATTCTGTATCATGCAGGGCTTACGCCAACGCCGTTTTTCCTGACCGAATTCGGTATGGAAATCGGGGTATACAATCTTCTCATGCACGTTACCTTTCTGAGTTTTCTGGACTATCGGATCGCTAACAGCATTCTTGGCGTGGAGTGGACCATTCCGATCGAGGTGTTCTGGTATATTGTCCTGCCGTTGCTTTTGTCGCGTGTGACTGCCCTGCGGACATTTCTTGTTTGGCTTGCGATCCTGC
This sequence comes from Paragemmobacter amnigenus, assembly GCF_009908265.2. GTDB lineage: Bacteria > Pseudomonadota > Alphaproteobacteria > Rhodobacterales > Rhodobacteraceae > Paragemmobacter > Paragemmobacter amnigenus. The sequence continues at coordinate 215,142 of NZ_JAAATX020000006.1, read as the reverse complement.
TGGTTCTGGCGGCATTGACGCGGTTAGTGTTTGGGGTGGTGGCGGAATCTGTGGCCGCAAAATGGTTTCCCACGACCTTCGGAGCCTATTTCCTTTTAGGTGCTGCTTGTTATCGCATGCGCGATGGAGGTTGGTATAAAGTCTCGCCAATGGCGGGAGCGGTGCTTTGGGGTTCCGTCGCTATGTTCATTTTGGTCCTACTGTCTCCGCTACCCGGCGGTGGTGCATTGATCGGGTTGGCGACCGCAGGAATTCTCTTGGCGCGGAAGGACTCCGTTGGAGGAGGACTGTGGCTTGACTCGGTGCCGCTGCGCTTTCTCGGAACCATTAGTTACAGCATCTATCTTTGGCATCTCTTGGTAATTGCCTTGCTCGGCAATGCAGTAGCAGAGGGCACACTGCGCTTTGGGCTTGTTGCAGTAATTACGGTTGGATTGTCGACGGTCACATACATCGTAGTGGAGCGACCGACGAACCGTTGGGGGCGTCAAGCCGCAGAGAAGATCAGAGGGTGAGGGCGATCTTCCGGCCTTCGTGGAAGGCATAGGGGGCCTGACGCGGGGCGGCGCAGTCGCCGATGCGGTGGGTCTGTTTGCCTGCGAAGGTTTCGGGGAAGGGGTCGAAGGCGATGTTGGTCGTGGCCATCACGAGGGCGGAGGCGGGGAGGGTGGTTTCCTCGCCTGTGAGCCCTGAGCGGACAGTCGCGCCGTTGCCGTGCCAGCGGGTGATGACGTGTTCGGTCAGGAATTGCGCGCCGAGTTTCGCCAGGCGCTGGCGGGCGGGGGCATCGGCGGAGGTGCGGGTGATTTCCTTGCCGACGTAGGGGTCGGGGGTGACGAGGATCACCTTTTTGCCCTGTTCGGCCATGGCCCAGGCGGTGCCGACGCCGCGCCAGTTGCCGCCTTCGTCATAGAGGATGACGGTGTCGCCAAGGCGCGCTTCGCGGCGCATGACGTCCTCGGGCGACCAGACATTGCCGTTTTCCAGCCCCGGCAGGCGGGGCAGCGCGGGGAGCCAGCGCTGTTTCGCGTCGGGGTCGGGGAGGGAGCCGGTGGCGAGGATCACCGTGTCGGCGGGGTGGGCGGCGATGTCGCCCTCGTCCAGATAGGTGTTGAGGTGGAGTGTGACGCCGAGGCGGGCGAACTGGCGTTCGTACCAGTCGAAGAGGTCGATGATCTGGGCGCGGCGGGGTTGTTCGCCCGCAAGGCGGAACTGGCCGCCGATGCGGGGGGCGGCTTCGACAAGGTCGACACGGTGGCCGCGTTCGGCGGCGGCGCGGGCGGCCTCGCACCCCGCGGGGCCTGCGCCGACGATGAGGATGTGGCGGGGCGTGGCGGCGGGGGTGAAGCGGTCGCCGCCCCATTCCCATTCGCGCCCCGCGCTGGGGTTGATGAGGCAGGAGATCCAGTAGTCGCGCGACCGGCGGCCCCAGCACATCTGGTTGCAGGAGATGCAGGCGCGGATGTCCTCCGCGCGGCCTGCCATCGTCTTGGCGGCGAGGTGGGGGTCAGCGATCTGGCCGCGCACGATCGACACCATGTCGGCCTGACCCGAGGCGATGATGGTTTCGGCGTTGTCGGGGGTTCTGACATGCGCCTCGGACGTCACCTTGGCGTGTTTCACCGCGCCTTTCAGGATTTCGGTGACGGGGGCTGTGAGTTTTTCCGCAAAGAGGAAGGTGGGCATCAGGCGTTCGAAGTCGAGATAGCCGCCATGGCCGCAGGTGACATAGTCGATATGGCCCGTGGCGTCGTGCAGCGCCACGATTTCGGTCAGCGACTCGACCGAGAGGGTCACGTCATGCGCGTCGGAGGTGGAGACGGCGAGGCCGACGATGAAATCCTCGCCACAGGCGCGGCGGATGCCTTCGATGATGGTGCGGGAAAAGCGGGTGCGGTTTTCGAGCGAGCCGCCCCATCTGTCGTCGCGGGTGTTGGACCACGGGGTCCAGAACTGGTCGAGGAGAGAGTGGTAGGCGGCCCAGACCTCTACCCCCTGAAAGCCTGCCTTCTGGCAGCGGATGGCGGCGGCGATGTGGGCGTCGATGAGTTCCTCGATTTCCGATTCGGCCATGCAGTGGGAGCCGTCCGAGTCGTGGTAGGAGGCATGGCCGGAAGGGGACCAGTGGGGTTGGAAGGACAGGTCGGAATCGCCATGCGCGCCGATGTGGTAAAGCTGTTGCAGGATGACGGCGCCTTCGGAGCGGGCGGCGTCGGTCACCTTGCGGAAGGCGGGGATGATGTCGTCGGTGCCGTGCAGGTAGTTGCCGCGGGTGAGGACGCCCGTGCGGTGGACGGGGACGGGTTCCATCACGATCATCCCCGCGCCACCCTTGGCGCGTTCTGCGATGTAGCCCAGCGTGCGGGGGCCGGGGTGGCCCATGTCGGACATGTTGTTCGTATGCGCGCCGAAGACGATGCGGTTGCGCAGCGTGGTGCCGCGCAGGGAGATGGGCGAGGTCAGGTGGGGGTGGTGGGTTGGCATGGCGCGCGTCCTTCGGGGCTGGCGCGGTCAGCCTAGACGAGGGGGCGGGCAGGGCGTGAGGGTTGGCCGCGACATGGGGGTGCCGGAAAGCGCCATGGATCGGGCGCGGAACGACTGCCTCTTCATCTCGGCCCAAATACCCGACTTCGCGTCACCACGGGCGCCAGCGCTGTGGTTGAGGGGGGGGATATTTGGGGCCGAGATGAAGTCAGCCGTTCAGGACCGGATCATTCCGCCGCGATGCCTTCGGCGTCGGGGTCCCAGCCGGAGATGGCCTTGACCTCGAGGAATTCCTCGATCCCCCAGATGCCGCCCTCGCGCGCGCGGCCCGACGCCTTGACCCCGCCGAAGGGCGAGCCCGCGCCGCGGGATTTGCCGTTCATTTCCACCATGCCCGCGCGGAGCTGGCGGGCAAGGCGGTTGCGGCGCGTGCCGTCCTGCGACTGGACATAGTTGGTCAGGCCGTAGGGGGTGTCGTTGGCGATCTGCACGGCTTCGGCTTCGGTGTCGAAGGGGATGATCGACAGGACGGGGCCGAAGATTTCCTTGCGCTCGATCGTCATGCCGGGTTTGACGTCGGCAAAGACGGTGGGGCGGACGAAGTAGCCCTTGTTCATCCCCTCGGGCAGGCCGAGGCCGCCTGCGACGAGGCGCGCGCCTTCCTCGATCCCTTTCTGGATGTAGCCCTGTATCTGGTCCCATTGCCGCTTGTTCACCACGGGGCCGATGTGGCGGCCGGGTTCGTGGGCAGAGGCGACCTTGGTGGACTCGGCCACCTGCTTGGCGATTTCCACGGCGCGGTCATAGGCGGGGCGTTCCACCAGCATCCGCGTGGGGGCGTTGCAGCTTTGGCCGGAATTGTTGAAGCAGTGCTTCACGCCCCGTTCCACGGCGCGGTCGTCGGCATCGGCGAAGATCAGGTTGGCGCCCTTGCCCCCCAGTTCCAGCGTGACGCGTTTAAGGGTTTCGGCGGCGGCCTTGCTGATCGCCTTGCCCGCGCGGGTGGAGCCGGTGAAGGAGATCATTTCCACATCCGGATGGGTGGATAGGCGCGACCCGACCCCCGCGCCGTCGCCGTTCACAAGGTTGAAGACGCCCGCAGGCACGCCCGCGTCATGGACGAATTCGGCGAAGAGGAGCGAGGAGAGCGGCGATTCCTCGGACGGTTTCAGGACGCAGGTGCAGCCTGCGAGGAGCGCGGGGATCACCTTCAGCGTCACCTGGTTCATCGGCCAGTTCCACGGCGTGATCAGGCCCACGACGCCGATGGGTTCCAGCGCGATCCGGTCATTCGGTGCGTGGGGGCCGAGGGGGCGGACCCATTCGATATGGTCGAAGGCGGTCAGGAAGTTCTTGAGGTGCCAGGGCAGGCAGGGCGCCTGGCTGTCGCGCGACATGTCGATGGGTGCGCCCATTTCGAGGGAGATGGCCTGCGCCATTTCCTCGGCCCGCTTTTCGTACTGGGCGAGGATGGCTTCGACATAGGCCTTGCGTTCGGCGGGGGGCGTGGCGGCCCAAGCGGGGAAGGCGCGCTTGGCGGCGGCGACGGCGGCATCGGTGTCGGCGGCCGAGCCAAGCGAGATGATGGCGCAGGCATCCTCGGTCGAGGGGTCGATCACCGCGCAGTCATTCGGGGCAAGGGGGGCCGTCCAGCGGCCGTCGATGTAGAAATCGCGCTTGATGAGCATGGGAGCCTCCAGAGGTTAACGGGAAGGTGGCAGGGCAAGGGGGCGGGGGCAAGTGGCGCAGCGACATTTCCTGTCGCGGATGGGCGGAGGTTGGCGCAAGGGGCGCAGGACAAATTCCTTCGCAGGAATTTGCAAAAGTTTCCGAAAACTTTTGCGGCACGGTGCGCTGTGCTGCGGGCGGGACGGGACAGGGGGAAAAACGTCTTCGCCGGATGGGGTGGGCCGGATCATCCTTCTAATTTGGCGGTGAAATCCGCAAGGGGGATGAAACCCTGTTCCGATTGGCGTATCTGTAATGCGAATGTTTGACAGGAGACTGGCCATGGCCGTTCGCATCAACGACATCGCTCCCGATTTCACTGCCGAGTCCACTGCGGGGACCATCCGGTTCCATGACTGGCTGGGCGACAGCTACGGGATCATCTTTTCCCACCCGCGCGACTTCACCCCGGTCTGCACCACGGAATTCGGCGCGGTGGCGCAGCTGGCGGGCGAATGGGCCAAGCGGAACACGAAGGTTCTGGGGGTGTCGGTCGATTCGGTGGGCGATCACCAGAAGTGGAAGCGGGATATCGAGGCGTTCGGGGGTGCTCCGGCCGAGTTCCCGATCATCGACGACTCGTCGCTGACCGTGGCCAAGGCCTATGACATGCTGCCCGCAGATTACTACACCCCGTCGGAGGGCCGCACGCCCGCGCATACGGCGACGGTGCGGACGGTCTATATCATCGGGCCGGACAAGAAGGTGCGGCTGACGATGACCTATCCGATGTCGGTCGGCCGGAACTTCGCCGAGATCCTGCGCGCGCTGGATGCGGTGCGGGCGACCGATGGCGTGCCGCTGGCCGCGCCGGCCAACTGGGTGCCCGGTCAGGACATGATCGTGGCGCTGGCGCTGACGGACGAGCAGGCGCGCGAGCGGTTCGGGGAGCTGGATGTCAGGTTGCCGTATTTGCGGTTTGCGAAGGTGGGCGGAAAGTGATGCACAGTCGTGATCGCGCGAAGGGGTGGCTTTGCCACTTTGCGCGATCTGCTCTGGCAATAAGCGGGGCTTGGGTATAGTCGAGCCGTAGACCTTGCCGCTTGTGGTTCCATGAAAGTCATTGTGATCAATCCCGCCTTCCATGTGGGGCGGCGCCGCTTTCAGGAGGAGCAGCTTGCGCGGCTGGGCCTCGAGGCGGTTTTCATCGATGCCGTATCGCTCGAGGATGTGCCGGACAGTTTCTGCCAGAAGGCCGCGGATAGCTGGACTCGGGGGGTCTGGCGCAAGGATATCGCCTGTTTCCTGTCCCATCGTCGCGCCTGGGAGGCGGTGGCGGCAGGTGGCGAGGCCTGCGCGATCATCGAGGATGACGTGGTGCTGTCGTCGCGGACCAAGGCGGTGCTGGACCATCTGGCGGCGCATCCGGCGGGCGATGACGTGATCTATGATCTGGAATATGTGCTGCGGCGGCATCTGCTGGCGAAGTCGGCGGAGTGGTCGGTCGAGGGGATCGGGCGAGCGGTACGCATCCACCAGAACAAGAACGGGCTGGGAGCCTATTGGATCGGTCCGCAGGCGGCGGCGCGGATGGCGGAGGAAGAGCAGATCTACGCCATGGCGGATGCCTATTTCTGGACGCGGCCATGGGCGCGGTTCCGGCAGATCGAACCGGCCATCGGTGTGCAGATGGATTATTTCGCGGATTACCCCAAGCTCGAGCGTTTGCCCGTCGCGTCGACCGAGCGCATGTTCAAGGGCGCGGCAACATTGCGCGGCAAGATGCGCCGGCTGCGGCTGACGCTGGATGCGCTGCCATCATGGGTCGCGGGGCAACTGTTCGGGGTGAGCCGGATGCTGGAGATCCGGCGCGGGGAATTCGAGCGGGGCGAAACGATCCGGTGATCCGTCACACCGCGATCCAGCGGGCGGGCAGGATGTCGGGATTCGACAGGGACGGGTTCGCGAACCAGCGGCGTGGCGCGATCGTGATCGCGTCGGGGCGCGGGTCAAGCCATGCTGCCCACCATGAAAAGGTCGAATTGGCGATGATGTGGTGGCGGCATGCCGACATCAGGCGAAGATCCTCGTGCGGGACATCGGGGCCGTTGTGGCCGGGCACATGCATCGGCAGGCCAAGGTCCAGATTTGTGCGCACCCAATCGGGATCGTCCGAAAAGACATAGAGCGACGGGGTGCGGCCGGTGCGCTCGGTCAGAGCGGCGATGGCCCGGCGGTAATGGGCGGCGTCACAGGTGCCGTGGGTGGTTGCGCCTTTTGCGTCCGACACGTAGTCGCCCCGCCGCATATGAAGCGAGACGGCATCCCCGTCGGCAGCGATGCGGGCAAGCCAGCCGGCATTTTCGGCGGAAGGAGCGGTGACGATCGAGAGCTCGTGGCGCAAGGCAGGCAGCGCGTCGGAGAAATAGGCTTCGGACTGGAAATAGCCGTGCAGATAGGTGCCGTCCGGTGCGTCAAGGACGGCGCTGTTCAGGCCGAGACCGCGTTCACGGAGGAAGCGGGGGTTGCGCCCGAACCGCCGCCAGAGGAGATGGGCCAGAGGGCGCGACCGGTCTGGCGGCAGATCGGCGTCGCGCGCGATGCGTGCCTCGATGGCGAAGTGGTGCAGCCCGTAGACGGAATGTGCGGGACCGCCACGGCCAAGTTCGCGCGTGTCGAGAAGCAGGCCGGTTCCGCGGCGCAGGGCGAGCGCCCGACCGGCGGCATACTGGAAAAGCTGGTTGCCCAGACCGCCTGCAAGGCGCACGTGGATCATGTCCGGTTCCTGGTACTTCTTTCGATCGCTCGCATTATGAGATATGCAAACTTAGCATAGAACACTCCAAACGCAGCAATGGGGTAGGCAAGAACGAGTAGCAAACGTTCCAGCCAAGTACTTTGACTAAGGAAAACGAGAAACATTGTTTTCCGGAAAAAGGGTTTGCGACGTATTTGGGTAGGATTAACCGCCTCGTTTCCCTGGTGTCGTCTCTTGTAAAGGCAAGTATCTGTTCTTGAACGTATCGGCATAGACTCCAATAGCCTGTAAAGCGCAGCCACGTCCATTCCAAAGCTGGTTGATTTAAAAGAAGTCCAGAATTCGTCTTTTAAATCAGCTTTTCGGAATATGCCATAGATAGGGTTGGCTTTTCCAAGAAGACCGGGTGATATAAAATACTTTATCCGACGAAACGGAACTGCACCAACAAAATTGAAAGAGCGATGATTGGCGGGGTGGTTTAAATACTTCCCCGCCGAGTCAATCGTCTGAATTGTACCGAAGGCCAGGCACGGCTCTTGTTGAGCAACCTGCAAAAGTTTCTCAATCCAATACTTATCTAGGAGATCGTCAGCGGCGGCCCAGCAGAAGTATTCGGTTTCACAGTTGTCAAAAACAAAACGAAAATTCTCAACTGCGCCAATATTCGCGGCCTGCTGTTTGAGCCGGATCCTATTGTCCATCGCGGCATATGCTTGTAAGATCTCTAGCGTATTGTCAGTCGAGCAATTGTCAGAAATAATTAGCACGAACTCACTGAAACTCTGGGACAAAACACTATCTAGCGCTTCGCGCAGGAATTGCTCGCCATTATAAACTGGCAAACCGATCGTCAGAAGCGGTTCATTTTTCATTCTTATTCCATTTCGATAGAGCGGCAAGAGCGCGTATCCTACTGCGGTAGGCTGCTCGCTCGAGAGATCGTTTCAATTCCGTTATAGCGGCACGTTGTGCCTTCACTTGTGCCACGGTGCCGCCAAGCGCCTCTGTCAGGTCGGAGACGCCGGAGGGGCTGGCGCAGGCGAAGGGGATGCCCGAGTGCCAGGTCATCTGCAGGAAGGTGTCGATCGGGCGGTCGAAACGTTCCGTCAGGGCGAGCAGGCGTTCGGCTGCGGCGCGGCTGACGAGCTGGGCTGATGTGCGGAGCGGCAGGACGGCCGGACGGATCAGGGAAACGGAGCCTTCCGAGGCAAGTGTCCGGCCTGCGGGCAGGGGACGGGTCTGGAACTGGATATAGCCGAGCGAGTCGATGTGGCGGCAGGACAGCGCGAAGGCCGCCGGGAATTCGGGTCCGAGATCGACATCGTCCTCGAGCACCAGCGCGGCGTCGAGGTTGCGCGCCATGATCTCCGTCCAGACCTTGCGGTGGCTGAGGAAGCAGGCGATCTCGCCCGCGCCTATGCGGAAGGGATAGGGCGGGGCAAGGAGCGGTGTTGCGGAATAGGCCGCCTCCAGTGCGACGGGGTCCATCGCGCGGCCGTCTATGGCGGGCAGGATTTCGGTTGGACATGGGCTGATCGCAGCCAGACGCTGCGCCTGGGGACGGCGGGCGGTGGCGCGGTCGAGGTGGATGATGAAGCCCTGAACCTGCATCGGTGCCGCCCTGCGGGCGCGGGTCAGACCCGCGCCAGTTCCTCGATCGCGTCGGGAATGGGGTAGTGGTGGTTGCCCACGAACAGGCCGTTCACGTCGATGTATCCGGCGTTCTTCAGGCTGCCGTGGATGTCGTGGTCGAAGTGCTGCATCACCGGATTCTTGGCGAAGTTGCCCGCCACGATGGGGCGACATTCGAAGCCGCGGGCGGTGAGGTCGCGCACCACCTCGCGCCGGTCGTGCCCCGCGCCGGGGCGCAGCACGAGGGAGAAGCCGAACCAGCTGCTTTCGCCGGTTTCCTGCTGGATGATGAACTTGGGATGGTTCTGCATCCTGTCCTGGAACAGCGCGCCATTTGCGCGGCGGCCTGCGATGAGGGCGGGAAGTTTCCTCAACTGCTCCTGCCCGATGGCGCCGGACATCTCCAATGGCCTCAGGTTGTAACCCGGCAGTACGAAGCGGAAGCTTTCCTCGAAGGGATCGTCCGACTTCTCGCCCGTCAGGCGGTTGAACTTGGGCAGATTGCGGGTCCAGCCATGCGCCCGCAGGGACAGCATGACGTGGTAAAGCTCTTCGTCATCGGTGGTGACGATGCCGCCTTCCATGGTCGAGATGTGATGCGAGAAGAAGGCCGAATAGCTGCCCATCACCCCTTGGGTGCCACACTGGCGACCGTTGAAGGTGGCACCCATCGATTCGCAATTGTCCTCGATCATCACGATCGGACGGTCACCGATGATGGCGCGGATGCGGTCGAAATCGTTGGGGTTGCCCAGAAGGTTGACCACCATGATGGCGCGGGTGCGGTCTGTCACCGCTTCGGCCAGCGCGTCGAGGTCGTAGTTCAGCGTGTGCAGGTCGATATCGACGAACTTCATCCGCAGGCCGTACTGGCCGAGGGGGGCGTAGGTCGTGCTCCATGACACGGCGGGAACGATGATCTCGTCCCCCCGTTGCAGGCGCAGGGCGGGGTTCGAGGTGTAGAACAGCGCCGCCGTCATCAGCAAGTTCGCGGAGGAGCCGGAATTGACCATGATCGCATGGGCAGACCCGAACTGCCGTGCGAACTGCGCCTCGAAGGCCGCGACCTCGGCCCCCATGGAATAGCGGTCGGATGTGATGACGCGCTGGATCGCGTCATATTCCGCCTGATCCCAGGACGAGGTGGCGAGCGGATAGCGGAAGGTCATGCGGCGACCCTTTCAAGGTAGAAGTCATAGGTGCGGCGCAGGCCGTCCCGCAATGAGGTCGGTGCCTGCCAGCCCCATGCAGACAGGCACGAGACATCGGACAGCTTGCGCTTCATCCCGACGGGTCGGGAAAGATCATGCACGAAGCGCCCTGTCCAGCCCACAACCTCGGCGGCGGCGGCGTAATAGTCGTTGATGCTGTGGTCATGGCCGAGGCCGACATTCATCAGGTCTGGCAAGGTGTCGATCCTGTCCAGTGCCCGCAGCGTCGCGTCCGCCAGATCGCCGGCATAGAGAAACTCGCGCCGCGCGGTGCCATCCCCCCAGATTTCTACGCTATCTGACCCGGCCTGCTTTGCCTGATGCACCTTGTGGATCACGGCGGGCACGAGGTGCGAATGTGCCGGGTCGAACTTGTCATGGCGACCGTAAAGATTGCACGGGATCAGCGTCTTGTAGTGCAGCGAGGCATCTTCGCGGCGGATATACTGGCACAGCCGCGTGGCAAGGATCTTGGCGATGGCATAGCCTTCGTTGGTGGGTTCCAGCTCGCCCGTCAGCACCATGTCCTCGGACAGAGGTGTGTCCATCCCGCGCGGATACATGCAGGTCGAGGCGAGGTTGATAAAGCGGGTGATGCCCGCTTCCCGCGCGCCCAGAATGACCGACTGGCCGATTGCGGCGTTGATGACAAGAAAGTCGACTGGCCGCGCCATGTTCGCCTGTATCCCGCCCACCAGCCCCGCCGCGTGGATGACGGCATCGGGTCGATGGTCGGCCAGCCAGCGGCGGACCGCGGCGGCATCTGTCAGGTCGAGTTCCGCGCTGGAAGGGGCCAGCACCTGCCAGCCTGCGATTGCGGGATGTTCGCGCAGGTTGCGCCCGACCATGCCGCTGCCGCCGGTGATGAGTAGGCGGCCCTTTTCCCCAGCCATGCGCGCGCCCCCTCAGCCTTCGAGTGCCACGGGTTCGCTGTAGCCGTGCCGTTTCAGCAGAGCGGCACGCTGGGCCGCACGCAGGTCATGTTCCACCATCTCGCGGCACATTTCCTGTGCTGTGATCTGCGGCGTCCAGCCCAGCTTTTCGCGCGCCTTGGTCGGATCGCCCAGCAGCGTCTCGACCTCGGCCGGCCGGAAATAGCGCGGGTCGATCCGCAAGACCACCTGCCCCGGTTTCACGGCGGGCGCGCTGTTCGAGGTGACGGCATCCACCACCGCGACCTCGTTCACGCCCTCGCCTTCGAAGCGCAGCCTTATGCCCAGTTCGGCAGCGGTCCACTGGATGAATTCGCGCACGGAATACTGCACGCCCGTGGCGATCACGAAATCGTCCGGCGCGTCCTGCTGCAGCATCATCCACTGCATCCGCACGTAATCCTTGGCGTGGCCCCAGTCGCGCAACGCATCGATGTTGCCCATGTAAAGGCACTCTTCCAGCCCTTGCGCGATGTTGCACAGGCCGCGGGTGATCTTGCGGGTCACGAAGGTCTCGCCCCGCCGCGGGCTCTCGTGGTTGAAGAGGATGCCGTTGCAGGCATACATCCCGTAGGCCTCGCGGTAGTTCACCGTGATCCAATAGGCGTACATCTTCGCCACCGCATAGGGGCTGCGGGGATGGAAGGGCGTCGTCTCGCGCTGGGGGGTTTCCTGCACGAGGCCGTAAAGTTCTGACGTAGAGGCCTGATAGAAGCGCGCCTTCTTCTCCAAGCCCAGAAAGCGGATCGCCTCGAGCAGGCGCAGCGTGCCGATGGCATCCACATCCGCAGTGTATTCCGGCGCTTCGAAGCTGACCGCGACATGGGACTGCGCGCCGAGGTTGTAGACCTCGTCCGGCTCCACCTCGCGCAGGATGCGGGTGAGGTTCGAGGTGTCGCTCAGGTCGCCGTAATGCAGCTTCAGCCGCGGGTCGGGATTGTGCGGGTCCTGGAAGATGTGGTCGATCCGCGCCGTGTTGAACAGCGAGGCACGGCGCTTGATGCCATGCACCTCGTAGCCCTTTTCGAGCAGGAGTTCGGCAAGATAGGAGCCGTCCTGTCCGGTGATGCCGGTGATGAGTGCGCGTTTCATGGCCGTTCCCTTGTGTAACGCCCGCTCAACGCGTGCGGCGCAGATACCCGTTCGGCGCAACCGAAATCTGGAGTTTGGCATCCATTGCGTGGTCGATCTCGAAGCCGGGATTGCGCGACAGAAATTCGCGCATGCCGGTCATGGCGTTGTCTCCGACGTCCCACGGACGGTCGCTATACATCGCGGACGGAAGGTTCTCGATCACGGTGTCGAACACGACGCAATAACTTCCGACGGTAACCATCGGCGCATAGGCTTCGAGTTCCCGCAGCACGTGATCGTGGGTGTGGTTGCTATCGAGGCAGACGAGCACGGTTCCCGCGTCCCCGATCTCCTGCCGCACGCGGGCGACGATGTCGGGGTCGACCGACGATCCCTGGATCATCGTGATCCGCTTTGACATCGGGTGCGCCTCGATTGCGGCGCGGTTATGTTCCCGGATGTCGATGTCGACACCGACCACACGGCGCTTCGGCCTTGCGGGGTCAAGCGTGGTGCCCGCCTCGGTCGCGTCGCAGAGGTCGAGCATGGCGAGAAGCGAGGCGGAAAGCACCAGCGAACCGCCATGTGCGATGCCGGTCTCGACGATCACATCGGGGCGGACCTTCCAGACCAGCTCCTGCAGGGCACAGATGTCCTGCGGGTATTGGATGATGGGGCGTCCCATCCAGAACCAGTTGTAGGAATATCTTGCCTCGATGGAGCGCTCCATGAAACCGGATGCGGCGGTCCGCAGGTCGGCATTCTGCGCGGCTCCCGCAAGGCGGGTTTCGACTTCGCGTTCGAATTCAGTCATCACTCATTCCCTTGCAAACGAATTCCGGACCGACCAGCGACTGAATTTCCGCCAAGTAGTTCGGATTCATGACATTTATGACGGTGCCATACGCCAATCCGGCAAGTCCGGCAGCAGGCGACAGCACCTCGAGCCCCGTGGCAGGCAGGAATTTGCCCTGTTTCGCGGGATTGATGTCGATCACCCGATCGACGGGGTGCCCGGCGCGTTCGCGCAGGAGAGAGAAGATGACGCCCTTGGAACCGCCGCCCCAGACGATGCAGGGGCCGGTTTCGGCGCCGGCCTCCTGCGCCAGGTGCTGGATGAAATCGGTCGGAAAATCCGCCGCGTCGGCAAGGTCGCGTTCGGGCCTGCGCAGCGTGGAAAGATCCCCCACGATCTGGAGATACTGGCCACCGAAGCCGTGGCCGGCATGAAGCAGGCGGCCGAAAATCCGCCGGAAGTCGCCAAGCCGGAAATAGTTCACATGTTCGTAGAAGATGTCGAACCATGCACGCTTGCGGCATATCCAGTCGAAGCAGGGCACCTCGATATAGATCAGACCGCGATTCCCGTTGGCGGCGGCAAGGCGGAACAGGAAGGATACCGGATCCTCGATATGTTCGAGCACGTGGCGCAGGATCAGCCCGTCGCCGCGGATACCGAGGTCTTCGGAAAAATACTCGCGCCGGACGCGGGGGTTGGAACCTTCATAGGTCGGATCGTATCCGACAAGATCGGCCCCCCGCGCCAGCATCAGTTCGAGGAAGGTTCCCTTGCCGCAGCCGACCTCGACCAGCCGCTGGTTGCCCATCGTGGTTTCGATCAGGCCCGCCACACGGGCGAGATGGTCTTGGAAGGCGGCGCTCAGGCTTTGTTCGTTGTTGTAGAAGCTGTCGTAATCCATGATCGCCGCATCGAAGGCGGCGTTCCGGACGAGACCGGTCGAAAGGTCCTCGACCAGTCGAATGTCGGCTTTCGGGCAGTTGCGCGCGGCGTCACGGCTTTCGTAAAGCCGGTTCTGGAACAGCGGAAAGGCTGTCTGGCGATACAACTCGCGTTCAACGCTCACTCGTGGCCTCTTTGATCGGAGTGGGCTCGCCGATCACGCAGGGGGGATCGGTGAGATTGTCTGGGCGGGCTCCGAAACGGAGAAGGTCCGTGCGGCCATACCGTTCTGCAACCGCCGTGGCAAGTTCGGCGACGGTCTGGCCGCGACCCGAGCAGATGTTGATCGCCCCCGTCATGTCGGACAGCGCGACGGCGGCGATACGACGCCCGGCCTCCGACACGTCGAGGAAGTCCCGGATCTGGCGGCCGGATGTGAGTTCTGCCGTCCTGCCTTCGGACAGCGCGGAATGCAGATATGGCACGAGTCGGTTGGCATGCTCGCCCTCGCCGTGAAGATAGAAGAGCCGGCACCAGGCAAAGGATAGGCCGGCAGTCGGCAGGACCGATTGAAGGGTCTGCCAGCATGCTGCCTTGGCCATGGCATAGGGGGTTTCGGGTCCGAGCGGCGAGGTCGTCGCCAGATAGCCCCGCGACAGGTCGTATTCGAAGCAGGTGCCGATCCCGACGATGCGGCGCACACCCGCATCCATGGCCGCCTCGGCCATTCTCAGGGTGCCTGCAAGGCACGACAGGTTGCGGGGCGATTGCAGATACTTGCCGGGTTCGGTGTACCATGCGGTATGGATAATGGTATCGAAGCCGTCGAGCAGCAGCCGCCATGCGGCTGCATCCAGCGCGAAGAGGTCGTCGCAGGCGATCGTCTGCAGACCGTCCGGCGCCTCTTTTCCCGGGCGGACAAGGCAGACCGGCGATTGGCCAAGGTCCACCAGATGCCGCGCAACCTGTCGGCCGACAAAGCCTGTCGCTCCGGTAAGAAGGATGCGCATTACAGCCGACCTTCGATCGTGAGGGGCGCTTGGAGTGCAAAGTCCGGATGATCCAGGTCACGTTCCGAGACGACGGTGACGGGAAATGGCCAACGGATTCCGATGGCGGGGTCATCGTGCCGCAGTCCCCCTTCGGCTTGCGGACTGTACGGGGCAGAGACCATGTAGTGGATTTCCGTGCCATCAACGAGGGTCTGGAACCCGTGCGCAAAGCCCTCGGGGACATACAGCATTCTGCGGTTTTCCGCATCCAGGTTTACACCGGTCCATTGCCCGTAAGTTGGCGATCCCGCGCGCATATCCACGATGGCATCGAAGATCGCGCCCGCAGTGCAGCGGACGAGTTTCACTTCGGCATGTGGTGGGCGCTGGAAATGCATGCCGCGCACCGTGCCGCATCTGGCGCTGAATGACGTGTTGCACTGCGCCCAGCGGGTGGCGAGGCCGTGTCGCCCGAATTCCTCGGTGCAGAAGACGCGGGCAAAAAGCCCCCGTTCATCGCCGCGGGGTTCGATGTCGATCAGATAAGCCCCCGAAAGGGGCAGTTCGGTGAATTTCATTCTGCTTCCCCGAAACCGGCAATCTGGTCCCGCACACGCGCGGCCGGATCCGCGCCGGTCGCGACGTCGCGATACCAGCCCACGGTTTCCGCGACGGCGCGGGCAAAGTCCCAGCGCGGCTGCCAGCCGAGCATCAGGCGCGCGCGTTCGATGGACAGGGCAAGGCGGCCCGCCTCGTGCGGGGCGGCGGGATCGGTTGCATCGGACCATTCACCGGCCCAATGCCGCCGCGCCTCTTGCACCAGGTCGCCGACGCTGCGCTGGTCTGCGGGTTCGGGACCGAAGTTGAAGCCATCCTCGAAGCGGGCGGCGTCGGGGCCGGACAGGCGTTCGGCCAGCAGCAGGTAACCGGCGAGCGGATCGAGCACATGCTGCCATGGCCTGACAGCGTGGCGGTTGCGGACGGGCAGCGCGCGACCCGCCGCGAAGGCGCGGGCGAGATCGGGCAGGATCCGGTCCTCGGACCAGTCCCCGCCGCCGATCACGTTGCCCGCACGGGCCGTGGCCAGACGCACGGGGCCCGCCGTGAAGAATGCCTTGCGCCAGCTTGCAGCGACGAGTTCCGTTCCCGCCTTGGACGCGGAATAGGGATCGTGGCCGCCCAGCGGGTCCGTTTCGCGATAGGGGTGTTCCCATTCGCGGTTCTCGTAGACCTTGTCGGTCGTGACGACCACCACCGCGCAGGGCGTGTCGAGAGCGCGCACCGCCTCGAGCACATGGGCGGTTCCCATCACATTGGTGGACCAGGTCTCCAGCGGGTCGCGGTAGGACCGCCGGACGAGCGGCTGTGCGGCAAGATGCAGGACAACCTCGGGCTGCACCTCGCGCAGTCTTGCGGCCACGAGGACCGGATCGCGGATGTCACCTGCTAGATGGTCCATGCGTGCGGCAAGGTCCAGTTGGTCGAACAGGGCAGGGCGCGTATCGGGCGGAAGGGCGAGGCCCGCCACCTGCGCGCCCCGGGACAGCAGCATCTCGGACAGCCAGCTTCCCTTGAAGCCGGTATGGCCGGTGACCAGAACGCGCTTGCCGGACCAGAACCCCGCCATCGGTCAGGACCAGACCTTCCACGGCGCCCGGTTGCCGCGCCACAACTCCTCGAGCTGGTTCTTGTCGCGCAAGGTGTCCATCGCCGCCCAGAAACCGCCGTGACGGTAGACGCAAAGTTGCCCGTCGGCGGCAAGTCTTTCCAGCGGCTCGGATTCCCACGGTGTCGCATCGCCCGAAATGCGGCGCAGGACCGAGGGTTCGCAGACGAAGAAACCACCGTTGATCCATTGGCCGTCACCGACCGGCTTTTCCAGAAACCGCGTCACGCGACCCTCGGCAATGTCGAGCGCGCCATAGCGGCCCGGCGGCTGGATTGCGGTTACCGTCGCCTCGAGCCCCGCCTCGCGGTGGCGTGCGACGAGCGCCGTGACGTCCACATCCGCAACACCGTCGCCATAGGTCATGCAGAATGTGCCGTCGATATAATCCGCCACACGGCGCAGACGCCCGCCGGTCATCGTCGACTCGCCCGTATCCACCAGCGTGACGCGCCAGGGTTCGGCCTTGCGGTGGTGCACTTCCATCCGGTTCTCGGCCATGTCGAAGGTCACGTCGGACATGTGCAGGAAGTAGTTGGCGAAGTATTCCTTGATCACATAGCCCTTGTATCCGCAGCAGATCACGAAGTCGGTTATGCCGTGGGAGCCGTAGATCTTCATGATGTGCCAAAGGATCGGGCGGCCGCCGATCTCGATCATGGGTTTCGGGCGCAGATGCGACTCTTCGCTGATCCGTGTCCCTAGTCCACCTGCAAGGATGACGGCTTTCATTTCGATGCTCTGCCTGACGTAAGATAAGTCACTGACAATCCCGCACGGCCTCTGCGCCCTGCTTTGCGATCCCTGATAAAGCAAGTTGCGCAGGAAGGGGAATACGCAGATAACCACTTTGGTCTGTTTGTGCGAGTTGTGTCCGGTTTTGGTGCCTGAGCGCCATCGCCGGCTTTGTCCGGGTTTTATGAGTGAAGATCAGTGTGATCATCCCGACGCGGGAACGCCTGCCCTATCTGAAGCACTCTCTTGCCACCGTGCTTGCCATCGATGACCCCGATCTGGAAATCGTCGTGAGCGACAATGCCTGCAGCGATGGTACCGGAGCGTTCCTGTCAGGCCTGAAGGATCCGCGTGTGGTTGTCGCAAATCCGGGTCGCAGGGTGTCGATGCGCGAGAATTTCCAATGCGGGCTTGACCACAGCAGCGGCGACTATGTCGTTTTCATCGGGGACGATGACGGATTGTTGCCCCGACAGTTCGGGTTGCTGCGAAAGCTGCTGGAACGGGAAAGGCCCGATTCGCTCAGCTGGAGCCTGCCGACCTTCGGTTGGCCCGAATTGCAGGGTGGTGGCAGGGCGGGGCGCGCCAGATTGTCGAGGCGAAGCTGTTTCGGCACTGTAACGCCGAGCCACACCACACGATGGCGCAGGATGCTCCTCGCGGGAAACATGTATTGGCCCGGCTCCTATCCCGCGCTGTATCATGGCGCCGTGTCGCGCGCGTTTCTGGATAGCCTGACGCCCGTGGGGCAGCCGTTCTTTCGAAGCAAGGTCCCCGATTTCTTCTTTACATTCCTTGCTGTCCTGACCGGGGGTCGTCACCTGCATGTCGCCCATCCCTTCTCGGTCAGCGGCTATAGCAAGGCGAGCACGGGCAATTCACACCAGAGCCATGTGACCGGGTCGGCGGCAGGCGGGCCGGAGGTTGTATCGGACACGAGCCCTGCAAACCGATTCGAGAAAGAGGCGGAAAAGGATAGCGTGCAGGACGCGGGTTTTGTCGGAATGGGGGTGCCGGCTGCTTTCTTCATGACACTCGAAACGGTTCGGAATGTGATCGGGCCAAGCGCACCGCGGCCTTCCTACCGTGGCTGGTACCAATACATCCTTCGGAACATGAGCCGTCTGACAGCCGCAGAGCGCACCGACATGTTGCGGCTTCTGCGGGGCTATGCCGTCACGAGCGGAAGTGTGACGGAACTGGACCGGGCGCTGTCCCCTCTGGGCGGGCTGGAGCGGCGGTTACACCGTATTGGTCCGCAGAAGATGGCTGCGATGCTGGTAAAGTTTGGCGACCGTCTGTCGCAAGTCAAGGTTGCGGCCTTGCTGGACGGGCGGTCTGACATCGAAGTGGCGGCGCGGATCTATGACACCCTTCTTGCGGATGACGGGCTCGCGGTCGCATCCGGTACATGTTCGCGCAGGGCGGCCTGGACACGGGTCAAGATGCGGGCCGCAGCGGTGAACAGCGGGGAAAGCCTGTGAACTGGACCGAAATACCCGAGCGCGCGCGCTGCACGGTCAGTGTGGGATTGCCGGTGCATAACGGAGCGGCGACCATTCTGGAAAGCCTTCAGAGCCTGGCGCGACAGACCTTTGCCGATGCCGAGTTCTTCGTGTTCGAGAATGCATCCACGGACGATACGCGCAAGATCGTCGAGGAATTCTGCAGGACCGACCCGCGGTTTCATTGTGTCCCGTCAGGGCGTTTGCTTCCGGTGGTCGAGAATTTTGCCCGGGCCCGGCGTTTTCTGGCGGGGCGATCGAAATACCTTTTGCTGCTGGCGGCCGATGATGCGATCAACGACGATTTCCTGACCCATGCCGTCGCGGCGCTGGAAGCGGAACCGCACGCGGCGTTGGCCGTGCCAAAGGTGGCGGGCAAGCATGCTCGGGGCAGTTTTCTGCCAGTGAACCGCGACGTTCTCGATCTTGCAACTTATGGACGGTTCGGACGCGGGTTCAGGCAGATTGCCTTTCCGCCGTCATGGTTCTATGGGCTTTATCGCAGCGATGTCGCGCAGGAACGTATCGACGAGGCATTCCGACTGTTCCCTGACGCATAGGGCGGGGACAGAATGATCGTGCTGATGTTTCTGCTGCGTAGAGAGATCGTCCCCGTCGAAGGCAGCGAAATCTATGTTGTGCCCAATCCTCGGTCCAAGAAGGTCTATGGACCCAAGACAGCGGGTCAGATGCTGCGCGCGCGTGTGGACTACTTCCGTGCGCTCTGGGGCAAGCGGGACATGTTGCCCGTTCATGGCCTGAAGGGTCGGCTTGCGTATTTCCTTCTGTGCTGGAAAACGTCCGAAGCACATACCACACATCGTTGGAATCGCATTCTGGGTCGCTGGATCAGGGGGCCGTTGCCTTGAGAGGAGCAAGGACGGCCGCAGCAATACGCTGGTCTAGATCTGCATACCGCAGCGCGATTTCGCGGTTTCGCTCTGCTGCTCGCTTCATGTCTGGGGACGGAATTTCGGGTAGGTTGGCCGCAGCGGTCAATATTTCGTCCGCCGACGTGACAATGATCATGCCGGCAGGGTCGAAGTAGCAGTCAATGTCTGGAGCACCCCAGTAGATGGGGATCGTGCGGCAGAGCAGGGCATCTACCAGCTTCTCGGTGAAGTAGGATTTTTCGCGGACGTTTTCTATAATGATAGAATATTGATAGGGGGCGAGGCCGTCTTCCTTTTGGCCAAACGGGGCATAGCCGCGACCAAGGATATCCGCCGCTATACAGCGTTCGCGAAGCGCGGCAATGATCGTGTGCCGTAGGCGATGGCCTTCGAGATCACGTTTTGCCGAGGCGATGACCGACAGGTGTCGGGTCTTGTCCGTTCGCGTGGTCGACGGATTCGCAATCTGGGTACCACCGAAAACGAAGAGTCTGGCATTCGGTATCCAGCGTAACAGTAGAGTGTTGCGGGTAAGGATGCGGTGGAAGCGCCAAAAGAAGATCGCTGCAAGCCAAACGTGCTTGGCGTGTATGGCGTCAGGTTCTACGATTACGATAGACAGGTGGGCCCGCAGCCCCCTGTGGCGTCGTAGATATAGTGCGGTGGTCGGATAGGTGACTATGTGGTCCTGCGGCCCCATCTCAGACACTGTCGCCTCGAGCAATCGATCAGGACGGCCAAGTGGCCAGTGCAGTGCATCGAGTGAAAGGGTTTCAATCGCATGCCGCCGCATCTCGTAAGGAATGACTGCTAGAGCACTAGAGGTCGCTGAAGGAGTTTGCATGGTCCGCCAAACTTCATGAGATTAGCCGCAGTGATGCCTGCCAGCCGGTTCTTCCGCAAGTTTGATCCTTGGTCATGTTTGGGAACAACCTCTCGCGCTCCGCGCATGCAATGGTTATCTTTTCATTGCACTTGCTTTAATCCTGGGCTTCTTAGCAATGCCGTAGCCTCGAAGCTCCTGTTTGGCGGGCAGTATGCGCCACCTGACTGTTTAAAGGATCATGTATGCTTCACCCCGTTCTTCTCTGTGGCGGGTCCGGCACCCGGCTCTGGCCCCTTTCCCGCAAGAGCTTCCCGAAGCAGTTTGTCCGGCTCCTTTCGGAGGAAAGTCTGTTCCAGTCTTCGGCCCTGCGTCTGTCTGGTGACGGTTTTGCGCGGCCTCTCGTTATCACCGGATCGGATTACCGGTTCATCGTGACCGAGCAGTTGCAGGATGCGGGTATAGACCCCGGTCCGGTCCTGATCGAACCCGATGCGCGCAATACCGCCCCTGCCATCCTTGCTGCAGCGATCCACTTGGCCAGGACCGATCCTGATGCGCTGATGCTGGTCGCCCCGTCGGATCATGTGATCCCTGACGCGCAAGCCTTCCGTTCTGCCGTTCAGACCGGTGTGGCAGCGGCAGAGGAGGGAATGATCGTCACCTTCGGCATCCGTCCGACCCGCGCCGAGACGGGGTATGGCTGGCTTGAACTTGTCGGCCCAGCGACGGAAGGCACGACCATTGCCCTCAAGCGCTTTGTCGAGAAGCCGCCCCGCGATCTGGCTGAAACCATGCTCGCTGCCGGAAACTTCCTCTGGAATGCTGGTATCTTCCTTTGCTCGGCCCGCACCATGCTTGACGCATTTGCCCGACATGCGCCCGACTTTCTGGCCCCCGTCACGGCTGCCGTCGATGCGGCGCGCGTCGATCTCGGTTTTATTCGCCTTGATCCCGCGGCATGGTCGGCGGTCGAGTCCCTCTCCATCGACTACGCGGTGATGGAACGCGCGGA
This sequence comes from Paragemmobacter amnigenus, assembly GCF_009908265.2. GTDB lineage: Bacteria > Pseudomonadota > Alphaproteobacteria > Rhodobacterales > Rhodobacteraceae > Paragemmobacter > Paragemmobacter amnigenus. Next base: position 194,070 of record NZ_JAAATX020000006.1, on the reverse strand, counting down.
CAACCTCGTCGCTGTGCCCTTCGGCGCGGGGTGGTCCGATCTGGGCGGCTGGGACGCGGTCTCGGCCGAAATGCGCCCTGACGGGCAGGGCAACGCGCTGGGCGGCAATGCCACGGCCATCGACTGCCATGGCACCCTGCTTCGTGCCGAGGATTCGGGCGTGGAACTTGTCGGGATCGGCCTGTCGGACATTCTGGCTGTCGCCACCGCCGATGCCGTTCTGGTTGCCCACAGGTCCCGCGCGCAGGATGTCAAGAAAGCCGTGGATTTGCTTAAGGCCAAGGGCGCGAAACAGGCCGAGTGCTTTCCGCGTGATCATCGTCCGTGGGGCTGGTTCGAAACACTTGCCCTGTCTGATCGGTTCCAAGTCAAACGCATCGTCGTCAAGCCCGGCGCTGCGCTGTCGCTTCAGTCGCACCTGCACCGGTCCGAGCACTGGATCGTCGTGAACGGCACCGCACGGGTCACGGTCGATGACTCGGTCCGTCTGATCGGCGAGAACGAGTCGATCTATATTCCGCTTGGCGCGAAGCACCGGATGGAAAACCCCGGCAAGGTGCCGATGGTCCTGATCGAGGTCCAGACAGGCAGTTATCTGGGTGAGGATGACATCATCCGTTACGAGGATATCTATTCCCGCGGTCAGGGCGCCAAGGGCTGATCCGGACCCAAAAGAAAACCCCGGCATTGCTGCCGGGGTCCTGTCGTCACGGTCGGGGGGCGATCACGCCTCTTCCGACTCGCCCTTCTTCTCGACGATTTCCTCGCCGGTTTCCTGGTCGACCATCTTCATGCCGAGCCGGACCTTGCCGCGGTCGTCGAAGCCGAGGAGTTTGACCTTCACTTCCTGACCTTCCTTCAGCACCTCGTTCGGGTGGTTCAGGCGCTTGTTGGCGATCTGGGAGACGTGGACCAGACCGTCGCGCTTGCCGAAGAAGTTCACGAAGGCGCCGAAGTCGACGAGTTTCACCACGCGGCCGGTGTAGATGTGGCCTTCCTCGGGTTCGGCGACGATCGACCAGATCATGTCATAGGCGCGCTTGATCGCATCCGCCGACGAGGAGGCGATCTTGATGACGCCGTCGTCGTTGATGTCGACCTTGGCTCCGCTGGTTTCCACGATCTCGCGGATGACCTTGCCGCCCGAGCCGATCACTTCGCGGATCTTGTCGGTGGGGATGGTCAGCGTTTCGATCTTGGGCGCGTATTCGCTGAACCCCTGCGGCGCGGAGAGCGCCTTGTTCATCTCGCCCAGGATGTGCAGACGGCCGTCCTTGGCCTGTGCCAGCGCCTGTTCCATGATCTCGGGTGTGATGCCCGCGACCTTGATGTCCATCTGGAGCGAGGTGATGCCGTTCTCGGTCCCTGCGACCTTGAAGTCCATGTCGCCCAAGTGATCCTCGTCGCCGAGGATGTCGGTCAGCACGGCCCAGCGGCCATCGTCCTCGAGGATCAGGCCCATGGCCACGCCCGCGACCGGTGCCTTCAGCGGAACGCCCGCATCCATCATCGACAGCGACCCGCCGCAGACGGAGGCCATCGAGGAGGAGCCGTTCGATTCCGTGATCTCGGACACGACGCGGATGGTGTAGGGGAAGTCGGTCGGTGCGGGCAGGACGGCCTGAAGGGCGCGCCATGCCAGTTTGCCGTGGCCGATTTCACGACGTCCGGGGGAGCCCACGCGGCCCACTTCACCGACCGAATAGGGCGGGAAGTTGTAGTGCAGCAGGAAGTTGGAGCGCGAGTTGCCGTGCAGCGCGTCGATGATCTGCTCATCCTCGCCCGTGCCGAGCGTGGTCACGACCAGCGCCTGCGTTTCGCCCCGGGTGAAGAGGGCCGAGCCGTGGGTGCGCGGCAGGACGCCGGTTTCCGAGATGATCGGGCGCACGGTCTTGTTGTCGCGGCCGTCGATGCGGGCGCCACCGTTGATGATGTCGCCGCGCAGGATGGAGCTTTCCAGCTTCTTGATCGCCGAGCCGAGGTTGGCGTCGGCAAGGTCTTCGTCCGAGAGCGCGGCCTTGATCGCGTCGACGGCGGCAGAGATCGCGTTGGTACGCTCCTGCTTGTCCTTGATCGCGAAGGCGGCGCGCATCTGGGTTTCGCCTGCGGCCTTCACGCGGGCGTAGAGGTCCGAGTAATCCGGCGGCGAGAAGTCGAAGGGTTCCTTGGCCGCGTCTTCGGCGAGGTCGATGATCAGGTCGATCACCGGCTGCATCGCCGCATGGCCGAACTTCACCGCGCCGAGCATTTCGGCCTCGGTCAGTTCATAGGCCTCGGATTCCACCATCATCACGGCGTCTTTTGTGCCCGCGATGACGAGGTCCAGACGCTGGTCGGGGTTGTTCCGCAGGTTCTGCAGATCGTCCACCGACGGGTTCAGCACGTATTCGCCGTTCGAGAAGCCGACGCGGGCCGCGCCGATCGGGCCCATGAAGGGCACGCCCGAGATGGTCAGCGCGGCGGAGGCCGCGATCATTGCCACGATGTCGGGTTCGTTGTGCAGGTCATGCGACAGCACCGTCGCCATGACGAGGACTTCGTTCTTGAAGCCGTCGACAAAGAGCGGGCGGCAGGGACGGTCGATCAGGCGGGAGGTCAGCGTTTCCTTTTCCGAAGGACGCGCCTCGCGCTTGAAGAAGCCGCCCGGGATCTTGCCGGCGGCGTAGTATTTTTCCTGGTAGTGCACGGTCAGGGGGAAGAAGTCCTGACCCGGCTTCGCCTGCTTGGCGAAGGTGACGTTGGCCATGACCGAGGTTTCGCCCAGCGTGGCGATCACGGTGCCGTCGGCCTGACGGGCAACCTTCCCGGTTTCCAGAGTGAGCGTCTCACCGCCCCACTGGATGGATTTCTTGATAACGTTGAACATCAGCGGATCCTATCTGAGGGATCACGGCCCCTGCCGGTCCCCCGTTTTCATGGCGGCCCCATTGCCGCCGCCCCCTATCCTTCGCATGTGGCCGGGGGCATGGCCTCACGTCGCAGATGGGGGGCGCATACAGGAAAAGCGGTGGTTTGGGAAGGACGTAGTGGGCAGTGGCGGGGAAAGCGGAGTTTGACGCAAACTCCGCGCCGGTTTCTGGCGCAGAAACCGGGTCCGGTGCGTGGCGCGGGGGGGAGGGCGGAATTTGTGTCAAATTCCGCGACGATTTCTGCGTCAGAAATCGCGGGTGCCAAAAGCGAAACGCCCGCGACCTTGCGGTGCGGGCGTCTGCATCGGAACTGTCTTGCGATCAGCGGCGCAGGCCGAGGCGCGAGATGAGCGAGGCGTAGCGGCCTTCGTCCTTGCCCTTGAGGTAGTCCAGCAGCTTGCGGCGCTGGGCCACGAGCATCAGAAGGCCACGACGCGAGTGGTTGTCCTTCTTGTGGGCCTTGAAATGTTCGGTGAGCGTCGCGATGCGCGACGACAGGATGGCGACCTGAACTTCGGGCGAGCCGGTGTCGCCTTCCTTGGTCGCGTATTCCTTGATGAGGCGGGTCTTTTCTTCGACGGTGATCGACATCGGATCTCTCCTGTATCCAGAGGGTGAAGGCACAAGCCGGGATGTCGTCCAGCAAGGCCGGTAGGTCCGCGGCGAGTCGGTCGATCCGCTGCGGATGCGGGCGTATAGGAGAAAACGGGCAGGAAGGAAAGGCGTTTTGTGATCCGTGGCGCGGCGGGGGGTTAACCACGCCGAGAGAAAGCGGGCCTGCGCTGCTGGAAGCGGGGGGGTGATTCTGGCATCTTCGGCATGTGGCGGGCAGGGGTGTCCGGTGGTGCGGTAAGGGGTGCGGGGATGCTGGGATTGCTGGGCCTGTTCGGGCTGGTCATGGCCGGGTTCATCGGCAGTGGCGTGGCGGGGGACGGGGATGATCCCGCCGTGGATACCGATGCGGAGCCGGATCCTGCGGGCGATGTGGCAGGGGGCGGCATGCTTCTGCCGGATTGGGACGACGGGGAAGACGGGTTCCTTGCGCCGCAACCGGACGGGCCGGATGAGGGGATGCCGCGCAGCAGCGATGCGCCGCCTGTGCCGGATGAGCCGCTCTGGATGGACGGCGATTCCGTGGCGGGTGACGTGATGGCCGGGGGCGGTGGCGATGACATGCTGCGCGGTTGGGGCGGGCGGGATGCGCTGTCGGGCGGGGGCGGGGCGGATACGCTGGACGGGGGTGACGGGGGCGACGATCTGGATGGCGGCCTTGGCGATGACAGTCTTCTGGCTGGCGACGGGAATGACCGGCTGGCGGCGGGTGCGGGGAATGATCTGCTGGACGGGGATGCGGGTGACGATCTGCTGGCCGGTCAGTCGGGCGACGATCTGGCCTTTGGCGGGGCGGGGGATGACACGCTGGCGGGCGGTGACGGGCGGGACAGTCTGGAGGGCGGGGCTGGCAATGACTGGCTGACCGGAGGGGCGGACGGGGACGAGCTTTCCGGTGGTGCCGGTGATGACACGCTGGACGGGATGGAGGGGAATGACCGCCTTGTCGCAGGGGGCGGGGCGGATTTCCTGAACGGTGGGGACGGGGATGATGCGCTGGTCCTGTCGGGGGGCAGCTATGCCACAGGCGGGGCGGGGGCGGATGAATTCGTGATCCTTGCCGGAGGGGCGGCGGTGATCGCGGATTACGACAGTCAGGAGGACCGGCTGGTGGTGGAACTGCCCGCGCCTGCGGATGGATCGGAGCCGCTGCTCGAAGTGATCGGGGATGGCGCGGATGCGGTGATCCTGCTGGATGGCGCGGTGATGGCGCGGGTGACGGGGGCGGCGGGGCTGGGCGTGGACGAGATCGGGCTGCGGCTGGTCTGACGACAGTCAGGCGGGTGGCGCGAAGAAGGGCAGGAAGGCGGCAAGCACGGCCTGCGGGTTTTCCTCCATCACGAAATGGCCGGAGTCGCAGGAGGTGTCGGTCACGGTGTCGGCCCAGCGGCGCCAGATGCCTGCCGGATCGCCGGTGCGGGCGGGAAAGCCGTGCAGACCCCAGAGAAAGTGGAGCGGGGCGGTGATGCGGCGGCCTGCGGCGCGGTCGGCGATGTCATGCGCGCGGTCGGTGGTGGCGCCGGCGCGGTAATCGGCGCACATCGCATGGACGCGGGCGGGGTCGGTGGCCTGCGCGCGGTAGGCGTGCAGGGCGGCGGGGGCGAAGCAGTCCAGCGATTTCGCCAGTGTCCAGCCGCGCAGGGTATGGTCGACCCATGCGACGGGGTCGGCGGCGATCATGCGTTCGGGCACCGGCGCGGGCTGGGCGAGGAAGGTCCAGTGCCACGCGGCCATGGCAAGGTCGTACCCCCATGCGTCCCAGTATTCGGCGGTGGGCGCGATCTCGATGATGCCGAGGCGGGTGATGCGGTCGGGATGGTCGAGCGCAAGGCGATAGGCCACCCGCGCGCCGCGGTCATGGCCGAGGATGGCGGCTGCGGGCAGGTCCAGTGCATCCATCAGCGCCACGATGTCGCGCGCCATGCGGCGTTTGGAATAGGTGTCGTGGGTGGCGTCGTCGGGCGGCGCGTCGCTTTGGCCGTAGCCGCGCAGGTCGGGGATGATGACGCGGTGGCTGGCGGTGAAGGCGGGGGCGACATTGGCCCAGCAGAGGCCGTTCTCGGGGAAGCCGTGCAGCAGGATCAGGGGCGGGCCGTCGCCTGCGGTCTGGACCGAGAGGGTGACATCGGGAAGGGCGATGCGGCTGCGGGTGAAGCCTGCGATGGTGGTCATTGCCAAAGCTCCGGCTGGCGGTCGTAGCCGATGTAGAGCGGGTGTTTCGGGTGGCCGTCCTTGGACAGGCCAAGGGTATAGAGCGGGCGGTCCGTGGCGCGGAGCAGGGATTCCACCCGCGCGCCACGGTCCAGATGCGCGCCGTGGGTGCCCCAGGCGCAGATGATGCGGTCGGCCCAGCCGGTGGCGCTGTCGCGGATGGCGTCGTCATTGGCGGGACCGACGGGGTCGGCTTCGGCGCGCATGACGCGGGGGTCGGTGGCGCGGAAGGCGAAGATGTTGGTGACGCGGAAGGCGCCGTACCCCAAGGCGCGGGCGCGGCGTTCGCAGCGTTCGACCGTGGGGTCGTTCTGGAATTCGGTGGCGGTGGAGGGATTGAGCATGACGAAGAGCGCCTTCGGCCCGTCGGGGTTCCAGACGCGGGTCAAGAGATAGCGGTAGCGTTCGCAGGGCGAGTAGACGGCGGTGCTGGCAGCGTCGCCCTTCTGGTGGTGGCGGGTGATCATCGGCGGAACCTGCGGCCAAGCCGGGGGCATTCTGCCCCCGGACCCCCTGAGAGTATTTGTGCCAAGATGAAGAGGGAAGGTCAGTTGAAGACGCGCGAGGGGTGGAGTTCGCCGGACTGGTAGCGGCCGATGGCGATGGCGCGGTTCTGGTAGGTGGCCCAGACCTCGGTCCCCCAGTCGATGCCGGTGGCGATGACCATGCCGGGGTTGCCGTTGCGGATGCGGGCAGCGCCTTCGGGGGTGGCGGTCACTTGCGGCAGGTCTTGCAGCGCGAGTTCGAGGGGCTGGAGATGCGCGTCGAGGTCGGGGGTATGGGCGAGGCGGTCGATGTCGTCCAGCGTGATCCCCTGCGCGGCGTCGAAGGGGCCGGACCATTCGCGGCGCAGCCACAGGACATGGCCGAGGCATCCCAGCGCGCGGCCAAGGTCGCGGGCGATGGAGCGGACATAGCCGCCCTTGCCGCAGACCATCTCGAACAGGGCGTGGTCGGGATCGGGGCGGTCGATCAGGTCGAGGCTGTCGACCCAGAGCGGGCGGGGGGCGAGGTCGAGCCTTTCGCCTTCGCGGGCAAGGTCATAGGCGCGTTCGCCATCGACCTTGACGGCCGAGAATTGGGGGGGAACCTGTTCGATCTGGCCACGGAAGGCGGGCAGGGCGGCATGGACCGCGTCGTCGGTCGGGCGGGCGGGGGTGGTTTCGAGGACGTCGCCCTCGGCATCGTCGGTGGTGGTGGCGGCGCCGAAGCGGACCATGAAACGGTAACATTTCAGTGCGTCGGTGATGTGGGGGACGGTCTTTGTCGCCTCGCCCAGAGCGACCGCCAGAACGCCCGTCGCGGCGGGGTCGAGCGTGCCGGCATGGCCCGCCTTCTGCGCGGCGAGCGCCCATTTCACCTTGTTCACCACGGCGGTGGAGGTGATGCCTGCGGGCTTGTCCACGATCAGCCAGCCGGAAACGGGCCTGCCCTTTTTCGTCCGCGCCATGATGCCGCCCCCGCCTGCCGTTCGCCAGAGGCGGCCTGCTAGCGAAGCGCGTGTCGCCCGTCAACCTTGCAAGGGCGCGTTTACCCTTTTCTATCCGGTGTTTCCCCTGCTATCCCTGCGGGCATGACATGGAACCTGCCCAATATCCTGACGGTTATCCGTCTGCTGGCCGCGCCGGGGGTGGCTGTCATGTTCCTTTATTTCCATAGGCCGTGGGCGGATTGGCTGGCGCTGTCGCTGTTTGTCAGCGCGGCGGTGACGGACTGGTTCGACGGCTATCTGGCGCGGGCGTGGAAGCAGGAATCGAAATTCGGCGCGATGCTGGACCCGATTGCCGACAAGGCGATGGTGGTGATCGCGCTGGTCATCATCACGGGCTATTCGGGGATGAACCCGTGGCTGATCCTGCCGGTCACGGCGATCCTGTTCCGCGAGGTCTTCGTGTCGGGCCTGCGCGAATTCCTCGGGGCCAAGGCGGGGCTTCTGAAGGTCACCAAGCTGGCCAAATGGAAGACCACGGCGCAGATGGTGGCGATTGCGGTGCTGTTCCTTGGCACGGGGCTGGAACATGTGGAGGGGATCGCGCGGCAGGGGCTGACCATGGATGCCTATGCCGAGCTGGTCAGTCAGGGTCTGGCCGATCCGATCCGGTCCTGCGGGACGCGGGGCTGTTCGTCCTATGCGACGATGGTGGGGCTGGTGCTGATCTGGGTGGCGGCGATCCTGACGCTGGTGACGGGTTGGGATTATTTCCGCAAGTCGCTGCCCTTTCTGCGGGATGACCGATGATCGAGGTTCTGTATTTCGCATGGGTGCGGGAACGCATCGGCCTGCCGAAGGAGCGGGTGGAAACATCCGCCGCCACGGTGATGGCGCTGGTCGAGGAATTGCGCGCGCGGGAAGAGCGGTACGAGGCGGCCTTTGCCGATCTGGCAAGCCTGCGGGTGGCGCTGGATCAGGAGCTTGCCTCGTTTGACGCGCCGTTGGCCGGTGTGCGCGAGGTGGCCTTTTTCCCGCCGATGACGGGGGGCTAAGCCATGCGGGTTGCCGTGCAGGAGGCGCCCTTCGATCTGGGCGAGGAGGCGCGGGGTTTCGCGGCGGCGGCGGCTGGCGCGGGGGCGGTGGTGACCTTTACCGGCGTGGTGCGCGGCGATGGCGGCATGGCCGCGATGGAGATCGAGCATTATCCGGGCATGACGGAAAAGGCGATTGCGGGGATCGTATCGCAGGCCGTGGCGCGCTGGGCGCTGGTCGATGCGCTGGTGATCCACCGGCACGGTCGGTTGGCGGTGGGCGAGGCGATCATGATGGTGGCGACCGCCGCGCCACATCGGGCCGATGCCTTTGCCGCGGCGGAATTCCTGATGGATTACCTGAAATCCCGCGCGCCCTTCTGGAAAAAGGAAATCGGGCCGGATGGCGCGGCATGGGTCGCGGCCAAGGACGAGGACGAGGCGGCGCTTACGCGGTGGTGAAGCGGGCGCGGTAGGCGGTTTGGCGATCGCCTGCCATGGGTTCCGCCAGCCAGACCGCGCGGGCGATGGCGCGGGCAAGGCAGCAGGCCGCGGCATGGCCGAGGGCGAAGGCATCGGCCACGGGGTCCTGCAGGGGGCGGACGTTGGTGCTGCAGGCAAAGACCAGATCGCCGTCGATCAGCGTATGGGAGGGGACAAGCGCGCGCGCCATGCCGTCCTGTGCGGCGGTCGCCATGCGCTGGCAGCCGGCTTGGGTCAGGTCGGCGTCGGTGGCCACGATGGCGATGGTGGTGGCCTCTCCCATCCGTTTCATCGGCGGGGGTTCGTGGGCGGGGTCGTGATGCGGGGCGGGGCCGAGGGCGCCGAATTCGCCGTCAAGCTCCCACGGGGCGGCCCAGAAATGGTGGGTGTCGCCCACGGTGGCAGAGCCGAGCGCGTTCACGGCCACCAGCGCGCCCACGGTATGGCCCGAAGAGAGGGTGGCAGAGGCGGAGCCGAGCCCGCCCTTGAGCGTGCCGGTCAGCGCGCCGTAGCCCGCGCCTGCGGTGCCGAGGGCGGGCCGGTCGGTCAGGGCGTCCAGCGCGGCGCGGCCGAGGGTGGAATAGGGGTTGCGGTCCCATGCCTTGTCGCCGCCGTTCAGCAGGTCGAAGAGGATCGCGCCCGGGACGATGGGCACGCGCTGGTCGCCCACGGCAAAGCCGCGCCCCATGCCGCGCAGGCCATCCGCCACGCCCGAGCAGGCGTCGAGCCCGAAGGCGGAGCCGCCGGAAAGCACCAGCGCATCCACCTGCTGCACCAGCCGGTCGGGGGCGAGGAGGTCGGTTTCACGCGTGCCCGGCGCGCCGCCCATCACGTTGACAGCGGCGGTGAAGGGGCGGTCGGCGCAGAGCACGGTGACACCCGAGCGCAGGCACGCGTCATGGGCATTGCCCACGCGCAGGCCTGCCACGTCGGTGATCAGGTTGCGCGTGCCGCGTTCCATCGTCTGCCTGACCAAATCCCCTGCCCTTAATCGGTCGCACGGGCAGGGGGCTGCGGCAAGGGTCAGAAATCGAAGATCTCGCCCAGGATGCTCTTGCGTTTCTTGTAGCCGTGGCGGCGCGGGTCGTCATAGCCGCGGTCGTCGCTGTCCCAGCCCTGCGGGCGGGGGGCATAGCCCTGGGGCGGCGGCGGCGCGTAGCCCTGCGGCGGGGCATAGCCCTGCGGCGGGGCGGGGGGCTGCGGGGCCGCTGCGGGGGCGGGCGCGGCGACGCGTTCGATGATCTTGTCCAGCTCGCCGCGATCCAGCCAGACGCCGCGGCATTTCGGGCAATAGTCGATCTCTACCCCGTTGCGGTCGGCCATGACGAGGGTTTCGTTGTCCACGGGGCAGCGCATCGGTCCGTCTCCTTGTGCGTTTGGTTGAGGTGGAGATGGGGATGGCGGGGCGGGATGCAAGCTTTCCGGACAAAATCGGCGGATTCGCCGGGCGGGCGGCAAAAACTGGTGATGAAACCGGAGCGGGGCTTGACGGGTTCATATCCAAAAGTGCTTGTAGGCACGACCTTTGACCAAGCGAGTCCAGATATCGTGAACGCCCTGATGATCCGACTGACCGCCTTTGCCGCCCTTCTGGGTCTTGCCGCCTGTGCCGGTGCGCCCCAGACCGAGAGCATCCCGCCCGAGGCGCAGGTGCCTGCCCATTATCAGGCCGTGCAGGACGGGGAATACCTGATCCCCGCGGTCGAGCCGCTGCACCTGTTCGGCACCAACCCGCGGACCGAGGTGGCCTATGCGGGCGACGAGAAGCCGGGGACCATCGTGGTGGATACCTATGCGCGCGTCCTCTACCACGTGCAGGAGGGGGGCAAGGCCACGCGCTATGGCATTGCCGTCGGGCGCGAGGGGATTTCCTTCCGCGGGACCGGCTATGTCGGGCGCAAGCAGGAATGGCCGTCGTGGACGCCCACGGCGAACATGGTCCGCACGCGGCCCGACCTTTACGCCGCCTATGCGGGCGGGCTGCCGGGCGGGCTGGAGAATCCGCTGGGGGCGCGGGCGCTGTATCTCTATCGCGGCGGGCGGGACACGATGTTCCGCGTGCATGGCACGATCGACAATGCCTCGATCGGGCGGGCGACCAGCGCGGGCTGCATCCGGCTGTTCAATCAGGACGCCATCCATCTGTTCGAGAATGCCGAGGTGGGTGACCGCATCGTGGTGCGGACGCTGGAGCAGAGCCTTGCCGCCGAGGGGCCCTATATGGACGACGCCTATGGCCGCGCCGTGCCGGACACGCCGGAAAACCGCGCGCAGCTGGAGGCCGACAAGATCGCCATTGCCGAGGCCGAGGCGAAGCGGATCGAAGACGAGCGTCTGGCCGCCGAGGCCGCCGCGAAGCAGGCCGAGAAGGACGAGCGCCGCCGCCTGCGGATCTGCCGCAACCGTGGCATCGACGAGGCCGAGTGCCCGACGCTGGATGAGCTGACGGGCGAGACTGTGGCGGAAGCGGCGGCTGCGCCGGCCGCTGGCTGAGCGGGCGATTTTTCTGCGAAAAATCGGGGGGCGATGCGGTGCATCGCCCCTTTTCGCTGCCGTAGGTGTGGGGCGCGAATTTTCGCCAGAAAATTCGTACGGCCTTAGCGGATCACGTAGTCCTTCAGCGTGGTCTCGACGACTTCCCATGTACCCGTAAAGCCGGGGCGGATGATGTAGCTGTCGCCTGCCTTCAGGTGGGTTTCGCGGCCCGCCGCATCGGTCAGGATGGAATGGCCGGACAGAATGTGGACATATTCCCATTCGCTATAGGACACGCGCCACTTGCCGGGGGTGGATTGCCACAGCCCGCAGAAGAGGCCGTCGCGGTCTTCGATGTTCCATGTGGTGTGGACGGGGTCGCCCGCGATCACGCGGTCGGGGTCGGGGCGGGTGGTTTCGGGGGGGATGCCGTCGCGGGTCACGCGGGCGAGGTGGGTCATGGGATGCTCCGTCTGTTGTGCCTTGCATGGGAGGCGGGCGGGCGGCGCCGGTCAAGGGGCGCGATCCACGCCGCAGCGCAGCGAACGGACTTGCTGTTGCGGGGCGGCTGTGCCTGTATATCGGGCAGAGTTGAAACAGGGAGACGCCGATGAGCGCGACCGCCCCCGTCCGCCCCGTGCTGCCGCCGGACATCACGTCCCGCAAGGGTGGTGTGCCGCTTGTCGTGCTGACGGCCTATACGACGCCGATGGCGCGGCTGGTCGATGCGCATTGCGACATTGCGCTGGTGGGCGATTCCGTGGGGATGGTGCTGCACGGGATGCCGTCGACCATCGGCGTGACGCTGGAGATGATGATCCTGCATGGCCGCGCCGTGGTGCGGGGGCTGCAGAAGGCGATGCCGGTGATCGACATGCCCTTCGGCAGTTACGAGGAAGGCCCCGCGCAGGCCTATCGCAACGCGGCGCGGCTGATGGCGGAAACCGGCGCGCCGGCGGTGAAGCTGGAAGGCGGGCAGCACATGGCCGAGACGATCGCCTTTCTGACCGCGCGGGGGGTGCCGGTGATGGCGCATGTCGGGCTGACCCCGCAGGCGGTGAACACTTTGGGCGGGTACAAGGTCGTGGGCCGCGATGCCGAGGCGGAGCGGGTCATGGCCGATGCGCGGGCCTGTGAGGCGGCGGGGGCGTTTTCCATCGTGCTGGAGAAGGTGCCGGTCGGCCTGTCGGCGCGAATCACGGGTGAGCTTTCCATCCCCACCATCGGCATCGGCGCGGGGGTGGATTGCGACGGGCAGGTTCTGGTGATCGATGACATGCTGGGCATGTTCACCGCGTTCAAGCCGAAATTCGTGAAGCGTTATGCCGAATTGGGCGCGGCGGCGGATCAGGCCATCGCGGACTATGCCGCCGAGGTGCGGGCGCGGGCCTTTCCGGGGCCGGAGCATGGCTTTGCGGATCAGGTGAAATCTTGACGGTCATCATCCGGACGGTGGAGGAGCTGCGCGCCGTCGTGCGTGGCTGGAAGGCCGAGGGGCATGTGGTGGGCGTGGTCCCGACCATGGGCGCGCTGCATGACGGGCATCTGAGCCTTGCGCGCAGGGCCAAGGCGGAATGCGGGCGGGTGATCACGACGATCTTCGTGAACCCCAGGCAGTTCAACAATCCCGATGACCTGAAGAAATACCCCCGCACCGAGGATGCCGATGCCGCCCTTCTGCGCTGGGTGGGGGTGGAGGTGGTGTTCTGCCCCGCGCCCGAGGAGGTCTATCCCGAGGGGTTCGTGACGACCGTGTCGGTGGGGGGCGTGTCGCAACCCTTGGAAGGGGCGCTGCGGCCCGGGCATTTCGACGGGGTGGCGACGGTGGTGGCCAAGCTCTTCGGGATGACGCAGGCGGACCGGGCCTATTTCGGGCAGAAGGACTGGCAGCAGTTGCAGGTGGTGCAGCGGCTGGTGGCGGATCTGGACATGGCCGTGACGGTGGTCGGCTGCGAGACGGTGCGCGATCCCGACGGGCTGGCCATGTCGTCGCGCAATGTGCGGCTGACGGCGGCGGGGCGGCAGAAGGCCCCCGCGCTCTATGCCGCGATGCTGGCGGCGGCGCGGGATTTCCGGTCGGGCGTGCCGCAGGATCAGGTGGCCGACCGCGCCGCGCAGGCCGTGCTGGCCGAAGGGTTCGAGAGCGTGGAATACATCGAATTCCGCGATGCCGCGACGCTGGGTCCGGTGACCGATGCGTCGCGTCCGGTGCGGATGCTGGCGGCGGCGTGGCTGGATGGTGTGCGGCTGATCGACAATATCGCGGTCTGAGGGCGGGGTGGGTCATCCGTACGGGTGGTCCGTCCAGACCTCTGACCTGTCGTGATGCGATGGTGGCACGGGTATGGATCGCACTCGATCCTTCATCATGAAAGCAAGACCTTGTTCGCAAAACCGATTGCCGCCGTCGCCGTCTGTGCCACTTTGGCTTCCCCCGCATTTGCCCTGCCGCCGCAGCAGGTGACAGAGTTGACCACTGACTCGGCCTTTGTCGGGCTGTCCTTCGATCTGGGGGGCGGGTTCACTCCGCGTTTCGGGATTGGCTGGCGGCAGACCACGGTGCAGCCCAATGGCGACATGACCGGAGGCGAGTTGCGGTTGACCTTTGATCCGCAGAACCCGCGCGATGTGCAACTGCGCGCCATCGGGTTTCAGGGAACGGTCAACCATGCCGGGGCCGTCGGGGGCGGCTGGGATTTCGGGACGGGCAAGCCCTTCGTGTCTGGCGGGGTGATCTTTCCCTATCTGTCCGGCATCGTCGACTTTGGCCTTGGCGGCGGGCAACCAAGCCTGAGCATTGGTCTGGACAGCGCAGGCAAGGCCGAGGCACCGGCCACCGTGCCGCTGTTTGCCCCCTGCGGTGCGCCTGACTTCCCGGGTACGGTCGTAACCGCCTGCTGAGTCAGCCCAGAAGATCGGCCAGAACCAGCGCCATGACCTTGGCGCTGTCGGTCATGTCCTGCACCCCCACCCATTCGTCGGGCTGGTGGGCGAGGTGCAGGAGGCCGGGGCCATAGGCGATGCAGTTCTTCAGACGGCCGATGCGGTCGATATGTTTCTGGTCATAGGTGCCGGGGCTGACGACATAATCGGCCACCTGTCCCAGCACCCGCTCGATGGCGGCGGCAGTGGAGCGGACGACGGGCGCGTCGCGGTCGGCCATGACGGGCTGCACCTCGAACAGGTCGCGGATCGTGTAGGTGAACCCTGCGCGGCGGGATTGCACGCGGTCCAGCACGGCGCGGAGTTCGGATTTGACCTCGTCCAGCGCCTCTTCGATCAGGAAGCGGCGGTCGAGGATGATGCGGCAGCGGTCAGCCACACAAGGCGCGGGCAGGGCGGTCGATCCTGCGGGCGGTTCGGGTTCGCCGCCGTGGATGGAGTTGATGTTCAGCGTGGATTGGCGGGCCTGTGGCGGGACCACGGGCATGGCGGTCGTGCGGGTGGAGAGGAGGGGGTAGAGGTGATGCTCGATCTCTTCCAGAACGGCGCCCATGTGGCGGATGGCCGAATCGCCAAGGAAGGGCATGGAGCCGTGGGCGATGCGGCCATGGGTTTCCACCTCGGCCCACCAGACGCCGCGATGGCCGAGGCAGATGCGGTCCTTGTGCAGCGGTTCGGGGATGATGACGTGCTGCACGCGGTCCGGGCTGAAATACCCGCGTTCGGCCAGATAGGCGACGCCACCGTAGCCGCCCGATTCCTCGTCTGCCGTGGCGCTGATCTCGATCGCGCCGCGCCAGTCGGGGGTGGTGGCAAGGAAGGCTTCGGCGGCGATGATGCTGGCGGCAAGGCCGCCCTTCATGTCGCAGGCGCCGCGGCCATAGATGCGGTCGCCGTCCAGCTCGCCGCCGAAGGGATCGCGGGTCCAGCCGTGGCCCACCTCGACCACGTCATGGTGGCTGTTGAAATGCACGCAGTCGCCCGCGCGGCCCGACTCCAGCCGCGCGACCATGTTCCAGCGGGGGTAGGCGTCGCTGTCCCCCGGCGCGCCGGTGGCGCGGACCAGTTCAACCGTCCAGCCCTGCGCCATCAGGCGGGCGGCGAGGTAGTCGCAGATGTCGCGGTAGCACCGCCCCGGCGGGTTGAGCGTGGGGATGCGGATCAGGTCCTGTGCCAGCCCGATCAGGGCGGCGCGGCGGGCGTCGATGGCGTGGGTCAGGGCGGCGTGGGTCAGGGCATCCATTCCCCTATGGTGGGGGTCGCGGGGGCCGCTGCCAAGGGGCAAGCGGGCCGTGCCTTGCGGTTGTGGCGCGGCGGGGCCACATTGGCGGGGCAAGGGTGACGGGGTTTCGCGGATGATCGCTTTCTTCAAGCTGGCGCTTTTCGGCTATATCGCGCTGACGGTGATCTACTGGCTGCTGGCGATCTATGCGCGGTCGGTGGAACGCGAACGGCTTGAAAAGACCTATGACCACGAGGGTGGCACGGGATCGCGCGATGCCTTCATCGCCGAGGGGCTGGCGGCCTATGAACACAGCCTGAGGCGGCGGCTGATCTGGCTGGTCTTTGTCATTCCGACCGTCGTCGTGGTGGCGCTGGTCTGGATTTTGAATTTTTCCTGAGGGGCGGCAATGCGTTATCTGAAATGGTCCGTTCTTGGCACGCTGGCGCTGCTGATCTTCGCCTTCCTGCACTATACACTGCCGCAGACGGATATCGTGCGGATCGTGGGGACCGAGAACCGCCGCATGGATCTGGGCGAGAACAGCTGGTTCTGGGCGGCGCCGGATGTCGGGACGGGGTCGGGGACGAGCCGCGACATCTTTTTCATCAATGCCGTCTATCCCGATGGCAGCACGATGGAATACCGCAACGAGGATACGGGCTGGGGCTGGCCGCCCTATTTCAAGATGGACAGTTCCAGCACCAATACAGAGGCGAAGGAGCTGCAATCCACAACCGCCGCGCCGAAATGGGTGGCGGTGACGCATTACGGCTGGCGCAACGAGCTGTTCACGATCTTTCCTAATGCGATCTCGCTGCGGCAGGTGGAAAGCCCCGATGTGCGGATCATTCCATGGGTCAGCATCGTGATCCTGACGCTGCTGGCGGGGCTGGTGGCCATGGTCTGGCGGATGCTGGCGCAGTTCCGCGAGCGGATGATCGAGCCTGCGGTGATCGAAGCGCAGGAGGCGTTCGACGATCTCGACCGCCGCGCGGATCGGGCGCGGGCGGGGGTGGGCGGCTGGTTCCGGCGAGTTTTCGGGCGGAAGTAGGTTGATTTTGCCCCATGGGCGGGGTTGGCTGCGCGCATGTTGACGCGGTTCATCCTTGCCAGTGGGGCGACGAATCTGGCCGACGGGGTTGCGGTGGTCGCCTGGGCCTGGGCGGCGACACTGCTGACGCGTGATCCGTTCCTTGTGGCGCTGGTGCCTGTGGCGTTGCGCCTGCCGTGGTTCCTGATGGCGCTGCCCGCGGGGGTGGTCACGGATCGGGTGGACCGGCGGTGGTTGATTTTGGCGATGGATGTGCTCCGCGCGCTGGCCTTTGCCGTGGTGGCGGGGGCGGTGGTTCTGGCCGGTCCGCTGCCGCCCGCGCCGGTGGTGGGGCTGGGCGTGCCGTGGCTTTTCGCCGTGATGCTGGGGGCCGCGCTGGTGGTGGGCGGGGCTGAGGTGTTCCGCGACAATGCCGCGCAGACGATGCTGCCCGCGCTGGTGGGGGCAGAGCGGCTGGAGCTGGCCAACGGGCGGTTGTGGAGCGTGGAATTGATCGGCAATGCGCTGGTCGGGCCTGCGCTGGGGGCGGCGCTGATCGGGGTGGCGCTGGTGCTGCCTTTTGCCCTGAATGCGGGGGCTTATGCGGTGGCGGTATTGCTGCTGCTGGGGGTGCGGGGGGCGTTCCGGCCGGTGCGGGACGGGGCGGCGGATTGGCGGGCAGAGCTGGCCGAAGGGGCGCGGTTCCTGATGCGCGCGCCGCTGCTCAGGGTGCTGGCGGTGGTGACGGGGGTGTGGAACCTGCTGCACCAGATGGTCGTCGTGGCGCTGGTCCTGCACGCGCAGGAGACGTTGGGGCTGTCGGCTGCGGCCTATGGGTTGGTGCTGGCGGGGGGGGCGGTCGGGGGGATTGCGGGCAGTCTGCTGGGCGGGCGGGTCGTGGCGCGGCTGGGGCCCGCGCGGACGGCGCAGTGGATGCTGGCGGCTTCGGCCCCTGCCTTTGCGGGGGTGGCGCTGGCAGGGAATGCGGTGGTGCTGGCGGTGATGCTGGGCCTGTTCGAGTTCACGGGGATGGTGTGGAACCTCGTATCGGTCAGCCATCGGCAGAGGGTGATACCGGACCGGCTGCTGGGGCGGGTCAACAGCCTGTACCGGCTGCTGGCCTGGGGAATGATGCCTCTGGGGCTGGTTCTGTCGGGTGCGGTGATGGGTTGGGCCGAGGGGGTGGTGGCGCGGCCTGTGGCGCTGGTGCTGCCGCTGTGGATCGCCGCCGCGGGGGCGGGCGTGCTGGCCGCGCTGGGGTGGCGGGCGATCGGGCGGGGGTTTGCGGGTTCTTAACCGGTCATTAACCGTTGCGGATCAGGTCGGCGGCGCGTTCGGCGATCATGATGGTGGGCGCGTTGGTGTTTCCCCCGATCAGGCGGGGCATCACGCTGGCATCTGCCACGCGGAGCCCTTCCAGACCGTGAACGCGCAGTTCGGGATCGGTCACCGCCAGTTCGTCGCGCCCCATGCGGCAGGTGCCGACAGGGTGATAGATCGTGTCGGCGCGGGCGCGGATGTCGGCTTCGAGGGATTTGTCCGTTCCGTCAAGGGGATAGAGCCTCTGGCCACGCCACGGGGCCATGGGTTCGGAGTCCATCGCCTGTTCCAGAAGCCGGACGCCGCGTTTGAGCGTGTCCATGTCGCGGGGGTCGGACAGGAAGTCGGGGTCGATGCGCGGGGGGCTGGCGGGGTTGGCGTCCTGAAGTCCGACGGTGCCGCGCGACTGGGGGCGCAGGACGCAGACATGGGCGGTGTAGCCGTCGGCAAGGTGGATGCGGCGCATGTGGTCATCCACGATGGCGACGCAGAAATGCGCCTGAAGATCAGGGATTTGCAGGTCGGGGCGCGAGCAGAAGAAGGCCCCGCCTTCGGCCCCCACGCTGGTGAGGACGCCGGTGCCGTGGCGGCGGAAGGGCGCGATCCCGCGCAAGAGGCGCAGGATACCCGCCGGATTGAACCCCACCACATCGGGGCGGAGCGAGCGCCAGTGCAGCGTGTGGTCGAGATGGTCTTGCAGGTTTTGCCCGACGCCTTCGAGGGCGTGATTAACCGCGATGCGATGGGTTCGCAGCTCCTCGACCGGTCCGATGCCGGACAGGAGGAGGATCTGTGGTGTCCCGAAGGCCCCGGCCGAGAGGATGACCTCGCGCCCTGCGGTGAGGGTGAGGGTGCGGCGGCCCTGCCGCGCGATCAGGCCCGTGGCGCGTTTGCCGTCGAGCGTCAGGCGCTGCACCGTCGCGCCGGTGAGGACCGTCAGGTTGGGGCGTGACAGCACGGGATGCAGATAGGCGGCGGCGGCAGAGCAGCGGCGGCCCTTGCGGGGGCCGCTGTGGAACTGGGTGACCTGATAGAGCCCCGCGCCCAGTTGCGTGGGGCCGTTGAAGTCGCGGGTTTCGGGGAGTTGCAGGGTCTGCATGGCGCGGATGAAGGCATGGGTGGCGGGCAGGGGACTGGCCTGATCGGTGACGCTGAGGGGGCCGTCCGCGCCGTGCAGGTCAGAGGCGCCGCGGGAATTTCCTTCGGATTTCAGGAAGTAAGGCAGGACGGAGCGCCAGTCCCAGCCATCGGCGCCAAGGTCGGCCCATGTGTCGTAATCCGACGGGTGGCCCCGGGTGTAGAGCATGGCGTTGATGGCCGAGGAACCGCCCAGTGCCCTGCCGCGCGGTTGATAGCAGCGGCGGTTCATCAGGTGGGGCTGGGGCGTGGTGCGGAAGGCCCAGTTGTGCAGTTTCGGGCGGCCCGACACCATGGCGGCGACCATGGCGGGGGTGTTGATCAGAAAGGATTTTCCGTCACCGCCCGCTTCCAGCAGGCAGACCGTCACGGCGGGGTCTTCGGACAGGCGGGCGGCGAGGACCGAGCCTGCGGAGCCGCCACCGGCGATGATGTAATCGTACTGCATGGGCACCTCCACCAGCCGAGATTAGGGACCGTCGGGGCGCTGGGGAAGCGTGACGTGGCGGCGGGGGGTGTGCCGATGGTTGTGCCGCAAACTGTGCAGACAGCTGTACATACGCGATTGGCGCACAGATGCGGGTGAAACGTGGTTAAGGGTGCGCTGGTGCAGGATGGGCAATAGTGCCCATCCTACGGTCAGCCGCGCAGGGTGCCGCCTGTGGCCTTGGTCACCTTTTCGATGATCTTGGCCGAGACAGCCTCGATTTCCGGCTCGGTCAGGGTCTTTTCGGTGGGTTGCAGGCGGACGGTCAGGGCGATGGATTTCTTGCCCGCGCCCATCTGTGCCTCTGCCTTCTCGCCGGTGAACTGGTCGAAGAGGCGGACGCTTTCGATCAGTGCCTTGTCGGCCCCCTGGGCGGCGTTGATGGCTGTCAGCGCCTCGACCCCCTTGTCCACGACGAAGGCGAAGTCCCGTTCCACCGCCTGCAGGTCGCTGATGGCGAGTGCGGGGCGGGTGGGGGTCTTCACCTTGGGCAGGGGGACGTTGGCGACGAGGATGGTGAAGGCCACCGCAGTTCCCTTGACGCCGAGGGCGGCGAGGACGCGGGGATGCACCTCGCCAAAGGTGGCGAGCGTGTTGGGGCCGAGGCCGATCACGCCGGAGCGGCCGGGGTGCCACCATGCGGCGACCTTGCGTGTGATCTGCACGCGGGCGGGGGCGCCGAGGGCGGCGAGGATCGCTTCGGCATCGGCCTTGGCATCGAAGACGTCGACGGGGCGGCGGCTGCCATAGGGATCGCGCGGGGCGGTGTGGCCGACGAGCAGGCCCGTCGCCTGCAGGTGCTGTTCGCCCGGTTCGCCGCCGTGGAAGGCGGGGCCGATCTCGCACAGCGCGAGGTCGGCGAAGCCGCGCGCCTGATTGCGGGCGGCGGCGCGCAGGAGGCCCGGCAGCAGGTCGGGGCGCAGGTGGGTCATTTCCGAGGAAATGGGGTTTTCGACCCGCACCGCATCCGTGCCGCCGCCGAACAGGGTGGCGGCCTCATGGTCGATGAAGCTGTAGGTGACGCATTCGTTGTAGCCGAGTGCGGCGAGGGTGCGGCGGGCCGATTTCTCGCGGATTTGCAGGGGCGTCAGGATGGGGCGGGGGACGCCGGCCTGCGTGCGGCGCAGGGGTTTGCCTTCGAGTTTGGTCAGCGAGGCGATGCGGGCGACTTCCTCGACCAGATCGGCTTCGCCGAGGATGTCGGGGCGCCATGTGGGGGGCGAGGCCATGTCGCCCGACAGGGTGAAACCCAGTGCTTCCAGCGTCCGGCGCTGTTCGGCTTCGGGGATGTCCATGCCCACCAGCGAGATGACGCGGGCGGGGTTCAGGCGGTAGGCGCGGGTCACGTCCGGCACGGCGCCATCCATGGCAAGGTCGGAGGCTTCGCCGCCGCAGAGGTCGAGGATCATCTGCGTGGCAAGGTCGAGGCCCGGCAGCGTGAAGGCCGGGTCCACCCCGCGTTCGAAGCGGTAGCGGGCGTCGGAGTTGATCTTGAGCGCGCGGCCGGTGGAGGCCACGGTGATCGGGTCCCAGAAGGCGGATTCGAGGAAGACGTCGGTCGTCGCCTCGGTGCAGCCCGAATGTTCGCCGCCCATGATGCCAGCGAGCGATTCCGGCCCGTTGTCATCGGAGATGAGCATCATGCCTTCGCGGATCGTGTAGGTCTTGCCGTCCAGCGCCAGAAGCTCCTCTCCGCCCTTGGCGGGGTGGATGCGGAGGGGGCCTGCGACCTTGGCCGCGTCGAAGACGTGGAGCGGGCGGTTCAGGGCGAAGGTGAAGAAGTTGGTGATGTCCACCAGCGCCGAGATGGGCCGCATGCCGATGGCCGTCAGGCGCTGTTGCAGCCAGTCGGGCGAGGGGCCGTTTGTCACGCCGCGGATGGTGCGGCCCGCGAAAAGGGGGCAGCCCTTCGATTTCAGCGCGGGGTCGATTTCCACGCGGACGGGCGAGGGGAAGCCGCCCTTGATCGCGGGGATCGCCAGCGGTTTCAGCGTGCCCAGACCGCGCGCGGCAAGGTCGCGGGCGATGCCGCGCACGCCGAGTGCATCGGGGCGGTTGGGGGTGATCTTGATGTGGATCATCGGGTCGACAATCTGGGGCCGGTTCTTCGCCAGCCAGTCCGAGAAGCGTTCGCCCACCTCGCCCGAGGGCAGTTCGATGATGCCGTTATGTTCGTCGGACAGTTCCAGTTCGCGTTCCGACGCCATCATGCCGTGGGATTCCACGCCGCGGATCTTGCCCACGGAAATGGTGGTGTCGATGCCCGGCACATAGGTGCCCGGCTTGCACAGGACGACGGTGATGCCCGCGCGGGCGTTGGGGGCGCCGCAGACGATTTGTTTCTCGCCCTCGTCCGTCAGGACGCGGCAGACGCGCAGCTTGTCGGCGTCGGGGTGCTGTTCGGCGTGCAGCACCTTGGCGATGGTGAAGGCGGACAGCTTGGCGGCGCGGTCGGTCACCTCTTCCACTTCCAGACCGAGATCGGTCAGGGCGTAGAGGATGTCATCCAGCGATGCCTCGGTCTCTAGGTGGTCCTTCAGCCAGGAGAGGGTGAACTTCATCTTGCCGGTCCCTTCGGAATGTCGGGGCAGGGATTAGCGCAAAGGGCGGGAAAGGGGAAGCGGGCGGGGCGGTTTCCGGGGTGGAAACGGGTTGTTTGCGCGCTGCCCGTGGCAAGGCGCGGGGTTGCCACAATCTTGCTCTGGATCAGGGGCAGGGTCGGGGCATGGACCCGATGTTTGATGTACCCCAACCTACCCGCCGTGTTCCGGCCTGGCGACTGATCCTGATCATGGGGCTGTCGCTGGTCGCGGTGCTGGTTCTGGCGCTTTGAGCCAAGGCTTTGCCTGCGTCCCCGGAAAGGCCCCCTGCGCGGGGGCCTTTTCTTTTAGCGGCTGAGCCCGCCCGGAAGGTTGGGCATGTCGAGTGCGGCAAAGCCGTAGTGGCGCAGCCAGCGCAGGTCGGATTCGAAGAAGGCACGCAGGTCGGGGATGCCGTATTTCAGCATGGCCAGACGGTCGATGCCCATGCCGAAGGCGAAGCCCTGCCATTCGTCGGGGTCGACGCCCGCGGCGCGCAGCACCTTGGGGTGGACCATGCCGGAGCCGAGGATTTCCATCCAGCGGTCGCCTTCGCCGATCCTGAGCTGGCCGCCTTCCCACGAGCAGCGGATGTCCACCTCGGCCGAGGGTTCGGTGAAGGGGAAATGCGAGGCGCGGAAGCGGAGTTCGACGGAGGGCACCTCGAAGAAGGCGCGGCAGAATTCCTCGAGCGTCCATTTCAGGTTGGCCATCGAGATGTCGCGGTCGATCGCCAGACCTTCGACCTGATGGAACATGGGCGTGTGGGTCTGGTCCATGTCCATGCGGTAGACGCGGCCCGGGGCGATGACGCGGATGGGCGCGCCCTTGTCCATCATGGCGCGGATCTGGACGGGGCTGGTATGGGTGCGCAGCACGTGGGGCGGGCGGTCGTCGCCTGCGGCGCGGTGCATGAAGAAGGTGTCGTGTTCCTGCCGCGCGGGGTGTTCGGGCGGGATGTTGAGCGCGTCGAAATTGTACCAGTCGGATTCCACCTGCGGGCCTTCGGCGACGGCAAAGCCCATGTCGGCGAAGATGGCGGAAAGCTCCTCCATCACCTGGCTGACGGGGTGGATGGTGCCCGTGCGGCGGGGGCGGCCCGGCAGGGTGACGTCCAGCCATTCGGTCCGCAGCCGTTCGTCCAGCGCGGCATCGGCCAGACCGGCCTTGCGGGCGCGCAGGGCGGCGTCGATCTCGTCCTTGAGCGCGTTCAGGCTGGCGCCTGCGGCCTTGCGCGCGTCGGGGTCCATCTTGCCCAAGCCGGCCATCATCGCGCTGATCTCGCCCTTCTTGCCCAGCGCGGCGAGGCGGACCTCTTCCAGCGCGGATTCGTCCGACGCGCCGGCGACGGCGGAAAGATACTTGGCCTTGAGCGTGTCGAGCCCGTCCATCGGTGCCTCCTGAGGGAACGCAGGGGTGGTAGCGGGAAGGGGCTTTCGATGCAAGGGGCGGGGCGCCCTGCATCTGCCCCGGGGGCCGTCTGCCCCCGGACCCCCGAGAGTATTTGGGCCGAGATGAAGGGGGTCAGCCGCCGTTGGCGCGGATCGTGGCCGCGATGCGGGCGCCGATGGCGGCGCTGCCCTTGGGCGAGGGGTGGATCAGGTCCTGCTGGTGCAGGGACGGGTCGCCATGGGGGACGAGGTCGGACATGGGCAGGAAGAAGATGCCCTTGGGGTCGGTGGCGGCAAGGCGGGCGAGGCGGCGGTCAAGCTCGTCTCCATAGGGTTTGCAGGCGCGCACGGGGGTGAAGAGGCCAGGGTTCCGCAGGTAGCCGGAATAGACGACCTTTGCCCCGTCCTTGCGGATGCGGGCGACCATCTGTGGGATCGCGCCCTGACGGCCGTCTTTCGAGATCAGGCGGTCCACCATCGTGTTGCAATGCCCGCAGGCGCAGCCGAACATCAGGTCGTTGCCGCCGCCGTTCAGCACCACCCAGTCCCAGTTGCCCGGCTGGTATTGCGCGCCGATCCGCATTCCGGCCGCGCCGGTGAGGGGCAGGTAGTAGAAGTAGCGCGCGGCGTAGACCGAGCGGTCGATAACCTCTTGTCCCAGCCTGCGTTCGATCTCGTCGGCGACGGCTTTGCCCGAGCTGCGGTTCGCCGCCATCATGGAATCGCCCATGAGAAAGATGCGGGCGTCCTTTGTCTGGTCTGTCACCATCTCGCCGCAGGAGAGCAGCGCGAAGAGGGAGAGGAGCGCGAGGAAGGAACGGATCATGGCAAGACTTTCAGGATCAAATTTCGGGTCGAGGCTGGGGGCGAAAGGCGGCGCGGTCAAGGCGCGCTTCGGTTGCGGATGCGGCGGGCGGGTGAAAAAACAGAGGAAATGCTGCGGACGGTTGTTCGTGCGGTCAAAGGGGCGGACTGCGGCAGGGGCGGGCCGCGTCAGGTGGCCGCCTGCCCTTCGAGGGGGGCGACGTGGCGCTGATAGGCGTTCTGGAGCAGTTCGCGCCAGTTGGGCTGGTTCAGGATGACGGGCGCGGTGCAGGTGGCGCAGGGGCCGGTCTTGGCGCGGTCGTGGATCAGGCCGCGGCGCCATGCGGCGGCCTTGGCCCCGAAGAAGATGTCGAAGATCGTCTCGGCGCGGTCGAGGTTGCCGATGACGTGTTTGGCATGTTCGGGGCGGTCGCTGCGGATGTGGCAGCAGGGCACGACATTGCCGGTATAGCCCATGTGGAAATGCTGGAAGACGAAGTTGCAGGGATCGGTGCGCGGGTTTTCGGGCGAGAGGTCCGGCAGCAAGCCGCCGCGGTCATTGCCGTGGCGGTCAAAGTTGATGGCGCGGGTTTCCATTTCCAGCTTGGGCGTGTCGAAGCGGGCGATGATGCTGTCATTGGGGCGGATCTGGCTGAAGCGGGCC
The DNA here is from genome assembly GCF_009908265.2 of Paragemmobacter amnigenus. Lineage (GTDB taxonomy): Bacteria > Pseudomonadota > Alphaproteobacteria > Rhodobacterales > Rhodobacteraceae > Paragemmobacter > Paragemmobacter amnigenus. Next base: position 169,337 of record NZ_JAAATX020000006.1, on the reverse strand, counting down.
TGAAGGCCGGTGCGGTGGGCGATTTCGGCGATGCGGTTCAGGACGTAGACGTCGGAATATTTGTCGCCCTGTTTGAGGTGGATCGACACATGCATGTAGTCGAGCCCCGCCGCGGCGAGGTCGTCGACATAGGAGGGCGTCAGGTAGTCGCCGTTGGTGTAGATCATGATGCGCGCGCGGGGCAGGGCGGCGCGCGCCTCGGCGATGCGGTCGAGGATGGCGCGGTCGTAGAGCGGTTCGTTGTAGCTGTTCAGCACGAGGAAGCGGGAATAGCCCACCTCGGCCAGATCGCGCAGGAGCTTTTCCCAGATCGCGGGCTTGATGCGGACATTGGGGCCCAGACGGTCGCCCACGACATTGGGGCAATAGTCGCAGCGGCGGTTGCAGTAGGAATGGGTTTCCACCTCGACCCGCCCGACGGTCTGGGCGAAGAGCTCGCGCTGGCGGGCGGGGTCGGTGAGGGGGGAATACATCTCGCGTCCGATATACATGGCGGCAACTCGTGACTGGAAACTACGGAACGGTCTGTGCCGGAGGATAACGGCAAAAATCGGGCTGCCAAAAGCAAAAGGCCCCGCGCGGGCGGGGCCTTTCGTAATCGGGCGATCCGGACGGATCAGGCCAGAGCGGCCTTGGCCTGCGCGGCGATGGCGTTGAACGCCTCGGGCTCGTGCACCGCCAGATCGGCGAGGACCTTGCGGTCAACCTCGATGCCGGCCTTGGCCAGACCGTTGATGAACTTGGAATAGGTCATCTCGAGGTCGAACAGGCGGACGGCGGCATTGATGCGCTGGATCCACAGGGCGCGGAAGTTGCGCTTGCGGGTCTTGCGGTCGCGGGTGGCGTACTGGTTCGCCTTGTCGACGGCCTGCGTGGCCGTGCGGAAGTTGCGCGAACGGGCGCCGTAATAGCCGGAAGCGGCCTTGATAACCTTGCGGTGACGGGCGTGCGTGACGACGCCGGATTTGACGCGGGACATGTCTTAGCTCCTTACCGGTCGTAGGGCATGTATTTCTTGACGATCTTCGCATCGCTGTCGCACAGCACCATGGTGCCGGACGCATCGCGGATGAATTTCGTCGTACGCTTGATCATGCCGTGGCGCTTGCCGGCGACGCCGGCCTTCACCCGACCGGAGGCCGTGAAGCTGAACCGCTTCTTCGCCGCCGACTTGGTCTTCATCTTGGGCATTTCCATCTCCGTGGTTGCAGGCGCGACTCGGCATGCCACATCGGCCGGTCGCGCGGGTATCGCAAGGTGGGGCGTATAGGCGGGGTCCGTCCGGCGTGCAAGGGGAAAAGCGGCGGTCAGAAGAGGTAGCGCCCGATGACCGAGAAGATGGCGTCGGGCAGGTCGGCGGGGTGGAAGGGGCGGTCGTCGGTGAGGAGGGACCATGCCGACAGGCCCGAGCCGCAGAGGAGAAGGCCACCCGCGACGACGGGCAGGCGTTCGTCCACCAGTGCGGCGAGGAGCGAGGGAAGCGCGAGGGCCAGAAGCAAGAGGCCGGTGACGAGGACGAGATCGTGGTCGACGGCCATGCTGGACCCCACCGGAACGCTACGGTTGCAGTAAGGCAGGTCAGGGCATGCAGCGCAAGTCCGCCCGCGCCATCACGGCGCAGGCGGGGGTGCGGGCGGACGCGGCCCTATTCCGGATCGACGCGGTAGATCAGCCGTTCGTCGCAGGGCGCGACGCGCAGGATGTTCGTGGTGCCCTGCACGTTGAAGGGCACGCCTGCGGTCAGCACGATCTGGTCGGTTTCCGTCGCGAAGCCGTAGGTGCGGGCCGCGCGGACGGCCGAAATGACGGCGCCCTTGAAGCGGTCCTGCTCCTCGGTGATGACGCAGTGGGCGCCCCATGTCAGGCACATGCGGCGGGCGGTGCCCATCAGCGGCGTCAGCGCGATGATCGGCACGCGGGGGCGTTCGCGCGCCACGAGCGACACGGTGGTGCCCGATTGCGAGAAGCAGCAGATGGCCTTGATGTCGGCGGCCTCGGCGATCTCGCGCGCGGCGGCGACGATGGCGTCGGCGACGGAGGTGCGGTTGATGCTGCGGCTGGCCTCGATCACCTGACGGTAGGTCGGGTCGCTTTCGACCGAGATGGCGACGTTGTTCATGGTCTGCACCGCCTCGACCGGATAGCGTCCGGCAGCGGATTCGGCGGAGAGCATGATGGCGTCGGCGCCTTCGTAGATGGCGGTGGCGACGTCCGACACCTCGGCCCGCGTCGGCATGGGCGATTCGATCATCGATTCCAGCATCTGCGTGGCGACGATCACCGGCTTGGCCGCCGCGCGGGCGCCACGGACGAGGCGTTTCTGGATCGGCGGGACGGAGTGGACGGGAAGTTCCACGCCGAGGTCGCCGCGGGCGACCATGATGCCGTCGGACACTTCGAGGATGGCGTCATAGGCTTTGACCGCTGCCGGTTTCTCGATCTTGGACAGGACGGCGGCGCGGCCCTTGGCGAGTTCCTTCGCCTCGATCACGTCTTCGGGGCGCTGCACGAAGGAGAGGGCGAGCCAGTCCACGCCCAGTTCGCAGGCGAATTCCAGATCCTTGCGGTCCTTGTCGGACAGCGCGGCGAGGGGGAGGACCACGTCGGGCACGTTGACGCCCTTGCGGTTCGAGATGGTGCCGCCGACCGTGACGGTGCAGTTGGCGAAATCCTTGCCGCAGGTTTCGACGCGCAGGCGGATCTTGCCGTCATTGACCAGCAGCGAGGCGCCGGGTTCCAGCGCGGCGAAGATTTCCGGGTGCAGAAGCTGCACGCGGGTCGCATCGCCCGGCGCGGGGTCGAGGTCCATGCGGAAGGCGGCGCCGTCGGCCAGTTCCTCGCCGGCCGGATTGGTGAAGGTGCCGACGCGGAGTTTCGGACCCTGAAGGTCGGCAAGGATGGCGATGGGGCGGCCGGTATCGGCCTCGACCTGCCGGATGATGGCGTGGCGCGCGCGGATGTCGTCATGCGTGCCGTGCGACATGTTCAGGCGGAACACGTCTGCGCCCGCCTCGAACAGGGCGCGGATGGTTGCGTAATCGCTGGAGGCCGGTCCGAGAGTGGCCACGATCTTGACGTTCCGAAGGCGTCTCATATGCCTCGTTCCTTGTGCAGTTCTACATTTTGTCGTGGGCCGCGGGTCTTATGGCGCAATCGGCGGGATGTCGCAACTGGCGCTTTTCCTTTCGTCAGAATAAATGACGAAACCATGAAAACGGCAGGGAGCGGGCGGGGGTGAGTGCCTTTCGCATCATCGGAGAGGATCGGCCCGGCCGGTGGCTGGTGACCTGCGACCATGCGTCGAACCGCGTGCCGGACTGGGTGGCGGGGGGCGATCTGGGGATCGCGCCCGAGGATATGGGGCGGCATATCGCCTGGGATGTGGGGGCGGCGGGGCTGGCCTGTGCGCTGGGGGCGGCGCTGGACAGTCCGGTGGTGATGTCGGATTTCAGCCGGCTGGTGATCGATCCGAACCGCGGCGAGGATGACCCGACGCTGGTGATGAAGCTTTATGACGGGACGATCATTCCGGCGAACCGGCATATCGGGCCCGATGGGGTGGAGGAGCGGCTGGAGCGGCTGTATCGCCCCTATCACGATGCCCTGGCGCGGCTGGCGGGGCGGCGGCCGGATGTGGTGATCGTGGCGATCCATTCCTTTACCCCCTGTCTGAAAGGGCGAAGCCCGCGTCCGTGGCATGTGGGGGTGCTGCATTCCCATCTGGACGAGCGGCTCAGCCGCGCGCTGATCGGGGTGCTGCGCGCGGAGCCGGACCTGTGCGTGGGGGATAACGAGCCCTATAGCGGCCACCTGCCCGGCGATGCGATCGACCGGCACGCGCTGCGGTTCGGGCGGCAGAACACGCTGGTGGAGGTCAGGAACGACCTGATCGGGACCGAGGCGGCGCAGGCCGAATGGGCGGCGCGGCTGGCGCCGATGCTGGAGCGTGCGCTGGCGGCGGTGGACCTTTAGCCGTGCGTTGATGGACAATCGCGCCGGCTGGCGCGGCCGGTTGCCGACGGGCCGACAGTGGACGGCCCGCGTTTGACTCGGGTGGCGCAGTTGCGGCAGGCTGGCGTTGCGAAACGTGGTTGTGCGAGTGTGTCATGGGTTTTCTGCTGTTGCTGCTTCCTGTTGCCCTGTTGGCCGGACTTTTCGGCGGCGGGGGCGATGATGGCGGGGCGTCCTCTCCGGACAGTGGTGCGGATGACGGCGTGCAGAAGGGCGGCGCGTCCGCGGATGAATTCTCGGGGGATGGCGGCGAGGATCTGCTGGCCGGATATGGCGGCGATGACGTGCTGTCCGGCGCGGGCGGGCGCGATCTGCTGGTGGGGGATGCGGGGGCGGACCGGCTGGCAGGCGGGGACGGGCTGGACGTGCTGCTGGGCGGGATGGGGGCGGATACGCTGTCGGGCGGGTCGGGCAACGATCTGCTGATCGGGGGCGGCGGGGATGACAGCCTGACCGGCGAGGGGGGCGATGACGTCCTGCTGGAAACGGGCGGGGACAATACGCTGTCGGGCGGGGCGGGCAATGACATCCTGATCGGGCTGACGGGTGAACCCGGGTCGCCGCGCGACGCGACGGGGGATCTGGATTTCGCCAGTTTCCTGTCGGGGGTGGAAGCGCGGTTCGGGGCGCAGCCCGATGCCTTTGACCGGATGCTGGAGCGCAACGTGTTTTCCCAGCGGCTGGAAGCAGGTGCCGATTCGATGTCCGGGGGCGAGGGGAACGATACGCTGGTCGGGGATCGCGGGGACACGATGACCGGCGGGGCAGGGGAGGACCTGTTCTCGGCCTTTGCGCCGCCGGTGCCGGATGATCCGGCGGACCCCGCCTTTGGCGCGGTGGTGAGGGTGGAGGATTTCCGCCCCGGCGAGGACCAGCTGGAGGTGCAGTATGTCGGGCGTGGCGATGTGACGATCGAGGTGCGCGCGGTGCAGGGCGGGGTGATGGTGTCGGCCAATGATGTCGATGTGGCCTTCCTTGCCGGGCTGGATGCGTCGCAACTGGACGCGGCGGATGTGCTGTTCAACCGAATCGTGGCCTGACGGGACGGCGGCGCGGGACGTGTCGGGGGGGCTGGTCCCCGCCGCGCGGGCAGGGCAGACTGTCGCGCGATGCAACCGCGGGAGGCCCAGATGACCCAGATCGACGATGCCACGATGCAGGCTTTGGAGGCGGCGGCCTATCGGCGGCTGCGCGACCATCTGCGGAACCGGACCGATGTGCAGAACATCGACCTGATGAACCTTGCCGGGTTTTGCCGCAACTGCCTGAGCCGCTGGATGGCCGAGGCAGCCGAGGCGCAGGGCGTCGCGCTGGGCAAGGAAGAGGCCAAGACGCTGGTCTACGGAATGCCCTATGACGCGTGGAAGGCCTTGCATCAGGCCGAGGCGAGCGAGGCGCAGAAGGCGGCCTTTACCGAGGCGTTCAAGACCCACGGCTGAGGCGGGACGGCTGGCGCGGGGCCGAGTTCTTAACAATCCCTAACACGATCCGTTTAACCGAGGGTGGCAACGGATCGTGTGATGTGATGGATTTCCTGCTGTTCAACCTTGGGCTGCCCCTGCTGATCGGGGCGCTGATCTGGGGCACCGCGTCCGACAGTGGTGCGGGGGCCGGAGGTGGCGGCGGGGCCGCCGCGGGTGACGGCACGGCCGAAGAGATCACGGGCACCGACGAGGCGGAGCTGCTTCTGGGCTATGGCGGGAATGACACCGTGCACGGGCTGGGCGGGGCGGATACGGTCTTTGCGGGCACGGGCGCGGATGTCGTCAATGGCGGTCCGGGCAATGACGCGCTGCATGGCAACGAGGGCGACGATCTGCTGGGCGGAGGACTGGGCAATGACTCGGTCATGGGCGGGTCGGGCGACGATACGCTGATGGGGGGCGAGGGCAACGACTCGCTGACCGGCGGGCCGGGGTTTGACCGCATCTTCGGCGGGGCGGGGGATGATGTCGTCACCATCTGGCCCGAGACGGACGGGGATACGGTCTTTCTGGACGACGGGGCGGATTGGCTGGATGCCACGCTGGCGCTGGGCGGGGTGACCGCGCAGGGCGGGGCCGATGCCGACCTGATGCAGGGCGGCGCGGGCAATGACACGATGCAGGGGGATGCGGGAAGCGACACGCTGGCGGGCGGCGCGGGGGCGGACCTTCTGGCCGGTGGCGGCGCGGCGGACTGGATTTCGGGGGACGAGGGGAACGATACGCTGGACGGGGGCGCGGGGGCGGATACGCTGGCAGGCGGGGCGGGGGACGACCTGATGCTGGCCGGCGCGGGCGATAGCGTTTCGGGCGGTGCGGGGGCGGATCTGGTGCGGGTGCAGGCGGGTGTGCTGGTGGACTATACGGCCGCCGGAGGTGCGCTGCGGATCGAGGATTTCCTGCCGGGTGTGGATGTGCTGGAGCTGCAGGTGGACGGGGCCGCGCCGGTGATCGCGGTGACGCCTGTCGCGGGGGGGCTGATGGTCAGTGCGGACGGGGTCGATCTGGCCTTTCTGCCCGGTCTGGTGGCGGGCGATCTGGTTGCCGCCGATGTCGGCCTTTATGCGCCGGTCGTCTGAGGCGGGATACGGCCCGATTCGGCGTTCGCTGCGGATCGACAATCGCGGGATTCCTGACGGACTGTTTCCGCAACCTTAACGCGCAGGCGGCCGCGCCAGAAAAATCTTGGCAGCACTGTGGCGTTGTGGTCAACTTTCGCGTGTCTTTTATCCGTTTTTGGGATGTGTGTCATGAGTGCGCTGTTGCTGCTGCTGGGTTTGCCCCTGCTTGCCCTTGGAGGCCTGTTTGACGGGTCGTCGTCTTCCGATGACGGCACCGAGGGGGAGGGCAGCCCCGAAGATGCGGTCCGGACAGCCGAGAATTCCACCGACGATACTGCTGACACGGTCGCGCCGATGGCCGCTGTCACGGCGACGGCGGGTCAGGACGGGCTGTTCCGTGGCACGGCGGGGCGGGACGATTTCTTCGGGCTGGAAGGCAATGACACGCTGATCGGCAACGCGGGCGACGACTGGTTGCAGGGCGGCGCGGATGCCGACCGGCTGTTCGGGGGCGCGGGCGCCGATACAGCCCTCGGGGGCAATGGCGACGATCTGCTGATGGGGATGGAGGGCAACGACTCGCTGCTGGGGAATGGCGATCGGGACACGCTGTTTGGCGGGCTTGGCCGCGATTACATGGATGGCGGGGCGGGTGACGATCTGGTCTTTGGTGGCGACGGCATCGACACGCTGCTGGGCGGCAGCGGGAATGACCTCATGACGGGCGGTGCGGGGGCGGATACGCTTTATGCCGGAAGCGGGGCGGATACTGTCACGCTCTTTGCCGATAGCGGGGCGGACCGCATCTTCCTTGGTGATGACAGGGACCGGCTTCTGGGGGCCTCGGCAGTGACGGGTGTCTTTGCGCGCGGCGGGGCGGGGGATGATGTGCTGACCGCCGGAGCGGGGAACGACACGCTTTATGGCGATCTGGACAATGACCAGCTGTCCGGCGGGGCGGGCAGCGACCTGCTGTTCGGCGGGGATGGCAATGATGCCCTGCTGGGCGGTGACGGCAACGATACCCTGCTGGGCGAGGGCGGAGCAGACCTGCTGCGTGGCGGGGCGGGGGGCGACAGTCTGGCAGGCGGTGACGGTGCGGATACGCTGGACGGGCGCGATGGCGGCACGGTGGCCGACACGCTGGACGGTGGCGGCGGGAATGACGTGATCCAGGCCGATGGTGCCGATGTCGTGACGCTGGGCGGTGGCGAGGACAGGCTGGCGGTGGGGAATGCGGACGGTCTGGTGGTGACCGATTTCGACCCCGAAGCGGACCGGATCGAAATCCTTTATGACGGCCAGACCCAGCCGGTTCTGACACTGGAAGAGGTGCAGGGCGCGGTGCTGGTGCGGCTGGACGGGGATATCGCGCTGCGGCTGGCGGGCAAGACGCTGGCGCAGGTGGATGCTGCGGACTTCGTCTTTACCCGCCTTGCCGCCTGAGGCGGCGGTGCTGCGGGGCGGCCGTCAGATCGCCGCCTTGCGCATCTCGTCCAGATAAAGCTCGCGCAGGCGGGTGGCCACGGGGCCGGGTTTGCCGGTCCCGACCGGCTGGCCGTCGATTTCCACGACCGGCATGACGAAGATGGAGGCGGCGGTGGAGAAAGCCTCGTCGGCGGCCTGCGCCTCGGCCACGGTGAAGGGGCGTTCCTCGATTTCAAACTGCGCCTCGGCGGCAAAGCGCAGGACGGCGGCGCGGGTGATGCCGTGCAGGATGTCGCTGGTCAGTTGGCGGGTGATGATGCGGTTGCCCTTGACGATATAGGCGTTGTTCGAGGTGCCTTCGGTGACGTGGCCATCCTCGGTGAACCACGAGTCGTCCACGCCCGCCTTTTTCGCCATCATCTTGCCCATGGAGGGGTAGAGGAGCTGCACCGTCTTGATGTCGCGGCGGCCCCAGCGGATGTCGGGGATCGAGATGACCTTGAAGCCGGTCTTGGCGGCGGGGGCGTCGGCGAGGTTGGGGATGTTCTGGGTGAAGGCCACGATGGTGGGTTTCACGCTTTCGTCGGGAAAGACGAAGGAGCGGTCGCCGGGATTGCCGCGCGTGACCTGCAGGTAGATCATGCCCTGGTCGATGCCGTTCAGCCGCACCAGTTCGCGGTGCATGTCCAGAAGTTCGGCATCGGAGCAGGGGGCCTGCATGTCCAACTCGTTCAGGGAGCGGTGCAGGCGGACGATGTGGCCGTCGAAATCGATCAGCTTGCCGTCGAGGACGGAGGTCACCTCATACACGCCATCGGCCATCAGGAAGCCACGGTCGAAGATGGAGACGGTGGCCTGATCCTCGGGCAGCCAGGTGCCGTTGACATAGACGGTGCGGGTCATGGGTTCCTCCCTGCGCTGCGGTCAGGGGCGGTTTGGCGGCAAGGGGGGCGCGGGGTCAAGGGGGAAGTGCGCGTTGAGCTGATGTCCTGTTGCACGGAAATGGCGATGGATATACATTCCTGATGTATATCCATAGGGGGAGGTGGCGTTGCAGGTTGCGAAGTGGGGAAACTCTCTTGCGGTGCGCCTGCCTGCGGAACTGGTGCGTGAATTGGGGCTGCGCGAAGGGGACGAAGTTGCGCTGAGGGCGGAGGACGGCGGGTTTGCCGTGCGGCGGGAGGCGCGACCCGAAGAGATTCTGGTCGGGTTGCGGAAGTTCCGCGGGCGGCTGGCTGCGGCGGACCGGTTGAGCCGTGACGATGCCGGCGGGCGGTGACTTCATCGACAGCAACGTGATCCTCTATCTGCTGGACGACGGACCCAAGGCCGGGAGGGCCGAGGCGGTGCTGGCAGCGGGTGGGGTGATCAGCGTGCAGGTGCTGAACGAGGTTCTGGTGAACTGCGTCCGCAAGGCGGGGATGGGTCTGGACGAGGCGGCCGAGTTTCTGGCGGGCATACGGCGGCTGTGCCGCGTCGTTGACCTGACCGTGGATGTGCATGACGCAGGACGGGCCGTTGCAGCGCGGTATGGGCTATCGATCTATGACGCGATGATCGTGGGGGCGGCGCTGATCGCGGGTTGTGGTCGCGTCCTGTCCGAGGACATGCAGGACGGGCTGGTGATCGAGCAGGTGTTGCGGGTGGTCAATCCGTTCAAGGCCGTGTGAGTCACCCCCACAGCGCCGCATCCGGCGGGTGGACCCCTTCGCCGTCGTAGTGCAGCGCGGGGGTGCGGTCGCGGGCCAGAAGGAGGGGGCCGTCGAGATCGGTGAAGGTGGCGTGTTGCGCGGGCAGGATCGCGGGGGCCATGGCGAGCGAGGTGCCGACCATGCAGCCCACCATCAGGGGCAGGTTTGCAGCGCGGGCCTCTGCCACCATCAGCAGGGCTTCGGTCAGGCCGCCGGTCTTGTCGAGCTTTACGTTCACCATGTCATACTTGCCCTTCAGCGAAGGCAGGCTGCGGCGGTCATGGGCGCTTTCGTCGGCGCAGACGGGGATGGGGTGGGGGATTTCCGACAGCATCCCGTCGGCCTTGGCGGGGAGCGGCTGTTCCACCAGTGCCACGCCGAGGCGGAGGAGGTGGGGGGCGAGGTCGGTATAGATTTCGGGCGTCCAGCCTTCGTTGGCGTCGATGATGATGGTGGCGCGCGGGGCGCCGGCGCGGACGGCTTCGAGTCGGGGCATGTCGTCGGGGGTGCCGAGCTTGATCTTCAGCAGCGGCCGGTGGGCATTTTCGGACGCCTGCGCGCGCATGGTTTGGGGCGTGTCGAGCGACAGGGTGAAGGCGGTGATGCGGGGCTTGGGCGGGGCCAGTCCGGCGAGGTGCCAGACGCGGGTGTTGGCCGCCTTCGCCTCCCAGTCCCAGAGCGCGCAATCGACGGCGTTGCGGGCGGCGCCGGGGGGAAGGGCGTCTTGCAGCGCGGCGCGGGTGATGCCGTGGGGCAGGGCGGCGATCTGGGCCAGCACGGTTTCGGGCGTTTCGCCGTAGCGCGCATAGGGGACGGATTCGCCGCGCCCCGTGATGCCGTGGCGGGTGACGGTGGCGGTGATGACGCGCGCCTCGGTCTTGGACCCGCGCGAGATGGTGAAGGCGCGGGCGAGGGGGAAGGTGTCGAGGGTGGCGGTGATCATGGGGGCCTCCTGTCGCGGGAAGGGGGCGTAAGGTGCGGCGCGGTGTCAAGTCATGCTGCGGGTGCGAAATGGCGCTTGTGCGCTGCGGCGCAAGATTATATCGCTGGTGCAGCATGAACTGAAATTTCCTTGCGAGAACACGATGAGCTTTCGCCTGCAACCCCCCGCCCCCGCCCGCCCGAACCGCTGCCAGTTGTTCGGCCCCGGATCGCGCCCGGCCCTGTTCGAGAAGATGGCGGCGAGTGCGGCGGATGTGATCAACCTCGATCTGGAGGATTCGGTCGCGCCGTCGGACAAGGATCAGGCGCGGGCGAACATCATCGAGGCGATTTCGGGGGTGGACTGGGGGCGCAAGACGCTTTCGGTCAGGATCAACGGGCTGGATACGCCGTGGTGGTATCGCGATGTGGTGGACCTGCTGGAAAAGGGCGGGGATCGGCTGGACCAGATCATGATCCCAAAGGTGGGCTGTGCCGAGGATCTTTATGCCGTGGATGCGCTGGTCACGGCGGTGGAGCGGGCCATGGGGCGGGTGAAGCCCATCGCCTTTGAGGTCATCATCGAATCGGCGGCGGGGATTTCCCATGTGGAGGAGATCGCCAAGGCCTCCCCCCGTTTGCAGGCGATGAGCCTTGGCGCGGCGGATTTCGCGGCCAGCATGGGGATGCAGACGACGGGCATCGGCGGGACGCAGGAGAATTATTACATGCTGCGCGAGGGGGCGAAGCACTGGTCCGATCCGTGGCACTGGGCGCAGGCGGCGATCGTGGCGGCCTGCCGGACGCATGGCATCCTGCCGGTGGACGGGCCCTTCGGGGATTTCAGCGACGACGAGGGTTTCCGCGCGCAGGCGCGGCGGTCGGCCACGCTGGGGATGGTGGGGAAATGGGCGATCCATCCCAAGCAGGTGGCGCTGGCGAACGAGGTCTTCACCCCGTCGGAAACCGCGGTGAACGAAGCCCGCGAGATTTTGGCGGCGATGGAGGCGGCCAAGGCGCGGGGCGAGGGGGCGACGGTCTACAAGGGCCGTCTGGTGGATATCGCGTCGATCAAGCAGGCCGAGGTGATCGTGCGGCAGGCGGAGCTGATTGCGGGTTGACGTTGCGTCATTGATGAATCGTTGACAGGGCGCTTGCGGCGCGGGCAAGGTCTGCCGACCGGAGCGCAGGAAACAGGCGCTTTGAAAAGATTACCCGCGCTGCGACCCACGGGGAGAGGAGGCCCCGCGCAGCATCGGGAGGACGCACGCCCCGTGGCAACCCCACGGGGCGCTGCTGTTTCGGGGGGAGCGGATCGGTTGCATCTTGGCCCCTGCTTGGCCATATAGGGGCGATCCGCTTGGGGAGTGCCCGATGAACTATCTGGAATTCGAAAAGCCGCTGGCCGAGATCGAAGGCAAGGCGGAGGAGCTGCGCGCGATGGCGCGGTCCAATTCCGGTATGGACGTGAGCAAGGAGGCCGAGGCGCTGGACCGCAAGGCGGAGGCGCTGTTGCGGGACCTGTACAAGGACCTGACGCCGTGGCGGAAATGTCAGGTGGCGCGGCATCCGGACCGGCCGCATTGCAAGGATTACATCGACACGCTGTTCACGGAGTACACGCCGCTGGCGGGGGACCGGAACTTTGCCGATGACCATGCGGTGATGGGCGGGATCGCGCGGTTCAACGACCAGCCGGTCGTGGTGATCGGGCATGAGAAGGGCAATGACACCAAGTCCCGGATCGAGCGGAATTTCGGCATGGCGCGGCCCGAGGGGTATCGCAAGGCGATCCGGCTGATGGATATGGCGGACCGGTTCCGCCTGCCGGTGGTGACGCTGGTCGATACGCCCGGCGCCTATCCGGGCAAGGGCGCGGAAGAGCGCGGGCAGGCCGAGGCCATTGCGCGGTCGACGGCGAAGTGTCTGGAAATCGGGGTGCCGCTGGTGTCGGTCATCATCGGCGAGGGCGGGTCGGGCGGGGCCGTGGCCTTTGCAACGGCGAACCGCGTGGCGATGCTGGAACATTCGGTTTATTCGGTGATCAGCCCCGAAGGATGCGCGTCGATCCTGTGGAAGGATGCCGAAAAGATGCGCGAGGCAGCCGAGGCGCTGCGCCTGACCGCGCAGGATTTGCAGAAGCTGGGCGTGATCGACCGGATCATCAAGGAACCGCTGGGCGGCGCGCAGCGGGGCCGGAAGGAGACGATCGAGGCGGTCGGCAAGGGCATCGAGGCGATGCTGAAGGAATTGTCGGGCAAGAAGCCCGATGCGCTGATCAAGGACCGCCGCGCGAAGTTCGTGGAGATGGGGTCCAAGGGGCTGGCGGCTTGAGCCCCTGGCTGATCGTCCTGATCGCGGGGTTGATGGAGACCGGCTGGGCGCTGGGTCTGAAATATTCGGACGGGTTCACGAAGCCTGTGCCGTCGGTTCTGACGGTGCTGGGCGCGGTGGCGTCGTTCTGGCTGTTGTCCATCGCGATGAAGGATCTGCCCGTGGGGACGGCCTATGCCGTCTGGGTGGGGATCGGGGCGGTGGGGACGGCGGTGATGGCCGTGTTCCTGTTCGGCGATCCGGTCAACCTGATGCGGGTGGTGGGGGTCGGACTGATCCTTGCCGGTATCGTCGCGTTGAAATTCGCCTGACTTTGCGGAGCCTGCGCGGGGCGTGCAGGCACGCCGTGAGCCTGCATCGCAGGGCGCGCGATGCAGGCGGGCAAGGGGGCGCACGCGCCCCCTCGGCGCGCGGGGGCGCGCCTTCACCCCCTGTGGGTATTTGGGCCGAGATGAAGGGGCGGGTCAGTCTTCTTGAAAGCGCAGGCAGACGGGGCCGTGACCCGGGTTCGGGGGCCAGAGCGGCGGGCCCTTGCCTGCGCTGGCCGTGGCGCCGGGGGCGAGGTGGAGCCAGATCGTGCCTTTGGGCGTGCGGGTGGAGAGGAGCGTGCCTTGGGGCGCGGCATGGGCGGTGACGGGGCCGGTGATCGGGGCGTCGGCGGCGATGCGGCGGCGGAAGGCGAGGAGCGTGCGGGTGAGGTCCAGTTTGGCGGCCGAGAGGCTGCTTTTCGGTTGGGGGCGGGTGAGGGCTTCGAAATCCACCGGAAGGCGGTTGTCGGGGTCGGTGAGGTGGTATGAGGCGGTTTCGCAGCCCTGATAGATGTCGGGGATGCCCGGCAGGGCGAGTTTCAGGGCGAGCTGGCAGAGGGAGAGGTCTTCGCCCAGACGGATCAGGCGTTTTGCGGGGGCGGGCGGGATGCGCCATGCCGTGGCCAGTGCGCGGGCGGCGGCGAGGATGGGCGCCTCGGCCCCCGGGTCGGGATGGGTGGGGGTGGTGATCTCTTTCGCCTCTCGCAATGCCTTTTCGATGTGGCTGGCGAGGCGTTCGGGCAGGGCGGGGTGGTCGGGCCGTTCGGGCGTGGCGGCGATGGCGAGCCAGCTTTGCGCCACATACCAGCGGATGGCGGCGGGGATGGTGTCGAAGGCGGGCGGGAGGAGCGATAGCAGCGCTAGCAGGGCGTCGGGGTCGTGGGTGGCGGCGAGGAGGCGGGCGCGCGCATCTTCGGCCCGTTTGGTGTCGTGGCTTGAGGTGAGGGTGAGGGAGAGGGGCCATGTGGCGCCGCGCCCGGTGGCCCATGCGGCGAAGTCTGCGGGGGCGATTGGGTCTTCGTCGGGGTCGCTGCCCACTTCGCAGAGGGCGAGCATGGGGGTGTAGCGGAACATCGCGGTGTCTTCGAGGGATTTGGCGGCAAGTGCGCCGGTGATCTGTTGAAAGCGGGTGCGGAAGGCGGTTTCGGCGGGGCTGGCGGGCAGGGTGAGGGCCTGCGTCAGGCGGCGTAGGGTGCGGTCGTCGCGCAGGGTTCTGGCGGCGGTGTCGGCGGTGGACTGGATCAGCCGCAGGTCGGTGGCGGAGGGCGGGCCGTCGTCGAGATAGCTTCGATAGCAGGGGAAGGCGAGGAGGAGGGTGCGGATCGCCTCGCGCAGGGATTCGTCGCCGGTTTCGAGGGCTGGGTCGCCGTCGCGGATGGGGCGGGCGAGGTCGATCAGCGACAGGAATTCGGCGGCGAGTTCGTAGCGCAGGATGTCGAGGCGGGCGGCGGCGTGGAGAGTGGCGAAGGGGGTGGCGGTGTCCGCTTCCCAAGTGCTGCGGAGTTTGGCGAGGCCGTGGGGCGCGGCGAGGAGGCGGGTGATCTGGCGCGTGGCCTCGTACCCCGTGGTGCCCTGGACGGGCCAGTCGGGGAGGGCTTCGTCGCGGGTGAGGATCTTTTCCACCCAGAGGGGCAGGTCGCCCACGGCGGCGCGCAGGCGGGCAAGGTAGGCGGCGGGGTCGGCGAGGCCGTCGATATGGTCGATGCGCAGGCCGTGGATGGTGCCGGAGCGGACGAGGTCCAGGATCAGGGCGTGGGTGTCGTCGAAGACGCCGGGGTCTTCGACGCGCATCCCGATCAGGCCAGTGATGTTGAAGAAGCGGCGGTGGGTGACGCCGTCACGTTCCAGCAGCCAATGGGTGAGGCGCCAGTGTTGCGCGTCGTGGAGGGCGATGAGGTCTTGCGCCGTGGCGGTGCCCGCGTCGCTGTCGGGGGAGAGGGGGATGGCGAGGTCGCGGGCGCAGAGGGCGGGGCCGTCGGGGGTGGTGATGGCGGTGATATCGCCGCGGTCCAGCAGGGTTTCGAAGGGTTCGGGCAGGACGGGCAGGATCAGGCGGCCTGCGGACCAGTCGATGTCGAAATGGCGGGCATGGCGCGCGGCGGGGCCGTGGCGGAGGACGTCGCGCAGCCACGGGTTCGACAGGTGGAAGGCGGTGTGGTTGGGGACGATGTCGAGGATGAGGCCCAGCCCTGCGGCCTGTGCCTGTTGCGACAGGCGGTCGAGGGCGGGGCGGCCGCCGAGGGTGGGGTCGATTTCGGTGGGGTCGGTGATGTCGTAGCCGTGGGTGGAGCCGGGCGTCGCGGTCTGGATCGGCGAGAGGTAGAGGTGCGAGATGCCGAGGGCGGCGAGGCGGGGGATCTGGCGGGCGACGTCGTCCAGCGTGACGCCGTTCCTGAGCTGGATGCGGTAGGTGGCGGTGGGGATCATCTGTCCTGCGGTGCGCTGGGGTCTGGCGGGCAGCCGGGGGTTTCACCCCCGTACCCCCAGAGTATTTGGGCCGAGATGAGGGGGCGGTGGATCAGGCAAGCCAGAGGGCGAAGGAGGGTCCGGTGGTCGGGTCGCCCAAGGCTAAGGCGGGGGTGTCCTTGGGCGGGGTCGCGTCTGGGTCGGGGGCGAAACGCGCCGTGAGGCGGAGGGTTCCGGCGGGAAAACGCCATCCGGCGGCGAGGGTGGCGGGGGCGGTGATCGTGGCGGTGGCCTGCGGTGTGCCGGATTTCACGAGGGGGACGATCCGCGTGGCGCGCAGGTGGAGGAGGGCGGCGGTGAGCGCCTCCCACTCTGCCGCGTCGTCGGGGCGTTGCGGGCGCGAGGCGTGGAAATGCGCGGGGTCGTTCGGGTCGGGCAGGTCGTCGCGGTGCAGGTGCGGGAATTCCTGTGCGCGGCCGTCGCGGATGGAGGCGGCGAGGGCGGGGCCGTGGTCGGAGAAGAAGCGGAAGGGGGTGCGGGTGCCCATCTCCTCGCCCATGAAGAGCAGGGGGATAGGGGGCGTGGCGAGGAGGAGGGCATGCGCCACGCGGGCGCGGGCGGGGTCGGTGAGGGTGAGGAGGCGTTCGCCCTTGGGGCGGTTGCCGATCTGGTCATGGTTCTGGTTGAAGTTGACGAAGGCGGTGGGGGGCAGGTGGGCCGAAGGCTCGCCCCGCGGTCCGGGTTTCGGCGGGCGCGGCTGGCCCTGTTCGACGAAGCCTTCGGTCAGCGAAAGGCGCAGGTCGGTCAGCGGGTCGCGGGCGAAGGAGGCGTAGTAGTCGTGGGATTCGCCCGAAAGCAGGCAGTGGACGGCGTGGTGCCAGTCGTCGTTCCATTCCGCGATGTTCAGCCCCGCCGCGGGGTCGTTGTAGCGGGTGATGTTGCGGTCATCCTCGGTCATCAGGTGGATGGGGCGGTCGAAGCCGTGGTTGCGGATCGTCAGCGCGAGTTCGGTGACGAAGTCGGGGTCGGAGGGATCGTCGATGCCGTCGATGGCGTCGAGGCGCAGCCCGTCGAGCCGGTATTCGGCCAGCCAGTAGAGGGCGTTCTGCATCAGGAAGCGGCGCAGGGGGGCGCGGGTGAAGTCGATCGCCTTGCCCCATGGTGTGTGGCTGTCGGGGTGGAAGACGGGGGCGATGCGCGCAAGGTGGAAGCCGTCGGGGCCGAAGTGGTTGTAGACCACGTCGAGAAAGACCATCAGCCCCAGCGATTGCGCGGTTTCGACGAGGTGTTTGAGGTCGTCTGGCGTGCCATAGGCGGGGTGCGGGGCATAGGGCAGCACGCCGTCATAGCCCCAGCCGTGATGGCCTGCGAATTGCGCCACGGGCATGAGTTCGATGGCGGTGAAGCCGAGGGCGGCGAGGCGGGGGAGTTCGGCTTCGGCCGCGCGGAAGGTGCCTTGGGCGGTGAAGGTGCCGATGTGGAGTTCGTGAAGGACGGTTTCTTCCCATGGGCGGCCGGACCAGCGCGTGGTCCAGCGATAGGCCGTCGGGTCGATCAGGCGCGAGGGGGCGTGGACGTCGCCCGCCTGCGCGCGGGCGGCGGGGTCGGGGATCGTGTGGCCGTCGATGTGAAAGAGGTAGGTCTCGCCCGCCTGAGCGGGGGCTTCGGCGCGCCACATGCCGTCGCCGTAGCGGCGCAGGGGGGTGTGGCGGTCCTCGACGGTGACGGCGACGCTGTCGGCCTGCGGCGCCCAGATGGAGAAGCGCCAGACGCCCCTTCCTACCGGATCGGCCCCCCAGTCGCGCAGGAAGGGGAGGGTTTGGCGGGAGGGGAGGTGCATGGCGTCGTCCGTGTCTTGGTGGAGCGGGATCAACCCGTCACGGCGCGGGGTGTTCCGAAATCGGGGGCCAAGGGGCGGGGCGAAAGGAGGGGGAGGTCCCGGGTCAGGCCCGGGACGGGGTTGTCTTGCCGTCCGCCGCGCCAATGAAAAAGGGGCGGCCCGGAGGCCGCCCGTTCAGGACAGGTCGAGGGAATTCTGTCAGGCCGCGGCGCGGCGGGTGGCCAGCACGCTGGCCATGGTTTCGCCCATGGCGGATGGGTTCGGCGCGATGGTGATGCCGGCGGCGGAGAGGATTTCCACCTTTTCCTGCGCGCTTTCCCCGAAGGCCGAGATGATGGCACCCGCATGGCCCATCTTGCGGCCCTTGGGCGCCGAGAGGCCCGCGATATAGGCCACGACCGGTTTCTTCATGAAGTTGCGGGCGTAGAGGGCGGCTTCGGCCTCTTGCGGGCCGCCGATTTCGCCGATCATCATCACGGCATCGGTTTCGGGGTCGGCCTCGAAGAGTTCGAGGATGTCGCGGAAGCTGCTTCCGTTGACCGGGTCGCCGCCGATGCCGACCGAGGTGGAGACGCCGATGCCCAGCGCCTTCATCTGGGAGGCAGCCTCATAGCCCAGCGTGCCGGAGCGGCCGACGATGCCCACGCGGCCGGGCATATAGATATGGGGCGGCATGATGCCCATGAAGCCCTTGCCGGGCGAGATGATGCCCGCGCAGTTCGGACCGATCAGGCGCATCTTGCGGTCGGAGGGGTAGCGTTTCAGGAAGCGCTTGACCTTCATCATGTCCTGCGACGGGATGCCGTCGGTCACGCAGACGGCGGTCTTGATGCCTGCGTCTGCGGCTTCCATGATCGCGTCGGCCGCGAAGGGCGGGGGTACGAAGACGAGCGAGGCTTCGGCGCCCGTCGCCTCGACCGCTTCCCTCACGGTGTTGAACAGGGGACGGCCCAGCAGGGATTCGCCGCCTTTGCCGGGGGTCACGCCGCCCACGACATTGGTACCATGTTTGATCATGTCTTCGGCGTGGAACTGGCCGATGCGGCCGGACATGCCCTGGACGATGACGCGGGTCTTTTCGGTGATGAGGATTGCCATTGGTCGTTCCCCTTAGGCTGCGAGTTTGTGGCGCGTGGCGACGGCGGCCTTGGCGGCGTCTTCCAGCGTGTCGGCGGTGATGAGCGGCAGGCCCGATGCATCGATGATGCGGCGGCCTTCCTCGACATTGGTTCCGGCAAGGCGGACGACGACGGGCAGGGTCAGGCCAAGTTCCTTGTAGGCCTGCACCACACCTTGCGCGACCCAGTCACAGCGGTTGATGCCCGCGAAGATGTTGACGAGGATCACGCTGACATTACGGTCGGCCAGCACGGTGCGGAAAGCCCGCACTACCCGCTCCGGGCTGGCCCCCCCGCCGATATCGAGGAAGTTTGCAGGCTCCCCCCCGGCGAGTTTGATCATGTCCATCGTGGCCATCGCCAGACCCGCACCGTTGATGATGCAGCCGATGTCGCCATCAAGGCCGACATAGGCGAGGCCGTGGTCGCCCGCCGTGCTTTCGCGCGGGTCTTCCTGGCTCCGGTCGCGGAGTTCCGCGATTTCGGGGCGGCGGAAGAGGGCGTTGGTGTCGAAGGACATCTTGGCGTCGAGCGCGACGAGGTCGCCCGAGCCGGTGATGACGAGCGGGTTGATCTCGACCATCATGGCGTCGAGGTCCCGGTAGGCGCGGTAGCAGGCCTTGAGGATGGTGACCATCTGGGCGATCTGGCCGCCCTTGAGGCCGAGCTGGAAGGCCAGTTCGCGCGCCTGGAATTCGGACAGGCCCACCGCGGGGTCGATCGTCATGCGGCGGAGGCTGTTGGGGTCTTTTTCGGCGAGATCCTCGATCTCCATCCCGCCATGGGCGGAGGCGACGATCATGATGCGTTCGGATTTCCGGTCGAGCACGAAGCCGAGATAGAGTTCCTGCGCGATGTCCGAGGCGCCTTCGACCCAGAGGCGGTAGACGCCCTTGCCGTTGGCATCGGTCTGTTTCGTCACAAGCTGCTTGCCGAAAAGGGTGGCGGCGAATTCCTGCACCTCGGCCTCGGACCGGCAGAGTTTGACGCCGCCTGCGGCACCGCGGCCGCCGGAATGGATCTGCGCCTTGACCACCCAGGCGCTGCCGCCCAGTTCGCGGGCGCGGTAGCCCGCCTGTTCGGGGCTGTAGGCAAGGCCGCCACGCGGGACCGGCACGCCGAAGCGGGCGAGAATCTCTTTGGCCTGATACTCGTGGATGTCCATTTTCTTCCTCCCTTTGGCGGGGACGGGCGGAGCGCCCATCCCGGGTGGGATGGGCCGTTGGCCCACCCCTGCGGTATCACTTGCCGTCGATCGCTTCCGCGATGACGAGGACGTTGCGCGCCATCTTCTCGGACGCGGCGTCGATCATCTTGCCGTCAAGGCTGGCGGCGCCCTTGCCTTGGCTTTCCGCGATCTTCAGTTCCTCGATGATGCGGCGGGCCTTGGTGACCTCGGCATCGGTGGGGCTGAAGACTTCGTTGGCCATGGAGACCTGCGACGGGTGTATCGCCCATTTGCCTTCGCAGCCGAGGGCCGCGGCGCGGCGGGCGCCTTCCTTGTAGCCTTCGGGATCGGAGAAATCGCCGAAGGGGCCGTCGATGGCGCGCAGGCCATAGGCGCGGCAGGCGATGACCATGCGGGAAATGGCGGCGTGCCACTGGTCGCCGGGGTAATGCGGGTTCAGGCCGCCGATATTGGTGGTGCGGGCGCGCATCGAGGCCGCGTAGTCGGCGACGCCGAAATGCAGCGCCTCGAGCCGGCCGCCGAACTGGGCGATGGATTCCACATTGGCCATGCCAAGCGCGGTTTCGATCAGCGCTTCCAGCCCGACGCGGGTGGCGTAGCCCTTGGCCTGTTCGATCTGGTTGATCATCGCTTCGACCATGTAGAGGTCATCGCGCACGCCGACCTTGGGCACCAGCAGCGTGTGAACGCGGCTGCCTGCCTGTTCCATCACGTCGACCACGTCGCGGTACATGTAATGCGTGTCCAGCCCGTTGATGCGGACGGAAACCGTCTTGCCCTTCGCGGCCCAGTCGATGTCGTTCAGGGCCTGGATGCAGTTCTTGCGGGCCTGTTCCTTTTCCGGCGGTGCGACCGCGTCTTCGAGGTCGAGGAAGACGTAGTCGGCGGGGCCGGCGGCGGCCTTGTCGATCATGGTGGGGTTTGACGCCGGGACAGCGAGTTCCGATCGCTGCAGGCGTTGACGCCGCAGCGGGTAAAGCGTGTGGGACATGGTTTCCTCTGGGGTTATTCGGCGGCGATGCGGGCGGCGGTGTTGCGCTGGACGGCGCGGGCGACCGGTTCGGCATAGACGTCCTGCGCGGCGGCGACGCCCGACCCGAAGCGGATCTGCGCCCCGGCGGCGGCCAGCGAGAGTTCCGCGATGGAGATGGCGGTCAGGCACATGCCTTCGTTCAGGTCGCCCAGATGGCCGATGCGGAACACCTTGCCGTTCAGCGGGCCGAGACCC
The DNA here is from genome assembly GCF_009908265.2 of Paragemmobacter amnigenus. Classification (GTDB taxonomy): domain Bacteria; phylum Pseudomonadota; class Alphaproteobacteria; order Rhodobacterales; family Rhodobacteraceae; genus Paragemmobacter; species Paragemmobacter amnigenus. The sequence continues at coordinate 148,318 of NZ_JAAATX020000006.1, read as the reverse complement.
GAGCCGAGCGAGCAGTTGTAGCGGTCATAGGCGATCTTGATGACGTCGCGGGCATCCACGCCCTGCGGGGTGCGGATCGCGGTGACGGTGTCGGAGTAGAGCGAGGGATGTTCCGCCGCCATTTCCAGCCCCCATGCCGCGACTGCGTTGCGCACGCCCGTCGCAAGGCGGCGGTGGCGGGCAAAGGTGTTTTCCGGCCCTTCCTCCAGCATGCGGTCGAGCGACTTGCGCAGGCCGTGCAGCAGTTGGGTGGGCGGGGTGTAGGGGAAGTAGCCGGTATCGTTCATCTTGGCCATGTCGGCGAAGTCGAGGAAGCAGCGGCGCATGGTGTTGGTTTCCGACGCGGCCATGGCTTTCTGCGAGACGCCGATGATGCCCAGACCCGCGGGCAGCATGAAGCCCTTTTGCGTGCCGGTCACGGCAAGGTCGACGCCCCATTCGTCCATGCGGAAGTCGATGCAGGCGATGGAGGAGACGCCGTCCACGAAGAGGAGCGCGTCGTGGAAGCATTCGTCCAGCGCGCGGCGGACGAGGGCGACGTCGGACGTGACGCCGGTGGCGGTTTCGTTATGGGTGACGAAGACGGCCTTGATCTTGCCGTGGCGGTCATTGCCCAGGATGCGGGCGAATTCGTTGACCGGAACGCCCGCGCCCCATGCGAGGTCGACAACTTCGACGTCGAGGCCCAGCTTTTTCGCCATTTCCACCCAGAGATGCGAGAACTGGCCGTGACGGGCCATCAGCACCTTGTCGCCGGGGTTCAGCGTGTTGGTGATCGCCGCTTCCCAGCAGGCGGTGCCGGAACCGGGGAACATCATCACGCGGCCGGTTTCGGTCTTGAAGATGGTCTTGAGGTCGCGGAACAGGCCCATCGTCAGGTTGCCGTAATCCGGCGCGCGGTGGTCCTGCATGGGGACGTTCATCGCCTGACGCACGACCTCGGGCACATTGGTGGGTCCGGGGATGTAGAGATGCTGCGTTCCGGTTTTCATGATGTCCTCCAATTCGTTGGGACAGACATGGCACCGCTTGTAATTTGTGCAAAACGAAAGCGGGTTGTGCTGTAAATGCGAGAATTTACATCGCTTGTAATTTGTAATATTGTAAACACAACGAAACCTGTAATGTGTGCGACGGTATGCAAAAGACATTCATCGGACCGCATCTGCGGCGGCTGCGACTTGAGCGGGGCGAGACACAGGGGGCGATGGCCAAGGCGCTGGGCATCAGCCCGTCCTATGTCAACCTTCTGGAAAACAACGAGAGATCGGTATCGGTGCAGGTTCTGCTGAAGCTGTTCGATGTCTATGGCGTCGACTGGCGCGAGATCGCGGACGAGGATGGCACCAGCCAGTTGGCCGACCTGCGCGCCGTGATGCAGGACCCGCTGTTCAGCGAAACGCGGCCCGACCTGCCGCAGATGCGCGCGGCGCTGGTCCATTCGCCGGGGCTGGTGCAGTCCTTTCTGCGGCTGCACAGCGCCTATCAGGCGGCCACGGACCAGCTTTTGTCACTGACCGAGGGCGAGGCGCCGCAGATCGTGGCGACGCCGGAATCGGCGGTGCACAACGAATTCCGCAAGCACCGGAATCACTTCCGCGAGCTGGAAGAGGCGGCGGAGGGGTTCTGGAGCGGGTCGGCGGTCGAGCCGGACGAGGTCTATGTCGCGCTGAAGCGGCGGCTGCGGGGGCGCGTGGGCGTGACCGTGCGGCTGGTCAGGGTCGAGGACCTGCCCGGCACGCTGCGCCAGTATGACGAGGCACGGCGCGAGATCCTGCTGTCCGAGGCGCTGGACCACACCAACCGCATCTTCCAGCTGGTGCATATGTGCGGCCTGCTGGAGAAGCGGGGGCTGCTGGACAGTCTGGTGGCGCGGTCGGGGATCACCGATCCGCGCGGGGTGGCGCGGTTGCGGGTGGAGCTGGCGAACTATTTCGCCGCCGCCGTCCTGATGCCCTATGAGGCGTTTCTGGCCGAGGCGCGGGCGACGAAATACGACCTCGACCATATCGCGACACGCTTCGGCGTCAGTTTCGAACAGGCCTGCCACCGCGCGACGACGATGCAGCGCGAGGGGGCGCAGGGGGTGCCGTTCTTCTTTCTACGGATCGACAAGGGCGGGAACGTCACCAAGCGGTTCAATGCGACGGGGTTCCATCTGGCCGAACATGGCGGGGCCTGTCCGCGGCTGGATGTGCATACGTCCTTCCGCACGCCGGGGCGGATCGTGCCGCAATTCGTCGAGATGCCGGACCGGTCGCAGTTCTTTGTCTTTTCGCGCACGGTGGACCGCCCGACTTGGGCCCGCCACGCGCAGGACAACCGGCTGGCCGTGGCGATGGGCTGCGCGATCGAGCATGCGCCCGAAATCGGCTATGCCGAGGCGTTCTCGGTCGCGGGGGCGCGGATGACGCAGGTGGGCATCAACTGCCGCATCTGCCCGCGCGCCAATTGCGACCAGCGCGCGCATCAGGCGGTGGTGCTGTCGCAGCCCGTCGACGAAAAGCGGCGGGGGGCGACGCGGTTCGAGGTCTAGTGTCGGGTTTCAGACGGCCACGAACCCGCCGCGCGCGGGGTCGAACTGTTCCAGACCGCCTTCGCCCGTATCCGTCCAGAGCCCGTGCAGGGTGAGCCTGTCATCCTCGACCGCGGCGCGGACGAAGGGGAAGGTCATCAGGTTTTCGAGGCTGGTCAGCACCGCCTGCTTTTCCAGCGCGCGCAGGAAATCGTCGGGTGCCTGTGCCTTCACCTTGTCGAAGCCGGGGCGCAGGATGTCCATCCAGCGGCCGACGAAGGAGGATTTCTCCAGCAGGGCGGGGGCATGACCCGAGCACATGTCGTGGCAGCCCTTGACGCCGCCGCAGTTGGAATGGCCCAGCACCACGATATGCGCGACGCCCAGCGAGGTGACGGCATATTCCACCGCCGCCGAGGTGCCGTGATATTCGCCGTCGGGGTTATAGGGCGGGACGAGGTTGGCGATGTTGCGGTGGATGAAGAACTCGCCCTCGTCCGCGCCGAAGATCGAGGTGACGTGCACGCGGCTGTCACAGCAGGAGATGACCATGGCGCGGGGGTGCTGCCCGCTTTCGGCGAGGCGGCGGTACCAGGCCTTGTTGTCCTGATAGGTGGTGGCGCGCCAGCCGTGGAAGCGGCTGATGAGATAGGCGGGAAGGGGCCGGGCTTGCTGCATCGGGCATCCTGCAAAGGTCGTCGCGGCCTTACTAGGGCGAAGTATAGGAAAATTCGAGTGTTTAATTCCGACTGCGGCAACCTTTCGTTCAGTGGCACGGATCATGCTTTCGACCGGGTGTGTCGGAATTCCGGGGGATGCGATGTCGGCCAGCGTTGTGATGCTGCGCCCGCAGGAGCGGGTGGATGAGGATGAGGGGGCGATCATGGCGATCTTTGACCGGCTTGGCCCCGATCCGGGGAAGAAACTGGTGTCGCGGGCTGTGGGCGAGCTTGCGCTGGCCGTCACGGTGATGGGCGCGCAGGTGGAGCGGCACGAGGTGGCGGGTCTGCCGCGCGGTCTGCGGCGGATGCAGGCCATGGCGGCGGGGCTGGGCATGGTCAGTCTGGCACAGGTGGCCGAGGATGCACGGACCGCGCTGGTGGGGGGCGATGCGACGGCCTTTGCCGCCGTCTGGGCGCGGCTGGTGCGGGTGGCGGAGCGGTCGCTCGTCGGGGTCTGATCGGGGGGCTGAGGGGCCTTGCAGGGGGCGCGGGGCGCTGTAGGGTCGGGCAAAGGATTGCCCTGACCGGAAGTGCCCCATGACAGACATCACCCTGCCGTTCCTGACGCCGGAATTTGCCGAGGCGGGTGCGCCGTCGCTGCCCCTGCATGTGGTGACGCCCGAAGGGTTGGAGGCGGCCAAGGCCGCGCTGGGCGCGGAGGCGTCGGGCTGGCTGGAGGCGACGGGGTTCAAGGCTGATGCGGGCGAGTTGCGCCTGCTGCCCGATGCGGGCGGCGGCGTGGTGGGGGCCGTGGTCGGCAAGGGGACCGAGCGGGCGCGGCGGCGGCTGCGCTTTGGCTTGGCCAAGGCGGTGGCGGGTCTGCCTGCGGGCGTGTGGCGGCTGGAGGGCGATCTGACGGCGGCGGAACGGGCCGAGGCGGCGTTGGGCTGGCTGTTCACGCAATACCGCTTCACCCGCTACAAGGCGGGCAAGGAGCGGGGCGGGGCGCGGCTGGTCTGTCCGGACGGGGTGGATGCGGGGCGGATGCTCGCCATGGCGCGGGGCGAGTTCCTGACGCGCGACCTGATCAACACGCCCGCGCAGGACATGGGGCCGGAAGAGCTGGAGTCGGCCTTCATGGCGCTGGCGGCGCGGTTCGGGGCGCGGACGGCGGCGGTGCGGGGGGATGACCTGCTGGCACAGGGCTTTCCCATGGTCCATGCGGTGGGCCGCGCCAGCCCGCGCGCGCCGCGCATCATGGAAATGCGCTGGGGCGAGGCGGGGCCTGCGGTCACGCTGGTGGGCAAGGGGGTGTGTTTCGACACGGGCGGGCTGAACCTGAAGCCGTCGTCGGGGATGAACCTGATGAAGAAGGACATGGGCGGGGCGGCCACCGTCCTTGGCCTTGCGCAGATGGTGATGGAGGCGGGGCTGCCGGTGCGGCTGCGCGTCATCGTGCCGGCGGTGGAAAATGTGGTGGCGGGCAATGCGCTGAAGCCGAAGGATATTTTGACCAGCCGCAAGGGGCTGACGGTGGAGGTGAACGATACCGATGCCGAGGGGCGGCTGATCCTTGGCGATGCGCTGGCCTGGGCGGGGGAGGAGCCCTGCGATCTCATGGTGTCGATGGCGACGCTGACGGGGGCGGCGCGGGTGGCGGTGGGGCCGGACCTTGCGCCCTATTACACCGACGATGCGGGTGTGGCGGCGGCGCTGGAGGCGGGCGCGGTGGCGGGGTTCGATCCGGTGTGGCGGATGCCCTTCCATGACGCCTATGAACCGGTGATCGAACCGGGGATCGCCGATCTGGACAATGCGCCGGGTTTCGGCTTCGCGGGGTCGATCACGGCGGCGCTGTTCCTGCGGCGCTTTGCCGACCATCCGCGCTATGTGCATTTCGACATCTATGGCCACACGCCCACCGAGGCGCCGGGGCGGCCCAAGGGCGGGGTCGGGCAGGGGGCGCGGGCGCTGTTCCTTGGCCTGCCCGCGATGCTGGGGCTGTGATGGACCGCAGGCTGACACCGTTTTCGGGGCGTGTCGCGCTGGAGTGCCTGCGCGGGGCGGTGGAGGCGGAGTTCGTGTCGGGCGAGGCGGGGGCGGTCGCGGTGGCGCTGGCCGATCTCTGCGCCACGCCCGATGGCGCGCGGGACCGGCAGGTTGTGCTGGGCGAGCCGCTGGTGGTGGTGGAGCGGCGGGACGGGCATTGCTTCGTGCAGATGGGCAAGGACGGCTATTGCGGCTGGCTGGCGGCGGGGGCGGCGGGGCCTGCGGTTGCCGCGACGCATCGGGTGGCGGCAGGGGCCACGCATCTGTACCCCGAGGCACGGGTGCAGGCGCGCGAGGTGATGGCGCTGCCCTTCGGCGCGCGGCTGGCGGTGGCGGAGAGTGACGGGAAATGGGCGCGGGTGGCGGGCGGTTTTGTCCCCGCGATGCATCTGCGCGCGCTGGGCGATGCAGAGGGCGATCCGGTGGCGGTGGCCGAGCGGTTTCTGGGTTCGCCCTATCTGTGGGGTGGCAACAGCCGCGACGGGATCGACTGTTCGGGTCTGGTGCAGGGGGCGCTGCTGGCCTGCGGGCGGGACTGTCCGGGGGACAGCGACCAGCAGGCGCGCATCGGGGAGGAAGTGCCGGAGGGCGCGGCGCTGCGGCGGGGGGACCTCTTGTTCTGGAAGGGGCATGTGGCGATGGTGGTGGATGGCGCGACCATCCTTCACGCCAATGGTCACAGCATGGATGTGCGGCACGAGGGGATGGCGGAGGCCATCGCGCGGATCGCGGAGCAGGGGGGCGGGCCGGTGACGGCGCGGCGGCGGGTGTGAGCGGGGGCGCGGAAATCCGGCGCGGGCGCAAGTTCGGGCAGGTGCTGGCCGGTGCGCGCGACATCTTCCTCCGCGACGGGTTCGAAGGCGCATCGGTGGACGACATCGCCCGTGCGGCGGGGGTCAGCAAGGCCACGCTTTACAGCTATTTCCCCGACAAGCGGCTGCTTTTCATGGAAGTGGCGCGCGCCGAATGCCTGCGCGCGGCGGATGAGGCAGAGGCGCTGATCGACGACGATGCGGCGGTGGCGGATGTGCTGCGGCTGGCCGGAGAACGGATCGTGGCCTTTGCCCAGTCGGATTTCGGGCAGCGCATGTTCCGCATGTGCGTGGCCGAGGCGGACCGGTTTCCGGCGCTGGGGGCGGCCTTCTATGACAGCGGGCCGAAGCTGATCCGCGAGCGGCTGACGCGCTATCTGGCCAAGGCGGTGGAGCGGGGGGAGCTGCGGATCGAGGATCTGGATCTGGCGGCGGACCAGTTCGCGCAGCTGTGCAAGGCGAATCTGCATGACCGCGCCGTGTTCGGGCAGGGCGTGGCAACCCCGCGCGATGTGGCGCGGGTGGTGGGGGGTGCGGTGGCGATGTTCATGGCGCGCTACGGCGTCTGAGGGGCAAGATTTTTCTGCGAAAAATCTTGTGGCGATCCTTCTGGCGAAGGATCGGGGCGGGACGGTGGGGGCGATTGTTCGCAGAACAATCGGGGCAAAATCCTTCGCAGGAAGGATTTTGCGGTCAGCCGTTCTCGCGCAGGATGGAGCCTGCCAGATAGAGCGATCCGCAGATGAGGACGCGGGCCTGCGGGTCTTTGGCGGCGATGGTGGCGAGTGCCCCTGCCACGCTGTCTGCCGTGGTGGCGTCGATGCCCGCGCTCTGGGCGGCGTCGCGGGTGGCCTCTGCCGGCAGGGTGTTCTTTTCGCCCGGGATCGACACGGCATGGAGCTGCGTGACCTGCGGGGCGAGGGGGCGCATGTAGCCCGTCACGTCCTTGGTGTTCAGCATGCCGCAGATCAGATGCGTCTGCCGCGCGGGCATGCGGGCAAGCGTTGACGCCACCGCCTCGCCCCCTGCGGGGTTGTGGCCGCCGTCGAGCCAGAGTTCCACCTGCGGCGCCATGTCGACCAGCGGACCACGGCGCAGGCGCTGCATCCGGGCGGGCCATTCGGCGCGGGTGACGGCGGCTTCGCAGGCCGCCTCGTCATGGCCCAGATGGCGCAGCGCGGTGAGGGCGGCGCCCGCGTTCTGGATCTGGTGGGGGCCCGGAAGGTTGGGCAGGGGCAGGTCCAGCAGGCCATGCTCGTCCTGATAGATCAGGCGACCGCGTTCCTCCCATACCTGCCAGTGCTGGCCGTGGGCGAGGAGGGGCGCGCCGAGGCGGGCGGCGGTCGCCTCGATCACCGCCAGCCCGTCGGGATGCTGGGGGCCGACGATGACGGGGATGCCGCGCTTGATGATGCCCGCCTTTTCGCCCGCGATCTTGGCGATGGTGTCGCCGAGGAAGGCTTCGTGGTCCATCGAGACCGGGGTGATGATCGACAGGCGGGGCGTGATGACGTTGGTGGCGTCGAGCCGCCCGCCGAGGCCCACTTCCAAGAGCGTCCAGTCCGCGGAGGTGCGGGCAAAGGCGAGGAAGGCGGCGCAGGTGGTGATTTCGAAGAAGGTGATCTCGTCCGGCCCGTTCCGTTCCACGCATTCGTCCAGCAGCGCGGCGAGGGCGGGTTCCCCGATCAACTCGCCCGCAAGGCGGATGCGTTCGTGGAAGCGGGCAAGGTGGGGCGAGGTATAGGCGTGGACGCGCTGTCCTGCCGCCTCAAGCCCCGCGCGGATCATGGCCTGCGTCGATCCCTTGCCGTTGGTGCCCGCAAGGTGGATGGCGGGCGGGATGGCGCGTTCGGGGTTGCCCAGCAGGCCCAGCAGCCGGTGCACGCGGTCAAGTGTCAGGTCGATGACCTTGGGGTGCAGGGTCATCATCCGTTCGAGGATGGCGTCGGAGGGAAGCGTGGTCACGGGATCAGGCTTCGGCGGGTTGGGCGGTCAGCTCGCCGCGGATGGCGGGGGGCTGGTTCGTGAGCATGCGGATGATGGTCACCAGTTCCTCGCGCAGGGCCTTGCGGTGGGTGACGCGGTCCAGCATCCCGTGGTCGAGCAGGTATTCCGCGCGCTGGAACCCTTCGGGCAGTTTTTCGCGGATGGTCTGTTCGATGACGCGGGGACCGGCGAAGCAGATGAGCGCGTTGGGTTCGGCGATCTGCACATCCCCCAGCATGGCGTAGGAGGCCGTGACGCCGCCCGTGGTGGGGTGGGTCAGCACGACGATATAGGGCAGGTTCGCCTCGCGCAGCATCTGCACGGCGACGGTGGTGCGGGGCATCTGCATCAGCGACAGGATGCCTTCCTGCATCCGCGCGCCACCGGCGGCAGAGAAGAGGACGAGCGGACGCTTCATCTTCACCGCGCGGTCGGCGGCGGCGAGGATGGCGTTGCCGACATACATGCCCATGGAGCCCGCCATGAAGGAGAAGTCCTGCGCGACGGCGACGATCGGGGTCTTGGCGATCTCGCCCTCGGCCACCAGCATCGCCTCTTTCTCGCCCGTCGCTTTCTGCGCGGCCTTCAGGCGGTCGGGGTATTTCTTCTGGTCGCGGAAATGCAGCGGGTCGGTAACGGGTTCGGGAACCTTCACCTCGGTGAAGATGCCGCCGTCGAAGAGGGCGGTGAAGCGGTCGCGCGGGCTGATGGCCATGTGATGGTCGCAGGAGGTGCAGACGTTCAGGTTGGCGGCCAGTTCGCGGTGGAAGAGCATGGTCCCGCATTCGGGGCACTTCGTCCACAGGTTCTCGGGCACTTCCCTGCGGGAGAAGAGCGAGTTGATCTTGGGGCGGACGTAGTTGGAGATCCAGTTCATGCGGGGTTTGCCCTTGTTCGGCTCCGTCGGTTGGGGGGCAGAGATAAGGCGGGGGGGCGGGAAATGCAATCGGGCAGGCTGTGGCGGGGGAGGCAGGCGCGGGTGGGGGCGGTTCAGGTCGTTGGGATGGCGTAGAGGATGAAGGGGGTGCGGGGGCGGTAGGTGTCGTAGAGCTGCCGCGCGGTCGTGTTGTCCTCGGCCGTGAGCCAGCGGACATTGGGCAGGCCGCGCTGCTTGGCAAAGGCGAGGACGTGGTCGATCAGGGCGCGGCCGATGCCCTGACCGCGAGCGTCGGGCGTGGTGAAGAGGTCGGAGAGGTAGCAGACCATCGACCCGCCGAGGGAGCGGTGCATGAGCTGATACTGCACGAGGCCGAGGGGGCGCCCGTCGGGAGAGAGGGCGAGGTCGCACCAGAAGGGGTTTTCGGGATCGTGGATCCAGCCCCAGACGGTGTCGAGTGTCTGGGGCGTGAGGGGGGTGTTGTAGAAGGCGGCATAGGCTTCGAAGAGCGGCTGCCAGAGGGCGCGGTCGTCGAGGGTGGCGGGGCGGATCAGGTGGGGCATGGTCAGACCGTGAAGCTGTGCGCGGGCAGGCGCATGAGGAGGTTGGCGTCGGGGCTGATGTCGGACCAGACATCGCGCAGGCTGGCATGGCCCACGCCGAAGAAATTGCCCGAGGTGGCCAGAAGGTCGGTGACGATCTGGAAATGGATATGCGCGGCCCAGCCGCCGTTTTCGGGCCAGTCGCCCAGATGGGCGATGGTCTGGCCGGCCTCGATGCGTCCGGTCGGGTGCAGGTCGGGCAGGCTGGCGGCGAGGTGGCCGTAGAGGGTGAAGAAGCGCATCCCGTCGAGGTCGTGTTCGAGGATCAGCGTGTTACCGTAATCCAGCGGGTCGGCATTGTAGGTCAGGTGCCGGACGCGGCCCGCAAGCGGGGCGTGGACGGGGGTTCCGACGGGGGCAAAGACGTCGATGCCAAGGTGGATGGTGCGCCGTTCGGGGCTGGCGGCATCGGCGAATTGCGGGGTGGCGTAGACCGTCCGGTTCTCGCCATAGAGGCCGAGGCCGTAGCGGATGCCGCGGGCGCGGTGGGCGTCGAACCATGCGTCGAAGGTGCGGTCCGAGAAGGCGGGCATGTCGGGGCGTTCGCCGGTGGTGGGCAGCGCCATGGTCGCGCCCTCTGCGGGATCGGGCAGGAAGAGGGGGTGGGCGGGCAGGGTGGCGAGGCGGGCGCGCAGCGCGGCGGAACCTGCCACCGCCTCGCCCGTTGCGGCCTTGCGCGCGATGGCGGCCAGAAGCCCCGCATCCACGGCGCCGAGGCGCGCGGCGGTGGGTGCGTCGCAGGCGGCGATCAGGTCGGGGATGGCGGGGGCGGTGCCGGTTCCGGCAATGGCGGCGCGGAGGGCGGCGTAGAGGTCGGGCTGCCCGTTCAGGCGGGCGGCAAGGCGGGTGGTGTCGGTCATCGGTGTCTCCCTGTTGGCGGAATGAAGCGGGTCGGCGGGGCGGATGCAAGCGGTGCGTCACGGTTGTGGACGCGGGCGGGGTCGGGGCGTTATGCAGGGGTCAACCGCCGCGGGAAAAGCGGCGTCGGGGAGGCCGGAGTGGCAAGGTTGACAGGTGTGCTCGCGCTGGTGGCGCTTGGGTTGCTGGGCGGATGCGTGGCGCCGGGGGGCGGCATCCGGCAGGTGGCCTTGCTTGACGGGGCGGTGACGGCGGCGGCGCCGTCCGGCTATTGCATCGCCGAAGGGGCGGGGCAGAGGGGCGCGGACAATGCGGTGGTGCTGATGGGGCGCTGTTCGGCGGGCAGCGGGGCCGAGCCTGCGGTGATCACGCTGTCGGTGGGGGCTGCGGGGTCGGGCGGGGCCATGTCGGACGGGGGCGCGGCGCTGGCGGCGTATTTCCAGTCGCAGGACGGGCTGGCGGCGTTGAGCCGGTCGGGCAGGGCGGGGGACGTGCGGCTTTTGTCGGCGGCGAGCAGCGGGGGCACCTTCGTGCTGCATGTGGCGGACCGCGAGGCGGGGGAATACTGGCGCGCGATCCGGCCCCTGCGCGGGCGGCTGGCGACGGTGTCGGTCAGCGGGGCAGAGGGCGCGCCGATCAGTGTGACCGAGGGGCGCGCGCTGCTGGACGCGGCGGTGGCCGCGCTGGTGGCGGCGAACCGCGAGGCGGGGGCGCCGTCGATCTGAACCCGCCGCGCGGGGATGAATTCGCGGGACTGCAGGCAAATTGGCGGTGGCGCGGCGGGCGTTTTGCGGCATAAACAGCCACAGCGTGCCGGTGCGGCGCGCAGGTGCGGGGCGCGTGTGAAGTTGGGCAGGCTGGACAACGTTTTTGACAGGGTGCTTCAGCGGCGGGTGCTGCGGCACTGGGAGGAACGGGCCGAGGGCGCGGCGGCGGCGGACCTTGCCACGCTGCGGGGCTGGCGTGCCAAGGCGCGGGCGCTGCGGCGGCAGATCGACCGCGTGATCCACGAGGCGGAATACCGTCTGGCGCTGCCGGTGATCGGGTCGAATTCGATCCGCCGCCCGCTGGGCACGGACTGGGCCTGGCGGCCGGAGCTGTGGCGCGGGCCGATGCCGGTGCCGGGGATGGCGTCGGTGCCGAACCGGTCGACCTTCGGCGAGGGGGCGACGCTGTTCCATGACTGCCGGCTGAGCGAGCTGACCGTACGGCAGATCCGCAACGAGCGGGCGGGCGATGTGGCCCCCTTCGGTTTCCGGATGGATGTGTTCCGCTTTGACGGGTCGTTCCTGTCGCTGGTGATCGACCTGCCGGAAGAGGCGGCGCGGGGGTTGAAGCTGCGCCATCTGGTGCGGCTGGACATGATCGTGGAGCTGGAGAAGCCGCTGGAGATCTTTGCGCGGCTGAACGTGAAGCACGGGCCGAATACGGAACAGATCGTGCTGGAAGTGCCGCTGGGGGCCGAGGAGGTCATGGTGGAATTCGACCTGACCTATACCAAGATCAACGAGAAGCGGATCGAAAAGCTGTGGATCGACCTGATCTTCGAGGGGCCGGAGATGAACCAGATCATCCTGCGCGACGTGACGGTCAGCCGCCGCCCGCGGGCGGAACTGTGAACGGGGGATGGTGATGGACGGGGTGAAACTGACCAGGACACGCATCCGCGCGGGCGTCTGGGAGGGGGTGCTGTCCGGAACGGAGCGCCCGTCGCTGGAGGTGCGGCATCTGGAGCAGGTCGTGCCCGGGCTGGAGGTTGTGGCGATCCCCGACCGTGCGGGGGAATGGTCGGTGCGCGTGCCGATCCCGGCCGAGGTTCTGGCCGAGGGGGTGCAGACCTTCCTGATCCGCGACCGCGAGACGGGCGAGAATCTGGCGCATTTCACCATCATCACGGGCGTGGCGATGGAAGACGACCTGCGCGCCGAGGTGGATCTGTTGCGGGCCGAGCTGGACATGCTGAAGCGGGCCTTCCGGCGGCATTGCGTCGAGACGATGTGACGTCGCGCCCCTTGCGCCCTTCATCGGGCAAGCAGGCAGCCGAGGTTCTGCGCGTGTGGTCGCGCATGACGCCGCGTCGCCGGTGACAGGGGCGCGGCGCTGGGGCAGTCTGCGCGCCGGAGGACCATCATGACCGAATACCCGCACCTGCTGTCGCCCCTGTCGCTGGGTCAAGTGACGCTGCCCAACCGTGTGCTGATGGGGTCGATGCATACGGGGCTGGAGGAGCGGGGCGACTGGAACCGCGTGGCGGAGTTCTATGCCGAACGCGCGCGGGGCGGGGTCGGGCTGATCGTGACGGGGGGGATGGCGCCCAATGCCGAGGGGGGGGTCTTTCCCGGTGCGGCGGGGCTTCATTCCGCGCAGGACATCGCCAACCACCGCGTTGTGACGGACCGCGTACATCAGGCGGGCGGGCGGATCGCGATGCAAATCCTGCATGCGGGGCGCTATGCCTATGGCAAGGATTGCGTGGCGCCGAGTGCGGTGCGCTCGCCCATTTCGCCCTTTGTGCCGCGCGAGTTGGACGAGGCGGGGATCGAAAAGCAGATTGCCGACATCGTGACGGCGGCCGTGCGGGCGCGCGAGGCAGGCTATGACGGGGTCGAGGTGATGGGGAGCGAGGGGTATTTCCTGAACCAGTTCCTCGTCACCCATACCAACCGGCGGACCGACCGCTGGGGCGGGGAATATGCCAACCGCATGCGCCTGCCGGTGGAGGTGGTGCGGCGGGTGCGGGCGGCGGTGGGGGCGGATTTCATCCTGATCTACCGCATCAGCCTGATCGACCTGATCCCGAACGGCAGCACATGGGACGAGGTGGTGACGCTGGCCCGTGCCATCGAGGCGGCGGGGGCGAGTGTCCTGAACACCGGCATCGGCTGGCACGAGGCGCGGGTGCCGACGATCGCCACATCGGTGCCGCGGGCGGCATTCGCGCATCTGACGGGGCGGCTGCGGGGCGAGGTGGGGATACCGGTGATCGCATCGAACCGGATCAACGCGCCCGATGTGGCGGAGCGGGTGCTGGCAGAGGGGCAGGCCGACATGGTTTCCATGGCGCGGCCCTTTCTGGCGGATGCGGACTTCGTGGCCAAGGCGGCGGCGGGGCGGGCGGAGGAGATCGCGCCCTGCATCGCCTGCAATCAGGCCTGTCTGGATCACACCTTCAGCGGCAAGCTGACGAGCTGTCTTGTGAACCCGCGCGCCTGTCATGAGGTGGAGTTGGCCTATGAGCCGGTGGCGGTGGCGAAATCGGTGGCCGTCGTGGGGGCCGGCGCGGCGGGGCTGATGGTGGCGGCAGTGGCGGCAGAGCGGGGGCATCGCGTGGTGCTGTTCGACCGCGCGGACCGGATCGGTGGGCAGCTCAATCTCGCCAAGCAGGTGCCGGGGAAGGAAGAGTTCCACGGGCTGGTGCGCTGGTTTGCTGCGCGGATCGCGCGGGCGGGGGTGGACTTGCGGCTGGGCGCGGAGGTTGGGGTGGATGACCTGCGCGGGTTCGACGAGGTGGTGGTGGCGACGGGGGTGAGCCCGCGCAACCCGGGGATTGCGGGGCAGGAGCGGGCGCTGGGCTATGCCGATGTGCTGAACGGGGCGCCGGTGGGGCGGCGGGTGGCGGTGATCGGCGCGGGGGGCATCGGGTTCGACGTGGCCGAGTTTCTGGTCCATCGCGGCCTGTCCCCGACGCTGGAGCCTGCGCTGTGGCGGCGGGAATGGGGCGTGGGCGATCCGGCGGATGTGGCGGGCGGGCTGGTGGAGCCCGCGCCCGAGCCGCCCGCGCGCGAGGTCTGGCTGTTGCAGCGCAAGGCGGAAAAGCCGGGGCGGGGGCTGGGCAAGACCACGGGCTGGATCCATCGCGCGGCGCTGGCGGCCAAGGGGGTGAAGATGATCGGCGGTGTCGCCTATGACCGCATCCTGCCCGAAGGCCTTGTCGTGCGGCGCGACGGGGTGGAGGAGTTGATCCCCGTCGACACAGTCGTCCTCTGCGCGGGGCAGGAGCCGGAGCGGGGGCTGGCCGATGCGCTGGCCGCCGCGGGGATCGCGGCCCATGTGATCGGCGGGGCGGATGTGGCGGCCGAACTGGATGCCAAGCGGGCCATCGATCAGGGGGCGCGGCTGGCCGCGCGGTTGTGAGCGGATAAAGGTGCGGGCGGGGCATCCTGTTTCCCTGCCTTCAACGATCCCCACGAAAACCCCTGATCGGCCCCGCCTGCGCCCCGATCCTGCCCGATTTCGCGGTCAATCCTTGGCAAGACGACCTCATAGCTTGCCAGAGGGTAACAATGGACCGACTGACGGAAATGGAAGCCTTCGCCACCGTGGTGGACCAGGGCGGATTCACGGATGCGGCCAAGAAGATGGGCATTTCCAAATCCGCCGTGTCCAAACACGTGTCGGCGCTGGAGGCGCGGTTGGGGGCCCGCCTTCTGAACCGGACGACGCGGCGGGTGTCGCCCACCGAGATTGGCCTTGCCTATTACGACCGCGCGCGGCGGGTGCTGAACGATGCGGGCGAGGCGGATGCGCTGGTCACGTCGATGCAGTCGGCGCCGTCGGGTCTGCTGCGGATTTCCGTGGCGACCGATTTCGGGGTGAACCTGCTGTCGCCGATCCTCGGGGATTTCCTGATCGAATATCCCGAGATCACGGTGAACATGGTCCTGAACAACCGCTATGTGGAGCTGATCTCCGAAGGGTTCGACATGGCGATCCGCGTGGGCGAGCTGGAGGACAGCTCGCTGCGCGCGCGCAAGCTGACCGAGACGACGAAGCGGATGATCGCCTCGCCGTCCTATTTCCAGAAATACGGGCGTCCGATGAAGATCGACGACCTGAACGAACACAAGCTGCTGCACTATTCGAATCAGGCCAATGGCAATGTGTGGAAGATCACCGCGCCGTCGGGGGAAAAGCGGCAGGTGCGGTCGGTGGGCTGGCTGACGGTGAATGACGGGCAATCGCTGCTGAATGCGGCGATTTCCGGTCTGGGGATCGCCTATCTGCCGTCCTTCCTTTACGCGGATGCGATGCGGCAGGGGTTGGTGGAAGAGGCCATTCCTGGACTGCCGACCGAGGTGCTGGGCATCTATGCGGTCTATCCGCCGGGGCGGTTCACCCAGCCCAAGGTGCGCGCCTTCATCGATTTCCTTGCGCGGCAGTTGATCGACAAGGGACCGGATAACTGGTGAGGTCCGACGAACGGACGCGGTCAGAGGGTCGGGGCGGGGATCGCCTCGACCCTTCTGTTTTGGGCGCGGCCTTCTTGGGTGTCGTTGGTGGCGCGGGGGCTGTCGGGGCCGGCGCCGCGCGCGGTGATGCGGGCGGGGTCGATGTCGGCCAGCGCGAGGAGCGCGCTGCGCGCCGCTTCGGCCCGTGCCAGTGACAGGGCGGTGTTGGCACCGGCATTGCCCGAGGCGTCGGTATGGCCCACCAGTTCCACCCGTGCGTCGGGATTGGCGACCAGCCAGTTGGCCAGTTGGCGCAGCGAGTCGGTGTCGGACGCCGTCAGGTCCGCCGCGCCCGAGGCGAAGGACAGGTCTTCCAGCACTGCAGCCTGACCGGCGGACAGGGCCTGTGCGACGGGGCCCGTGACGGGATTGGCTGGCAGGGCGGCGGGTGCGGGGTCGATGCTGCCGGTTTCGGCCAGATCGGGCGTGAAGTCGGATTTGGTGGAGAGGGTGACATCCTCACCGGCCACCGGCGCGCCGATCTCCGTGAGCTG
Source organism: Paragemmobacter amnigenus (assembly GCF_009908265.2). Lineage (GTDB taxonomy): Bacteria > Pseudomonadota > Alphaproteobacteria > Rhodobacterales > Rhodobacteraceae > Paragemmobacter > Paragemmobacter amnigenus. Next base: position 132,235 of record NZ_JAAATX020000006.1, on the reverse strand, counting down.
GACAAAGCCCGTATCGGCAGAGCGGCTGACAATCAGGGTGACCCATTCGGGGCCATTCCCGCCGTCACGACGGGCGGCGAGGAAGCGGAAATCGCCGAGGTCCACATGCATTTCGGGTTCAGGCAGGATTTCGATGCCATAGCGGAAGTCGAACCCGCCGCAGCCTGTGCTTTCGCATTCGAAAACGGTGGTGAAGCCCGCCGCCGTGATCTGGTCGCGCAGGGGGCGCAGCAGGTCGAGCGTGCCCCTGTCGGCGCCTGCGAGTTTCCATGCGGTCTGGCGCAGGCTGCCTTCGGCGGTGGTGGTGGGCAGGGTGCCCGCCTTCCACGGTCCGGTGGCGACGGCGTGGGAGGCCAGCGCCTCGACCCGTTCGCCCGAGGGCTTGGCAGCAGAGGGAAGGACAAGGTCGAAGGCCAGAACCGGCGCTTGCAGCGCGACCAGCAAGGGCAGGGCCAGTGCGGGGCGGGCAAGCGCAGTCACCAGTCGCCGGAGGGTCCGGTGCGGGCGTTCGGTCGGGGATATTCTCAACTGCTCGGCCTTCTTCGGGCTATTGCTTCCGATAGTGATACTGTCCCACAACCTGCATTTGCAGGGAAGCATAGAGCGCGCGGGCGGCGGCGTTCCGCTCAGTCACCAGAAGCGCCAGCGTGTCGGCCCCGTGATCGCGGGCCCAGCGGGCGGCGGCCCGCAAGATGTTGTGGGCGCAGCGCTGGCGGCGCAGGGCGGGGACTGTTTCAAGCGCGTGAAGCATCGCAATATTGCCCTGAAGCGCGACGAAGGCCGCCCCCGCCGCGCGGTCGCCCGTGCGGCCGAGGATGGCGGTTTTCGGCCCCGTGACGCGGTCCATGACGGCAACACGGGCGGGGCCGATTCCGCCTTTGGCCCAGATCTGGCGGGTGACGGACAGGGGCGGCCAATGGGGGAAGGTGGACAGGAAGGAAGGCTCTTCCGCGCCAAGCCCGGCGGTGGGGGCGGCATAGGCGACCACGGCGTCGTGCAGGGCATAGCCGCGCGCGGCCAGTGCCGCATCCAGCGCGGCGTCGGCGGGGTGAATGACGAAAAGCGGGTGCTGCCCCAGCGCGCGCATCGCCGCCTCGGCCGCGGGGATGTCGGCATCGGTCCAGTCTGCGGCAGGTGAGGCGGCCGAGACGCGCTGCCCGCCCCCCTGACCTTCGCGGATCAGCCACGGCCCCGCGCGGTGCGTGGCGGCGGGGGGCCATGTCGCCTCGGCCAGTGCGGCCAGACGGGCGGGGGTCATCGCACCGGTCACGGGAACATCGCGGCAAGGCGCGTCATGGCCGCGTCGATCCGCGCCGGATCGGTGCCGCGGATGACGAGGTTGGTGCCGTAGACGCCGTTGGTGTTGAAGGGATAGCTGCCCATCGAGAGGTCGGGAAACTCGGCCGCGAGGGCCGCGAAATCCGAGGCGATCTCGCCCTCGCCCCGGTTCACGCGCAGCGATTGCGACAAAAGCGGCGCGCCGCCCGTCAACGTGGGAAGGACGCCTGCGAGCATCGCCTCGAATATGTTGGGAACACCGGCCATGACATGGACATTGCCAAGGGTGAAGCCCGGCGCGGTGGAGACGGGGTTTTCGATCAGGGTCGCGCCGTCGGGGATGCGGGCCATGCGCTGGCGGGCCTCGTTGAAGGGCAGGCCCGCGCGGTCGTAATGGGCGGCAAGCAGGGCCATGGCGTCGGCGCGGTGGGTGATGGCAACGCCGAAGGCCGCCGCGATCGCCTCGGCGGTGATGTCGTCATGGGTGGGGCCGATCCCGCCCGAGGTGAAGACATGGTCGTAGCGGGCGCGCAGCTCGTTCACGGCGGCGACGATGGCGGGGTGGTCGTCGGCCACGACGCGCGCCTCGGTCAGGCGGATGCCGTGGTCGGTCAGGCGGCGGGCCAGATGGTGCATGTTCGAATCGCGGGTGCGGCCGGACAGGATTTCGTCCCCGATGACGAGCATGGCTGCGGTGGGATTGGGCATTACGGTCTCCTTCCGGCGGGCGTGGGACGGGTATAGGCCGCGCGGGCACGGTTTCAAAGGGGGCGGGACGGCGCAGGTCTGGCCTTTGCAAGAGGCTTTGCTTATCTAGGCGCTGACGCAGGAAAGGTTCTGACCAGTGGACGAGACGCGCGGGCGCATCACGAAGGACGGAATCCGCATCTACGAGGATGCGGATTTCGCGGGCATGGCCGAAGCGGGGCGCGTGGCGGCAGGGATACTGGATGCCGTGGGTCCGCTGGTGGTGCCGGGCGCCACGACGGGCGACATCGACGCCTTCATCACCGAAGAGGTCAAGCGGCTGGGCGTGGTGTCGGCCACCATCGGTTACAAGGGCTATCGCCATGCCTCCTGCATCAGCGTGAACCATGTGGTCTGCCACGGGATTCCGGGCAGCAAGATTCCCGGCCGCAGCAATGACGTGCTGCAGGCCGGGGATATCCTGAATGTCGACGTCACCGTTGTGGTGGACGGCTGGTTCGGCGATTCCAGCCGGATGTATGTCGCGGGCACGGCCAAGCCCTTTGCCCAGCGCCTGATCAATGTCACGCACGAGGCGCTGATGCGCGGGATCGCGGCGGTGAAGCCGGGGAATACCTTTGGCGATATCGGCCATGCGATCCAGTCCTATGTCGAAAGCCAGCGGATGAGCGTGGTGCGCGATTTCTGCGGCCACGGTCTGGGCCGGGTCTTCCATGCGCCGCCCAACGTGCTGCATTACGGGCGGGCGGGCAGCGGGCCGGTGCTGGAGGAGGGGATGTTCTTCACCATCGAGCCGATGGTGAACCTTGGCCGCCCCGAGACGAAGGTTCTGGCCGATGACTGGACCGCGATCACGCGGGACAAGTCGCTGTCGGCGCAGTTCGAACATTCCGTTGGCGTGACGGCGACGGGGTGCCAGATCTTCACCGCCTCGCCCGCGGGGAAATTCCATCCGACGCAATAGCCCGCCGCGGCGCGGGCGGGCAGGCCGCCGGGGGCCCTGCCCCCGGACCCCCGGAGTATTTGGGCCGAGATGAAGGGGGAAGGGTGGGTTGCATCCCTTTGCGCCCCGTGAAAGTTTCACCCTGACAATGCGAGGTGATCGATGAAGACCGTATCGGAAAGCCGTGCCTTCGGGGGTGTGCAGGGGGTGTATTCGCATCCGTCGGGCACCTGCGATTGCGACATGACCTTTGGCCTCTTCCTGCCCGAGCAGGCCGAGGACGGGCCGGTTCCCGTGCTGTGGTATCTGTCCGGCCTGACCTGCACGCATGAGAACGCGATGGTGAAATCCGGCGCGCAGCGCTGGGCGGCCGAGGCGGGCATCGCGCTGGTCTTTCCCGATACCAGCCCGCGCGGGGCGGGGGTGGCAGATGATCCGGCCTATGATCTGGGGCAGGGCGCGGGGTTCTATGTGAACGCCACGGAAAGCCCGTGGGAGCCGCATTTCCAGATGTGGGACTACATCACCGACGAATTGCCCAACGTGCTGTTTTCCGCCTTTCCTCTGGCCGAGGCGGCGCAGGCGATCACCGGCCATTCGATGGGCGGGCATGGCGCGCTGACCGTGGCGATGAGCTTTCCGGGGCGGTTCCGGTCGGTGTCGGCCTTTGCGCCGATCTGCAATCCGGTGGCGTCCGACTGGGGGCGCAAGCAGTTCACCGCCTATCTGGGCGCGGATGAATCCGCATGGGCGGGCTATGACGCCACGCTGATGATGCGGCGCTATGGGTTCGACGGGCCGATGCTGATCGATCAGGGGACGGCGGACCAGTTCCTTGACCTCTTGAAGCCCGAGGCATTGGCCGAGGCGATGGCGGCGCGGCGGCAGGGCGGGTCGTTCCGGATGCAGAAGGGCTATGACCACAGCTATTTCTTCGTGTCGACCTTCATGGAGGAACATGTGGCCTTCCATGCGCAGGCCTTGCTGGGCTGACGGGGTGACGCGGCTTTTCGTCGATGCCGATGCCTGCCCCGTGAAGGAGGAGGCGGGGCGTGTCTCGGCCCGCCACGGGGTGCGGATGTATGTCGTGTCGAATGGCGGGATCAGGCCGATGACAAGCCCGCTGGTCGAGATGGTCTATGTGGCGGACGGGCCGGACGAGGCCGACAAGTGGATCGCCGCGCAATGCGGGGCGGGGGATGTGGTGGTGACGGGGGATATCCCGCTGGCCGCCAAGGCGGTGGCGGCGGGGGCCGTGGTGGTGAAGCACAATGGCGAGGTGCTGACCGACCGCAACATCGGCAACGCTCTGGCGACGCGCGATCTGATGGCGGACCTGCGCAGCGCTGATCCCTTCCGGCAGGGCGGCGGGCGGCCCTTTTCCAAGGCCGACAGGTCGCGGTTTCTGGAAGTGCTGGAGCGGGTGATCCGGCAGGCGAAGGGTTAGTCCAGCCGCGCGGGCAGGGTGAAGCCGCGCAGGAAATCTTCTGGCACCTGCGCCTTCTTCCCTTCGCGCTGGGCAAGGGTGATCTCGACCGCGCCGTCACCGCAGGCGATGGTCAGGCCGTGCAGCACGCTGCCGGGGGCGCCGCTGCCCGTGGCAAGGCGTGCGCGCAGGAGTTTCACCCGTTCGCCCCCCGCCATGCACCACGCGCCCGGAAAGGGTGACAGGCCGCGGATCAGCCGGTCGACTTGCACCGCGGGACGGGTCCAGTCGATGCGGGCTTCGGCCTTGTCGATCTTGGCGGCATAGGTGACGCCTTCGGCGGGTTGCGCTTCGGGGGTCAGGTCGGGCAGGCGGTCGAGCGCGGAAAGGATCAGCCCTGCGCCCATCTGCGAGAGGCGGTCGTGAAGTTCGGACGTCACCTCTTCCGCGCCTATGGGCGTTGCCTGCCGCAGCAGGACGGGGCCGGTGTCGAGGCCCGCCTCCATCTGCATGATGCAGATGCCGGTTTCCGCATCCCCCGCCATGATGGCGCGATGGATCGGGGCCGCGCCGCGCCAGCGCGGCAGGAGCGAGGCGTGGATGTTCAGGCAGCCCATGCGCGGGGCGTCGAGGATCGCTTGCGGCAGGATCAGGCCATAGGCCACCACCACCGCCACATCCGCGCCAAGTGCGGCGAAGGACGCCTGTTCGTCGGCCCCCTTCAGGCTGGCGGGATGGCGGACGGGCAGGCCGAGTGCATCGGCCGCCGCATGGACGGGCGTGGGGCGCAGGTCCTTGCCCCGTCCGGCGGGGCGGGGGGGTTGGGTGTAGACCGCCACGATGTCATGCCGCGCGGCGAGGGCCCGCAGCACGGGGACCGAAAAATCGGGCGTGCCCATGAAGACGATCTTCACCCGCGCCTCCGCAGTTTTTCCGCCTTGGCCAGCAGCATCTTGCGTTTCAGGGGCGAGAGGCGGTCGAAATACATCTTGCCCGCCAGATGGTCGATCTGGTGCTGCACGCTGGTCGCCCAGAGGTGGACGAAGTCGCGTTCCTCGATTTCCCCCTGTTCGTTCACGAAACGGACCGTGACCGCGCGGGGGCGTTCAATCACCGCCGAGACGCCGGGCAGGTTGGGGGATGCCTCCTCATGTTCGCGGGGCTGGACGCTGGCGTGCAGCACTTCGGGGTTGGCCATGCGGATCGCCTGCCCGCGTTCGGTGGAACAGTCCACCACGGCAAGGCGCAGGGGGATGCCGATCTGCGGCGCGGCAAGGCCGTAGCCGGGCATCGCCTCCATCGTGTCGATCATGTCGGTCCAGATGGCGCGGATCTCGTCGGTGATGGCATCGACCGTCGCTGCGGGCGTCTTGAGCACGGGGTGGGGCCAGGGCAGGCAGGGGCGGGCGGTCATGGGGCGTTCGCTGCGTCATAGGCCGCAAGCGCGCGGGCGCGGGCGGCGGGGGAAAGGCGGTCAAGGGTGAGGATGCCGTCGAGATGGTCGATCTCGTGCTGGGCGCAGATGGCGGCGAAGCCGGTCAGGGTGTCTTCCTGTGGCCGCCCCTCGGCATCGGTCCAGCGCAGGTGGATTTCCGTGGCGCGGGTGATGTCGGTGGTGATGCCGGGGATCGACAGGCAGCCTTCGGGGCCGGTCGCGGTGGCGGTGCCGCGCGACAGGATCACGGGGTTGAAGAAGATGCGCGGGGCGGGGGGGCCGTCCTTCCACGTCACATCCATCACGAAAAGGCGGATCAGATGCCCCACCTGCGGCGCGGCAAGGCCGCGGCCGGGGGCGGCATACATGGTGTCGAGCATGTCTTGCGCCAGCGCCCGCGTGGCATCGGTCGGCAGGACGGGGACGCAGGGCGTGGACAGCCGCGCGTCGGGCCATGTCAGGACGGGCAGGACCGCCATCAGCCCTGCCGCGCGCGTTCGCGCTTCAGCTTTTCCATCTTGCGGGTGATCATCTGGCGTTTCAGCGGGCCCAGATAATCGATGAAGAGCTTGCCGTTCAGGTGGTCGATCTCGTGCTGCACGCAGGTGGCCCAGAGACCGGCGAACTGTTCCTCGTGGCTTTTGCCGTCAAGGCCGGTCCATGTCACGCGCACCTCGGCGGGGCGCTGCACCTCGGCATATTGGTCGGGGATGGAGAGGCAGCCTTCCTCGTAGGTCGACAGCTCTTCGGAGGACCATGTGATGACGGGGTTGAACATGGCGATGGGGCGGGGGGCCTGATCTTCGCCCTTGACGCAGTCCATGACGATCAGCCGCTTGGTCACGCCGATCTGCGGCGCGGCAAGGCCGATGCCGGGGGCATCATACATGGTCTGCAGCATGTCCTCGGCCAGTTTGCCCATGTCTGCCGATATCTCGGCGACGGGTTCGCAGAGCTTCTTGAGGCGCGGGTCGGGATGGATCAGGATGGGACGGATCATGCGGCCTGATTAGCGGAAAAGGGGCCGGTCCTGCAATGGCGGGACAGGAGCGGGGTGGCGGGCGGTGGCCTTGGTCCAGTATTCCGGATAATTCCGCTTTATCGGTAAAATGTTCTATGTAGGTATGAAATTTCGGAACATTGTATCGCTTCAAATTTCCATCTTGGAACGAAGGTTCCGTCTTGCTATGCCTGTGCCTGTCACAGCGAACAGAGGGCGGACATGGACTTCGACACCCCGATCAACCGCATCGGCACCCATTGCGTGAAATGGGACATGATGGAGAAGTACTATGGCGTCCCTGCCGAGGGCGGGCTTGCCATGTGGGTGGCGGACATGGAATTCCGCCCGCCGGCCTGCGTGCAGGCGGCGGTGGACCGGATGGCGGCGCATGGGGTCTATGGCTATTTCGGGGATGACAGCGCCTATCTGGAGGCGATCCGCTGGTGGATGCAAACGCGCCACGGCTGGTCGGTCGAGACGGGGGATATCTTCACCACCCACGGTCTGGTGAATGGCACGGGGCTGTGTCTGGAGGCGTTCACCGCGCCGGGGGATGCGGTGGTGCTGACGACGCCGGTCTATCACGCCTTTGCCCGCACGATCAAAGCGGCGGGGCGTGAGGTGCGGGAATGTCCGCTGGCGGTGGTGGATGGCCGTTACGAGATGGATTTCGACGGCTGGGACGCGATGATGACGGGGACAGAGCGGATGTTCATCCTCTGCTCGCCCCACAATCCCGGCGGGCGGGTCTGGACGGCGGCCGAGCTGCGCGGGGTGGCGGAGTTCTGCAAGCGGCATGACCTGATCCTCGTCTCGGACGAGATCCACCATGATCTGGTCTATCCGGGGCAGACGCATGTGCCGATGCCGCTGGCCGCGCCGGATATCGCGGACCGGCTGGTGATGATGACGGCGACGACCAAGACCTTCAACATCGCGGGCAGCCATACGGGCAATGTCATCATCGCGGACCCCGTGCTGCGGGGGAAGTTCGCGGCGAAGATCATGGCGCTGGGCATTTCGGGCAACAGTTTCGGGATGCACATGGCGACGGCGGCCTATTCGCCCGAAGGCGCGGCATGGGTGGATGCGCTGATGGCCTATCTGGACGGGAACCGGCGGGTCTTCGATGCGGGGATGGCGGCCATTCCGGGGCTGCGGTCCATGCCGCTGGAGGCGACCTATCTGGCCTGGCTGGATTTTTCCGGCACGGGGATGGACGCGGCGGAATTCATCGCGCGGGTCGAGAAGGAGGCGAAGATCGCCACCAACCACGGGTCGAGCTTCGGGGCGGGCGGGGAAAGCTTCCTGCGGTTCAACATCGCCGCCCCCCGCGCGATGGTGGAGGAGGCGGTGGCGCGGATGCAGGCGGCGTTCCGCGACCTGCAATAATCACGCGGAGCCGCCGTTCCCGGCGGCACGCCTGTGCGAAAGGGGGGGCTGCCGCCCCCCGAGGGGCGCGCGCGCCCCTCTCCCCCTGCGAGTATTTGGGCCGAGATGAAATCAGGCGGGTCTTTCGCCGCCCGTCGCCTCGGTCACCCGATCCGCGGCGGCGCGGACGAGGGCGCCAAGGCGGGCGGCGTCGGACAGCGCCATGCGGAAGGCGGGGCCGCTGACCGACAGGCCCGCGACGGGTTCGCCATGGGCGTTGAAGATGGGGGCTGCGACGCAGCGCATCCCTTCGGCGCGTTCCTGATCGTCGATGGCAAAGCCGCGTTCGCGCGTGCGGGCAAGGTCGCGCAACAGCGCGCTGTCCGAGGTGTGGGTGAGGGTGGTGAAGCGTTCCATCCCCTTGCGCGACAGGATGCCCCTGACCTTGTCCTCGGGATACCAGGCGAGCAGCGCCTTGCCGATGCCCGAGACATGCATGGGCGCCTTGGTCCCGGGGGGGAAGAAGGCGCGGATCGCCTCGTGCGTTTCGACCTGGCTGAGGAAAAGGACTTCATCCCCCACCTCGACCCCCAGATTGGCTGTTTCGCCGGTGTCGCGCATGAGCTGGTCCATTGGCCCCCGCGCGCGTTCGACGACCTTGGTCCGGCGCAGGAAGGCGGTGCCGACGCGGAAGGCGGCAGGGCCGATGTGCCAGACCTGACCGGGCTCCTCCACTTCCACCATCCCATGCGATTGCAGGGTGACGAGGGCGCGGAAGACGGTGGCGACGGCCTGACCGGAGGTTTCGGCCAGTTCCGACAGCGTCAGGCCCGGATGGGCGGCGAGGGTGGAGAGGAGGCCCAGCGCGCGGTCGAGCGCCTGGACGGTGTTCTGGTCGGTCTTGTCGTGGAAGGCCTTGGGGCGGCCACGGGGTTTTGTGGGCATTGTCGGGCGTCCGGTTCGGGTGAAAAAGCGCAAGCGGTTGATTTGACGGCAGGATAGCGGGTTTTTCGTTGAATGAAAAATCTTTTCGAAAAAATTGCGGGATCGGGTCGGCGGGCGTAGGGTCAGGGCAATCCAAGGTGGAGTTGCCCCGATGTCCTTCCAGAATCCCGTCTTCATTCCCGGTCCGACCAACATCCCCGAGGTGATCCGCAAGGCCTGCGACATGCCGACGATCGACCATCGTTCGGCGGCCTTTGGGCGGCTGTTCCGTCCGGCGGTGGCGGGGGTGCGGCGCGTGCTGCGGATGGAGGGGGGCGAGGTGATCATCCTGCCGTCCACTGGCACGGGGGGATGGGAAGCCGCGATCACCAACACCCTGTCGCCCGGCGATACGGTTCTGGCCGCGCGGTTCGGGATGTTCAGCCACCGCTGGATCGACCTGTGCCAGCGCCACGGGCTGGAGGTGCAGATCATCGAGACGCCCTGGGGGCAGGGCGCGCCGATCGCCGCCATCGAGGCGGCGCTGCGGGCTGATGGGGCCGGGCGGATCAAGGCGGTTCTGGCGACCCATAACGAGACGGCGACGGGTGTGCGGTCGGATATCGGTGGCATCCGGCGGGCGATGGATGCGGCGGGGCATGGGGCGATGCTGTTCGTGGACGGGGTGTCGTCCATCGGGTCGATGCCGTTCGACATGGCCGGTTGGGGTGTGGATATCGCCGTGGCGGGCAGCCAGAAGGGGTTCATGCTGCCGGCCGGTCTGGCGATCCTTGGCGTGTCGGACAAGGCCCTTGCCGCGATGGAGGGGGCGCGGATGGCGCGGACCTTCTTCGATTTCCGCGACATGCTGAAGGGCTATGCGGCGGGGGGGTATCCCTACACGCCCGCGGTAGGGCTGATTGCGGGCCTGGCGAAGTCCATCGAGATGCTGGAGGACGAGGGGCTGGAGGCCGTCTATGCCCGCCATGCGCGGCTGGCCGAAGGGGTGCGGCGCGCGGTGGCGGCCTGGGGGATGCGGCCCTGCGCGGCGTCGGCGGATCTTTGTTCCGACACGGTGACGGCGGTGGTGGTGCCTGCGGGGTGCAACGGGACCGATCTGGTGAAGCTGGCGGCCGAGAAATACGGCGTGGCCTTCGGTGTAGGACTGGGCGAGGTGGCGGGCAAGGTGTTCCGCATCGGGCATCTGGGGATGCTGACGGATGTGATGGTGCTGGGGGGCCTTGCGACGGCCGAGATGTGCATGGCCGATCTGGGCTGGGGCGTGCGGCTGGGATCGGGTGTGGCGGCGGCGGCGGAGTTCTATCGCGGGTCGGCCGCGCCCATGGCCATGGCGGCGGAATGACGGATGCGGCGGGACCGGGGGCCAGCCCCCGGACCCCCGGGATATTTGGGAACGGAAAATGGAGGCAGGGGTGCGCGACATGGCAGAGATGGTGGTGCCGACCTATGACGATGTGGTCGCGGCGCATGAAAGGATCAGGCCCTATATCCACCGCACGCCGGTGTTGACGTCTTCGTTCCTGAACGAGCTGACGGGGGCGGAGCTGTTCTTCAAATGCGAGAACTTCCAGAAGGCGGGCGCGTTCAAGGTGCGGGGGGCGTCGAACGCCGTCTTCGGGTTGCGCGAGGATCAGCTGGAGCGGGGGGTTGCCACCCATAGCAGCGGGAACCATGCGCTGAGCCTGTCCTATGCGGCGGGGCGGCGGGGGATACCCTGCACGGTGGTGATGCCACGCACGGCGCCGCAGGCCAAGAAGGATGCGGTGCGCGGCTATGGCGGGGTGATCGTGGAATGCGAGCCGTCGACCAGCAGCCGCGAGGCGGTCTTTGCCGAGGTGCAGGCGCGCACGGGGGCGGATTTCGTGCATCCCTACAACGACCCGCGCGTCATCGCGGGGCAGGGGACCTGCTCGCGCGAGTTGATGGAGCAGGTGGAGGGGCTGGAGGCCGTGGTGGCCCCCATCGGCGGGGGCGGGATGATTTCCGGCACCTGCCTGACCCTGTCCGCCATCGCGCCGAAGGTGGAGATCTTTGCCGCCGAGCCGGTGAATGCCGATGACGCGGCGCGCAGTTTCCGCGCGGGCCACATCATCGCGGATGATGCGCCCGACACGGTGGCCGACGGGTTGAAGGTGCCGCTGAAGGAGCTGACCTGGCATTTCGTGAAGACCTACGCGACCGATGTCCTGACCGCGACCGAGGACGAGATCGTGGAGGCGATGAAGCTGCACTGGAAGCGGATGAAGATCGTGATCGAGGCCAGCTGTTCCGTGCCGCTGGCGGTGATCCTGAAGAACCCGGACCGGTTCCGGGGCAAGCGGGTCGGGGTGATCCTGACCGGCGGGAATGTGGATCTGGACAAGCTGCCTTGGATGAAGGGGTAAGGGATATGAACGCACCTGTGAAACTGGACGGGCTGGAAGTGGGCTATGACATCCCCGCGCTGCCGGGGATGGCCGAGGCGGATATCCAGACGCCCTGCCTCGTGCTGGATCTGGACGCGCTGGAGCGCAACATCGTGAAGATGGGCAACTTCGCCAAGGCGATGGGCGTGCGTCACCGCGTGCATGGCAAGATGCACAAGTCGGTGGATGTGGCCCTGCTGCAGGAACGGCTGGGCGGGTCCTGCGGCGTCTGCTGCCAGAAGGTGAGCGAGGCCGAGGTCTTTGCCCGGGGCGGGATCAAGGACGTGCTGGTCAGCAACCAGGTGCGCGATCCGGCCAAGATCGACCGTCTGGCGCGGATACCGAAGCTGGGCGCGCGGACGATCTGCTGCGTGGATGATCCGGCCAATGTGGCCGATCTGTCGGCGGCGGCGGTGAAGCACGGCACGACCATCGAATGTCTGGTGGAGATCGATTGCGGCGCGGGGCGGTGTGGCGTGACGACGACGCCTGCGGTGGTGGCTCTGGCCAAGGCGATTGCCGCCGCGCCGGGGCTGAAATTCGCGGGCATCCAAGCCTATCAGGGCGCGATGCAGCACATGGACAAATACGAGGACCGCAAGGCCAAGATCGACATCGCGGTCGCCATGGTGCGCGATGCGGTCGATGCGCTGAAGGCGGAAGGGATCGACTGCGACATCGTCGGGGGCGGTGGCACGGGGTCCTATTACTTCGAAGGAAATTCGGGGGTCTATAACGAGCTTCAGTGCGGTTCCTACGCCTTCATGGATGCCGATTACGGGCGCATCCTCGACAAGGATGGCAAGCGGATTGATCAGGGGGAATGGGAGAATGCGCTGTTCATCCTGACCTCGGTCATGTCCCACGCCAAGGCCGACCGCGCGATCTGCGACGCGGGGCTGAAGGCGCAGTCGGTTGATAGCGGGCTGCCGGTCATCCATGGCCGGACGGATGTGAAATACATCAAGTGCAGCGACGAGCATGGCGTGATCGACGACCCGCAGGGCGTGCTGAAGGTCAATGACAAGCTGCGTCTGGTGCCCGGCCATTGCGACCCGACCTGCAACGTCCATGACTGGTATGTGGGCGTGCGCGGCGGCAAGGTCGAGGTGGTCTGGCCGGTGTCGGCGCGCGGCAAGGCCTATTGATCCGACAGGCGCGCGCGGGGATGCCTGCGCGCGCCTTCCCCCCTTTTCCCCGAAGGACATGCGATGCTGATCGTTCCCGAGGCGCTGATTGCCGACCTCGTCTCTGCCCAGGATGCCTATGACGCGGTGGCGGCGACCTTTGCCGCCATGGCGCGGGATCAGGCCTACAACTTCCCCGTCGTGCGCGAGGCGCTGGGCGAGGGGCGGCAGTACGGGTTCAAATCCGGGCTGGACCGCGCGGGGGGGATGCTGGGCGTGAAGGCGGGGGGGTATTTTCCGGGCAACATGGCGCGCGGGATCACCAACCACCAGTCCACGGTCTATCTCTTCGATCCCGACTCGGGCCGTCCGACGGCGATGGTGGGGGGCAACCTGCTGACCGCGCTGCGGACGGCGGCGGCCTCGGCCCTGTCCATCGACCGGCTGGCGCGGCGGGAGGCGCGGGTGCTGGGGATGGTCGGTGCGGGGCATCAGGCGGGGTTCCAGTTGCGCGCGGCAGCGCGGGTGCGGCAGTGGGATCGCGTGATCGGCTGGAACCTGCATCCCGAGATGCTGCCGAAACTGGCCGAGGTGGCGGCGGAACTGGGCCTGCCCTTCGAGGCCGTGCCGCTGGAGCGGATGGCAGAGGCGGATGCGATCATCACCATCACCTCGTCCCCCGCTGCGTCGCTGATGGCGGGGCATGTGCGGGCGGGCACCCATCTGGCCTGTATGGGCACCGACACCAAGGGCAAGCAAGAGGTGGAAACCGCACTTGTCGCCAAGGCGCGGCTCTTCACGGACGAGGTGGCGCAGTCGGTCACGATCGGCGAGGCGCAGCACGCGATGGCGGCGGGGCTGGTGGCGGCGGGGGACATCACGCCGCTTGGCGCGGTGCTGACGGGCGCGGATGCGGGGCGGCGGTCGGCAGAGGAGATCACGCTGTTCGACGGGACGGGCGTGGGCCTGCAGGATCTGGCCGTGGCCGCCGTGGCCGTGGCGCGGGCGCGCGAGCGGGGCCTAGGGATCGAGGTGGCGTTGTGACCCGTGGGATGGGCAATATTGCCCATCCTGCCGTTTGATCATATCGCGTTTCAGGCATTGAAGCCCGTCGCAGGCCGTGGTCTGTCTGTGCGCCAGCGGGCAGGGGAGTTCGGCAATGCGCGTCTTCATCAACGGCTTCGGGCGGATCGGGCGGTCGGTGCTGCGCGCGCTGATCCAGTCGCCGGACCGCTGGCCGGACCTGACGGTGGCGGGGATCAACGACATCGCGGCGGCCGAGATGTGCGCCTATCTCTTCGAATACGATTCCGTCTTCGGCCCGTGGCACGGCAGCGTGGCACTGCAATCGGGGGCGCTGGTGGTGAACGGGGTGGCGATCCCGCTGCACCGCACGCCCGACATATCGGCGCTGGACCTGTCGGGCGTGGATGTGGTGATGGAATGCACAGGCCGCGCGGATGCCCGCGATGTGGCGGAACGCGGCCTGCGCGCGGGGGCGCGGCGTGTGCTGGTGTCGGGGCCGTCGAAGGCCGCGGATTTCACGGTCGTGCTCGGGGCCAATGATGCGGCGCTTGCGGGGCAGGCGATCGTCTCCAACGCCTCTTGCACCACGAATGCGCTGGCGCCGCTGGCACGGCTGATCCATGACCGCTGGGGGGTGGTGACGGGGTCGATGACGACGATCCATTGCTATACCGGCAGCCAGCCCACGGTGGATGCCCCTGCCGCCGATTACCCGCGCTCGCGCGCCGCGGCGCTGTCGATGGTGCCGACGACGACCTCGGCCAGCCGCCTTGTCGATGTGGTGCTGCCCCAGATCGCGGGCCGGATCGAGGGGTCGGCGGTGCGCGTTCCCACCGCCTCGGTCTCGTGCGTCGACCTGTCGGTGATGACAGAGCGGCGGGCAACCGCGGAAGAGGTGAACGCCGCATTCCGCGCGGCGGGTGGCGTGATCGGCGCGACGGACCGGCCGCTCGTGTCGACCGACCTGCGGGCGCGGCCGGAAAGCATCGTCATGGCCTGCCCCGAAACACGGGTGACGGCGGGCGGCATGCTGCGCGTCTTTGGCTGGTATGACAATGAATGGGGCTTTTCCAACCGGATGCTGGATGTGGCGATGCGGATGGGCTGAGCCCTAGGGCGTGACCGTCCAGCTTTCGGAAAAGCGGTATTCCTCGAGATTGGGGGTCTGGCCGATCCGGTCGATCACGGCAAATAGCCCCGGCCCGCCCAGTGGCGTCAGCACGCCATGCCACGTCCCGCGGCGCAGGTTGATGCCCTGCGCCCCGTCCGTGACGAAGGCATGGGGCGTGGCCGTCGGCCCGTCGCTGACAATGACGAGGAAGGGGTCGGCGGACATCGGGATGAAGGCCTGCGATCCGTCGGGGTGGCGTTCGATCAGGTTGAAGGCATAGGGCAGCGACCGCAGCTCGGCCTTGAAGATGGAAATCCCCGCGCGTCCGGCGG
This sequence comes from Paragemmobacter amnigenus, assembly GCF_009908265.2. Taxonomy (GTDB): domain Bacteria; phylum Pseudomonadota; class Alphaproteobacteria; order Rhodobacterales; family Rhodobacteraceae; genus Paragemmobacter; species Paragemmobacter amnigenus. Next base: position 117,125 of record NZ_JAAATX020000006.1, on the reverse strand, counting down.
GGCCGAAGTCCAGACCCGCGCGGTCATGGTGGCGGCGGCAGAGGCCCGCATTGATCAGCCGGAAATCGCCCGCAGCCTCCAGCACCTCGCCATAGGGGGCGAAGGCTTCGGCGGTCAGGGGTTTGATCTTGATGGTCTGCATCGTTCTGCCTTTTGCCGCGGGGGGCCAGCCCCCCGCACCCCCCGGGATATTTGTGGACGGAAAATGGACGCGATCAGCGCAGCGCGCCAAAGGCCCCCGGCCCGCGCAGCTTGGCGTGGCGGTTGACGTCCTTGTAGAGCAGATAGCGGAAGGGGCCGGGGCCTGCGGCATAGCAGGCCTGCGGGCAATAGGCGCGCAGCCACATGAAGTCGCCTGCCTCCACCTCGACCCAGTCCTTGTTCAGCTTGTAGACGGCCTTGCCTTCGAGGACGTAGAGACCGTGTTCCATCACGTGGGTTTCCTCGAACGGGATCACGCCGCCGGGCTGGAAGGTCACGATGTTCACATGGGCGTCGTGGCGCAGGTCGGTCGGGTCGGCAAAGCGGGTGGTGGCCCAGCGTCCCTGCGTGTCGGGCATGGCGATGGGGGCAAGGTCGCGTTCGTTGATGATGATGGGGTCCGGCGCAGGCACGCCCGGCGCGGGTTCATAGACCTTGCGCAGCCAATGGAAGCGCGCGGGTTCGGCGCCCTCGGCCAGCAGGGTCCATGGCGTGCCGGCGGGGATGTAGAAGTAGCTGCCCGCCTCGGCCTCGGTCCCGACGCCGCCCACGGTGACGGTGGCCAGACCGCCGGTGAAGAACAGCCAGTGTTCCACGCCCGCGTCCGGATCGGGCGTGTCCGACCCGCCGCCGGGGGCGACCTCCATCACATATTGCGAGAAGGTTTCGGAAAAGCCCGTCATGGGCCGCGCGATCAGCCAGAGGCGCGTCTTGTCCCAGCTGGGCAGGTAGCTGGTGACAATGTCCGAGAATACGCCCTTGGGGATGAAGGCATAGGCGTCGGTGAACACCGCGCGGCCGGTCATCAGGCTGGTTTGCGGGGGCAGACCGCCCGGGGGTGCGTAATAGCCGGTCATGGCAGGATATCCTTCAGGCGCAGTTCCGCGATGCGTTCGACCTGTCCGCAGGCGGTGGCGAATTCGGTGTCGGTGTCGTTGCCGATGCGGGTTTCGAAGGCGGCAAGGATGGACGCCTTGGTGTTGTCGCGCACGGCGATGATGAAGGGGAAGCCGTGCTTTTCCACATAGGCCGTGTTGAGCCGCTGGAAGGTCGCGCGTTCCTCGTCCGTCAGGGCATCCAGCGCCGCGCTGGCCTGTTCGGCAGTGGATTCGGGCGTCAGGCGTTTCGCGGCGGCAAGCTTGCCCGCAAGGTCGGGATGGGCGCGCAGCACGCCCAGCCTTTCGTCGCGGCTGGCCGTCCGCAGCACGCGGTGCAGGGCATTGGCCAGACCCGTCGCGCTGTCATGCGCGGGGCCGAGTTCCAGCGCCCATGCCCGTTCCGCAACCCAGGGCGAATGTTCCACGATCCCGCCGAAGCGTTCGACGAAACGGTCCTTCGTCATGCGCGACGGACGTTCGATCCTTTTGTGCGGATGCGTCGCCGCCCAGTGCCGCGCGATGTCGATGCGGCGGGGGAACCAGACGCCCTCATGCCCGCGCGCATAGTCGAGAAAGCGTTTCAGCCCCGCGATCTTGCCCGGCCGCCCGATCAGGCGGCAATGCAGCCCGATCGAGAACATCTTGGCGCGGCCCTGCTGGCCTTCGGCATAGAGCGTGTCGAAGCTGTCTTTCAGATAGGTGAAGAACTGCTCGCCCTCGATATAGCCCGGCGCGGTGGCAAAGCGCATGTCGTTGGCTTCGAGCGTGTAGGGGATCACCAACTGGTCGCGGTCGCCCGCCTCCATCCAGTAGGGCAGGTCGTCGTCATAGGTGTCGGAAATCCAGTCCAGCCGCGCGGTTTCCGCGGTCAGGCGGACCGTGTTCATCGAACAGCGCCCCGTATACCAGCCGCGCGGGGGTTCACCGACCACCTCTTCGTGCAGGCGTAAGGATTCCGCGATCTGGCGGCGCTCTTCCTCCTCTGGCATGTCGCGGTGGTCGACCCATTTCAGACCGTGCGAGGCGATCTCCCACCCTGCGGCCTTCATCGCGGCGACCTGTTCGGGGTTGCGCGCAAGGGCCGAGGTCACGCCGTAGATGGTGACGGGAATATCCATCTGCGTGAACAGCCGGTGCAGACGCCAGAAGCCCGCCCGCGCGCCGTAGTCATAGATGGATTCCATATTCCAGTGCCGCATCCCCGGCCATGGCGCGGCACCGGCGATGTCGGACAGGAAGGCTTCGGACTGCCCGTCGCCATGCAGGATGTTGTTCTCGCCGCCCTCTTCATAGTTCAGCACCAGCGAGACGGCGATCTTTGCCCCCCCCGGCCATTTCGCATCTGGCGGATTGGGGCCGTGGCCCCGGAAGTCGCGCGGGTAACGGTTCACTGCATCTGTCCCTGAATTGGCGGTCTTTGGGCAAAGCTTAGGCGGGATTTCCGAAAGGCATTATCAAAAAATGCCGATAAGACCTTTCCGGTTGCGGGGCGGTCGCCGGAACGGGCGGAAAGCGGTTAGGATGGGCGTGACAACAGGCAGGAGGCGCAAGATGGCCGGACGGTTGACGACGCATGTTCTGGATACGGCGCGGGGCAAGCCCGCGGCGGGGGTGCGGATCGCGCTTTACCGTGTCAGCGGAGGCGCGCATCACAAGATCGCCGAGACGGTGACCAATGCCGATGGCCGCACAGACGCGCCCATGCTGACGGGCGAGGGGTTCACGACCGGCACCTATGAACTGGTCTTTTCGGCGGGCGATTATCTGCGCGCGACGGGGCAGGCGGGCGAGGGTGTGCTGTTTCTGGACGAGATCCCGATCCGCTTTGGCGTGCCGGATGCGGGGCAGCATTACCATGTGCCGCTGCTGATCTCGCCCTTTGCCTATTCGACCTATCGCGGGTCCTGAGCCAGCGGGTCCAGACAGTCGATCCCGAAGCCGTCATAGGCGGCGGGGTCCAGCGTCGCCAGTTGCGCGCCGTTTGCCCGCGCGATGGCGGCGTTCTGCGCCGCAACCATCGGCAGCGCGCGCCCCGTGCGGGCGGATCGCGCAAGGATCGCGGCCAGATCGCGCGCGGCGGCGCTGTCGAAGGACAGGACGCGGCCTGCGAAATCCTCGCCCACCATGGCGTCGATCTGGGCGATGGTGCGCTGGCGCAGCCCGTCCGGCAGGCGCGCGGCGGCGGCAAGAAGTTCCGCCTCGGTCACGGTGGAGATGTAGAGCGTTCCCGCAGGGTTGCGCGCGAACCACTCCAGCAGGCGCGGATCGGGCGTCGGGTCCATCAGGGCCGAGAGGACGGGGGTGTCGAGGACGATCACGTCACGCGCCCCGCTGCATCGGCGGCAGGGTCACGCCCAGCGCGGCGAAGCGGGCGGCGATGGCGGTGCCCAGATCGGCGCGGGGATCGGCGGCCCCGACGGAACGGCGCAGGATGTCGCGGGCCTCTTCCTCCATCGAATGCCCGCGCGAGGCGGCGCGCAGTTTCAGCCGCGCTTTCACGTCCTCTTCCAGATTGCGGATGATGATGCTGGCCATGATCCGGTCCCCCTTGGCTGTGGCGCAAAAGGGGTTACGGCTGCGATCAGTGATATCTTAGGGCAGCGGGTGGTGGCGGCGTTGCAGCGCGCCCGCGCCGGTGGCGATGCGCAGAAGGCGGCGGCGGTCGCCGGTCAGGGCCGCGTCGACAAGGCCCGCCAGCAGGCCGCGCGATTTCAGATGCGCGGTCAGGTCGGAATGGGCGATGGCGGGGAAGAGCAGGTGGTCGGTGCCGCGGGCGGGCGCAAAGCCCGCCGCCTGCGCGGCATCGTCGGCCAGAGCGTGGCAGAGGATGGTCCAGCCCTGCGGCGCGGGCAGGGGCAGGGGCGGCAGGCCGCGGGTCAGGTGGTGCCAGCGCGGATCGGTCAGGTCGGATTGCGGGCCGAAGGCCAGCGTGGCCGTGGCCGCCGCGACGGGGGCCGCGCGCAGGGCCATCACCGCCCCCATGGACGACCCGACGCAGAGGATGCGCGCGGCAGGTCCGGCGTCCGCCAGCCCCGCGCGCAGGGCGGGCAGGAAGCCCGCCTCCGTGCCCCAGCTTCGCCCGCGATCCATCACGAAGACCGCCCGCCGCCCGCCTGCGGTGGCAGATGCCACGAATTCCGGCGACGGCATCCGCGCCGGATCGTGCCCGATGCTGGAAAAGGCGATGACCAGATCGTCGCCCGTACCTGCGGCACGGTCGACCTGCCATTGGCCCTCGGCATGGACGGTCAGCAGCGCGGGCATCAGATCAGGTCGCCCAGACCTTCCATCCGCGCGGCCATGTCGGCCTTGATGCGGGCGATGATGTAATCGGTGAAGAGCCGCACCTTGGGGTCCTTCAGCCTGCGGTGCTGCGACAGGACCGAAAGCTGAGTGGGCAGCGGCGGCGTGGCGGTGGCGACGGGAACCAGAAGGCCCGCCTTCAGATGTTCGGCCACCTCGAAGATCGGTTTCATCACGATCCCCCGCCCGTCCAGCGCCCAGCCCGTCAGCACGTCGCCATCATCGGATTCGAAGGGCCCCATGATCTCGAACCGGCGGGGGCCGTCGGGGGTGGACAGGGTCCACTGGAATTCCTTGGCCCCCGGAAAGCGCAGGTTCAGACAGTCATGCCGGTCACTGACAAGCGCCGCGCCATCGGCGGGCATCCCGCGCCGTTCGACATAGGCTGGCGCGGCGCAGAGCACGCGCGGGCAATCGGCCACCAGCCGCACCTTCAGCGTGGAATCCTCGAGCAGCCCGAGGTGGAAGGCGATGTCCAGCCCCTCGCCCGTCACGTCGATCACGCGGTCGGACAGGCGCAGGCGGACGTCGATCTGCGGAAACTGGTCCTTGAAGGCGGGTACATGGGGCGCGATGAACCGCCGCCCGATGCCAAGCGGGGCCGCGACAAAGATCGTCCCGCGCGGGTTCTGCGTCACGTCCATCACCGCCGCCTCGGCTTCGTCGATCGCCTCCAGCACGCGGCGCGCGCCGTCATAGAAGATGCGGCCGTTCTCGGTCGGTTGAAGGCTGCGTGTGGTGCGGTTGAACAGCCGCACGCCCAGATGCTTTTCCAGCTCGGAAATGCGGGCCGAGGCGACGGCGGGTGAACAGCGCTGGTCACGGGCGGCCGCACTCATGCTGCCCAGTTCATAGACCCGCACGAACATGCGGATGTTGTTCACATAGGACATCGGCACGCGCCCATTTTAAGCCACCCGTTGAAAGCGGTGGCGCATTTACAAGAAATGCCAGAAGGACGCCCGAAAAGAAAGGGGCGCGAGGGGCGCCCCTTCCTGTGTCCGGTCACGGACAGATTTCGACCCCGTCCTCGTCGAAATAGCACTCACCACCACCCTCGCCGCCCCCGTCATAGGCCGGTTCGTCGTAGACGGGTTCCTCGGCGGCGGGTTCCTCATAGGCAGGCTCTTCATAGGCCTCGTCGGTGCCGCTGCTGTCGTAGCTTTCCTCTCCTGCCGAAGGCTCGTCATAGGAGCCTTCCTCATAGCCTTCCTCGACAGCCGGCTCTTCGTAGGACTCTTCCCCGGTGGCGTCGTCGGCCACCGGCTCGTCATAGGACTCTTCCTGATAGCCTTCCTCGCCGGACAGGTCGCCATCGGTCGTGTCGTCATAGCCCGCCTCGCCCGCGACGTCCGCGTCATCGGTGGCCGTGTCGTCATAGGCGGGGTCATCATAGGCAGTCCCGTCCGATGCCCCGTCCCCCTCCTCTCCGGTGCCGTAATCACCTGCGGCTGCCTCCTCGACCAAGCAGTCCGGCGCGTCGGGGGTTTCGCTGCAATCCGTGGCCCCCGCCACCTCGCCGGTGCAATAGGGGTCGTCGGGGAAGGCGCTGCAGTAATCGCCGCCGACATCCTCTTCCCCCGTCTCGGCAAAGCTTTGCGGGTCAAAGCTGTCGGCATCGGGATAGCCGATCTCCTCGACCCCGCAGCCATAGCCCGTCACGTCGCCGCAATAGATGTCTTCCTCGACCGAGACCCAATCCTCGCGGATCTCGACCGACGTGATCTCGGTATAGTCGTAATAGAAGTAACTCTCGCTGCTCGACACCGTGCTGATGAAGATGTCGGTGACGATGACCTCTTCGACATAGGTGTAGGAATAGGTGTAGATCTCCTCGATCTCGTACCAATAGGGGCGGAACCACGTCACATAGTCGAAGTATTCGCCGCGATAGCCCCGCCAGCGCGGTGCCTCGCGCACGGGTAGGGTCGTGCTGTAATCGTCGGGTTCCAGCCAGACGATGGTCCGCTTGGGTTTTCCCTTTCGCAGCCCTTCCATGTAGAAATAGTCGCCATCGTCCGACAGATTGTACCGCACCAGCGAGTCCAGATCGACCGGACGGCGGATCTGCTTGCCCGCGATCGACGTGATGACCTCGCCGGGGTCCATGCCGTAAAGATCTGCAATCCCGCCCGGCTGGACCGAGGCGATGACGACCCCGCTGGCAGATTTGGGCAGGTTGAAGGCCTGCACCACCGATGTCGTGACCGGCAGCAGGACGGCATCAAGCGCGTTGGAGACATAGGGTGAAGGCGAGGCGGCCCTTTTCTGCGCCTCTGCCCCTGACGGGCCGAACAGGGCCGGAACCAGCACAAACAGGGCGGCAACCAGCCCCGACACACGACCTTTTACCTTCATGGCACTCCCAAACCACATACTCGCCCCCGCTGGACCTTAGGTCCGCCCACGCGACCTGCCAAGGGCCTTTGCGTCATGTCCCCGGGGCACGATCCCTGCTCCGGCGGCTTGCCATTATTTGCCGTGGTTTGAAAGTGATTGGTTATTTGAAGGATTAACAGGCGAATGCATGGCGGTATAGCCTTTGGCAAACGAGAGGGGAGCCGCGCCGATGGAAGGCATCTATGACTGGGCCGTGCTGTGGGAATGGGTCGAGATTGCCGCCCGCTGGACGCATGTGATCACCGCCATCGCGTGGATCGGATCGTCCTTCTACTTCATCGCGCTGGACCTTGGCCTGCGAAAGGCGCCCGGAATGCCCGAAAAGGCACATGGCGAGGAATGGCAGGTCCATGGCGGCGGCTTTTACCATATCCAGAAATATCTGGTGGCCCCCGACCGCCTGCCCGAGCATCTGACCTGGTTCAAATGGGAAAGCTATGCCACGTGGCTGTCGGGTTTCGCCATGCTGGTTCTGGTCTATTACCTCGGGTCCGACCTGTACCTGATCGACCCGACCGTGATGGAGTTGCAGACATGGCAGGCGGTGGCGATCTCGCTGGCCTCGCTGGCCTTCGGATGGCTGGCTTACAACACGCTTTGCAAGGTTTTCGTGAATGCCAACCAGACGGGGCTCATGGTGGCGCTGTTCGTCGTGCTGGTGGCGATGGCCTGGGGCTATACGCAGGTCTTCTCGGGCCGCGCGGCGCTGATCCATCTGGGGGCCTTCACGGCGACGATCATGTCGGCCAACGTCTTCATGGTCATCATTCCCAACCAGAAAATCGTGGTGGCCGACCTCAAGGCGGGGCGCACGCCGGACCCGAAATACGGCAAGATCGCCAAGCAGCGCAGCACGCATAACAACTACCTCACGCTGCCCGTGCTGTTCCTGATGCTGTCGAACCACTATCCGCTGGTCTTTGCCACGCAGTACAACTGGCTGATCGCGTCGCTGGTCTTTCTGATGGGCGTCACCATCCGCCATTGGTTCAACACCCAGCACGCCCGCAAGGGCAGCCCGCATTGGACATGGGGCGTGACGGCGGTGCTGTTCCTTGTCATCGCATGGCTGTCGACGGCCAACATGCGGACCGTCGATGCGGGGCAAGAGGGGGCCTCGCTGTCGGGTGCGGCGCTGACCTATGCCTCGGCCACCGGCTTTGACGAGGTGGTCTCCATAGTGCAGGGCCGCTGTTCCATGTGCCACGCCGCAGAACCCGTCTGGGAAGGGATGTATTGGGCGCCCAAGGGGGTGGTCCTCGAAACCCCCGCCCAGATCGCGCACGAGGCGCGGCGCATCTATCTGCAGGCGGGCATCAGCCATGCCATGCCGCCCGGCAACCTCAGCTACATCGAACCCGCCGAACGCGCCGCCATCGTGGACTGGTTCCGCGCCGCAGAGCGGGGCGGGGTTGAGGGGTGACCCCGCATCTCGGGTTTTGCGAAAGGGCGCACCCCTCCGGGATGCGCCTTTTTTGTCAGAGATCAGAGTTCGGCCGGATTTTCGGTAGCAGATTGCCGGGGTGTCTCAACCCCCGTCGCCACGAAATCAATCGACGTCGAACACGATCCGCGGTGTCAAATCTGCTGGCGTCTTGCCAGCAACCCAGATCTCGCCATCACCCCAGAAAATCAAGGTGCCGTCGCTGGAGGTTTCGAAGTACAGATCATCTATCGTCAAGTCCGGATTGTCGATGACGATCCAGTCACTCCTCTGGTCGAAGTCGGTCACTTCCCCATAGGCGTAGCCAAACTCTGAGCGCGTAAAGACAAAGGTATCGCGGCCCGCGCCGCCTTCCATCAAGCCGTCGCCGCTCAGATACAGGGTGTCGTCGCCGTCCCCGCCATAAAGCTCGTTCCACCAGCCGCCGTTGGAGTCGATGGTGTCGTTTCCGTCGCCACCATAGATCGTGTCGTCGCCATCGTCGCCGCCGACCAGCGCGTCGTCTCCGCCCATCCCGAACAGCAGGTTGTTTCGAATCTCCTCGGAAAGATTCGAAAAGCCCACAATGGACTCGCTCTCTTCGCTGCCTTCGACGGCAATCTGGACGTTCAGATCACCCATCTGCACAAGGCTGCCCACGCCGGTCACGGTCAGCGATGCGAAACTGTCGCCCACCACCGTGTTCCCGCCCACGATCCGGACGGCCGAGTCGAGGATGTCGGGGTCAAAGTCCACCCCCACGACGACGCGCAGGGTGTCGATGTTGGGCGCGAAGTCCGTGATGGTCTTTGCCCCTTCGCGGCGGATGTCCCAGACGAACAGGTCCGATCCGCTTCCGCCGGTCATGGTGTCGTTGCCGTTGCCGGCAACAAGCGTGTCGCCTCCGGCCCCGCCCACAAGGCTGTCATTGCCGTCGCCGCCGTCAAGGAAATCCCAGCCGTTGCCGCCTGACAGCGTGTCATTGCCGATCCCGCCGTAAAGCTCGTCATGGCCGTCATTGCCCGACAGGCTGTCATTTCCGGCCAGTCCGTAGAGGGCGTCATAGCCCGCGGTACCGTTGATCGTATCATTGGCCAGATCGCTGCCCAGACGCTCGGTGTTGCCGACGGGGGTGATCGCCGCAAGGATGGCGTTGATGACCGATTCCGGCGAGGTCACGCTGATCGTCGGGAAGTGGAGCTCTATGCCGCTGCCGCCAATCGTGACGACCAGATAGGAGTCATCGAAGCTGTCGATGGTCAGCCCGCCTCTCCATCCGGCAATCGCCGCCGTCAGGGGGGCGCCGGTCAGGCCGTCCTGCGTTGCCGTGAAGTCATAGTCGATGACGCGGATCGCATCGCCGCCTGCAGGGTTGAAGTCGGCGAAGATCACCTTGCTGTTGGTGGCACCGGTATTCTCGATCACCGTCAGGTCTGCTGCGTCACCGCCTTCGATATAGACCTCGCCATCGATTGCCGGCCACAGGAAGAAGCTGTCGGTCCCGCCGCCCCCGAAGGCCGCATCGCCGCGCGCGCCAAAGTAGAAGCTGTCGGCCCCGTCACCGCCAAAGGCGACGTCGGTCCCGTTCCACATGAACAGCTCGTCATCCCCCGCGCCGCCGATCAGCGTGTCGTCGCCGCTTCCGTCATAGATCATGTCGTTGTCGGCACCGCCATCCAGCCGGTCGTTGCCGCCACCGCCACGCAGATTGTCGGCACCCGCATCGCCCGTGATGCTGTCGTCACCGCCGTTGCCGTTCAGGAAATCCGCGCCATCCCCGCCTGCGATGGTATCCTCGCCGCCGCCTGCGCCAAAGACCGTGTCATTGCCCGCACCGCCGTTCATGACGTTGTGGCCGTCCCAGTCGCTCAGAAGGTCATGGCCCGCGCCGCCGTCATAGACGTCGTCGCCCTTGTCGCCGAAGAGTTCATCCTCGCCGTCGCCGCCGAACAGGCTGTCGTCGCCACGGCCACCTTCAAGGATGTCGTTCCCTGCATCGCCATAAAGCGTGTCCTGCCCGTCATCGGCCCAGAATGAATCGTTGCCGATGCCGCCATAGGCAAGGTCGTTGCCATAGACGCCCTCGATCGTGTCATCCCCGTCCCCGCCGAAGAGCGTGTCGGCACCGGCGGCCCAGATAAGGTCGTCTTCAAACTGGCCTGCGTTCGGATACCAGTCGCCCTTCAGGAAATCATTGCCTGTCCCGCCATAAAGCACGTCACGCCCGCCGCCGCCGACCAGCGAGTCATGCCCGTCGCCGCCTTCCAGCGTGTCCTGCCCGCGATGCAGGCTCTCGGGCCCACTGTCGCCATAGAGCGAGTCGTTCCCCGCCTCGCCCTTGAGCATGTCGGCACCATCGCCGCCCACAAGCTCGTCATCGCCGGTCCCGCCCAGCAGGCTGTCGAAACCGGCCCCGCCTTCCAGCGTGTCGTTTCCGGCCTCGCCCTCCAGCGTGTCGTTGCCGCCGTGGCCCAGGATATAGTCATTCCCGTTTCCGCCGCGCAGCAGGTCGTCATCCCGTTCGATGGCGCCCGAAAGTTCGGCGTTCGGTGACGGTCCGCCAAAGATCAGGTCATCGCCATCGCCGCCCTGGATCGTGTCATTGCCCGTCCAGCCGTCCAGCGTGTCATTGCCCGCCCCGCCCGAGATCGAGTCGCGCCCCTCATCGCCGAAAATCTCGTCCAGACCATCGTCGCCCGACAGGGTATCGTTGCCCGTGCCGCCGCCCAGCGTGTCGTCTCCGGTGCCGCCGGTCACGCTGTCATTGCCGTCACCCCCGGCAAGCGAGTCATCTCCGGCCCCGCCGAAGATGGTGTCGTTGCCCGAATTGCCCCGCAGGCTGTCATGCCCCGCGCCGCCGTCAATGCTGTCATTGCCCGTTCCGCCACGGATGGTGTCATCGCCAAAGCCACCGAACAACTGGTCATTGCCATTGCCGCCTTCGATCGTGTCATCGCCGAAATCGCCCCGCAGGGTGTCGTTGCCGTCCCCGCCATAGATCGTGTCGTCACCCATGGTTCCGGCATAGGTGTCGTTGCCCGTGCCAAGGGTCGGCTGCGCGCCCGCAAGGGCGATCTTCAGGTTCGACCGCACCTGTCCTGTCGACAACGGTGCCAGCGGATCAATGACGCCATTGTTCCAGTCAAATCCGATCAGCGTGGCGATGGTTTGCTCCCCGATCTTGATGATCGTATTTCCACCACTCTCGGTGACGCTCAGCACCGCGTAATCGCCCGCCTCGATCACCAGAATATCATCCGCGGCCGAGTAATTGCGGATCACCGTATCGGTCGTGCCGGACTGGATGAAGATGATATCCCGCCCCGCGCCGCCATCCAGAACGCTGCCATAGGCCGCGACCAACGTATCGGCACCATCGCCGCCTTCGAGGGTGCTGTTGCCATTGGCATAAAGCAGGTCGTCGCCGCCTTCGCCGAACAGCTTGTTGCCGGAATCCATCCAGCCCGCATAGATCGTGTCATTCCCCAAGCCGCCGCGCAGTTCGTAGTGGCCCGAACCATTGAAAGACGGGTCAAAGCCGAAGATTTCATCCGCGCCATCGCCGCCATAGGCAAAGACGGTATCCTGCCCGTTCCCGCTACCGGCAAAGATCGTGTCATTCCCCGCATTGCCGAAGGACTGGTCTTTCCCGCCATCGGCAAAGATCAGGTCATTCCCGCCGCCGCCGCGGATCACGTCATCGCCGCCCCCGCCGAAGATCGTGTCATTGCCGACCCCTGCACCGTTCAGGTCGTCGCCGTCGATCACGTCATTGCCGCCATGGCCGATGATCAGATCGTCGCCGCCATTCCCCAGAAGTTCGTCATTCCCGTCCTCACCGGTCTCGTTCAGCCGCAGCAAATTCGCAAAAAGCGCATCCAAGGACAGGCTGCCAGACCCGAGTTCGACAAGATCGCCATGAAGCACGTCATTGCCCGCGCCGCCCAGCAGCTTGTCCTGACCGGACCCGCCGACCAGAATATCCGAGTTGTCACCGCCCAGCAGGCTGTCATTGCCTGCGTCGCCGAACAGCGCGTCATCGCCCGCGCCGCCGTCGAGCGTGTCGTTCATCTCGTCACTGACAAGCTGCACATCCGGGCTGGAAAGATCGCGGTCGCCGAACAGGATATCCGAACCGGCCCCCCCGATCAGGCTGTCCCGCTGCGTTCCGCCGATCAGCCTGTCGTTGCCGTCCCCGCCCAGCAGCGTGTCGTTGTCCGCGCCACCGTCCAGCCGATCGTTGCCCGCCTCGCCCTGCAATGAATCATGGCCCGCCCCGCCCGAGATATCGTCATGACCGGCCCCGCCGCGGATGGACACATCGTTGCCGTCTCCGGCCTCTATGACGTCATTTCCCGTCCCGCCGTCGATGACATCGGCAAGACTGCCGCCGGTGATCGTGTCGTCGCCATCCCCGCCCAGAAGCGTATCCCGCCCGTCCAAGGAGGGATTGAGGAAGTCAGCGCCATTTATCCAGTCATTGCCCGTCCCGCCGTCAATGCTGTCACTGCCGCTGCCGCCATGGATTTCGTCATTCCCAGCCCCGCCGAACATCGTGTCGTTGGCATTGCCCCCGGCAAGGGTGGAATTGGAGGTATCACCGAGCCCTCCAGTCAGGACATCATCGCCATCGCCGCCTTCGATGAAATCATTGCCGTTCCCGCCATAAATGTAGTCATTCGCAGCGCCACCGAACAGTCGGTCTGCCCCGTCGTCTCCAGAAAGCGAATCCATCCCGACCCCGCCGGTCAGCGAGTCGGCTCCCTCGCCGCCGTCGATGTAATCGTTCCCCTCTCCGCCGATGACGGTGTCGTTTCCGCCATCTGCATAGACGATGTCGCTGCCGTCGCCCGCGTCGATGGAATCCGCGCTGCCCCCGACCGAGTCGTCGCCGTAGATCAAATCATTGCCAAAGCCGCCAAAGACCGTGTCGCTGCCCGACCCTGCATCCAGCAGGTCGTCGCCCAATCCGCCTGCAAGCGTGTCATTCCCATCGCCGGCATAGATCGAGTCATTGCCGCCTTCGCCCGAAAGCGAGTCGCCACCAGCGCCACCGTACAGCACGTCATCGCCTGCCCCCGCAACAAGCGTATCATTGCCGTTGCCTCCATAGAGGTCGTCGTCGCCGTCGCCGCCCTGCAACTGGTCGCTGCCAGCATTGCCATAGAGCGTATCCGCGCCATCCCCGCCAAACAGGCTGTCCGCGCCGCCGCCACCGATGATCAGGTCCGCGCCACCCCCGCCGATAAGCGAATCCGCGCCATGCAGCGTGTCAGTCTCTCCGAAACTGTCGTCGAATTCGGACCCCGCCGCGACATCGCCACGCAGCGTGTCATTCCCCGCCCCGCCATCCAGCGTATCCGCCCCGGCCCCTCCCGTCAGGACATCATTGCCAGCGCCGCCGAAAAGCCTGTCAGTCCCGTCATCGCCAGACAGGGTGTCATCCCCCAGTCCCGCCGAGAGCGAGGTCGGGCCGCCGTAAAGCGTGTCGCTTCCCGCCAAACCGGCGATCACGTCGTTGTTGTCCGTCCCGAAAATCAGGTCCGCGCCGGTCGTCGCCATAGCCAATCTCCCGCTGTTGCAAGAGCGGCCAGATGGACCTGTCGCGCGGTCGGAATGACGCGCATCGGATCACTCGTGACACAACGGGTCTGCAAGACCGCTCACCATCAAAACACAAGAAAGGAACAGCACCGCGCCCATCACGCCGATCCTGTCCAAACAAAGCCCCAACCGAAAGGATAGCACGCCATGCACTTTTGCATAGGGGAAACATGCAGGCAGCAGAACTGCCGGACGGACCCGCTCAGCCGCGCGTGAATTGCCAGCGGGTGTGCTGGCGGTAATCCTGCCCTGGCCCGAGGTCGATGGAGGGAAAGCCCCCGTGGTTCGGCGCGTCGGGCCAACCCTGCGCCTCGATCGCCAGCCCCTCATGCGCGCCGCGTCCGGGACGCAGGGCGTTTCGGGCATCATAGATCTGGATGCCCGCTTCGGTCGTCGCCACCGACAGGCCGATGCCCGACTGTCCGGTCAGGCGCAGCACCTCGCGCAGGTCCGTATGGCCATCGGACAGACAGAAGCAATTGTCCAAGGCCGGTGCCCCGGGTTCGACACGGCGGGACTTGCGGAAATCCATCCCCTCCGCCTCGACCGGCCGCACCTCGCCGGTGGGGGTGAAGTCCGGCGTCGTGGGCAGGTAGCGGTCGGCCGCGATCCACAGGCGGTGGCCTGCATAGGTCGGCGTGCCGTCAAGGTTCCAGTAGCTGTGATTGGCAAAGTTCACGGGCGTCGTGCGGTCGGTCGTGACATGGACATGCAGATGCAGGCTCGCCCCGTCCACGCGCCATGTCGCCGCCACGCGGCGGTTGCCCGGAAAACCGCCCTCGCCATCGGGCAGGTCCAGTTCCAGCCGGACGGTGTCCTCGGTCGCCTCGGCCAGCCGCCAGACCTTCAGATGCGTGCCCGCGCTGCCCGAGTGAAGGCAGTGCTGCCCGTCCTGATTTGCCTCGAACCGCAACTCCTGCCCCGCGACCCGCGCCCGCGCACCGCTCAGCCGGTTGACAACCGGCCCGATGAGCGAACCGTGATAGCGCATCGCGCCCTCATAATCGGCCAGCCTGTCGGACCCCAGCGTCAGGCTGCGCGCATCCCCCTCCAGCCAGACGCCTTGCAGCACCGCACCCCATGTCAGGACCGATACGGTCAGCCCGTCACGGCCCAGCGTCACGCGCTGGACCGCCTCGCCCTTCGCGGTCATGCCAAAGGGTGCCACCCCGAGCTGTTGCTGTGCCATGCCCTCTCCCCACCGTTGCCCAAGTGGTGGCGAAGCCTGCGGCGGGGGTCAAGCGGTTTGGGCCGGTCCGGTCAGCCCGCCGTGGCGCAACCGGCCAGCGCGGCGGCCAGCGCGCGCATCATCCCCTCCCATGCGGCGGGGCCGGGCTCCTGCAGCGACCCGTTCGGGTCAAGCGCCGCCCCGATGCGGGTTCCGGGCGTTTCGGCAAGGGTCTGGATCAGGCCATCGTCATGCTGCGCCTCGGGGAAAAGACAGACCGCCCCGCCGGCCGCCATGCCGTCGCGCAGGCTTGCCAGACGCGCGGCCCCAGGTGCCGTGGCATCTCCCAGCGCGACCGAGCCGAAGATGTCCAGACCGTAATGCGCGGCGAAGTATCCGTAGGCGTCGTGATAGACGACGAGCGGCCTGCCCTTCACCGCAGCCAGCGTGGCGGCCAGTTCCGCATCGACCGCATCCACCCGCAGGGCGGCGGCGGCGGCATTCGCGGCATAGGTCGCGGCATTGCCGGGGTCGATCCGGCCCAGTTCGGCTGCGATCGCCTGCAGCCAGACCTTGGCATTGTGCGGGTCGAGCCATGCATGGGGATCGGTGCCCTCATGGGCGTGACCTTCCTCTGCGCCATGCCCGTCATGCGTGTCCTCGCCATGGGCGGCGTCGGCCTGTCCCGCGTCCTCGTGCCCGCCATGACCTTGCTCGTCGTGGCCGTGGTCCTCGTGCCCGTGCTCTTCGTGTGCGTCGTCCTCCGCTCCGTGCCGGTGCGCGCCATCCGCGCTGAAGGCGCGTGTCTCGGTCCCCTCGGCCGCCAGCAGCGACAGTTGCGCCGCCCCGCTGCCCACGCCGTCCAGCGCGCGTGCCAGCCAGGGCGTAAGCTCCGGCCCGATCCAGACCACCAGATCCGCCGCCTCCAGCCCCGCCGCCTGTGACGGGCGCAGCTGGAAGTCATGCTCGTTCGCGCCACGCTCCAGCAGAAGTTCGGGCGTCCCAAGATCGCCCATCACCTGCGCCACGAGGGAATGTACGGGGTGGATATCCGTCACCACGCGCGGCACCTCGGCCCATGCGGGCAGGGCGGCGACAAGGCTGGTGGCGGCAAAGGATATGATATAACGCATCATCTGGCCTTTCTGGACAACCTGTCGGGCCTATGTATGTTATACTATAACATGTCAAGAGGCGCCCATGCCCCACGCCCATCATTCCGACGCCTGTCCGGGCTGTGCCGCGGCACCGCAGGCCGCCTTTGCGCGGCATGATCACAGCCACTGCTCCGGCGACGTCCTTGCCCGGGCCGAGGCTCTGGCCGCCGAGCAGGGCGTGAAGCTGACCCCCGTGCGCCGCCGCGTGCTGGAAATCCTGCTGGAGGAGCACCGCGCGCTGGGCGCCTATGACGTGCTGCAACGGCTGGCGGGCGAAGGTTTCGGCAACCAGCCCCCCGTCGCCTATCGCGCGCTGGATTTCCTTGTGGAAAACGGTCTTGCCCACCGCATCCGGCGCCTGAACGCCTTTGCCGCCTGCATGCACCCCGGCGAGGCGCACGCCCCCGCCTTCCTCATCTGCCGCGCCTGCAACCATGTGGCCGAGGCCCCCGCCGCCCCGGTCCGCGAGGCGCTGGACCATGCCGCCGCCGCGCTGGGCTTTGCCATCGAACGTTCCAACATCGAGGCGCTGGGTCTGTGCCCCGCTTGCCGGGGGGCGGGCGCATGACGGATGACGCGCTGATCCGTGCCGATCACCTGACGGTCACGCTCGACGCCCATCCGGTACTGAGCGACGTCACCCTTGCCATCCGCCCGGGCGAGATCGTGACGATCCTCGGCCCCAACGGCTCGGGCAAATCGACCCTTTTGCGCGCGCTTCTGGGCATCCTGCCCGCAACGCGGGGTCGTGTGACGCGCCGCGCGGGGCTGGGGATCGGCTATGTGCCGCAGCGCCTTGCCATCGACCGCACCCTGCCGATGACCGTCCGCCGCTTCCTGTCGCTGCCCGCCCGCGTGGCGGATGCGGCGGCGGCGGCGGCGCTGGCCCGCGTCGGCCTGCCAGACGTGGCGCAGCGCCAGATGGCGGACCTGTCCGGCGGGCAGTTCCAGCGCGTGCTGCTGGCCCGCGCCCTGCTGTCGCAACCGCAGCTTCTGGTGCTGGACGAGCCGACGCAGGGGCTGGACCAGCCCGGCGAGGCCGCCTTCTACCGCCTGATCGAGGAGGTCCGGCGCGAGACCGGCGTGGCGGTGCTGATGGTCAGCCACGACCTGCATGTCGTCATGGCGGCCTCGGACCGTGTGATCTGCCTGAACGGGCATATCTGCTGCGAAGGCACGCCCCGCGTGGTGTCGACCGCGCCGGAATACCGCGCGCTGTTCGGGCTGGGCACGCAAGGCGCGCTGGCGCTTTACCAGCATGTCCACGACCACAGCCATGATGCGGGCGGGCAGGGCCATGCCCACCCCCGCCACGCGCATGACCATGACCACGCCGACAGCCACGGGCACCACCATGCTTGACGATTTCCTTGTGCGCGCCGCCCTTGCAGGGCTGGGCCTGTCACTGGCGACGGGACCGCTGGGGTCTTTCGTCGTCTGGCGGCGCATGGCCTATTTCGGGGATGCCACATCCCACGCGGCAATCCTCGGCGTTGCGCTGGCGCTGGCGACGGGGCTGCCTGTGGTGGCTGGAACGCTTGTCATCGCGCTGGCAATGGCGGTGACGGTGGCCACGCTTGCCGCGCGCGGCTGGGCGATGGACACCACGCTGGGCGTTCTGGCCCATTCCGCGCTGGCTTTCGGTCTGGTCGCCGTCTCTTTCGTGCCGGGGGCGCGGACGGACCTGTCGGCATGGCTGTTCGGAGACATCCTTGCCGTGTCGCGCGCCGATCTGGGCTTCATCTGGGGGGGGGCGGTGCTCGTCCTCGGGCTGCTTGCGTGGCGCTGGCAGGCGCTGCTTACCTCGACCCTGAACGAAGACCTTGCCCATGCCTCGGGCCTGAACCCCGCGCGGGAACGGCTGGTGCTGACGCTGGCGCTGGCCGTCGTCGTGGCCGTGGCGATCAAGGTCGTGGGCGCCCTCCTCATCGCGGCCCTGCTCATCATCCCCGCCGCCGCCGCACGCGGCCTGTCGCGCACGCCGGAAAGCATGGCACTTCTGGCGACGCTCTTCGGCGCGGCCAGCGCCCTTGCGGGGCTGCAACTGTCGCTGTGGGAAGATACGCCCGCCGGCCCCTCGATCATCGCCGCCGCCGCGATCCTGTTCGCGCTGTCCGCCATTTTCGGTCGGATGCGGCGGTCCTGACGCAGGCCGGGCAATATTGCCCAGCCTCCGGCCAAGCCCCCCGCGGCGAAGTCGCCCATTTTACAGGGATGTCGCTTTTGTCTGCCAAGGGTCGGGTTGTCTTGCCCGTCCGCCGCGCATTCGGGCAGATAGGGACAAAACAGCTTCCGCGGAGTCGCCCCCATGAAAACCCATGTCAAAGCCCTCGTCGTCGGCGGCGGTGCCGTCGGCAACGGCATCGCCTATCACCTCGCCAAGGCGGGATGGGATACGATGCTGGTGGAACGCGATGAACTCACCGCAGGCTCCACCTGGCACGCCGCGGGCCTGCTGCCGCTGTTCAACATGTCCTACGCGACGACCCACATCCACAAATACTCGGTCGATTTCTACAAGGGGCTGGAGGCCGAGACGGGCCTGAACCCCGGCTTCTACGTGGTGGGCAACCTGCGCATGGCGCAGCGGCAGGAGCGCATGGATGAATACATGCTGTATTCGTCGGTGGCCGAAACCGCAGGCGTCTACCACGAATTCCTGTCGCCCAAGGAAATCAAGGACCGCTGGCCGCTGGTCCGCACCGAAGACCTCGTCGGCGCGCTCTATCACCCGCAGGACGGCTACATTAACCCCGCCGACGTGACGCAGGCCATGGCCAAGGGCGCGCGGCAACTGGGTGCCACCATCGAACGCAAGATCCAGGTGAACGGCTACCGCTGGACGGGGTCGGAATGGATCGTGTCGGTGACGCGGATGGAGGACAAGGGCGGCAACCTGCTCCCCACGGAAGAAACCTACGACATCCACGCCGAACATGTCGTCACCGCCACGGGCAACCACGCCCAGCGCACGGCGCGGCTTCTGGGCATCAAGATTCCCGCGATCCCGGTCGAACACCAGTACATCGTCACCGAACCGGACCCCGCGCTGGTCGAATGGCGCAAGACCAACCCGCAGCACCCCGTCCTGCGCGACGCCGACGCCAAGTGGTACGTGCGCGAAGAACGCGGCGGCTGGATCCTCGGCCCTTACGAACGCAACGCCCCGGCCCGCTTCCTCTATGACGTGCCGGAGTCGTTCCGCGCCGACCTCTTCCCGCTCGATCTCGAACGGATCGAGGCGGAATACATGTCCATGATCCACCGCATCCCGTCGTCGGAAACCGTGGGCCTCAAGGACGATTACAACGGCCCGATCTGCTATACCCCCGACGGCAACCCGCTGGTCGGCCCCGTCCCCGGCCTGCGCAACATGTGGATCGCGGAAGGCTTCTCCTTCGGCATCACCGCCGCGGGCGGCACGGGCTATTACCTTGCCCAGATGATGACGCAAGGCGAAGCCGAAATCGACATGGCCTCCCTCGACCCCAAGCGTTACGGCAACTGGATGACGACCGAATACGCCGCGCGCAAGAACGAGGAATGCTACGAACACGTCTTCATCCTGCACCACCCGGACGAGGAACGCGAAGCCTGCCGCCCCCTGCGCACCGCCCCGGCCTATGACCGGCAAAAGGAAATGGGCGCGCAGTTCGGTCAGGTGAACGGCTGGGAACGCCCCAACTACTACGGCCCCAAGGACGCCCCCGCGTCCTTCGACCATGACGGCCGCAGCTTCCGCCGCGGCACGTGGTGGCCCTATGCCGAGGCCGAGGCGCAGGCCGTCCGCAACACCGTGGGCATCATCGACGCCTCCGCCTTCACCAAGCACCTCGTGCGTGGCCCCGGCGCGACCGCCTTCCTCGACCATTTCACCTGCAACAAGCTGCCGAATGTGGGCCGGATCAATCTGACCTACGCCCTGACCGACCACGGCACGACCCGCACCGAATACACCATCGTGCGGCTGAAAGAGAACGAGTACTACCTCATCTCCGCTGGGGCATGGACGGCCTATGACGCCGACTTCCTGATCAAGGCGGCCGAGGACTGGATGGCGCAGGGTGGCGGCTATATCGACATCCACGACATCACCACGCAATG
Source organism: Paragemmobacter amnigenus (assembly GCF_009908265.2). Taxonomy (GTDB): domain Bacteria; phylum Pseudomonadota; class Alphaproteobacteria; order Rhodobacterales; family Rhodobacteraceae; genus Paragemmobacter; species Paragemmobacter amnigenus. The sequence continues at coordinate 96,887 of NZ_JAAATX020000006.1, read as the reverse complement.
GGGCGTCTTCGCCCTTGCCGGTCCGAATGCCCGCGCCCTGCTGAAGGACATCGTCAAGGACGCCAACCCCGACACCGTGCTGGGCAACAAGCGCTTCCCGTGGCTCTCCTACCGCGACATCGAACTGGGCATGTGCCCCGTCCGCGCCGTCCGCGTGGCCTATACGGGCGAGCTTGGCTGGGAACTGCACTACCCCATCGAATTCGGCCGCTACCTGTGGGACCTGATCTGGTCCGTGGGCGAAAAGCACGGGCTGAAGGGCGTGGGCGCCCGCGCGCAGAACTGGCTGCGGCAGGAAAAATCCTATCGCGCCTTCGGCAACGAACTGGGCCGCGACGCGACCCCGCTCGAGGCTGCGCTGGACCGCTTCGTCGACCTGTCCAAGGACTTCCGCGGCAAGGCCAAGATGCTGGAAACCGGCATCCGGTCGAAATGCGTCACGCTGCTGATCGACGGCCCGTCGGACGCCGATCCGTGGGGCAAGGAAGCGCTCCTCCTGAACGGCGAAAAGGTCGGTCGTCTGACGTCCGGCGGCTGGTCCGTGGCCTTCGGCAAGCAGATCGGCATGGGCTATGTCCGCCCCGATCTGGCCGAGGTGGGCACGAAGCTGAAGGTCAAGATGCTGCGTCAGGAATGGGACGCGGTCGTGACCGAGGACAGCCCCTTCGACCCGTCCAACGCCCGCATCCGCATCGACGGCTGAGAGCGGCGAGCTTTACGGGGGCCGGTGGCACATGCTGCCGGCCCTTTTTTCATGCCTGCATTCAACAACGCGGATTTTCGGCCGTTTCTCCTTGCCGAAGGGGGATCTGCTGATCCCGCAACGCGAATGACAGGACGTAACGATGACTCAAGCGGTGACCGATTCCTCCCTCCCTCATGAAGAACTCGCGACCTTTTCCGCCCGTTTCAATCCGATGGCGGTGCTGGACCATCTGTCCAACCCCGTGATGGTGGCCGACACCGACATGGTCGTCCGCTTCGTGAACGAGGCCGCCTATCGCATGTTCGAGGCGATCGAGGAGGAGATCCGCCGCGACCTGCCGCATTTCACCGCGCGCGAGGTGGTGGGCAAATCCATCGACCTGTTCCACAAGAATCCCGCCTACCAGCGCCGCCTGATGGCCGACCTTGCCAAACCGCATGACGGCAAATTCACCGTGGGCGGCCGCCGTCTGGCCTTCCGCGCGATCCCGCATCACGACGCGACCGGCCGCACGGTGGGTCTTTTCGTCGAATGGCAGGACCTCACCGCGCTCGAGGAGAACACGCAGCAGATCGACCGCCTGATGGCCGAGCTGTCGCGCATGTCCGCCGCGCACAAGGCGGGCAAGATCCACGACTACATGGATGAAACCCTGTTCAACCCGATCTTCGGCGACCTTGTCGCGCGGGTGAACCAGATGGTCCGCGATCACATCTCGACCAAGCGCAAGATCATCACCTGCGCCGAGGCCTTCGCGCGCGGCGACTTCGACCATCCGCTCGAACGCTTCACCGGCGACCGCGTCTTCATCAACGAGGCGATGGACAGCATCCGCGACACCTTCCGCCGCACGATCGGAGAGATCGAGGCGATGTCGATCGACATCGTCGAGGGCCGCCTGGACCGCGACATCCGCCCCGACACCTTCCCCGGGGAATTCCGCCAGATCGCCGACGCCTTCGGGCGCGCCTATGAGGGACTGAACGCCACCTTCCACGAGATCGGCGAACAGGTGACGCAGGTCACGGCGACCATCGAACAGATCGCCTCCAGCGCGCAGATGCTGGCCGACAATGCACAGGTGGCCAGCACCTCGGTCGACGAGATTTCCGCCTCGGCCGAAGAGACCGACGCGCAGGTCCGCGCCAATGCCAGCTCGGCCAAACTGGCCAGCCACCGCGCCTCTTCCGCCTCGAACGCCACGACCGAGGGGCGCGAAAAGGTCATCGGTATGGTGCAGGCGATGGAGGCGATCCGCACCTCGTCGGACGACATCGCCAAGATCATCAAGGTCATCGACGAGATCGCCTTCCAGACCAACCTTCTGGCCCTGAACGCCGCGGTCGAGGCCGCGCGCGCAGGCCAGTATGGCCGTGGCTTCGCCGTCGTGGCGCAAGAGGTGCGCAACCTTGCCGGACGCTCGGCCCGTGCCGCGCGCGAAAGCGGCGACCTGATCGAGGATGCGGCGCAGCGTGTGGCGTCCGGCGTGTCGATCGCCGACGACACCCGCCGCGCCTTCGACCGCATCGCCCATGACATCGCCGAGGTGGAAACCCTCGTCTCCTCCATCGCCTCCTCGGGCGACGAACAGGCCCGCGCCGTTGCGCAGATCACCACCTCCATCGGCGAGGTGGCGAATTCCGCCACCGCGACCAGCGGTCAGGCAGAACAGCTCGCCGCAGGTGCCGCCGAATTGCAATCCTCGTCCGAGGCGATGCGCGCCGCCATCGCCCGCTTCCGCCTGCGCGCCCCCGCCCGCATGGCCGACGGCACGCTGGACCTGTCCGGCATGCCCGCCGAGCTCATGCAGCAGATCAGCGCGATGCTCGCCGGCGCAGGCATCGATGCGGCCAAGGTGGCGCGGCGGGCCTAGTCAGCCCGCATGTGCCGCCAGCCAGCGCGCCCAATCCTCGCGGCTGCCGTCGAAGACGTTGATATCCACCTCTCCGGCGATGCCGGGGATCAGGCCGGTCGAGGTGTATTGCCAGAAGGTCCAGTGCCGCCCGCCATAGACCTCGTCCGGATGGGCGGCGACCGAGCGCAGCCAGAACGGGTAGTTGCCGACCTTCCACATCTGGTTCTCGCGGTAGAAATCCACCGTGGAATAGATGATCGGCCGCTTGCCGTAATGCGCCTCGACGATGTCGAGGAATATCCGCGCCTCGGAGCGGATCACATCGGGCGCGCGGCGGATGGTGCAGGTGGGCGAGAAGGGCGTCCATTCCATGTCCAGCACCGGCGGCAGGCTGCCCGCCACGCGCGGCACGGTGCGGATGTAGAAGGCGGCCTGTTCCGCCGCGGGGCGGCAGTGGTAGAAGAAATGATAGGCTCCGCGCGGCACGCCCGCCCGTCCCGCGCCGCGCCAGTGGTCGCGGAACATCGGGTCGACCAGATCGCCGCCCTCTGTCGCCTTGATGAAGGCGAAGCTCACGCCGTTCGCCCGCGCCTGCCGCCAGTCCACATCCGTCTGGAACCGCGCAAGGTCGATGCCGTGGACGGGGTGGTCCTCCGGTCCGTTGCGACCAAAGCTCGCGGGGTCGGCATCCCCGAAATTCGGGCGGTTCACGGGCGGCGCAGGGATCGCGCCCGTATCCATCGGGGCGGGCGCGCGCCCGCCGCAGGCGGCAAGCATCAGGGCGAAGAGGAACGGGACGAGGCGCAGCATGATGGGCCGATGCTGGCCCATCCGCCGTTCCCTGTCACGCCCCTTTGCGCGGGTGCGCGCGCTATTCCGCCGCCACCGCAGGCGCCGCCAGCTCGTCCCAGCAGGCCAGCGCATGGGCCGCATACATCAGCGCGGGCCCGCCGCCCATCTGGATCGACATGGACAGGACATCGCCCAGCTCCTCGCGCGTGGCGCCGGATTTCATCAGCGCCTCGACATGGAAATTGATGCAAGGCTCGCAGCGCTGGCTGATGGCGATGGCCAGCGCCACATATTCCTTTTCCTTGAAGGACAGCGGCCCGTTTTCCTTCACCGCCTTTGACAGCGTGGCGAAGCCCGCCGCCGCCTCGGGGATCAGCTTGTTCATCGCGCGGATCTCGCCGCGCATATCCGCGATCTTCGCCTTGTAACCCATCGGTAAGCCCTTCTTCTGACGGGCCACCGATAGGGCAGGGCACAGATGCCCCGCCTTGATCTGGGTCAAAACGAATTCATAAAAAGGAATATGTTATCCGAACCGCGCGGGGTCCAGCGCGGCAACCAGCCCGTCCGACAGGTCCGTCGCCCGCCCGCCGATCAGGTCGGCGGCCAGAAGGCTTGCCGCGGGGCAGGTCTGGAACCCGTATCCCCCCTGACCCGCCAGCCAGAAGAAATCCGCCTCGCGCGCGTCGCGCCCGATCACCAGCACGCGGTCCGGCGCGAATGTCCGCAGGCCCGCCCAGTTGGAAATCAGCCGCGTCACGGGTTCCGTCACCATCTCTTCGTACCGCGCCAGCCCTTCGGCCAGCACCATGTCATCGGCCCATGCGTCATGCGGTTCCTGCGGGTGCTCTTCCGCCGGCGACACGATCAGCGCGCCCGCATCGGGCTTGGCATACCACGCCTCGCCCGCGCCAAAGATCATGGGCCAGCGGCTGATATCCAGACCGCCCGGCGCCGGTATCCGCGCCATGGACCGCCGGTTGGGGGTAAAGCCCAGCGGACGCACCCCCGCCATCACCGCCACCTGATCCACCCAGGCCCCCGCCGCATTGACCAGAACGCGGCCCGTGAACTCCCCCGCCGCCGACTGCACGACCCAGCCTTCGCCGCCCCGCGCGATGGCCGTCACCCGCGCGCCCGTGACGATCTGCGCCCCGCGCCCCTTCGCCTCGCGCGCAAAACCCTGCAACAGAAGGTCCGTGTCGATGTCCCAGGCATGATCCGCCACGGCGGCAAAGGCCACCACATCCGGGTTCAGCACCGGCACCACCGCCCGCGCTTCGTCGACCGACACGACCTCCAGCTGGAAATCCCGCACCTCGGCGTCGAATTCGGCGCGCTGGTCGGCCTTTGCCACGCTCATCAACCCGCGCGGGGACAGGATGTTTTCCGTCGCGCGGAAATGCGCCTCTGACGCCAGCGACAATTCCACCACCGCAGGCGCGCCATAGCGCGGCTCATACAGCGCCGCCGACCGGCCCGAGGCATGGTGCGCCAGCGCCCCCTCCGCCTCCAGCACGGTGACAGAGCCAAGTTCCGACAGCCGCGCCGCCGCCGAGATGCCGCCGATGCCGCCGCCGATCACCAGAAAATCGCTCATGCTTCCTCGATCCTGTCCGTCGCGGGCGGCGGCGCGGGATAGAGCGCCGAAAGGCGCGCCCGCAGCTCCGCATCCATCGCGAAATCCCTGGCCGCCAGCGACGGGCGCAACTGCGCCGCGTCCCGTGCCGATATCAGCGGTATCACGGGCGCGATGGGGCAGGACATGACCCATGCGACGGCCAGCGTCGCAGGATCGACACCGATCTCCTCCGCGATCCGTGCCAGTCCATCTGCCGCCGCATGCATCGCGGGCGGGGCATAGCGCGCGGCATAGCGCGTATCCTCCACCAGTCGCCCGCCCTGACCGGCGGCATATTTCCCGGTCAGCAACCCTCCGCCCAGCGGCGAATAGGCCTGCACCTCGATCCCCTGATCGGCGCACATGGGCAGGATCTCCACCTCGACCTGTCGCTTCACCAGATTGTACATCGGCTGGATCACGTCGATCCGGCTGCCAAAGCGCGCGGCCACCGCCTGCACCTTCATCACTTGCCAGGCCGCGAAATTCGACACGCCGATCCGCGCGATGCGGCCCTGATGCTGCCATTCCACAAACAGGCCGATCCATTCCTCCAGCGAGGTCGCAGGATCGAAGCGGTGCAGATACAGCAGATCGACCCCCTCGACCCCCAGCCGCCGCAGGCTCGTCTCGAACTGCGCGGTCAGGTTGGCCCGCCCCGCGCCGCCGTCATAGCCCACCTTGGTGGCGATCCGCACCGCATCGTCGCCCCGCGCGAACTGCCCCAGCAGCCGCTCGGACGCGCCATCGGTATAGCCATGCGCCGTGTCGAACTGCACGATCCCCGCCGCCCGCGCCGCGTCATACATCGCGCGCGACGCGGCCGCATCGGCGCGCCCGCCGAACTGCATGCAGCCGAAGGCAAGGGAAGGGTTCGTCATCATGGGCGCGACCCTGCCACGGCGCGGCCCGCTTGGAAAGGCGCGGGCCGCAGAATGACCTGCGGCCCGCGTCACTCTGTCAGGTCAACCCGTATGGGTTTCCTTCAATTTGTCGATCCCCAGCGTCTTGAGCGCCAGCGTTTCATAGAACGGCTCGGACACGCCCTTGCGCAGCTTGCGGATGAAGTACTTTTCAAAGCCGATCTTGGCCATGTGCACCCACTTGCCGCTGGACGACCAGTTGACGTTGCGCGGCGGAATCTGCGGCTGCGCGACAAAGGCCACGCCCCCGTCCCCGAAATCGGCCAGACAGACGGCGTTCCAGGTGCCCACGCGGTCGGGCGCCTTGCCGCGCACCAGATTGCCGATGTTGTGCGCGGTGGCCGTCACCATCGATTCGATCATGAAGCCGGTCTTGGGTACGCCCACCGGCACCGGCGTCGGCCCCATCGGCGGGATGGCCACGCAGACGCCCACGGCAAAGATTTCTGGGTATTTCGGGTTCTGCTGGTGGCGGTCCACGATGGTGAACCCGCGCGGGTTCGACAGCCCCTCGATCCCCGACACCGGCTTGATCCCCCGGAAGGCGGGCAGCATCATCGAAAAGGCGAAGGGCAATTCCTTCTCTCCCTTGGACGACCCGTCCTCCGCGATCTCCTCGACTGTCATCCTGCCCGCCTCGACCTTCTTCACCTTGGTCGAGGTCATCCATTTGATGTGCTTGGCCCGCATTTCGGATTCCAGCAGACCCTTGGTGTCGCCCACCCCGTCCAGCCCCAGATGCCCGATGTAAGGCTCCGACGTGACAAAGGTCATCGGCACGCGGTCGCGCACCTTGGCCCGCCGCAGCGCGGTTTCAAGGATGAACAGGAATTCATAGGCCGGACCGAAACAGGACGCCCCCTGCGCCGCGCCGATGATGACGGGGCCGGGGTTCTTCACCAGCTCCTCGAACACCGCGCGGGCCTGTTCGGCATGGTCGATATGGCAGACCGACTGGGTGAAGCCGCCATGCGGCCCGAACCCCTCGATCTCGTCAAAGGCCAGTTCGGGCCCCGTCGCGATCACCAGATAGTCGTAGGAAACCGACTGCCCGTTCACCAGCGCGATGCGCTTTTCCTCGGGGTGCAGCTTTTCCGCCGCGACGGGGATGAAGTCGATCCCCTTCTTCCGCATCGTCGGCTCCAGATCGACCGTGATCTCCTCGCGCTGCCGCCAACCCACCGCGATCCACGGGTTGGACGGGACGAAGTGATATTTCGGGTCCTTCGTCACCACCGTGACCTTGTCTTCCTTGCGAAGCTGGTCCCGCAGTTCATAGGCCATGATGGCCCCGCCCAGACCCGCCCCCAACACCACGACATGCGCCATGCGGATAGTCCTCCCTCCAAAGGTTCATCCGCGCATAATACATTCAAAGATACGAATGTAATTGATCTAAATCACCCTGCGACGATCCGCCCCCGTGCAACGAAAAAGGCCCGCCGGAGCGGGCCTTTGACACGGTCAGCGAAGAAATCAGGACGGGATTTCGCCCGTGATGCCCTCGACATAGAACATCATGCCCAGCAGGTCGCCATCCGGCGCGGTCTGGCCCTCGGCCAGCCATGCGGAACCGTCCTGCTTGTTGATCGGGCCGGTGAAGGGGTGGTAGGTGCCCGCCGCGATGGAATCGCGCAGCGCCTCGGCCTCGGCCCTCACATCGGCCGGAACGGCATCGGTGATCTCGCCGATCTCCACTTCGCCGCCCGCGATGCCTTCCCATGCATCCGCCTGCTCATAGGTGCCATCCAGCAGCGCACCCACGCGCTTGACGTAATAGGGCGCCCAGTTGTCGATGATCGACGACACGCGCGGGCTGGGCTTGTAATCGGCCATGTCCGACGCCTGACCAAAGCCGATAACGGCCCCGTTGGTCTTTGCGGCCTCGGCCAGCGGCGCGGTGGAATCGGTATGCGACGCGATCACGTCCACACCCTGATCGATCAGGGCCTTGGCCGCATCCGCCTCTTTCGCCGGATCGAACCAGGTGAAGGCCCAGACCACCGACAGCTCGACGTCCGGATTCACCTTCTTGGCGTGCAGGTAATAGCTGTTGATCCCCATGATGACCTCAGGGATCGGGAAGGACCCGATATAGCCGATCTTGTTCGTCTTGGTCATCTTGCCCGCGATATGGCCCTGCACCGCGCGGCCTTCGTAGAAGCGCGCGTTATAGGTCGACACGTTGGCATGGTCGCGCTTGTAGCCGGTGGCATGCTCGAACTTCACATCGGGGAACTTGGCCGCCACCGCATTGGTCGGGTCCATGTAGCCGAAGGAGGTCGTGAAGATGATGTTGCAGCCCGACAGCGCCATCTGCGTCAGAACGCGCTCGGCATCCGCGCCCTCGGGCACGTTTTCCTGCCACACGATCTCGACCTTGTCGCCATAGGCTTCCTGCACGGCCAGCGCGCCCTGATGGTGCTGGAAGGTCCAGCCGCCATCCCCGATCGGGCCGACATAGACAAAGCCGGCCTTCACCTTTTCCAGCCCCTGCGCCATCGCCATGCGACCGCCCATGACCGAGACGAGGCCCAGCGCCGCGCCGCCCTTCAGGATGGTTCTTCTCTTCATTTCTTGCTCCCCAGTTCGGGCCTGATCCGGCCCCGGTTTCGTTATGGCCTCAGCGCGAGGCGTGGAAGTTCTGGCCCAGCGCGGCCGGCGCATTCAGCGCCGCCTTGCCCTTGCCAGAGGACATGATGACCAGCACGAGGATGGTTATCAGATACGGGCTCATCGACAAGTACTCCACAGGTATACGTGCCCCCGCTGCCTGCAGGTTCAGCTGCAGAACTGTAATCCCGCCAAAGAGATAGGCGCCCAGCAGAACCCGCCACGGCTTCCAGCTGGCAAAGACGACGATGGCCAGTGCGATCCACCCCGCCCCCGCCGTGATGCCGTCCGTCCACTGCGGCACGCGGATCAGGCTGATATAGGCCCCGCCCAGCCCCGACATGGCGCCGCCGAACAGCACCGCCAGCATCCGGATGCGCCGCACCTTGTAGCCCAGCGCATGGGCCGCATCGTGGCTTTCCCCCACCGCCCGCAGGATCAGCCCCGTGCGCGTGTATTTCAGCACCGCCCAGACCGCCGCGATGATCGCGATGGACATATAGACCATCCAGTCATGCTCGAAGAGGATCGTCCCGAAGAACGGGATATCCGCCAGCGGCCCCAGCTCCAGCTTCTGCGTCGCAGGCGGCTTGATGCCCACATAGCCCTGCCCGATCATGCTGGACAGGCCCAGCCCGAACAGCGTGAGCGCCAGCCCCGTCGCCACCTGGTTGGCCAGCAGGAACTGCGTCAGGAACCCGAAGACCAGCGCCAGCGCCATCGCCCCCGCCGCGCCACCGACGAAACCCAGATAGGGGTTGCCCGTGCCCACCGCCGTGGCGAATCCGCAGATCGCCCCCATGATCATCATCCCCTCGACGCCCAGGTTCAGGACGCCCGCCTTCTCCACCACCAGCTCGCCGATGGCGGCAAGGATGATCGGGACCGAGGCCACCATGAGCGAGGCGATCAGGATTGCCGGATTGATGCCGCCGATATCCATCACGCCACCTCGCGCTTCGCGCCGAACCGGACGCGGTAATTGGTCAGAAGGTCGACCGCCAGCAGGAAGAACAACAGCATCCCCTGAAAGGCCTGAATGGCGGCCGAAGGCAGCGACAGCATGAAGGACGCAAGCTCGCCCCCGATATAGGTCAGCGCCATCAGCAAGCCCGCCAGCAGGATGCCGATCGGGTTCAACCGGCCAAGGAATGCCACGATGATCGCGGTGAACCCGTAGCCCACGTTGAAGTCGATGCTGATCTGCCCCGACGGCCCCGCCACCTCGAACAGCCCCGCCGCACCGGCCAGCGCGCCGGAAATCCCCATGCACAGCACCACCAGCCGCTGCGGGCTGACCCCCGCGAACCGCGCCGCGCGCGGCGCCTGCCCCGACAGCTTGATATGAAAGCCGAGGATGTGCCGCTGCAGCATGACATAGGCCGCGATCACCACGACGAAGGCCGCGATCACCCCCCAATGCATCCCCGTGCCGGGGATCAGTTCGGGGTTCGCCATCGCCGGGATCTGCCCCAGATTCCGGCTGCCCGGAAAGCCGCCCCCTTCGGGATTGCGCAGCAGCCCCAGCGACATGGAGGCAAGGATGTTTTGCGCCACATAGACCAGCAGAAGCGAGACGAGGATTTCATTGGTGTTGAACCGCGTCTTCAGGATCGCGGGGATCATCGCCCAGAGCCACCCCCCGAACACCCCCGCCACCACCATCAGCGGGAACACCCAGCGCGTCTCGACAGGGTATAGCGCCAGCCCCACCCCCGCGCCGAAGATCGCGCCCATGATGTACTGCCCCTCGGCCCCGATGTTCCAGATGCCGGCGCGGAACCCCAGCGACAGCCCCACCGCGATCAGGATCAGCGGCCCCGCCTTCACCAGCAGTTGCGGCCGCGAATAGGCCGCGAACTGTTCGTTGAACAGCGGGTCCCAGAAGATGGTCCGGATCGCCTCCACGGGGTTCTTGCCCAGAAGCGCGAACATGATCCCGCCCGCGATCATGGTCAGCACCACCGCCAGCACCGGCGTCGCCCATTGCCAGAAGGCACTGGGCGAAGGTCGCTTCTCAAGCCTCACCATGCCGCACCCCCTTCATCTCGGCCCAAATACTCTCGGGGGTCCGGGGGCTGACGGCCCCCGGGGTATCCACCCCGCACCACGCCGCCCTCAATGCCCATGATGCGCGACCTCCATCCCGTGGGCACCGCCCATCATCAGCCCGATCTCGTCGATGGTCAGCCCCTCCACCGGCCGCGGCGCGGTCAACCGCCCCTCGTTCAGCGCGGCGAAGCGGTCCGCGATCTCCAAAAGCTCGTCCAGATCCTGCGAGATGACGACAACCGCCGCCCCCCCCGCCGCACGGTCGAGGATCGCCTGCCGGATCGCCGCCGCCGCCGCCGCATCCACGCCCCATGTGGGCTGGTTGATCACGATGACCGACGGCGCCTGCGACAGCTCGCGCCCCACGACGAATTTCTGCAGATTCCCGCCCGACAGCGCCCGCGCCGCCACATGCGTACCAGGCGTCCTCACGTCGAAATCCCTCACGATCCCGGCGGCAAACTCCCCCGCCGCCGCCCAGTCGATGAAGCCGCCCTTCACCAGCCCCTTCCGCACCGCCCCCGACAGCAACGCGTTTTCCACCAGCGACATATCCGGCGCCGCCGCATGGCCCAGCCGCTCTTCCGGTGCCGCGACCAGACCCGCCGCGCGCCGCGCGTTCGGCCCCTGATCGCCCATCGGCACCCCGTCGATCCTCACCGCCCCCGCAGAACAGCGCAACTCGCCCGACAGGGCCAGCAGCAATTCGTCCTGCCCGTTGCCCGCAACCCCCGCGATGCCCAGCACCTCGCCCTTCCGCACCGCGAAGGACACGTCCTTCAAACTCGTGCCAAAGGGAATGGGCGACGCCACCGACAGCCCCGCCACCTCCAGCGCGACCGCCCCCTTTTCCTGCGCCGCCCGCGCCGGCGGGGTCAGCGTCGCGCCCACCATCAATTCCGCCATCTCGCGCGCCGACCGCTCGCGCGGGGTGCAGGTCGCCACGACCTTTCCCCGCCGCAGGATCGTCGCCTCGTCGCACAGCGCGCGGATCTCCTCCAGCTTGTGACTGATATAAAGGATCGCCGTCCCCTCGGACGACAACTGCCGCAGCGTCTTGAACAGGATCTCCACCTCCTGCGGCGTCAGAACGGAAGTCGGCTCGTCCATGATCAGCAGCTTCGGGTCCTGCAACAGGCAACGGATGATCTCCACCCTCTGCCGCTCGCCCGCCGACAGGTCGCCCACCATCCGCCCGGGGTCCAAGGGCAGGCCATATTCCTCGCTCACCGCCTTGATCCGGCTGGCAAGCTCGCGCATGGGCGGCGGGTTCTCCATCCCCAGCGCCACGTTCTCGGCCACGTTCAGCGCCTCGAACAGGCTGAAATGCTGGAACACCATGGCGACACCGGCGGCCCGCGCCGCGCGCGGCTCGGCCGGCGCGTAATCGGCCCCGCGGAACCGCATCGAACCTGCATCCGGCTTCACCAGCCCGTAGATCATCTTGACCAGCGTCGACTTGCCCGCGCCATTCTCTCCCAGCAGGGCGTGAACCTCGCCCTCGCTGATGGAAAACGACACATCGCTGTTGGCCACCACGCCCGGATAGGCCTTGGTCACCCCGCTGATGGCCAGCAGTTCCGTCCCCGTCCCCGTCCCCGTCATCCCGCGTTCTCCTGTCGTGACGCGTTTTCCGTCTTTTCCCGACGCAGGAAGGCCATGGCAACCCCCACCGCAATCGCCTGCGGATGCTTTCCCAGCGCGGGATCGCCAATAGGGCAATCGATCCGCGCGATCTCTGCCGCCCCGTGCCCCAGCGCCACCAGCCGCGACCGGAACCGCGCCCGTTTCGTGGCCGACCCGATCAAACCGCAGGCCGCAAAGCCCCGCATCAGCAGCCGGTGGCACAGCTCCAGATCCAGCGCGTGCGAAAAGGTCAGGATATAATGCTCCGCCCCCGCAGGCGCCTCGGCCACCAACGCCGCAGGGTCCGCCGCGATCCGGCAAACCACACCCGCGGGCACCGCCTGCGGAAACCGCCCTTCCGCCACATCGACCCATGTCACAGCCACGCCCGGCAACGGCGCCAGCACCGCCACCAGCGCGCGCCCGACATGCCCCGCGCCCCAGACCCAGACCCGCCGCGCGGGCCGCGCCACCGGCTCCACCATCCAGCCCTGTACCAGCGCAGGCACGGGCATCACCCCCTCGCCCCGCGCCCGCGCCAGCATCCGCTTCACGGCCAGCGGCATCGCCCGCCCGTCCACCGCCCGCGCGATGACGCCCGCCTCTGCCACGGGCAGCGACGCAGCCTCGTAAACCTCGGTCAGCACCGTCACCGCGCCGCCGCAGCACTGGCCCAGCTTCGGCCCCAGCGCCTCGCGGTCCAGCCGCGCGCCCCCCGCGCCCAGCATCCCGCGCGCCCGCGCCACCGCCTCGAACTCCAGCGCGCCGCCGCCGATGGTGCCCGACTGCCCGCCCTCCCAGACCAGCATCGCCGCCCCCACCTCGCGCGGGGACGACCCGTCATGCGCGGCGACCATCACGCGCGCCACCCGGCCATGCCGGCAAACCGCGTCTTGCAGGGCGTCCAGATCAAACATCCGCACCCCCAAGTCCTGCGCGCAGATTTCGGCGCGAAATCTGTGTCAGATTTCGCTTTCCCTCACGCATCCCCGCGCACCCGCTTCACCGCCGCCAGCACCCGCTCTGCCGTCGCGGGCGCATCCAGCGACGGATAGACCGACCCGTCGCCACAGGCCGCCACCGCATCGGACAGCGCATAAAGCGCCGATATCCCCAGCATGAAGGGCGGCTCGCCCACCGCCTTGGACCGCCCCACCGACTCCTCGCGGTTGGGCCGCCCCCAGAGCGCCACGTTGAACACCCGCGGCCGGTCCGAACAGGCGGGAATCTTGTAGGTCGACGGCGCATGCGTCGCCAGCCGCCCCTTGCCGTCCCAGACCAGCTCTTCCGTCGTCAGCCAGCCCGCACCCTGCACATAGGCGCCTTCCACCTGCCCGATATCCAGCGCGGTATTCAGACTGCTCCCCGTGTCATGCAGCAAATCCGCCCGCAGGATGCGGTTCTCGCCCGTCAGCGTGTCGATCACCACCTCGGTCACCGCCGCGCCATAGGCAAAGTAGAAGAACGGCCGCCCCACCCCGCGCATCCGGTCCCACACGATCTTGGGCGTCGCATAGAACCCGGTCGACGACAGCGACACCCGCGCCTGATAGGCCCAACCCGCGACACGGGCGAAATCATATTCCTCGCCCGCCACGCGCACCATGCCATCCACGAACTTCACCGCCGCGGGCTTCACCTGATGCTTTTCCGCGATGAAGGCCGCCAGCCGCCCGCGGATCACCTCCGCCGCCGCCTTGGCCGCCATCCCGTTCAGGTCCGACCCGCTCGATGCCGCCGTGGCCGAGGTGTTGGGCACCTTGCCCGTATCCGTCGCCGTGATCTTCACCACCGCCGGATCGACCCCGAACACCCCCGCCACCACCTGCGCGACCTTCTGGAACAGACCCTGCCCCATTTCGGTCCCGCCATGGTTCAACTGGATGGACCCGTCCTGATACACATGCACCAAGGCCCCCGCCTGATTGAGGTGCGTCAGCGTGAAGGAAATCCCGAACTTCACCGGCGTCAGCGCGATCCCCCGCTTCAGGACGGGGCTGCCACGGTTCCATTCCGCAATCGCCGCCCGCCGCGCCACGTAGTCCGACGACCGCACCAGCTCCGCCACCAGCTCATGCCCCGCGAAATCCTCGACCGGCATGTGATAGGGCGTCGTCTGCACCGGCCCGTCCGTCGGCAGCGCATGCGACCCCACCGGAACCGCCGCCCCGCGCGAGGCCAGATCGACCCCCTCCTTCGTCTCGGGCAAGATACCTTGGGGGTCCGGGGGTGAAACCCCCGGGGCCGCGGCCATCGCGCGATAGAAATTCGCGCGCCGCACCTCCAGCGGATCACGGCCCAGGGCGTGGGCGATGTGATCCATCACCCGTTCTATCCCCACCATCCCCTGCGGCCCGCCAAAGCCGCGGAAGGCCGTCGCGCTCTGGGTATTGGTCCGCAACCTGTGGCTTTCGATCCGGATGTCCGGCAGGTGATAGCAATTGTCCGCATGGAGCATCGCCCGATCCGCTACCGGCAGCGACAGGTCCTGCGCCCAGCCGCAGCGGAAGAGATGCTTGAATTCCAGCCCCGTCACGCGGCCCTGCCCGTCAAACCCCGCGCGGTAGACGATCCGCAGGTCATGCCGCTTGCCCGTGATGACCATGTCGTCATCGCGGTCATAGCGCATCTTGCAGGCCCGCCCCGTCCGCACCGCCATCACGGCGCAGGCAATGGCAAGGGCGTTGCCCTGGCTTTCCTTGCCCCCGAACCCGCCGCCCATCCGCCGCACCTCCACCCGAACCGCGCTCATCGGCAGGTGCAGGGCATGGGCGACCTTGTGCTGGATTTCCGTCGGATGCTGGGTCGAGGACTGGATGACCACATCCCCGCCCTCCTGCGGCAGGGCGGCGGCGACCTGACCTTCCAGATAGAAATGCTCCTGCCCGCCGACCTCGAACGACCCTTCGACCACCCGCGCCGCCTTGGCCAGCGCCCCCGCCGGATCGCCCTTGGTCCAGATCACCGGCCCCTGCTCGAACCGGCTGTTCGCCGCCAGCGCGTCATCGACAGTCAGAAGCGCGGACAGTTCCCGCAGCTCCACCCGCGCCAGACGCACCGCCTTGCGCGCGGCCAGATGGCTGGTCGCCGCGACAAGGAAGACCGGCTGGCCCACGTAATGCACCCGACCCATCGCCAGCAAAGGCTCGTCATGCACCGACGGGCTGCAATCCGGCATCTCGTCGAAATCTTCGGCCGACAGCACCGCCACCACGCCTTCTGCCGCGCGCACGGCGGACAGGTCCAGCGATACGATCTCGCCATGCGCGACGGTGGACAGACCGAAGGCCAGATGCAGCGCCCCCGCAGGGAGCGGGATGTCATCCACATAGCGCGCCACACCCGTCACATGCAGGGGGGCCGCATCATGGGGAAGGGGCTTGCCCATGCTCATGGCTGCACCTCCAGAACCGAGACGGGCACGCCGCTCAATTCATGGAAATAGCGCAGAAGCATGTTCGCCGCCGTCTCCAGCCGATAGCCCGCACTGGCCCGCATATCGCTCAGCGGCGTGAAATCCTGCGCGAAGGCCGCCATCGCCGCGCGCATCGTGGCCTCGGTCCACGGCTGCCCCACCAGCGCCGACTCCACCGCCGCCGCCCGCTTCGGAATGCCTGCCATCCCGCCGAATGCGATCCGCGCCGCCGTCACGCGGCCGCCCCCCACCGTCACGTTGAAACAGCCGCAGACGGCCGAGATGTCCTGATCGAACCGCTTGGACAGTTTGTAACAGCGCAAGGCAGGCGCGCTTTCGGGGAAACTGATCCCCGCCACGAATTCCCCCGCCTGCCGATCCTGCTTGCGATAGTCGAGGAAGAACGCCTCCAGCGGGATCGACCGCATCGCATCGCCCCGCCGCAGATGCAGCGTGGCCCCCAGCGCGATCAGCGCGGGCGGACCATCCCCGATGGGCGACCCATTGGCGATGTTGCCCCCGATGGTGGCCGCATTCCGCACCTGCTCCGACGCATAGCGCCGCAGCAACTCGCCAAACGACGGCAACCGCTCCGCCACCGCCTCGCGCAGCGCGGCGATGGTGACGCACGCGCCCACATGCAGCATGCCCCCCTGCCGTTCGATCTGCTGCAGGTCCGTCACGCCGTTCAGGAAGGCCACCGGCGACAGGTCGCGCAGCGCCTTGGTCACCCAGAGCCCCACATCCGTCGCCCCTGCGATCAGGGTTGCGCCCGGGTTCTGCACATACCAGTCCGCCAGTTCATCCGATGACGCGGGGCGGAAGCCGGGCAGGGGGGCCGTCTGCCCCCCTCGGCCTGCGGCCTCACCCCCCGAGAGTATTTGGGCCGAGATGAAGGCGGCATCCTCCTTCATCCATTCGGGCACCGGCGCGCCTTCCACGGCCTCGGCCGCGCGGATGATGGGGGCATAGCCCGTGCAGCGGCAGAGGTTGCCCGCCAGCACGTCGTCATGATCCCGCCGCCCGTTCAGGTGACCGACCGCCATCGACACCACGAAGCCCGGCGTGCAGAAGCCGCATTGCGACCCGTGATGCGCCACCATCGCCGCCTGCACCGGATGCATTTCGCCATCCGGCCCCGCGATCCCCTCGACCGTCCGCACCGCCTTGCCGTCAAGCTGCGGCAAAAACAGGATGCAGGCGTTCAGCGCCCGTGACCCCCCCGCATCGGTGACCATCACCGTGCAGGCGCCACAGTCGCCCTCGTTGCAGCCTTCCTTCGTTCCGCAAAGACCGCGCCCTTCGCGCAGCCAGTCGAGAAGGGTCCGCGTCGGGGGCTCCCCCTCCACGCGGACCGGCGTTCCATTGAGCAGAAACGCAATCCCGGCCATGTCTCAACCCGCCGCCTTCTCCCCGTTCGAGGCATGTTGCGTGTCCGCCCGATGCGGCGTAAAGCGGCCCACGCGCCCCTGGCCCCGGTTTGTCCGGTTTGCCTGTTTCCCTTCCTAGCAGTGAAGCAAGCCCGCGCGCCACCTGTCCAGCAGAACCTTTCCGCGTTTCTTGGAAGCAGTTTCGTCTTTTGCCGAAAGAAGGGGCGGTCTTTCCCCCCGCGCGGTGCCGCGCTAGGCTGCCGCCCATGTCCAGCGCCCCCCGATTCATCCACCTGCGTGTCCATACCGAACATTCGCTGCTGGAAGGCGCGATTCCGGTGAAAAAGCTCGTGAAGCTCGCCGCCGCCGCCGAGATGCCGGCGATTGCCGTGACCGACACGAACAACATGTTCTGCGCGCTGGAATTTTCCGTCACCGCCAAGGATGCGGGGGTGCAGCCCATCGTGGGCTGTCAGGTGTCCGTCGAATACGACCCCGCGCAACAGGGCGAAAAGCTGCGCCTGCCCGCGCCCGTCGTCCTGCTCGCCCAGTCCGAGGCGGGCTACATGAACCTGATGAAGCTGAACACCTGCCTCTACGTGGACAAGGGCGGCCAGCTCAATCAGGTCACGCTGGAGGAGCTGGAGAGATATTCGGCGGGCCTGATCTGCCTGACCGGCGGGGCCGAGGGGCCGGTGGGCAGGTTCCTGCAGACGGGGCAGGGGACCCGCGCGCGCGCCCTGCTGGAGCGCCTGCATGCGGCCTTCGGCGACCGGCTCTATGTCGAACTCCAGCGCCACCCCGGCGAAGGCGGGCGCCTGACCGAGGCCGAGGCCGCCACCGAACGCGGCTTCGTCGAGATGGCCTATGACATGGGCCTGCCCCTTGTCGCCACCAACGACGTCTACTTCCCCAAGACCGAGATGTTCGAGGCGCATGACGCCCTGATCTGCATCGCCGAAAAGGCCTATGTCGACCAGAGCCAGCCCCGCCGCCGCCTGACGCCCCAGCACTATCTGAAATCCGAGGCAGAGATGTGCGCGCTCTTCGCCGACCTGCCCGAGGCGCTGGAGAACACGGTCGAAATCGCGCGCCGCTGCGCCTTTGCCGCCTACAAGCGCAAGCCGATCCTGCCCCGCTTTGCCGATGACGAGGTGCAGGAGTTGCGCCGTCAGGCGAACGAGGGGTTGCAGGCGCGGCTCAAGGTCATCCCCCACGCCGCCACGCCCGAGGAGTATCAGGCGCGTCTGGATTTCGAGCTGGGCATCATCGAGAAGATGGGTTTCCCCGGCTATTTCCTGATCGTGTCCGACTTCATCAAATGGGCCAAGGACCACGACATCCCCGTCGGTCCCGGGCGGGGGTCGGGGGCGGGTTCCCTTGTCGCCTATGCGCTGACGATCACCGACCTTGACCCGCTGCGCTATGCGCTGCTCTTCGAACGTTTCCTGAACCCCGAACGCGTGTCGATGCCCGACTTCGACATCGACTTCTGCATGGACCGCCGCGAAGAGGTGATCCGCTACGTTCAGGAGCGTTACGGGCGCGAGAAGGTGGGCCAGATCATCACCTTCGGCGCGCTGCTGTCCAAGGCCGCGGTGCGCGACGTGGGGCGTGTCTTGCAGATGCCCTTCGGTCAGGTGGACCGCCTGTCCAAGATGATCCCTCTGGAAGGGGTCAAGCCCGTCTCCATCACCAAGGCGCTGGCCGACGAACCCCGCCTGCGCGAGGCGGCGAAGGAAGAGGTGGTGGGTCGCCTGCTGACCTATGCCGAACAGATCGAGGGGCTCTATCGCAATGCCTCCACCCATGCCGCGGGGGTGGTGATCGGGGACAGGCCGCTGGACGAGCTGGTCCCGCTCTATCAGGACCCGGCCTCCGACATGCCCGCCACCCAGTTCAACATGAAATGGGTCGAAGCCGCGGGTCTGGTGAAGTTCGACTTTCTGGGGCTGAAAACCCTGACCGTCATCCAGAACGCGCTGGACCTTCTGAAACTGCGCGGCGTGACGCTGGACATCAGCCTCATCCCGCTGGACGACAAACCTACCTACGACCTGTACGCCGCCGCCAAGACGGTTGCCGTATTCCAGGTGGAATCGTCGGGCATGATGGACGCGCTGCGCCGGATGAAGCCCACCTGCATCGAAGATATCGTGGCCCTCGTCGCGCTCTACCGTCCCGGCCCGATGGAGAACATCCCCGTCTATTGCGAGGTCAAGAACGGCCAGCGCGACCTTGAATCCATCCACCCCACCATCGACCACATCCTGAAAGAAACGCAGGGCATCATCGTCTATCAGGAACAGGTGATGCAGATCGCGCAGGTCATGGCGGGCTACAGCCTTGGTGGCGCCGACCTGCTTCGCCGCGCGATGGGCAAGAAGATCGCCGAGGAGATGGCCAAGGAACGCCCGAAATTCATCGAAGGCGCCAAGGCCACCCACAACATCGACGCGAAAAAGGCGGGCGAGGTTTTCGACCTGCTGGAGAAATTCGCCAATTACGGCTTCAACAAATCCCACGCCGCCGCCTATGCCGTGGTCAGCTACCAGACCGCCTATCTGAAGGCGAATTACCCCGTCGAATTCATGGCCGCCGTCATGAATTGCGACATCCACCTGACCGACAAGCTGGCCGTCTACAAGCGCGAGGTGGACAAGCTGGGCATCACCACCGTGCCGCCCTGCGTCAACCGCTCGCTCGCCACCTTCACCGTGGTGGACGGCCAGATCGTCTATGCGCTGGGCGCGTTGAAGAATGTGGGGGTCGAGGCGATGAAGCTCATCGTCGAGGCGCGGGGCGACAAACCCTTCGCCACCCTCTTCGACTTTGCCCGCCGCACCGACCTCAAACGCGTGGGCAAGCGCCCGCTGGAAATGCTCGCCCGCGCGGGGGCCTTCGACCAGATCGACTCCAACCGCGCCCGCGTGTTCGAGGCGCTCGATGCCCTCGTCGCCTATTCCGCGGCCATCCACGAGGCGCGCGCCTCCTCGCAGGTCTCGCTCTTCGGCGAAGCGGGGGCCGACATCCCCGAACCCCGCATCGCGCGGCGCGACGACTGGCTGCCCGTGGAACGTCTGGCGCAGGAACATCAGGCGGTGGGCTTTTACCTGTCGGGCCACCCGCTGGATGATTACATGGGCGCGCTGCGCCGCAAGGACGTGAAAACCTTGACCGAGGTCATCCGTCTGGCCGAACGCGGCACGACCGTGGTCAAGATGGCAGGTTCCGTCTCGGCACGTCAGGAAAAGAAATCGGCCAAGGGCAACCGGTTTGCCTTCGTCTCGCTGTCCGATCCCACGGGGCTTTACGAGGTGACCGTGTTCTCCGATGTGCTCGAGGCCTGCCGCGACCATCTGGAACCGGGCAAGAACGTGGTGCTGACCGTGCGCGCCGATCCCGATGGCGAGGGGGTGAAACTCCTCGCCAACGGTGTGCAGCCCATCGACTCGGTCGCGGCCGAGGCGGGGGCGTCGGCCCTGCGTATCCATCTGAACAGGGCCGAGGCGGCGGCATCGGTCGCGGCTCTTCTGGCGCGTGTCGAAGGGCGCTCGAAGGCTGCGATCACCATCTGCGTGCCGGATGACACGGGGCGCGAGATCGACGTGATGCTGCCCCAACCCTATCCTGTGACGCCCCAGATCAAGGGCGCGATCAAGGCCATGGCGGGCGTGGTGATGGTCGAAGAGGTCTGACGGCAAAATTCTTCTGCGAAGAATTTTTGCCCCGGGTTTTCTTGCGAAAACCCGTCCCCACCCGCAGGGCCCGATCCTTCGCCAGAAGGATCGCCGCCTGATTTTTCGCAAGAAAAATCAGCCCCTCCGCAACCAGCCGGACAGCACGGCGACCGGAACCGCACCGGCTGCCACCGGCCAGACCGCCGCGCCCGGCGCCGCGATCAGACAGACCAGCGCCACACCTGCCGCCGCCGCCGCGACGACGGGCTCGCCCCTCCGCAGCCAGATCGGCGCGGCATTGGCGACCGCCGCCACCGCGACCAGCGTCCGCAGCGCCGCCATGTCCCCCGCGCCCTCCAGCCAGCGGTAGACCAGCCAGCCCAGCCCCGCCACAAGGGCCAGCGCCGCACACTCCACCGCCGCCCCGTGCGCCGTTCCCCACGCCAGCCCCCGCCGCAGCAGCGGCAGCGCAAACAGCAGCACCGCCACTGCCCATAGCACGCGGTTGCCCAGAACGCCTTGAACAGCCCCCTCCACTCCCCCCTGCGCGCGGTTCACGGCGGCAAAGGCCAGCATGAACAGCACCACCCGCAGCGCGCGCATCAGCCCCGCCGCGCGGTCGGGCGACGGCCCTTCCACCGCTGCGCGCAGCAGCATCAGCGACCCCAGCAGCAGGATCAGCGCATCCCACTGCGCGCCCGCATAGCCCGCAAGGGAAAGCCCCAACCCCACCGCCACGCAGGCAAAGGCGAACAGCCGCGCCCAATCCCGTTGCCGCATCCCCTTCAACCGATCCATCGACGCGCCCCCTTTGCCATCATCACCGACAGGACGATCCTAAGCACATGGTGGACGGTGACATAGACCACGCTCATCTGCAGGCTCAGCGCGATCAGGCTCATCTCGGCCAGACCGCCGGGCGCAAAGGCCAGAAAGACGGCGGCGACGGGTTCGCCGGTCAAGGGCGCCAGACCCCGCGCAAAGGCAAAGGTGATCCCCAGCGCCAGCACCGCATTTGCAACGGCCAGCGGCACCGCGCGGGCCAGCATCCGCCGGTCCGCCCCCGCAAAGCGCGCGCCCAGCCCGCAGCCCACCACGACCTGCGTCACGCCGACGAGCCATGCCGGCGGGACCCCGTGCACCAACCCTGTCGCATGGGCCACGGCGGAAAACAGGATTGGCCCGGTCATGATGGCCGCAGGCAGCCGCACCAGCCGCCCGATCCACAGACCCGACGCCCCCGCCGCCAGCAGCACCGCCACCTCCTGCGCCGTCAGCGGCACGGTAGCGGCAGGCATCGCCGTGCCGCTGGCCGATCCGACCGCACCCCCCGTCAGCACCATGAAGATCAACGGCACGAAGATGATGGTCAGGATCAGCCGCAGGAATTGCAGCACGGTCATCAGCCGCACGTCACCGCCCGCCTCCTCGCCCATCTGCACCGTCTCGATCAGCCCGCCGGGGACCGACCCGAAAAAGCTTTCCAGCCGTGGCAGACCGCCCATGCGATAGACCAGATAGCCCGTCGCATGGGCCAAGGGCAGGAACAGACCCAGCGCCAGAAGCGACGGCCACCACGCGCCCGCCTGCCCCACCACCTCGGGCGTGAAGGCCCCGCCGATCGACACCCCGATCACCGGCACAAAGGCCGACCGCAACTTGACCGGCAGCAGCACGGCCCGCCCGAAGGGTCGCCACCCCGCCGCCGCGATCACCGCGGTGACCAGCAGCGACCCCAGCAGCAGCGCCAGCGGCAGGTGCAGCGCAAGGGCCACCGCACCACCGGCGGACCCCAGCGCCAGCGTCATCGCCAGCGCCGCATAGTCCACCCGCCGTAATCCATCCAGAAATCCCATACGCCGTTCCTGCCGTGCAGGTCCGCCGGTTTCAACCCGTCACCAATGCGGCGGCCTCACATTCGCGGCAGGCCCGTCCACCGCCATCGCCTCGCGCTCGGCCTCGCGTTCGACCAGAAGCTGCACCAGCCGCGTCAGCCGCTCGATCTCTTTCGCATGGCCCGCCACGACGTCGGACAGATCGTCCACCGCCCGCATCAGATGCGCGACTTTCTCTTCCAGCACCGCATCCGCCATCGAACCCTCCGCCGCTTGCCGCCCCTGCTTGCCGGGCCTGTCCCCATCCGATACACGGACCCCGAAGAAAAGCCAAAGGCCCGCAGCATGGCACAGGACAAAGCCCCCGAGGCAAAGACGCGCCGCCCCCGCGCCGAAACCCCCAAGGGGTTCCGCGATTACTTCGGGGCC
Organism: Paragemmobacter amnigenus; assembly: GCF_009908265.2. Lineage (GTDB taxonomy): Bacteria > Pseudomonadota > Alphaproteobacteria > Rhodobacterales > Rhodobacteraceae > Paragemmobacter > Paragemmobacter amnigenus. Next base: position 73,970 of record NZ_JAAATX020000006.1, on the reverse strand, counting down.
GAGGTGACCGAACGCAAGGCGATGCTGGACAAGATCGCCGAGGTCTACCACCGCTACGGCTTCGACCCGCTGGAAACCTCTGCCGTCGAAACGGTCGAGGCGCTGGGAAAATTCCTGCCCGACGTGGACCGCCCCAACGAAGGCGTCTTTGCGTGGCAGGACGAGGATGCCGACTGGCTCGCCCTGCGCTATGACCTGACCGCGCCCTTGGCCCGCGTCGCGGCGCAGTTCAGGAACGACCTGCCCTCGCCCTATCGCCGCTATGCGATGGGCCCCGTCTGGCGCAACGAAAAGCCGGGGCCGGGTCGGTTCCGCCAGTTCTACCAATGCGATGCCGATACCGTCGGCGCGCCGTCGGTCGCGGCGGATGCCGAAATTTGCGCCATGCTGTCGGACGCGCTGGAAACCGTGGGCATACCGCGCGGCGACTACATCGTGCGCGTCAACAACCGCAAGGTTCTGAACGGCGTAATGGAAGTGGCGGGCGTCCTCGACCCCGCCGATCCCGACCGCTTCGCCGCCGAACGCGGCATCGTCCTGCGCGCCATCGACAAGATCGACCGCCTTGGCGAAACCGGCGTCCGCGCCTTGCTGGGCGAAGGCCGCAAGGATGAGTCCGGCGATTTCACCAAGGGCGCGGGACTTGCCGCCGAACAGGCCGAGGTCGTCATGGCCTTCATGGCCGCCCGCCGCGACACCGGCGCCGCCACCGTCGCCCGCCTGCGCGAACTCGTCGGCGCTTCCGTCACGGGCGGCGAAGGCGTGGCAGAGCTTGAAACCATCGCCGAACTGCTCGACCGCCAAGGCTACGGGTCCGACCGCATCCTGATCGATCCCGGCGTCGTGCGTGGCTTGGGTTATTACACCGGCCCGGTGTTCGAGGCCGAACTGACCTTCGAAATCCTCGACGAAAAGGGCCGCAAGCGCCAATTCGGCTCCGTCTCCGGCGGGGGACGCTATGACGATCTGGTCAAACGCTTCACCGGCCAATCCGTCCCCGCCACCGGCGTCTCCATCGGGGTGGACCGCCTGCTTGCCGCCCTGCGGGCCAAGGGGCGGGCAGGGGCCGACACGACCGGCCCCGTCGTCGTCACCGTCATGGACCGCGACCGCATGGCCGATTACATGGGCATGGTCGCCGACCTCAGGAACGCGGGGCTGCGCGCCGAAGTCTATCTCGGCAACCCCAAGAACTTCGGCAACCAGCTGAAATACGCCGACAAACGCCAATCCCCCGTCGCCGTGATCCAAGGGGGGAACGAGGCCGAAAAGGGCAGCGTCATCCTGAAGGACCTGATCCTCGGCGCGCAGATCGCGCAGAACGCCACGCTGGAAGAATGGAAAGACCGCCCCGCACAGGTCGAAGTCCCCCGCGCCGAACTGGTCGCGGCGGTGCGGAAGATGCTGGGCAAATGACGCCCAAGGCCGCGATACGGGCCGAGGCCGAAACCCTCTTCGCCGCCTTCCGCGCCGAAGGGGCGGTTCCGGTGGAGGCTGACATCCTCCAGCCCGCCGAAACCCTGCTCGATCTTTACGGCGAAGACATCCGCGCCCGCGCCTATGTCACGACCGACCCCCTGCGCGGCGAGATGATGCTGCGCCCCGACTTCACCGTCCCTGTGGTGCAGGCCCACATGGCCCACGGCGCCGAACCCGCGCGCTATTGCTACATGGGCGAGGTGTTCCGCAAACAGGATACCGCAGGCCCCCGCGCCTCCGAATACCTGCAGGTGGGCTTCGAACTCTTCGACCGCACCGCCCCCGAACAGGCCGACGCGCAGGTCTTCGCCCTCTTCGCGCGCCTGCTCGCCCCCCTGAACCTGCGTGCGGCTACCGGTGATATCGGCATCCTCATGGCCGCCGTCCGTGGCCTGTCCACCACCGACCGCCGCAAGGCCGCGCTCCTGCGCCACATCTGGCGGCCCCACCGCTTCCGCGCGCTGCTCGACCGCTTCTCGGGCCGCGCGCCCATGCCCGCCGCCCGCGCCGCCCTCCTGCACCATCTGCAAAAGGACAGCCCCGAGGCGCTGACCCTCGCCGCCGGAACCCATGTCGGCCTGCGCAGCCCCGAAGACATCGCCGCCCGCGCCCGCGCCCTGATCGAGGATGCGGCAACGCCCCCCATCGCCGCGCCCGAGGCCGCGCTCCTCTACGACCTGCTATCACTGCAAGCGCCCGCCCGCGCCGCACTGAACCACCTGCGCGGCATCACCCCGATGCTGCCCGCCATCGCCCCCGCCGTGGACCGCTTCGCCGCCCGCCTCGACGCGCTTGACGGCTTCGGCACCGACACCGCGACCCTGCCGTTCGAGGCATCGCATGGCCGCACCAGCCTCGAATATTACGACGGCTTCGTGTTCAGCTTCCACGCGACGGACCCCGCCCTTCCCCCCGTCGCCTCGGGCGGCCGCTATGACGCGCTGACCGCCGTCCTCGGGCAGGGCCGCTCCATCCCCGCCGTCGGCGGCGTCATCCGCCCCGGCCTCGTCGCCCGCCTGAAGGGAGCTGTCTGATGCTGAAAATCGGCGTCCCCTCCAAAGGCCGGCTGATGGAAAAGACCTTCGACTGGTTCGGCGCGCGCGGCATCACCATGCGCCAGACCGGCAATGACCGCGAATATTCCGGCGCGGTCGAAGGGATCGACGGGGTGGAACTCGTCCTCCTCTCCGCCGGTGAAATCCCGCGCGAACTCTCCGCGGGCCGCATCCACCTTGGCGTCACCGGATCGGACCTCGTGCGCGACAAGCTGGCCGACTGGCCGTCACAAGTCACCGAACTCGCCCCCTTGGGCTTCGGCCATGCCGACCTCATCATCGCCGTCCCCGCCGCATGGATCGACGTCGACACGCTCGACGACCTCGACGCCGCCGCCGCCGCCTTCCGCGCTGCCCACGGCCACCGCCTGCGGATCGCCACGAAATACCACCGCCTCGTCCGCGACTTCCTGACGAAGAACGGCGTGGCGGATTACCAACTGGTGGACAGCCAAGGCGCGACCGAAGGCACGGTCAAGAACCTGACCGCCGAGGCCATCGCCGACATCACCTCCACCGGCGAGACGCTGCGCGCCAACCACCTCAAGGTGCTGTCGGACGGTCTGGTCCACCAGTCTCAGGCGGTGCTCTTCCTGTCGCGCAACGCGGATTGGACGCAGGCCGAGCGCGCCACGCTGGCTGCCCTCGCCGCCCGCGTCGATGTCGCGCCGCCTGCCGATCTGTGACCAAAGCTTGACGTCCTGCGCCAAGGACTACCTCCCCTTCTGGTGAACAAAAGGGATATCCCGGATGCATCTCCGTCTGACCGCTACCGCCCTCCTCCTTGCCCTTCCCGCCTTCGCGCAGGACCTCGCCACTGGCGAGACGATCAAGTCCGCGATCTCGGGCAAGACCGTGCAGGGCTCCATGATCGCCTCTGGCGCCTATACCGAGTTTTACGCCGAGGATGGCACCATCAAGGGCGACGGCTACACCGGCAAATGGACGGTGGAAGGCGACGCGATGTGCTTCGACTATGGCGAAGGGGCGAGCTGCTGGGGCGTTCGCCTGTCCGGCGATCAGGTCGCATGGATCAAGGACGGGGCCGAGGATGGCACCGGAACCCTGATCGACGGCAATCCCAACAACTTCTGAACCTCTCGACGGCGCCCGGAATGCGAACGCTTCCGCAATGAAGCGTTCGCTGCGTGCTGACAGTTTGCGGTACAACGCTCTGCACAGCCGACGGTACAGCTACCGCAGCCCGATTTCCGCCAAAGCCTGCGCCAGTTCCGGCGGCAGCGCATCCTCGCGCTCGCGCCCCTTGGGCAGGTCGCGCGGGCTTTCCGCAGGGTCCAGATAGCGCCACCCCTGAAACGGCCGCCGCGCCGCGCCCTCGGTCCGGATGACCTCTGCGTCCAGTACCAGCGCGCAGCGCTGCACCCCGTCCGCGCCATCGATTTTCTCAAGCCCGACAATGCGTTGGCGGGCAAGGATGACCCCTTTGATGACCCAGTAGAGCGACCCGCCCGCCAGAACCTCTGCCTCGCGCTTGGGCCACATCCGCGTCACATGCACCGCACAGCCCTTCGGCCATCTGTGCCGCTGGCTCTCCTGCCAGTCGACCAGATCCTCGACACTGTCCGCGCCGACGCAAAGCTTCAGGATATTGACGTAAGCCACGATTCCCCCGGGGTCTCCGGTCGGGACTCTAGCGTTAACCACCGGACCCGCAAGGTTTGACCATCCCACCCCCTTCGCGTATGTTGGGGGCTTGCTCAAAACCAACGCAAGATAGGCGCCAAATGTCCCGCTTCTCCGCCCCCATCGCCGAACAGATCTGGGACATGAAGTACCGCTTCAAAGAGGCGGACGGCACCCCCATCGACGGCACGGTCGAGGACAGCTGGCGCCGGATCGCCCGCGCCCTGGCCGAGGTCGAAGCCGATCCCGCCCGGTATGAGGCCGAATTTTACGAAGCCTTGGAGGATTTCAAATTCCTGCCCGCAGGTCGCATCACCGCGGGCGCAGGCACGGGGCGTTCCGTCACGCTCTTCAACTGCTTCGTCATGGGCACGATCCCCGACAACATGGGCGGCATCTTCGACGGGCTGAAAGAGGCCGCGCTGACCATGCAGCAGGGCGGCGGAATCGGCTATGATTTCAGCACCATCCGCCCCCGCGGGGCCGAGGTGAAGGGGGTCGCCGCCGATGCATCGGGCCCTCTGTCCTTCATGGATGTCTGGGATGCGATGTGCCGCACCATAATGTCGGCAGGCAGCCGCCGCGGCGCGATGATGGCCACCATGCGCTGCGACCACCCCGATATCGAAACCTTCATCGAGGCGAAGAAAGATCCCGCCCGTTTGCGGATGTTCAACCTTTCCGTGCTAGTGACCGATGCCTTCATGGCGGCGGTAAAGGCCGACGGTCCGTGGGAACTCGTCTTCGACGGCAAGGTCTATCGCACGGTGCAGGCGCGCGATCTGTGGAACCGGATCATGCGCAACACCTATGACTTCGCCGAACCGGGCGTGATCTTCATCGACCGGATCAACGCGATGAACAATCTGGCCTATTGCGAAACCATCGCCGCGACCAACCCCTGCGGCGAACAGCCCCTTCCGCCCTATGGCGCCTGCCTTCTGGGCTCCATCAACCTGCCGACGCTGGTTAACGGCGCGTTTACCAAATTCGCCGCGATGGACATGGCCGCGCTTGACCGCCTCGTCCGCACCGCCGTCCGCATGATGGACAATGTCATAGATGCCAGCCGCTTCCCCCTGCCGCAACAGGCGGCCGAGGCGCAGGCGAAACGCCGCATCGGCCTTGGCGTCACCGGTCTGGCCGATGCGCTGCTGATGGTGGGGCTGCGCTACGGCTCCGACGCCGCCGCCCGCGCGACCGAGGAGTGGATGGCCGCGATCGCACGCTCGGCCTATCTCGCCTCGGCCGATCTGGCCGCCGAGAAGGGCGCCTTCCCCCTGTTCGACGCCGAAAAGTTCCTGTCGTCAGGTTCACTTCGCGTCATGCCCGACGAGGTAAAGCACGCAATCCGTGCCAAGGGCATCCGCAACGCCCTGCTGACCTCGATCGCCCCCACCGGCACGATCAGCCTCTATGCGGGCAACGTGTCATCCGGTATCGAACCGGTCTTCGCCTATGCCTATACCCGAAAGGTGCTGCAAAAGGACGGTTCGCGGACGGAAGAAGAGGTGGTCGACTACGCCGTCCGCCTGTGGCGCGAAAAGAACGGCGACGCGCTCCTGCCGGATTACTTCGTCAACGCCCAGACCCTGCCCCCGCTGGACCATGTCCGCATGCAGGCGGCGGCGCAGAAGTGGGTGGACAGCTCCATCTCGAAAACCATCAACTGCCCCGAAGACATCAGCTTCGACGATTTCAAGGAGGTCTACATGGCCGCCTGGGACCAGGGTTGCAAGGGTTGTACCACCTATCGACCGAATGATGTGACCGGCTCTGTCCTGACCGTGTCGGAAAGCTCCGACAAGACCCCGGCCGAGGCGCCCGCCACCGTGCAGCAGGGCACCGACGGGGCCGAGGTGGTTTATCTTTCCGAACCGCTGGACCGCCCCGCCGCGCTGGAAGGGCAGACCTACAAGCTGAAATGGCCGGGGTCGGAACACGCGCTCTACATCACGGTCAACGACATCGTCATCGCAGGCCATCGCCGCCCCTTCGAGGTCTTTATCAACTCGAAAAACATGGAACATTTCGCCTGGACCGTGGCTCTGACCCGTATGGTCAGTGCGGTTTTCCGGCGTGGCGGCGATATTTCCTTCGTGGTTGAGGAGCTGAAGGCCGTCTTCGACCCGCGCGGCGGGGCGTGGATGGAGGGGCGCTATATCCCGTCCATCCTTGCGGCCATCGGCGGGGTGATCGAACGCCACCTGATCGACATCGGCTTCATCGCGGGCGAGGGGCTGGGCCTGAAATCCGACCCCAAGGCCGAGGTGGTGGCGCTGGGCGCGCCCAAGGGCAAGGCCTGTTCCTCCTGCGGCAGCTATGACATGCGCATGGTCGAGGGTTGCATGACCTGCGCCAGCTGCGGCTATTCTAAGTGCGGGTTAGGTGGGGGTAAGTCGATCGCCGCCAGCCGAACCTGATGCCGCGCCTTCGGGGGACGTGGGCATCGATACACTGTCACCATCCAAAAGGCCGGCGGCGATCAATCACCGCGTACTTGCCGCCAGAAACATCCTTTGTCGGGTCTGCGACCCTTCGCCGGAACACTGGACACCATCTACACATGGCGGCGCACACGCTTTGCATGATCGCCGCCAGCCACCGTGATGCCGCGTCTTCGGGGGACATGGGCATCGGAACACTGGTCACCATCTACACTGCCGACGGCGATCAATTATGTGATCGCATGATACTTCCGTATGGGAAACTGCGCGGTGACGAAGCCGTAAACCTTCGTGACGAAGGTGATGAAACTGCCGGATTGCATACAATAGCGCCTCCCGCCGCGCGGCGTGTCGCGGGTAGGGGCGTGTTTCTATTGGCGTCTGTCGTGGAGTCGTGAGTTGGCGTCACTTCCAGTTCACGCCACGCGAACTGATAATCCAAGTTAACAAAGCTGTTGCCTTACAGCACTAGCCGCGGGCGTGAGCACAGGTTAATGTCCCGTCAGCCTGGGGGGGCTAACAGACGGATGATCCATGCGCGCACCCCTTGTGGCTTTCGTTGCCCTTGCCCTGTCGCTTCCCCTTCCTGCCGAATCGCAGGAACGCGTGACGCTTGGCTGGGGGCGGCTTCTGACGAATGACGCCATCGGCGACGGGCGTGACCGGTGGCGCACCGGTTCCTATGCGCTCAGCCGGGTAAGGGGCCCCAACTGGCGCGGCACGCTTCCCGCGATGCCGGGAGAGATCCTCGAATTCCGGATGCGGCTCGAGACGATCTCGCCAGCCGATCTGGTCACGCCTGCGGCGACAGACCGCCGCTATGTCGGGGCCTTGTCCTTCGGGATGCATACCCATTTCGACATGGCAGGGATCGAAACCAGTCTTGGCGCGGATGCCGTGATCGTCGGCCCGCAGACCCGGATCAGCGGATTGCATGCAGACCTGCACGACCTGCTGGGTCTGCCCGCCCCCACCGTCTTTGGCGGACAGATCGGCGATGATGTCTTTCCCACCGCCACGGCCGAGATCGGACGCAGCCTGTCCTTCGGTCCGGCCCAGGTCCGCCCCTTCGCCGAGGCGCAGGTCGGCGCGGAAACGCTGGTCCGTGTCGGCGGTGACATCTCCTTCGGCCATTTCGCCCAAGGCGCGCTGATGCTGCGCGACGTGACGACCGGCCAGCGGTTCCGCGTCGCGCGTGGCAATACCGGGGAAGGCATCAGCCTGACCCTGGGCGGGGACATCGCGCAGGTGTTCGACAGCGAATACTTCATCGAGGCCGACCCCAATACCCTGTCCGACACCCGCTCGCGTCTGCGCGCGGGCGTCCACTGGCAGGGCGGTGAAAGCGAGGCCTTCTATGGGCTGACATGGCTTGGCCGCGAATATGACGAACAGCCCGCGGACCAGATCGTGGGGTCCGTCAACCTGCGCGTGAAATTCTGATCGACCGTCTTTTTCCGGCCTGTTGCAGGAATGATATAGCCGAAAGTCTGTATATGTCCTAAGGTCTGCTCATAAAAACAAAAGTACGAGCAGGCATACAGGACATGGTGACGGGCTTTCGTGGCACGTTTGTCATCTCTTGGGCACAGACAGAAATAGATGGTTTGGCAGGGGCGGCGATTGACCTCCTCGTCGTCGGCGCCTCATGGCGCTGGTCGGGCGAGGCAGTGCGTATCGACGGCGCGGCAGACCTTCTGCGTCTGGAAGGTGCCGAGGGGCAGGCAGAGATGCGCCGTCGTGCGGCGCGTGTGGTGAAACGGCTGGTGGGGACCGCATTGGGCAAGACCCCGGCGGGTGACCTTTCGGCGCAAATGGCGGCGGACGAGGATGAAACGCCCGATCAGGGTTTCATCGTCACCGACGGGATACAGAGCTTCTCGCTGACCATCATTGCGGTGCCCGATACGGGAACGCGCATTCTGATGGCGTTTGGCGAGTTGCCGCCCACGGACCGCGACCTTTGGGTGGTCCGCGCCTCGATCGACCGCGCGCGGGTGGCTTCGGGCGGGCGCGAAGGGGGCGGGGTGATCTGCTTCACCCCCGGAACCCGCATCGCCACGCCGGACGGTCCCCGTCTGATCCAGTCGCTGGAACCCGGCGACATGGTGCTGACCAAGGATGACGGGCCGCAGCCGATCCTCTGGTCCGGCAGCCGGCGGATGTCGGGTGCGCGGCTTTACGCTATGCCTCACCTGCGCCCGATCCGCCTGCGTTCCGGCGCCATGGGACAGGACCGGCCCGACCCCGACCTGATCGTGTCGCCGGCCCACCGGATTCTGGTCAAGGGGCCGGGCGCGCTGTCGCTGTTCGGCACATCGGAAGTGCTGGTCAAGGCCGAGGATTTGGTGAACGACACGACGATCCTGCTGGACCACAGCCTGCGCGAAGTGACCTATATCCACATCCTGCTGGACCGGCACAGCATCGTCTTCGCCAATGGAATCGAGACGGAAAGCTTCCACCCGTCCAACACCACGCTCGACATGCTGGACCCTTCCCAGAGGGCAGGTCTGGTCGAGGTGGTGCCCGGGGTGGACATCAATCCGCAGGCCTATGGCGATTACGCGCGCCGCAACCTGTCCAGCAGCGAGGTCGCCCTTTTGCGCCATGACAGGGCGATATGACCGGAGGCCATGACAGGCAGCGGTTGACTCCGCCCCGAGCGGCTGTATAAGCCCCCCCGTCCCGGTGCATTGCGCCGGGGCTTTTCATTGGTGTTGGTGGCCCCCGCAAGGGGATGCCTGTCGGGCCTTCGGGCCAAAGGACAACGCCCTTCAAAACGAAACGAAGGAGATCAGCGGTGACCAAACGCACCTCTGCCAAGTACAAGATCGACCGCCGCATGGGCGAAAACATCTGGGGCCGTCCGAAGTCCCCGGTGAACAAGCGCGAATACGGCCCCGGCCAGCACGGCCAGCGCCGCAAGAACAAGCTGTCCGACTTCGGTACGCAGCTGCGCGCCAAGCAGAAGCTCAAGGGCTATTACGGCGACCTGACCGAAAAGCAGTTCCGCAAGATCTATGCCGAGGCCGAGCGTGTGCGCGGCGACACCGGCGAGATGCTGGTGGGTCTGCTGGAGCGCCGTCTCGACGCCGTTGTCTACCGCGCCAAGTTCGTTCCGACGATCTTCGCCGCCCGCCAGTTCGTGAACCACGGCCACGTGACCGTGAACGGCAAGCGCGTGAACATCGCCTCCTACCGCGTCAAGGAAGGCGACATCGTCGAAGTGCGCCAGAAGTCCAAGCAGATGGCGCTGGTTCTGGAAGCCGTCGCCCTGACCGAGCGTGATGTTCCGGACTACATCGAGGTGGATCACTCCAAGATGACCGCCAAGTTCGTCCGCACCCCGGCTCTGGGCGATGTGCCCTATCCGGTGCAGATGGAACCGAACCTCGTCGTCGAATACTACGCGAAGAACTGATCGCTGCACCTTGGTGCACCGGAGCGAGGCCCGCCTTATGGCGGGCCTCTTGCTTTTGTGACAAGTCGCGACAGGTTTGGGTCAGGCAGGGCAGGACACAGGGCGATGGCACGCAAGCAGGCACTTGAAGACCGTTTCGAGCGGGGACTCTTTGCGTCGCGCTGGTTGATGGCGCCCATGTATCTGGGGCTGGTTGTCGCATTGGGGATGATGACCGTCATCTTCCTGCGCGAACTCGTGCATTACGCGCCGCAGGTCCTGACGCTCAGTCCGGAAAAAACGATCCTTGTGGTGCTTACCCTGATCGACCTGACGCTTGCGGCGAACCTGCTGCTGATTGTCATGTTCTCGGGGTACGAGAATTTCGTGTCGAAATTCGATTTCGACGCGGGCACCGACCGGCCCGACTGGATGGGAAAGGTGGATTTCGGCGGGCTGAAGATGAAGCTCATCGCCTCGATCGTCGCGATCTCGGGCATCCACCTGCTCAAACGCTTCATGGAGATCGGCGATCCCGAAACCCCCGCCGCGGATGACCGCACGCTGCTGTGGCTGACCATCATCCATCTGACCTTCGTCGTCTCGGGCGTGCTGATGGCGCTGATGGACTGGTTGCAGGCGCGGTCGACGAAGTGATCCCCGCCGCGACATTCCGTCTGGCCTTGCTGCGCGCCCGTCGGTAGAACCCCGCAGCATGAGGGGAATCTTGCCAAAATGACCGACGCCATCCGCCCGCAACCCGGCATCCTTGATATCGCGCTGTACGAGGGCGGTAAGGCCCATGTCGCGGGCATGACCAATGTCGTCAAACTCTCGTCCAACGAGAATCCCTTCGGCCCGTCCGACCGCGCGAAAGAAGCGTTCCAGCGCAGCGTCCACTCGCTGCACCGCTATCCCTCGACCGACCATTCCTCGCTGCGCGAGGCGATCGCCGAGGTGCATGGGCTGGATGCAGCACGGGTGATCTGCGGCGTGGGTTCGGACGAGATCATCACCTTCCTCTGTCAGGCCTATGCCGGACCGAAGGACGAGGTGGTCTTCACCGAACACGGTTTCCTGATGTACCGCATCAGCGCGCTGGCCGTCGGCGCCACGCCGGTCGAAGTGCGCGAACGGGAACGCACGACGGATGTCGACGCGATCCTTGCCGCCTGCAACCGCCGTACGAAGCTTGTCTTCATCGCCAATCCGAACAACCCGACCGGCACGATGATCTCGACTGCCGAGATCGAGCGTCTGGCGGCGGGCCTGCCCAAACAGGCCATTCTCGTGCTGGACGGGGCCTATGCCGAATATGTCGAAGGCTATGATGCGGGGCTGTCGATCATCGAGGCACGCAGCAATGTCGTGATGACGCGGACCTTCTCCAAGATCTACGGTCTGGGCGGGTTGCGGATCGGCTGGGGCTACGGGCCAAAGGCGATCATCGACGTGCTCAACCGCATCCGCGGACCGTTCAACCTGTCCACCACACAGCTTGACGCGGCCGAGGCCGCCGTGCGCGATCAGGACTTCGTCACCCGCTGCCGGACCGAGAATGCGCGCATGCGGCACTGGCTGTCCGAGTCGCTGGCGGAACTGGGCGTGCCGTCGGATACGTCGATGGCGAATTTCGTTCTGGCGCGCTTTGCATCCGAAGAGGAAGCGGTGGCCTGCGATACCTTCCTGCAGCAGCAGGGGCTGATCGTGCGGCGGGTGGCGGGCTATAAACTGCCGCATTGCCTGCGGATCACCGTCGGGGACGAGGCCTCTTGCCGCCGCGTCGCCCATGCCGTGGCGCAGTTCAAAGGGGTCCGGTGATGGCCGCGCTCTATAACCGTGTCGCACTGATAGGGTTGGGCCTCATCGCCTCGTCCATGGCCCATGCGATGCGGGCGAATGGTCTGGCGAAGGAAATTGTCGGCTATGCCAAATCCGCCGAAACCCGTGCGGTGGCGGTCGAGATCGGATTGTGCGACCGCGTGACGGACACTGCGGTCGAAGCGGTGCTGGGCGCCGATCTGGTGGTGCTCGCCGTGCCCGTGGGCGCCATGGGCGAGCTGGCCGAAGAAATCGGGGCGCATCTGGCGGCAGGGACGACCGTGACCGATGTGGGGTCGGTGAAGCAGGCGGTGATCGCGGCCGTTGCGCCGCATATGCCCGAAGGCGTGCATTTCATCGCCGGCCACCCCATCGCAGGGACCGAACATTCCGGCCCGCGGTCGGGCTTTGCCACGCTTTTCGTCAACCGCTGGTGGCTTCTGACCCCGATGGAAGGGGCCGATCCCGCCGCTGTCGCCCGCCTGCGGGCGCTGTGCGAGGGGATGGGGGCCAAGGTCGACGAGATGGACGCGGCCCACCACGATCTTGTGCTGGCCGTGACGTCGCATACGCCGCACCTGATTGCCTACACGATGGTCGGCGTGGCCGATGACCTGAGCCGCGTGACCGACAGCGAGGTGATCAACTATTCCGCCGCCGGATTTCGCGACTTTACCCGCATCGCGGCATCGGACCCCACCATGTGGCGCGACGTGTTCCTGACCAACAAGGACGCCACGCTGGAAATTCTGGGCCGTTTCACGGAAGAGCTTTTCGCGCTGCAACGTGCGATCCGGCTGGGTGACGGCGATCATCTGCACGCCTATTTTACCCGCACCCGTGCCATCAGGCGCGGGATCATCGAAGCGGGACAGGATACCGCGGCCCCCGATTTCGGGCGATCCGCCATAGTGGTCGAGAAGAGTGGTTGAATGCGTGTGCGAGTCCGGTTCCTGTGCGTCGTGGCCCTCCTGTTCGGGGGACCGCTCGCGGCGCAGGACCTGACGACATCGCCGCGCCCGCAGCCCCGTCCCGCATCCGTCGCCTTGCCACCCGTTGCGGCACCGGTCACCGGACCTGAAGCTGCCGCCTCGCCGATCCGGCCCCGCCCGCGCCCCGCCGTGGCGATGACCACGGCCCTGCCACCCCAGCCTGTCGAACTTGCCGCGGCCCTGCCCGTTCTGCGCCCGATGCCGCGGCCCGCAGGGCTTGGCCAGACACAGACCGCCAGCGCGCCGCAGAGCGACGTTCCCGCCCCGCGTGCCCGGGAAGAGCGGCAGGGCGGCGGCCTTTTCGGCGGGCTCTTCGGACGGCGCAAGTCCGAGGAAAGGCCGGAACCCGCCGATGGCTTCGTCTGTGGCGACCGCGACATCCAGGGCGAGGAACTGGCCCCCATCTCCTCGCGGGTAAAAGGGTGCGGGATCGAGGAACCGGTCCGCGTCACCTCGGTCGACGGAATCCGGTTGACCACACCCGCCACGATCAACTGCCAGACGGCACGGGCCCTGAAGACATGGGTCAATGACGCGATGCGCCCCGCCTTCGGGCGGAACGAGGTGGTCGAACTGCGGATCGCCGCCAGCTACATCTGCCGCCCCCGCAACAATTTGCGCGGCGCAAAGGTCAGCGAGCACGGGCGGGGAAATGCGGTCGACATCTCGGGATTCATCATGGAAGACGGCCGCGAATGGTCGATCGCGGGGGATTACAACCGCACCATAAGGCGCGCGCACAAGGCCGCCTGCGGGATATTCGGTACCACCCTCGGCCCCGGATCGGACGGGTACCACGAGGACCACCTGCATTTCGACGTGGCCAATCTCGACCGCCCCTATTGCCGCTGATCAGCGCAGGCGCGGCGCGGGGCCAAGGGGAACGTGACCAAGGCTCATCCGTCCGCTGGCAAAGACCAGCGGCACGTCCAGCACATCGGGCGTGCCGTCCTGCGCGGCCATCAGTTCCATGGCGCGGGTGACGGTCTCGCTCACCTCCGGTGTGACAAGACCGGCGGCCACGAGGACGGGAACCAGCTTGCGCCAGTTGTCGATCCTGATGTCGATACGTCCTTCGGCAGTTCCGTCTGCGGTGGGCACGATGTCGCCCTTTCCGGAAACCGTCAGATCACCCCAGAGCAGCAGCGCCTCTTTCACGGTCAGGGCCTGCAGGTCGGGGCGGGTCGTGGCGAGGTGGCGGTCTACCGGTGCGGACAGTGTCACCGTACCGTCAAGGCGCAGCCGCTCGATCTGTTCGGGCAGGTCCGACAGCGGGGAAAGCGCCATCCGAAAGGCCGCATCCGGCGTGACCGTGGTGAGTTCGGCCCAGATCTGGTGACCCATCGCACTGTCCGGCGCACGGCGCGTCGCCAGATTGGCCGAGGTCGCGGAAACCGCCCATCCGGCCGAGGACCGGACCGTAATGCCGTCGCTCTCGGTCGAGAGACGGTCCAAGGTCAGGTCCATACCCGGAACGAGGACGAGGCTGCCCTGCATCACGGTGCTGCTGATGGTCAGGTCCTGACCGGGCAGGGAAAGGGTCTGCTCCTGCGGCAGTGCGGCGATCAGGTGCCACGGCTTCCAGGTCATGGTGAAGATCTGGGCAAAGGGCGCAGACCAGCCGGTGCCGGTTTCCGCGTCACGGATCTCCGGTTGCGTGATGGTCAGGTCGAAGCGGTTGGGAAAACCGCGCACCGCGATCCCCTGATGCTGCGCGGCGACGGGTCGGCCGTCCTGTTCCGCGAACCAGCCCGAGACGGCCTGTTCGGTGGCCTTGGCACCGGCAAACCAGTAACCGCCCCAAAGCGCCGCCGCGACCAGAATGATCCAGAGAAGTGCCCGCATGTCCGACCCTTTCCTTCCGTGTCGCGCTGCTGTTTACAGGGGGTATCAGGGGAGGGCCAGCATATGACGGGCGGTCTTTGGGTCTTCGGCTACGGGTCGCTGATCTGGCATCCGGGATTTCCCGTGGCCGAACGGCAGGTTGCGCGGCTGGACGGATGGCACCGAAGCTTTTGCATGCGGTCGATCCACCATCGCGGCACGCCCGACGCACCCGGACTCGTGCTGGCGCTGGACCGCGCTACGGGGGCCCATTGCGACGGTGTGGCCTTCCGCGTGGAGCCGGGGGCCGAGGCCGCAACGGTGGCTGCCCTGCGCGAGCGCGAGCTTGTCTCGTCCGCCTATCTGGAAGAAGAACTCGACGTTTCGCTGGCCGACGGGCGCCGGTTGCGGACGCTGTGTTATGTCATCGACCCGCATCATGTGCAGTATTGCGGCGGGCTCGCGCTCGAGGAACAGGCGCAGATCATCGCGCAGGCCGTCGGGGGGCGCGGGCCGAACCGCGATTACCTGTGGTCGACGGCGGAACATCTGCACGAACTGGGCATTGCCGATGCTGATCTGGATTGGCTGGCAGAACGGGTCCGGCAGATCCTGCCGATGACGCAGGTCTGATCTACGGCGGCTTGGCAGGGGCGTCCGGCCTGTTATTCTGTGGCCGGGCAAGAAACGGACGAGTGTGGGGCGGATGGAAAAGACCAGGGGCGACGGCGCGCCGACCTTCAGCCAGCCGATCCGGCAAATCGTGGCCATGCTGGTGGTCTGTCTTCTGGTCGGGACGGGCGCGTGGTTCATCCATCGCGAAGTGACCGAGATCCTGCAGGTCAACCCGCTGTTCAACGGGTTCATCACGGCGGTCTTCCTGCTGGGGGTGGTGACCTGCTTCTGGCAGGTTCTCATCCTTGTGCAATCTGTCAGCTGGATCGAGGATTTCGTCCGCCATGTCCCCGGACATGACACGGCAAATCCGCCGCGCCTGCTGGCGCCGCTGGCCGCGCTGTTGCGGTCGCGGGGAGCGCGGATGCAGATTTCGTCCTCGTCATCACGATCCATCCTTGAATCTGTCGCGACACGGATCGACGAGGCACGGGACATCACGCGGTATCTGGCCAACCTTCTGGTTTTCCTTGGCCTCCTGGGGACGTTCTTCGGCCTTGCCACATCGGTGCCCGCCGTGGTCGAGACGATCCGGTCCCTTGCCCCGCAAGAGGGCGAGACGGGCCTGCAGGTCTTTGAAAAGCTGATGTCGGGGCTGGAAAGCCAGTTGGGCGGGATGGGGACGGCGTTCTCCTCCTCGCTTCTGGGGCTGGCCGGATCGCTGGTGATCGGGCTGCTGGAGCTTTTCGCGGGCCATGGGCAAAACCGCTTTTACCGCGAGCTGGAGGAATGGTTGTCGTCCATCACGCGGGTCAGTCTGTCCAGCGCGGATGGCGAGGCCAGCGATACCGCCGCGATGGCTGCGGTTCTGGAGCAGGTTCAGGCGCAGATGGATGCGCTGCAATCGCTCTATACCCAGTCCGACATCACGCGGGTGATGGTCGAGGACAAGATCGACGATCTGGCGCGGGCCGTGTCGCGTCTGGCCGAACGGACCACGGGAGAGAGCGCCGAACTTCTGGCCCGCATCGCCGAGGGGCAGGATCGACTGATCGCGGCGGTGACGTCCGGCGGGGGCGAGGGGGCCATGGGCGCTGATGCCGAAAGCCGGATGCGCCTGCGGTCGATCGACGTGCAACTGTTGAAAATCCTTGAGGAAATGGCGGCTGGCCGGCAAGAGGCGATTGCCGATCTGCGCGGCGATCTGGCGGCATTGACGGCGGCGATCCGGCAGTTGTCGCGCGGCACGGTCGGGCGGGGATAGGTCATGGCACTGCGGTCGCGGCGGGATTCGAATCTGATCTGGCCGGGTTTCGTGGACGCTGTCACCACGCTCTTGATGGTGATGATGTTCGTGCTGACCATCTTCACCGTCATGCAGATGGTCCTGCGCGAGACCATCACCACGCAATCCAACGAACTGGACAGCCTGACCGACCAGATTTCGCAACTGGCCGATGCGCTGGGGCTGGAACGGCAGCGGGCGGCGGGGCTGGAGGAGCAGGTGGACAGCCTGACCGCGTCGCTGACCGCGGCGCAGGCCGAGGGTGAGCGGCAGGCATCGCTGATCGCCACGCTGACGGGGCAGCTTGCCACGGCGCAGGGTGATCTGGAGGCGGCACAGGGCCGGATCGCCAGTTTCGAGGCGCAGGTCGCCAGTCTGCTGGCCGAGCGGGACGCGGCGCGGGGGCAGGTGACGGAGCTGACAGCTTCCGTGCAAGAGCTTGAGGATGCTCAGAAAAAACTGCTGACCGAGCAGGAGGCGATGCAGCTTGCCCTTGCCCGCGCGCGCGAGGAGGTGGATGCGAATGCCGAGACCGCCCGCTTTATGGCGGCGCGGCGGCAGGCGCTGGAAAGCCTGATCGCCAGCCTGCAATCGCGGGCCGAAGGGGCCGAGGCGAAGCTGTCCGAGGAAGAGGCGGCGCGGTTGGTGGATGCGGCTGCGCTGGAGGAATTGCGCGAGAAGCTTAAGGGGTCGGAGGATGAACTGGCCGCCATGACCCTGGCGCTGGAGGAGCAGCGGCGGCAGGCGGAGGAGACCTTGACCCTTTTGGCCGCCGCGCAGACCGAGGCGGCGAAGGCGGCAGAAGGGCAGACGGACAAGGACGCCGTTCTGGCCGCCGCAGAACGGGCGTTGACCGAGGAACAGGCCAAGTCCTTGGAAGCGCAGCGGAAAGTGGCGCTGTTGAACGAGCAGATCGGGGCGCTGCGGGCGCAGTTGGCGCAGTTGCAGGGGATCCTGGACGCCTCCGCCGCGCGGGACGAGGCGGCGCAGGTGCAGCTGGATGCGCTGGGCACGCAGTTGAACGCGGCCTTGGCGCAGGTGGCGGCAGAGCAGCGGAAACGGGCGGAGCTGGAGGCGGCAGAGGCGGCGCGGCTGGCGGCGGAGAATGCCGATCTGGCACGCTATCGGTCTGAATTCTTTGGCAAACTATCCACCCTTCTGGACGGGCGCGAGGGGGTGCGGGTGGTGGGCGACCGCTTCGTCTTTTCGTCTGAGGTGCTGTTCCAGCCGGGGGCTGCAGAACTGGCCGCCGAGGGGCGGACGCAGATTGCCGGTGTGGTGGAAATCCTGAATGAAATCAGGGGGGAAATCCCGCCCGAGATCGACTGGATCATCCGTGTGGACGGGCATACGGACAACCTTCCCCTGTCCGGTTTCGGCGAGTTCCGCGACAATTGGGAGTTGTCGCAGGCGCGGGCTTTGAGCGTTGTTAGATACATGCAGGAAAGCCTTGGCTTCCCGCCGGACCGGCTGGCGGCGACGGGGTTTGGCGAGTATCGGCCCGTTGCGGCGGGGGATGATAATGCGGCCCGTGCGCTGAACCGGCGGATCGAGTTGAAGCTGACCGAACGCTAGGGTGCGGCGTTAATTTACGCTGGAATTTCGGTGGGTTGGGCGGAAACGGCTGTGCCGCTGCCTGTGCCGCTGGTTGTGCCGCAGAGTGTGCATACAAATCCGGAGAGAGGCGGGCGGGAAAACGTGGTTAAGCGTGCGCTGGCGCACAGTTGGGCTCGGATGTTGTGGGTTTTTCGGAGCCGGGCGCAATCAATAGGGATGAGTCCAGTGCAGGGGCGAAATACGGCCAGTCAGAGTGCTGGCGGGTCTCCCCATGAGCGGGCGGCAGTTCTGTTTTTGAAGAGCGAGGAGTGTTGAAAGGCCCCAGTGGGGCGTTTCTACACTCCGCCGGTAGGGCCGCGCGCGTCGCGCCGGGGCGGGCGCCCGTGGCGCACGTCCCGGTGGGGCGGGACGTGCGCGGACCGTGGCTTTGGGCCACGGTCCCGTCCTGACCGTCGCGCCAAGTCTGGAAAAACCTTACTCGACCGTCAGCATCACGCCCTGTCGCCCCAGTTCCACCCCGTTGCGGGTCAGGGCGATTTCACCGGAATAGCTGCCCGCTGGCCATCCGCCCTGCGGGGTGCGTTTGCCCACGGCGCGGAAGGCTATGGCCTGTGTGCGGTCGATCGGGATGGTCTGGCGGATCACCTCGCCCTGCGGGCCGGTGATGGCGAGGGTGAGTTCGTCGCCCTGACGCGGGCCGAAATAGCTGGCCCAGAGGACGAGGGCGGGGGCATCGGTGGGCAGGGTGGCGGGGCTGTCCAGCCCGGCCTTGATCGCGTCCCATTCCGGCACGGCGGTGAAGAAGCCCGCGCCGGTGAAGCCGAAGGGATCATAGGCAAGGGGGGCGGACCAGAGCGTATCGGGCGGAACGGTGCCGCAGGCGGTGGCGGGTTCGGGGGCGAAGGGGTCGAGTTCGGTGCCGTCCTTGCGGATCGTCAGGTGCAGGTGGGGGAATTCGGTGTTGCCCGACAGGCCCACCAGACCGAGCGGCTGGCCCGTTTCCACGCGGTCGCCTGTGCGGACGCGGATGCTGCCCTGTTTCATGTGGCAATACTGGGTTTCCCAGCCGTCGCCGTGGTCGATGGCGACGCCGTTGCCGCAGTCGCGCCCGTCCAGCGGGGGGGCGGCGGGGTCCGATATGGCGATGTCGGGCATTCCGTCGCGGATGCCGCGCACCGTGCCGGGCGCGGCGGCGAGGACGTCGACACCCGCCTGCATCGCGGCCAGCGAGGGCAGGGCGAAGTCGGTGCCGTCATGGCCGTTGTAGGTGAGGTTGCCGCAGCCGACATCGGCGGTGCCCGCGCCGGGGTCGCGGTCGAAGTAGTTCTGCACGTGGCAATCGGTGCCAAGGGTGCAGGCGATGGGCTGGGCAAAGTCAAAGGCCCCCGCCGGGGTGGCGAGGGCCAATGTCAGTAGGGCCAGCGGACGGATCATTCTGCCGTCAGCAGCGGGGGTTTCTGGCCCGTCAGGCGGGGCTTGGCCGGTTCCTCGATCAGCAGTTCGATCGCATCGTCCTTGACCGCCACGCGGACCACGCCGCCCTTTGTCAGCTTGCCGAAGAGCAGTTCCTCGGCCAGCGGTTTCTTGATGTGTTCCTGAATCACGCGGCCAAGGGGACGCGCGCCCATCTTGTCGTCATAGCCCTTGTCCCCCAGCCACTGCGCGGCCTCGGGGGTGAGTTCGATATGGACGCCACGATCCATGAGCTGTGCTTCGAGTTGGAGCACGAATTTCTCGACCACCTGAAGGATGATTTCCTTGCCCAAGGGGGCGAAGGAGATCACCGCGTCAAGGCGGTTGCGGAATTCGGGGGTGAAGATCCGCTCGATCGCGGCGGTGTCTTCGCCCGTGCGGCGTTCGCGGCCAAAGCCGATGGCGGCCTTGGCCATGTCCGACGCGCCCGCGTTCGAGGTCATGATGAGGATCACGTTGCGGAAGTCCACCGTCCGGCCGTTGTGGTCGGTCAGCTTGCCGTGGTCCATCACCTGCAGCAGGATGTTGTAGACATCCGGATGCGCCTTTTCCATTTCGTCCAGCAGGAGGACGCAATGGGGGTGCTGGTCCACGCCATCGGTCAGCATGCCGCCCTGATCGAAGCCGACATAGCCCGGAGGCGCGCCGATCAGGCGGGAAACGGCGTGTTTCTCCATATATTCCGACATGTCGAAGCGCAGGAGTTCCACGCCGAGCGAGGAGGCGAGCTGCTTTGCCACCTCGGTCTTGCCCACACCCGTGGGGCCCGCGAAAAGGTAGTTGCCGATGGGCTTTTCCGGCTCGCGCAGCCCTGCGCGGGCGAGTTTGATGGAGGAGCAGAGAGCCTCTACCGCCTTGTCCTGACCGAAGACGACGCGTTTGAGGGTCTTTTCCAGATCGCGCAGGGTTTCGGCATCGTCCTTGGAGACGTTCTTGGGCGGGATGCGGGCGATTTTCGCCACGACCGCCTCGATCTCCTTGGTGCCCAGCGTCTTGCGGCGCTTGCTTTCGGGCAAGAGGTGCTGCGCCGCGCCCGCCTCGTCGATCACGTCGATGGCGCTATCGGGGAGTTTGCGGTCGTTGATGTAGCGTGCCGCCAGTTCCACCGCTGCCTTGATGGCGTCGGCGGTGTAGCGCAGGTCGTGGTGTTCTTCGAAATGGGGTTTCAGGCCCATGAGGATCTTGATGGCGTCCGGCACCGAGGGTTCGTTCACGTCTATCTTCTGGAAGCGGCGCGACAGGGCGCGGTCCTTTTCGAAGTGCTGGCGGAATTCCTTGTAGGTGGTGGAGCCCATGGTGCGGAGTTTACCACCCTGAAGCGCGGGCTTCAGCAGGTTCGATGCGTCCATCGCGCCGCCAGAGGTCGCGCCCGCGCCGATGACGGTGTGGATCTCGTCGATGAAGAGGATGCCGTCGGGGTGATCCTCCATCTCCTTGACCACGGCCTTCAGGCGTTCCTCGAAGTCGCCGCGATAGCGGGTGCCCGCGAGCAGCGCGCCCATGTCGAGCGAGAAGATGGTGGCGCCCGAGAGAACCTCGGGGACTTCCTTTTTCACGATCTTCCACGCCAGACCTTCGGCGATGGCGGTCTTGCCCACGCCGGGGTCGCCCACGAGGAGCGGGTTGTTCTTGCGGCGGCGGCAAAGGACCTGGATCGCGCGTTCCACTTCCGCCTCGCGCCCGATGAGCGGGTCGACGTCGCCCTTCATCGCCTTGACGTTCAGGTCGACGCAGTATTTCGACAGGGCGGATTCCTTCGCCTCGCCCGCTTCGGCCTTGGGGGTTTCCTGACGGTCTTCGTCCGCGCCGGAGACGGGGCGGGATTCGCCGTATGAGGGGTCTTTCGCCACGCCATGGGCGATGAAGTTGACCGCGTCGTAGCGGGTCATGTCCTGTTCCTGCAGGAAGTAGGCGGCGTTGGATTCCCGTTCGGCGAAGATCGCGACAAGGACGTTGGCGCCGGTCACTTCGGTGCGGCCCGACGATTGGACGTGGATCGCGGCGCGCTGGATCACGCGCTGGAAGGCGGCGGTGGGCACGGCCTCGGACCCTTCGACATCGGTGACGAGGGTGGAGAGGTCGTCGTCGATGAAATCCACCAGCGTCTTGCGGAGTTCGTCAAGGTTGACCGAGCAGGCCTTCATCACGCGGGCCGCGTCGGGTTCGTCGATCAGGGCCAGCAGGAGGTGTTCCAGCGTGGCGAGTTCGTGGCGGCGGGCATTGGCAAGGGCCAGTGCGCCGTGGATGGCCTGCTCGAGTGTTGTCGAAAAAGACGGCACGTTGATGTGCTCCTGTTCCTCAGGGTTCCTTGGGGGAAGAGCCCCGCCGAACCGTGGCCTCATGCCCTTTAGAGTTCGGCTTATTTTGCCTTACTTCAAGGGTTTTTTGGCCGATATTGCGGTTTGCTGCACCCGAGCCGCAAAAAGTGAACGGCGGGATGCAGGATTTGGTCAGAACCTGTCCTTGCGGGCCCGGATTTCGGCGAAGCACTCGGCGTCGGAGGCGTCGGGTTTGCCGATGGCTGCCTTGAGCGCAGGCAGCGGGGCGCGCAGGAAGGGGTTGGTTGCCAGTTCTTCGGACAAGGGGACGGGGACGGTGGGGCGGCCGGACGCACGAAGGGCCGCGACCCGTTCTGAACGGGAGATAAGGGCTGCGTTCGCGGGTTCAAGGGTCAGGGCGAAACGGATGTTCGAGGCGGTGTATTCGTGACCCGAGCAGACCAGCGTGTCGGGGTGCAGGTCCGCCAGACGCGAGAGCGAGGCCCACATCTGCGCGGGCGTGCCTTCGAAGAGGCGGCCGCAGCCCGCCGACATCAGGCTGTCGCCGGTGAAGACGAGCTTTGCGTCGGGGATGTGGAAGGCGATGTGGCCCACGGTATGGCCCGGCACGGGGAATGTTTCCACCGTGTGGCGGCCGAGGGTCAGCGCCCCCTCGTCCGGCAGGGCGAGGTCGAGGGGGGGCAGGCGGTGGGCATCGGCTGCGGCACCGATCACCATCGCGCCGGTCGCGGCGCGCAGTTCGGCCACGCCGTCGATATGGTCGGAGTGGTGGTGGGTGAGCCAGATGGCCGACAGCGTCCAGCCACGGTCGGAGAGCGCCTTGAGCACCGGCGCGGAGTCGGGGACGTCGATGACCGCCGTCTCGCCGGTTTCGCCGTCATGGACGAGGTAGGTGTAATTGTCCGAGAGGCAGGGAATGGTGACGAGTTCGAGCGGCATGGTCTTTGTTCCGTTCATCGGTATTCTGTCGCCAGTCTGGACCGGCGTGAAGGCCAAGTGCAATGCACCTCGACGTGCTCGACCTGCGGAACTTCTATTATCGCACGCAGCTTGGCCGCGTGGCGCAGCGGGCGATCCGTGACCGTGTGGTCGCGATGTGGCCGGTGCAGGCGGGGCAGACGGTGGCGGGGTTCGGTTTCGCGGTGCCGCTGTTGCGGCCCTATCTGGCCGAGAGCCGCCGCGTGATCGGGCTGATGCCGGGGCCGCAGGGGGTGATGCCATGGCCTGCGGGCATGGAGAATGTGAGCGTCCTTTGCGAGGAAACGCTGTGGCCGGTGCCCACGGGGATGGTGGACCGGCTGGTGATGCTGCACGGGCTGGAGACGTCGGAACATCCCAGCGCGGTGCTGGAAGAGGCGCATCGCGTGCTGGGGCCGGGGGGGCGGGCTCTGTTCATCGTGCCCAACCGGTCGGGGCTGTGGTCGCGGCGGGACATCACGCCCTTCGGGTTCGGGCGGCCCTATTCGATGTCGCAACTCGAGACGCAGTTGAAGCGGCACGGCTTCACGCCGGAGCGGACGAGTGCCGCGCTGTTCGCGCCGCCGTCGCAGGCGCGGTTCTGGCTCAGGACGGCGGATTTCTGGGAAGGCTTCGGGCGGCGGTTCGGGCCGTGGCTGGCGGGGGGCGTGCTGATGGTGGAGGCATCGAAGCAGGTCTATGCGCCGACGCGGGGCGGGCTGGGCGCGGTGGTGCGGCGGCCGCTGAAGGTGCTGGAAGGCGTGGGCAAGGGCGCGCCGGAACCCGCGATGAACCGCAGCTAGCCCCCCCGCCGCATTGGGGGGGTGTTGTCAGGCAAAGGGGGGCGGTCAGGCAAAGACCGCGTCGCGGGTGACGGTGATGCGGGGGTCGTCGGCCTTGATCGTGCCTTCGAAGATGACGACCGGCTTGCCGCCCACCCGCACCTCTGTCACCGGTTCGCTTGAATCGGTGGAGGGGAGCGGGACGAACTGGACGTCGCCCGTGATCCCGGATTCCAGTTCGATGACCACGCGGTCGCCCTTGCCGAATTCGATCAGGCGCACGGGTTGGCGGGTGTCGATATGGTCCGCGTCCACGCTGATGGTCAGAAGGTCGTTGCCCGCCTCGGCCGAGTTGACGCTGTGGCCCATCCAGACCGAGACGGTGTCGTCACCGTCGCCGTCGAGGACCGAAACCTCGCGCGTCACGTCCTTGTCCACGGTCAGGACGTCGTTGCCCGCGCCGAGTTCGACCGACAGATAGACGCCGTCCGCGGCCGGGGCGCCTGCGTCGATCGAGACGGTATCGTTGCCCGCGCCGGTGTCGAGGCGGACGAAATAGCCGTCGAAATCTGCGGGATCGGGGCCGGTTTCATAGGTGACGGCATCGTCGCCGTTTCCGGCGTAAAGCGTGGCGAAGGCGCCCGTGGCGGAATAGGTGTCGTTGCCGTCGCCAAGCGCGATGATCCCGTCGGTCGTTCCCGGCCCCGCAGTGACGCTGTCATTGCCGTCACCCGTGATGACCACAGGCGCACCGGCAGGCAGGGTCAGGCTGTCGGCCCCTGCGGTGCCGGTCGTCACGGGGCCGAGCGGGGCAGAGGGCACGACGTCGAAGGTGCCGTCGGTGCCGTATGTCTGGCGCACCTCTTGCACGAAGGTGAAATCGTCCAGTGTCAGTCCGGTGACGCCCTTGACGAGGATGCTCTGGCTGTCGGTCGCGGCATCGGCCCTGATCCATTCGACCGTCAGGCGGGTGTCGCCGCCGCTTTCGGACAGGTCGATCCGCGACGGCGTATGGTCAAACGCGACGGTCAGGGTGTCGGTGCCCTTGACGAAATCGGTGATGGTGGTTGGTTCATTCGATTTGCTGAAAGCCTCGTTTTTCGATACGATGAAGCGGTCTGCGCCCTCTCCTCCGGTCAGGGTCGCACCTGCCCCGCCCACCAGCGTGTCCGCGCCGAAGGAGCCGCGTGCGAGGACGCCGTCGCCGGCAATGAGCAGATCGCGCCCGATCCCGCCCGCAAGCGTGACCTGCCCGTCCTCTTGCGACCAGGCGGAGAGGGTGTCGTTGCCTTCGTTGCCCGAGATCAGGACGTCGTGGCCCGAGGGTGCGGCCTGGCTGGGATACCAGAAGATGCGGTCGTCGCCCTCGCCGCCCGCGCCCTGCGCGCCGTCGATCAGTTGCAGCTCGTCGTTGCCGCTGCCGCCATAGGCCATGCTGTCGTCGATGCCGGAGAGCGTATCGTCCCCCGCGCCGCCATAGCCGGTGGCGGTGCCCGAGAGGGTGATCTTGTCACGGCCCGTGTCGCCATAGGCGGTGGAGTTGTCCGAGGCGGTGAGGCTGTCGGGACCGGCGCGGCCGCGCAGGGTGTCGGCACCGTCGGCCATCATGTCGTCGGGGCCTTCGGTGCCGCCGGTGAAGTCGCCCTCAGGGTCGAGCGTGTTCGTATCGGGATCGGGAGAGGGGCCGTTCGTGCCGCGGTCGGGGTCGTCATCCGGTCCCGTATCGTCAGGGGCCAAGGCTGCCCAGAGTGCACCCGCGCCAAGAAGAGACATAAGAAGAAGCATACCCATAATACTCGTCCCCGAATTCACGCACAACACAACCCTGAGGATATCCGCTGTCGAAGATTCGGCCAACGCCCATGTTTTTGCGCAGGCGAAAGGCGCGGGGCGGGTTGTCGGGCTGGCTGTCGGGGCCCCTGATTCTGGGGTCCGGCCCGCTGTGGCGGGGGCGGAGCGGGCGGCGGGGCTGGCGCATGGTGTCGCAGGTCCGGACGTTCGCGCTAACCGCCCAGAAAACCTGACCGTAACAGTCACGTTCCGTTGACCTAAGCGGTTGCGGGCTAAACCTCGCTCTGCTAATGACGCCGCGAATTCACGACGCGGGCCATCGGTCCGCGCCCACGGATGCCCTGAACCTGTGCAACCTGCGCGGGAAACGGGGCCAGACAGCGGAAGGGTTGACGTGTCCGAACCAGCTTCGATCTCCTCCGGCATCGCCGCACGCTACGCCACCGCTCTGTTCGAGCTGGCGAAGGAAGACAAGGCGCTGAAGGCGCTTGAGGCGGATGCCGATGCCCTTGGTGCCGCACTTGCGGCAAGCCCCGAACTGACCGCGATGATCGGCTCGCCCGTCATCAGCCGGGACGAGCAGGGCGCGGCCATCGCGGCCATCGCCAAGAAGATGAAACTGTCGGCGCTGACCGCCAACACGCTGGCGCTGATGGCGCAGAACCGCCGCCTGTTCGTGCTGCCGCATCTGGTGGCCGACGTGCTGGCGCGCATCGCCGCCGAGAAGGGCGAAGTGACGGCCGAGGTGACTTCGGCTGCCGCGCTGTCGGCCGATCAGGCCAAGAAACTCGCCGCGACGCTGAAGGCGCGTGTCGGCAAGGACGTGAAACTGAAAACCGCCGTCGATGAAAGCCTCATCGGTGGTCTCGTCGTCAAGCTGGGCTCGACCATGATCGACACGTCGGTGCGGTCGAAGCTCGCGGCTCTCCAGAATGCAATGAAAGAGGTTGGGTGAGATGGGAATCCAGGCTGCTGAGATCTCTGCGATCCTCAAGGAGCAGATCAAGAACTTCGGCAAGGACGCCGAAGTTGCCGAAGTGGGTCGCGTGCTGTCGGTCGGTGACGGGATTGCCCGTGTGCATGGCCTCGACAATGTGCAGGCCGGCGAGATGGTGGAATTCCCCGGCGGTATCCGCGGGATGGCGCTGAACCTCGAAGTCGACAACGTCGGCGTCGTGATCTTCGGTTCCGACCAGGACATCAAGGAAGGCGACGTCGTCAAGCGGACCAAGTCCATCGTGGACGTGCCCGCCGGTGACGGCCTGCTGGGCCGCGTGGTTGACGGTCTGGGCAACCCGATCGACGGCAAGGGCCCGATCAAGGCCGCCGAGCGCCGCGTTGCGGACGTGAAGGCGCCGGGCATCATTCCGCGGAAATCGGTGCACGAGCCCATGGCGACCGGCCTGAAGGCCGTCGACGCGATGATCCCCGTTGGCCGTGGCCAGCGCGAACTGATCATCGGCGACCGCCAGACCGGCAAGACCGCCGTGGCGCTGGACACCATCCTGAACCAGAAGGTCTATAACGAGGCCGCCGGTTCGGATGAGTCGAAGAAGCTGTACTGCATCTATGTCGCGATCGGGCAGAAGCGTTCGACCGTGGCGCAGCTGGTGAAGAAGCTGGAAGAGACCGGCGCGATCGACTACACGATCGTCGTGGCCGCCACCGCATCGGACCCGGCGCCGATGCAGTTCCTTGCCCCCTATTCGGCAACCGCGATGGCGGAATATTTCCGCGACAACGGCCGCCATGCGCTGATCATCTATGATGACCTGTCCAAGCAGGCCGTGGCCTATCGCCAGATGTCGCTGCTGCTGCGCCGTCCGCCGGGGCGTGAAGCCTATCCGGGCGACGTGTTCTACCTCCACTCGCGCCTGCTGGAGCGTTCGGCCAAGCTGAACGAGGATTTCGGCGCGGGTTCGCTGACCGCTCTGCCGATCATCGAAACGCAAGGCGGCGACGTGTCGGCCTTCATTCCGACGAACGTGATCTCGATCACCGACGGGCAGATCTTCCTTGAGACGGAACTGTTCTATCAGGGCATCCGTCCGGCCGTGAACACCGGTCTGTCGGTGTCGCGCGTGGGGTCTTCGGCCCAGACCTCGGCCATGAAGTCGGTCGCGGGCAAGGTGAAGCTGGAACTGGCGCAGTACCGCGAAATGGCGGCCTTCGCGCAGTTCGGGTCCGACCTCGACGCCGCGACGCAGCAGCTTCTGAACCGCGGTGCGCGTCTGACCGAGCTGATGAAGCAGCCGCAGTATTCGCCGCTGACCAATGCCGAGATCGTTTGCGTGATCTACGCGGGCACCAACGGCTATCTGGACAAGGTGGCGGTCAAGGATGTGGGCCGTTTCGAAGCCGGTCTCCTGAAGCACCTGCGCACCAAGGGCGCGGCGCTGCTGGAAGACATCACCAAGAACGACCGCAAGGTGGCGGGCGACTTGGAAAAGGCGATCCGTGCGGAGCTTGATGCATTCGCCAAAGACTTCGCCTGATTTGGCCCTTGAGGGAGTAGGCAGATGCCCAGCCTGAAGGACCTAAAAAACCGTATCGGAAGCGTGAAGAACACGCGGAAGATCACGAAGGCGATGCAGATGGTCGCGGCGGCAAAGCTCCGCCGCGCCCAGGAGGCTGCGGAAGCGGCCCGCCCCTATGCCGAGCGGATGAATGCCGTGATGGCGGGGCTGGCTTCCTCTGTCGGCCAGTCGGCCAGTGCGCCCCGCCTGCTGGCTGGGACGGGGTCGGACAAGGTGCATCTTCTGGTCGTCATGACCGCAGAGCGCGGCCTGTGCGGCGGCTTCAACTCGACCATTGCCCGTCTGGCGCGGGCCCATGCCAACGAATTGCTGGCAGCGGGCAAGACGGTGAAGATCCTGACCGTCGGCAAGAAGGGCCGCGAACAGCTGAAGCGTGATCTGGCGAACCACTTCGTCGGCCACGTGGACCTGAGCGAGGTGAAGCGCGTGGGCTATTCCAACGCGCAGACCATCGCACGCGACCTGCTGACCCGTTTCGAAGCGGGCGAGTTCGATGTGGCGACGATCTTCTACAACCGCTTCCAGTCGGTGATCAGCCAGATCCCGACCGCGCAGCAGGTGATCCCCGCCAAGTTCGAAGGCGGCGGTGCGACGGCGCTGTATGACTATGAACCGAGCGAAGAGGCGATCCTTGCGGACCTGCTTCCGCGCGGTGTTGCAACGCAGGTGTTCGCTGCGCTGCTGGAGAACGGTGCATCCGAACAGGGTGCGCGGATGTCGGCGATGGACAACGCCACGCGCAATGCGGGCGACATGATCAACAAGCTGACGATCCAGTACAACCGTTCGCGTCAGGCGGCGATCACCAAAGAGCTTATCGAAATCATTTCGGGCGCTGAGGCGCTCTGAGGAACCGGAGAAACAACATGGCACAAGGCAAAGTCACGCAGGTGATCGGCGCCGTCGTCGACGTGCAGTTCGATGGGGCGCTCCCGGCGATCCTGAACGCGCTCGAGACGGACAACAACGGCAAGCGTCTGGTTCTGGAAGTGGCCCAGCACCTCGGTGAAAACACCGTCCGCACCATCGCGATGGACGCGACCGAAGGTCTGGTCCGTGGCGCGGTGGTCAAGGACCTCGGCGCTCCGATCTCTGTCCCCGTGGGCGACGCCACGCTGGGCCGCATCCTGAACGTCATCGGGGAACCGGTGGACGAAAAGGGCCCGGTTTCCGCTTCGCAGACCCGCGCGATCCACCAGCCCGCCCCGCAGTTCAGCGAGCAGGCGACGGAATCGCAGGTTCTGGTCACCGGCATCAAGGTCATCGACCTGCTGGCGCCCTACGCCAAGGGTGGGAAGATCGGCCTGTTCGGTGGTGCGGGCGTCGGCAAGACCGTTCTCATCATGGAACTGATCAACAACATCGCGAAGGTGCACTCGGGCTATTCCGTGTTCGCCGGTGTGGGCGAACGGACCCGTGAGGGGAACGACCTGTACCACGAGATGATCGAGTCGGGCGTTATCAAGATCGACAACCTGACCGAGTCGAAAGTGGCCCTTGTCTACGGCCAGATGAACGAACCCCCGGGGGCGCGCGCCCGCGTGGCGCTGACCGGCCTGACGCTGGCCGAACAGTTCCGCGACCAGTCCGGTACGGACGTGCTGTTCTTCGTGGACAACATCTTCCGCTTCACGCAGGCCGGTTCGGAAGTGTCGGCTCTGCTGGGCCGTATCCCTTCGGCCGTGGGTTACCAGCCGACGCTGGCGACCGACATGGGCGCGCTGCAGGAACGCATCACCTCGACCAAGGCTGGCTCCATCACCTCGGTTCAGGCCATCTACGTTCCGGCCGACGACCTTACCGACCCGGCGCCTGCAACTTCCTTCGCGCACCTTGACGCCACGACCGTTCTGTCGCGCGCGATCTCGGAACTCGGCATCTATCCGGCCGTGGACCCGCTCGACTCCACCTCGCGTCTGCTGGACCCCGCCGTCATCGGGGAAGAGCATTACAACGTGGCCCGTGCGGTTCAGGGGATTCTCCAGCGCTACAAGTCGCTGCAGGACATCATCGCCATCCTCGGGATGGACGAACTGTCGGAAGAGGACAAGCTGACCGTGGCCCGCGCCCGGAAGATCCAGCGCTTCCTGTCGCAGCCCTTCGACGTGGCAAAGGTCTTCACCGGTTCGGACGGCGTGCAGGTTCCGCTGGAAAAGACCATCGCCTCGTTCAAGGCGGTTGTCGAAGGCCAGTATGACCACCTGCCGGAAGCCGCCTTCTACATGGTCGGCGACATCGACGAAGTGATCGCCAAGGCGCAGCGTCTCGCCGCGCAAGCCGCGTAAGGGGGCAAGCCAATGGCAGGCTCCGTTCAATTCGATCTCGTCTCGCCGGAGCGGAGGCTTGCCTCCGTCTCGGCGAGCGAGGTGCAGATCCCGGGGGCCGATGGCGACCTCACGGCGATGGAAGGCCATGCGCCGACCATCACCACGCTGCGCCCCGGTATCCTGAAGGCGCTTTCGTCGGAAGGGACCAAGTCCTATGTCGTGACCGGCGGTTTCGCCGAGATCAGCGCGACGGGCGTGTCGGTTCTGGCCGAGCGCGCGGTTCCCGTGGAAGAGGCGAATGCGGCGCTGTTCGATGCGCTGCTGGCCGAGGCCCGCGATGCCGCCGCGACGACCGAGGACAAGGATGCGGCTGAAAAGCTGGTGGCCGATATGCTCGCCCTGCGGGCTGCTGTCGGCCAATAAGACACGCTTCGGTAGAAATGTCGTGAATGCCCCGCCGGAAACGGCGGGGCTTTCGCTATTCTGGCACGCGTATTGCCATTTGTTCGGGGCGAGTGGACGTGGTGCACAGAAGACAACAGCGAATGAAACGCATTGGCGCAAACAGCGTCGGGATCGAGCAGGGGAGCCGACAATTGTTTTCGGATTACGCCACCAACGGCGTGATGTGGACAGGGTCGGGTGACCGCGAAAGCCGGACAGTGGTGGCCTTCTCGGAGCCGTTCATCCTGCCGCCGGCGGTGATGGTGGGTGTTTCCCTGTGGGACATGGACCACGAAACCAACATGCGCGCCGATCTGGTGGCCGAGAACGTGACGGAAGCGGGCTTCCATCTGGTGTTCCGCACATGGGGCGACACGCGCATCGCCCGCCTGCGGGCGGACTGGACGGCGATCGGTCCCGTGCGCGATCCGGATGACTGGGATATCGGCTGATATCCCTGCCATTCCACGGGGATCAGGCGCGCTGGTACATGCCTTCGTAGATCGGGACGAGGGTGTCCGTCTCGAACAGGGACGAGACGGAGGTGCCGTTCCAGATGTTCAGGATGGCCTGCGCGAACATCGGCGCAGTGGGCACGATGCGGATGTTCGGCGCGGCCTTCACCTTGTCGCCCTGTTCGATGCTGTCGGTGATGACGAGGGACTTCATCACCGAGTTCTTCACCCGTTCGATGGCGGGGCCCGACAGGACGCCGTGGGTGATGTAGGAGTGGACCTCGGTCGCGCCGTTTTCCATCAGGACCTCGGCCGCCTTGCAGAGCGTGCCTGCGGTGTCGCAGATGTCATCAACGATGATGCATTTCTTGCCTTCGACATTGCCGATGACGGTCATGCCGGCGACCTCGCCCGCCTTTTCGCGCCGTTTGTCGACGATCGACAGGGGAGCGTTGATCCGCTTGGCCAGTTCGCGGGCGCGGGCCACGCCGCCCACGTCGGGTGAGACGATCATCAGGTCTTCCATCTGGCCCTTGAAGTGGTGCTCGATGTCCAGCGCGAAGACGGGCGAGGCGTAGAGGTTGTCGACGGGGATGTCGAAGAAACCCTGGATCTGCGCGGCGTGCAGGTCGAGCGTCAGGACGCGGTCGACGCCCGAGGTTTCGATGAGGTTCGCCACCAGCTTGGCGGAAATCGGCGTGCGGGCCTTGGCGCGGCGGTCCTGACGGGCATAGCCGAAATAGGGGATCACGGCGGTGATGCGGCTGGCCGAGGAGCGGCGGAGCGCGTCGACCATGATGAGCAGTTCCATCAGGTTGTCATTGGCCGGATTCGAGGTGGGCTGGATGACATACATGTCCTCGCCCCGCACATTCTCGAACACCTCGACGAAGATTTCCTGATCGTTGAAGCGTTCCACCCGCGCGTCAACAAGGTTCACCGACATGCCGCGATGCATGGACATGCGGCGGGCGATGGATTTCGCCAGCGACAGGTTGGCGTTGCCGGAAATCAGTTTCGGCTCGGTGATGGCGGGCATTTGGGTCTCCGGTGGGCAGCGGAATCGGTGTTGGACACGCCTTATCACCGCGTTACGGTCTTGGGAACCAAAGGCAAGCGAGGGCGTGAAAATGGCGCAGATCGACTACTTCCTGACCCCGATGTCGCCCTGGGTCTATCTGGCGGGCGACCGGCTGGAGGCGATTGCGGCGCGGCAGGGGGCGAGCATCCGTTATGTGCCGCTGGACGGGCCCGCGCTGTTTCCGCGGACGGGCGGGCAGGTGCTGGCAGAGCGGCACGAGAGCCGGAAGGCGTACCGGCTGCAGGAGCTGGCGCGGTGGTCGCGGAAGCTGGGGATGAAGCTGGATCTGCAGCCGTTCTTCTTTCCGGTGAATCCGGCGCCGGCGAGTTACGCGATCATCGCGGCGCAGGCGGCGGGGGGTGGCGATCTGGCGGGGCTGGTCAGGGCCTTTCCGCGGGCGGTCTGGGCCGAGGGGCGCAACATCGCGGATGACGAGGTGGTCAAGGCGATTCTGGCCGAAAACGGGTTCGATCCGGCCGTGGCGGATCGGGGGATGTTCACGGCGGCGGATGTCTATGTGCGGAACCTTGACGAGGCCGTGGCGCGGGGGGTGTTCGGCCTGCCCTTCTATATCGTGGGCGAGGAGCGGTTCTGGGGGCAGGACCGGCTGGAGATGCTGGAGGAGCATCTGGCAGACAGCGCGCCCCGGGCTTGACCCGGGGCCTCCTGCGGGCGTAGCGCGTTGGATGGCAAGAGGCCCCGGGTCAGGCCCGGGGCGGGTATTCCCTAGCCTTTGAGGAGCGCGAGGAAGCGGTCGACGTGGTCGTCGGTGGTGTTCCATGACGCGACCATGCGGGCGGTTTCGCGGCCGTCCGGCAGCGGGCGGAGGTCGTAGTAGATCGCGCCGCCCGATTGCAGGCGGGCGTGGCCGCCCTGTTCCCAGTTGGCGAAGACCATGTTCGCGTGGGTCGGGTGGGTGAGGGCGGCGCTGTTGAGGGAGGCGATGCCGCTGGAAAGGCGCTGGCCCATCGCGTTGGCGTGGCGCGCGAGGCGGAGCCAGAGGTCGTCGGTCAGGTAGGCCTCCATCTGGGCCGAGAGGAAGCGGTGTTTGGAAAAGAGGTGCCCGCCCCGTTTGCGGCGGAGTTCCAGTTCCCATGATTTGGCGGGGTCGAAGAGGATGACGGCTTCTACGCCGAGGAGGCCGTTCTTGGTGCCGCCGAAGGAGAGGGCGTCGATGCCGGCCTTCCATGTCATTTCGGCAGGCGTCGCGCCGGTGGCGATCAGGGCATTGGCGAAGCGCGCGCCGTCGAGGTGGCAGGGCAGGCCGTGGGATTTGGCGATGGCGGTCAGGGCGGCGATTTCGGCGGGGGTATAGCAGGTGCCGGCCTCGGTCACGTTGGTGAGCGAGAGCGCGCCGCGCTGCACGCCGTGGACGCCGGAGGCGCCGGTGGTGGCGAGGGATTCGGTCAGCGCGTCGGGTGTGATCTTGCCATGGGGGCCGTCGATCAGGGCGAGTTTCGCGCCGCCTGCGAAGAATTCGGGCGCGCCGCATTCGTCTTCGGCGATATGGGCGTGGCGGTGGCAGAAGATCGCGCCCCAAGGGGGCGTGAGCGTGGCGAGGGCAAGGGCGTTGGCGGCGGTGCCGGTGGCGACGAGGTGGACCGCCGCGTCGGGCGCGTCGAAGAGTGCCCTGATGCGGGCGGTGACGCGGGCCATGATGTCATCCGCGCCGTAGCTGCGGGCATAGCCTTCGTTGGCGCGGGTCAGGGCGGCCATGATTTCGGACGGCACGCCGGAGGTGTTGTCGGAGGCGAAGAACATCAGGGTTTCTCTTCGATGATGTAGTCGTCCCAGTCGTCTTCGTGCACTTCGAATTCGGGGACGGTGATGCCGCGGACGGAGTTGCCCGTCTTGTGCGTGCTGTCGGGATCGCCCGTGTTCAGCGGGTGCCAGTCGGGGATGGGCTGGCCTTCGTAAAGCAGGCGGTAGGCGCAGGTGCGCGGCATCCAGTAGGCGATCTTGGGCAGGGTCTTGGGCGTCAGGCGGACGCAGTCGGGCACGAACTGGTGGCGGATCGGATATTGGGTGCAGCGGCAGGTTTCGCCGTCCAGCAGACGGCAGGCGATGCGGGTGTAGTCGACTTCGCCCGTATCCTCATACTCGATCTTGTTCAGGCAGCATTTGCCGCAGCCGTCGCAGAGCGCCTCCCATTCGGGGGCGGTGAGTTTCGACAGGGGGATGGTTTCCCAGAAGCGGGGGCGGAGTTTGTCGGTCATGGCGCGAAGGTGCGACGGGGCGGGGGAAAAGGGAAGCGTCGGGGGGAAGATTTTTCTGGCGAAAAATCTTCGGGGCGAAATTTCTGGCGAAATTTCGGGTTCGGGCGGGGTGGTTCTTCGCCAGAAGAACCGCCTGCAAAACTCTTCGCCAGAAGAGTTTTGCGTCAGAGCGCGGCGAGGATGTCGCGCGCCTTGCGGCAGTCGGCGTCCATCTGGGTGATGAGGGCGTCGAGGCCGTCGAATTTCAGCTCGGGGCGCAGGTAATCGACGAAGGCGATGGACAGGTGCTGTCCATAGAGATCGCCCTTGAAGTCGAAGAGGAAGGTTTCGAGGTTCGGGCGGTTCACGCCGAACATGGGCCGCACGCCGAGGGAGGCCGCGCCCATGTAGCTGCCCGCCTGCGGACCCGTCAGGATGTCGGCCTTGACCGCGTAGACGCCGAGGCGGGGCAGGTGCAGGCCGTCCACCGACATGTTGGCGGTGGGATAGCCCAGCTCGCGGCCGCGCTTTTCGCCGTGGATCACCTCGCCCTCGATGCGGTGCCAGTGGCCCAGCATGGCGGCGGCGTCGCGGGGGCGGCCTTCGGCCAGCGCGGTGCGGATGGCGGTGGACGAGACCTCGGTCCCGCCGACGGAGAGGAGGGGGGCGATGGTGGTGGCGAAGCCGTATTTCGCGCCGAGGGTCTGCAGGTCGGTGGCGGTGCCGCTGCGGCCCTTGCCGAAGCAGAAGTCGGCGCCGACCACGACATGCGCGATGCCGAGGCCATTGGCCAGCACGTCGCGCGCGAAGGCTTCGGGCGAGAGCGAGGCGAGGGTCGCGTCGAAGGGAAGCTCGTACAGGTGCCGCACGCCCAGTTTGGCAAGGCGGTTCGCCCGTGCCTCGGGGTTCATGAGGCGGAAGGCGGGGGCGTCGGGGGCGAAGAACTGGCGCGGGTGGGGTTCGAAGGTGACGATGCCCAGCGGCGCGTCATGCGGAATGTCGGTGCGGCGGGCAAGGTCGATCACCGACTGGTGGCCCAGATGGACGCCATCGAAATTGCCCATGGCGACGGATGCGCCGCGGGCGTCTGGGGCCAGTCCCTGCCAGTGGTGGTGGTGGTGCATCTTTCCCCGTGGCGGGGGAAGCCCCCGTGTCAGTCGAACTTGCGCGAGGGTGCCAGAACCAGCGCCTCGCCCTTCAGGACGACGGTATTACCCACGGCGCAGTGGGTTTCAAGGGTGACGCGGCGCTTGGCGTGGTCGATGGCGGTGACCTTGACCTCGGCCCGGACGGTATCGCCGGGGCGGACGGGTGCCATGAATTTGAGGCTTTGGCCCAGATAGACGGTGCCGTGGCCGGGGAGCTGTTCGCCGATGACGGCGGAGATGAGGCCCGCGGTCAGCATCCCGTGGGCGATGCGGCCCTGGAAGATGGTGTCCTGTGCGTAGGAATCGTCGAGATGGACGGGATTCCGGTCGGTGGAGACTTCGGCAAACATTTCGATGTCGCGGTCGGTGACGGTTTTCAGCAGCGAGCGCGTCATCCCGATTTCGAGATCCTCGATGCAGATGGTGCCGCGGGGCTGGTTGTCGATGGCGCGTGCGAACATGGCCGAATCCTTTTGGGTCTTGGGCGGACGGTAGCCTATGCCGCGATGCAGCGCAATTCTGTTGCGTAACTTTTTATCGCCGGTGCGACTTTTCGCGCAAGAATGTTACTTTTCGGTTCGGGTGAAATCTGGCGCAGATTTCGCGCCGGTTTTTGACGCAAGAACCGGATGGCAGGCGTAGGGCGCGGAATTTGCGTCACATTCCGTGGCGATGTCTGTGTCAGACATCGCGTCAGGCGAGGAGGGGGATGGCGTGGGTGGGGGAAAGTTGCAGGTTGGTTAGCCAATGGTTAAGGCGCGTGACGTCGGGTCTTGCCGGATCGGGGCCGAATTCATGGGCGGCGATGCCTGCGGTGACGAAGAGCGTGTCGATGCCTTCGCCGATGCCGCCCTGAATGTCGGTGTGGATGCCGTCGCCGATGGCGAGGATGTTGGCATCGTCGCGCCCCGTGAGGGCAGCGAGGCGGCGGCGCGCGAGGTCGTAGATCGGCGGGTGGGGTTTGCCGAAGTAGAGCGCGGTGCCGCCCATGGCTTCATAGGCCTGTGCCAGTGCGCCGGCGCAGTACAGGCGACGGTCGCCGAGGTCGACGATCAGGTCGGGGTTGGCGCAGAGCATCTTCAGGTCGCGGGCCTTCATCATCAGGAGAGTGGCGCGGTAGTCGTCGGGGGTTTCGGTCAGGTCGTCGAAAAGGCCGGTGCAGACGACGCCTTCGGCGTCGGTCAGGGGGACGCGGGTGATCGGGGTTTGCGGGGCATCTTGGGGCAGGTCGGTAAAGAAAGTCTCGTCCTTGGGGGCGCCGATGTGGTGGATGCGGGTGCCGACGGCACCCGAGAGCAGGGCATATTGCGTGGCGTCGCCGGAGGAGACGATCTCGTCCCAGGCGTCGATGGGGACGCCGATGCGGGCCAACTGGTTGATGACGCTGGATTTCGGGCGGGGGGAGTTGGTGAGGAGGAGGACGGTTTTGCCTTTGGCGCGAAAGGCGCGGAGCGCGGCGACGGCGGCGGGGAAGGGGGTCTGGCCGTTGTGGAGGCAGCCCCAGAGGTCGCAGAAGACGGCGTCGTAGCGGTCGGAAATGCTGGCGAGGCTGGGGATGAGGTCGGTCATGGCGGGCCTTTCTGCGCTGTCGTGACGGGTTGTAGCGCAGGGGGAAGGTGGGGGGAATGGCGCGGGTTCCGGCTGTGCGGTTTCTGTGCCGGTGGGTGTACCGCAGGGTGTCAGCACGCAGGGGGCGGTGGGGTAGGGGGTGGTAAGGGTTTGCGGGGCGCTATCCTAGGGGGACGCGTCCCGGGCTTGACCCGGGACCTCCTGTTCCCGGGGGCGGGTGGCGGAGGAGGCCCCGGGTCAAGCCCGGGGCGGGGAGGGGCAAACGTTTCCCAAGCGTGCGGCCATCGCCGCACGCGCCGCGACCAAGGGTCCACCTAGCCGCCCGGGCGCCCGCGCACGGGCCGCCCCCGCCCCCTGGGCGGCGGGGGCGCAAGCGCCCCCACCGGGGCGGGCGCGTCCCGTGCCCCCGGCGTTCGGTCTGGCTGAACACCCCTCGCGGCTTCGTTGCCTCAGCCGCGATCGGATCGGCGAAACTGTCCACTGGACAGTTTCCCGTCGATCCTCTGGGCGCGTGGTGCGGGGGCGGGGAGAACGAAAAAGGGCCGGAGGTTTCCCCTCCGGCCCCTGTCATGGCGATCCCGTGGCGGTCAGAGCTTCAGCGCGGGGATGATCTGCTTCTTGCGCGACATGATGCCCGGCAGGACGACGGTGTCGCCGGTGACGGTGCAGCCGAAGGAGGCCTCGGCGATCTGCTTCACGAGGTCGTTGGGGACCAGAAGCGTCGCCTCTTCCTTGATGATGTCGACGACGAAGAGCAGGACCTGATCCGCGCCGTCCTCTTCCGCCACGCCGACCATGGAGGCCATCAGGCTGTCCTTGCGGTCCAGCACGACCTTGGGCGCTGTGGTTTCAAGGACCGAGACGCGCAGTTCCTTGCCCGCGACGGTGTATTCCTTCGAATCCATTCGCAGCAGCTCCGCGTCGGAGAAGGCGGAGACGTCGGACTTTGCCTCGAACATGGCGGTTGCCAGTTCGTTGATGTTCACGCCCAGATCGGCGGCCAGTTTTTCGGCCACGGCGCGGTCATGGGGTGTGGTGGTGGGCGAGCGGAATTCCAGCGTGTCGGAGAGGATGCAGGAGAGCATCGCGCCCTTGATCGCCTTGGGGGCGCGGGCCACGGCGTCGCCCATCAGGTCGTGCATGATGGTGGCGGTGCAGGCCAGCGGGCGGATGGTGATGTCGATCGGATTCTTCGTCTTGATGCCGCCGACCAGCAGGTGGTGGTCGATGATGGCGGTGATCTTCGAGTCGTTGATCGAGGGCGGCAGTTCGGCGGGGTTGTTGGTGTCGACGATCACGACGGAATCATCGGCGGTCACGTCCGCGATGATGGCGGGTTTGTCGAGGCCCCAGTGGCGCAGGACGAAGGCGGCTTCGGTGTTGGGTTCACCAAGGAGGACGGGCTTGGCGGGGGTGCCTTTCACTTCGGACAGGTACCAGGCCCAGATGATGGGGGAACCGGTGGAATCGGTGTCGGGGGATTTGTGGCCGAGGACGAGCGTGGTCATGGGTGCGAACCTTTGGGTGATTTGGGGATGGGTGATTTGCGCGCGCTTATAGGCAAGGGGCGCGCGGTTGTCACGCATGGGCGCGGGGGTGATGCTGCGGTGCGGCAAAATGGGCGCGGGGGGGGGTAGGATGGGCAATATTGCCGATCCTACGGGGCGCGGCGGGGATCAGAGCGGCAGGCGTTCGACGGTCCAGCCCGCGTCTTCCAGCAGGCGCAGGACGCCGGTTTCGCCGGGAAGATGCAGCGCGCCGAAGGCTGCGAGGACGGGGCCATCGGCGGCGGCCTGTTCGATGACGGGGATCCACGCGCGGTTGCGGTCGGTCATCAGGGTCTGTTCCATGCGGGTGAAATCGGCCTGCACGGTGGGGACATCCGCGCCGGGTGCGGTGAGCGAGAGGTGGCGGGTGAGTTCCCAGATGAGCCGCGGCTCTTCGGCGAAATAGGCGTCGGCAAGGGTGACGGCATAGTCGGCCGAGCGTGGTTCCAGCGCGAGGGAAGAGCGGATCATGCCGAGTTGGTCTTCGAAGGACATGGACTGGAACAGGCGGAACACGGTTTCATGCGGTTCCAGCGCAAGGACGGGAATGCCGCGTCCAGTGGCGTGGTCGATCACCATGCCGTCAAGCCCGCCCTTGGCCACCGCCACCGCGCCATCGCAGGCGGGGATGGCCAGCAGCATCGAGACATACCAGGGCCGGAATTTCGAGACCATGAAGGGCGGCAGGCCACGGGCGCGCATCGCGTCAGCGAGCAGGGCCCACTCCTCGTCCGGCAGCGCCTCGCGCAGGGTGGGGCCTTCGGTGGCGACCATCAGCGAGGGGTCGCGGGCGAGATCGGCCATCAGCGCGGCCTCTTCCTGCGGGCCGGCTTCTACCAGAACGGTGGTGGTGGCGTCGATCAGGGGGGTGATGCGCGCCATGGTGGCGGCATGGCGCGGGTCGTCGAGGTGGTAGGTGCCCACGAGATGCACCGTGCTGTCGCCACGGGTGGCCCGCCAGAGCAGCCCGCGCGGATTGGGGACGGCGTCGGCGGCGGCGTGGAGCGCGCTGCGGTCGGCATCGGGCAGGGAATCGAGGATGTTCTGCCCCGCGCATTCGGCCCGCGCCATGGCGGGCAGCAGGAGGGCGGCAGTCAGCAGGGCGAGCAGCGGGCGGGACATGCGGGACCTTTCACCGGTGGCCTGGCGCAAAGGTGGCATCGGGCGCGCGGGGTGAAAAGGGGGAGGGGTGAAATAGGGGCCACGGGGCAGGGCGCAAAATTCGCGAGGCGGA
Organism: Paragemmobacter amnigenus; assembly: GCF_009908265.2. GTDB lineage: Bacteria > Pseudomonadota > Alphaproteobacteria > Rhodobacterales > Rhodobacteraceae > Paragemmobacter > Paragemmobacter amnigenus. Next base: position 34,089 of record NZ_JAAATX020000006.1, on the reverse strand, counting down.
TCGGGCCGGAGGTGTTGACTCGTGCGGCGGGTTTGCCTAACTCATCCGGCGTTAGCACTCATCAGGATCGAGTGCTAAGATCAATCAACCTGGAACCTAGGGAGTGTTCTCAGATGGCTTTCAAACCGCTGCATGACCGTGTGCTGGTCCGCCGCGTCCAGAGCGACGAAAAGACCAAGGGCGGTCTGATCATCCCCGATACCGCCAAGGAAAAGCCCGCAGAGGGTGAAGTCGTCGCCGTCGGCGAAGGCGCGCGGAAGGATTCGGGCGAACTCATCGCTCCGGCCGTGAAGTCGGGCGACCGCGTGCTGTTCGGCAAGTGGTCGGGCACCGAAGTGACCGTCAATGGCGAAGAGCTGCTGATCATGAAGGAAAGCGACATCCTCGGGATCATCTCGTGATGCGCCGGGCGGGGTGAACCCCGCCCACCGGGCCGCGTGCCCGCATGATCAAGGCAACAAGAATTCAGAGGAGTTTGCACCATGGGTGCCAAAGAAGTCCGTTTTGATACCGACGCCCGCGACCGGATGCTGCGCGGCGTGAACATCCTTGCCGACGCGGTGAAGGTGACGCTGGGCCCGAAAGGCCGCAACGTGGTGATCGAAAAATCCTTCGGCTCGCCCCGCATCACCAAGGACGGTGTGTCGGTCGCCAAGGAAATCGAACTGTCCGACAAGTTCGAGAACATGGGCGCGCAGATGGTGAAGGAAGTCGCTTCCCGCACCAATGACGAGGCCGGCGATGGCACCACCACCGCGACCGTTCTGGCGCAGGCGATCATCAAGGAAGGCATGAAGGCGGTTGCCGCCGGCATGAACCCGATGGACCTGAAGCGCGGGATCGATCTGGCCACCACCAAGGTCGTCGCGGCGATCAAGGCGGCTGCCCGTCCCGTCAAGGACTCGGACGAAGTCGCGCAGGTCGGCACCATCTCGGCCAATGGCGAGGCCCAGATCGGCCGCTTCATCGCGGATGCGATGCAGAAGGTCGGCAACGAGGGTGTGATCACCGTCGAAGAGAACAAGGGGATGGAGACGGAAGTCGAAGTCGTCGAAGGCATGCAGTTCGACCGCGGCTATCTGTCGCCCTACTTCGTCACCAATGCCGACAAGATGATCGCGGAACTGGAAGACGCCTTCATCCTGCTGCACGAGAAGAAGCTGTCGTCGCTGCAGCCGATGGTCCCGCTGCTGGAAGCCGTGATCCAGTCGCAGCGTCCGCTGGTGATCATCGCCGAGGACGTCGAGGGCGAAGCTCTGGCGACGCTGGTCGTCAACAAGCTGCGTGGCGGTCTGAAGATCGCTGCCGTGAAGGCGCCGGGCTTCGGTGACCGTCGCAAGGCCATGCTGCAGGACATCGCCATCCTGACCGGCGGTCAGGTGATCTCGGACGACCTCGGCATGAAGCTGGAGTCGGTGACGATCGACATGCTGGGCCGTGCCAAGAAGATCTCGATCAACAAGGACAACACCACCATCGTCGACGGCGCCGGTGACAAGGCCGAGATCGAGGCGCGCGTGGCGCAAATCCGCAACCAGATCGAGGAAACCACCAGCGATTACGACCGCGAGAAGCTGCAGGAGCGTGTGGCGAAGCTGGCGGGCGGCGTTGCGGTGATCCGCGTCGGCGGCATGACCGAAGTCGAAGTGAAAGAGCGCAAGGACCGCGTGGATGACGCCCTGAACGCGACCCGTGCGGCCGTGCAGGAAGGCGTGATCGTCGGTGGCGGCGTGGCTCTGGTGCAGGCGGGCAAGGTTCTGGCCGGTCTGGAAGGTGCCAACAGCGACCAGAACGCCGGTATCGCCATCGTTCGCCGCGCGCTGGAAGCGCCGCTGCGCCAGATCGCGGAAAACGCCGGTGTGGACGGGGCTGTCGTCGCGGGCAAGATCCGCGAATCGTCGGACACCTCGTTCGGGTTCAACGCGCAGACCGAAGAATATGGCGACATGTTCAAGTTCGGCGTGATCGACCCGGCCAAGGTGACCCGCACCGCTCTGGAAGACGCGGCTTCGGTGGCATCGCTGCTGATCACCACGGAAGCGATGATCGCGGACAAGCCGGCCGACAAGGCCTCGGCCCCCGCGGGTGGCGGCATGCCGGGCGGCATGGACTTCTGATCCGTCACAGGATCGGTTTTCGGGAAGGGGCGGCCTGCGGGTCGCCCCTTTTCCTTTGGCGTGCCGCCTTGTGCCGGGGGCATTCTGCCCCCGGACCCCCTGAGGATATTTGGGGACGGAAAATGAGGGGGTTTTGGGGAGAAGTTTGCGGGGTTAGGTTGTCGCGCATGAACAGGAATTTCATGATAGCGGCGGGGTTGGCGGCGCTGGCCTCGCTTTGCTGGGCGGGGAACTGGGTGCTGGGGCGGGCGATCCGGGCGGATGTGCCGCCCTTTGGCCTGACCTTCTGGCGCTGGGTGCTGGCGGCGGGGGTGCTGTTTCCCTTTGCCGTGGCGCGGTTGCGCGGGGATTGGGCGGTGGTGCGGGCGCATCTGCCGCTGGTGGCGGGAATGGCGCTCTTGTCGGCGGCGATGTTCCAGTCGATGACCTATATCGGGTTGCATTCGACGGAGGCGATCAACGCGCTGCTGGTCAGTGCGACCATGCCGGTCTTTGTCGTCATCATCGCATGGGTCGTGCTGCGCGAGCGGTTGACGGCGCGGCAGGCGGCGGGGATCGGGGTCAGTTTCTGCGGGGTGGCCTATATCATCGCGCGGGGCGAGCCTGCGCGTCTGCTGGCGCTGGAGTTCAACGTGGGGGATGCGTGGATTCTGGGGGCGCTGGTGGTGTGGGGGGTCTATTCCGTGCTGCTGAAGTTCCGGCCTGCGGGGCTGTCGGCGGTGGGGTTGACCTTTTTCATCGCGGTGATGGGGGCGGGGTTCGTGCTGCCCTTCCATCTGTGGGAGGTGGCGCGGGGGCTGGTGGTACCGCTGACGCCGGCGGGGTTGGGGGCGGTGGCCTATACGGGGGTGTTCGCGTCTGTCGTGGCGTTGCTGAGCTACAACGCCGCCGTGGCGCGGATCGGTCCGTCGCGGTCGGTCTTCTTTCTGCATCTGATGCCGGTTTTCGGGGCGGGGCTGGCCGTGGTCTTTCTGGGCGAGCGGCTGGAGGCGTTCCATCTGATCGGATTTCCGGTGGCGCTGGGGGGGGTGCTGTTCGCCACGTCGTCGCCGCCTGCGGGGGTGCGGTGAGGCTGTTTCTTCTGACCTGCGTGGTGATGGTGGCCTTTGCCGCCAATTCGGTGCTGAACCGGATGGCGGTGGGGGCGGGCGCGATCGGGGCGGTGGAGTTTGCCGTGGTGCGGCTGGTGGCGGGGGCGGGCGTGCTGCTGGCGCTGGTGGCATGGCGAGGACGGGGGCGGGGGCGGGGGTGGCGGGGGGCAACCGTCGGCGGTGTCGTCGGGCTGTCGGTCTATCTGTTCGGGTTTTCGCTGGCCTATGGGCGGCTGGAGGCGGGGACGGGGGCGCTGGTCCTGTTTGCCGTGGTGCAGGTGACGATGTTTGCCGGTGCGTTGTGGGCGGGCGAGGTGGTGCCCGCGCGGCGCTGGGCGGGGGCGGGGCTGGCCTTGGCGGGTCTGGCGGTGCTGGTGGCGCCTGCGGGGGGCGGCTGGGCTGGGTTTGCGGCGATGGCGGCGGCGGGGGTGGGCTGGGGGGTCTATTCGCTGGCCGGTCGGGGGGCGCGGGATGCGCTGGCGGCGACGGCGGGGAATTTCGTGCTGGCGCTGGGGCCTGCGGCGGGGGTGGCGCTGGTCGCGGGGGTGGATATGGGGGCGGCGACGGGGCGCGGGGTGGGACTGGCGCTGGTGTCGGGGGCGGTGACGTCGGGGCTGGGCTATGCGCTGTGGTATGCGGTGCTGCCCGCGCTGGGGGCCGGGCGGGCGGCGGTGGCGCAACTGACCGTGCCGCTGATCGCGGCGGCGGGGGGCGCGCTGATGATGGGCGAGGCGGTGGGGTGGCGGTTTGCCGTCGCTGCGCTGCTGGTGCTGGGCGGGGTGGCGTGGGCGAGCTGGCCTAGAGCGGTTTCACGAGGCGGTGGGTGAGGTTGCGGTCGTCCCTGCGGGAGATGCCGGTGGGGGTGAAGCCGTGGCGGGTCCAGAAGGCGCGGCCCTTGGGGTTGGCCTCAAGCACGCCGAGGTAGAGGGCGGGGGCCCCTGCGGCGCGGGCGCGGGTTTCGACTGCGGCGAGGAAGGTCGGGCCGTGGCCCCTGTTGCGGATGCGGGGGGCGAGGATCATCAGGCCGAGATAGGCGTCGCCGGGGTTCGGGAAGCCGAAGGAGAGTTCGGCGAGGCCGGAGAGCCGCCCGTCCACGAAGAGGCCGAGGCGGTGGGATTGCGCCGGGTCGCAATCGGGCGGGCAGTCGGTGAAGAAATCGCGTGCGGCCTGCGGTCCGGGGCGCGCGCCGTCTGCGAGGAGCCAGTAATCGGCGGCCTCGTCCAGAAAGGCCGCGACGGCGGCGAGGTCGGTGTCGGGGTGCAGGTCGCGGATCATGGCTGTTCGATGGCGAGGATTTCGAGGTCCACGCTGCCCGAGGGTTTGCGCCATTTCACCACATCGCCCACGGAGGCCCCGATCAGGGCGCGGGCGAGGGGGGATTGGGGGGTGATGCGGCCTGCCGTGGCGTCGGCCTCATCCTCGCCCGTGATCTGGAAGCGGTGTTCGCGGCCCTCATCATCCGCCACGGTGACGATATGGCCGAAGGCGACTTCGGTCGTGGGCAGGGTGGCGGGGTCGATCAGGATGGCCGAGCGGAGGCGGGATTCGAGATAGCGGATGTCGCGTTCGGCGGCGGCTTCGGGGAGTTTGTCGAGCCGGTCGGGGCGGGCCTTGAGCGCGGCGAGGCGGGTCTGCGTGTCGCGCAGGCGTTGTTGCAGGGCGGCAAGGCCGGTGGGGGTGACGTGGTTGGGGTGGGGCGAGACGGGCAGGTCGGGGAGCGGGTCGAGGGAACCGTCGCCCTCTTTCACGAAAGCGCGGCTCATGGGACGATCCGTTCCAGCGGGTCGTAGAGGGCGGCGGTGCCCCATGCGGCGGCGGGCAGGCTGTCGGGTTTGAAGCGGATGCGGCCCGAGGAGAGGTCGTCGCGGGAAAAGAAGTGGCGGTCGGTGACGATGCCTTCGGGATCGATCCGGCGGGGGTCGAGCGCGCCGCCGGTGATGGTGGCGTGGAAGAAGAGGTCGATCTGGTGGAACCCCGTGTCGGGGTCGTGGAATTCGTTGACCATGGCGGGGGCGTGGATGGCGACGGAGAGGCCGGTTTCCTCCATCACCTCGCGGGCGAGGTTGTCGGGGATGGACTGGCCGGGGTGGAGGCCACCGCCGGGGGCGCACCAGAGATCGGAGCGGCCGCCGCCATAGGCGTTGACCAGCAAAAGGCGGTCTTCGTGCAGGATCAGCGCGCGGGCGGCGATGCGGTGGGGGCGGTATCTCATGCGCGGCAGGGTGGCGCGGGGGGAAGGGTTTGTAAATGGGCGGGGTGGGTGCCGCGGGACCGGCAAACTTGCCCATCGGGCCGGAAAATCGGTTAGGGTTGCGGGATGAGGTGGTTGTTCATCCTTCTGGCGATGGCCGCGCCCGCGCGGGCAGAGTGCGTGGTGCTGCTGCACGGTCTGGCGCGGAGCGAGGCGTCGCTGGTACCGATGGCGGCGGCGCTGGAGGCGGCAGGGTATCGGGTCGTCAATGACGGCTATCCGTCGACGGAATTTCCCATTGGGGAGCTGGTGCCGCGCGTGGGGGCGGCGGTGGCGGAATGCGGGACGGAGCGGGTGCATTTCGTGACACATTCGATGGGCGGGATACTGGCGCGGGCGTGGCTGGCCGCGAACCGGCCTGCCGTGATGGGGCGGGTGGTGATGCTGGCGCCGCCCAATCGCGGGTCGGAGCTGGTGGATGCATTCGGCGATATCGGGGCCTTTGAATGGGTGAACGGGCCTGCGGGGATGGAGCTGGGAACGGGGGCGGGGTCTGTGCCGCTGGCGCTGCCCTTGCCGGATTACGAGCTGGGCGTGATCGCGGGGGACCGGTCGCTGAACCCCGTCTATTCCAGCGTCATCCCCGGGCCGGATGACGGCAAGGTGTCGGTGGCGCGGACGCGGGTGGCGGGGATGACGGACCATATCGTCTTGCCGGTGACGCATACCTTCATGATGATGAACCCCGTGGTCATTGCCGAGGTTGTGGAGTTTCTGGGAACGGGGCGCTTCGATCCCGAGATCGGCTATGGCGAGGCGGTGGAGCGGCTGGGCGGGGAGTGAGGGCGATGCGGGATGTCTATGCGGGCGTGGCCAAGCGCGTGTCGCGCTGGTGCGGGCGGCCGTCGACCTTTTTGCTGGCGGCGGGGGTGATCGTTGCATGGATCGTCACGGGGCCGGTCTTCGGCTTTTCCGACACCTGGCAGCTGGTGATCAACACGGGCACGACCATCGTCACCTTCCTGATGGTCTTCCTGATCCAGAACACCCAGAACCGCGACACGGCGGCGATCCAGCTGAAGCTGGACGAGCTGATCCGCGCGACGCAGGGGGCGCATAACGCGCTGATGGATCTGGAGGAGCTGGAAGAGCGGCAGATCGAGGCCTTCCGCGCGCGCTACGAGCGGCTGGCGCTGGAGGCGCGGGGGCGGCTGGAGCGGGGCGAGACGGATACGGATACGCCGGAGGCGTAGCGCGGGTGGCGGGCGTCGCTGCGGGGGTTTTGCGCCCCCGCACCCCCGCAGGATATTTGGGAACAGATGAAGGGGCGGGGGATGATCGGCAGTCTGGCTGTGATCCTTGGGTGCCAGTTGCTGGGCGAGGTGGTGGCGCGGGGGCTGGGCCTGCCGGTGCCGGGGCCAGTGCTGGGGATGGCGGCGATGGTGGGGGTGCTGTGGTTGCGCGACCGGTTCCGGCCGCCCGTGCTGGCGGGGGTGGAGCCTGCGGGGCGGTTCCTGCTGGCGCATCTGTCGCTGCTGTTCGTCCCCGCCGGGGTTGGGGTCGTGGGGAACCTTGACGTTCTGGCGGCGGAGTGGCTGGCGCTGTCGGTGGCGCTGGTGGTGTCGACCGTGCTGACGCTTGTGGTGTCGGTGGTGACGTTCCGGGTCGTGGCGCGGATGGTGGGGGAATGATGCGGCAGGATTTCGCGCTTTGGGTCTATCTGACGCAGGGGCCGCTTTTGTGGCTGACGGTGACGCTGGCGGCCTATGCGGTGGCGGACGGGCTGTCGCTGCGGGCGGGGCGGCATCCGGTGGCGAACCCCGTGCTGATCTCGGTCGCGCTGGTGGGCGGGGTGCTGGTGGCCTCGGGGACGGAGTATGCGACCTATTTCGCGGGGGCGCAGTTCGTGCATTTCCTGCTGGGGCCTGCGACGGTGGCGCTGGCGCTGCCGCTGTGGGAGCATCGGGCGGTCGTGCGGCGGTCGGCAGTGCCGATGCTGGCGGCGCTGGTGGCGGGGAGTGTGGTGGCGGCGGTGTCGGCGCTGGGCGTGGTCTGGGCCTTTGGCGCGCCGGAAGGGGTGCTGGTGGCCATCGCGCCGAAATCGGTGACGGCGGGGGTGGCGATGTCGATCACCGAAGCGCAGGGGGGCGATCCCGCGCTGACGGCGGTGCTGGTGATCCTGACGGGGATGATCGGGGCGCTGGTGGTGACGCCGCTGATGGATGCGCTGGGGATACGGGATTATCGGGCGCGGGGGTTTGCGGTTGGGCTGGCATCCCACGGGATCGGGACGGCGCGGGCCTTTCAGGTGGACCCGGTGGCGGGGACCTTTGCGGGCATCGCCATCGGGTTGAATGCGGTGATGACGGCGGTGATCGTGCCGGTGGTGTTGGGGTGGTGGATGTGACCCCGCCCCGGGCCTGACCCGGGGCCTCGTGGCGCTATGGAGGCCCCGGATCAAGTCCGGGGCGCGTTTTTCCCTTAGCCCGTGATCCGGTTCACATGGCCCATCTTGCGGCCCGGTCGCGCCTCGGCCTTGCCGTACAGGTGGAGGGCGGCGTTCCTTTCGCGGGCGATCTGCGGCACGCGGAGGATGTCATCGCCGATCAGGTTTTCCATCACCACGTCGGAATGGCGCGACCCGTCGCCCAGCGGCCAGCCTGCCACGGCGCGGATGTGCTGTTCGAACTGGTCCACCGCGCAGCCGTTCTGCGTCCAGTGACCCGAGTTGTGCACGCGCGGCGCGATCTCGTTCACGATGAGGCCGGCGCGGGTGACGAAGAGCTCGACCCCCATGACGCCGACGTAATCCAGCGCGTTCAGGATGCGGGCGGCCAGCAGGATGGCGTCGGTTCTTTGGGACGGCGACAGGCGGGCGGGGATGGTGGTGGTGGAGAGGATGCCGTCCTTGTGCACATTCTCGCCCGGATCATAGCAGGCGACGGAGCCGTCGGTGCCGCGGGCGGCGATCACGCTGACCTCGTGCGAGAAGTCGATGAAGCCTTCCAGCACGGCGGGGGCGCCGTTCATCTGGGCGAGTGCCGATTCGGCATCGGCGGGGGATTTCAGGCGGGCCTGACCCTTGCCGTCATAGCCGAGGCGGGTGGTCTTCAGGATGGCGGGGGTGCCGATCTTCGCGATGGCGTGGTGCAGGTCGTCGAGCGTCTGCACCGCCGCGTAGGGGGCTGTGGTCAGACCGAGCGAGGTGAGGAAATCCTTTTCCGCGATGCGGTCCTGCGAAACGGCCAGCGCGCGGCGGTTGGGGCGGATGGGGTGGGATTTCTCCAGCACGTCCAGCGCGGCGGTGGGGATGTTTTCGAATTCGTAGGTGACGACGTCGACGGAGGCCGCGAAGGCGGCGAGTGCTGCGAGGTCGTCATAGGGGGCGGTCGTCACGCGGTCCGCCACATGGGCGGCGGGCGGGTTCGCGGAGGGTTCGTAGATATGCGTGCGGAAGCCGAGACGCGAGGCCGCGACGGACAGCATCCGGCCAAGCTGGCCGCCGCCGAGGATGCCGATGGTGGCGCCGGGGGGCAGGGTGTCAGTCATCCGTCGGCTCCTCGGGGATGGAGGCCGACAGGGCGTCGCGCCATGCGTCGAGTCGGGCGGCAAGGGCGGCGTCGGTGATGGCGAGGATGCCTGCCGCCATGAGGCCCGCATTGGCCGCCCCCGCCGTGCCGATGGCCATGGTGGCGACGGGGAAGCCCTTGGGCATCTGGACGATGGAGTAGAGCGAGTCGACACCCGACAGCGCCCTGGTCTGCACGGGCACGCCGATGACGGGGATGCGGGTTTTCGAGGCCATCATGCCCGGCAGGTGCGCCGCGCCGCCCGCGCCTGCGATGATGACCTTGAGGCCGCGGTCGGCGGCGGTCTTGCCATAGGTCCAGAGCCGGTCGGGGGTGCGGTGGGCGGAGACGATCTTCGTCTCGTAGGGGATGCCGAGCTCGTCGAGGATGGCGGCGGCCTCTTTCATCGTGGCCCAGTCGGATTGGGACCCCATGATGATTCCAACGTCAACGGGCATGTGCGCCTCCGTTCCCTGCGGTTGGGGCGGGTATAGTGGATTGGGGCGTGGGGGCAAGCACCACGGGATGGGCAATCGCCCATCCGGCGGGTCAGGCGATGATGTCGGGGATGAGTTGGTCTTCCAGCTTCACGATCTGGTCTTTCAGCGCGAGCTTCTGCTTTTTCAGCCGCCGCAGGGTCAGCTGGTCGGGGCGGCCTGCGGTTTCGAGTGCGTGGATCGCCTCGTCAAGATCGCGGTGTTCGCGCCGCAGAACCTCCAGCCGGATGCGGAGCATGTCTTCGAAGTTCATTTCGCTGGGCGCGTTCATGACCTTGGCCTTCGGGCTGGGTGCTTCTTCTTGCTTAGCACCATTATAGTGATTCTCTGCCCTTGCGGGAAGGAATCTGTCGGAAAAACGCGGAAATCCGCAGGCTTGGGGCAGGTGGCGGGGGACTTGCGGGCGGGCGGGGCGCGCCCCATATTCCAAGGACCGGAGGTTGCCGCGATCGGGACCGCCGGTGCTATGTCGCTTTGATGCAAGGGCATGACCGATGACGAAACTGAGCTTTGGCACGCACCCGTTCCTTCTGGGGTTCGAGCAGCTTGAGCGGCTGGTGGAACGGACGGCGAAGTCGTCCGAGGGCTATCCCCCCTTCAACATCGAGGCCACCGCCGAGAACGCCTATCGCATCACGCTGGCCGTCGCGGGGTTCCGCGAGGAGGATCTGGCGATCACGGTCGAGGACCGGCAGCTTGTCGTGCGCGGCCGTCAGGCCGAGGAGGCGGGCGAGCGGGTCTATCTGCACCGTGGCATCGCAAGCCGCGCCTTCCAGCGCAGTTTCGTGCTGGCCGACGGGGTGGAGGTCGCGGGGGCGAGCATGGAACACGGGCTGTTGCACATCGACCTGAAGCGGGCGGTGCCCGAGACGGTGGTGCAGACGATTGCCATCAGTTCGCGCAACGGTCGGAAATGAGGTGATGTCATGGATGTGAAATTCGACGGTATCCCCGAGGGGGCGACGCGCATCGTCTATGTCCGCCCTGTGAAGGTGGCGGACCTGCCGGCCGAGGTGCAGGCGCATGCGGGCGGGCTCAAGACCATCTATGCGCTGCATGATGCGGATGGCGACCGGCTGGCGCTGGTGCGCGACCGGGCGCTGGCCTTCGCGCTGGCGCGGCAGAACGATCTGGCGCCGGTGAACGTGCATTGAGGGCGCGGCGGGCGGTGCCCGTTGCGGGGTGAACCCCGCCCTACGGGTGACGACGCGTCCCGGGCTTGAACCGGGACCTCGTTCGCGGTTCCGGAGTGCAGCTGCGGGGGAGGCCCCGGGTCAGGCCCGGGGCGCGGGTTCCATCGGGATGATGTCGGGCGGCAGGGGGTGGCGTGCCCATCCGGATGTGCCAATATGCGGTGATCCTGTCCGGAGGGCCGCATGATCACCGACCCGGCTGACTATTTCACCAAGGGCTGCGGACGCTGTGCGCGGTTCGCCACGGCGGAGTGTTCGGCGCTGCGCTGGGAGGCGGGGGTGGTGGCTCTGCGGCGGCTGTGTCTTGGGGCGGGGCTGGTCGAGACGGTGAAATGGGGGCATCCCTGCTATGTCCATGCAGGGCGGAACGTGGTGCTGATCGGGGCGTTGCGCGGGGAGTTCCGGCTGAATTTCTTTGACGCGGGCCTGATGGCGGACCCCGAAGGCGTGATGGAGCGGCAGGGGCCGAATACGCGGTATCCCGATACGATCCGGTTCACCGATGCGGGGCGGGTGGAGGCGTTGGCCCCCGTGATCCACGCCTATCTGGCCGAGGCGATGGGCCATGCGGCGGCGGGGCGGCGCGCGCCGAAGGTGGCGGCGGAGGTGGATTTGCCGGATGAGTTGGTCGAGGCGCTGGAGGCCGATCTGGCGCTGGCCGGGGCGTTCCATGCGCTGACGCCGGGGCGGCAGCGGAGCTATGTGGTCAATCTGCGCGGGGCCAAGGGGGCCGAGACGCGGCGGCGGCGGATCGCGGGGTTTCGGGAGAGGATACTGGCGGGGAAGGGTGCGACGGAGCGGTAGGGGCGTGTTGCCTTTGTCTCCGCTCGGATCGGCGTGCCTGTCCTCTTGAAGTGCAAGGAGGGTGGAAAGGCTCCGGTGGAGCCATTCCGCCCTCCGCCGGTAGGGCCGCGCGCGTCCCGCCGGGGAGTGCGCAGAATGCGCGCGCCCCGGGGGGGGCGGGTCGTGCGCGGCCCGTACCTGTAGCACGGGCCGGAACTTGCCGTTGCGCGGGGTGTCAGGGAGAAGACCGAGGGGGTGGCAGGCGGGGTGAACCCCGCCCTACGTCAGGCGACCCCCCTTTACGCCTTGATCAGACCCATGCTTTCCAGCTTCAGGATCACCTGCTGGGCGCAGTAATCCACGTCGGTGCCTTCGGTATCCACCACGAGTTCCGCCTTGGTCGGGGCCTCGTAGGGGTCGGAGATGCCGGTGAATTCCTTGATCTTGCCCTCGCGCGCCAGTTTGTACAGGCCCTTGCGGTCGCGGCGTTCGCATTCCTCGATGGAGGTTGCGACATGGACTTCGATGAAGGCGCCGAAGGCCTCGATCATCTCGCGCACGGCCCGCCGTGTGGCGGTGTAGGGCGCGATGGGGGCGCAGATGGCGATGCCGCCGTTCTTGGTGATCTCGGACGCCACATAGCCGATGCGGCGGATGTTGATGTCGCGGTGTTCCTTGGAGAAGCCGAGTTCCGACGACAGGTGCTTGCGCACCACGTCACCGTCCAAGAGCGTGACGGGGCGGCCGCCCATTTCCATCAGTTTCACCATCAGCGCGTTGGCGATGGTGGATTTGCCGGAACCGGAAAGGCCCGTGAAGAACACGGTGAAGCCCTGCTTGGAGCGCGGGGGCGAGGTGCGGCGGAGTTCCTGCACCACTTGCGGGAAGGAGAACCAGTCGGGGATCTCCAGCCCTTCGCGCAGGCGGCGGCGCAGTTCGGTGCCCGAGATGTCCAGCACGGTGGAGCCTTCCGGCACCTCGTCCACGGGGTAGTACTGGGCCTTTTCCTGCACGTAGACCATCTGTTTGAAATCGACCATCTCGATGCCGATTTCCTTTTGATGTTCGGCCACCAGCGTCTGGGCGGCGTAGGGGTCGTAGAAATCCTTGCCCTGGCTGTTCTTGCCCGGACCGGCATGGTCGCGGCCCACGATGAAATGGGTCAGGCCGTGGTTCTTGCGGATGATGGCGTGCCACAGCGCCTCGCGCGGGCCGCCCATGCGCATGGCGAGGTTCAGGAGCGACAGGTGCGTGGTGGAGGCGGGGTATTGGTCCAGCACCGCCTCGTAGCAGCGGACGCGGGTGAAGTGGTCCACGTCGCCCGGTTTCGTCATGCCGACGACGGGATGGATGAGGAGGTTGGCCTCTGCCTCTTTCGCGGCGCGGAAGGTGAGTTCCTGATGGGCGCGGTGCAGCGGGTTGCGGGTCTGGAAGGCCACGATGCGGCGCCAGCCCATCTTGCGGAAGAAGGCGCGCAGTTCGTTCGGCGTGTCGCGGCGGGCGCGGAAGTCGTAATGGACGGGCTGCTGGATGCCGGTGATCGGGCCGCCCAGATAGACGGGGCCCGCGACGTTGTGCAGGTAGTTGACGGCAGGGTGGGCGAGGTCGTCGGCGCCGAAGACCTTTTCCGCCTCGTTCGCCTTGTTGGGCGTCCATTTGTCGGTGATCGACAGGATGGCGAGGATCACGCCTTCCTGATCGCGCAGGGCGATGTCCTGACCGGGGGCGACGGTTTCGGCAAACTTCTCGGACACGTCGAGCGTCACCGGGATCGGCCAGAGCGTGCCGTCGGCGGTGCGCATGTTTTCGACGGTGCCGTTATAGTCGGCCTCGGACTGGAAGCCCTTGAGCGGGAAAAAGCCGCCGTTCATCAGCAGTTCCAGATCGCAGACCTGACGCGGGGTGAGATCCCACGAGGGCAGGTTGCCCGCCTCGTGCTTCAGCTTCTGCGCGGATTCGGGCGAGACGTAGAGTTCGGGGATCGGGGCGGTATTGGACAGCGTCATCTGAAACGGGCCTCTGGGTGATGTTCCGGCGGCGGGTGACCCCGCCTGTTGCGGCGCGCTTTACGCCTTTGGCGGACGGAATTCCAGCAAACAAGGGTAAAGGGCGCGCAATAGGGCAGAAATGCCGCGCATCGGGTGCGGGGTGGAACGCTGTTCCGGCGCGGTGCAAGGAGGGTGGAGAGTGTTTCGCCCTTTGCCTTGTGCCGAGAAGGCGGACCCTGACGCAGGGTCCGCGCCGTTTCCTGACACAGGAAACGGTCTGACGCCGAGGCCCGAAATTTGCGTCAAATTCCGGGTAAATTTCTGCGTCAGAAATTTACCGTCAGTGCCCCGCCAGCCAGCGTTCGGCGTCCAGCGCGGCCATGCAGCCCATGCCGGCCGAGGTGACGGCCTGACGGTAGACATGGTCGGTCAGGTCGCCTGCCGCGAAGACGCCGGGGATGGAGGTGCGGGTGGTGCCGGGTTCGACCCGGACATAGCCGCCATTGTGCAGTTCGAGTTGGTCCTTGACCAGTTCGGACGCCGGGGCATGGCCGATCGCCACGAAGAAGCCCGCGCAGGGGATGTCGCGCGTGGCGCCGGTGTTCACGTCGCGGGCGCGGACGGCGGTGACGCCGAGGGGCGTTTCGTCGCCCAGCACTTCCTCGACCGTGTGGTTCCAGAGGACTTCGACCTTGGGGTTCTTGAACAGGCGGTCCTGCATGATCTTTTCGGCGCGGAAGCTGTCGCGGCGGTGGATCACGGTGACCTTGGTGGCGAAGTTGGTCAGGAAGAGCGCCTCTTCCACCGCCGTGTTGCCGCCGCCGATCACGACGACCTCTTTCCCGCGATAGAAGAAGCCGTCGCAGGTCGCGCAGGCCGAGACGCCGAAGCCCTTGAAGCGTTCCTCGGACGGCAGGCCCAGCCATTTGGCCTGTGCGCCGGTGGCGAGGATGACGGCATCGGCGGTGTAGACCGTGCCGCTGTCGGATTGCGCGGTGAAGGGGCGGTTTTGCAGGTCAAGGCTGGTGATGTAATCGGTGATGACCTCTGCCCCCATGGCGCGGGCGTGGTCTTCCATGCGGACCATCAGCTCGGGGCCCTGCACATGGGTGTCGCCGGGCCAGTTTTCGACCTCGGTCGTGATGGTCAGTTGGCCGCCGGGTTGCAGGCCCTGCACGAGGATCGGCTCCAGCATGGCGCGCGAGGCGTAGACGGCGGCGGTATAGCCGGCCGGCCCCGAGCCGATGATCAGAACCTTGGTATGCCGCGTATTGCCCATCTTTGACCCCCGTTTCGTCCGGCTTTCCCATATAGGGAAAGCCGCGGGCGGGGGGAAGGGCCGCCCGTGCAAGGCCGGTTTGCCGTGCTTTTGACCCTTTGTTTGAAACGGATGCGGTTTTTTCTTGCGTGATGTTGAAACAATATTGCGCGGGGGCGAGGGGAAGCCTATCTACAGCCGAAAGTCCGGTATGCCGTCATAGACCGGAACAAGGGAACCAATCGCCATGGCTGGATCGAAGCTCGACCCCATCGACCGACATATCCTTGCGGAATTGCAGGCCGACGGGCGGATGACGAATGTGGAACTGGCCAGCCGTGTGGGGATTTCCGCGCCGCCCTGCCTGCGCCGCGTGCGGACATTGGAGGAGGCGGGGTATATCAAGGGCTATCACGCCGATATCGACGCACGCGAGCTGGGCTTCGAGGTGCAGGTCTTTGCCATGGTGCGCTTGCAGTCGCAGGCCGAGGCGGATCTTGCGACCTTCGAAGAGCGGTGCCGCAACTGGCCGCTGGTCCGCGAGTGCCACATGCTGAACGGCGAGATCGATTTCATCCTGAAATGCGTGGCCCCAGACCTGTCCACCTTCCAGAGCTTTCTGACGGGCGAGTTGCTGAAGGCCGAGAATGTGGCGACGGTCAAGACCTCGCTGGTGATCCGATGTGCCAAGGATCAGCCCGGCGTGCCTTTCGACGTGCTGGAGGCGCGGTTGGCGCGGACGGCCTGACGTCCCACGGTTGGAAATGGCGAAGGCCGGGCGCGGGGCCCGGCCTTTTTCGTTTCGGGCCGACGGATCAGCGCGCGGCCATGGCGCGCGGTTTCAGCGGGGCGGGGGTGGCCTTCACCGCTTCGGGGCGGCGGCGGCTGCCGCGCTGCCACGGCAGGGCGGGGGTGGGGTCGAGGCTGGCGGCGAGAACCGATTTGAGCCAGCGGCGTTCCTTTTTCATCATCCGTCTCCGTCTTGCGATGTCTTGGGCGCTGCGTCCCTGTTGAGGACAATCTGACGCCGGTTTGCGGCAGTGTTTTGGCCGCCCGCGTGGAAAATGCGGGCCGGATCGGGGCGGTCTGGCGGGGATTGTGGCGGCGTTGCCCGAAAGGATAACGGGGTCTAAGTGTCTGGAATCTCAGGGGTGTTTCCGTGGGCGTGACAATGGCGCGGGATTGTTTCGGGAAATGCGACAATCCCGTGGCGGCCCCGTGCCGGATTGTCGCCGCAATCAGAGGCGGATGACGCTGATCAGGCGGCCATAATCGGCCTCGGCCGCGTGGGTGGTGCGGCGGTAGGAGAAGAACCGCTCCGAATCGCGATAGGTGCAGTGGCGGGTCCATTCGGCATGGCCCACGCCCGCCGCGCGCAGGCGCGACAGACCGAAGGCTGGCAGGTCGAAGAGATAGCGCCCGTTCTGGCCCGCGATGAAGAAGCGGGCATTGTCGCGGTCGTCATCGGTGAAATTCTCGAAGAATTCGGGGCCGACCTCGTAGGCGGATTGGCTGATGGTGGGGCCGATGACGGCGGTGATGTTGTCGCGGCGGGCGCCGAGGGCGACCATGGCGTCCACGGTCGCCTCGAGCACGCCGTCGCGGGTGCCGCGCCATCCGGCATGGGCCGCGCCGATGATGCGCGCCTGAGCGTCATGGAACAGGACGGGCTGGCAATCGGCGGTCAGCACGCCCAGTGCAAGGCCGGGTGTCGCGGTGACCATGGCGTCGGCGCGGGGTTTGTCGGCAAGCGGCGCGGTGACGTGGATCACGTCGGGAGAGTGGATCTGGTGGACCGACAGCAGGTGGTCGGGGGCGACGCCCATCGCCTCGGCCACCCTTGCGCGGTTGATCGCCACCACCTCGGCCTGATCCGAGGATCCCGGGCCGCAGTTCAGCCCCGCGAAGATGCCCGAGGAGGCCCCGCCCTTGCGGGTGAAGAAGCCGTGGCGGGCGGCGAGCGCGTCGGAGGTGATCTTTTCAAGCATCTTGGGCGTCGAATCCGGGCGGGGGCGGCAGGTGGGGCGGGTGGATCGCCAGCGCCTTGAACAGCGAACCCATTTCCTGCGGGTCGGTCAAGCGGTGATGCGCGGCGAGGTGGGATTGCAGGGCGTCGCCGGTCAGGGATTGAGCAAGGCGGGCGGCGCGGGCGTCGATGCCGAGGCGTCTGAGGAGGTCGCCTTGGGCGATCAGGCGGCTGGCCTTGGCCGGGGTGGCGGCGGCGGCAAGGGCGCCGAAATCGACATGGGCGGTCAGGTCGGCATTGCCGGGATGGGCCAGGGGGTCGGTGAAGCGGTGGTTTTCAAGGGCCTGGAAGGTATCCCCGAGGGAGCGCGCATCGCCGTAGTCGATCAGGATGGCCGCGCCGCCATGGGTGGCGATGAGGTGGCCGAGGCGGGCCATGACGGGTGCGGCGGCGGGGCAGGTTTCGATGATGTCGCCGTCGCGTGTGTCGGTCAGGCGGTGGGTGAGTGCCGCGATGGGGGCGGGGGGCGTGCGGCCGAGGGTGAGGTGGTCGTCGGTCAGGCCCACCACGGTTTCGGCCCAGCCGCCCCCCTGACGGGTGAATTGGCGGATCGGGAGGGCGTCGAAGAATTCGTTGGCAATCAGGAAGATGGGGGCTTCGGGCAGGGATTCCACCGTGTCGGCCCATGTGACGGGGTGGGGGCCGAGCGTGGTGCGCTGGATCCGGCGGAGGGTGGGAGACGCCTCGACCAGCGTGACAGTGGCAGCGGCGTGGAAGCCCGGCACGGCGCGGGTGGCGCGCAGGATGTCGGCCATCAGCGTGCCGCGACCGGGGCCGAGTTCGGCAAGGGTGAAGGGGGCGGGCGAGCCTTGGTCGAGCCATGTCTGGGCAAGACAGAGGCCCATGAGCTCGCCGAACATCTGGCTGATTTCCGGCGCGGTGGTGAAATCGCCTTGTGCGCCAAAGGGATCGCGGGTGGCGTAATAGCCGTGGGTCGGGTGGAGCAGGCAGTCGGCCATGTAATCGGCAAGGGTCATCGGACCCGTGGCCCGGATGCGCGCCTTCAGGATTTCGGCCAGTTCCGTCATGCGGGGGCGGTCTGGCGGCGGGCGCGGGTGATGAACCACAGGCCCGCGAGGATCATGGGCAGCGACAGGATCTGGCCCATGGTCAGGCCATAGCCCGCGACGTGGACGGCAAGGCCGAGCGGGTTGCCTTCGGTCACGAATTGCGCGTCGGGTTGGCGGACGAATTCCACCGCGAAACGGGCGGCGCCGTAGCCTGCGAAGAACAGGCCCGCGATGCGGCCGGGGGTGGAAAGCCAACCTTTCCGGTAGGTTACGTAAAGGAGGGCTGCGAAGAGGAGGGCGCCTTCGAGGGCGGCTTCGTAGAGTTGCGAGGGGTGGCGGGCGCAGAGGCCCACCACGCCGGGGCAGGTCTGGGCGGCCTCGCCCGGGAAGATCACGCCCCAGGGCAGGGTGGTGGGGCGGCCCCAGAGTTCGGCGTTGATGAAATTGGCAAGGCGGCCCAGACCGATGCCGATGGGGGCGACGATGGCCATGAGGTCGGCCAGCGGCAGCATCGGGATGCGGTTGAGGCGGCAGAAGGCGATGCCCGCCACCACGACGCCGAGGAAGCCGCCGTGGAAGGACATGCCGCCTTCCCAGACGCGCAGGATGTGGCCCGGGTTCTGCATGTAGTAGGCGGGTTGGTAGAAGACCACGAACCCTAGCCTGCCGCCGAGGACGACGCCGAGGATGACCCATGTCAGCAGGCTTTCCACCTGTGCCGGTGTCATGGGCGCGCCTGCGGGCCAGAGGCGGGGGGTGGAGACGAGGCGGGCGATGAGTTTCCAGCCCGCGACGAGGCCCACGATATAGGCCAGCGCGTACCAGCGCAGCGCGAAGGAGAAGCCGCCGAGGTCGATCCGGAAGATCTCGGGCGAGATGTCGGGGAAGGGGATCATGGCTGCTCCTGCGGGCGGGTTGTGGGGGGTTTTCCGGCGCGGGGGGCGGGATGTCAACCTGCGGTCGGGGCGTGGTGGGCGGCGGCGCGTTAACGGGGCGGGATGCGCGGGGTTTTCAAGGGGTTGGGCGAAAAGGTCTGTGCCGGAGCCTGTGCCGAAACCTGTACCGCAAAGTGTTCATACAAATTTGGAGAGGGCAGGGTGGCGGATCGTGGTTAAGGGTGCGTGGGTGCACAGGGTTGCGCGGGGGGATTGGCGTCGCTGCGGGGGGCCGTCTGCCCCCCGCACCCCCCGAGAGTATTTTTGCCGAGATGAAGGAGGGGGTGAGGAGTGCCGCGTCAGGGGCGCCATCCCGACTTGCGCCGAGATGAAGCAGGCGGGGAGGGTTGAGAGTTGCGGCGCGGGGGGCCATATAGGGGGCTGGATGCAAGGAGGCCGGATCATGCAGACGCGCAGCAAGTTCTTCGACGACATGTCGCAGCTGATGACCAATGCCATGGGCGTGGCGCAGGGCGCCAAGACCGAGGCCGAGACGGCGATGAAGGGCTTTATCGACCGCTGGATGGCCGACCGCGATTTCGTCACGCGCGAGGAGTTCGATGCCGCCCGCGCCATGGCCGTGAAGGCCCGCGAGGAGAACGCGGCGCTGGAGGCGCGGCTGGCGGTGCTGGAGGCCAAGCTGGCCGAGGCGGCGCCGAAGGCTGTGAAGAAGAAGGCGGAGTGAGTACCCTTTGCGGGTAACGGGATGAGGGGCGGCCTGCGGGCCGCCTTTTTGGTTTTTCAGGGTGACAAGCGGTGTCGGATGGCGCGCGTCGGCCCTGTTTCTTCGCGCGCCTGAACGGTTGGGATTGAAGACCCGATGCACAACGGCAGGGTTTCGCCCGTGGCCCCAAGCCACGGGTGGCGGCCGCCCCGCCCCCCCCGGCGTGACGGCCGCCACCCTAGCGTTGCGCCTTCTGAAGCGGTCCGCTGTGGATCGTTTGTCCACAGAAGATTTGCCCAGAATTCGCTTTACAGACTTCCCGACCTGCGACACCATATCTAGTATGGCCTTTGTCAGGCGAACGCAGAGGCTTGCCGGACGCCCAGCCCCTAGTGGAAACGCTTTCGCTGGTGGCTTCATATAAGGCTTGGGTCATGTCGATTGCTGAAGACTTCCTCTCTACCGACGATCTTCACCCGATCGACATCGTGGAAACGCTGGCCGCGCATCACGATTGGGAATTCGACCGTGTCACCGACGACCAGATCGCCATGGCAGTCGAGGGGCAGTGGCGGACCTACAGCCTGACCCTTGCCTGGTCGGCGCAGGATGAGACGCTGCGGCTGATCTGCACCTTTGAAATGGAGCCGCCGGAGGCGCGGATGGGGGCGCTTTACGATGTGCTCAACCGTTGCAACGACATGGTCTGGACCGGTGCCTTCACCTATTGGGAAGAGCAGAAGCTGATGGTCTGGCGCTATGGTCTGCTGCTGGCGGGGGGGCAATGCGCCAATGCCGACCAGATCGACCGGCTGATCGGCAGTGCGGTGGGCGCGGCGGAGCGGTTCTATCCGGCGTTCCAGCTGGTGGCATGGGGGGACCGTGCCCCCGCCGATGCGATGCAGGTCGCCATTGCCGAGGCCTACGGGCGCGCCTAACCTGCCCCCTGTTTGACAACGGGGGACGCGGATGGCGTTGGAGCGTGTGGCCCAAGACGGGCTGGTTCTTCTGGGATGCGGGAAGATGGGATCGGCGCTGCTGGCCGGATGGCTGGCGGCGGGGGTGCCTGCGCGGTCGGTCTGGGTGATCGAGCCGAACCCTTCGGAGTGGTTGCAGGCGTCGGGGGTGCATCTGAACGAGGGGGTGCCTGCGGCGCCTGCCGTCGCGCTTCTGGCGGTGAAGCCGCAGATGATGGGGGCGGCGCTGCCTGCGCTGCAGGCCTTGGGCAATGGCGCGACGCTGTTCGTGTCGATCGCGGCGGGGACGACGATTGCGGCCTTCGAGGCGGCATTGGGGGCGCGGACGCCCATCGTGCGGACGATGCCCAACACGCCTGCGATGGTGAACCGTGGCATTACCGCCTTGTGCCGGAATTCGCATGTGTCGGATGCGGATATGGGGCTGGCCGTGGCGCTGATGGCGGCGGTGGGCGAGACGGTGCTGCTGGAGGGCGAGCATCAGATTGACGCCGTGACGGCGGTGTCGGGGTCGGGGCCGGCCTATGTGTTCCATCTGATCGAGGCGATGGCGGCGGCGGGCGAGGCGGAGGGGCTGTCGCCCGAGGTGGCGATGAAGCTGGCGCGGGCGACGGTGAGCGGGGCGGGAGAGCTGGCGCACCGGTCGGGGGAGAGCGTGGCGCAGTTGAGGGTCAATGTGACCTCGCCCGGGGGGACGACGGCGGCGGCGCTGGCGGTTCTGATGCCGGAATTGCCGGGGTTGATGGGCCGTGCCGTGAAGGCGGCGGCGGATCGCGGGCGGGAGTTGGGGAAGTGATTTCGTACGAGGATTTCCAGAAGGTCGATATCCGCGTGGGCCGGATCGTGCGGGCGGAGCCGTATCCGGAGGCGCGCAAGCCCGCGATCAAGCTGTGGGTCGATTTCGGGGGGGAGATCGGGGAAAAGCGGTCTTCGGCCCAGATCACGAAGCACTACACGCCGGAGGGGCTTGTGGGGCGGCAGGTGCTTGGGGTGGTGAATTTCCCGCCGCGGCAGATCGGGAAGTTCGTGTCCGAGGTGCTGGTGCTGGGCCTGCCGGATGAGACGGGCGAGGTGGTGCTGATCGGACCGGGGCATGAGGTGCCCTTGGGCGGGAGGATGTTCTGATGCGGGTTCTGGTCACGCGGCGGATGCCGGAGCGGGTGATGGCGGCGCTGCGCGCGCGGGTCGAGGTGATGGCGCGCGAGGCGGAGTCGCGGGTGCTGTCGGGCGAGGAGTTGCGGGCGGCGCTGCGGGACTATGACGCGGTGATGCCGACGCTGGGGGACCGGTTCTCGGCGGAGGTGTTCGCGGATGTGGCGGCGCCGCGCTGCCGGCTTCTGGCGAATTTCGGGGTGGGGTTCAACCATATCGACGTGGAGGCGGCGAAGGCTGCGGGGGTGGCGGTGACGAACACGCCCGGTGCGGTGACGGATGCGACGGCGGATATCGCGATGTCGCTGATCCTGATGACGGCGCGGCGGCTGGGCGAGGGGGAGCGCATCCTTCGGGCGGGCAAGTGGATCGGCTGGGGGCCGACGCAGATGCTGGGCACCCATGTCAGCGGCAAGACGGTGGGGATCATCGGGATGGGGCGGATCGGCAAGGCGATTGCGCGGCGCTGTCACCACGGGTTCGGGATGGGGGTGGTGTTCCATAACCGGTCGGTGGTGGAGGATGCGGGGGTTCCCGCGCGGCAGGTGTCGATGGCCGAGGCGATGGGGCAGGATTTCGTGGTGGTGGCGGTGCCGGGGGGGAAGGCCACGCATCACCTGATCGGGGCAGAGGCGTTTGGAGCGATGAAGCGGACGGGGATCTTCGTCAACATCGCGCGCGGGGATGTGGTGGATGAGGGGGCGCTGGTCGCGGCCTTGGCCGGGGGGCGGATCGCGGGGGCGGGGCTGGATGTCTATGAGTTCGAGCCGGAGGTGCCTGCGGCGTTGATGGGGATGGAGAATGTGACGCTCCTGCCGCATCTGGGGACGGCGGCGCTGGAGGTGCGGGAAAATATGGGGATGATGGCGGTCGACAACCTGATCGCGCATCTGGAGGGGCGGGAGTTGCCCAATCGGGTGAATTGACGGGGCGGGGCGATTTCTGCACGCAGAAATCGCGGCGGAAATTGCACGCAATTTCCGGCTGACCTGTCGGGTGGTGTGACGG
Source organism: Paragemmobacter amnigenus (assembly GCF_009908265.2). Taxonomy (GTDB): domain Bacteria; phylum Pseudomonadota; class Alphaproteobacteria; order Rhodobacterales; family Rhodobacteraceae; genus Paragemmobacter; species Paragemmobacter amnigenus. Next base: position 11,630 of record NZ_JAAATX020000006.1, on the reverse strand, counting down.
GGCGGAAACTGCACGCGATTGCCGGGGAAGTTGGTGGGGGCGGAGGTGCGTAGGGATCTGGCGGGCGAGGTGAGGGGGCGGAAATTGCGAGCAATTTCCGGCGCGGAATTTGCGTTCAAATTCCGCTTGCGGGGGCGGTGGTGATCCTCTCGCGCGGGCGGGGTTACGTCTTTGTCCATATCCCCAAGACGGGGGGAACGGCGCTGGCGCTGGCGCTGGAGGCGCGGGCGATGCGGGATGATATCCTGATCGGGGACACGCCCAAGGCGCGGGCGCGGCGGGGGCGGCTGGCGGGGCTGACGCCGCGGGGGCGGTTGTGGAAACATTCGACGCTGGCCGATCTCGACGGGGTTCTGGGCGCGGAGGAGTTGGCGGGGATGTTCACCGTCACGCTGGTGCGCAATCCGTGGGACCGGATGGTCAGCTATTACCACTGGCTGCGGGGGCAGTCCTTCGACCATCCGGCGGTGGGGCTGGCGAAGGCGCTGGAGTTTTCGCCCTTTGTGAACCATCCCGACACGCGGGCGGCTTTCGCGGCATGGCCCTATGCCGCCTATATGCGCGATGCGGGCGGGGTGGAGCGGGCCACGCTTTATGCGCGGCTGGAGGCGGTGGAAGAGGATCTGGCCCCGTTCGAGGCGCATCTGGGGTTCCGTGTCACGCCATTTCCGCGGGCCAATGACAGCGCGCGGGCGCGGGACTGGCGGGGCTATTACACGGATGCGGATGCCGCGCTGGTGGCGGGGCTCTGCGCGGCGGATATTGCGCGGTTCGGATACGGGTTCGATCCGGCCTGATTGTGCCGGATCGTGACACAATCTTTCCGCGACATGCCCGCCTTTTGCCCGATGGCGGACAAATCACGCAGGCAAAAGGTCAGGCAGGAATGCTGATCCGGAGTGCGGGACGTGTCGGTCATGGGCGTGCAGGGGGAAGAGACGGCGGTGCCCGTTCTGGTGGACGGCTTGCCCGCAAGCCTGCGTCTGGCCACGCAGGATGGCTGGGTCGAGGCGGGCGATCTGGAAGCGGGTGATCCGGTGCTGACCTTTGAACAGGGTGAGCGGGTGGTGCGACAGGTGTTCCGGTCGGCGCAGGCACCGCGCCTGCCGCAGACCTTCTGGCCGGTCTGCCTGCCCGAGGGGGCGTTCGACAATGACCATCCCGTGGAATTGCTGCCCGCGCAGATGGTGATGCTGGAGAGCGATCTGGCGGAGGACGTCTTTGGCGAGCCTTTCGTCATGGTGCCGGCGGTGGCGCTGTGCGGCTGGAACGGGATCGTGCGGAGCGCCCCGCGCGAGGTGGAGATCGTGCATCTGCAATTCGACAGGCCGCAGGTGGTCTTTGCGGGGCGGAGCTTGCTGCTGGGCTGTGGCGGGACCGGGGCGCTGGCCGCAAATGCCTTTGCCGCGCCGGGGATGATGACGCTGAACGTGGCTGCGGCCCGCCAACTGGTGGCGGGCCTGATCCGCGAGGGCGAGAGGGCGCGGCTTTACGCGCCCGCTCAGGCGGCCTTGGCGGCGGAGAAGCGGCTGTAGAAGCCGTCGCCTTTCGCCGCCATGTCGCGCAGGAGCGCGGGGGCGGTGAAGCGGGGCCCGAAGGTGGCGGTCAGGCGGTCGCAGATCTCGACGGCGCGGGGGGCGCCGATGATGTCGAGCCACGAGAAGGGCCCGCCCGACCACGGCGCGAATCCCCAGCCGAGGATGGCGCCCACGTCGCCTTCGCGGATGTCGGTCAGGACGCCCTGTTCGAGGGCGCGGACGGCCTCGAGGGTTTGGGCCATCAGAAGGCGGTGCTGGACGGTCGTGAGGTCGGGTTGTTCTGCGACCACGGGGTATTGGGTGGCGAGGCCGTCCCAGAGCCCCTCGCGTTTGCCCGCCGCGTCATAGGCGTAGAAGCCCGCGTTGGATTTCTTGCCCAGACGGCCCTGATCGGCCATCCGGAAGAGGACGTCATCCACCGCGCCATCGGGATAGGCGTCGCCCATGGCGGTGCGGGTGGCCTTGGCGATCTTTACCCCGAGGTCGATGGAGGTTTCATCGACCAGTTGCAGGGGGCCCAGCGGCATCCCCACCAGTTTGGCGGCGTTTTCCACCAGCGCGGGTTCCACGCCTTCGGCGACCATGCGGATGCCTTCGTTGATATAGGGGATGATGCAGCGGTTGGCGTAGAAGAAGCGGGCGTCGTTCACCACGATCGGGGTTTTCCTGATCTGGCGGACGTAGTCCAGCGCCTTGGCGACGGCGGTGTCCGAGGTGTCCTTGCCGCGGATGATTTCCACGAGGTTCATCTTGTCCACGGGCGAGAAGAAGTGGATGCCGATGAAGTTGGCGGGCCGCGCGCTGGCCTTGGACAGCGAGGTGATGGGAAGGGTGGAGGTATTGGTGGCGAAGATCGTCGCCGCGCCGGTGGCGGCGTCGACCTTGGCGGTGACGTCGGCCTTGACCTTCGGGTCTTCGAAGACGGCCTCGACGATCAGGTCGCAGCCGGACAGGGCGGCGTAGTCGGTGGTGGCGGTGATGCGTGACAGGGTTTCTTCCTTGCGCTCTGCCGTGACCTTGCCGCGCTTCATGCCTTTGTCGAGGAGGTCGGCGGAATGGGATTTGCCCCTGTCCGCCGCCTCTTGCGTGGAGTCGATCAGAACCACGTCGATGCCTGCGTTCGCACTGACATAGGCGATGCCCGCGCCCATCATGCCCGCGCCAATGACGCCGAGTTTGCGGACGGTCTGATCGGCCACCTTGGGGCGGTTCGCGCCTTTTTCCAGCGCCTCCTTGTTGATGAAGAGCGAGCGGATCATGGCGCTGGAGGACGGGTTCATCAGGACGGAGGTGAACCAGCGCGCCTCGATCTTGAGCGCGGTGTCGAAGGGGACGAGGGCGCCTTCATAGGCGGCAGAGAGCAGGGCCTTGGCGGCGGGGTAGACGCCCATCGTCTTGCCCATGATCATGGCGGAGGCGCCGACGAAGGTCATGAAGCCCGCGGGGTGGTAAGGGGCGCCGCCGGGCATCTTGTAGCCCTTGTCGTCCCAGGGTTTGACGAGGTCGGCGTCTTTGGCCGTGAGGACCCATTCCTTCGCGCGGGTGAGCAGGTCTTCGGGGGCCACGACTTCGTCGATCAGGCCCGCCGCCTTGGCGGATTTCGGGTCGGAGAGTTTGCCTTCGAGCAGGAAGGGCGCGGCCATCATCGCGCCCAGTTTGCGGACGAGGCGGGTGGTGCCGCCCGCGCCGGGGAAGATGCCCACCATGATTTCGGGCAGGCCGATCTTGGCCTTCGGGTTATCCGCCGCGATGATGCGGTGGCAGGCGAGGGGGAGTTCGTAGCCGATGCCGAGCGCCGTGCCGGGGAGGGCCGCGACGATGGGCTTTCCCCCCTTCTTCGTCTTGGGGTCCATGCCGGCGCGTTCGATCTTGCGCAGGACGGCGTGCATCTGCATGACGCCGTTGAAGATGGCTTCGGCGCCACCCGCGCGCATCCGGGCGATGACGTTCAGGTCCATGCCGCCGGCAAAGTCCTTCTTGGCGGAAGTGAGGATGACGCCTTTTACGGCGGCGTCTGACAGTGCGCGGTCGATCAGGCTGTCCAGCAGGGCGAAGCCGTCGGTGGACATGACATTCATGGACTTCGCCTTGACGTCCCAGGTGATGGTGGCGACGCCGTCGGCGTCGAGCGCATAGGTGAAGTCGGTCATTTCGCGTCTCCGTAAGGGGTGCCGTCGCGGTGCAGGTAGCGGCGCGCGGGGCCGTCCTTTTCCGTGATCAGGTCGTGGTCGGTGTAATGGATGCGGTCCGTCTGGCGGCGGGTGCCGATGACGAGATAGCGGGCAGCTTCCGCGCTGCGGTTGTCGAGGCGGTGGCCGATGGGGTGGCCTGCGGGCCATGCGGCGACGTCGCCTGCCTGCATGGGGGTTTCGGTGTCTTCGACGAGGGTGAGGGTGCCGGACAGGAGGATCACCATTTCGTCTTCGTTTTCATGCCAGTGATGGTGACCAGAGCGGCTGCCCGGGGGGAGTTCTTCGAGGAAGGCACCGAATTGCGTCAGGCCGCCGGGGTCGGAGAGGAGCTGGTAGCTGTAGGGACCGGGGCCGGGGCCGAGGATGGGGTGGGTCGGGTTGTCGGTGGCCCATGCGGGCGGAGTGAGTTTGCGACCCCCACCCCGACCCTCCCCCGCGGGCGGGGGAGGGAGAGTGTCGCGGTCGTCGGCGACGAAGGGCGTGCCGTCCTTGCGGGTGAAGGTGGCGGTTTTCCCGTCGATCGTGACCATCAGGTCCACGTCGGAATAGGTGGCGACCTCGCGCGCGGCTTTCGTTCCGATGACGAGGAAGCGCGCGGGTCGGTCGGTCCGGTTGAGGAAATGGTGCCCGTCCGCGCGGCCCGCCGGAAAGGCGGCGCAGTCGCCGGGGTGCATCTCTTCCTCGCCCGCGTCGGTGACCATGGTGCAGGTGCCTTCCAGCACCATGACGAATTCATCCTCTTGCGCGTGCCAGTGGCGCAGCGACGACATCGCGCCGGGGTCCAGCGTCACGAGGTTGACGCCGAAATGGGTAAGGCCCCCCGCCTCGCCCAGCCGCAGGGAGGACCGGCCCGCCATCATCGCCGCATAGGGCGCGGGGTAGATGGAGCCGGTCTTGACCGGGACGGAGGCGAGGTCGAGCTTCGGCATCACACCCTCTCGATGATGGTGGCGGCACCCATGCCGGAGGCGATGCAGAGCGTGGCGAGGCCGGTGGATTTGCCGGTGCGTTCCAGTTCGTCCAGCAGTGTGCCGATGATGATGGCCCCCGTCGCGCCCAAGGGGTGGCCCATGGCGATGGAGCCGCCGTTGGGGTTGACCTTGGCGGGGTCCACGTCGAAGGCCTGCATGAAGCGCAGCACGACCGAGGCGAAGGCTTCGTTCACCTCGAAGAGGTCGATGTCAGCGATGCCCATGCCGCTGTCGCGGAGGATTTTCTCGGTCACCGGGACGGGGCCGGTGAGCATGATGGTCGGGTCGGTGCCGATCTTGGCCGTGGCGCGGATGCGGGCGCGGGGTTTGAGGCCGTGGGCGCGGCCGAAGTCGGCGTTGCCGATGAGGATGGCGGCGGCCCCGTCCACGATGCCCGAGGAGTTGCCGGCATGGTGGATATGGTCGATCCGTTCCAGATGGGGGTATTTCATCAGCGCCAGCTTGTCGAAGCCGGGCATCCCTTCGCCCATGTCCTTGAAGCTGGGTTTCAGCGCGCCGAGCGCCTGCATGTCGGTTCCCGGGCGCATGTATTCGTCATGGGCGAGGATGGTCAGGCCGTTCTGGTCCTTGACCGGGACAATGGATTTGGCGAAGCGGCCTGCGGCCCATGCCTCGGCCGCGCGGCGCTGGGATTCCACGGCGAGCGCGTCGGCCTGATCGCGGGTGAAGCCGTATTCGGTGGCGATGATGTCGGCGCTGATGCCTTGCGGGACGAAATAGGTCTTCATGGCGAGCGAGGGGTCCACCGCGATGGCGGCGCCGTCGCTGCCCATCGCCACACGCCCCATCATTTCCACCCCGCCCGCGATATAGGCCGCGCCCGCGCCGCCCTTCACCTGATTGGCGGCGAGGTTCACGGCTTCCATTCCGCTGGCGCAGAAGCGGTTGATGGCAAGGCCGGGGATGGATTGGTCGAGGCCGGAGGCAAGGACGGCAGAGCGGGCGAGGCAGCCGCCCTGTTCGCCCACCTGTGTGACGTTGCCCCAGATGACGTCTTCGACCGCGTGGCCGGTCAGCCCGTTCCGTTCCGCCAGCGCGTCGAGGATGCGGGCGGAGAGGGTGACGGAGGTCACCTCGTGCAGGGCGCCGTCGGGGCGGCCCTTGCCGCGCGGGGTGCGGATGGCGTCGTAGATATAGGCGTCGGTCATCGTCGTCTCCTTCATGCCCGTTGCGAGGGGTTGCCGGGCATCATGTCGTAGGGGTGTTTCCAGCCGGGCAGCGCGGAGATGCCGTCCAGCCAGCGGTCCATGTGGGGCCAGTCGGCGCGGGAAAAGCCGAAGGGTTCGGGGTAATAGAGGTAGGAGGCGCAGGACAGGTCCGCGATGGTGGGGGCGTCGCCCACGATCCATTGGCGGGTGGAGAGGTGGTCGTTCAGCACGGTGTAGGCGGATTTCAGGCGGGCCTGCAGGAAGGGTATGACGCCTTCGGGGCGTTTGGTTTCGGGGATGAAGTTGGACAGGAAGCGGGTCGTGCCCACCTGCGTGGACAGTTTGTGGTTGTCCCAGAAGAGCCAGCGCAGCACCTCGCGCCGTTCCGCCGCCGAGCGCCCGCCGAGTTGGCCGGTTTTCGAGGAGATGTAGTCGAGGATCACGCCGGATTGGGTGAGGATGGTGTCGCCATCCTCCATCACCGGCACCTCGCCCATCGGATTGAGCGCGCGGAAGGCGGGGGTGCGGGTTTCGCCGCTGAAGAAATCAACGAAGACGGGCTGCCAGTCCTGCCCCGTCAGGGTCAGGGCAAGGGCGCATTTGTAGGCGTTGCCGCTTTCGCCGAAGCAGTGGAGCTTCATTCCCATCCGTTCCTCCCTGTGCCCGCCACCCGGGGGCTTCACCCCCGGACCCCGAGGGTATTTTTTCCGAGATGAAGAAACGGTTTCTTCATCTTTTCTTCCCAGTCTTGCCCCTGCGGTACAGGCTGGGGAGCCGATGGCCGCCCGAGGTGAAGCGCTGCGTCCTGCCCCGAAGGTTAACCAGACCCTAGGCTCGGGGCGCAGCGTGCGCCCTGGTTTTCATCTCGGTCCAAATACCCAAATCTTCCCTGTCCACCCGCGTCACCGCTTGCGGTCTTCGAGTTCGGAATTGAACAGGCGCAGGCGGTGGGTGAGGGTGTCCTTGTCCGTCACGCTGTCGAAATTCTCGAACAGGAAGGAGAGCGCCTCGCCTTCGTCGAGGCCCGCCTCGGTCGCGAAGCGTTTGAGCTTGCGGTAGCCGTCTTCCGTCATGGCGACGGGGAAGCGGCGGGTGAGGCGGAAGCGTTTGGGCATGGCGGTCTCCTGTCTGTTCGGCCCAGCCTAGAACGCCTCTGCCTTCAGGGCCATCACCGGTTCCGCGCCGGATTCGATGCGGGCGAGGTGCATCGCGCAGGCGGGGAGCTGGCGGGCCATGTAGTAGCGGCCGGTGGCGATCTTCGATTCGTAGAAGTCGCGGTCGGGGGCACCCGCGTCGAGGGCGGCATAGGCGGCCTTGGCCATGCGCGCCCACATCAGGCCGAGGCAGACATGGCCCATCAGGTGCATGAAGTCGTAGCTGCCCGACAGTGCGGCGTTGGGGGTCTTCATGCCGTTCTGCATGAAATACATGGCCGCGCCCTGCAGGGATTTGGAGGCGTTTTTCAGGGGGTCGAGGAAGCCCGCCTTCAGGCGTTCGTCGCCTTCGTTTTCCTTGAGGAAGGTTTTGACGAGGTCGAAGAAGGCCATGACGTGCTTGCCGCCGTCGGCGGCCAGTTTGCGCGCCACGAGGTCCAGCGCCTGGATGCCGTTGGCGCCTTCGTAGATCATGGCGATGCGGGCGTCGCGGGCGAATTGGGACATGCCCCATTCTTCGATATAGCCATGCCCGCCATAGACCTGTTGCGCGGCCACGGCCATGTCGAAGCCGCGGTCGGTCTGGAAGCCCTTGATGACGGGGGTGAGCAGCGAGATGAGCCCTTCGGCAGAGGCGTCGCCCGTACGGTGGGCGCGGTCGATCAGCGAGGCACCCCAGAAGGTGAAGGCGCGGGCGCCTTCGACGAAGGATTTCTGGTCCATCAGGTTGCGACGGATGTCGGGGTGGACGATCAGCGGATCGGCGGGGCCGTCGGGGTTCTTGACCCCCGTCACGTCGCGGCCCTGCAGGCGGTCCTTGGCGTAGGCGAGCGCGTTCTGATAGGCGGCCTCGGCCACGGCATAGCCCTGCACGCCGACGCCGATGCGGGCTTCGTTCATCATGGTGAACATGGCGCGCATGCCCTTGTGCAACTCGCCCAGCAGATACCCCGTCGCGCCGTCATAGTTCATCACGCAGGTGGCGTTGCCGTGGATGCCCATCTTGTGTTCGATCTTGCCGACCGAGAGGGCGTTGCGGTTGCCCAGGGTGCCGTCGGGGTTCACGAGGAATTTGGGCACGATGAAGAGGGAGATGCCCTTGGTGCCTTCGCCGCCGCCCGGGGCCTTGGCCAGCACGAGGTGGATGATGTTTTCCGCCATGTCGTGTTCGCCGGCGGAGATGAAGATCTTTTGCCCCGTGATGCGGTAGCTGCCGTCGGGTTGCGGTTCGGCCTTCGTCCGCATGAGGCCGAGGTCGGTGCCGCAATGCGGTTCGGTCAGGTTCATGGTGCCCGTCCATTGGCAGGACACCATGCGGGGCAGGAAGGTCGCCTTCTGGTCCGGCGTGCCATGGGCGTGGATGGCGGAATAGGCACCGTGGGTCAGGCCCTGATACATGTTCAGCGCCATGTTGGCCGAGACGAGGATTTCGCCCACGGCGGTGCCCATGAGGTAGGGCAGACCCTGACCGCCATAGTCGGGGTCGCAGTCGAGCGCGGTCCAGCCGCCGTCGCGGAGCCGGTCGAAGGCGGACTTGAAGCCGGTGGGGGTGCGGACGATGCCGTTTTCGAGGGTGCAGCCTTCGCGGTCGCCCACAGGGTTGAGCGGGGCGAGGACGTCGGTCGCCAGTTTGCCCGCCTCTTCCAGCACGGCGGCGGTGAAGGCGGCGTCGAGATCGGCATAGCCGGGAATGTCGGAGGCGGTGACGTTCAGCAGGTCATGCAGGACGAATTGCATGTCCTTTACGGGGGCGGTGTAGCTGGGCATCCTGTCGTCTCCTTATTCGGCGGCCTTGCGGAAGGCGGAAAGCACACTTTCCCCCCAGGCGATCTGGTCCTTGAGGTCTGCAATCGCCTCGTCCAGTTCGGCGCGCTGGCGTTCCATCTGCGCGAGGCGGTCGCGGGCGAGGTCATAGGTGCGGCGCAGTTGCGCCTCTTGCTGGCCGCCGTCGCGGTCGTACATGTCGAGAAGCTGGCGGATATCCTCGAGCGAGAAGCCGAAGCGTTTGCCGCGCAGGATGAGTTTGAGCCGCGCGCGGTCGCGGTAGGTGTAGAAGCGGGCCGTGCCCCGGCGGAGGGGGGAGAGGAGTTCCTTCGCCTCGTAGAAGCGCAGGGTGCGGGGGGTGACGTCGAAGGCGTCACACATCTGGCGGATGGTCAGGTGGTCGTCTCTGTTGGTCGTGTCGGCGGTCATGTCGGTGCCTGTCCGGTGGTCGGCGGGATGGCCGGAATCTGGTGCGTTGCGGGCAGGTTAGCAGACAAGTTGACGCGAAGGTAAACGTAACGTGGCGTCACGGCGGCGGGTGACGCGGGGTCGGGCGGGGGATGCAGCGCCGCGCGCGGGGGCGGGCCCTGCAGGGGGCTTGAGGGGGTCAGAATACGTCGAGGAAGTAGAGGATGATGATGATGGGGATCGGGATGCCGATCAGCCAGGCGAGGATGCCGCGCATGGGTGTCTCCTTTGACGTTGGGGCCAAGGGGAACGGGCGGGGCGGGGACGGGTTCCGGCGGGGCGGGCATTGATGCGCAAAGGAAAAGGCCCCGCCACGGGGGCGGGGCCTTTCGGGATGCGTGTGTCGTCGCGTCAGAGGTCGAAGCTGCCGCTGCTGAAGGAGGTGCCGTTGACGATGAACCAGAGTTCGGCCGTCGACGTGTTGCCGTCCGTGTCGGCATAGAAGGTCGACGACGTGCCGTCGGCATTGTTGGCATACCACAGGCCGTTGGCCGTGGCGGTGGTGCCGCCCCAGTTGAAGGCCTGATCCGCAGCCACAGCGCCGTTGGCATCGATACTCGTCAGCACGATCTTGTCCGGGTCCGCGGCATTGAAGTCGGTGATGGTGTCGCCGCTGTCGTTGAGAGAGATGAAGATGAAGCGGTCTGCGCCCGTGCCGCCGGTTACGGAGTCGGCACCGAAACCTCCGGTAAGGGCATCGCTTCCGTCGTTTCCGTTCATGGTGTCGTTGCCGGAGCCGCCGAACAGCTGGTCATTCTCCGAGCCGCCGTTCAGTACGTCATTGCCGGTCGAACCGTACAGGCGGTCGTTACCACCGTCGCCGTTCAGCACGTCGTTTCCGTTGCGGCCGTAGATGTCATCATTGCCCGCGCCACCGCTGATCGTGCCGTCGGTGTTGTTCGCGTCACGAAGGTTGTCGTTACCGGCGGTCGCAGTCGTGTTGGGTCCGCCTGTTCCACTGATATCGTTCACGTCGGTCTGCCCGTTGGCAGCGGTCGTTCCACTTACAGCCGCCGTCGTCGTGGGCGTCGTCACCGGCTCTGCCGCGCCGTTCACCGTCACGTTGATGTCGAAGGTGGTCCCGTCGGTGGAAGTGACCTTCAGCGTCTCGGTCTTCACGTCCGATGCGGTGAGGGCCTGCGTCGCCGCGAGGCTGTTGTTCAGGGTGTAGGTCCAGCCCTTCGTCGCGGCATCGAAGGTGAACGTGCCATAGGTGCCGTTCAGCGACGAGGTCGACGCGAAACCAGCCTGGCCCGCATCGGCATCGGTGATGGACAGCGTGCCCGACACCTTGTTCGTCGCCGCATCCTCGGTCACCGAGGCGGTGGTGTTGGAGTTGGTGATCACGGGCGCGTCGTTGGTGCCGGTGACGGTGACGGTGATGGTCTGCGTGTCTGTGCCGTCGAGCGATGTGACGGTGAGGGTGACGTCCTTGGAGTCATCCGCCCCCAGCGACTGCGCGGCGGCGTTGTCGATGGTGAAGGTCCACGCGCCGGTTCCGGCGTCGAAGGTGAAGCTGCCGTAGTCGGTGTCCAGATCGGCGGCGGCCGGCTCCTGGAAGCCCGCCTCGCCGTCGTCGGCATCCGCGACCGAGAGGGTGCCGGAGACGGAGGCGGTGCCGTCTTCGGTCACCGAGCCCGCATCGTTGCCCGAGATCGTGGCGAGGTCGTTCACGCCGTTCACGGTGACGGTGATGGTCTGCGTCGCGGTGCCGTCGAGCGATGTGACGGTGAGGGTGACGTCCTCGCTGTCGCCGGCGCCGAGGAGCTGTGCATTGTCGTTGTCGATGGCGAAGGTCCACTCGCCGGTTTCGGTGTTGAAGGTGAAGGTGCCGTAGTCGGTGACCAGATCGGCGGCGGCCGGCTCCTGGAAGCCAGCCTCGCCGGTGTCGGCGTCGCTGACCGAGAGGGTGCCGGAGACGGAGGCGGTGCCGGTGTCATCCTCGGTCACTTCGCCCGCATCGTTGCCCGAGATCGTGGCGAGGTCGTTCACGCCGTTCACGGTGACGGTGATGGTCTGCGTCGCGGTGCCGTCGAGCGATGTGACGGTGAGGGTGACGTCCTCGCTGTCGCCGTCGCCGAGGGACTGGGCCGCCTCGTTATCGATTTTGAAGGTCCACGCGCCGGTGGTGGTGTTGAAGGTGAAGGTGCCGTAGTCGGTGACCAGATCGGCGGCGGCCGGCTCCTGGAAGCCAGCCTCGCCGGTGTCGGCGTCGCTGACCAAGAGGGTGCCGGAGACGGAGGCGGCGCCGGTGTCATCCTCGGTCACTTCGCCCGCATCGTTGCCCGAGATCGTGGCGAGGTCGTTCACGCCGTTCACGGTGACGGTGATGGTCTGCGTCGCGGTGCCGTCGAGCGATGTGACGGTGAGGGTG
>NZ_JAAATX020000005.1 GCF_009908265.2 Paragemmobacter amnigenus | reverse complement strand
CAAACCGTGAAGCTGACACCTAGATCATCGGAACCGAAATCCCTACTAGGCCGATATGCTGCGATCTGACGCCGATGCGCCCAAACCGCCCGCATATCCCTTCATTCATCATCTTGTCAAAGAGCGTATCCGAAGGACAAAAACATTCGAGGCGCCAGCTTCCCAGCGTATCCTCGCTTGCTCATCTTCCAGATTTTCCGAACTTCCGCTTCGTTTCGGCTTTCGCTTCGTCGTCGCTTCCGTCCGTCACCGTCGCTGTTCCGCTTCGGTGAGGCGGTATTTACGGAGGAGCGTCGGGAGCCGCAAGAGGGAAAAATGCGGTTCCGACGATTTTTTTCGTTTTTCCGGATTTATCCACAAAATCTTGGGGTTGGCGTAATTTTCGGCACGACGGGCGCTGCACTGCGGCAATAATCTATTGCGCGGCGGGTTGCCGGACAGGGGTCGCGGCACGCTTCTGCTGGCGGCGCCAGACCCGGGCAGCAAGAAGCGCAAGGACAGCCCCCAGATAGAGCAGCGGCTCGATGGGCCAGGCCTTTACCAGCACCACATAGTGAATCGCCCCTGCGAGTGCTGCGACATAGGTCAGGCGGTGCAGGCTGTTCCACGTGGCAGACCCGAGGCGCCGGACCGAGGCATTGTTCGACGTAATCGCGAGGGGAATCATCGCCACGAATCCGGCCATGCCGATGATGATGTACCAGCGCTTGACCAGATCGGCCGCCATCTCGGACCAGCGAAGCCCCATGTCCAGCGTCACCCAGGCCATCAGGTGCATCGCCACATAGAAGAAGGCCAGAAGGCCGATGGCGCGGCGGAAGCGGATCAGGTTCAGCCCCGCCCAGCGCAAAGGGGTGATGACAAGCCCCGCCACAAGGAACTGCAGGCCCAGCTCGCCCAGTCGAAGCTCGATCTCCTTCACCGGATCGGGGCCGAGGCCGTTGGTGAAGGTGAGCCAGACGATCCAGAGGAAGGGAAGGAGGCCCGCCGCATAGACGGCATTGACCGGCACCCGGCGGGCAAGGGTGTTGATCCGGTCCATCAGTAATTCGCCTTGAGGTCCATTCCCGCATAGAGAGCGGCGACCTGTTCTTCGTAGCCGTTGAACATCAGCGTGTCCTGACGGCCCGCGAAAAGCCCCGCGCCGATGCGGCGTTCGGAAGCCTGCGACCAGCGGGGATGGTCGACCGTCGGGTTCACGTTAGAATAGAAGCCGTATTCGGACGGTTGCAGCATGTTCCACGTCGTCTGCGGCTGCTGGTCGGTCAGGGTGATCTTCACGATGCTCTTGATCGACTTGAAGCCATATTTCCACGGCACGACCAGACGGATCGGCGCGCCGTTCTGTTTGGGCATCTCTTCCCCGTAAAGACCGGTGGCGAGGATGGTGAGGGGATGCATCGCCTCGTCCAGACGCAGCCCTTCGCGGTAGGGCCAGTCGAGGATGGGGGATTGCTGGCCGATCATTTCCTCAGGGCGGACGAGGGTTTCGAAGGCCACGTATTTGGCGGAAGGCTGGACGCCCACGCGGTTCAAGAGGCCGGAGAGTTCGAAGCCGATCCACGGAACCACCATCGACCACGCCTCGACGCAGCGGAAGCGGTAGATGCGTTCTTCCAGCGGCTGGTCCTTCAGGATGTCGGCAAGGTCATAGGTACCGGGCCGGTCGACCATGCCATCGATCACGATGGACCACGGGTCGGTGGTCAGGGCCGAGGCATAGGTGGAAGGGTCCTCCTTCCCCGTGCCGAATTCGTAGAAGTTGTTGTAGGTCGTGATGTCTTCGAAACTGTTGGGCGTCTCGTCGGTCGAGAACTTGCCGGGGCTGTAGGTCAGCTTGGCCGCTGCCGGACTGCCGAGCGCCAATGCCCCAGCGCCCGCGATCAGCGCGCGGCGGTTCAGCCAGAGGTGTTTCGGCGTCACGTCCGACCAGCCGGGCTTTGTTTCCTTGGGCATCCTGTCCTCCGTATCCTGTCATGGCGATGGTGCGGCATCGCCCGCAAAAGGCAACGCACGTCTGCGCTATGGATTGTTACGGGGCGCCGCAGGAGATGGTTTCGGTCACGAAAGGTAAATCCCTGTCACACCATTTTGAGTTGAAGCGGCCAAAGCGCGTGGCTTAGGCGGGCGTTGCGCTTCGGCAAGGGGGGTTAACACGGTTTTCACCGACATCCGGCGGGCGATCCACCCCATATAACGCTCAGCCAATCATGGCCGAGAGATCTATTGGGAGTGACGCCTATGATCCGCAGAACCTTTCTTGCCCTGACCACCGCGATGGCCCTGTCGGCACCGGTCTATGCCGGAAGCCACGCCAAGGACATCGTCGACACCGCCGCCGGTGCGGGCAACTTCACCACGCTGGTCGCCGCGGTCGAAGCCGCCGGTCTGGTGGAAACGCTGAAGGGCGAAGGCCCGTTCACCGTCTTTGCACCCACCGATGCCGCCTTTGCCGCGCTGCCCGCGGGCACGGTCGAAGACCTGCTGAAGCCTGAAAACAAGGACAAGCTGGTTGCGATCCTGACCTATCACGTCGTGCCGGGCAAAGTGATGTCGACCGACCTGACCGAAGGCCAGAAGGCCGCGACGGTGCAGGGTGGTGAAGTGACGATCACGCTGGATGGCGGCGCCAAGGTGAACGGCGCGGTGATCTCGACCGCCGATATCGAGGCGACGAATGGCGTGATCCACGTCATCGACTCGGTCATCCTGCCGCCGGAAGGCTGATCCTTCCGCTTCCCTGTCGGAAAGGAAGGGGCGCAGCGATGCTGCGCCCCTTTTTCTTAGTGCACCACCGCCTGCGCGGGACGGTCGCGGCGCGAGGCGATGACGCGGTCGCCCACGATCAGCCCCTCGGCCCCTGCCGTGACATGGACGGTGGAGCCGTCGAGCACGTCGCCGGCCAGCAGCATCTCGGCCAGCGGGTCCTGCAACTGGCGCTGGATCACGCGCTTCAGCGGGCGGGCACCGTAGACGGGGTCATAGCCCTCATCGGCCAGCCATGCGCGGGCGTCGGCGTCCAGCTCCAGCGTGATCTTGCGCTGTGCAAGGCGCTTTTCCAGACGGCGCAACTGGATTTCCACGATCCCCGTCATGTCGGCGCGACCCAGACGGTCGAAGATGATCGTCTCGTCCAGACGGTTCAGGAATTCGGGGCGGAAATGGGCGCGCACCGCCTCCATCACCTCGCGCTTCGCCGCGCTGGCATCGGTTCCGTCGGGCAGCAAGGACAGCGCCTGCGACCCGAGGTTCGAGGTCAGGACGATGATCGTCTGCTTGAAGTCCACCGTCCGGCCCTGACCATCGGTCAGGATGCCGTCATCCAGCACTTGCAGCAGGACGTTGAACACGTCGGGATGGGCCTTTTCCACCTCGTCGAACAGGACGACCTGATAGGGCTTGCGCCGCACCGCCTCGGTCAGCACGCCGCCTTCATCATAGCCGACATAGCCGGGGGGCGCGCCGATCAGGCGGGCCACGGCGTGTTTTTCCATGAATTCCGACATGTCGATGCGGACCATCGCGGTTTCATCGTCGAACAGGTATTCGGCCAGCGCCTTGGTCAGTTCCGTCTTGCCCACGCCGGTGGGGCCCAGGAACAGGAATGACCCCAGCGGGCGGCCTTCGTCATTCAGGCCCGCACGGGCGCGGCGGACAGCTTTGGACACCGCCTCGACCGCCTGATGCTGACCCACGACGCGGCGGCCGAGTTCCTCTTCCATCCGAAGGAGTTTTTCCTTTTCACCTTCCAGCATCTTGGTCGTGGGGATGCCGGTCCAGCGTTCCACGACTTCGGCGATCTGTTCGGGGCGCACGGCCTCGGCCACCAGCGCCTCGCCCTCGCGGGCTTCGGCCTCTGCCAGCGATTTCTCCAGACCCGGGATGCGGCCGTATTGCAATTCGCCCGCCTTGGCGAAGTCGCCCTCGCGCTTGGCCTGTTCCAGTTCGGCGCGGGCACGGTCGAGCTGTTCCTTCAACTCGCGCGCCTGTTCGAGGGAGTCGCGTTCGGCCTGCCATTTCGCGGTCATCTCGGCCGATTGCTGTTGCAGGTCAGACAGTTCCTTTTCCAGCTTTTCCAGCCGGTCGCGCGAAGCGGCGTCGTCTTCCTTCTTCAACGCTTCCGACTCGATCTGGAATTGCAGGATCTGGCGGTCCAGCGCGTCCAGCTCCTCGGGCTTGGAATCCACCTCCATCCGCAGGCGGCTGGCGGCTTCGTCCACGAGGTCGATCGCCTTGTCGGGCAGGAAGCGGTCGGTGATATAGCGGTGCGACAGGGTCGCCGCCGCCACCAGCGCCGAGTCGCTGATGCGGACGCCGTGGTGGAGTTCGTACTTCTCCTTGATCCCGCGCAGGATGGAGATGGTGTCTTCCACGGTCGGCTCATCCACCATCACCGGCTGGAACCGGCGGGCAAGGGCCGCGTCCTTTTCCACATATTTGCGGTATTCATCCAGCGTGGTCGCGCCGACGCAATGCAATTCGCCCCGCGCCAGCGCGGGTTTGATCAGGTTCGCCGCATCCATCGCGCCGTCGGATTTGCCCGCGCCCACAAGGGTGTGCATCTCGTCGATGAACAGGATGATTTCGCCATCGGCGCCCGTCACCTCGTTCAGGACGGATTTCAGTCGTTCCTCGAATTCGCCGCGATACTTCGCCCCTGCGATCAGGGCGCCCATGTCGAGTGCCATGAGCTTCTTGTTCCGCAGGGATTCGGGCACGTCCCCGTTGACGATGCGCAGCGCCAACCCTTCGGCAATCGCCGTCTTGCCCACGCCGGGTTCACCGATCAGCACGGGGTTGTTCTTCGTCCGGCGCGACAGGACCTGCATCGCGCGGCGAATCTCTTCGTCGCGGCCGATGATGGGGTCGATCTTGCCCTGCTCTGCCGCCTCGGTCAGGTCGCGGGCAAATTTCTTCAGCGCATCATAGCCTTCCTCGGCAGAGGCCGTGTCGGCGGTGCGGCCCTTGCGGATGTCGTTGATCGCGGCGTTCAGCTTCTGCGGCGTCACGGCCCCGGCATCCAGCGCCTGCTTGGCCCCACCCGGCACCATGGCCAGCGCCATGAGGATACGTTCGACAGGAACGAAGCTGTCACCGGCCTTCTTGGCCACCTTCTCCGCCTCGTCCAGCACCTTGACCAGTCCCGGGTCGGTGAAGGGCTGCGCGTCGCCGGACACTTTCGGCAGCTTAGAGAGCGCCAGATTGACGGCTTCGACCACCCGCGCAGGTTCGCCCCCCGCGCGGCGGATCAGGTTGGAGGCCAACCCCTGTTCGTCATCCATGATCGCTTTCAGCAGGTGTTCGGGCGTAAGCCGCTGATGGCTTTCCCGCATCGCGATGGTCTGCGCGGCCTGCAGGAACCCGCGCGAGCGTTCCGTGAACTTTTCAAGGTTCATCGGCATATCTCCTTTTCATAGCACCGGTCTGTGGACGCCCTGAAAAGGCACGTCCGCACCGGCCTTGGAGGAAAGATGGGACGGGTTTTGCCCTGCTGCAAGATCGGCGGGGCGGGATGCGTCAACTTTTCCGGCGCGCGCCGATCCGCCGCGGCGACAGGGTTGCAGCCCCGGCCTGTCAGCGGTCCTTGGGTTTGAGGAGTTTCGGCGGGCGCAGGCGTTCAGCGTCCTTCATCAGGCTGAAGGTCTGGTTCACGTAATTCACCACGCCCGAGATCTGCTCCATATAGGTGGTCAGTTCGGGGGTCTTGTCGGCCTCGACCATCTGGACGGGGCGGTCGGGGCCTTCATGTTCGAACTGGCAGTAGAACAGCGGCTCGCCCCGTTTCAGGATCAGGTCCTTTTCCGGTTCGTGCCATTCGAAGGCCCACATCAGCGGACGCGGCCAGAGATTCAGCTGGAACCGCCCGCCGAAGATCGTGCCGGGCAGCGGGTCCTTGCGGTAATGGGCAAAGGTTCCGACCTGCGTCATCCAGACGGGTTCGTCCGCGATGAAGGTGTAGGGCAGGTGCAATTGCACCGTGGGGCGGTCGGGATAGCGCCATTCCACCTCGGAGACGAGGGTGAGCACTTCGTTCAGCTTGTTCGACCGGATGGGCGAGGCGGTTCCGGCGCGGTTGACCAGAACGGCCTTGCCCTTGTCGTCGCGGGAAAAGCCGATGTGCAGGTCGAAGGGGCATTTGACGACGAAATAACGGCTTTCCATCTGGATGACAGCGGGGCAGCGGCTGGCGCTTTTCGCATGGACGCGGCTGACCTGACGCGAGACGAGGCGCTCGGGCGGGTCATAGAGGACCGCGCCTTTGTCATTCGCCAGAAACCATCCCACCTGCACGGGGCCGGAGCGCGGGCCTTCGTCGGGGCGGTCATAGGTCACGGTAATCTGCACGGCGGTCCTCACTCATCCAATCTGGCAAGCCCTGCGACCAGCGCACGCACCAGGGGTTCCGAGGTGACGCGCCGTTCGGACGGGCCGAAACCGAAGGCGGCAACGGACGCCGTCTCGGACCGTGCCATGGAACAGGAGGCGTGGACTTCGCGCAAGGGCAGACGGGCGATGGCGGGCAGGGTTTCTGCAGTGAGTCCGGCGCCGGGCATCACGGTGATGCGGTCTGCGGCACGGGCCATCAGCGCGGCAAGCATCGCCACACCCTGCGGGGCCGTGCGCGCACCGCCCGAGGTAAGGATACGGCGGAACCCCAGCGCAACCGCGGCTTCGAGAGCCTGCGGAAGATCGGGGGTCAGATCGAAGCAGCGGTGCAGGGTGGTATCCATCCCCTGTGCCGCCTGCAGCAGTTCGGCCAGAACCGGCGCATCCAGCCTGCCGTCCGGAAACGAGGCGCCCAACACCACTCCCGCCAATCCGGCCGCGCGGACGGCGGCGATATCCGCCTTCATCTGCGCGATGTCGGCGGTGGACCAGACGAAGCCGCCCGCGCGGGGGCGGATCATCGCCATGACGGGAACAGGGGCGGCGGCGGCCTGTTGCATCAGACCGGGCGACGGGGTCAGCCCGCCCAGCGCGAGGGCCGAACAAAGCTCGATCCGCCCTGCCCCGCCGCGGATGGCGGCAGCAAGGCCCTTGGCATCATCGACGCAGACTTCGAGCAGGATGTCAGGCAAAGGCGACCCCTGCGGCGGCGGCGGCCCCGATCAGGCCGGGTTCGATGGTGCAGCGGGCAGGCACGACAAGCGGCGCGTCGGTGCGGCGCAGGATCATAGACCGGACCGCAGCATCCAGATGGGCGACAAGCGCGGGCACATTGGACAGGCCGCCCCCAACCGGAACGATGGAGGCGCCCACCGTGTTCAGGATCATGGCCAAGGGCGGGGCGACGATGGCACGCCAGACATCCACGGTCCGCGCGGCCTGCGTTTCCCCATTCTGCCATGCGCGAACGATGGAATGCGAGGTGGCGGTTTCGCCGTGGATGGCATGGTGCAGCCGTTCCATCCCGCGGGCGCTGCCGACCGCGTCGATGCAGCCGGTCAGGCCGCAACCGCAGGGAAAGGCAGGCAGGGTCAGCCCTTCCACCTGCGTCTTTGCCACGGGGCCGTGGCCCCATTCCCCCGCATAGCCGCCTGGGCCCGAGACGAGCCTGCCGTCGATGACCAACCCGCCGCCCACGCCGGTGCCGAGGATGATGCCGAAAACGGTGCGATGTCCCTGCCCCGCGCCTTGGGATGCTTCGGCCATGGCAAAGCAGTCGGCGTCGTTGAGGACGAGGACAGGCAGGCCAAGGGCGGATTGCAACTCGGGCCCGAGGCGGCGGCCGTCGGCGCAGGGGATGTTGGCGACGCGCAGGATATCTGTATCAGGGTCGACGACGCCCGCGATGGAGATGGCAACGGCCTTGGGCGCAAGACCGGTGGCATAGCGGGCAATGGCGGCAGTGAAGGCCGCGAAATCGCCGGTCGGGGTGGGCGTGTCGCCCAGCGGGGTAAGTCGGCCGCCCGTCGACGTTGCGGCCTTGATCCGCGTGCCGCCGATATCGAAACAAAGGATCATGCGCGCGCGCCCCGTGCGGTTTCGTCCCAGATTAGCGGGCTTCGTGCGGCTTGACAGCCCCGCCTGCGCGGATCATCTGGCGCGGATTTCTTGGCTGGGAGAGCGCCGATGTCTGACGACCGCCTGATCGTGGCGCTGGATGTGCCGAACGTGGTGCAGGGGCTGGACCTCGTGCAGCGGATCGGGGAGGCGGCGTCCTTCTACAAGATCGGGCTGGGGATGCTGACCGGCGGCGGGCTGGCGCTGGCGAATGAGCTGAAGGGCGAGTTGGGCAAGCGCGTCTTTCTGGACATGAAGCTGTTTGACATCGGTGCCACGATCGAGGCGGCGGTGCGCGGGATCGCGCGCTATGACCTCGACTTCCTGACGGTGCATGGCGACCCGCAGGTGGTGCGCGCGGCGGCCGAGGGGAAGGCGGGCACGGGGTTGAAGATCCTTGCCGTCACCGTGCTGACGTCGCTGGACCGTGCGGATCTGGACGCGAACCTGATCAAGGCGGGCGATATCCATGATATCACGCTGGAACGCGCCGCGCGGGCGCTGGAGGCGGGGGCGGATGGTGTCATCGCCAGCCCGCAAGAGGCCGCAATGATCCGCGCGCTGCCGCAGGCCAAGGGAAAGCTGATCGTGACGCCGGGGGTGCGGCCTGCGGGGGCGGCGGCGGGCGACCAGAAACGGATCGCGACGCCGCATCAGGCGATTGCGGACGGGGCGGATCATATCGTCGTCGGGCGGCCGATCTGGCAGGCGGCGGACCCTGCCGCCGCCGCGCGGGCGGTCATCGCGGAATTGCCCCGGCGGTAAGCGCAAGGCGGACGCGGCGCTGCATCTCCGGTATCGCGCGGGAATGGGTCAGGAAATCGCGGATGGGCATCAGCGCCCAGCCCTGCCCTTCGTCACCGAAGCGGATGGTCGCAAGTTCGGCCCGCGTGATGGGTCCGGCAAAGAAATGCGACGGGCGGGACGGGTCGGTCATCGACGGCAGGTCGATCCGCCATGTCAGGCGCGCGGGGTGCAGCGACAGGCCGAATTCCTCGGCCAGTTCGCGCAGCAGGCAGGATTCGGGGGATTCGTCCCCCTCGCGCCCGCCGCCGGGCAGGTCCCACATCCCGGGCCATGGCAGGCCGGGATGCGTGTCGCGCAGGCAGGTCAGAAGCGCATCGCCGCAGAACAGCGCAGCCTTGGCCCCGACGAAATCCGCGTCAGTTATCATTGATATCCTTGTCCCAGACCTTCACCTGACCCGCGCGGACCCCCATCGTCCGGCGCAACGCGAACCATGCCACGAGCGAGCAGATGGCGAAGGTCAGGAGCAGGAAGGCAGGGCCGCCCGACAGGATGCCAAGGCCAAGGAACACCCCCGTCGTCACCGCGCCGATGGCAAAGCCCAGAAAGATGTAGCCGGGTGCCACGATCTCTAGCCCGCCGATCAGGAAACCCGCGACGACCCAGACCCACCAGACGGACCACCACATCAGGATTTCCCCCGCAGCATCCTGAAGGCGTCCGAGAATGCCTCCATCGCGTTGGCAGGCAAAAGGATGGTCTGCTTGCCCTGCCCTTCGGCCACCTGTGCCAAGGCTTCGACCTGCTTCATGGCGATCTGGAATTGCGCGGCCTCCAGCCCGTTGGCGGCGATGGCACCGGCAATGACGCCTGTGGCATAGGCCTCGGCATCGGCGGTGATGCGGCGGGCCTTGGCGGCCTGTTCGGCGGCGTAGAGGTCGCCGTCGGCGGCTAGTTCGACGGCGCGCTTCTTGCCCTCGGCCTCCATCACCTGCGCGCGGCGGGCGCGTTCGGCGTTGAGCTGTTGCAACATCGCGGCGCGGGTGGCGTCGTCGAGGTTGACGTCGAGGATTTCGGCGCGCGTCACCTCTACCCCCCAGTCATCGACCATCATGCGGACCTGTTCGCGCACGCGTTCGATGAGTTGCGCGCGGCCCGACTGGACCTGATCGAGTTCCAGTTTCCCGATTTCCGACCGCACGATCCCCGCCACGGTCGTGGCGATGGCGGCATCGACATCGCGGATGCGGTAGACGGTCTTTTCCGGTTCGGTGATGCGGTAGAAGACGGAGGTTTCCACCTTCACCAGCACGTTGTCAGCGGTGATGGCGTCCTGCGACGCGTTGGGAAGCTGGCGTTCGAGGATGGAAATCTTGTGCGGCACGCGGTCGAGGAAGGGGACGACGAAGTTGATCCCCGGTCCCAGCACGGCGCGCAGGCGGCCGAAGCGTTCGACCACGTGCTTTTCCGATTGCGGCACGATCCGCACGCCAAGGAAGATGCAAAGGATGATGAAGGCGGCGACAGCCAGAAACACCGCGTTCCCGCCGAAAAGTTCAGGGCCCATGCCCGATACCTCCTGAAATACCTTATCGAATCATGGGGGTTTCGCGGCCTTGGTGCAAGTGGCGGGCATGGACGGCAGCGGGCGGCGGGCGCATAGTGGAACCATGCCCGCCCTGTGCCGTGATTGCCTGACCACATTCGACTCCGGCCTGCGCTGCCCTGCCTGCCGCAGCCCGCGGGTTCTGGCGCATCCGGAGCTGTTCGACCTGTCGATCGCACATATGGATTGCGACGCCTTCTATGCCAGCGTGGAAAAGCGCGACAATCCCGAGCTTGCCGACAAACCGGTGATCGTGGGGGGCGGCACGCGGGGGGTGGTGTCGACCTGCTGCTATATCGCGCGGATTTCCGGCGTGCGGTCGGCGATGCCGATGTTCCAGGCGCTGAAGCTGTGCCCGCAGGCGGTGGTCGTGAAGCCGCGCATGTCGGTCTATGTGGCGGAAAGCCGGAAGATACGGGCGATGATGGAGGAGCTGACGCCCGACATCGAACCCCTGTCGCTGGACGAGGCGTTCATGGACCTGTCGGGGACGGCGCGGCTGCACGGTGCGCCGCCTGCGGTGATGCTGGCGCGGCTGGTGCGGCGGATGGAGACGGAGCTGGGGCTGACAGGGTCCATCGGGTTGAGCCACAACAAGTTTCTGGCAAAGATCGCATCCGACCTCGACAAGCCCAAGGGGTTTTCCGTGATCGGGCGGGCCGAGACGCAAGCGTTCCTGACGCCGAAACCGGTGCGGATCATCTGGGGCGTGGGAACAGCCACGCAGGCGGCGCTGGAGGCGGCGGGGATTCGCACCATCGCGGATTTGCTGCGCTGGGACCGCGCCGATCTGGTGGCGCGGTTCGGGTCGATGGGAGAGCGGCTGTTCCATCTGGCGCGGGGGCAGGACCAGCGGCGGGTCAGTCGGGACGAGCGGCCGAAGTCCATCAGCAAGGAGACGACCTTCAACGAGGATACGGGCGATGCCGACCTGCTGGACGGGCATATCTGGCGGCTGGCGGAACAGGTGTCGGATCGGGCCAAGGCCAAGGGGCTGGCGGGGCGGACGGTGGTGTTGAAGCTGAAACGCGACGATTTCCAGACGGTTACGCGGCGGCAGGGCCTTGGCGATGCGACGCAGATGGCCGACCGCATCTATCGCGCGGCGCGGGATTTGTTCGACCATGCGGGGACGAAGGGGCCGTTCCGGCTGATCGGGGTGGGGATCGCGGATCTGGTGGGCGAGGATCAGGCGGACCGGTCGGGCGACCTGTTGGACCCGGAGGCGGGCAAGCGGGCCAAGGCGGAACGGGCGGCGGATGCGATCCGCGCGCGGTTCGGTCAGGACGCCATCATCAAGGGGCGTGCCCTGCGCTGATCACTCGGCCGCGAGGGGCAGGCTGCCCGCCTGCGGGGCGGTGATGTCCGCGATGACGTGGGTCATAAGCCTTTGGAATTCATCGAAATCCGCGCGGGGTTCGATGCGGGTTTCATCCATGTAGAGCGCACGGTCGATCTCGATCTGCACGACATGCTGGTTGCGCGAGGGGCGACCATAGGCCTGTGCGATATAGGCGCCGGCGAAGGGGGCGTTGCGGGCGGTGCGCAGGCCCGCGGCGGCGAAGGCGGATTCGATCCGGTCCACCACATCGCGGGCGGCGGCGGCGCCGAAACGGTCGCCCAGAACGACATCGGGGCGGGGGTGACCGGGGCGGGAATGGGCCTCGATCGCCTCGTGCGGCATGGAGTGGCAATCGATCAGGATGGCATGACCGAATTGCGCAAGGCTTTCATCGAGAAGGGTTTTCAGCCTTGAATGATAGGGATGCCAATAGCGCAGGATGCGGAATTCGGCATCGTTGCGGGCCAGTTTGCCGCGATAGATCGCCCGCCCGCCCGCCACCACGCGGGGAATGACGCCAAGGCCCGAGGAGACGCGGGGGTTGTGGGGGGCGCGGTCGATGCCTTCGATCACCGCCGGATCGAGTTCGTCGGCGGCGCGGTTGAGGTCGATATAGGCGCGGGGGATGCGGGCGGCCAGCAGGGGCGCGCCGTGGGCGGGGGCGGCGGAGAACAGGCGGTCGACGAAGGCATCTTCCGAGGAGCGGATCGTATGGCGGTCCAGAATGCTTTGCGAAACAAAGGCTTCGGGATAGTCCGCGCCGGAATGCGGGGACGAGAAGACCAACGGGGTTGTCCGGTCGGCCGGAAGGTGCAGGGTGAAGGCGTCGCTGTCCATGTGCCAGATATAGACGTGTTTTTTCAGTTGCCAAAACCCCTTGAACCCTGCGGCGACTCCTTTTATAGACCCGACGACCGACGCGGACCCGCCCGCGTCATTTTTGTTGATGACAGGCGGAAATGCGAAGGAGCGTGGGCGGTTAGCTCAGCGGTAGAGCACTACGTTGACATCGTAGTGGCCACTGGTTCGATCCCAGTACCGCCCACCATTTCGCCGTTTTCCGCAAGGAAAACATCAAGGATTTCAAGGCGCTGCGCGCCGCGAATGGGAGAAGAACGATGAAGGTTGCGAACTCGCTCCGCTCGCTCAAGACGCGTCATCGCGATTGCCAGGTCGTGCGCCGCAAGGGCCGCGTCTATGTGATCAACAAGACGCAGAAGCGGTACAAGGCCCGTCAGGGCTGAGGACTTTCCGGGAAACCGGAGTGCAGGGCCGCCCATCGGGCGGCCTTTTGCTTTGGCGCGGGGGCAAGTGGCCGGAACGCCTTGTAAATCTGGCGATATGGGCGGAACGGGGTGTACCGTAACCTGTGCCGCGGGTTGTGCCGCACCCTGTCAGCACGCAGCGAACGGTGGCGGTCAGTTAACCCTGTTGCCGCGAATCGTTTGGAGCGCCCGTCATGCATCCCAATCCCGCCTTCCGCGACACGCCCGAGGACGCGAACCTGCGCTTTGCCGCGGCGCGGGGGTTCGGGATGCTGTGCATCAACGGCGAGGGCGGGCCGGTCGCGGCGCATGTGCCCTTTGTGATGGCGGGTGCGCGGGTGGTGGAGGTACATCTGGCGCGGTCCAACGCGATTGCGCGGGCGGGGCTTCCCGCGCCGGCGCTGCTGGCGGTGCAGGGGCCGGATGCCTATGTCTCGCCCGACTGGTACGGGGTGCCGGATCAGGTGCCGACATGGAATTACGTGGCGGTGCATCTGCGGGGGGTGCTGTCGCCGATGGCGGGCGCGGAGTTGGAGCCGCAGGTGGATGCGCTGTCGGCGGAGTTCGAGGGGCGGATCGCGGGCAAGCGGCCTTGGACCAAGCACAAGATGGGCGCGGGCGTGATGGAGCGGATGATGCGGGGCATCCTGCCCTTTCGCCTTGAGGTGACGGACGTGCAGGGGACGTGGAAGCTGGGCCAGAACAAGACGCCCGAGGCGCGGGCGGGCGTGATCGCGGCGCTGGAGGCGCAGGGCGGGCTGGCGGCAGAGATCGCGGGGATGATGCGGGCGCTGGGCTGAGGGGGGCTGCGGTGCGGCCCGTGTTTCGGGCGCAGGCGAAGTTTGACGCAAACTTCGCGGCGATTTCTGACGCAGAAATCGCCCGGCAGCCGCGGGACGGGGCGGGGCCGGAATTTGCGTCAAATTCCGGCGCGGTTTGTGCGTCACAAACCGCTTTTCGGGCGGGCTGGCAGGGCCTAGGGTCGCGGGCAACCGGCAGGAGACATTCGACATGCGCCTCTACTACTCCCCCACCTCTCCCTATGTCCGCAAGGTGACGGTCCTTTTGCGCGAGACAGGGCAGTTTGCCGATGTGGAACTGGTCAGCGGGTCGGGCAATCCGGTCGATCCCGGCACGGCGCCGCTGGAGGCGAACCCGCTGGGCAAGGTGCCCGCGCTGGAGCGGCCGGACGGGCCCGCGCTCTATGACAGCCGCGTCATCTGCCAGTTTCTGGACGCGCGCGCCGGGGACGGGGCCGGTGCGGGACTTTACCCGCAGGGCGCGCGGCTTTGGGATACGCTGACGGTCGAGGCGACGGGGGACGGCATCCTGGATGCGGCGCTGCTGATGATCTACGAGGTGCGCATCCGGCCAGAGGAGCTGCGCTATGCCCCATGGGTCGAGGGGCAGTGGGCCAAGGTCGAGCGCGCGCTGGATGCGCTGGAGACGCGGTGGATGGCGCATCTGGAGGGGCCGCTGGATGCGGGCCAGATCGCGGTGGGCTGTGCGCTGGGCTATCTGGATTTCCGCCACGACGCGCGGGGATGGCGGACGGGGCGGCCCCATCTGGCGGCGTGGTATGCGGGTTTCGCGGCGCGCCCGTCGATGCAGGCCACCCGCCCCGTCTGAGCGCGGGCATCCGGGCGCGGGCAAAGGATTC
Organism: Paragemmobacter amnigenus; assembly: GCF_009908265.2. Taxonomy (GTDB): domain Bacteria; phylum Pseudomonadota; class Alphaproteobacteria; order Rhodobacterales; family Rhodobacteraceae; genus Paragemmobacter; species Paragemmobacter amnigenus. Next base: position 300,646 of record NZ_JAAATX020000005.1, on the reverse strand, counting down.
ACCTGATTTGCATGATTCTGGCACCCTGCCGTCGCGGGGGCCGATCGGGGCGGGCTGCGCGCCGACTTGTCGCAGGGACTTGCAGGCGGGACGGGCTGTTCCACCCTTCTTTCCATGCCGGCGCGCCCGAACGGCCACAGACCGCGATTTTCCGGGGCTTCCGGGCGGGTCTGCGCCCGTTTGTCCGCTGGACGATCCGGCGCGCCTTGTCTAAAAGCCGCCCGGCAAGGCTGCGGGTGACCGCGGCCCCACCATTTATGGGTCGCGGGAAAACCGCGCCCTTGGAAGGGAGAAGGTCTCGTGTCCCACGCTGAAGACAACGCAGGTACCCGGCGGGATTTCCTGTATTACGCGACGGCCGGGGCCGGGGCGGTTGCCACGGGCGCCGCTGTCTGGCCGCTGGTCAACCAGATGAACCCCTCGGCTGACGTGCAGGCGCTGTCGTCGATCTTCGTCGACGTCTCGGGCGTCGAGGTCGGCACGCAGCTGACGGTGAAGTGGCTGGGCAAGCCCGTGTTCATCCGTCGCCGCACGCCGGAAGAGATCGAGGCGGCGCGCAACACGGATCTGGCCGCGCTGCCGGACCCGCTGGCCGACAATGCCAACAAGCCGGATGCCGATGCATCGGACGAGAACCGCACGCTGGACGAGGCGGGCGAGTGGCTGGTGATGATGGGCGTCTGCACCCATCTGGGCTGCGTGCCGCTGGGCGATGGCGCCGGTGAGTTCGGCGGCTGGTTCTGCCCCTGCCACGGGTCGCACTACGACACGTCGGGCCGCATCCGCAAAGGGCCCGCGCCGCGCAACCTGCCGGTGCCGGTGGCGGCCTTCGAAGACGAATCCACGATCAAGCTCGGGTAAGGAAACAGACAGATGGCCGGAATTCCGCACGACCATTACGAGCCCAAGAGCTCGGCCGAGAAGTGGCTGCACAAGCGCCTGCCGATCGCGGGGCTGCTGTATGACACGATCATGATCCCCACGCCCAAGAACCTGAACTGGATGTGGATCTGGGGCATCATCCTGACCTTCTGCCTTGCGCTGCAGATCGTCACGGGCATCATCCTTGTGATGCATTACACGCCGCATGTGGACTACGCCTTTGCGTCGGTCGAGCACATCATGCGCAACGTCAATGGCGGCTACATGATCCGCTACCTGCACATGAACGGCGCGTCGCTGTTCTTTGTCGCGGTCTACCTGCACATCTTCCGCGGTCTGTATTACGGGTCCTACAAGGCCCCGCGCGAGGTGACGTGGATCGTCGGCATGCTGATCTACCTGCTGATGATGGGCACGGCCTTCATGGGCTATGTGCTGCCTTGGGGCCAGATGTCGTTCTGGGGGGCCACGGTGATCACCGGCCTGTTCGGCGCCATCCCCGGCATCGGGCCGAGCATCCAGACCTGGCTGCTGGGCGGGCCTGCGGTGGACAATGCCACGCTGAACCGCTTCTTCTCGCTGCACTATCTGCTGCCCTTCGTGATCGCCGGTCTTGTCGCCGTGCACATCTGGGCCTTCCACACCACGGGCAACAACAACCCGACGGGCGTGGACGTGCGGCGCACCTCGAAAGAGGAAGCGGCGAAGGATACGGTTCCGTTCTGGCCCTATTACGTGATCAAGGACCTGTTCGCGCTGGCCGTGATCCTGGCGGTGTTCTTCGCCATCGTGGGCTTCATGCCGAACTATCTGGGCCACCCCGACAACTATATCGAGGCGAACCCGCTGGCGACGCCCGCGCATATCGTGCCGGAATGGTACTTCCTGCCCTTCTACGCGATCCTGCGCGCCTTCACGGCCGACGTCTGGGTCGTGATCGCGGCCGAATGGATCACCTTCGGGATCGTGGACGCCAAGTTCTTCGGCGTGCTGGCGATGTTCGGGGCGATCGCGGTCATGGCGCTGGCGCCGTGGCTGGACACGTCTTCGGTGCGGTCGGGCCGCTATCGCCCGATGTTCAAGTGGTGGTTCGCGCTGCTGGTGGTCGACTTCATCGTCCTGATGTGGGTCGGTGCGATGCCGGCGGAAGAGCCCTATGCGACCATCTCGCTGATCGCGTCGGCCTACTGGTTCGCCTATTTCCTCGTGATCCTGCCGCTGCTTGGCGTGATCGAGAAGCCGCTGCCGCAGCCGGCGACGATCGAGGATGACTTCAATGCCCACTACGGCGCCAAAGCCCATCCGGCCGAGTGAGAAAGGGATTTACCAACATGTTCAGGAAAATCGCACTCACCGCTTCGGCGCTGGCCATTTCGGCCAGCGCGGCGATGGCCGCGGGTGGCCATGCGGAGCTGACCGACTATGCCTTTGCCCATGAAGGGCCGTTCGGCAAGTTCGACCAGTTCCAGCTCCAGCGCGGGCTGCAGGTCTATACCGAGGTCTGCGCGGCGTGCCACGGGCTGAAATATGTCCCGATCCGCACGCTGTCCGACGAAGGCGGCCCGCAGCTGCCCGAGGATCAGGTGCGCGCCTATGCCACCCAGTTCACCGTCACCGACGAGGAGACGGGCGAGGACCGCGAAGGCAAGCCGACCGACCATTTCCCCGTGTCGGGGATGGAAGGCGCGCCGGACCTGTCGATGATGGCCAAGGCCCGCGCGGGCTTTCACGGGCCCTATGGCACGGGTCTGAGCCAGCTGTTCAACGGTATGGGCGGGCCGGAGTACATCTATTCCATCCTGACGCATTACGAGGAAAACCCCGAATGCGCGCCGGACGGGATCGACGGCTTCTACTATAACACCTCGTTCCCGAACGGGGGCGTTCCGGACAGCTGCAAGGACGAGCATGGCGTTTCCACCGTGCCCGGCAGCTGGATCGCGATGCCGCCTCCGCTGGCCGATGACCAGGTCACCTATGCCGACGGCACGGCGGCCACGGTCAGCCAGATGTCGGCGGACGTGTCGTCCTTCCTGATGTGGGCGGCAGAGCCCAAGCTGATGGGTCGCAAGGAAGCGGGCTTCAAGGCGGTGGTCTTCCTGATCATCCTCGGCTCGCTGCTCTATCTGACCAACAAGCGCATCTGGGCGGGTGTGAAGGGCAAGAAGGTCGCCTGACACCCCATCGGCGTGATCAAGCGGAAAGGCCCCTGCCATGATGGCAGGGGCCTTTTCATTGGCGGACAGGCGGCATATCCGGTCACATCGCGGAATTGCGATCCGTCTCATACCTTTGCAGGGTTGCCTAAAGCCCCCCCTGCGGCCTTTAATGGTCAATAGACCACGCCAGCCGGAGGTTCCCGGCGAGCTTGCAGCAGGGAGGTTACACCCATGTGCCAGGTCTTTGCGGGGCAGGATCCTGCCCGGTACGAATCGGTGACCAGACGGCTGCGCCTGAACGGCCAGTCCACCAGTATCCGTCTGGAACGCGCGTTCTGGGGTATCCTTGACCAGATGGCGCGGAACGAGGACAGCACCACGCCTGCCTTCCTTTCCAGGCTGCACTCGGAAGTCCTGCAACAGCATGGAGAAGCAGTGAATTTCACGTCCCTGCTGCGCTGTGCCTGCACGATCTATCTGGGCGAACTGGAGCGCGTTCCGCAGATTTCTGGCCGGGAAAGATTCGCCGCAGAATAAGGGGCTGTAGTACGGCGTTACTACCAACGCCGGAAATTGGTCTGATAACCTTACCAGAATAGAGAAGTTCTGGAGGGCTCATGGCCAAGGCGATCCATTCGATGATCCGCGTCCTCGACGAGGCGCGGTCTGTTGCATTCTACGATCAGGCTTTCGGGCTGAAGGTTGCGGAGCGGCTGGATTTCGAGTCGTTCACCCTTGTCTACCTGTCCAATGCCGAGACGGGATTCGAGCTTGAACTGACGATCAACAAGGGCCGGACCGAGCCCTACAACCTTGGCGACGGCTATGGCCATCTGGCCTTCTCGGTCGAGAATCTGGATGCCGAACATGCCCGCCTGACCGAAGCCGGTCTGGCCCCGCGCAAGCTGGTGGATTTCGCCCCCGGCGGCACGGTGATCGCGCGCTTCTTCTTCATCGCGGACCCCGATGGTTACCAGATCGAGGTCCTTCAACGTGGCGGTCGCTATCTGTGATCGCCCTGCGTGGGCGGGGGGAGGAGCCGCCCGCGCACCCAACACTGTCTTGCTCAGGGAGGAGACTATGACACAACCACTGAAAAGCCGGGGCCTGACGCGGCGCCAGCTTCTGTCGATGTCGGCAGTTGCGGGCGCGAGCATGGTCGTCGGTGCCGGCTTTGTCGCATCGGGGAATGCGGCATGGGCGCTGGAGACGACGGCCGTGAAGCCCGAATCGATGGCGACGCTGATCCAGATGGCGCGGGACATCTATCCGCACGATCAGGTGCCGGACCAGTATTACGCCGTGGCCGTGAAGGGCTATGACAGCGCCGAGAATGCGGAAAAGGTCGAGGCGGGAATCGCCGAGCTGAACGCGGCGGCGCAGGCGGCGGGCCATGCCGATTACCTGTCGATCGGCTGGGAAGAGGACCGCGTGGCGGTTCTGAAGGCGATCGAGGGCGGGGCCTTCTTCCAGACGGTGCGGGCAGGTCTGGTGACCGGTCTCTACAACCAGAAAGAAGTCTGGCCGATCTTCGGCTACCAGGGCGAGAGCTTCAGCCAGGGTGGCTATATCGAGCGCGGCTTCAACGACATCGACTGGCTGTAAGGGGAGATCGGACAGATGGTTGCGAAATTCGACCTGAACGACGACTCCGTGGTCGTCATCATCGGCACCGGCGCGGGCGGCGGTGTGCTGGCGAACGAACTGGCGCAGAAGGGCGTCAAGGTCGTGGCGCTTGAATCCGGCGGGCGGTACCTGCCCGAGGATTACATCAACGACGAATGGGAAAGCTTCACCCAGCTGGCATGGCTGGATGCGCGGACCACGTCGGGGTCCTGGCGCGTGGCCAAGGATTTCGCGGGGCTGCCCGCGTGGATCGTGAAGGCCGTCGGCGGCACAACCACCCACTGGGCGGGCGCCTCGATCCGGTTCCAGGAGCATGAGTGGAAGGCGCTGTCGACCTATGGCGCGGTCGAGGGGGCGAACCTTCTGGACTGGCCGATCGACGCCGCCGAAATGGCGCCGTGGTACGAAAAGGCCGAGGCCAAGCTGGGCGTGACGCGGACGGGCGACCGTGCGGGGCTGCCGGGCAACAACAACTACCTCGTCTTCGAAAAGGGCGCCAAGGCGCTGGGCTACAAGGAAGTGCATACCGGCCGCATGGCGATCAACTCGGCCGATTATGACGACCGGATGGCCTGCCAGCAGACCGGCTTCTGCTTCCAGGGCTGCAAGTGGGGCGCGAAGTGGTCGGCCGCCTATACCGACATTCCGCGCGGCGAGGCGACGGGCAATCTGGAAGTGCGCGAGAAGTGCCACGCCGCACGCATCCTGCACAATGACGAGGGCAAGGTGACGGGGGTCGAATATTTCGACGCCGACGGCAACCTGCAGTTCCAGAAGGCGCGCATCGTTTCGGTGGCAGGCAACAGCTTTGAATCGCCGCGTCTGCTGCTGAATTCGGCGTCGAGCATGTTCCCGAACGGGCTTGCGAACTCGTCCGATCAGGTGGGGCGGAACTACATGCGCCACACGACCGGTTCGGTCTATGCGATCTTCGACAAGCCGGTCCGCATGTGGCGCGGCACGACGATGGCCGGGATCGTGCAGGACGAGGCGCGGCACGACCCGTCGCGCGGGTTCGTCGGTGGCTACGAGCTGGAGACGCTGTCGCTGGGCCTGCCCTTCATGGCGGCCTTCCTCAACCCCGGCGGCTGGGGCCGCGGCTTCACCACGGCGCTGGACCATTACGAAAACATGGCCGGCATGTGGATCGTGGGCGAGGACATGCCGCAGGCGACCAACCGCGTCACCCTGTCGGATGCGGTGGACCAGTACGGGTTGAAGGTGGCGAACGTCCATTTCGACGACCACCCGAACGACGTGGCGATGCGGAACCATGCCTACAAGCAGGGCATCGCGATGTACGAGGCGGTGGGGGCCACCCGCGCCTTCCCGACGCCGCCCTACCCGTCGACGCACAACTTGGGCACCAACCGGATGTCGGAAAAGCCCGAGGATGGCGTGGTGAACAAGTGGGGCCAGACCCACGACATCAGCAACCTGTTCGTGTCGGACGGGTCGCAGTTCACCACCGGCGCGGCGGAAAACCCGACGCTGACCATCGTCGCGCTGGCGATCCGTCAGGCCGACTACATCGCCCGCGAGATGAGCGCCGGCAACATCTGACACGTTCCGCAAGGGACGAAGGGGGGCGGTCCGCAGGGGCCGCCCCTTTTGCGTTTCAGCCTTCGGGCGCGGCAAGGTCGCGGAACTGGTCGATCCGGATCTGGCGGTCGGGAAAGCGGGCGATGATGTCCAACTCGCCCCCCATCGCCTGCACGAAGCGGCGGAGCGTGCCGATATACATGTCGGTCCGCTTTTCCATGCGGGCAACGGAGGCCTGATTGATGTTCAGGGCGGCGGCGATCTCTTCCTGCGACAGTTTCATCGCGCGGCGGAGTTCGGCGAGCGCCATCTCCTGTTCCAGAAGGCCGGATTTCGCCGTGGCGCGGGCCTGCGACGCAGGCGACATGCGGGCGCGGAGTTCGGAAAAGGGGGTGCGTCCGGTCATTCGATCAATCCTTCGTCCTTGAGGTCGCGCAGGTGCTGGTCATACAGGTCGTCCGCAATCGGGATCATGCGGTCGTAGAAACGGTCATCCCCCGTCTTGTCGCCGCCGATCAGCAGGATGGCCGAGCGGCGGGGATCGAAGGCATAGAAGATGCGGAGCGGATGCCCCTGACTTTACACGCGGAGTTCGTGCATATCGTCGTGCCGGCTGCCCGCGATCCCGCTGCTGCAGGGAAAGGGAAGGTTGGGCCCCCGCACCTCCAGCCGCTGGACATGGGCATCGATGTCTTCCTGTCCCGCTTCGGGCAGGGTCGCCCACCATTCCGCGAATTCGTCGGTATACTCGATACTCCACATGCGGGGAAAATATGCCCCTGAGAGCATATTTTCAAGTGTCCCGTCGCGGGTGGGGCATCTACCGTTTCACGCTGGCCGTGACGTAGTTGCAGGACAGGTCGCGCGAGGACAGGGACCAGGACCAGGAGACGGGGTTGAAGACCATCCCCTTGCGGTCGACGGGGTCGAGGCCCGCGTTGCGGATCAGGGCGTAAAGCTCGTCCGGGGTGATGAATTTCGACCAGTCATGCGTGCCCTTCGGCAGCCAGCGCATCACGTATTCCGCGCCGATGATCGCCATGACGAAGCTCTTGGGGTTCCGGTTCAGGGTGGAGCAGACCATCAGCCCGCCCTGTTTCAGAAGCGTCTGGCAGGCGGTCAGATAGGCCTGCGGGTCGGCCACGTGTTCGACCACCTCCATGTTCAGGACCACGTCGAATCGCTCTCCGGCGGCGGCGAGGTCTTCGGCGGTGGTGTGGCGGTAGTCGATGGTCAGGCCGGATTGCGCGGCGTGGAGTTGGGCCACGGGGATGTTGCGGGGCGCGGCATCGGCCCCCACCACATCGGCGCCAAGCCGCGCCATCGGTTCGGACAGAAGCCCCCCGCCGCAGCCGATGTCGAGGATCCGCAGGCCCGCAAAGGGCTGCGGCTGCGTCAGGTCGCGGTCAAATTCCGCTGCGATCTGCCGTGTGATATAGTCGAGACGGCAGGGGTTGAGCATGTGGAGCGGTTTGAACTTGCCGTTGGGGTCCCACCATTCGGCGGCCATCGCCTCGAATTTGGCGACCTCGGACGGGTCGACTGTGGTGATCGTCATGGCTGCCTCTCGTTTGACTTTGGAACATGCGTCGATGCGCGATATATAGGGCAGCGATGGATCACAGATCAGGCCAAAAGCGCGCAGTCGAATTTCTTTACCCGCCGATCGACCCGTTCGATCAGCGGGTCATCGACATGGGCGACGGTCACCGCATCTATGTCGAGCAATGCGGCAATCCGGAAGGGATTCCGGTCGTCGTGCTGCATGGGGGGCCCGGGGGCGGGTGCAGCCCCGCGATGCGGCGGTATTTCGACCCGACCGCGTTCCGCGTGATCCTGTTCGACCAGCGCGGATGCGGGCGGTCGCGGCCCCATGCCAGCGTGATCCAGAACACGACGTGGCATCTGGTGTCGGATATCGAGGTGATCCGCAAGGAACTGGGGATTTCCCGCTGGGTCTGCTTTGGCGGAAGCTGGGGGGCCACGCTGGCGCTGGTCTATGCCATCTCACATCCCGAGCGGGTGTCGGCCATGGTGCTGCGCGGCGTGTTCCTGATGACGCGGGCGGAGCTGGACTGGTTCTATGGCGGCGGCGCGGGGGCGTTCTTCCCCGAGCTCTGGGCGCGGTTCGTGAATGCGATTCCGTCGGACGAGCGGGGTGATCTGATCGCGGCCTATCACCGGCGGCTGTTTTCCGGCAACGTGATGGAAGAGACGCGCTTCGGTCGTATCTGGGCGAACTGGGAAAACGCGCTGGCCTCGATCCACAATGACGGCGCGATGGGGGAAAGCCCGGCGGAATATGCCCGCGCCTTCGCGCGGCTGGAGAACCATTATTTCCACAATGGCGGCTTTCTGGAGGAGGACGGCTGGATCCTGCGCGAGAAGGCGCGGATCAAGCATATCCCCGCGACCATCATTCAGGGCCGCTATGACATGATCTGCCCGCCGCTGGCGGCGTGGAAACTGGCGCAGGGCTGGGATGCCTGCGAGATCCGGCTGATCCCGATGGCGGGACATGCCCTGTCGGAACCGGGGATCAGCGAGGGGCTGGTGCGGGCGATGGACAACCTGCGCGGGTTGGGGCGGTAGGCACAGCCTGCAATAACCCTTGCAGACTCGGCCCCCCGTGCGTATATCCCCCTGCAACAGCGGTGTCGGGGTCCAAACCCGGCCCCACCGAACCTGACACGCGGGCCGCTGTGCCCGCTTTTTTGTTTTCGCACGGAACCCATGACCGATCTGATCGCCAAGACCGCCATCGACCGCCGCCTTGCGGACATCGTCGGCCCCGTCATCGAGGGGCTGGGGTTCGAGCTGGTCCGTATCCGTCTGATGGGCGGCCGGACGCGCGTGTTGCAGATCATGGCCGACCGTCCCGAAGGCGGGATCGAGGTGGACGACTGCGCCGCGATTTCCACCGCCGTGTCCGCCGTTCTGGATGTGGAAGACCCGATCGAGGAGAATTACGTCCTTGAGGTGTCGTCCCCCGGCATCGACCGGCCTCTGACGCGGTTGAAGGATTTCGACATGTGGGTGGATTACGAGGCCCGCATCGAGACGACCGAACTGATCGACGGGCGCCGCCGGTTCAAGGGCGTGCTGCAGGGGACCGAGGGCGACGAGGTCCTGATCGAGATCGAGGAGGGCGGCGAGGCGGTGACGATCGGGCTGAAGTTCGACTGGCTGTCGGACGCCAAGCTGATCCTGACCGACGAGCTGATCGCCGAGATGCTGCGCCAGCGCAAGGCATCGGGCGTCATCGACGAGACGAAGTTCACCGACATCGAAGAATTCGAAGGCGAGGACGAGGGCGACACCGCCCCCGACGCGCCCGAGACGAAACACTGACCAGCCGGAGGCCATCATGGCAATCACCTCTGCGAACCAGCTTGAACTTCTGCAAACGGCCGAGGCCGTGGCGCGGGAGAAGATGATCGACCCGGATCTGGTGATCCAGGCGATGGAAGAGAGCCTCGCCCGCGCCGCGAAGTCGCGCTACGGGTCCGAGCTGGACATCCGCGTGAAGATCGACCGCAAGACGGGCCGCGCGACCTTTGCCCGCATCCGCACCGTGGTCGAGGATGAGGCGCTGGAGAATCACCACGCGCAGCTGACGGTGAAGCAGGCGAAATCCTATCTGGCCGACCCCAAGGTGGGCGACGAGGTGATCGACGAGGTTCCGCCCGTCGATCTGGGCCGGATCGCCGCGCAGTCGGCCAAGCAGGTGATCCTGCAGAAGGTCCGCGAGGCCGAGCGGGATCGCCAGTACGAGGAATTCAAGGACCGCAAGGGCAGCATCATCAACGGTGTCGTCAAGCGCGAGGAATACGGCAACATCATCGTCGACATCGGCCGCGGTGAAGGCATCCTGCGTCGGAACGAGAAGATCGGTCGCGAAGCCTATCGCCCGAACGACCGCATCCGCTGCTATATCAAGGACGTGCGGCGCGAGGCGCGGGGTCCGCAGGTCTTCCTGTCGCGGACCGACCCGCAATTCATGGCGGAACTGTTCAAGATGGAAGTGCCGGAGATTTACGACGGCATCATCGAGATCAAGGCCGTCGCCCGCGACCCCGGTTCGCGCGCGAAGATCGCCGTGATTTCCTATGACAACTCCATCGACCCGGTCGGCGCCTGCGTCGGTATGCGCGGCAGCCGCGTGCAGGCCGTGGTGAACGAGTTGCAGGGCGAGAAGATCGACATCATCCCGTGGAACCAGGATCAGGCGACGTTCCTTGTGAACGCGCTGCAACCGGCCGAGGTGTCCAAGGTCGTGATCGACGAGGAAGCCGGCAAGATCGAGGTCGTGGTGCCCGACGAGCAGCTTTCGCTGGCCATCGGCCGTCGCGGCCAGAACGTGCGTCTGGCAAGCCAGCTGACCGGTCTGGACATCGACATCATGACCGAGGCCGAGGAATCGCAGCGCCGTCAGGCCGAATTCGCGGAACGCACCAAGCTGTTCATGGACACGCTGGACGTGGACGAGATGATGGCGCAACTGCTGGTCGCGGAAGGCTTCACCAATCTGGAAGAAGTGGCCTATGTCGATGTGGACGAACTGCTGTCCATCGACGGCTTTGACGAGGATACGGCGGGCGAGTTGCAGGCCCGTGCGCGCGACTTCCTGGAAGAGCAGAACCGCAAGGCGCTGGAAGCCGCCCGCGCGATGGGTGTCGAGGACAGCCTGATTGACTTCGAGGGGCTCACTCCCCAGATGGTGGAGGCACTGGCGAAGGACGGCATCAAGACGCTGGAAGATTTCGCCACCTGCGCCGACTGGGAACTGGCCGGCGGCTGGACGACCGAGAACGGCCAGCGCAAGAAGGACGAAGGCGTCCTCGAGAAGTTCGACATGTCGCTGGAAGAGGCGCAGCACCTGATCATGACCGCACGCGTCATGCTGGGCTGGGTCGATCCCACCGAACTCGCCCAGGCCGATGCGGAAGAGGTCGAGGGCGAAGACGAGGAGGCCGAGGCCTGATCGCAGGCCTCGGGAGAGCGCGCCCATGACGCGGGGTGGCCGGGAAAAGGATCAGGACGAACCGGAACGCAAGTGCATCGTTTCCGGCGAGAGCCAGCCCAAGGGCGGGCTGATCCGGTTCGTGGTCGGGCCCGACGCGATGGTGGTGCCCGATGTTCTGGGACGTCTGCCGGGGCGCGGCATGTATGTCGCCGCGGACCGCAAGGCGATCGACAAGGCGGCGGCGAAGGGATTGTTCTCCCGCGCCGCGCGCCAGCCGGTGAAGGCACCCGACGGGCTGTCGGACCTGATCGAGGCGCAGCTGCTGCGACGGGTGCTGGACACGCTGTCGATGGCACGCAAGGCGGGCGAGGCGGTCACCGGATACGAGAAGGTGAAGGAATGGCTTGTGAAGGGTCGGGCGCGTGTCCTGATCCAGGCGAGTGACGGGTCGGAACGCGGCAAGACCAAGCTGCATCCACCCGAAGGCGAGGGCGGCTTCATCGGCTGTCTTTCCTCGGGGGAATTGGGTTTGGCATTCGGGCGCGAACGTGCCATACACGCCGCGCTTGCGGCTGGTGGACTCGGACAGCGTGTTGTAGAGGAAGCGGCAAGGCTTGCGGGAGTCCGCGGGCATGTCGGCGGGATTTCCGCCGGAGAGGATACGAAGACGGCATGAGCGATACTGACGGCAAGAAACCCCTTGGCTTGGGTGGCGGCGCGCGTGGTCCCGGACAGGTGAAGCAAAGCTTCAGCCACGGGCGCACCAAAAGCGTGGCTGTTGAGGTCAAGCGCAAGCGCGTGGTGGTTCCGACCAAACCCGGTGCCGCAGGTGCTGGCGGGGCCGCCGGGGCTAGCCCGCATCTGGGCGATCCCTCGAAGCGGCCCGCGGGCATTTCGGATGCCGAGATGGAGCGCCGTCTGGCGGCCCTGAAGGCCGCCAAGGCGCGCGAGCAGGAAGACGCGCTTCGCCGCGCCGAGGAAGAGCGCGCCCGCGAGGAAGATCGCCAGCGCCGCCGCGAAGAGATGGAAGCCAAGGAGCGCGAGGATCGCGAGCGCGAAGCCGCCCTGCGCGCCAAGGCCGAGGAAGAGGAACGCGCCGCCCGCGCGGCCGAGGAGGCGAAAGCCGCCGCTGCCGCCGCGCGCAAGGCCGAGATTCTGGGCACCCGCCCGAAATCCGCCGCTGCCCCCGCCCCTGCCGCGACTGCCAAGGCGGAACCGTCGGCGGCCCCTGCGGCCCCGGGCGAGGAAACCCGTGGCGGTGGCACGATGCGCCCCGCCCTTGCGCCCCGCAAGTCGGAGCGCGAGCGGGACGAACGGGCAACGGATCGTGACCGTGGCAAGACCAAGGGCGACGATGGCCGCCGCGCGGGCAAGCTGACCCTGTCGGATGCGATTTCCGACGAAGGCGGCCGCCAGCGGTCGCTTGCCGCGATGAAGCGCAAGCAGGAAAAGGCGCGGCAAAAGGCGATGGGCTTTGGCCAGAAGGCCGAAAAGCAGGTGCGCGACGTGCAGCTGCCCGAAACCATCGTGGTCAGCGAACTGGCGAACCGGATGGCGGAACGCGCCGCCGATGTGGTCAAGGCGCTGATGAAGATGGGCATGATGGTCACCATGAACCAGACCGTCGACGCCGATACCGCCGAACTGGTGATCGAGGAATTCGGCCACCGCGCGGTGCGCGTGTCCGATTCGGACGTGGAACAGGCCATCGAGACGGTCGCGGACCGCGACGAGGACCTGCAGCCGCGCCCGCCGATCGTCACGATCATGGGTCACGTCGACCACGGCAAGACCTCGCTGCTGGACGCCATCCGCAAGGCCAATGTCGTGTCGGGCGAAGCGGGCGGGATCACGCAGCATATCGGCGCCTATCAGGTGAAGACGCCCAATGGCGCGCTGGTGTCCTTCCTGGATACGCCCGGCCACGCGGCCTTTACCTCGATGCGGGCCCGTGGCGCGCAGGTGACGGATATCGTGGTGCTGGTGGTGGCCGCCGATGACGCGGTGATGCCGCAGACCATCGAGGCGATCAACCACGCCAAGGCGGCGAAGGTGCCGATGATCGTCGCCATCAACAAGTGCGACAAGCCGGATGCGAACCCGCAGAAGGTGCGCACGGACCTGCTGCAGCATGAAGTCGTCGTCGAACAGATGTCGGGTGAAGTGCAGGACGTCGAGGTTTCGGCCAAGACGGGCAAGGGTCTGGACAACCTGCTGGAAGCCATCGCCCTTCAGGCCGAAATCCTGGAACTGCGGGCGAACCCGAATCGGGCGGCGTCGGGTGCGGTGATCGAGGCCAAGCTGGACGTGGGCCGTGGCCCCGTGGCGACGGTTCTGGTGCAGAACGGCACGCTGAAGCGCGGCGACATCTTCGTCGTGGGCGAGAAGTGGGGCAAGGTCCGCGCGCTCATCAACGACAAGGGCGAGACGGTGGCGGAAGCCGGTCCGTCGGTGCCGGTCGAGGTGCTGGGTCTGAACGGCACGCCGGAAGCCGGTGACGTGCTGAACGTTGTTGAAACCGAGGCGCAGGCGCGCGAGATCGCGGATTACCGCGAGAAGGCCGCCAAGGACAAGCGCGCCGCGGCGGGTGCTGCGACCACGCTGGAGCAGCTGATGGCGAAGGCCAAGGCCGATCTGGACGTGTCGGAACTGCCGGTGCTGGTGAAGGCCGACGTGCAGGGGTCTGCCGAGGCCATCGTGCAGGCGCTGGAGAAGGTCGGCAACGACGAGGTGCGCGTGCGCGTGCTGCATTACGGCGTCGGCGCGATCACCGATTCGGACGTTGGTCTGGCCGAGGCGTCGCGTGCGCCGATCATCGGCTTCAACGTGCGCGCCAATGCGACGGCGCGGAACTCGGCCCAGCAGAAGGGCGTCGAGATCCGCTATTACTCGATCATCTACGACCTGATCGACGACATCAAGAAAGCGGCCTCCGGCCTGCTCAAGGCCGAAGTGCGCGAGAACTTCATCGGTTACGCGAAGATCCAGGAGGTCTTCCGCATCACCGGCGTGGGCAACGTGGCGGGCTGTCTGGTCACCGAAGGGGTGGCACGGCGGTCGGCGGGCGTGCGTCTGCTGCGCGACAACGTGGTCATCCACGAAGGGACGCTCAAGACGCTCAAGCGCTTCAAGGACGAGGTCAAGGAAGTGCAGTCCGGTCAGGAATGCGGCATGGCCTTCGAACGCTATGAGGATATCCGCGCGGGCGACGTGATCGAGATCTTCGAGCGCGAGGAAGTCCAGCGCACGCTGGCCTGATCCGGTCGGACAGAATGACAAAGGGCCGGGCAGCGATGCCCGGCCCTTTTGCGTGACGGGTCGGAAGATCAGGAGGCGCGGGCGGCCTGCACCGGATAGCCGACAAAGGTTTTCTCGTCCACGCGGACCATGACCTTGCCATCGGCCAACTGGCCCACGACAACGCCCTGCACGGATACGCAGCTACCGATGGTGATTGTCCTGATCATCGTTTTCTCCCCCCGAAGACTAGGACAGGTTAACCTGCGCGGCAGGGATGCAAAGCGAAAAGTTGCCCCAAAGGGGCGATTCCCGCATTTTTCTTGTGCCCGTGTCAGAGCCAGTCGCGCAGGATCGGAATGAGGGGGATATCGGCGGGCGGCATCGGGTAATCTTTCAGATCGCGGGCGCGGACCCATGCCAGACGCTGCCCCTCGCGCCCCTGCGGGATGCCGTTCCAGCGGCGGCAGGCGAAAAGCGGCATCAGAAGGTGGAAGTCGGGATAGCTGTGGCTGGCAAAGGTCAGGGGGGCAAGGCAGCTTGCCCATGTGTCGATGCCCAATTCCTCGTGCAGTTCGCGGATCAGGGCGGCTTCGGGCGATTCGCCCTGTTCGACCTTGCCGCCGGGGAATTCCCACAGGCCGGCCAGCGACTTGCCCTCGGGCCGCTGGGCCAGAAGGACGCGACCCTCGGTGTCGATCAGGGCGACGGCAGAGACGAGGATGATCTTCGTCACGACCGGTAATCGGCGTTGATTTCGATGTAGCGGTTGGTCAGGTCGCAGGTCCAGACGGACCGTTTCGCGCGGCCAAGGCCAAGGTCGACGGCGATGACGAGTTCCTCGCCCAGCATATAGGCGGCGCCGTCCTCTTCGCGGTATTTCGGGTTCCGCCAGCCTTTCTCAGCGACGAGGATGTCGCCAAAGCGGATCGTCAGGCGGTCGCGGTCGGCCTCGGCCCCCGATTTGCCGATGGCGGCGACGATGCGGCCCCAGTTCGGGTCCTGCCCCGCGATGGCGGTCTTGACCAGCGGCGAATTGGCGATGGCAAAGGCCACGCGGGCGGCATCGGCATCGTCCCGCGCGCCGGTGACGCGGATTTCCACGAATTTCGTCGCGCCCTCGCCATCGCGGATGACCTGATGGGCAAGGTCGCGCATGACGTCGCGCAGGGCGGATTCGAACGCCTTGGCGACCGCGCCGGTCACGGGGGCGGCGGGCGATTTGCCCGTGGCCGCCAGCAGCAGAGTGTCCGAGGTGGAGGTGTCGCTGTCCACGGTGATGGAGTTGAAGGTGGCGCCCACATTGCGCGAGAGCATCTTCTGCAGCGCGGCGGGGGCGATCTTGGCGTCGGTGAAGATGTAGACCAGCATTGTCGCCATGTCGGGGGCGATCATGCCCGACCCCTTGGCGATGCCCGCGATGTGGATCGGGCCGCCGTCGCCCTGCACCGTTGCCGCCGCGCCCTTGGGGAAGGTGTCGGTGGTCATCATGGCGTGGGCGGCCATTTCGATGGCATCCTCGCGCAGGGCGGCCACCAGATCGGGGATGCGGGCGGTGATCTTCTCATAGGGCAGGGGTTCGCCGATCACGCCGGTGGAGGAGGAAAAGACGCGGCTTGCGGGGATGCCCA
This sequence comes from Paragemmobacter amnigenus, assembly GCF_009908265.2. Lineage (GTDB taxonomy): Bacteria > Pseudomonadota > Alphaproteobacteria > Rhodobacterales > Rhodobacteraceae > Paragemmobacter > Paragemmobacter amnigenus. Next base: position 284,603 of record NZ_JAAATX020000005.1, on the reverse strand, counting down.
GCGCCTCGGCCACGCTGCCTGTGACGGCGGCGACGGCCTGATCGCCGACCTTGCCGGTGAAGGCGTTGGAATTGCCCGAGTTCACGATGATCGCGGCCCCTGTCCCCGCAGGCACCTTCGCAGCCAGTTTCGTCTGGCAGTCCCGCACGCAGCCGGACCGGGTGGAGGAAGTGGTGAAGACCCCCGCCACGGCAGTATCGGGAGCAAGGCGGACCAACATCACGTCCTTGCGGTTCTGATAGCGCACGCCCGCCTCGACCGCGGCGAATTCGACGCCCGCGATGAGGGGAAGTTTCGGGAAGCCGCCCTTGGGGGCGAGGGGCGAGACGGGCTTGGCCTTCTTTGCCTTGGGGGCGGCGGCGGTGGCCGCCCCGATTTCGGTGCCCATGACGCGGGCCTTGAGCTTTTTGACCTTTTTCTTCAGCGATTTCGCCTCGGATTTCCAATCGGTCTTTGCCATCGGCCCGTCTCCCTGCCCTTACTTGTCGAGGAGTGATGCATCCCGCAGCAGCGCGGGGTCAAGCCCTTCGCCGGGGCGGGTGATTTCGGCCCCGCCGGTGAGGCCGGTCACATGCGCCTCGACCGCGGCCTGTTCGATTTCGGCGGCGAGTTCGTCGCGCACCTCGTCGATGGCGGGTTTGGTCGCGTCGCGGACTTCGTTCACCTTGATCAGGTGCCAGCCGAAGTCGGTCTTGACCGGCGCGGTCACGGTGCCGGGGGTGGCGGCGACGACGGCCTCTTCAAAGGGGGCGACCATCATGCCGAGCCCGAACCAGCCAAGATCGCCGCCGTTGACGGCAGAACCGGTGTCGGTGGAATTCGCCTTGGCCAGTTCGGCGAAATCGGCGCCGCCGTCGATCTGGGCCTTCAGTTCATTCGCCTTCTCCTCGCTGTCCACGAGGATGTGCTGGGCGTTGTATTCCTTGGCCGCGGGGGCGTTGGCGTATTTCTCGTCATAGGCCTTTTGCAGGGCCTCGTCGGTGACGGCGGCCTGAACCACGGCCTGCAGGGCCTTGCCCGCCAGATAGCTGCGCTGGTCGGTACGCATCCAGAGTTCGTCCCGCTTGGTCGCGGTGTCGGCCACCGACTGTTCCAGCGCGGTCTGCTGGATGGCCTGATCGATCAGCCCCTTGAACAGCATGTCATCGGGAAGCGCCTGATACTGGGCGGGCAGCTTCTCGCGCAGGATGATCAGTTCGCCCAAGGTGATCTCGGTCCCGTTGACGGTGGCAACGACGGTGTCGGCGGTGGGCGCGTCATCCTGTGCCAGCGCCGGAAGGGCCATGCCGCAGGCGAGGACAACACCTGCCCAAAGTCCGTAATGTTTCGCCATCTCACCTTCTCCTGATCGGGCCGCTTCCCTGAGCGACGTTGACTATGGGCGGTGCGTCCCTTATTTCGCGGGGGTCGCGTGCGACGGGGCCGGCCGGTCCACTTGGCTCTTCTATGGAAGGCGTTGGGGGCGGGCAAGGCCACAGCCTCACACGATGATGTCAGGTAGGCGGAGAAAACATGCTGGGTCTTGGAACGCTTGCGCGGAAGGTCTTCGGAACGCCGAATGACCGCAAGGTGAAGTCGGTTCGTCCCATCGTGGCGAAGATCAACGCTCTGGAGCCGGAGTTCGCGGCGCTGAGCGATGACGGCCTGAAGGCCAAGACCGCCGAATTCCAGAAGCGCGTGCAGGAAAAGGGCGAGAGCCTTGACGACATCCTGCCCGAAGCCTTTGCCAATTGCCGCGAGGGCGCGCGCCGCGCGCTGGGGCTGCGGGCCTTTGACGTGCAGCTGAAGGGCGGCATCTTCCTGCATCAGGGCAACATCGCCGAGATGAAGACGGGCGAAGGCAAGACGCTGATGGCGACGCTGCCGGCCTATCTGAACGCGCTGACGGGCAAGGGCGTGCATGTCGTCACCGTGAACGACTATCTGGCCAAGCGCGACGCGGAATGGATGGGCAAGGTCTATGCGCAACTGGGCCTGACCTGCGGCGTGGTCTACCCCTATCAGCCCGAGGCGGAGAAGCGCGCGGCCTATCGCTGTGACATCACCTATGCGACGAATAACGAGCTGGGCTTCGACTATCTGCGCGACAACATGAAGATGTCGAAGGACGACATGGCCCAGCGCGGCCACCACTTTGCCATCGTGGACGAGGTGGACAGCATCCTGATCGACGAGGCGCGCACGCCCCTGATCATTTCCGGCCCGTCGCAGGACCGGAGCGACCTGTACCAGAAGGTGGATGCGCTGATCCCGTCGCTGCGCGACGAGGATTACAAGATCGACGAAAAGGCGCGGTCGGTCACCTATACCGAGGATGGCAACGAACATATCGAGCAGCTTTTGCAGGCCGCCGGCCTGCTGCCCGAGGGGCAGTCGCTCTATGATCCGGAAAGCACCACGCTGGTGCATCACGTCACGCAGGCGCTCAAGGCGCACAAGCTGTTCCACCGCGACCAGCAATATATCGTGCGCGACGGCGAGGTGATGCTGATCGACGAATTCACCGGCCGTATGATGCGCGGGCGGCGGCTGTCGGAAGGGCTGCATCAGGCGATCGAGGCGAAGGAGCGCGTGGCGATCCAGCCCGAGAACGTGACGCTGGCCAGCGTGACCTTCCAGAATTACTTCCGGCTTTATGAAAAGCTGGCGGGGATGACCGGCACGGCCCAGACCGAGGCCGAGGAATTCGCGGAAATCTACCGTCTGGGCGTGGTCGAGGTGCCGACGAACCGGCCCGTGGCGCGTCTGGACGAGCATGACCAGGTCTATCGCACGGCAGGCGACAAATTCGCGGGCATCGTCAAGACGATCAAGGAAGCGCACGAGAAGGGCCAGCCGATCCTCGTCGGCACCACCTCGATCGAGAAGTCGGAACTGCTGTCCTCGATGCTCAAGGCGGATGGCGTGCCGCATAACGTGCTGAACGCCCGCCACCACGAGCAGGAGGCCAAGATCGTGGCCGAGGCGGGCCGTCTGGGCGCGGTGACCATCGCCACCAACATGGCCGGTCGCGGCACCGACATCCAGCTTGGCGGCAATGTCGAGATGAAGGTGCTGGAGGCGATCACCGCCGACCCGCATCTGCACCCCGACGAGGTGCGCGCGCGCATCGAGGCCGAGCATGCCGAGGAAAAGGCCAAGGTCATCGCGGCGGGCGGGCTGTTCGTGCTGGGCACGGAGCGGCATGAAAGCCGCCGCATCGACAACCAGCTGCGCGGCCGTTCGGGCCGTCAGGGCGACCCGGGCCGGTCGGTGTTCTTCCTGTCGCTGGAAGATGACCTGATGCGGATCTTCGGGTCGGAACGGCTGGATTCCGTCCTGTCCAAGCTGGGCATGAAGGAAGGCGAGGCGATCGTCCACCCGTGGGTGAACAAGTCGCTGGAACGCGCGCAGGCCAAGGTCGAGGGGCGCAACTTCGACATCCGCAAGCAGTTGTTGAAATTCGACGACGTGATGAACGACCAGCGCAAGGCCATCTTCGGCCAGCGGCTGGAGATCATGGAGACCGAGGAGATCGGGGATATCGCCGCCGACATGCGCGAGCAGGTGATCGACGATCTGGTCGATTTCTTCATGCCGCCCAAGACCTATGCCGACCAGTGGGATGCCGTGGGGCTGAAGGCCGGTGTACTCGAGAAGCTGAACCTTGACCTGCCGGTCACCGACTGGGCGGCGGAAGAGGGCGTGGATCAGGACGCCATGCGCGAGCGGATCATGGAACGGGCCGAGGCGATGATGGCGGAAAAGACCGCCGCCTTTGGCGAAGAGACGATGCGCAACATCGAGAAACAGGTGCTGTTGCAGGCGATCGACGGCAAGTGGCGCGAGCATCTGCTGAAGCTGGAGCACCTGCGTTCGGTCGTGGGCTTCCGCGGCTATGCCCAGCGCGACCCGCTGTCGGAATACAAGACCGAGGCCTTCACGCTGTTCGAATCCATGCTGAATTCGCTGCGGCAGGACGTGACGCAGAAGCTGGCGCAGATCCGCCCGATCACCAAGGAAGAGCAAGAGGCGATGATGGCCCAGATCGTCGCCCAGCAGCGCGCCGCGCAAGAGGCGGCGGCGGCCAAGGCGGCAGCCCCTGTGGCGGTGGCGGTCGGTGCGGGGGCCGTGGCCTTTGACGCGAATGACCGCAGCACATGGGGCAACCCGTCGCGCAACGACCCCTGCCCCTGCGGCTCGGGCGAGCGGTTCAAGCACTGCCACGGCGCGAACGACTGAAACAGGTGCGCCGCATCGCGGCGCACCGTTTCCGCAAATGCCACAATCCCGCCCTTGGCGCGCCCGTTTCGCCTGCGATCCCGCAGGTCGGTAACGGTTCGTCAGGGGTTTGCCATGGAACGCAGGCGCAGGTTGGTCTTGGTCGGAGGCATCGCCCTGTCGGCCTTCGGGATATCGGGGCTGGCCACGGGCGCGCCATGGGCTGCAGAGGCCGCCCCGCTGGCGGGGGCAGTGTCGGAGGCGCTGGCCGATGCCTGCCCCGTGACGCTTGATGCTTTTGCCGATCTGGGGGCGGTGCTGTCCTTTACCCTGACCGCGCCCTGTTATCCCAACGAGCGGGTCGTCCTGCGGCATGGCGGGCTGGCGGTCACCTACCGGACGACGGCAACCGGATCGCTGTTCGGTGACATTCCGGCGCTGGACGCGACGGGGCGGATCGAGGCGCGGTTTGACAATGGTGCAGCGGCCGAGGCGGTGGCCCCTGTCGAGGAGCTGTCCTTGATGCAGCGTCTGGCCGTGCAGGGCATGGCCGAGGACGGGCTGGCCCTGAGCGGGGATGTCGGGATCGTGGCTTTGGGTGATGGCACCGTGCCGGCGGGGATGGTGGCGCAGGTCGCCACGCTGGCCGACGGGGCCGAGGTCGTGGTGGAGGCAGAGGTGACGGACAGCCGATGCGGGCGCGAGGTGCTGGGAGAGCTGATCCTGTCGGATGGCGGGAAAGCCACGGTTCAGGAATTGTCGCTCGCCCTGCCCGACTGTGACGCGGGGGGCGGTTTTGTGGTCTTGAACAATCCGGTCGGGAACATGAAACTCGCCGCCACGGAATAGTGTCCAGCGGGGTTACATGCGGTTCAGGTCATGCTGCGCGGCGGTTCTGGCCGTGCTGGTCCCGCTGGGCGGGGCCGCGGCGCAGGATGTGACGCTGACCGCCCGCGATGGCGGGCTGGCGCTGACCGGCACCTTGCAGGGCTGGGACGGCGAATTCTACCGGATCGACACATCCTATGGCCTGCTGACGGTGGACGGTCAGGGCGTGATCTGCGAGGGGCCGGCCTGCCCCGACCTGATCGCGCCGAAAATCCCCGTCCGGATCGTGGGCGAGGGCGAGGCGGGCAAGGCGCTGGTCGCGCCGCTGGTCGCGGCCTTTGCACAGGCGCGGGGGCTGCGGCACGACACCGGCGCGGATGGTCTGATCCGGCTGAGCGACGCGGGCAGCGGGCAGGTTCTGGCCGAGTTCGGCTTTGCCGCCATGCCGCAAGAGGCGGCGCGGGCGGCGCTGATATCGGGGCGGGCCGAGCTGATCCTGTCAGCGGGGACCGAGCCCGATCTGGGCGCGCGTCCGCTGGCGCTGGATGCGCTGGTGCCGGTGGTGGCGGCGGACAATCCGGTGGCGCAGATTTCCACCGCCGATCTTGCGCGCGCCCTGTCGGGCGAGGTCGGCAACTGGGCCGAGATCGGCGGGCCGGACATGCCGCTGGTGCTGCACGGGCTGGCTGCCGGCACTGGCGTGCAGCGCGCGCTGGCCGACCGTCTGGGGCGCGATGTGGCGGTGGCGGAAGAGCATCCGGACCTTGCCTCGCTTGCCGCGGCGGTGGCGCGCGACCCTTGGGCGCTGGCGGTGACGGGGCGGGCGATGGCGGGGGCGGCAAAGCCCGTCACGCTGACCGACCGGTGCGGTTTTCCGCTCTTGCCCACGACGCTGGCCGTGAAGGCCGAGGATTATCCGCTGTCGCTGCCGCTCTATCTGCTGACGCCGCGGCGGCGGCTGCCGCTGATGGCGCGCGAGTTTCTGGAGTTTCTGGCCCTGCCGCAGGCGCAGGCGGTGATCGCGGCGGCGGGCTATGTTGACCGCGCGCCGGAGGTGCAGCCGATGACGGCGGACGGGCTGCGGCTGATCAACGCCATTCAGGGCGCGGGCGAGGAAACGACGCTGGCCGATCTGAAGCGGCTGGTCGATGTGATGGACGGGGCGGACCGGTTGTCGCTGACCTTCCGCTTCGAGGACGGGTCGAGCACGCTGGACGCCCAGTCGCAGGGCAATCTGGCCGATCTGGCGCGACTGCTGGAGGTGGACGGGTTCAAGGGGCAATCGCTGATCCTTGCGGGGTTTTCCGACGGGTCGGGGGCGGCGGCGGACAATCTGGCGCTGTCGGGGGAACGCGCGGGGGCGGTGCTGGCCGCGCTGCGCGCCGCCGCGCCGGGGGTGGATGCGGCCCGCCTGCCGCAGGTCATGGCATTTGGCGAGGCGCTGCCCATGGCCTGTGACGAGACGGCGGCGGGGCGGCGGCTGAACCGGCGGGTGGAGCTGTGGCTGCGGCCGGATTTCGCTAGATCAGACGTTCCGAGCGCAGACTGACCTCGCGGCTTTTGCCGATGATCAGGTGGTCGTGCAGCGTGATGCCCAGCACGGCGCAGGCCTGCGCGATCTGGCGGGTCATGTCGATATCGGCCGACGATGGCGTTGGGTCGCCTGACGGGTGGTTGTGCACAAGGATCAGCGCCGAAGCGCCGAGTTCCAGCGCGCGCCGCACCACCTCGCGCGGGTAGACGGGGACGTGGTCGATGGTGCCTTTCGACTGTTCCTCATCCGCGATCAGCACGTTCTTGCGGTCAAGGAAGAGGATGCGGAAATGTTCGCGGTCGGCATGGGCCATGACCGTGTGGCAGTAGTCCAAGAGCGCGTTCCACGACGACAGGACGGGCCGCTGGATCACGCGCGAGCGCGCCATGCGCTGTGCCGCCACCTCGATCACCTTCAGCTCCAGCACCACCGCCTCGCCCACGCCATGCACGGCCAGCAGGCGCGCGGGCGGGGCGGACACGACGCGCGCCAGATCACCGAAGGTGTCCAGCAGGCGACGGGCCAGTGGTTTGACATCCTGCCGCGGGATGGCGCGGAAGAGGATGAGTTCCAGCAATTCGTAATCCGCCACCCCCTGCCCCGCCGTTTCGGTGAAGCGGTCGCGCAGGCGTTTGCGGTGGTCGCTGATATAGCTGGGCAGGCGGCCGGACAGGGGGGCGGTGACGGCAACCTCGTCCTCCTCCGCCTGTGGCGGAAAGAGGGGGAGGGCGGATTCGTGCAGGTGGCCGGTGCGTGTCATGCCGCCATGATGGCGGGCAAGGGTGAACGGGGGGTTAACGCAGGTCTGGGCGTCAGGCAAAGATCAGCGCGATCTCGTCCGGCCTCATCAGCCGCCACTGGCCTGCGGCCAGATCGTCGGGCAGGGCCAGCCCGCCCAGCCTTTCGCGGTGCAGCGCCTCGACATGGTTTCCGGCGGCGGCGAACATGCGGCGGACCTGATGATAGCGTCCTTCGGTCACGGTCAGCAGCGCCTCGGTTTCCGACAGCACCTGCAACGCGGCGGGGGCGAGCGGTTTCTCCTCGCCCTCCAGCATCAGGGTGCCGGATGCGAAGAGCGCGCCCTCGGTCCCCGTCAGGGGGCGGGCGAGCCTTGCGCGATAGGTCTTGGCGACGTGGCGGCGGGGGCTGATGACGCGGTGCAGAAGGTCGCCGTCATCGGTCAGGAGCAACAGGCCGGAAGTCTGCTTGTCCAGCCGCCCGATGGTGGAAATCGCCGGATCCCGCCTGCGCCAGCGCTTGGGCAAGAGGTCGTGGACCAGCGGTCCGTCTTCCTTGTGCGAACAGGTCATGCCAAGCGGTTTGTTCAGCAGGATCACCAGTCCCTGCAGCGGGTCCAGCGGTTCGCCGTCGATCCGCATCCGCGCGGGCAGGTCGGGGGCAAGGGCGATGCGGGCCGAGACGTCGGCTAGTTCGGTCCCGTCCAGCGTGATGCCCCCGGCCTTGGCCAGCCGCGCCATCTCGCTCCGCGAGCCATAGCCCATGGAAGAAAGAAGCTTGTCGATGCGCGAGGTCGGGGTCTTGGCCATCACATCCCTTTCCGGCGGTCCGTAGGGCCACCCGCGGGGGTGGCCCTGCGCCGTGCCCTTGCGGGGTAACGGTCAGCTTTTCATGCCGTCCCAGAAGCCTTTGACCTTGGAGAAGAAGGTCTTGCCTTCGGGGTTGTTCTCTTCGGACAGCTTCTCGAATTCGACCAGCAGTTCCTTTTGGCGCGAGGTCAGGTTGACGGGGGTTTCCACCGCCAGTTCCAGCACCATGTCGCCCACGCCGCCGCCCCGCAGGGCGGGCATGCCCTTGGCGCGCAGGCGCATCTGCTTGCCGGTCTGGCTGCCGGCGGGGACCTTCACGCGGCTGCGGCCGCCGTCGATCGTGGGAACCTCCACCTCGCCGCCAAGAGCGGCGGTGGTAAAGCTGATCGGGACGCGGCAGTAGAGGTGGACGCCGTCGCGCTGGAAGATCGGGTGATCCTTCACCTCGATGAAGATGTAGAGATCGCCCGACGGGCCGCCGCGCAGCCCCGCCTCGCCCTCGCCCGCAAGGCGGATGCGGGTGCCGGTTTCCACCCCTGCGGGGATGTTGACCGAGAGCGAGCGTTCCTTTTCGGTGCGCCCCGCCCCGCCGCAGGACCGGCAGGGGTTCTTGACGATCTGGCCAATGCCGTTGCAGGTCGGGCAGGTGCGTTCGACGGTGAAGAAGCCCTGCTGCGCGCGGACCTTGCCCATGCCGGAACAGGTGGGGCAGGTGACGGGTTCGGCGCCGCCTTCGGCCCCCGTGCCGCGACAGGTGTCGCAGGCGACCGAGGTGGGCACGTTGATCGTCTTCTGCACGCCCTGATGCGCCTCTTCCAGCGAGACGCGCAGGTTATAGCGCAGGTCGGACCCGCGCTGCGCGCGCGACCGGCCCCCGCCGCCGCCGCGGCCGCCCATGAAATCGCCGAACAGGTCCTCGAACACATCGGAGAAGGCTGATGCGAAATCGGCATTGCCTGCCCCGCCGCCGAATCCCTGTGGCCCACGCCCGCCGCCGCCCCCTTCGAAGGCCGCGTGACCGAAGCGGTCATAGGCGGCCTTGCGGTCGGCGTCCTTGAGGACGTCATAGGCTTCGTTCACTTCCTTGAACTGCGCCTCGGCGTTCGGGTTGTCGGAGTTGCGGTCGGGATGCAGCTCTTTCGCCTTCTGGCGATAGGCTTTCTTCAGCTCTTCCGCAGAAGCGCCGCGCGCGACACCGAGGACGTCGTAGTAATCACGTTTTGCCATCTGGGACAAAATCCCCTTTCAGAACCGGGTGGGGGCGGTCCGTTGCCGAACCGCCCCCCTTTCCGATCCGTGCGGTGTCACTTCCGCTTGTTTTCGCCCAAATCCTCGAAGTCGGCATCGACGATGTCGTCGTCGACCGGACGCGGGGCATCCTCGTCCTTGCCGTCGGCTTCGGACTGGCTGGCCTTGTAGATCGCCTCGCCCAGCTTCATCGCGGCTTCGGTCAGGTTCTGGATCGCGCCCTTGATCTTGCCCGCGTCTTCGCCCTTCAGCGCCTCTTCCAGCGGAGACATGGCGAATTCGATGGCTTCGACGGTGGAGGGATCGACCTTGTCGGAATGTTCCGACAGCGACTTCTTGGTGGAATGCAGCAGGCTTTCGCCCTGGTTCTTGGTTTCCACCAGTTCCTTGCGCGCGCGGTCCGCGTCGGCATTCGCCTCGGCGTCCTTGATCATCTTTTCGATGTCGTCGTCGGACAGGCCGCCCGAAGCCTGGATCGTGATCTGCTGCGATTTGCCGGTGCCCTTGTCCTTCGCGCTGACGGACACGATGCCGTTGGCGTCGATGTCGAAGGTCACCTCGATCTGCGGCATGCCGCGCGGGGCGGGCGGGATGTTTTCAAGGTTGAACTGGCCCAGCATCTTGTTGTCCGCGGCCATTTCGCGTTCGCCCTGGAAGACGCGGATCGTCACGGCGTTCTGGTTGTCTTCGGCCGTGGAGAAGATCTGCGACTTCTTGGTCGGGATCGTGGTGTTGCGGTCGATCAGTCGGGTGAAGACGCCACCCAGCGTTTCGATCCCCAGCGAGAGGGGCGTCACGTCCAGAAGGACCACGTCCTTCACGTCACCCTGCAGCACGCCCGCCTGGATGGCGGCGCCGGCGGCGACGACTTCATCGGGGTTCACGCCCTTGTGGGGTTCCTTGCCGAAGAATTTGGTCACTTCCTCGATCACGCGGGGCATACGGGTCATGCCGCCGACGAGGACGACTTCGTCGATGTCCGAGGTGGAGAGACCCGCATCCTTCAGCGCGGCGGCGCAGGGCTTCATCGACTTCTTGATGAGGTCGTCGACCAGCGATTCCAGCTTCGCCCGCGTCAGCTTTACCACGAGGTGGAGCGGCTGGCCCGTGTTCTTGTCCATCGAGATGAACGGCTGGTTGATCTCGGTCTGCTGGCTGGACGACAGTTCGATCTTGGCCTTTTCCGCCGCCTCTTTCAGGCGCTGGAGGGCCATCTTGTCCAGCGTCAGGTCGACGCCGTGTTCCTTTTTGAATTCGTCGGCCAGATAGCTGACGATGCGCATGTCGAAATCTTCGCCGCCGAGGAAGGTGTCGCCGTTGGTCGACTTCACCTCGAACAGGCCGTCGTCGATTTCCAGGATGGTGATGTCGAAGGTGCCGCCGCCAAGGTCATAGACCGCGATCGTGCGGGTTTCCTTCTTGTCGAGCCCATAGGCCAGAGCGGCGGCCGTGGGTTCGTTGATGATGCGCAGCACTTCCAGACCGGCGATCTTGCCGGCGTCCTTGGTTGCCTGACGCTGGGCGTCGTTGAAATAGGCGGGAACGGTGATGACGGCCTGCGTGACCGTCTCGCCCAGATAGGACTCGGCCGTTTCCTTCATCTTCTGCAGGATGAAGGCAGAGATTTGCGACGGCGAATACTTCTCGCCGCGCACTTCGACCCACGCGTCGCCGTTGCCGCCGTTCACCACCTTGTAGGGGATGTTCTTCTGGTCCTTCGTCACCGCCGGATCGTCATGGCGGCGGCCGATCAGACGCTTCACCGCGAAGACGGTGTTGGCGGCGTTGGTCACGGCCTGACGCTTGGCGGGCTGGCCCACCAGACGTTCGGTTTCGGTGAAGGCGACGATGGACGGCGTGGTGCGCGCGCCTTCGGAGTTTTCGATGATGCGGGGTTGCGAGCCATCCATGATGGCAACGCAGGAGTTGGTCGTCCCGAGGTCAATCCCGATGACTTTGGCCATGATATGCTACCTCTTCTTCCGGCGATGTTTTGGGGTTGGACCCTTGCAAGGCATCCAGCCCCGATCCCAAGTGCATCCGGGGCAGGCGGCCCGCCCGATCCCGGCTTGGCGTGTATATAAGGGGGGCATCGGGGGGCTGCAAGCGCCCCTCAGGGTGGAATTCGTTGGCAATCCGAAGGAATGGCGCATGGGCGGAGCGGTGATGATCAGGGGCTTTGCCTATTGGCCGGGCCTTCTGGACGGGGCGGCGCAGGCGGCGATGGTGGGCGATCTGCGCGCCGTGGTGGCCGCCGCGCCGTTGCTGTCGCCGGTGACGCCGGGCGGGCGGGCCATGAGCGTGCGGATGACGGCGGCAGGACGGGCGGGATGGATCACCGACCGGCGGGGATACCGCTATGAGCCGCGGCATCCGTCGGGGCGGGATTGGCCGCCGATTCCGGCATCGGTCCTTGCGGTCTGGCGGCAGGTGACGGGACTTGCGCGCGATCCGGATTGCTGTCTGGTCAATTTCTACGGCGAAGGGGCCAAGATGGGCCTGCATCAGGACAAGGACGAGGGCGATTTCAGCTTTCCGGTCGTGTCGATCTCGCTGGGGGACGAGGCGCTGTTCCGCATGGGGGGCGTGGAGCGCAAGGACGGAACGGAAAGCGTCTGGCTGCGGTCGGGCGATGTGGTGGTCATGGGCGGCGCGGCGCGGCTGGCATGGCATGGTATCGACCGGCTGCGCTTTGGCTCGTCGCGCCTGCTGGCGGGGGGTGGGCGGATCAACCTGACGCTGCGGGTGGTGGACGAGGGGGTTATTTCCCCATCGACCAGCTGAGCGAGACGCGCTTGCCCGTGTAGTATTCCCCGATCAGGCCCAGCGCGAGGATCGCGAACATCGCGTAGACGGGATATTCGATGCTGGAATAGCGGGGGTGGTAGTTCAGGAAAATGAACCCCCTGCCCTGATCGATGACATGGAAGAGCGGGTTCCAGTCGAAAAAGGCCAGAACGGCGGTCGGCATGGCATTGGCCACGAACATCTTGCCCGAGGCGATCATGTTCAGGCGGATGTAAAGCTGCGCCACCATGCCGAAGACCCGCGGTTGCCATGGCATGGCGGCACGGAAAAGAAGCCCGACCGCAATGCCCGTTCCCCAGGCCAGAAGCAGCATCGCCATCATACCGACCGGCTGGTGGAAGCTGATGGGCGACAGGACGGCGTGGTAGACGTAAAGGATGATCGCCGCCGAGAAGACCTGCAGATAAAGTGCGCCGAGCGCGCCGGACATGATCGCGATCAGCGTGTTCATCGGCGCGTGTTTCATCATGGCCGATGTCGGCCCGTCCGCCCGCATCACCGAGTTCAGCGTCTTGACATGCGTCATGTACATGAACACGCCGGACATCAGGAACAGGATGTAGTCGCCCCGGATCGCGTTGGGACGCGCGCCGGTGAAGGTGAACATGATGTAAAAACCCAAGACCATCAGCGAGGACTGGATCACGTTCAGCACAAGGCCGATCACCGCGCTGGTATGGGACATGCGGACATTGTGCACGGCGCCGTGGAACACCAGTTCCAGCATCCCGAGGGCGGTGCGCGCCTTTGTGCGCCTGACTTCGGCGTGGAACCGCACTTCGTGACCCTCGCACCCGATGCGGCAGAGCGGTTTGCCCTGCCGGGACTGCTTGCCGTTTTTACAAGGCCGGATGATAAGTCGGGCCGAGACCGACTTCAACTGCGGCCCTGCGCGCTGCCTGTCCTTTCCGGAGACGTGATGGATTTCGAACACCTGATCCCTGTGATCCGCCGCCTTGCACTGGAGGCGGGCGACCGCATCATGGCCATCTATGACGGTCCGGATTTCGAGGTGAAGGCCAAGTCGGACGCATCCCCCGTGACAGAGGCGGACGAGGCGGCGGATGCCCATATCTCGGCCGGGCTGCGGGCGGAGTTTCCCGATGTGGTGCTGATCACCGAGGAGCAGGCGGACAGCCACGCCCTGACGGCGCGGACCTTCCTGATCGTCGATCCGCTGGACGGGACCAAGGAATTCGTGCAGCGGCGCGGGGATTTCACGGTGAACATCGCCTATGTGCAGGACGGCGTGCCGCTGCGGGGCGTGGTCTATGCGCCGGCCAAGGGGCGGCTGTTCTATACCCTGCCCGACGGCACGGCGGTCGAGGAGGCAGCGCCCTTCGACAAGGTACGCGCTGGCAAGGTCACGCCGATCCGCGTGTCGACCCCCGACAATGCCGCGCTGATGGTGGTAGCGTCGAAATCGCACCGCGATCAGGCGACGGATGACTATATCGGCAAATATTCGGTCAAGGATGCCAAGAGTGCGGGGTCCAGCCTGAAGTTCTGCCTTGTCGCCACGGGCGAGGCCGATCTTTACCCCCGCATCGGGCGCACGATGGAATGGGACACGGCGGCGGGCGATGCCGTGTTGCGCGGGGCGGGCGGGCATGTCGTCCGCTTCGACACGCACGAGGCCCTGGCCTATGGCAAGCCGGGCTGGGACAACCCGCATTTCATCGCCTTTGCCCCCGGGGTGGAGCTGCGGAAATGAGTGTCCTGATCGCCATTCCCGCCCGCTATGCCAGCACCCGCTATCCCGGCAAGCCGCTGGTGGAGTTGAACGGGCCGGACGGGAAGAAGACCCTGATCCGCAGGTCATGGGAGGCCGCGATGGCCGTGCGCGGCGCGGACCGCGTGGTGGTGGCGACAGATGACGACCGCATCCGCGACCATGCCATGGGCTTCGGGGCCGAGGTGGTGATGACCTCGTCCGACTGCCAGAACGGGACGGAGCGTTGCGCAGAGGTGGCGGCAAAGCTGCCGGGGTTCGACATCGTGGTGAACCTTCAGGGCGACGCGCCGCTGACGCCTGCGTGGTTCGTCGAGGATCTGGTCGCGGGCCTGCGCGCCGATCCCGGCGCGGAAATCGCCACACCCGTCCTGCGCTGCGAGGGGGCGATGCTGGCCAAGCTGCTGGAGGATCGCCGCAACGGGCGCGTGGGCGGGACAACCGCCGTCTTCGGCGCGGGGGGGCGGGGGCTTTATTTCTCGAAAGAGGTGATTCCCTATACCGGCCGCGACTACGGGGCCGAGGAGCCGACGCCCGTCTTCCACCATGTCGGCGTCTATGCCTATCGCCCCGACGCGCTGGCGGCCTATCCCCGCTGGCCCACCGGCCCGCTGGAGCGGCTGGAAGGGCTGGAACAGCTCCGCTTCCTTGAAAACGGGCGGAACGTGCTGTGCGTCGAGGTGAGCGCCAAGGGGCGGCAGTTCTGGGAGTTGAACAACCCCTCGGACGTGCCGGTGATCGAGGCAATGATGGCGGCGATGGTCTGACGCCGCGTCACGTTCCATGCGTGGCAAATCGCTGATATCCTGCCTGTGATCGGCGCGCGATTGAAGATCGCATGCGATATCCGTTATGGGACAGCAAGGGCCGGCGTATTTCCGGTTCAGCATGGGTGCGAGAAATGAAAGTCAAGAAGGTCACCAAGGCCGTCTTTCCGGTGGCAGGTCTGGGGACACGTTTCCTTCCGGCCACGAAGTCCATTCCCAAAGAGATCATGACGCTGGTTGACCGGCCCCTGATCCAGTACGCCATCGACGAGGCGCGCGCGGCGGGGATCAAGGAGTTCATCTTCGTGACCTCGCGCGGAAAATCCGCGCTGGAGGATTACTTCGACCACGCGCCCGAGCTGGAAAGCAGCCTGCGGAAATCCGGCAAGGACGAGCTGCTGGAAATCCTCAAGGAAACCAACATGGATTCGGGCGCCATCGCCTATATCCGGCAGAACCGGCCCATGGGTCTGGGCCATGCCGTGTGGTGCGCGCGGCGGCTGATCGGGAACGAACCCTTTGCCGTGCTGCTGCCCGATGACGTGATCGCGGCGGAAAAGCCCTGTCTGCAGCAGATGGTCGAAGCCTATGAGCAGACCGGCGGCAACATGGTCGCCGCGATGGAGGTCGCGCCCGAAAAGGCCAAGTCCTACGGCATCCTCGACATCGGCGAGGATATGGGGGCCATCGTCAAGGCCAAGGGCATGGTCGAAAAGCCCGCCCCGGGGACCGAGCCGTCGAATCTGGCGGTGATCGGGCGCTACATCCTGTCGCCCAAGGTTCTGACCAACCTGAACAAGGTCAAGCAGGGCGCGGGCGGCGAGATCCAGCTGACCGACGCCATCGCGCAAGAGGCCGAGGGCGAGGGCATCTTCGGCTATCGCTTCCGCGGCCAGCGCTATGACTGCGGGTCGAAGGCGGGGTTCCTTCAGGCGACCGTCGCCTTCGGCCTGTCGCGGCCCGATCTGCGCGACGAATTCTCGGCCTATCTGCACGACATGATCGCGCTCCAGAAAGCGGCGCAGTGATCCGGACGGGCGGATGGAAACTCCCGCCCGTCTTCTTGACGCCTACCGCCTGCGCCTGAAACGGCGCAGGCTGCTGTGGCAGGCGTGGCGGCGGCGGGGCGAGTTGACGCCCGTGAGCGACCGGACCGCCGCGATCCGCCGCGACGACATCCTGTGCTTTGCCACCGTCCGGAACGAGGCGGTGCGACTGCCATGGTTTCTGGACCATCACCGCAGGCTGGGCGTGGCTCAGTTCCTGATCGTGGACAATGGCAGCGACGACGGCACCACCGAATTCCTGCGCGCCCAGCCGGACGTGTCGCTATGGTCCACGCAGGCCAGCTACAAGGCGTCGCGCTTCGGGATGGACTGGATGGTCCTGCTGCTGGCGCGATACGGCCACGGGCACTGGTGCCTGACGGTCGATGCGGACGAGCTGCTGATCTATCCCCACTGGGACAGCCGCGACCTGCGCGCGCTGACCGGCTGGCTGGACGGTCAGGGGCGGCGCATGTTCGGCGCGATGATGCTGGACCTTTATCCCAAGGGGCCGGTGGCCGCGCATCCCTATCGCGCGGGAGAGGATCCGCTGGCGGTGCTGGAATGGTTCGATCCGTCAGGCTATGGCATCCGTGTGCAGGAACCGATGGGTAACCTGTGGATACAGGGCGGCCCGCGCGGGCGGATGTTCTTTGCACAGGAACCCCGCCGCGCGCCCACGCTGAACAAGGTGCCTCTGGTGAAATGGCACTGGCGCTATGCCTATGTGAATTCCACCCATTCGCTGCTGCCGCCCCCGCTGAACCGCATTTACGACACCGACGGGGGCGAGGCGCCCTCGGGCCTTTTGCTGCACACCAAATTCCTGCACACGGTCGTGGACCGCGCGGCCGAGGAAAAGCGGCGGGGCGAGCATTTTTCCAATTCCGCGCAATATGACCGCTATTACGACGCGCTGGCCGAAAACCCCGATTTCTGGATACCGCAATCGCGCCGGTTGACTTGTTGGCGTGCACTGGAATCGCTGGGGTTGATGTCGCGCGGCGGATGGGTCTGACGACCGCCGGATTTGCCAGCAAATTGTTCCTGCAATTATACTTTTGGCGAGGAATTGTTTACTTGGGACGGGTCACTTACTAAACTGGCGCAAAATCGTTTCTGATATCCTTACGGATGGCAGGGCGGCAGAAAGACCGAGGCGAGAATTAACCAGTGTGGCACGGCTTTCGCAGGGAGATGGCGAAACCGTAGGGGACGGGCGGACAGGTGGGGATTGTCGGTGCATATCGGTTGAGGCTGCGTCGCAGGCGGCTTCACCTGCGCGCATGGCTGAAACGTCGCGAGATGACAGCCGTGGTCAATCGCACGGGGGCGATCCGTGGCGATTCCATCCTGCTTTTGTCCACCCTGCGGAACGAACGCGTCCGCCTGCCCTATTTCCTGCGCTATTACCGTGATCTGGGGGTCAACCACTTCCTCATCGTAGACAACGGGTCGGATGACGGGTCGCGCGAATACCTGCAACAGCAGTCGGACGTATCGCTCTGGGTGGCGACGGGCAGCTATAAGGCGTCGCGCTTCGGGATGGACTGGATCACGGCGCTGCAACGCAAATACTGCCACGGGCACTGGACGCTGGTGGTCGATCCCGACGAATTCCTCGTCTACCCCTTTTGCGAGACGCGCCCCCTGCGCGCGCTGACAGACTGGCTGGAGACGTCGGGGATACGCTCCTTCTCGGCCATGTTGCTGGACATGTATCCCAAGGGGCCGATGGACGCCCAACCCTATCGCGAGGGGCAGGATCCCTTCGAGATCGCGCAGTGGTTCGACAGCGCCAACTATTCGGTCAAGCGCAACCCCGGTGACGGCAACCTGTGGGTGCAGGGCGGCCCACGCGCGCGGGTCTTCTTCCGCGACCGGCCCAAGGCCGCGCCCGCGCTGAACAAGATCCCACTGGTGAAATGGCACCGCGCCTATGCCTATGCCAGTTCGACCCACATGCTGCTGCCGCGCGGGTTGAACCTGACCTATGATGAATGGGGGGGCGAGAAGGCGTCGGGCTGTCTGCTGCACGCGAAGTTCCTGGATACCTTCGCCGCCAAGGCCGACGAGGAACTGGAGCGCGGGCAGCATTACGCCAACAGCGCCGAATACCGCGCCTATCGCGACGGGCTGAAGACCCACCCCGACCTGTGGTGCAAGTGGTCGGAGAAATACATCAACTGGCGCCAGTTGGAAATTCTGGGGCTGATGTCCAAGGGGAACTGGGCATGAGCGGTCCCTCCTCGGCCCTTGTGGCACCGAACGGCCCGCTCGGCTTTGTCATGCTGTGCCATACGGCGTTCCACCGCGCGGCGGAAACGGCGCGGCACTGGGCCGAACGCGGCTGTCCGGTGGTGATCCATGTCGACCGCCGCGTCGGACGGTGGAGCTATGACAAATTCATGGCCGACCTGTCGGACCTGCCGAATGTGCGGTTTTCCGAACGGTTCAACTGCGAATGGGGCACCTGGGGCATCGTCGCCGCCACGCAAAAGGCGGCCGAGGTGATGCTGGAGGAATTCCCCTCGGTCCGGCATGTCTACCTTGCCTCGGGGTCCTGCCTGCCGCTGCGCCCCGTCAAGGAACTGATCGCCTATCTGGACGAACGCCCGCGCACCGATTTCATCGAATCCGTCACCACCGAAGAGGTCGGCTGGACCATCGGCGGACTGAACATGGAACGTTTCACCCTGCGCTTCCCCTTTTCGTGGCGCACGCAAAGGTGGCTGTTCGACCGCTATGTCGCCCTGCAACGGCGCGTGGGGTTCCGCCGCACGATCCCCAACGGCATCGTCCCGCATCTGGGCAGCCAGTGGTGGTGTCTGACCCGCCAGACGCTTTCGGCCATCCTTCAGGGGCCGGACCGGACGCTTTATGACCGCTATTTCCGCCGCGTCTGGATTCCGGACGAAAGCTATTTCCAGACGCTGGTGCGGCAGGTGTCGGGGAATGTGGAAAGCCGGTCGCTGACGCTGTCCAAGTTCGATTTCCAGGGCAAGCCGCACATCTTCTATGACGACCACCTGCAACTGCTGCGGCGGTCGGACTGTTTCGTGGCGCGCAAGATCTGGCCGAACGCGAACCGGCTTTATGCCACCTTCCTGTCCGACGACGCCACCGCGCAGGCGGGGGGGGAACCGAATCCGGGCAAGATCGACCGGCTGTTTTCCAAGGCGGTGGAACGGCGGGTGAAGGGGCGGCCCGGGCTTTACATGCAAAGCCGCTTTCCCAATGCGGATTGGGAAAACGGGCGCACCGCGGCGCCCTATTCGGTGTTTCAGGGATTCACCGACGTGTTCGAGAATTTCGAGGGCTGGCTGGGCAAGGTCACCGGCACGCGGGTGCATGGCCACCTTTTCGCGCCCGACCGCGTGGAATTCGCGGGGGGCGAGGCGGTGTTCAACGGCGCCATTCCCGACAGCGCGGCGCTGCGCGATTACAACCCGCGATCCTTCCTTGCCAATCTGATCTGGGCCACGCGGGGCGAGCGGCAGTCTTTCCAGTTCGGACCGGCGGATAACCAGACGCTCAACTGGTTCATGGCGCTGGACGGCAACGCGCAGATTTCCGTCATATCGGGCGCTTGGGCGATCCCTCTTTTCAAATCGAACCGCAACTTCGCCGACATCCGGCGCGAGGCTGCAAGGCTCCAGAAGATCGAGATCGACCATCTGGCGATCCTGCGCCATTCCTCGGCCAAGGCGCGCATCCGCATCTGGACGCTGGCCGAATTCATCGAGAACCCGATGGAACCCCTGCAGACCATCGTGGACGAGATCAGCCCCCGCTCGCTCCGCCGCCTGACCGAGGCGCCGCGCATGACGGACCTTGCCGGATTCGGGCAGTTCCTGCAGAATCTCCGCAATCAGGGGATGCAGCCGGTGTTGATGGGCGACTTCCCTGCGGGTGGAGACCTGCAGCCTGCGGAGGCCCGCCGCGGGCGGCCCTATCTGGTGAAGTGACGCGGTGACAGTCCGGTTCGATTCCTTCGTGATGTTCGCAGAGATGCGGACAGGCTCCAATTTTCTGGAGGCCAACCTGAACGCGATGCCGGGCGTGACCTGCCATGGCGAGGTGTTCAATCCCGTCTTCATCGGCAAGAAGGACCAGACCGAGATGTTCGGCGTCACGCTGGCCGAGCGCGAGGCGGACCCCGCCCTGCTCTTG
Source organism: Paragemmobacter amnigenus (assembly GCF_009908265.2). Taxonomy (GTDB): domain Bacteria; phylum Pseudomonadota; class Alphaproteobacteria; order Rhodobacterales; family Rhodobacteraceae; genus Paragemmobacter; species Paragemmobacter amnigenus. Next base: position 264,720 of record NZ_JAAATX020000005.1, on the reverse strand, counting down.
CGCCGGTTGCGCGAGCGTACGCCGGGGATGGCGGGGTTCCGCTATTTCCACGACCATGATCCGCGGGTGTTTGACCTTGTACTGGACGATCCGCGCTGCGCCAAGATCGTGCTGACGCGCAACCCGATCGAAAGTTATGTCAGTCTGAAGATCGCGCAGGCGACGGGGCAGTGGAAGCTGACCAACCCCAAGAACCTGAAGCAGGCCAAGGCGCGGTTCGACGCGCTGGAATTCACCGAACATCTGGACGGGGTGCAGGCGTTTCAGGTCCGGTTGATGCGCGCGCTTCAGGCGCGGGGGCAGACGGCCTTCTACATCGACTATGACGACATCCCCGATCTGGATGTGCTGAACGGGCTGGCGGCGTTTCTGGGGATCGAGGGGCGGCTGGAGTCGGTCGATTCCTCGCTGACGGTGCAGAACCCCGAACCGCTGGAGCAGAAAGTCGTCAATTCCGCCGCGATGGAACAGGCGCTGGCGCGGCTGGACCGGTTCAACCTGTCGCGCACGCCGAATTTCGAACCACGGCGCAATGCGGCGATCCCCGGCTATGTCGCGGGGCGCGAGGTGCCGCTTGTGTTCATGCCGGTCAAGGGCGCGCCGTCGGTGGCGGACTGGCTGGCCGGTCTGGGCGGGGTCGAGGGCGACTTCACGCACAAGACCCTGCGCCAGTGGAAGCGGGCGCATCCCGGACACCGCGCCTTTACCGTGCTGCGCCATCCGCTGGACCGCGCCCACCGCGCCTTCTGGGCGCTGGAACAGGGCGGCGGGATGCAGCAGGAGCAGCGCAACATCCTGTCCCGCGTGCATGGCGTCACCCTGCCGCGCGCGGGCGAGGTGCTGGACCGTGACACGCGGCGCGCGTCCTTTCTTGCCTTCCTGCGGTTCCTGAAACGCAATCTGGCGGGGCAGACGGGGTTCCGCACCGATGCCGCATGGGCCAGCCAGACCGCCGTCCTGCAAGGCTTTGCCCAGTTCCAGCCGCCCGACCTGATCCTGCGCGAGGAGAGTTTGGCCGAGGGGCTGGCCTTCCTCTGCGCCGAGGTGGGGGTGACGGCACCGCCACCCGCCCTGCCCCGCGACGCCTGCGACGACGCGCTGGACACCATCCGCGACGGCGAGCTGGAAGAGGCTGCGCGCGATGCCTATCAGCGCGATTACATGGGCTTCGGCTTTACCGCCAGACGCTAGCGCTCAGGCCGCCTGCGTGGTGCGCGATTCGGTCAGGATCGCGTAGATCTTGGCAGGGTCGCTGTTGGCGCGCAGCTTGGACACCACCGCCTGATCCCGCATCGTGCGGCTGACCAGCGCCAGCGCCTTCAGATGGTCCACCCCCGAATCCTTGGGCGCGAACAGGCCGAAGACCAGATCGACGGGCTGGCGGTCGACGCTGTCGTAATCCAGCGGCTTTTCCAGACGGATGAAGACCCCGCGAATCTCGCGCAGGTCTTCCAGCCGCGCATGGGGAAGCGCGATGCCATGGCCCACGCCGGTGGGACCAAGGCTTTCGCGTTCCTGAAGGCCGTCGATGGCGGTGGCCCCGCTCATGCCATAGGCGCTTGCGGCCAGCTCTCCCAGTTCCTGGAAGAGCCGCTTCTTGCTGGTCAACTGACCGACGACCCGTACGGCCCCCGGAATGAGTAGCTTGGAAAGTTCCATCAGCCGCGTTCGTTCCTGTGCCGTGCCAAGGCCGGCGTCATTTGCTGTTGCGCGGGTCGATCCAGCCGATGTTGCCGTCATCACGACGGTACACGACATTCACCCCACCATGTCCTTCGTTCCGGAACACGAGCATTTTCTGGCCACCCAGTTCCAGCTGCATCACCGCCTCGCCGACGGTGATCGAAGGAATCTTCGTCTCCATCTCGGCGATCACGATGGGTTGCGGCAGATCGTCGTGGTCGTCTTCCTCGGGTTCTTCGGTTGGCGCGAGGATATAGGCGGAGCCTTCGGCGAATTCAACAGGGGCCGTCCGCGCGCTGTGGTGGTTGCGCAACCGGCGTTTGTAGCGGCGGAGCTGCTTGTCCATCTTCTCGCGGCAGGATTCGAAAGCGGCATAGATTTCGGAGGCATGGCCCTTGGCCTGCGCCGACAGACCGGTCGACAGGTGGATCGTCGCCTCGCAGACGAATTCATGCGCGGCGCGCGAGAAGATGATGACGGCATCGGTCGGGCGCTGGGCGTATTTTTCCACCACCTCGCCGAGTTCGGCCTTCACATGCGTCTGGAGCGCCTCGCCTATGTCGATCTGTTTGCCGCTGATCTGGTAACGCATGGTGCTTCCTCCGCGTGAATTCGATCCGGCCGCCGTTACTGGGGCGGGCGGACCCTCTTGAATCTGACTTGGGTTCGGGGGGGCGTTCCCGCAAGACCGCTGGCCGTCTTGGCGGCGGCATCGGCAGGAACGGACATGGCGATTTGCACACGCATTACGGATATTTGGCATCCGCAGGCGGGCGCTTGTCAACAGAGTCGTAGGGATGGGATGCAAAGCGCGTTGCGCTGCGCTTGGCGCAGGCGGGGATCAGCCGATTCGGAAGTTCTGGCCCAGATAGACGCGGCGCACGGTTTCGTCGCGCACCACCTCGTCCGTCGTCCCGCTCATCAGCACCTTGCCGTCGTGCAGGATATAGGCGCGGTCCACGATCTCTAGCGTTTCACGGACATTGTGGTCGGTGATCAGCACGCCGATGCCGCGGCTTTTCAGGTCCTGCACCAGATGCCGGATTTCACCCACGGCGATGGGATCGACGCCGGCGAAGGGTTCGTCCAGCAGCAGGTATTTCGGGTCCGCCGCCAGACAGCGCGCGATTTCCACACGCCGCCGTTCCCCGCCCGACAGCGCCAGCGCGGGCGCGCGGCGCAGGTGGGTGATGGAGAATTCCGACAGCAACTCCTCCAGCCGCTCGCGCCGCTTGTGGCGGTCGGAATGGGTGATTTCGAGAACGGCAAGGATGTTGTCCTCGACCGACAGGCCGCGGAAGATCGACACTTCCTGCGGCAGATAGCCGATGCCCAGCCGCGCGCGGCGATACATGGGCAGCGCCGTCACATCCCGCCCGTCGATCAGCACCGCGCCGCCTTCGGGCGAGACGAGACCGGCGATGGCGTAGAAGCACGTCGTTTTGCCCGATCCGTTGGGGCCGAGCAGCGCCACCACCTCGCCCCGGTTCAGATGCATGGACACGTCGCGGATCACGGGGCGGCGGCGATAGCTTTTCCGCAGCGACCGGATGGCCAGCCCCGCCGACCCTTCGGTCACGGTCAGTCCGGGGGCGCCATCCTTCACGGCTGCGCCTTGCCGGGGGTGAACACGGTCTGCACCCGCCCCTCCATGCTGCCGGTGCCCTGATCGAGGTCATAGACCAGACGTCCGCCGGAAATGGTGGTGGAGCCTTGCGTCAGCAGGACGTCACCGGTCAGGACGACCACGCCCGTGTCGATGGTATAGACCGCCTCGTCCGCCTCGGCGGCATCGGTGGGGCTGGCGAAAAGCACACGGCCGGACAACAGGATACGGTCGATCCCCTTGCCATCGGGGGTGTATTCGACGCGCGCCTCGCCCGCCTGAATCGTCATGTCCCCCTGCGTGACCTTCACATTGCCGGAAAAGGTGGCCTGCCCGTCCGTCTGGTCCACGGCAAGGCTGTCTGCCGCGACCTCGACCGGAAGGGAGGTGTCCTGCCGGAGCCCGGTCAGGTTGATCGCCGTCTGTGCCGAAAGGGGCGTCGTCAGGGCCAGAAGCGCCGCAGTAAGCAGTGATGCGCGCAGGGCCGCTGCCATTTCAATCCCCAGACCAGAGCAATCATTTCGCCGGTTGGAATACCAGCTTCACGCTTCCATTGAAAACCAGAAGATAACCCGCTCCGCCATCCCCGCGCTGCGTCAGTTCCATCCGGTCGGCGGTGATCTGCCCGACGGGGCCGGTCGCGCGGACGGGCGTGGTGCTGCGGATCGCGGTTTCGTCAAGGCGGGCGGTCAACGCCTCGGTCACCAGATCGTAGCCGGTGCTGCTGTTGAAGGTGACATTGCCGGTCAGCGTCACCTCGTTGCCGTCCGGCGCCATCACCGCGGCATCGGCGGCAAGGTCCGTGACGGCGCCATCGGGCGTGGACAGGCGGGCATTCACCTTTTTGGCGGTCTGGCCCTGTCCGTCGGCCGTCGCGGGGCGGGTCTCGTCGGCGCGCAGTTCCAGCGCGGCCCCGTCGCGGGTGGTACCGGCATAGGTGGGGGCGGTCATCCGCGGTTCGCGCAGACGTTCTTCGACATCCACCTGCGCGTAGGGGATCGCATCCTCGGGGTCCACGCGGTTGGAGACGAGGAAGAGCGTGGACAACAAGCCCAGCGCCAGTAGCGGCAGCAGCACCTTCAGCCAGGCGACCAGCCGCGACCAGCCGTCAAGCGCCGCCCGCCGTGCCATCAGGCGATTCCGGCGCGCAGGCAGTCGTGGATGTGCAGAAGGCCCGCCACGGTCTGGCTGCCTTCGGGATCGACGACGAAAAGGCAGGTGATCTTCTTGTCGTTCATGATGCGGACCGCGGTTTCGGCAAGGGCGTCGGGCCCGATGGTGCGCGGCGCGGCGGTCATCACGTCGCCCGCCGCAAGGTCGAGCAGTCCCGCCATGTGCCGCCGCAGGTCGCCATCGGTGATGATGCCCTGAAGGTAGCCGTCCGCATCGGTCACGCCAACCACGCCGAAGCCCTTGGCCGACATCATGAGCAGCGCATCGCCCATCGGCGCGTCATGGTTCACCAGCGGCGCGTCGGGATGCATCAGATCGCGCACCCGCGACAGCCGCGCGCCCAGCTTGCCGCCGGGGTGGAAGATGCGGAACTGGTCGGGGGTAAAGGCGCGGTGCTCCATCAGCGCCACCGCCAGCGCATCGCCCAGCGCCAGCGTCATGGTGGTCGAGGTGGTCGGAACGATCCCCTGCTCGCAGGCCTCGGGCGCGGGGGGCAGGACCAGCGCAACGTCGGATTGCCGCAGCAGCGTCGACTCGGCCCGTGACGCCACGCCGATCAGCGGAATGTCGAAGCGGCGGGTATGCGCGATGATGTCGGCCAGTTCCGGCGTCTCGCCCGAGTTTGACAGGACCAGCGCCACGTCGCCCCGCATCACCATGCCAAGGTCGCCATGGCTCGCCTCGGCCGGATGGACGAATTGCGCGGGCGTGCCGGTCGAGGCGAGCGTCGCAGCGATCTTGCGCGCGACGTGGCCCGACTTGCCCATGCCCGACACGATCACCCGCCCCTGCGATTTCAGGATCAGGTCCACCGCCGCCGAAAAGGCCCCGTCCAGACTGTCGGCCAGCATGCCCAGCGCCTCGGCCTCGCGGCGGATGACGCGGCGGGCGGTCGACAGGAAATCAGTGGTGGAAGAGGTCATTGGGTTCTTCCCATCCCAGCAGGTCCAGCTCTGCCCGCGTGGGCAGGAAGTCGAAGCAGCGCTGGGCGAGGTCCATCCGGCCTTCGCGCACCAGACGCGCCTGAAGCGCGTCCTTCAGCGCGTGCAGATAGAGCACGTCGGACGCCGCATATTCCTTCTGAGCCTCGGTCAAGACCTCGGCCCCCCAGTCGGACGTCTGCTGCTGCTTGGACACGTCCACCCCCACCAGTTCCAGCAGCAGGTATTTCAGCCCGTGCCGGTCGGTGAAGGTGCGGATCAGTTTCGACGCGATCTTGGTGCACCAGACCGGCGCGGTGGTCACGCCGAAGGCATTCTTCAGCGCGGCGATGTCGAAGCGGCCGAAATGGAAGAGCTTCAGCGTGGCGGGGTCGGTCAGCAGCCGCTCCAGATTCGGGGCCCGCGTCTGGCCGCGCGCGATCTGCACCAGATGCGCGTTCCCGTCCCCGTCCGACAGTTGCACCACGCACAGCCGGTCGCGGCGGGGGTCCAGCCCCATCGTCTCGGTGTCGATCGCAACCACGGGGCCAAGGGTCAGCCCGTCGGGCAGGTCGTTCTGGTACAGGAAGATGGCCAAGGCGCGTCCTTTCGGCGGGGTTTGCGCTGCATTAGCGGCGGCCCGCGCGGGGGTCAACGGAAAGGGGTCCGGAAACGCCGAAGGGCGCAGGTTTCCCCGCGCCCTTTTGGCAAGATCGACATGGTGCCCAGAAGAGGACTCGAACCTCCACGCCTTGCAGCGCTGGTACCTGAAACCAGTGCGTCTACCAATTCCGCCATCTGGGCCCAAGTCGATGGAGGGCGATGTAAAGAAGCCGTCGGGCAGTGTCAACGGGCCGGATTGAAGAATCTTTCGCCGCCCGTCGCGGACCGGCAAAGCTGCGGCACAGCGGGTGCTTGGCCTTCGGGGGGGAAGGGTGTAATCACGGCGCAACGAAAGAATGGGGAACCGGACATGAACAAGCTTGTCACCATCTACGGCGGTTCGGGCTTTGTCGGCCGCTACATCGCGCGGCGCATGGCCAAGGAGGGCTGGCGCGTCCGCGTGGCCGTCCGCCGCCCGAATGACGCGCTGTTCGTCAAACCCTATGGCGTGGTGGGTCAGGTGGAACCCGTGGCCTGCAACATCCGCGACGATGCAAGCGTGCGCGCGGTGATGAAAGGCGCGGATGCGGTGGTGAACTGCGTGGGCATCCTGAACGGCTTTGGCAAGAACAGCTTTGACGCCGTGCAGGCCGAAGGCGCGGGCCGCATCGCGCGGATCGCGGCCGAGGAAGCGGTGGTGAACCTTGTCCACATCTCGGCAATCGGTTCGGATGCGGACAGCGACTCGGACTACCAGCGCACCAAGGCTGCGGGCGAGGCGGCAGTTCTGGCGGCCTTCCCTTCGGCCGTGATCCTGCGCCCCTCGATCATCTTCGGCAACGAGGACGGCTTCTTCAACCGCTTTGCCGCCATGTCGCGCTTCGGGCCGGTGCTGCCGGTGGTGGGTGCGGGCACGAAATTCCAGCCGGTCTATGTCGATGACGTGGCGCAGGCCGCGGTCAAGGGCGTGACCGGCACGGCGGCACCCGGCATCTACGAACTGGGCGGGCCGGATGTGGCGACCTTCCGCGACCTGATGCGCCAGATGCTGGCCGTGATCCGGCGGCGGCGTCTGGTGGTGAACGTGCCCTTCTTCGTGGCGTCGATCATGGGCGGGGCGTTCGACCTGTTGCAGGCGGTAACGCTGGGCCTATTCCGGAACGGCATGATCACCCGCGATCAGGTCCGCAACCTGAAGCGTGACAATGTCGTGTCGGCGGGCGCGCGCGGTCTTGCCGATCTGGGGATCGTGCCCACCGCGATGGGTCCGGTCCTGCCGGAATACCTGTGGCGCTACCGTCCGTCGGGGCAATATGCCGCGATCAAGGAATCGGCGAAGAACCTGCGGAAGGCGTGACCGTCATGCGGGCGGCGCTGGCCCTTTTGCTGATGGCCGGTGCCGCATCGGCGCAGGAGGGACCGGATTTCGCGCAGGTGGGCGCGCTGTTCCAGGAACGTTGCGTGATGTGCCATTCGGGCAGCGACGCGCCCCTTGGCCTGCATCTGGACAGCCATGCAGGCGTGATGGCGGGCAGCGAGAACGGGCCGGTCGCCATCGCGGGCGACATGGCCAGCCCCCTGTTGCAGCGTCTGCGGGGCGAGGCGGAACCGCGGATGCCGCTGGACGGCCCGCCCTTCCTGTCAGAGGCCGAAATCGCGCTGGTGTCGGACTGGGTCGCGGCGGGGATGCCCGAAGGGGCGGCGACCTTTGCCGCCCTGCCCGAACGGGTGCGCCCCGCGCCGGGCGAGGATGTGCTTTGGCCGGATGTGGAGCCGATCTTCCTGAAGGTCTGCGCCAAGTGCCATTCCGACAATTCCAAGGTGGGCGGCCCGCCCGAGGGGTTGCGGCTGGACAGCTATGAACACGCCTTGGCGGCGGATGAACGGGTGGCGGTGGTGCCCGGCAATCCGGAAATGTCCGAAATCTGGCGGCGCATCACCGGCCTGTCCGATCCGCGGATGCCCTTTGACGGTCCGCCATGGCTGCCCGAGGATGACGTCCGCCTGATCCGCGACTGGATCGCGCAGGGTGCCCGCGCCGCTGATGGTACCCCTGCCCCGCTTCCCGTGGGCGCGCGGGTGCGTCTGCGGGGCGCGGTCACGGGTGAAAACGAAATCGATGGGGCACGGTTCGCCGTGGATGGCGGCACGCGGCTGGACGACGTGCCGGGCATCGGTGGCAAAGCCGAGATGCGGGGCGAAGTGCAGCCGGATGGCAGCATCCTCGCCACGCGCTATCGCGGGCGGTAGGGCATGGAAAACACGCTGGTCGCGGGCCTTCTGGGCCTGATCGAGGGGTTGACGGAGTTCATTCCCGTCTCCTCTACGGGGCATCTGCTGCTGGCGGGGCATTTTCTGGGGTTCGACAGCCCCGGCCGGACCTTCGAGGTGGTGATCCAGCTTGGCGCGGTGCTGGCGATCCTGACGGTCTATGCGGGGCGGCTGTGGCAGGTGGCGTCCACCATGCACAGCGACCCGAAATCGGCGCGCTTCGTCGTTTCCGTCCTGCTGGCCTTCTTTCCCGCCGCCGTCATCGGCGTGCTGGTGCATGACATCATCAAGACGGTACTGTTCGAAACGCCCGTCCTGATCGCGGTCATGCTGATCCTTGGCGGGTTGGTCCTTCTGGTGATCGACCGCGTGGCGCCCCCGCCCGTGCATGACGATGCGATGGCCCTGCCCTTCCGCAAGGCGCTGGCGGTCGGCCTCATCCAATGCCTCGCCATGGTGCCGGGGGTCAGCCGGTCGGGTGCCACCATCGTGGGGGCGCGGATGCTGGGCGTGGGCAAGCGTGCCTCGGCCGAGTTTTCCTTCTTCCTGTCGATGCCCACCATGGCGGGGGCCTTCACCTATGACCTGTGGAAAAGCCGCCATGTGCTGGATTTCTCCGCCGTGGTCGATATCGGCGTGGGCTTTGCGCTGGCCTTCATCTCCGCCGTGCTGGTCGTGCGCTGGACGCTGGATTTCGTCAGCCGCAACGGTTTTGCCATCTTCGGCTGGTGGCGAATCATCGTCGGTTCGGTGGCGTTGGGGCTGCTTTCGCTGGGGTTCTGACAAGCATCGGAACGTGTGCTGACCTATTTTTCCGCCAACAGGGCAGGATTTGCGACCCAATCGGACAAAAACATCGTATTAGGTAAACTATACTGACTTTTATTCCCCCGAGGTGCAAAGTATGAAGGCGCACACCCGAGACAACCCGGATGAAAGGGCGCCTCATGGCAAACAACCGCATGCTCCAGTTCGTGACCGTCGCCAAGGAGATGCCCGAGAAGCGCCCGGCAAACCTGCGCGCGCAGGATTTCCATGAAATCTACCGCGAATATGCCGCCGAAAAGGCCGCCGAACAGGCAGGCCGGTGCAGCCAGTGCGGCGTGCCCTATTGCCAGTCGCACTGCCCGCTGCACAACAATATCCCCGACTGGCTGCGCCTGACCGCCGAGGGGCGGTTGCAGGAAGCCTACGAGATCAGCCAAGCCACCAACACCTTCCCTGAAATCTGCGGCCGCATCTGCCCGCAGGACCGTCTGTGCGAAGGCAATTGCGTGATCGAACAATCCGGCCACGGCACAGTCACCATCGGGTCGGTCGAGAAATACATCACCGACACGGCATGGGAAAACGGCTGGGTCCAGCCGATCCGCCCTGCGACCGAACGCACGGAATCCGTCGGCATCATCGGCGCGGGCCCGGGCGGCCTTGCCGCCGCCGACGCGCTGCGCCGCAAGGGCGTGCAGGTCACGGTCTATGACCGCTATGACCGCGCAGGCGGGCTGCTGACCTATGGCATCCCCGGCTTCAAGCTGGAAAAGCCCGTCGTGATGCAGCGCATCGACCAACTGGCCGAGGCGGGCGTGCAATTCGTGCTGAACTGCACCGTGGGCGTCGACATCAGCTTTGACGCCATCCGCGGCCAGCATGACGCGGTGCTGATCGCCACGGGCGTCTACAAGGCGCGCGACATCCAGGCCCCCGGCGTCGGCGCCAAGGGGATCGTCAAGGCGCTGGACTACCTGACCGCGTCGAACCGCAAGAGCTTTGGCGACGATGTGGCCGAATTCGACTCGGGCGAGTTGAACGCGATGGGCAAGCGCGTCGTGGTCATCGGCGGCGGCGACACCGCGATGGACTGCGTCCGCACGGCGATCCGTCAGGGCGCGACCAGCGTCAAATGCCTCTACCGCCGCGACAAGGCCAACATGCCCGGTTCCCAGCGCGAGGTTCAGAACGCCGAGGAAGAAGGCGTCGATTTCGTCTGGCTGACCGCGCCCAAGGGATTCACCGGCGGCGAGTCGGTCGAGGGCGTGGTGGTGCAGCGCATGCGTCTGGGCGCGCCGGATGCCACCGGCCGCCAGTCGCCCGAGATCATCGAGGGCGCGGATTACGTCGAACCCGCCGATCTGGTGGTGCAGGCGCTGGGATTCGAGCCCGAGGAGATCCCCACGCTCTGGGGCGTGCCGGAACTGGCCGTCACCCGCTGGGGCACGATCAAGGCCGATTTCCGCAGCCATGCGACCAGCCTGCCGGGCGTCTATGCCGTGGGCGACATCGTGCGCGGGGCGTCCCTTGTGGTCTGGGCCATCCGCGACGGGCGCGAGGCGGCGGATGCCATCCTCGACTACCTCGCGCAGCCTGCGCAAGTCGCGGCGGAGTGAGGCGATGGTCGGGCTGGGCCGCCTGTTTGTGGTGACGGCTGCGGCGGGCCTTGGCCTGACCGCGCCTGCCGTGGCGGGGAATTTCACCCCGCCCGAAGGCTGCACGACCTTCCTGACGGTGCAGGCCAAGGGATGCCGCGTGTCCAACCATTTCACCTGCGAGGGTGACGCAAAGGGCGACCAGTGGCGCACCGATTTCGATCAGGAAGGCCCCTTCTTCTCGTCCCGCATCGATGTCGAGGCGCAGTGGGTCGAAAGCTTCGAGATCAACCCGCCGGTGCGGCAGGTTCTGGACCCCAATCCGTCCGACCCCGCCTCCTTCTCGGACCTGCTGTCCACGGGGCGCGACAACTATATCTTCGGCCTGTCGGATGACACGGGCGAGCGCACCCGCGTGCGGGGCAGCGATACGCTGACCGGCAAGCAGGTGGTGATCGACGGCATCACCCTGCAGGAAACGGCCTTCAACTTCACCGAGACCGACCTTGACGGCAACGTCCTGCGCCGGTCGCGCGGGAACGAATACATCCATCCCGAATGGCGGCTGTTCTTTTCCGGCCCGTCGGAATGGGACGGCGGGGACGGCAATTACGTCCCGATCGACGGCAGCCCCGTCCAGTTCATCTTCCCCGGCGAACCCGGTTTCGCCAGCACGCAACCCATCTTCGACTGCGACGCCGTGATGTCGTCGTTGCCGTTCCCGCCCAAGTCGTAAGGAGACCCAAGCCATGACGATCTATGATGAAGCCTGGGTGAAGGCCGAAGAGGCAAAGCGGCAGTGGCTGCACGAGAACGGCCTGTACAAGGAAGATGACGAACACGCCTCTTGCGGGGTGGGTCTGGTCGTGTCGATCAGCGGCAAGCCGTCGCGCAAGGTCGTTGAAAACGGCATCAACGCGCTCAAGGCCGTGTGGCACAGGGGCGCGGTGGATGCGGATGGCAAGACGGGGGATGGCGCGGGCATCCATGTGCAGATCCCCGTCAAGTTCTTCTATGACGTGATCCGCCGCACGGGGCACGAGCCCGACCTGAACAAGCTGGTCGCCGTGGGTCAGGTCTTTCTGCCCCGCACCGATTTCGGCGCGCAGGAACGCTGCCGCACGATCGTGGAAACCGAAGTGCTGCGCATGGGCCATTACATCTATGGCTGGCGCCACGTTCCGGTGAACACCGAGGTTCTGGGGGATAAGGCGAACGCAACGCGACCGGAAATCGAACAGATCCTGATCCGCTGCGAAAAGGACATCGATCAGGAACAGTTCGAGCGCGAGCTTTACATCATCCGCCGCCGGATCGAAAAGGCGGCGCTGGCCGCGCAGATTCAGGGGCTGTATCTCTGCTCGCTGTCCTGCCGGTCGATCATCTACAAGGGCATGATGCTGGCCGAACAGGTCGCGGTCTTCTACCCCGACCTGATGGATGACCGTTTCGAATCCTCCTTCGCGATCTACCACCAGCGCTATTCGACCAACACCTTCCCGCAATGGTGGCTGGCGCAGCCCTTCCGGATGCTGGCCCATAACGGCGAGATCAACACGCTGAAGGGCAACGTGAACTGGATGCGCAGCCATGAAATCCGCATGGCCTCCGCCAACTTTGGCGACGCGGCCGAGGATATCAAGCCGATCATCCCGTCGGGCACGTCGGACTCGGGCGCGCTGGATGCGGTGTTCGAGGTGCTGGTGCGGTCGGGTCGCTCGGCCCCCATGGCCAAGACGATGCTGGTGCCGGAAGCATGGTCCAAGACCACGACCGACATGCCCAAGGCATGGGCGGACATGTATGCCTATTGCAACTCGGTCATGGAACCGTGGGACGGCCCCGCCGCGCTGGCCATGACGGATGGCCGCTGGGTCTGCGGCGGGCTGGACCGCAACGGGTTGCGCCCGATGCGCTATGTCATCACCGGCGACGGGATGCTGATCGCGGGGTCCGAGGCGGGCATGGTTCCCGTGGATGAAACCACCATCCGCGAGAAAGGGGCGCTTGGCCCCGGCCAGATGATCGCCGTCGACATGGCCGAAGGCCGCCTCTACCACGACGCCGAAATGAAGGACAAACTGGCCGCCAGCCAGCCTTATGGCGACTGGATCGAAAAGATCGTCGACCTGAACAGCCTGCTGCGCGACGTGCCGGAAGCCGCGATGTTCACCGGTGCCGAGCTTCGCCGCCGCCAGATCGCGGCGGGCTACACGGTCGAGGAGCTGGAGCAGGTTCTGGCGCCCATGGCCGAGGACGGCAAGGAAATGGTCGCCTCGATGGGTGACGATACGCCTGCGGCGGTGCTGTCCAAGGTCTATCGCCCGCTGAGCCACTTCTTCCGCCAGAACTTCAGCCAGGTCACGAACCCACCCATCGACAGCTTGCGCGAGGGTCGGGTCATGTCGCTCAAGACCCGCTTCGGCAACCTGCGGAACGTGCTGGATGAAAACAGCAGCCAGACCGAAATCCTCGTTCTGGAAAGCCCCTTCATCGCCAATGCCGAGTTTGACGTGATGGTCAAACAGTTCGGCGATCAGGTGGCCTTCATCGACTGCACCTTCCCCGCCACCCCGGGTCTGGACGACCTGCGCGCCGGGCTGGAACGCATCCGGGCCGAGGCCGAGGATGCCGTCCGCTCCGGCGCGGGCCACCTTGTGCTGACGGATCAGCATCAGGGGCCGGACAGGGTCCCGATGCCCATGATCCTTGCCACCTCTGCCGTGCATAGCTGGCTGACGCGCAAGGGCCTGCGGACCTTCTGCTCCATCAACGTCCGTTCGGCGGAATGCATCGACCCGCATTACTTCGCCGTCCTCATCGGCTGCGGCGCGACCACGGTGAACGCCTATCTGGCACAGGACTCAATCGCCGACCGCATCAGCCGCGGCCTGCTGGACGGCACCTTGACCGACGCGATGCGCCGCTACCGCGACGCCATCGACGCGGGGCTGTTGAAGATCATGTCCAAGATGGGCATTTCGGTCATCTCCTCCTACCGCGGCGGCCTGAACTTCGAAGCGGTGGGCCTGTCCCGCGCCATGGTGGCCGAATACTTCCCCGGCATGCATTCGCGCATCTCCGGCATCGGCCTGCACGGCATCGAACAGAAGCTGGAGGAAGTCCACGCCAAGGGTTGGCTGGGCGGGACGGATGTCCTGCCCATCGGCGGCTTCTACAAGGCCCGCCGTTCGGGCGAAAAGCACGCATGGGAAGCACAGACGATGCACATGCTGCAATCGGCCTGCGACCGCGCCAGCTATGACCTGTGGAAGCAGTATTCCGCCGCGATGCGGGCGAACCCGCCCATCCACATCCGCGACCTTCTGGACATCAAGCCGCTGGGCAAACCCGTCCCGATCGAGGAAGTCGAATCCATCACCTCGATCCGCAAACGCTTCGTCACCCCCGGCATGTCGCTGGGTGCGCTCAGCCCCGAGGCGCACAAGACCCTGAACGTCGCCATGAACCGCATCGGCGCGAAATCCGACTCGGGCGAAGGCGGCGAGGATCCGGCGCATTTCACCCCCGAACCCAACGGCGACAACCCGTCGGCCAAGATCAAGCAGGTGGCGTCGGGCCGCTTCGGCGTCACCGCCGAATACCTGAACGCCTGCGAGGAGCTGGAAATCAAGGTGGCCCAAGGTGCCAAGCCCGGCGAAGGTGGCCAGCTTCCGGGGATGAAGGTGACGGCGCTGATCGCGCGGCTGCGCCATTCGACGCCGGGCGTCACGCTGATCTCGCCCCCGCCGCATCATGACATCTATTCCATCGAAGACCTCGCGCAGCTGATCTATGACCTGAAACAGATCAACCCGCGCGCCAAGGTCACGGTGAAGCTGGTGTCGGCCTCGGGCGTGGGCACAATCGCGGCGGGCGTGGCCAAGGCCAAGGCCGATGTCATCCTGATCTCGGGCCACAATGGCGGCACGGGGGCATCGCCCGCGACCTCGATCAAATACGCTGGGCTCCCGTGGGAAATGGGCCTGACCGAGGCGCATCAGGTTCTGGCGATGAACAACCTGCGCGAGCGGGTGACGCTGCGGACCGATGGCGGGTTGCGTACGGGCCGCGACATCGTCATGGCCGCGATGATGGGGGCCGAGGAATACGGCATCGGCACCGCCGCCCTGATCGCGATGGGCTGCATCATGGTCCGCCAGTGCCAGTCCAACACCTGCCCCGTCGGCGTCTGCACCCAGAACGAGGCACTGCGCCAGAAGTTCACGGGCAATGCGGACAAGGTGGTGAACCTGATCACCTTCTACGCGCAGGAAGTGCGGGAAATCCTCGCCTCCATCGGCGCGCGCAGTCTGGACGAGATCATCGGACGTGCCGATCTGCTGACGCAGGTCAGCCGCGGGTCCGCGCATCTGGACGATCTGGACCTGAACCCGCTGCTGATCACGGTCGACGGGTCGTCCAAGATCACCTACGACCGGTCAAAGCCGCGCAATGCCGTGCCGGATACGCTGGATGCCGAAATCATCAAGGACGGCCACCGCTTCTTTGAAGATGGCGAAAAGATGCAGCTGTCCTATGCCGTGCGGAACACGCTGCGGACCATCGGGACGCGGGCCTCGTCGCACATCGTCAAGAAATTCGGGATGCGGAACAGCCTGCAACCCGACCACCTGACGGTGAAACTGACCGGCTCCTGCGGGCAGTCGCTGGGCGCCTTCTCTGTCCGCGGTCTGAAGATCGAGGTGCAGGGCGACGCCAATGACTATGTGGGCAAGGGCCTGTCGGGCGGCACGATCACCGTGCGTCCGCTGATGTCCTCGCCGCTCAAGGCGGAAGAGAACACGATCATCGGCAACACCGTGCTTTACGGGGCGACCGACGGCTTCCTTTACGCCTCGGGCCGCGCGGGCGAACGCTTTGCGGTGCGGAACTCGGGCGCCAAGGTGGTGGTCGAAGGCTGCGGGTCGAACGGCTGCGAATACATGACCGGCGGCGTCGCGGTGATCCTTGGCCGGATCGGCGCGAACTTCGGCGCGGGCATGACGGGCGGCATGGCCTATGTCTATGACCCCGACGGAGTGGCGGAAGAGTTCATGAACCTCGAGTCGATCCTGACCTGCGGCATCGGGCATCCCCATTGGGAAGCACAGCTCAAGGGTCTGATCGAGGCGCATGTGGCCGAGACGGGCTCGCGGATCGGGGCGCGGATTCTGGGTGACTGGGAGGCAGAGAAGCGCAACTTCCTGCAGGTCTGCCCGAAGGAGATGGTGAGCCGCCTGCCCCATCCGCTCTCGGACGAGGCACAGAAGGTTCCGGCCGAGTGATCTGACCGAAGGCCCCCGCGAAACCGGGGGCCTTCGACCTTTGCGGCCACGGCATTTCGTGGCTATGTTCGCCGCCATGACCGACAGCCCCGAGAAACCCGCCCGCAAGCCGCGCAAATCCGCGGTCAAGGCCGCCGAGGCCGAGCCCGCACCGGCACCGCCGTGGCGCAGGCGCGCGCTGCGCTGGGCAGGGCGCGGGCTGGCGGGGGTGGGGGCGGTCTATGCCGTGCTGATCCTGCTCTTTTCCTTCCTGCCGCCGCCGATCAACTTCTACCAGCTGGGCGAGGTGGCGCGTCTGGGCGGGATCGAGAAGGACTGGGTATCCTTCGAAGAGATCGCCCCCGTCATGGCGCGGTCGGCCGTGGCGGCCGAGGATGCGAATTTCTGCCTGCACTGGGGCTTTGACATGGCCGCGATCCGCGAGGCGGTCGAAAAGGGATCGAACCGCGGCGCATCGACCATCAGCCAGCAGATGGTGAAGAATGTCTTTCTGTGGCACGGGCGGTCATGGCTGCGAAAGGCGATGGAGGCTGCGCTGACCCCTGTGGTCGAGACGGTCTGGACCAAGCGGCGGATCCTCGAAGTCTATCTGAACGTAGCGGAATTCGACGAGGGCGTGTTTGGCGTACAGGCCGCGGCACAGCACCATTTCGGTGTGGATGCCCGCGATCTGTCCCCCACACAGGCCGCCCGTCTGGCCGCCGTCCTGCCCGATCCGCAGAACCGGTCGGCATCGGAACCGTCAAGCTTCGTCCGCTCGCGCACGCGGTCGATCATGTCGGGCGCCGAAACCATTGCGGCAGATGGCCGAGCCGCCTGTTTCGAGGAATGAGGCGTTGAATTCCCGCCCCCGAGCGGGCAAGAGATTCAGAACCGTTACATGACCCTTCGGGACGCATTGGCCAGATGATCCGCCTGTATCACTTTCCGCTCTCCCCCTTTTGCCGCAAGGTCCGCCTGACCCTTGCCGAAAAGCGGCTGGAGGTGGAGCTGGTGGAAGAGCGGTACTGGGAGCCCTCGCCCGATTTCCTGCGGCGCAATCCGGCGGGCAAGGTGCCGGTCCTGCGCTGGGACACCCGCGTGCTGTCCGAAAGCCAAGCGATCTGCGAATATCTGGAAGAGGCGATCCCCACCCCGCAACTGATGCCGCGCGACCCCGAACAGCGCTACGAGGTGCGGCGGCTTTGCGCGTGGTTCGACGACAAGTTCCATACCGAGGTGACGTCGAAGCTGCTTTACGAGCGGGTCAACAAGAAGGTGATGGGACAGGGCTATCCGGACAGCAAGAACGTCAAGTTCGGCGCGACGCGGATCAAGTACCATCTGGATTATCTGGCGTGGCTGCTGGACCAGAGGCGCTGGCTGGCGGGGGATGTGATGACGCTGGCCGATTTCACCGCGGCGGCGCATCTGTCCTGTCTGGACTATATCAGCGATGTGGACTGGAACCGGTCGGCCACGGTGAAGGACTGGTATGCCAAGATCAAGTCGCGGCCCAGTTTCCGCACGCTGCTGGCTGATCAGGTGCCGGGCTTCCCGCCGCCGCTGCACTATGCGGATCTGGATTTCTAGGCGGCCGGCGTCGCAGGGGGGCTGTCTGCCCCCCGTCGCCATGCGGCGACTCCCCCCGAAGATATTTGGGGACGGAAAATGACAGGGACGATCAAAGAGGCGCTGGTGGCGCGGGCGCTGGAGGAGGGGTTCTCCAAGGTCGGCATCTGCGCGCCCGACGCGGTGCCCGGAACGGCCGCGCGGCTGGCGGCCTTTGTCGAGGCGGGGCGGCACGGGCAGATGGGATGGATGGCCGAGCGGATGGAATGGCGCGGCAATGCGGCGGCGCTGTGGCCCGAGGCGCGGTCGGTCATCATGCTGGCCGAGGTCTATACGCCCGAGGCAGACCCCCTGGCCGTGCTGGCGCAGCCGGAGAGGGGGGCGATCAGCGTCTATGCACAGGGCAAGGATTACCACGATCTGGTCAAGCGGCGGCTGAAGCGGCTGGGGCGGTGGCTGATCGATCAGGCCGGGGGCGAGATCAAGGTCTTCGTCGACACCGCGCCGGTGATGGAGAAGCCGCTGGCGCAGGCGGCAGGGCTGGGCTGGCAGGGCAAGCATACCAACCTTCTGTCGCGCGATCTGGGCAACTGGTTCTTCCTTGGCGCGATCTTCACGACGCTGGACCTGCCGAAGGACGCTGCGGAAGTCAGCCATTGCGGCAGTTGCACGGCCTGTCTGGACGCCTGCCCCACGCGGGCCTTTCCGGCGCCCTATCAGCTGGATGCGCGGCGGTGCATTTCCTATCTGACGATCGAGCACAAGGGGCCGGTGGAGCCGGAATTGCGGGCGCTGATGGGCAACCGCATCTATGGCTGCGATGACTGTCTGGCGGTCTGCCCGTGGAACAAGTTCGCGCAGGCGGCGCGCGAAATCGGCTATCAGCCGCGCGTCGGCGCGCCGGAACTGGCCGAGCTTGCCACGCTGGATGATGCGGGGTTCCGCGCGCGGTTTGCGGGCAGTCCGATCAAGCGGATCGGTCGGGACCGTTTTGTGCGCAACGTGCTCTATGCGATCGGAAATTCGGGCCTGCCGCGGCTGCAGGCTGTTGCGGAACCCCTGCGGGACGATGCGGACCCTTCGGTGGCGGATGCCGCCCGTTGGGCGGTTGCGCGCCTGTCGGCGCAGGATGGCGGCGGATAGGCGCAGTTGCTGTGAACGGATGGTTGGGCGTTCGGCGATTCGCTGTTAGCCTTTTGGCGTATCGTGGATCTGGAGGATGGCATGGCCAAACATCTTGCCGACAAACGCAGCGCATCGACTGGCAGCCGCGTAAAGCAATTCCTGCGTCTTTCCCGTACCCCGCGCGAGACATGGCACCGTCCGAGGGGCGGGGCGGGGTCGTCACGGCTGGTGCAATTCCTGCGGATCGCGCGGGGGCGGAGCGCCTAACGCCGACGCATCCGGTCGCGGAGTGCGGCCAGTTCGTCGCGCAGCGCTGCCGCCTGTTCGCGGTCAAGGCCAGCCAGATCGAGGAAACAGAGCGGCACCTCTGCGGCCTTTTCCTGCAATTGCCTGCCTGCTGCGGTCAGGTGCAGGCGGACTTGGCGTTCATCTGCACTGTCCCGCTGGCGCGTGATCCATCCGGCCTGTTCCAGCCGCTTCAGAAGCGGGGTCAGCGTGTTGCTGTCCAGATGCAGGGTCGCGCCGATCTGGCCGACGGTCTGTGCGTCCCTGGCCCAGAGCGCGGCAAGGGCGAGGTATTGCGGATAGGTCAGTCCCAGCGGATCGAGCAGTGGCTTGTAGGCAGCCTGCATGGCATGGGCCGCCGAATACAGCGCGAAGCACAGCATCTGGGGGGGTGGAAGGGCGGCGCGGTCTGACATCGGATCATGCTAGGTCGCGCGCGATGAAGGCGCAAGCGATTGACATGAGGGCATCTGGCCGGTAGATATATCGCACACGATTTAATCGAATACGATATAATGGAGAGACTCATGTCGATCGAAGCAAAATACACGGCCGCGGCGCAGGCGACGGGTGGCGGGCGCAACGGGTTGGCGAAGCTGGCCGATGGCAAGCTGACCGTGACGATGACCAGCCCCAAGGAGCTGGGCGGGTCGGGCGCGGGGCATAACCCCGAAGAGCTGTTCGCGCTGGGCTATGCGGCCTGCTATCTGGGCGCGATGCGCTATGTCGCGGGGCTGGAGAAGCTGGGCACCGTGCCCGAGGATGCCACGGTGGACGCCCATGTGGGGATCGGCGGACGGGCCGAGGGCGGCTTCGGTCTGACGGTGAAACTGGTCGTGACCATGCCGGGGGTGGAGCGTGCGGTGGCCGAGAAGATCGCCGAGCGCGGGCATTTCATCTGCCCCTATTCGCACGCGACAAAGGGCAACATCACGGTCGAGACGGTCGTCGCCTGACACTGTCCGGCGGAATGGAAAACGCCCGCACCATCGGTGCGGGCGTCTTGCGTGTCAGGCCGCCGCGATCAGGCGCGGACGAGCTTTTCGTATTCGGTCGCGACGCGCTTGGTCAGGTCGCCCACTTCGAAGTTGTAGTCGCCGATCTGGCCCACGGGAGTGACTTCGGCGGCGGTGCCGGTCAGGAAGCACTGCTGGAACCCTTCAAGCTCCGACGCCTCGATCCGGCGTTCGTGGACCTTGATCTGCATGTCCTTGAGCATGCCGATGACGGTCTGGCGGGTGATGCCGTTCAGGATGGCGTCCGGGATGGGGGTGTGCACCTCGCCGTCCTTGACGAAGAAGATGTTGGCACCCGTCGCCTCGGCCACGTAGCCGCGATAGTCGAACATCATGGCGTCAGAGCAGCCCTTCGCCTCGGCCGCGTGTTTGGACATGGTGCAGATCATGTAAAGACCCGCCGCCTTGGCCGCGTGGGGGATGGTTTCGGGCGAAGGACGCTTCCATTTCGCGATGTCGAGTTTCGCGCCCTTGAACTTGGCGTCGCCATAGTAGTTGCCCCACGACCAGCAGGCCACGGCAAGGCGGATCGGGTTGCGCTTGGACGCCACGCCCATATCCTCGCCCGCGCCGCGCCATGCGATGGCGCGCACATAGGCATCGGTCAGGTTGTTGGCCTTGAGCACGGCCTCTTTCGCGGCGTTGATTTCCTCGACCGAGAAGGGCAGCGGCATGTCGAGCAGTTCGCCGGACTTGCGCAGGCGTTCGGAATGTTCGGTCGATTTGAAGATCTTGCCGTTATAGCAACGCTCGCCCTCGAAGACGGCGCTGGCATAGTGCAGGGCGTGGGTCAGGATGTGGACATTCGCGCCGCGCCACTCCACCAGCTTGCCGTCCATCCAGATGAAACCGTCGCGATCGTCGTAGCCAGCCATGATCCCACTCCCAAGGGTCGAATTTTGCGAATCTTGCGTCCGTTAGGTCCGCTTCGGACATAAAGTTGCGCAAATGCGGGGTTTGGCTAACAGTTGATGCTTGGAAAGTCAACAAGGCTGACGTAAATTCCGGTCAGGCCAAGGAGGCGGCGATGGCAGAGGGCAATACCGGCGGCGAGAACCTGCTGTTCCTGACCGACGAGCAGTTGAGGAAGGGAATCGAGGCGATGTTCTTCGCCTATCGCGGGTTCACGGCGGACCCTGACCGGATTCTGGAGGGGATGGATTACGGGCGGGCGCATCACCGCGCGATCCATTTCATCCACCGCTCGCCCGCCACGACGGTGTCGAACCTTCTGACGATCCTTGGCGTGACGAAGCAGAGCCTGAACCGAGTGCTGCGGACGCTGATTGACGACGGTCTGGTCGAGGCGCGCGTGGGCCGCGAGGACAAGCGCGAGCGGAACCTGTATCTGACGGCCAAGGGGCAGGAGCTGGAACGGCAACTGTCGGATGCCCAGCGCGCGCGGATGCGGGCGGCCTATCGCGCGGCGGGGCCGGTGGCGGTGCAGGGGTTCCGCACGGTGCTCGAGGCGATGATGGACCCCGAGATGCGGCGGCAGTACCAATCCCTGCGCGAGGGAGAGAGATGACGGAACCACAGGCGCATCTTCTGGTCGTCGATGATGACGAACGCATCCGGGGGCTTCTGCAGAAGTTCCTGATGCGGAGCGGGTATCTGGTCACGGTCGCCCGCGATGCGGCACAGGCGCGGCGGCTGCTGGCGGGGCTGGAATTCGACATGATCGTGCTGGATGTCATGATGCCCGGCGAGGACGGCATCAGCCTGACGCGCGAGTTGCGGTCGCGGCTGGCGGTGCCGATCCTGCTGCTGACCGCGCGCGGCGAGACGGCGAACCGGATCGAAGGGTTCGAGGCGGGGGCGGATGACTATCTGGTCAAGCCGTTCGAACCGAAGGAATTGCTGCTGCGGATCAACGCGATCCTGCGGCGGGTGCCGCAGCCGCGCGCGACCGAGGCGCCGCCCAAGGTGCTGCATCTGGGCGCGGTGCGCTATGACATGGAGCGGGGTGAGCTGTGGCGCGGGTCCGATCCTGTGCGGCTGACCGCGACCGAGGCCGCGCTGATGCGCCAGTTCGCTGCGCAACCCGGCCAGCCCATCCCGCGCGAGCGTCTGGTGGGGGATCCGGGCAAGGCGGGCGAGGAGGGCGCACAGGAACGGGCGGTGGATGTCCAGATCACGCGCCTGCGCCGCAAGATCGAGGAAGACCCGCGCCAGCCGCGCTATCTCCAGACGGTGCGCGGCGAGGGCTATATGCTCCAGCCGGATTGACTGTTTCCGCGGCCGGCCTCTTGCGCCGATTGACGGCGGCATGGGGGCTGATACCTTGCGCGGGCCCGCAGTGGGCAGCAACTGGAGTGTGTGATGAACAAGATTTTCGCGGTGGCGGTTGCGGCCACCCTTGTGGCAGTTCCGTCCTTCGCGCAGGAAGAACTACAGGACTATGCCGAAACGGAGAACTGGTCGATCATGATCGACCCGGGCCTGAACAACGGCTGTCTGATGATCAGCGAGTTCGAGGACAATTCTGTCGTACGCATCGGCATCGATATGACGACGGGCTTCGGGTATATCCTGTCGGCCAATCCGGCGTGGCAGGGCATCGAGGAGGGCCAGACCTATCCGGTGACGATTGCGCTGGATGGCAACACCTTCAACGGTGAGGCCACGGGTTATCCGATCGACGACCTGCCGGGCGCGAATGTGGATTTCGACAATCCCGATTTCCTTGCCGGTCTGGTGGATGCACAGTCGCTGACGCTGACGCATGAGGGCACCGAGGTGATGTCTCTGGACATCACCGGTTCGGCCGATGCGGTGGCCAAGCTGATCGAGTGCCAGGACAAGCAGAACGCCGCTTCGGGCGGTTGACCCTGACGGCGGGCGTGTCCGGCGCTATGATCTCCGCTGTCTCTGCGGGGGAGAGGTATGGGCACGCTCGTCTTTTCACATGAGGATTTCCGGCGGCACGTCACGCCCCCCGGCCACCCCGAGCAGGTGGCGCGGATGGATGCCGTTCTGCAGGGGTTGAGGCCCCTGCCCGTCGACTGGCGCGAGGCACCGCTGGCCAGCGAGGACGAGGTGCTGCGCTGTCATCCCGCGGCCTATCTGGCCAAGGTGCGGCGTGCGGTGCCGTCCGCGGGATGGGTGGCGCTGGATGGTGACACCATGCTGTCGCCCGGCTCGCTTGATGCGGCGCTGCGGGCGGTGGGCGGCATCTGCGCGGCGGTGGATGCGGTGATGGCGGGCGAGGCGGCGAACGCCTTTGTCGCGGCCCGTCCGCCCGGGCACCATGCGGAAACGGCGACGGCGATGGGGTTCTGCCTGTTCGGGACGGTTGCCATAGCGGCCAAGCGGTTGGTGGACCATCACGGGCTGTCGCGGGTGGCGGTGGTGGATTTCGACGTGCATCACGGAAACGGGACGCAGGACCTGCTTTGGGACGAGGGGCGGGTGATGTTCGCCTCGACCCACCAGATGCCGCTCTATCCCGGGACGGGCAGCGCGGGGGAACGGGGCGCGCATGGGCAGATCGTGAACCATCCGCTGCGGGGCGGGTCTGGCAGTGCGGCGATGCGGGCGGCCTATGACGGGGTGATCCTGCCCGCGCTGGAGGCGTTCCGTCCCGAGTTCGTGCTGATCTCGGCGGGGTTCGACGCGCATGAGGCGGACCCCTTGGCGGGGCTGGACTGGCAGACCGAAGATTACGCCTGGCTGACGCGGCGGCTGTGCGATCTTGCCGGGCGGCACGCCTTTGGCCGCATCGTCTCGACACTCGAGGGCGGATATGATCTTGCTGCCTTGCAGGCGTCGGTGGCGGCGCATGTGGGCGTGTTGGAGGAGCGAGGAAGATGACCGCGAAAGCCGTATCCGAAATGACCTTCGAAGAGGCGATGTCGGCGCTGGAACAGGTCGTCAACCAGCTGGAACGCGGCGAGGTCGCGCTGGAGGAATCCATCGCGCTGTATGAACGCGGGGCGGCGCTGAAGGCGCATTGCGCGGCCAAGCTGGCAGCGGCCGAGCAGAAGGTGGAACTGATCCGCGCGCAGGAAGGCCGCGCCACGGGCACCACGCCGGCGGAGGGGATGTGAGCTTTGCCGATGTGCTGACCCGCGACGCCGCCGCCATCGAGGCGCGGCTGATGCGGGCGCTGGAGGGGCGGGCGGATCAGCCGGTCGTCCATGCGATGCGCTATGCGCTGCGGGGCGGCAAGCGGCTGCGCGGGTTTCTGGTGATGGAGGGCGCGCGGATGCACGGCCTGACCGACACGCAGGCGATCAGCGCGGCGGCGGCGGTCGAGGCGCTGCATGCCTATTCGCTGGTGCATGATGACATGCCCTGCATGGATGATGACGACCTGCGGCGCGGACAGCCCACCGTGCATGTGAAATGGGACGAGGCGACGGCGGTTCTGGCGGGGGATGCGTTGCAGACGCTGGCCTTCGAACTGCTGGCCGATCCGGCGCTGGGGTCGGGGGATGTGCGGATCGCGCTGGTCGCCGGTCTTGCGCGGGCCAGCGGGGCCGAGGGGATGGTTCTGGGGCAGGCGCTGGACATCGCGGCCGAGACATCGGCGGTGCCGCTGACGCTGGAACAGATCACCGAATTGCAGGCGGGCAAGACCGGCGCACTGATCCGCTGGTCGGCCGAGGCGGGGGCGGTGCTGGCGGGGGCGGATACGGCACCGCTGGCGGGCTATGCCACGGCGCTGGGTCTGGCATTCCAGATCTGGGACGATGTGCTGGATGTCGAGGGCGATGTGGCCAAGACCGGCAAGCGGCTGCAGAAGGATGCCGAGGCGGGCAAGGCGACCTTCGTGTCGCTGTTGGGGCTGGACGCGGCAAAAACGCGCGCGGGGGCTTTGATCGCCGAGGCGGAGGGCCATCTTGCCCCCTATGGCGCGCGGGCTGCGAACTTGATCGCCTGCGCGCGCTTCGTTATCAGCCGCGAGAACTGAGGCGGTCCCCGCCCTTTTGCCCTTGGAGGGCAGCATGACCGACAGACCAAAGACCCCGCTGCTGGACCGTGTGACAGCCCCTTCGGACATGAAGGGGTTGAGTGACCGCGAATTGCGGCAGTTGGCCGACGAATTGCGCGCCGAAACGATCAGCGCAGTGTCGGTGACGGGCGGCCATCTTGGCGCGGGTCTGGGGGTGGTGGAACTGACGGTGGCGCTGCACGCCGTCTTCGACACGCCGCGCGACAAGCTGATCTGGGACGTGGGGCACCAGTGCTATCCGCACAAGATTTTGACGGGGCGGCGGGACCGCATCCGTACCCTGCGGACGGAAGGCGGGCTGTCGGGATTCACCAAGCGCAGCGAGTCGCCCTATGACCCGTTCGGGGCGGCGCATTCGTCGACCTCCATCTCGGCCGCGCTGGGCTTTGCCTGCGCGCGCGATCTGGGCGGCGATGCGGGCGATGCCATTGCCGTGATCGGCGACGGGTCGATGAGCGCGGGCATGGCCTTCGAGGCGATGAACAACGCGGGCCATCTGAAGAAGCGGCTTTTCGTCATCCTGAACGACAACGAGATGTCGATCGCCCCGCCGGTGGGGGCGCTGTCGTCCTACCTGTCGCGGCTGTATTCCGGCGCGCCGTTCCAGGAGTTGAAGGCGGCGGCGAAGGGGGCGGTCAGTCTGCTGCCCGAACCGTTCCAGGAAGGGGCGCGGCGCGCGAAGGAAATGCTGAAGGGCATGGCCGTCGGCGGCACGCTGTTCGAGGAGCTGGGGTTTTCCTATGTCGGCCCCATCGACGGGCATGATCTGGACCAGTTGCTGCCGCTGTTGCGGACGGTGAAGGCGCGGGCGACGGGGCCGATGCTGATCCATGTGCTGACCAAGAAGGGGAAGGGCTATGCCCCAGCCGAGGCTGCGCGGGACAGGGGCCATGCGACGGGGCGGTTCGATGTTCTGACGGGCGTGCAGGCCAAGGCCGCATCGAACGCGCCGAGCTATACCAAGGTCTTCGCGCAAGGCCTGATCGCCGAGGCGGAGCGGGACGAGAAGATCGTGGCGGTGACGGCGGCGATGCCGGACGGCACGGGGTTGAACCTGTTTGCGGACCGTTTCCCGCGGCGGTGCTTTGACGTGGGCATAGCCGAGCAGCACGCGGTGACATTCTCGGCCGGTCTGGCGGCGGGCGGGATGAAGCCCTTCTGTGCGATCTATTCCACCTTCCTGCAGCGCGGATACGATCAGGTGGTGCATGACGTCGCGATCCAGCGGTTGCCCGTGCGGTTCGCCATCGACCGCGCAGGGCTGGTGGGGGCGGACGGGGCCACCCATGCGGGCAGTTTCGATGTGGCCTTCCTTGCCAACCTGCCCGGCATCGTGGTGATGGCCGCGGCGGATGAGGCGGAACTGATGCACATGGTCGCCACGGCGGCCGCGCATGACGAGGGGCCGATCGCGTTCCGTTATCCGCGCGGGGATGGCGTGGGCTGCGATCTGCCCGCGCGGGGCACGGTGCTGGAGATCGGGAAGGGACGCGTGATCCGCGAAGGGGGGCGGGCGGCGATCATGTCCTTTGGCACGCGGCTGTCAGAGGTTCTGAAAGCCGCCGAGGCGCTGGCCCAGCGCGGGCTGGCCCCCACGGTGATCGACGCGCGCTTTGCCAAGCCGCTGGACCGCGACCTGATCCTGAACGCCGCGCGCAACCACGAGGCTGTGGTGACGGTGGAAGAGGGCGCGGTGGGCGGTTTCGGCAGCCACGTGGCGCAATTGCTGGCTGACGAAGGCGTTTTTGACCGTGGCCTGAAATTCCGCAGCATGGTCCTGCCCGACATCTTCATTGATCAGGCCAGTCCGGAACGGATGTACGAAATCGCAGGCATGGATGCCGCGCAGATCGAGGCAAAGGTTCTTGCCGCGCTGGGTGTTGCGGTCGTGGGCAAGCGCGCCTGATCCGGACTTTCACCCGCCGGAAAGGCGTGTATCCTGCACCCTGTAACATCAAGGGGTGCCATGTTGTCCAACTTTGCCTTGCCGTTCCTGCTTGTCGCTGCCCTGCCTGGCGCCGCGCTGGCCGAACCCCGACTTCCGGTCGTGGATGAAGAGGCGGAAGCGGTCGTCGGCACCGAAACGCCCGGACTGGCGGTTCTAGTGACGCGCGAGGGCGAGGTGATCCACATGGCGGGCTATGGCTTCGCCGATCTTGCCGAAGAAACGCCCGTCACGCCCGGATCGATCTTCGACCTTGCCTCGGTGTCCAAGCAGATGACGGCGGTCGCCGCGATCTTGCAGATGAATGACGGGCTTTATGCCGCCGAAACCGAAATCGGCACGATCTTGCCCGCCTTTGCAGAGGATCTAGAGGCGGATCGACCCTTGATCGTGCTGGATCTGGTCCAGCACGTTTCCGGCCTGACGGACTATCTTTCCGGCTATGACGACTATGGTGCCATGACCCCCAACGACGAGGTGGTCGACTGGCTTGCCGCGCAAGAGCGCGACGCCGCGCCGGGGACCGAGTTTTCCTATTCCAACAGCGGCTATCTTGCTCTGGGCAGCCTTGTGGCCGAGGCCGGGGGCAAGGACTCGCTGGGGGATGTGCTGGAAGAACGAATCTGGGGTCCACTGGGGATGGAGATGACATCGCTCGTCACCCCTGTCGACGAGGCGGCGCGGGTCACGGGATATGACGGAACGGATGGCGATTTCGAAGAGGTCAGCGATCCCAACATCTCGGAAGGGGACGGCAACGTCTTTTCCACCTTGGCCGACCTTGCGCTTTACGAGGCATGGCTGGACGAGGTGGGGATGCTGCCCGAAATGCGCCCGCTCTTCCGCAACGGCACGCTGGATGACGGCACACCGATCGACGATGACGGCGCAGGATACGGCTTTGGCTGGGAGGTGCAGAGTTTCGGAGAGGGGGATTACGCCTTCCACTCTGGCAGCTGGACCGGAACATCGACCTATTACCTGCGGAACCTGACATCGGGGGTCAGCGTGATCCTGCTGGCGAATGGCGAGAGCATCTCACTGGATGCCCTCGCCTTCCGGATCGACGAAGCCGTGGCGGAGTGATCCGCCCCTATTTTGCCAGACGGTCGATCTTGGCTTCCAGCGCGTCCAGACGGGCAAGCAACTGGTCGTGCTGGTCGACCTCGAACTTCTTCATGTCTGCCTCGGCGACCTCTTGCATCGAGTTCACGATCAGACCGACCAGAAGGTTCATCACGGCAAAGCTGGTGGCGAAGATGAAGGGGATGAAGAAAAGCCACGCATAGGGGTGGATTTCCATCACCGGACGCACCACGCCATCGGCCCAGCCTTCCATCGTCATCACCTGAAACAGCGTCAGGGCCGATCCTGCCAGATCGCCGAAGCGGTCGGGGAATTGCTGCCCGTAAAGCTGGGTCGCCATGACGGCGGCGATGTAGAACAGGATACCCATGAGCAGAAAGACCGACGCCATGCCGGGCAGCGCCTTGAGCAGGCCCTCGACCACGCGGCGCAGGCTGGGCGCGATGGAGACGACGCGCAGAACCCGCAACACCCGCAGGCCCCGGAGCACCGAAAGCCCCTTGGAGTCGGGAAGCAGCGCGATGCCGATGATGATGGCGTCAAAGATGTTCCAACCGGAGCGAAAGAAGCGCAGTCCTTGTGTGGACAGCTTCGCCAGAAGCTCGACCACGAAGATCGCAAGACAGAGGGTATCCAGGAAATGGATCGCCCCGCCGATCGAGGCCATGATGGCCGGAGAGGTTTCCATCCCCATCAGCACGGCGTTGAATAGGATCACGCCGAGGATGAAGTTGTTGAATTTGGGAGAGTCAAGCCAGACGGCAATGGTATCGCGCAGGGACATCGTTCACTCGCTAGTGTGTTTCCTGCCAGCGATTTCGAACAGTCCGCGAAAAAAGGCAACGTCCGGCCACGGGGGCCGGACGCTTTTCTCTGCGTTGCGTTGCGCTTCGCCTATTCGGCGGGCTTCACGGCGGGGTCCTTTTCGCCTCTGGTCTTCCACAGCGAGAAGAACACCCCCGCCCCGAGGATCGCAAAGGTGATGCCCAGCGACCAGCTCGGCGGGAACTTCTCCCAGCCCATGATGTCGGCGATGAAGATCTTGGACCCGATGAAGACCAGCAGCAGCGACAGTGCATACTTCAGATAGGCAAAGCGGTGCAGGATCGCGGCAAGCGCGAAGTAGAGCGCGCGCAGACCGAGGATCGCAAAGATGTTCGACGTGTAGACGATATAGGGGTCCGTCGTGATGGTGAACACGGCGGGAACCGAGTCGACCGCGAAGACAAGGTCCGCAATCTCGATCAGGATCAGCGCGATGAAGAGGGGGGTGGCATAGCGCACCATCCTGCCGTGGGCATCGGCCTTCTGCACGAAGAAGCTGTTGCCGTGCAGTTCGTCCGTGACGCGAAAGCGGCGCTTGATGAACTTCAACAGCGGATTGTCCGCGATGTTGTGCTCCTTGTCGGCCACGAACAGCATCTTGATGCCGGTGAAGATCAGGAAGACCGCAAAGATGTACAGAACCCAGCTATAGGACGCGACGATCGTCGCCCCCAGCCCGATCATGATCCCCCGCAGCACGATCACGCCCAGAATACCCCAGAACAGCACGCGGTGCTGATAGGCGCGCGGCACAGCAAAGAATGTGAAGATCAGCGCGATGACAAAGACGTTGTCCATCGCAAGCGTCTTTTCTACCACGAAGGCGGTAAGGTAATGCGCCGTCGGCTCCCACCCCATCTGCCAGTAGACGAAGCCCGCAAAGGAAAGGCCAAGCGCGATATACATGCCCGACAGCTTCAGGCTTTCGGCGACGCCGATCTCGTGGTTGCCGTCCTTGTGCAGAACGCCAAGGTCGAACGCCAGAAGCGCGATGACCAGAGTTATGAAGAGCAGCCACATCCACATCGGCTTGCCCAGAAACAGCAGAAAAAGGAATTCCATCCCCGTCGATCCTTCCGGTTGCACATCAACACGCCGGGAGGTCAGCCGATCAGGAGTCCGGGCATGACATCGAGGCGCACTCGATGCGGTCCGACATGGCGCGATGACGCGTCAGAGGGGCCCGGCCCGCTGGGGAAAGATGGGAAGCGGTCTGGTCTATTCAAGTATCTCGCGCACAGGTTTTTCACGCCCGCTCACAGGGGCGTGAAAAACCTGCGCTATCCACCCTGGGCCAGCAGGGCGGCAAGCCCCTCGCGATAGGTGGGATAAAGCAGGCGCACGCCCAGCTCTGCCTTGATCCGGTCGTTCCGCACGCGCTTGGACTCGGCATAGAAGCTGCGCGCCATCGGCGTCAGATCGGCCTGTTCATAGGGAATGGCGGGCGGCAGCGGCAGGCCCAGAAGTTCCGCGGCATGCCCGATGACATCCTCGGGCGGGGCGGGGTCGTCGTCGCAGACATTGTAGATGGCTCCGGGACGGGGATGGAGCATCGACGCCTCGACCACGCGGGCGATATCGTCGACATGGATACGGCTGAACACCTGCCCCGCCTTGATGATCCGCCGCGCGGTGCCGTCGCGGACTTTCTCGAACGGGCCGCGACCCGGCCCGTAGATGCCCGCCAGCCGGAAGATATGCAGCGGCAGGCCCAGCGCGGACCAGTCCGCCTCGGCCGCCGCGCGCGCCTTGCCGCGGGCGGTGGCAGGATCGGGCGGTGTATCCTCGTCCACCCAGCCGCCGGCGTGGTCGCCATAGACGGCGGTCGTGGACAGATAGCCCGCCCATTCCGGCGCGGCGCGGCGCAGTTCATCCGCATGGTCGCGCAGGATCGGATCACCCGTCGCATCCGGCGCGACCGATGTCAGCACATGGGTCGCCCGCGACAGGGCCGGTGCCAGCGGCGCGGGCAGGAGCAGCGGCTCCACCCCCGCCTCGTGCAGGGCCTGCGCCGTTTGCGTGTTGCGTGTGGTGCCGATGACAGTCCACCCCGCAGGCAGCAGCCTGCGGGCAAGTGCCTGTGCGGAATAGCCATGTCCGATGGAGAGAAGCGTTTTCATGGCGCGACTATTCCGCGCCCGCCATCCGCCCGCAAGGGCCGAGGCGTGTCATGAAGCCTTTGCTTGCGGTGGCCCCCTTGTTTCGGATTAGATGGCTGATCAAATCGCAGGCATTGAAAGAACAAGAAGAACGATGAACGACGACGCCCTTCCCCTTCTGACGCCGGACCGCGCCGCCCCCGAAGCCTTCACCGACGCCGCCCTTGCCGTGGCACGGCTGGAGGAGCTGTATTTCGCGGCGACGGGGTATCTGTCGGAACATTTCACAAAGGCCGTGACAGGGCAGAAACCGCAGGCCCGCATCCGCGCCTTCTATCCGGAAATCCGGCTGACGACGACCAGCCACGTCAAGACGGATTCGCGCCTGTCCTTCGGGCATGTGGCGGGGCCCGGCACCTATTCGACAACCGTCACGCGGCCTGACCTGTTCCGCAACTACCTGACGCAACAGATCGAGCTTCTGGTGCGCCATCACGGGCAACCCGTCGTCATCGGGTCGTCCGATACGCCGATTCCGGTGCATTTCGCCGTGGCGGGCAATCCCAAGGTATCCGTGCCGCAAGAGGGCGTTCTGGAATTCTCGCTGCGCGACGTATTCGACGTGCCGGACCTTGCGACCACGAATGACGACATCGTCAACGGGACGCGGCAGGTGCATCCCGACGGCTCGCGCCCGCTGGCGCCCTTTACCGCGCAGCGGGTGGATTATTCGCTGGCGCGCCTGATGCATTACACCGCGACGGATGCGGCGCATTTCCAGAACCATGTCCTGTTCACCAACTACCAGTTCTATGTCGACGAATTCGAAGGCTATGCGCGGCAGGTTCTGGCCGATCCCGCCTCGGGCTATGTGGAATTCGTGGGGCCCGGAAACCAGACGCTGACGACGGCGGATGGCGTGCTGGCCGCGCCGGTGAAGATGCCGCAGATGCCGACCTATCATCTCAAGCGGGCCGACGGGCAGGGGATCACGCTGGTCAACATCGGGGTCGGGCCATCCAATGCCAAGACGGCGACAGACCATATCGCCGTGCTGCGGCCCCATGCGTGGCTGATGGTGGGCCATTGCGCGGGCCTGCGGAATTCGCAGTCTCTGGGCGATTTCGTTCTGGCCCACGCCTATCTGCGCGAGGACCACGTCCTTGACGACGATCTGCCGATCTGGGTGCCCATCCCCGCGCTGGCGGAAATCCAGATCGCGCTGGAGGATGCGGTGGAGGAGGTGACGCAGCTTGAAGGCTATGAGCTGAAGCGGATCATGCGGACGGGGACCGTCGCCACGATCGACAACCGCAACTGGGAACTGCGGGACCAGTCCGGTCCGGTGCAGCGCCTGTCGCAGTCGCGGGCCATCGCGCTGGACATGGAAAGCGCCACGATCGCGGCCAACGGCTTCCGCTTCCGCGTGCCCTACGGAACGCTTCTGTGCGTATCGGACAAGCCGCTGCATGGAGAGTTGAAACTTCCGGGCATGGCGTCCGAGTTCTACAAGACGCAGGTCGCGCGGCATCTCCAGATCGGCGTCCGGGCGATGGAACGGCTGAGGGAGATGCCCGTCGAGCGCATCCACAGCCGGAAACTGCGGAGTTTCGACGAAACGGCCTTTCTCTGACACTTTCCGCAAGACAAGCAGGGCCAAACGCGGCCAATTCGTCAGAATAGGCTTGATTTGTTCGTCGAAACAGACTTTAGCCACACAAGTCGCTTCATGGACAGGGACAGTCCCGCACCTGAACGGGACCCGCAAACGAAGGAACATGACATGTCGAAACCGATGACCAAGACCCAACTCGTGGCTGCTCTTGCCGAACAGATGGGTTCGGACAAGAAGACCGCCGGCGCGGCGCTGGACGCCATCGCCGCCGTCGTTGCGCGTGAAGTCGCCTCGGGTGGCGCGGTCACTCTGCCGGGGCTGGGCAAGGTTGTCTGCCGCGCGCGTCCGGAGCGTCAGGTGCGTAACCCGGCGACGGGCGAGACCGTGACGAAGCCGGCCGACAAGCAGGTGAAGTTCTCGATCGCGAAGGCGCTGAAGGACAGCGTCAACGCCTGATGGATCGGCCAGTCTGGCCGGATGGACGGGCCGCCCCGAAACGGGCGGCCTTTTCCTTGGAGACGGACGATGGACCTGCGCGCAATCGGGATGGGGCTGATCTTCGCCCTGATGTGGTCCTCGGCCTTTGCCACCGCGCGGGTGATCGTGGCGGATGCCGCGCCACTCCATGCGCTGGCGCTGCGATTTGCGATTTCGGGGCTGCTGGCTGTTGCTGCGGCTTGGGCGATGGGTGCGCGGCCGCGTCTGGCACCGGCGCAATGGCGGTCGGTCGCGGTCTTTGGCCTGTTGCAGAACGCGGCCTATCTGGGGCTGAACTTCATCGCGATGCAATGGGTCGAGGCGTCGCTTGCCGTGATCATCGCGGCTTCCATGCCGCTGATGGTGGCGGCGCTGTCATGGGCGCTGCGGGGCGAACGGTTGCCGCTGCTGGGGCTGGCGGGGCTGGCGGCGGGATTTGCGGGCGTCGGGCTGATCATGGGCACGAGGCTGGGCGGGGGCGCCGATCCCTTTGGCGTCCTGCTCTGCGTGGCGGGCGCGCTCGGGCTGGCCATTGCCACGCTGACGCTGCGATCGGCCTCGGGGGCGCAGGGGGGTGTTGCGGGGCTGCTGATGGTCGTGGGCTTGCAGATGCTGGCCGGATCGGTGGCGCTTGCGATGGTCGCGCTGCCGTTTGAAACACCGCGCCTGACGCTGACGCCGGAACTGGTCGCAGCCTTTGCCTACCAGATCGCCATTCCGGGGCTGGCCGCGACGCTGATCTGGTTCGCGCTGGTCCGGCGGATCGGGCCGACGCGGGCCGCGACCTTCCACTTCCTGAACCCCGCCTTCGGCACGGCCATCGCCGCCGCCCTGCTGGGCGAGCGGCTGGGTCTTCTGGACCTTGTCGGGTCGGCGGTCGTGGCGGGCGGAATCCTTGCCGTGCAGATCAGCCGCCGCCCGCAGTGATCAGGCCGCGCGATGGCGTCGCCTAGCCGATCCGCCCGCGCGCGCCGCCGGTCTGGGCGCGGTCGAGCAGCAGGTGGTCGAGCAGGACGCAGGCCATCATCGCCTCGCCCACCGGCACGGCGCGGATGCCAACGCAGGGGTCGTGGCGGCCCTTGGTGACGAGGTCCAGTTCCTCGCCGCGGGTGTTGATGGTCTGGCGCGGGGTGAGGATGGAGGAGGTGGGTTTCACCGCAAAGCGGCAGACCACGGGCTGGCCGGTCGAGATGCCGCCAAGGATGCCCCCCGCGTGGTTGGACAGGAATTCGGGGCCGTCCGGACCCATGCGGATTTCATCGGCATTCTCGACCCCGGTCAGCGCGGCCGCCGCCATGCCGTCACCGATTTCCACCGCCTTGACCGCGTTGATCGACATCATGGCCGAGGCGAGGTCGCTGTCGAGCTTGCCGTAAAGCGGCGCGCCAAGGCCCGCGGGGACGCCCTCGGCCACGACTTCGATCACGGCGCCGACAGAGTTGTGGGACAGGCGCAGGTCGTCCAGATAGGCCGCCCATTCGCCTGCGGCGACCGGATCGGGGCACCAGAAGGGGTTGCGGTCCACCTCGGCCAGATCGATCCGCGTGCGGTCGATGCCCTTCACGCCCATCTGGACCATATAGCCCGTGATCCGCAGCGCCGGAACCATGCGTGCCAGAACAGCCCGCGCCACGGCCCCTGCGGCCACCCGCGCCGCGGTCTCGCGCGCGCTGGACCGGCCGCCACCGCGATAGTCGCGGATGCCGTATTTCTGGTGGTAGGTGATGTCGGCATGGCCGGGGCGGAAGGCCTGCGCGATGTCGCCGTAATCCTTGGACCGCTGGTCGGTGTTCTCGATCATCAGCTGGATCGGGGTGCCGGTGGTCACACCTTCGAACACGCCCGACAGGATGCGGACCTCGTCCGGTTCCTTGCGCTGGGTCGTGAACTTGTTCTGGCCCGGCTTGCGCTTGTCCATCCACGGCTGGATGTCGGTTTCGGCCAGTGCCACGCCCGGCGGCACGCCGTCGACCGTGCAGCCCAGCGCGGGGCCGTGGCTTTCGCCCCATGTCGTGACGCGGAAGATATGGCCGAAGGTGTTGAAGGACATGCGTGCGCTCCGGTTTTGCCGCACCGTCCATAGGGCAATCCCGTGCAGCGCGCAAAGGGCTTTGCGGCGGGTCCGACCGGAGCGGTCGGTCCGGTCAGAGGTATGGGCGGTCTTTTCCCCCTTGCGCCCGCCGCGCCAGCCCATATCTTCCGCCCTACCTCGGGGTGCCTGGCGACAGGCTGAGATGCGAAAGCGGACCCGTTGAACCTGAACCGGATCATACCGGCGGAGGGAAGGTGCATGGAATTCGAACCTCCATCCCCGACCTACCCGTCGCACATGGAGGAAGAAAAGATGCGGACTTCGTTCCTTGCGCTGGGCCTTGCCACTGTTGCCACCGCTGCGGTGGCGCAGGACAAACCCGTGCTTACCGTCCTGACCTATGACAGCTTCACCGCCGAATGGGGCCCCGGCCCGGCGGTGGAAAAGGCGTTCGAGGCAACCTGCGCCTGCGATCTGCAATTCGTCGCCGCAGGCGATGGCGCGGCGCTGCTGTCGCGCATCCAGATGGAAGGCGCGGCCTCGGACGCGGATGTCGTTCTGGGTCTGGACACCAACCTGACCGCGGCGGCGGCGGCGACCGGCCTTTTCGCGCCGCATGGCCAGACGTGGAAGAATACGCTTCCCGTGGCCTATGACGATGCGACCTTCCTGCCCTATGACTGGGGCTGGTTCGCCTTTGTCCATGACAAGGCGAAACTGCCTCAGCCGCCCGCGTCCTTCGAAGATCTGGCGGCATCGGACGTGAAGATCGTCATTCAGGATCCGCGTTCCTCGACGCCCGGACTGGGGCTTCTGATGTGGGTCAAGGCCGCCTATGGCGAGCGGGCAGGTGAAATCTGGCAGGGGCTGGCCGATAACGTCGTCACCGTCACCCCCGGCTGGTCCGAGGCCTATGGCCTGTTTCTTGAGGGCGAGGCGGACATGGTCCTGTCCTATACCACCTCGCCCGCCTATCACCTGATCGCGGAAAGCGATGACAGCAAGGCCGCGGCAGCCTTTGCCGAAGGGCATTACCTGCAGGTCGAAGTCGCGGGCAAACTGGCCGCGACAGACCAGCCGGAACTGGCCGATGCCTTCCTTGCCTTCATCGGAACGGATGCCTTCCAGTCGGTGATCCCGACGACGAACTGGATGTATCCGGCAGTGACGCCTGCGGCGGGCCTGCCTGCCGGTTTCGAGACGCTGATCCAGCCTGCAACATCCCTGCTTCTGTCCTCGGACGAGGCCTTGGCGGCGCGGGATGCGGCGCTGGCGGAATGGCAAGCCGCGCTGGCGCGATAAGCGTGCCATGGGCGGCGGCGCTGGCCGCCGCCCTGTTGGCCGCAATGACGCTGGGCACGGCCGGCGTTGTGGCGCTGCGCGCTGGCGCGGCCTTGCCGACGGCTGCGGACTGGGCAGCCGTCCGCTTCACGCTGTTGCAGGCGGCGCTGTCGGCGGGCCTGTCCTGCCTGCTGGCCGTGCCGGTTGCGCGGGCCCTTGCGCGGCGGCGGTTTCCGCTTCGCGGCGCGCTGATCACGCTGATGGGGGCGCCTTTCCTGCTGCCTGTCATCGTGGCGATCCTCGGGCTGCTGGCCGTGTTCGGGCGGTCGGGCATCGTGAATGACGCTCTGGCCCTGCTGGGCCTGCCAAGGATCACGGTCTACGGCCTGCACGGCGTCGTGCTGGCCCATGTGTTCCTGAACCTTCCGCTTGCGGTGCGGATGCTGCTCATGGGCTGGCAGGCCATCCCGGCCGAGCGGTTCCGTCTGGCGCAGTCGCTGGGGCTTAGCCCTTTCGCGATGCTGCGGCATCTGGAATGGCCGATGCTGCGGGCGACCGTGCCGGGGGCCTTCGTGACGATCTTCACCCTTTGCCTTGCCAGCTTCGCCGTCGCGCTGACGCTGGGTGGCGGCCCTGCGGCAACGACGGTGGAACTGGCGATCTATCAGGCGCTGCGGTTCGATTTCGTCCCCGAGCGGGCGGCGACGCTGGCCGTGGTGCAATTCCTGCTCTGTGCGGGGGCGCTGGCGGCAGGCTGGGGCCTGTTGCGCGATACCGGATTTGGCGCGGGCATCGGACGGCGGGCAGAGCTGCCCGCCCCGCCGGGCTGGCGTCGCGGGGTGGATGTCGCGGCAATCGGTCTGGCGGCGCTGTTCCTTCTGCTGCCGCTGTCGGCTGTCGTGCTGCGCGGTGTGGCCGGTCTGGCGGACCTGCCGCAGGGAACGGGTCCGGCGGCCCTGCGCTCTTTGGCCGTGGCGGTCGGCTCGACGGTGCTGACGACAGGGGCGGCACTGGCGCTGGCCCTTGCAGTGGCGCGGCGGGCGGGTGGGGCGCGGCTCTTCGATCTTGCGGCCACGCTGCCGCTTGCGGCCTCGTCTCTGGTGATCGGGACGGGGCTGTTCCTGCTGCTGCGCCCGTGGGCCGCGCCTTCGGACATGGCGATCCCCGTGACCGTCGCGGTGAATGCCACGCTGGCCCTGCCCTATGCCTATCGCCTGCTGCTGCCCGAGGCGCGGGCCCTGCACAGCGATTACGACCGTCTGGCGCGGGCGCTGGACCTGACGCCGCTGGCGCGATTGCGTCTTGTGACCCTGCCCCGCCTTGCGCGGCCACTGGGGTTCGGCGCCGGTATCACGGCGGCATTGTCGACGGGCGATCTGGGTGTCATCACACTCTTTGCGGGCGAAACGGATGCGACGCTGCCCCTGTTCATCCACGGGCTTATGGGGGCATACCGGATGGAGGCGGCGGCGGGTGCCGCCCTGTTGCTCGTGCTGCTTTCCTTCGGGCTGTTTGCCCTGTTCGACGGGTTGGGACGCCATGCTGCACCTTGACCATCTGCTGCTGACCGAGCCGGGCTTCCGGCTGGAGGCGGACCTGACCATCCCGACCGGCGCGCATGTCGCGGTGATCGGGCCGTCGGGGGCGGGGAAATCCACCCTGCTCAACGCGATTGCGGGCTTCGTCGTGCCAGCGGCGGGCCGCATCCTGTGGAACGGTCAGGATCTGGCAGGCCAACCTGCCGGGGCCCGGCCCGTTTCGATCCTGTTTCAGGACCAGAACCTGTTTCCCCATCTGACGGTGGAGCGGAACCTTGCGCTGGGTCTGGCACCCGACGGGCGGATGGACGGGGCCGCGCGTGCCCGCATCGCGGCCGCGCTGGAACGCACGGGGCTGGGCGGTTTGGGACAGCGGCGTCCGGCACAACTGTCCGGCGGGCAGCAAGGTCGGGCGGCACTGGCGCGGGCGCTGTTGCGGGCGCGTCCCCTTCTGCTGCTGGACGAGCCGTTTGCCGCGCTGGGTCCGGCGCTCAAGGCGGAAATGCTGGACCTTGTGCTGGATGTCGCGCGCGAGACGGGGGCGACGGTCCTGATGGTCACCCATGATCCGGGCGATGCGCTGCGGCTGGGCGGGCTGACCATGCTGGTTGCGGATGGCACCGCCCACTCCCCGTGCGAGACCTCCGCCCTTCTGGCCGATCCGCCAAAGGCCCTGCGCGACTATCTCGGCTAGCGTTCGCGCAGCGCCTCGGATCCGCGCCAGAGCGGTTTGGTCAGATAGGTCAGGATCGTCTTGCCGCCGGTCTGGAATTCCACCTCGGCCTGCATGCCGGGGCGGATGGCGATGGATTTCTGCCGCTCGGTCAGGCTGTCCTGATCGACGCGCAGGGTGACACGATAATGCGGTTCGGCATCGCGGCTGCGTTCGTCGCGGAAGGTATCGGCAGACACGAAGGTCACGGTCGCGGGCAGGGTTCCCCAGATCGTGTAGTCATAGGCCGAAAGCTTTACCGTGGCGCTCTGCCCCTCGCGCAGGGCAGCGATGTCGGCGGGCCTGACCTTGGCCTCGACGAAAAGACCGGTGTCCAGCGGGATGATCTGCAGGATTTCCTCGCCCGGCCGGACGACACCGCCGATGGTGGTGACGGCGATGCGGTTCACTACCCCGCGCAGCGGCGCGGTCAGCGTGGTGCGCGACAGCTGGTCCTGCGACAGCTTCAGCTTCTGGCGGAGCGAGGCAAGCTCGCCCTGCGTGCGGGCATAGTCGTCGGCGCGCTCCAGTTCCGCCCCTGTCGTCACCTCGTCCAGCCGCGCGCGGGCATCGGCCAGCGCCTTTTCCGCACGGGTCAGTTCGATTTCGGGGGCAAGCCCGCGATCGGCCATGCGGCGGACCATGTCCTCTTCCTGTGCGGCCTGTTCCAGAACCGCCCGCGCCCCCGCGATCCGCGAGGCAAGGTCGGTCCGCCGCGCCGACAGAAGCGAAAGCTCTGAGGCGACGATGTCGGGCACGCGGGCGACAAGATCGGGGGGCGCCACAAAGCTGTCCTGTCCCGCCAGTTCCGCCTCGAGCCGCAGGCGCCGCGCATCCAGCGTGGCAATCTGGTCGGTCAGGTCATCGACCGCCGCCTGATACTGCGTGGCATGCAGACGGGCCAGAACCTGCCCGGCCTCGACCGTGTCACCTTCGCTGACGGACAGCTCGGCAAGGATACCGCCTTCAAGGTTCTGGATGATCTGCGGGCGTGACGATGGCACGATCTGGCCCGGCGCGCGGACGATCTCCTCGACCCAGGCAAAGGCCGACCAGAGAAGGAAGGCAAGGACGGTCATCCCGATCAGCCAGACCGTGGCCGAGGGGCGGCGGTCGCGCCGGTCGAGCGGCGGATCGAAGGTCGCCGTCATGTCGCGGCCTTTGCCAGATGGGCCAGCACCGCATCCCGCGGTCCATCCACAGCAAGTCGCCCGCCCTGCAGGATCAGCGTACGCGTCGTCAGATGAAGGATCGGGATGCGGTGGGTGGCGATCAAGGCGGTGCGCCCCTGCAACCAGTGACCCAGACGCGAGACAAGCGTCGCCTCCAGTGTCTGGTCCAGTGCGGCGGTGGGTTCATCCAGAAGCACCACCTTCGGGTCCTGCAACCACAGGCGCGCCCAGCCGACCGACTGGCGCTGACCGACGGAAAGCCCCTCACCGGTTTCGCGCAGTTCAAGATCCAGCCCGCGCGGGTGGTTGCGGACAAACGGGCCCAGCCCCGCGAAGTCGAGCGCGGCAAGAAGCCGGTCATCGTCGCGTTCAAGGTCCGTCATGGTCAGGTTGTCGCGCAGGCTGCCTTCGATCAGCCGCACCTCCTGACCCAGATAGCCGACATGCCGGCGCAGGTCGCGCGGGTGGATCTGGCCCATGTCGCTGCCATCCAGCAGGATGCGCCCGTGGTCGGGATCGTAAAGCCCCGCCAGCAGTCGCAGAAAGGTGGACTTGCCCGATCCGTTTGCGCCAAGGATGGCGACATGCTGCCCCGCCGGAACCGCCAGCGCCGCGACATCCACCGTCGGCGCGGCATCGGGGGAATAGCGGAAGGTCACCTCGCGCAATTCGAAACTGCCGGTCAGGCGGTCGCGGCGCAGATAGCGGCGGGCGGGATCCTCGGTCTGTTTCGCCTCGGCTATGGCCTCAAGTCCGGTCAGCGCCGACTTGACGTTGGACCAGCGCGCCAGAAGCGCCGAAAGCTGCGCCAGAGGGGCAAGCGTGCGCGAGGCGAGCATGGAGACGGCAATGATGGTGCCCACCGTGAAACTGCCCGCAAAGACAAGGTAGGTGCCGATCAGGATCGTCGCGACATAGGTCGCCTGCTGCACCGCATTTGCCCACGAGGTGAGCATGGTCGTCAGATGCCGCTGGTCCGAGGCGCGCAGCGCCGACAGTGTGACAAGTTCGCTCCAGAGCCGACGCACGCGGTCCTGCCCGCGCTGGGTCGTCAGGGTTTCATGTTCGAAAACCGCTTCGTACAGAAGCTTTGCCGCCCGCATGTTGGCCCCCTGCGTGGCTTGGGTCAGGGCCACCATCCGCGATTGCAGCAGGAAACCCGGAACCACCATCAAGAGCCCGCCCAGCACCAGCACCCAGACAAGATTTCCTCCGACCATGGCGACAAGGGCCAGGAAGATCACGAGAAAGGGCAGGTCGGTCAGCGTACCGATGGTCGAGGCGGTGAAGAATTCCCGTACCGACCCGAATTCGCGCATCGCCCCGAAGATCTGCGACGGGCGGCGGTCCCCGGGGGCGGCGCGCATTCCCAGAAGGCGCTGCATCAGCCGGTCCTGAACCGAGAGTTCGATCTTCCGGCCCGATGTGTCCATCAGGGCGGCGCGGGCCACACGCAGCGCCCCGTCAAGCGCGATGGCCAGAAGCGCGCCGAGCGTCAGCACCCAGAGCGTCGGCTCGGACTGGTTGGGGATGACGCGGTCGTAGATCTGCATCGAATAGAAGGCGATCGCGGTTGCCAGAAGATTGGTCACCAGCGAGGCGACCGCCACCTCGGCCATCGCACGGCGGTGGTTGCGGAATTCGGACCAGAACCAGTGCGGGCGTTTCCCGGGTTCGGCGTGGCGCGTCTCGACTTCGGCAAAGGGCAGGCGGACGCGCAG
Source organism: Paragemmobacter amnigenus (assembly GCF_009908265.2). Lineage (GTDB taxonomy): Bacteria > Pseudomonadota > Alphaproteobacteria > Rhodobacterales > Rhodobacteraceae > Paragemmobacter > Paragemmobacter amnigenus. Next base: position 223,376 of record NZ_JAAATX020000005.1, on the reverse strand, counting down.
GATCCAGCCGGTATGATGCGCGGCGAAGTCGGAAAGAGGAACTTCGGCCATGCGATCGGGGACCGTGGGATCATAGATCGTGACCAGATCGCCATCCCGCGACAGGACCAGAACGATCTGTCCCGTCTGCATTTCGGCCAGCGCGGGCAGCCCGTCCAGAGCGGCGTCCTGATCCAGCGACACGGAATAGCCCGCACGGCGAAAGGCCGCGGCGATATGGTCAAGCCCCGGACGCTCCGGCGCGCCGGTCTGCACAAGAAGATCGACGATGTCCGAAGCCAGCAACCTGCCCCCCAGCCGCGCGGACAGCACCGCGGCGGTTTCGGCACGGGCGCGCAGGGGCGCGGGCGGTTGCGGCGGCTGCGCGGGGGTGACGGCCACTGCTGTCTGCGCCGCACGGGCGGGATGCATGTCGAACGAGATGACGCGGGGCGGCTGCGCTTGCGTCACAGGCTACCCCCGTCGACCAGCAGCCCCGCATCGCGGGCAAGCTCCAGCTCGGTCCTTGCGATCTCGAAGGCCAGCGCCGCCTGATCGCGTTCCAGACGCGCGGCATTGGCCGTTTGCGCGGTCAGATCGGTCAGGCTGCGCCGCCCCATCCGGTATTGCTCGACGTAAAGGTCAAGGTTCGCCTTGGTCTGGCGCAACACCTCGGCCCCCTGCGACTGGCGCGTGGCAAGCGCGTCGATCCGGCCCAGAAGTTCGGTCCGGCGGCGGGCGGCGGCCTGTTCGGCCTCGGCTGTCTGGCGGGCCACAAGATCGGGCGCGGCATTGGCGGCGGCCAGCGCGGCCGGACTTCCCGCGCCGATCTGCGCGCCGCCGATGCGAAGGCCGGGCGTCACGCGATCCGGTGTTGCGGTGGCGACGGCCGACAGGCCCGGCAAAGCATTTGCGCGGGCGATGCGCGCCTCGGCCAGCGTGCGCGCGCCCTCGGCCGTTGCACGCAGGACGGACAGTGCGCGCTCTTGTGGAATGGTGGCAAGCGGGGAGGTTCCGGTCAGATCCGCGGGCGGGGTCACCCGCGCCAGCGCCGCAAGATCGGCCAGCGCCTGCGCCCGTGTCTGGCGGTCGGTGGCAAGGGTGGCCTGCATTTCGGCCACGGTCTGGGCGATCACCTGCTCTTCCGAACGGTCCGAAAGCCCGCCCGCTACACGCTCGGTCACGATGCGGCGCAGACCGTCCAGCTGTGCGGCAGCCCCCTCGGCGATGCGGCCCTGAACACGCGCCTGTTCCGCCGCCAGATAGAGCGTCAGGCCGGTAAAGGCCCGCTCGTTCTGGCGCTGGGACAGGGTGACGGCTGCAAGATCCACCTCGGCTGTGGCAAGATCACGCTCGGCCCGACGGCGGCCATGATCCAGCAGCGGCTGTTCCGCCACAAGCTGCGCCGCAAGTCCCGCCAGACTGTCCAGAGTCAGCAGGGGCGACAGGCTGGGCCAGCGGTTCTGGCGTGCGGCTTCGGCCCGCAGGCGCGCAAGACCCAGTTCGGCGGCTTCCACGCCCGGGGCCGCAGACAGGACGGCACCGGCCACGCGGGCATAGGGGCTGTCGGGTGGCAGGACAGACCGGCGCGCCGCCAGATCCGCAATGACCAAAGAGGCGGTGCTGCCCCCGGGCAGAAGCTGGCCCGAGACGGCGGGATCGGACGGGGCCATCCCGCGACCGAAGGCCAGCATCGCGGGCGGCTGCAACCCGCCCTGACAGCCCGAAAGCAGCACCGCAACAGCCAACACCCGGGTAAAGACGGAAAACCCGGGCGGGCTATGGCCGGAGTCGAGGGAGTCCATGGCGAACATCTCGGGCTCCGCCGTCAGGGCATCACGTTCCGTGTGATATCATCCTCGAGCAAGACCTGCGCGCCAGAGCTGCCCAAGGTGTAGATGTCGTAGATCTGGCCGTTCACCGTGACGTTGTGCCGTTCGGCCGTCACGTTCTGGAGGATCACCTGATCGGCTGCCTCGCCCTTGATGACCAGCTGGTTGTCGGGTCCGACGAGCGATGAGAGTTGCTGCGCGCTGATCGTCAGCCGCGCGTCGGGCGCGCGGGTCAGATCGATTGCCGAGAAATCGAAGGCCTGCAATCCTTCACGCGCCAGGTCGACCGGAACGCCGGTTCCGGTGTCCTTGATCAAAAGCGTGTTCACCTCGTTCCCTGCCGCGTCACGGGTATTGATGACAAGGTAGCTGCCATCGGGGATGGTCGTGGCGAAATCGAAGCGGTCCTCGCCGCGGGCGTTCAGGCTTTCCTGCGCCGTCATCTGTCGGGCGGCACCCGTATTCGCGACCTGATAGAAGCTATAGGCATCGCTGGTATTCGCCGTGGTGATCGCGCGATATCCGCCGGCGACATCCTCGGTGGCGATAACGGTCGGCGTGGCAGGCGCGATGGTGTCCACCGCAAAGGTGCTGGTGAAGGGACCGCTCACATTGCCCGCGCTGTCGGTCGCGATGACGCTGACGGGTATGTTTGTCCGTTCGCCCGTGGGAAGCAGGTCTGCACCGAAGGTGGTGGTCCAGATGCCGGTGTCGTCCACAAGGACAGTGCGCGTGTGGTTGTTGACCGTGACCGACACGGTCGACCCCGCCTCGGCCGTGCCGGAGACGGGCAGGCCCAGCGCGTGTTCGCGCGCGTTCAGGATGTTGTCGCTTCCGGTGGAAAGCCGGATGTCGGCTGCGGAGAAGTTCTGCACCAGCGTGTCGATGGCGACGGTGTGCTGCTGCTCGGCCGTGTTGCCCAGCGCGTCGGTGGCCGTGGCGATGATCGTCGCCGTCCGTATACCCCCCTCGGGCAGGGCGGCTGCGGGAAGGGTGAGGTTCCATGCACCGTTCTGGATCTGGCTGGCGGGGATCGTGGTGGACCAGTTCGTTTCAGCGACACGGACCGTCACCGACGCGCCGCGTTCCACGCTGCCCTCGATCAGCAGGCCCGCATTGCGTTCGGCCGCGTTCAGCACGCTGGCATCGCGCGGACCATCATTCACCGCACCGATCAGGTTCGGCGCGGCAAAGGTGAAGTCGCCCACCTGCGTGTCCACGGTAAAGGTGCGTGTCTGGGTGGTGCTGCGGTTGCCTGCGGCATCTTCGGAATAGGCGGTCAGCGTGACCTGCTGGCCATGCTGCAGGCCGGACAGGTTGGCGAAGGTGAACGGGTAGCTCCACCTGCCATCGGTGCCCACCGTCACGGGGCCGAAATTCGTACCGTTCAGGTTCAGGAAAACCCTTGCCCCCGCCTCGCCTTCGCCGCCGACGACGACGCCTGCCGTCCGTTCGGGACCGGACAGGATACGGTCCGCACCCACAGGCTCGGGCGTCAGCGTCATCGCGGTTTCAAGGTCGATGCGGACCGTGCGCGTGGCGCTCTGGCTGTTGTTGGCCGCGTCCCATGCGGTCACGCGGATTTCCGACATCTGCGACGCGGTCGCCGTACCCGCGGGGAAGCTGACCGACCATGTACCGTTGCCGTTCAGCACGACAGGATAGGGTTGGCCAAGCCACGTCACCTCGACCCGCGTCGCATCGGCGGGGACGGTTCCGCTCAGAAGCAGCGCGTCGCGCGACTCGCGCAGGTTCACCACATTGTCGTCGGCGAAGTTCGGGTCGATGCCGACGGCCATCTGCGTATCGACGCGGAAGGTCGATTGCTCTCTCGTCTCGTTTCCGGCCGCATCCCGCGCCGTCGCGGTGACGGTGTAGGTGCCGTCGGTCAATGTGCCTGCCGCGATCTCGTGGGACCATCTGCCATTGGCGTCCACGTTGACCGTGGTGCTGCCCTGCATCCCCGAAATCTGCAGTTGCAGGGTCGAATTCGGCGTCGCCGTCCCACCGATGACCACGGGCGACAGGCTTTCGGCGCGGTTCACGACATCATCGCCCGCGACCCGTGCGATGCTCACCGGCGGCGCGATCGTATCGAGGACCACCGTCTCGGTGATCGTGCGGGAATTGCCCAGCCGGTCCGAGGCGGTGACCGTGACGGTCTGGGTCCGTTCGCCACCCGCGATCTGTTGCTGGTCGAAGGTGATTACCCATGAACCGTCCGCCCCGACGATGGCCGGACGGGTAATCGCGCCCGGCTGCCCCGGCACACCCAGCGTGACATTCACCGTCGCGCCGGGTTCCGATGTCCCCCTGAGCGTGACGCCATCCGCATATTCGGCAAGGTTTTCCACGTCGCCATTCGACTGGAAACCCGATGTCGGACGCAGGTCGGGGGGCGTCATGTCGATGACAAAGCTCCCGCCGGTCAGGGTCGTCGACGTGCCGTTACCGGTAAAGACCGCCGTGGCGCTGTGGGTGCCGTCGGCGGGCAAGGTATTGCCCGAGAAACCGGCGGTCCACTTGCCATCATTGCCGACCGTGACGGTCTGGTTCTGCCCGCCGACCGTCACACTGACCGTATCGCCCGGCATGCCCGTGCCCGACACGGTGATGGCGGGCGGAACCGTGTTCGAGGTGATCGTGGTGCTGGTATTCACACCGTCGATGGTGCGGGTCAGGGTCGATCCGCCGCCGCCACCGCCGCTGCCACCCCCGCCGACAAGCGCGCCGACACCCGCAAGCGCACCAACTCCCGCAAGGCCCGCACCGCCCATCCCCAGAAGGGCAGGGGTAAAAATCCCCATCCCTGCCGGTTCATCGTCGCCCGTGCCCACCGCCGCGATCACCGGATCGGGATAGTCAAAGCGCAGGTCGTCGACCGGGCTCCACTTCTCGCCCCCGCCCGCAAAGGCAAGCTGGGGGATCAGCGTGCCGTCAGCCGCTTCGGAAAAGGCCACCTCGGTGACCATGCCATCCGTCGACAGATACAGCCGCTTCTCGCCGTCAGGCAGGGTGTCGAACCAGTCCGCAAGCGTGATCACGCGACCATCGGCCAGTTCGATCAGAAGATCGCTGCCGTCGCGCGTATAGGACAGAACGCTTTGCGGAGAGATGTTCAGCGAGACACTGTCACCGACACCGGTCTGGATGAAGCTGCCGCCATCAGGTCCCGCGACCTGGCCGTATGTCGTTCCGCCCGCGCCAGCGCGGACGGCGAAATCAATCGCCGAACTCATTACTACTACTCCGCCTCAACCGCCGAGGAATATGCCGGCGTACTGCTTTCGCTGGCCCTTTTGGCGGGCCTTGCAAAAATGCATACCTGTTTTCGGATGTGCTTTCCAGCACTTTTCGAACAACGGGCAGCGTTCCGTCTGGAACGGGCTACCCCATTTTGTCGGCCCGGCCCGGACCCGCCACAAGCACCGGTCAGCGCAGGCGCTGTCCGTCCGGTCCGAAATGGAAGGCGCGCGCGGCGTCCGGCGTCAGGTGCACAGGCTCGCCCACAGCATAATCATGTTCACCGAACAGGCGGACGGTCAGCAGTCCATGCAACTCCGTCCGGACATAGACCAGCGTCTCTCCACCCAGTTTCTCGACATGGGATACGGTTCCGGCGATCCTCCCGCCCTCGCGCGACAATTCCAGATGTTCGGGACGGATGCCTGTCGTCTCGCCCCGCCCGTCCAGCGCCGCGGATTTGAGGAAGTTCATCTGCGGGCTGCCGATGAACCCCGCGACGAAGGTATTGGCGGGGTTGTTGTACAGCTCCATCGGGCTGCCGACCTGCTCCACCACACCGGCGCGCAGGACGACGATCTTGTCGGCCAGCGTCATGGCCTCGACCTGATCATGGGTCACATAGACCATGGTCGCGCCCAGTTCGCGGTGCAGGCGGGCGATCTCGATCCGTGTCGCCACCCGCAGCGCGGCGTCGAGGTTGGACAGCGGTTCGTCGAACAGGAACAGCTTGGGCGTCCGCACGATGGCGCGACCGATGGCGACGCGCTGCCGCTGTCCGCCCGACAACTCGGCAGGGCGACGGTCCAGATAGGGTTCCAGCGCCAGCATGGACGCGGCACGGGCAGTGGCCTGATCGATCCGCGCCCGGGACTCGCCCGCCTGTTTCAGCGCAAGGCTCATGTTGTCGCGCACCGTCAGATGGGGGTAAAGCGCATAGGTCTGGAACACCATCGCGATTTCCCGCTGCGCCGGGGCCTCGTTCGTGATGTCCCGACCGTCCAGCGTGACCGACCCCGCCGAGACATCCTCCAGTCCCGCGATCATCCGCAGCAAGGTGGACTTTCCGCAGCCGGACGGACCGACAAAGACGCAGAACTCCCCCTCGGCCACATGCAGGTCGATGCCCTTGATGACCTCGGTCTTGCCGAAGCTCTTGGTGACCTTGGACAGTGTCAGCGCACCCATGGGCTTTCCTTACAGTTTGACGGGCTGGCCGGACCGGACGCTCTCGTCGGCGGCCAGACAGATGGCAAGCGACTGGACGGCGTCCTCCATATGGCGGCTCAGGTCCATGTCCTCGGTGATGGCGCGCGCCATGAAGGCCTGCTCACGCTCGCACAGCTCCTGATGTCCGGGTTCGTCGGCCATGCTCAGATCCTCATCCGGCTGCCCCACACGGTGCACGCGGATGGTCGAGGTCTTGGTATGCGTGTCGTGATCGTCGGACCGCGCGCTTTCGGGCATCCGGATGGAGACGGCACCGTTCGGGCTGACAACATCCTTCACGAAAAAGGCGGTGTCCGACATCATCGGTCCCCAGCCCGCCTCGTACCAGCCCAGACTGCCATCCGCGAACAGCACCTGGAAATGACCGTAATTGTACATGTCCGGCGCGATCTCGTCCGACAGGCGCAGCCCCATGCCCCGAACCTCGACCGGCTTTGCATCGGTGATCTGGCACATGACGTCGACATAATGCACCCCGCAATCGACGATGGGGGACGTGGTCTGCATCAACGTCTTGTGCACGTCCCATGTCGGACCCGAGGATTGCTGGTTCAGGTTCAACCGGAAGACATACGGCCCGCCCAGCGCCCGTGCCTCGGCGATCAGCCGCATCCAAGACGGATGGTGGCGCAGGATATAGCCGACGACGAGCTTGCGGTTATTCGCCTTGGCGCAATCGACCACGCGGCGGGCATCCGCGACGGTGGTCGCCAGCGGCTTTTCGACAAAGACATGCGCGCCCTGTTCCATCGCCATGACCGCGTAATCGGCATGGCTGTCGGAATAGGTGGAAATGTTGACGAGATCAGGTTTCAGCCGTGTCAGAGCCGCTTTGTAATCCGGTTCGATGGCATAACCGGCCATTGACGCGTCCAGTTTCGGTTCCGACCGGTTCACCAGACCGACAAGGTCAAAGGCCGGGTCGCGGTGATAGGCCAGCGCGTGGCTGCGCCCCATGGTCCCAAGGCCGGCGACGAGGGTGCGGATCGGGGTGCGGATGGTCATTTGACGGCTCCTGCGGTGATGCCGCGGATCAGCTGGCGCGAGAAGATCAGGTACAGCACCAGCACCGGGACAATGGCGAGAGAGAGGGCAGAAAGAACGGCGTTCCAGTTGGTGACGAACTGCCCGATGAACACCTGCGACCCCAGCGTGATCGTCTTGGTCTCTTCCGACGGGGCAAGGATCAGCGGGAACCACAGGTCGTTCCAGATCGGGATCATGGTGAACACCGCCACCGTCGCCATGGCAGGACGCACCAGCGGCAGGACCAGGGTGAAGAAGATGCGGTATTCCGACAGGCCGTCGATCCTTCCGGCGTTCTTCAGGTCGTCCGAGACAGATCGCATGAACTCCGACAGGATGAACACCGCCAGAGGCAACCCCTGCGCCGTGTAGACAAGGATCAGCGCGGTCAGCGTATTCACCAGACCGGCCGAAACCATGAGCTCGAGGATCGCCACCGTGCCAAGACGGATCGGGATCATGATCCCCAGCGCCAGATAGAGACCCATCAGCAGATTGCCGCGGAACCGGTATTCCGAAAGGGCGAATGCCGCCATCGCCCCGAACAGCAGGACGAAGAACAGGCTCGCCACCGTTACGGTCATGGAGTTGAGGAAGTACTGGAAGAAATCCCCCTGCTCCAGCACCGTGGTATAGCCCACCAGATCCCAGTTCCCCGGCATCGGTGGCATCAGCGGCTCGGCAAAGATCGCGCGGCGGGATTTGAAGCTGTTGATGACGATGACAAAAACGGGAAACAGCGCGATCAGCGTATAGGTCAGCAATATCGCATGGGCGGCGATGCTGCGTCCGGCATGGGTGCGGGTCTTGGCCATTCCTGCCCCCTCAGAACTGATAGCGGCGCAGCCGCGTCTGGATGCCGAACAGATAGATGCACACACCCACAAGAATGATGCCGAACATGGCCGTCGCGATGGCCGCGCCCATATGCGGGTCACCCAGTTGCAGCTGGAAGCCGAAGAAGGTGCGGTACAGGAAGGTGCCAAGGATATCGGTGCTGAAATCCGGCCCCGCCAGCGCACCCTGCGCCACATAGATCAGGTCGAAGGCGTTGAAGTTGCCCACGAAGGTGAGGATGGATATGATCCCGATGCTGGGCAGGATCAGCGGCAGCTTGATCTTCCAGAACTGGCTCCACCCCGTCAGGCCATCCATTTCGGCCGCCTCGATCACGTCGTCAGGGATGGACAGCAGGGCAGCATAGATCAGCATCATCGGGATGCCCACGAACTGCCAGACGGAGATCAGGGCCAACGTGGTCAGCGCATATTCCTCCTTGCCCAGCCACGGCGCGAACAGCGACTGCAACCCGACCGCGCCCAGCATCCCCGGCGCGATGCCCCAGATGGGGGACAGGATCAGCTTCCACACGAAGCCCACGATGACGAAGGACAGGATGGTGGGGATGAAGATGGCCGTCCGGTAAAAGGCCGCCATCCGCAGGCGGGGGGATGACAGAAGCGCGGCCAGCAGGATGCCGATGGGGTTCTGCACCAGCATATGGATGATGAAGAACCAGCAATTGTTCCACAACGCGTTCCAGAAGGCACCCGACCAACGCGGGTCGCCGAACAGCGTGGCGAAATTCGCCAGTCCGACAAAGATGCGGTTCTGGCCATCCAGATTGTAAAGCGACAGGTTCAGCGTCCCGAAAAGCGGGATGATCATGATGGCCGTATAGACCAGCACGGCAGGCGCCAGAAACACGCCGATATGCCAGCGGACGGGCCTGCGCGAAGCCATCTGCCTGCCTCCTTCATCTCGGGACAAATACCCCCGGGGGGGGGTCCGGGGGGGCAGGCGGCCCCCCCGGTGCTGTCAGGTCAACCCGCGCTTATTTCTGCGGTTCGTACCAGCTTGCCAGCCCGTCCTGCAGGCGCTTGCCCGCATCCGCAGGCGTCTCGGTCCCCTTGATCACGTTGGCCGAGGCGTTCCACGTCTCGTTCTCCAGGTTCGGGGTGCCGCGCGACAGGATCTGGTAGGTGGACCGGATCGTCGACTGGCACTTGCCGCGCCAGGACACGAATTCCTGCGCCAGCGGGTCCTGCATTTCCACCGGGGTGGAGTTCAGGCTGAAGAAGCCGGGCAGCGCGTTCGCGTAGAGCGTGGCGAATTCCGGGCTGCCGACCCATTCGAGGAAGGTCTTGGCTGCCTCGGCATTCGGTGATTTGGCGTTCATGCCGATCGCGATGTCGGTATGGTCCGAGATATAGCAGGTGTCGCCAGCCGCGGCGACCGGCGGCGGGAAGGCGCCCATGGCGAACTGCGCCTGCGCGTTGAAGCCCGAGATCTCCCACGACCCCGCCGGATAGATCGCGGCACGGCCAAGGGTGAACAGGTTCTGGCTGTCCGGATAGGTCTGGGCCTCGAAGCCGTCACCCAGATAGTCCTTCCAGCGGGCCAGTTCCTCGAACGGGGCGACCCATTGCGCGTCCGTCAGCTTCTGTTCGCCCTTGATCAGCGCCAGACGCCCTTCTTCGCCCTTCCAGTAGTTCGGCCCGATGTTGTTGTAACCCATCGTGGCGGCTTCCCACTGGTCGTTGGTGCCCATTGCCATCGGGATGTAGGTGCCGTCGGCCTTGATCTTGTCCAGCGCGGCGAAGAATTCGTCGCGGGTGGTGGGCACTGCGATGCCCAGCGCGTCGAAGGCGTCCTTGTTGTAGATGAAGCCGTGGATCACCGATGCCATGGGCACGCAGAAGGTCGCGCTGCCGTCATCCGTCTGCCATGCCGATTTCGCCACCGGCGAGAAATTGGCCATGGACGCCAGCCCCGACAGGTCCGCCAGATGCCCCTGATTGTAGAGTTCAAGCGAGGCGTCGAAGGGACGGCAGGTGATCAGGTCACCGGCGCTGCCCGCCGCCAGCTTGGAGTTCAGCGCGGCGTTGTATTCGGCGGGGGCGGTGGGCGCGAAGACCACCTTGATACCGGGATTGGCGGCCTCGAAGGCCGGAATGATGGTGTCCTGCCAGATCGTAAGGTCGTCGTTGCGCCAGCTTTCGATCGTCAGCGTCACATCCTGCGCCGACGCCGCGCCACCCAGCAGGGTGGAGGCGAGAAGCGCGAAGCGGAAGGTCTTGGTCATTGATCAACTCCCTATTGATGGCCTTATGCGTTCAAAGCGGCGAGGGCCGGGCCGATTGCCCCCCCGCTGTTCGTCAACTCTGCCTCTGCCCGTTCGGCCGAGGCGCCGGCGGCAATCAGCACCGCCGGTTTCACCGCCCCGCCCGTCTGGCGCAGCGCGTGTTTCGCCATGTCCATGTCGCACCCGGAAATCCCCGCCACGATGCGCGCCGCGCGCTCGGTCAGCTTGGCATTGTCGGCCACGAGATTGACCATATACCCGTCATGGACATGGCCAAGCAGGCACCCCATCCGCACCGACAGCATGTTCAGCGCCACCTTCTGCGCCGTGGCCGCCCCCATGCGGGTGGACCCGTTCACCACCTCGGGTCCGGTATCCAGAAGCACCGGAATGTCGCTGTCCCGCAGCAGCGCCGAGCCCGCGACATTGGCGATGCCGACCACCGTCACCCCCGCCTCGCGCGCAAGCGCGGCCACGACCAGCGTGTAGGGTGTGCTGCCAGAGGCGGAGAGGCACAGGACCGTATCGCCGCGCACGAGGCCTGCGGCACGGAAATCCGCCCGGGCCAGTGCAGGGTCGTCCTCGACCGCACCGGTCATGTGAAGCAGCGCCCCGGCGCCCCCCGCAAAGAGGACCGGCGTCCGCCGGGGCGGAATGCCGAAGGTTCCCGCCAGTTCCAGCGCATCCGCCAAAGCCATCAGCCCCGATGAACCGGCCCCCGCATAGCCCAGCCTTCCCCCGCCGCGCAGACTTTCGGCGGCGGCGGTCGCGGCGGCATCTATCGCGGCAATGGCAGGGCGCACCATGGACAGCGCCGCGAGTTGCGCGTCCAGCAACCGCGACAGGGCATCAGGCCCCGACAGGGCATGCAGCCCGGCGGAATGGGGATGACGGGCCTCTGTCGGGCGGTCGGCCATGTGATTCCTCCTGCGTCACCGACAATGCCAAAACAATACCAATTGTAAAGCATCTTTCCATTTTGCAGGTGCAGCAAAGGATTTGCGGCAGAAATCTGCAAGGTTCTTTCCATTTGGTATTGTTTTGGTATCTTTATTGGCGAAAGGGATTCGCCATGCAGCTGTTCTTGGGCATTGATGGGGGCGGCACGGGCTGCCGCGCGGCCGTGGCCGATGCCGCAGGTGTGGTGCGCGGGCGGGCCGAGGCGGGGCCCGCCAACATCGCCTCTGATCCGCAGGGGGCGGCGGACAATATCCTCAGGGCCGCCACGGCCGCACTGGATGCGGCGGGCGGTGGACAGGTGGTCGCGGCAGGGCTCGGTCTGGCGGGGGCCAATGCCGCAGGAGCGGCGGACAGGTTGCGCGGGGCCCTGCCCTATCGCAGGGTCGCCGTGGTTACGGACGCAATCACGGCCGTGAAGGGCGCGCTGGGGACGGGGGACGGGATTGTCGCGGCGCTGGGCACCGGATCGGTCTTCGCAGCCCAGCGCGGCGGGACGATCCGCCAGATCGGCGGACGCGGGCTGGTTCTGGGGGACGAGGCGAGCGGGGCATGGATCGGTCGCGCCATCCTGTCCGCCGCCTTGCGCGCGACCGACGGCTATGCGCCGATGACGCCTCTCCTTTCCGCCCTGCTGGCCGAGGCGGGCGGTGCCGACGGGGTGGTTGCCCTGTCCCTGCGGGCGCGGCCCGTCGATCTTGCCGCCTTCGCGCCCCGCGTCGTCCAAAGCGACGATCCGGCGGCGCTGTCGGTCATGGAACAGGCCCGAAAGGATGTGATCGCAGCGGTGTCCCTGCTTGCGGGGAACGATGACCTTCCGGTGGTATTCCTTGGCGGGCTGGGTCCGGTCTTTGCCGCAGGGATGGCGGATCGCTTCCGCATCCAGACAGCGCAGGGCACGGCCCTTGACGGCGCACTCATGCTCGCGCGCGAGGCGGCGTGATGGAACGGCTCTTCTCTCCCGACGGGTTCGAAGAGGTGGGGTCGGGTCCGCTCTATCTGCAATTGCAGCGGCGCATTGCCGATGCCATCGGGTCGGGTCGCCTGAAACCGGGGGACAGCCTGCCACCGGAACGCGACATGGCCGCGCTGACAGGGCTAAGCCGTGTCACGGTCCGCAAGGCGGTCGAGGGGCTGGTGGCCTCGGGGCAGCTTGTGCAAAAGCGCGGGTCCGGCACCTTTGTCGCGCAACGGGTGGAACGTCTGGAACAGGCGCTCAGCCTGCTGACAAGCTTTACCGAGGATATGGCGCGGCGCGGCAAAAGCGTGGAGTCGGTCTGGCTGGCGCGGGGACTGCACGCACCGGCACCGGAAGAGGTGATGGCGCTCGGTCTTGGCGCGGGGGACCGCGTGGCGCGGCTGGAACGGGTGCGGCGGTCCGATGGCGTGCCGCTGGCCATCGAACGCGCCTCGCTTTCGGCGCAGATCCTGCCGGAACCGGAAGGGGTGGAAGCGTCCTTGTATGCCGTGCTCCAGTCGCGCGGACTTCGCCCCGTGCGCGCCGTGCAGCGGATCTCTGCCGCCAATCTGGGCGCGCGGGACGCGGAATTGCTGGGCGTGCCGACAGGTGCGGCAGGATTGCGGATCGAACGGATCGGCTATCTGCCGGACGGGCGCGTGGTCGAGTTCACGCGTTCGCTCTATCGCGGTGACGCCTATGACTTTGCGGTGGAACTGAAGCTTGCCCCTGACGCAGAAAGGACCGGACCATGACCAGCCATATGGCGCGCGAGGTGGCCGAGATTCCGCAGGCCGCAAGACGGTTTCTGGACGACTCGCGCCCCGCGCTTCAGGCAGCGGCGGCAGCGATGCGGACGGTCGATCCCGCCCTGATCGTGACGGTGGCGCGGGGATCATCGGACCATGCAGCGACCTACCTGAAATATGCGGTCGAATTGCTGGCCGGTGTTCCGGTCGCCTCGGTCGGGCCTTCGGTGGCGTCGGTCTATCACAGACCCCTGCGCCTTTCGGGGGCGGCCTGCGTCGGAATTTCCCAGTCCGGCCGCAGCCCCGATATCGTCGAGATGATGCGCGCCGCAGGGGAGGGTGGGGCGCTGTCCATCGCGATCACAAATTTCGCTGACAGCCCGATGGCCGAGGTCTGCGCGCATTGCCTTCCGCTGCTTGCGGGTGTGGAACAGTCCGTTGCCGCGACCAAGACCTTCGTCACCTCGGTTCTGGCGGGTCTGGCTCTGGTGGCCGAGTGGCGCGAGGATGCGGCACTGCGCGCGGCGGTGGCGACATTGCCCGATGCCTTCGCCGAAGCGTTGGCGCTGGACTGGTCGCCGCTGGCAGCACGCATGGCGCGGGCGCAGTCGGGCTTTGTGCTGGGACGGGGTCCCGCCTTTGCCATCGCCAGTGAATGTGCGCTCAAGCTTAAAGAGACATGCGGTCTCCATGCCGAGGCCTATTCCGCAGCGGAAGTTCTGCACGGACCCTCTGCAATCGTGCAGGCGCATTTTCCCGTTCTGGCGCTTGCGGTCGAGGATGCGGCACAGGCCGGAGTCATACAGACAGCGGTACAGCTTGCGGCACAGGGAGCGGACGTGTTCGTGACGGGGGTCGAGGCTGCGGGTTGCACCACGCTACCTTCGGTCAAGGGGCTGCACCCGCTGGTCGCGCCACTGGTTCTGGCCGTCGGCTTCTATGCCTTTGTCGAAGCCTTGGCCCGACGGCGCGGCTTCGATCCGGACACCCCGCCACACCTTCGCAAGGTGACGGAGACGGTGTGATGGGACGGGTCTCTTTCACCGGAGCAAGGGTTTTCGACGGCACAGATTTCCAGGACGGCGCGCTGGTCGTCGAGGACGGCGTTGTGATCGGCTATGGCCCGCCCGAGGGGCATGTCGTCAACCTTCGGGGCGGCATCCTTGCCCCCGGTTTTCTTGACCTTCAGGTGAACGGATCGGGTGGTCTGGCTATAGACGGATCAACGGATCGGGCAGTGTTAGAGACTGTTTGTACGGTTCAGGCACGGCTTGGCGCGACAGGTTGCCTGCCAACCCTGATCACCGACAGCTATGACGCCACGGCGCGGGTGGTCGAGGCAGGGATTGCCGCGACAAAGGCGCAGGTACCCGGTTTTCTTGGCCTGCATCTCGAGGGCCCGCATCTGGACCCTCGGCGCAAAGGGGCACATGACGCAGCCCTGATACGGCAGATGACGGAACGCGATCTCGCTCTCGTGCTCGAGGCGGCGGCGGAACTGCCCGCCCTGATGGTCACCGTCGCGCCAGAGTCGGTCACGACCGACCAGATTGCCACCATGGCTTCGGCAGGGGTCATCGTCTCGCTTGGTCATACCGACTGCACTGCGGCAACGGCACGGTCAGCCTTCGCCGCAGGTGCGCGCTGCACCACGCATTTGTTCAACGCCATGAGCCAGTTGGGCAATCGCGAGGCGGGGATGGTCGGCGCCGCCCTTACGGCTGACGGGTTCGCCGGACTGATCGCGGATGGCATTCATGTCGACCCCCTGACACTGCGTGTGGCCTTGGCGGCCAAACAGGACGGGGTTTTCCTTGTGTCCGACTGCATGGCGCTGGCTGGGACCGGGGCCACAGAATTCCACCTTGGCGGCCGCCGCATCCTGCGGGAAGGGGGACGCCTGACGCTTGAGGATGGCACCTTGGCTGGCGCAGACCTCACGCTGCCGCGCGCGGTGCAGGTGCTTGTCGAGGCCGTGGGCATCCCGTCGGGGCGTGCGCTGGCTATGGCCACAACCATTCCCGCCTCTGTGATCGGGCGCGGGGATCTGGGCCACCTGCGCATCGGGGCGCAGGCGGATCTGGTTCATCTGGGGCCGGATTGGACGCTTTGCGGGGTCTGGCGGGCTGGCGTCGCTGCCTAGACCTCGGCGAAGGCCGCGCTGCCATCGGCGAATTCTGCAATCACCAGATCGCCCCAAGGCGGCATCCATTCGCTGTGGAAATGCGTGTTTTCCGGCAGGATCAGAGACGTTTCCTGCACGTCCTGTCCGTTCACGGTCAGCCGCAGCAACGCCGCATCCGACTTCCACCGGATCGTCAGCCGACGTTGCCCATCGCCCAGCGGTTCCGCGTTCAAGACCAGCACGGGGGCAGGCGCCTCTGCCTGCGGCAGGGAACGGGAAGGCGCAAGACATTCAGCCGGCAATCGCGACGGGGCAGAGCGGTAAGTCCCCGTCGCCTCGAAGGCCGTAGCCACTTGCAGCAGGGCCGCGTCATCCCATGCGCGACCCGCAAAGGTCAGGCCCGCAGGCATTCCGGTATCTTCCATCACGCCCATCGGGACGGTGACCGTGGGAATCCCCAGATGCCGGATCGCCAGATTACCATTGGCAACCCAGACGCCATTGGCCCAAGCCCGATCAAAGGAAGCGGGGTTCACATCGGCGTCGGCAGGGCCGACATCGGCCACCGCCGGAAAGACCACGGCGTCCAGACCAAGTGAATCCATCCATTCTTCAAGATCACGGCGGCGCGTCTCCTCGAGCGCGCGGAAACCGTCGGCCAGATGGGGAATGGTGCGGAAATCTGCGACGGGATTGGCGCGGGCATAGGCGGGATAGGTCCCGATATCATCGTCGAACCCGTCATAGCGGTCAGGCAATGCCCCCTTGGGCAGCGGGAAGATCAGCTTCCCGTCCACCTGGGCCAGACGGTTCAGTTGCGGGTCACCGTTGGCGGCAAGAAAATCGTCCCAGGACCAGACCGACAGATCAACGATCTCGCGTCTGAGATATTCCGGGGAGACCAGCCCACGGGTGCGGATCGTGGGGGCACCCGGGCGATCGCCTTCGTAATTGGTGATGACCGGGAAGTCGGTCACGACAATGGTCGCGCCCGCCGCCTCGATCGCTGCGCGCGCCTGTTGCCACAGGGCGATGATGGAGGGACGGGTGTCTATCCTCTGCCCGGTCGGCCCGCCGATCCCGGGGTGCCCGGCCGTTCCGGCAAGCGGGTCAGCGTTTATATACATGGCCGGAACCCCGATCCGCTTGCCCTTCAGCGAGGCATTCGCGGCCAGCGCGGGATAGGACGGCGGTCGGACATCGCTGCTTTTCGGGATCGCTACCCAGGGCTGGCTGCGCCAGAGATCGCCGCGCGTTTCGGGATCATCCGCGACGATCACATCCAGAAGGGCCAGCATGTCCGACATGTTGCGCGTGTGCGGAACCACCACATCCATCGTCGGGACCAGCGGCCAGTTTCCCCGCACCGAGATGATGCCGCGCGACGGGGTATAGGCACACAGGCCGTTATTCGCGGCGGGCGCACGCCCCGAGGACCATGTCTCCTCGCCCAAACCGAAGGCGGCGAAACTGCCCGCCGTGGCGGTGCCCGAACCATTGGAGGAACCGGATGCATAGGCCGCGGTAAGGAAGGCAGCGTTATAGGGGCTTTCGGCGCGGCCATAGACGCCGCGCTGCATCCCGCCATTCGCCATGGGCGGCATGTTGGTCAGGCCGACCAGCACGGCACCTGCCGCACGCAGGCGCGCAATGGCAAAGGCATCGTCCTTGGCAACAAGCCCGGCAAAGGCAGGTGAGCCGGACGCGACGGTCAGACCCCTGACCTTGTAGCTGTTCTTTGCTGTGTAGGGGATTCCGTCCAGCGGACCCAGAGTTTGGCCCCGCGCGCGGCGCAAATCGGCGGCGCGAGCCTCTTCGAACATCGCGGGGTTCAGGACGGGGACGGCGTTCAGCGCGATCCCATGGCGGTCATGGGCCGCGATCCGGGCGAGATAGGCCGCTGTCAGCGCGACAGTGGTGGTGCGGCCTGCATCCAGCGCGGCGCGCAGGTCGGCAAGGGAAGCTTCGACGATGTTCATGTCAGCGGTTTCGGTTGCTGCTGGGTGATGCAATGGACGCCGCCACCGCGGGCAAAGAGTTCCCGCGCGTCGACGGGTATGATCCTCCGCCCGGGATAGGCGGCGGCGAGGATGTCTGCCGCGCGCGCATCCGCCTTTGCCTCGCCGAAGGCGCAGGCGATGACCGCGCCATTGATGACAAGGTGGTTCACATAAGACCAGTCCACGAAACCGTGGGCATCGGTCTGGGTATCCGGTGCGGGCAGGTCGATCACCTCCAGCCGACGGCCCTTGGCGTCTGTTGCGGCCGCGAGCAAGGCACGGATGTCCCGCATCGTGGCATGGTCGGGGTGACCGGTGTTTTCCTGTGCGTGGACCAGAACCTTGCCCGGAGCGGGGAAGGTGGCCACGATATCGACATGGCCGCGGGTTCCGAATTCCTCGTAGTCCCGGGCAAGGCCACGGGGAAGCCAGATTGCCTTGGACGTGCCGAGGGTGCGCGTCATCTCTGCCTCGACCCGCAGAGCATCGGCCTGGGGGTTTCGTTCCGCGCCGAGCTGGACGGTTTCGGTCAGAAGGATGGTGCCTTCGCCGTCGACATGGATGCCGCCACCTTCGTTCACCAGAAGCGAAGGGATCACCGGTACGCCTGCGAGATCGGCCACAAAACGCGCAAGCCCCCGGTCATGCGTGGCCGAGGTCCAGTCGCCCCCGCCCCAGCCATTGAAAATCCAGTCCACCGCAGCAAGGGACCCGTCATCGGCATGGACGAAGGTGGGACCGGAATCGCGCATCCAGAAATCGTCGATCACACGCTCGACCGTTTCGATCTGCGCTGACAGCATCCGCCGCGCGCGGGCGGATTCGGACGGATCCACGATCATGGTGACCGGCTGGAATTCCGCGATGGCATGGGCGACGGCGGTCCAGGCGGCATAGCCAGACTCACGCTCTGCCACAGTCGTACCGAGGGTGGCTCCCTCTCGGGGGAAGGCCATCCAGATACGGTCCTGTGGCGCGGTTTCGGGGGGCATGGTCCAGGTCATGGCAAGCTGTCCGTTACGGGTGAAATGCGGTTTCGGCTGTGTCAGAGCCAGTTTTTCCAGCGGAAGTAGAGATAGGCGATGGCCGAGGAGGCCAGC
Source organism: Paragemmobacter amnigenus (assembly GCF_009908265.2). GTDB lineage: Bacteria > Pseudomonadota > Alphaproteobacteria > Rhodobacterales > Rhodobacteraceae > Paragemmobacter > Paragemmobacter amnigenus. Next base: position 205,092 of record NZ_JAAATX020000005.1, on the reverse strand, counting down.
ATGACGACAAGTGCGGTGGGGTAACCCCAAGGCTGTTCCAGTTCCGGCATGACGTCGAAATTCATTCCGTAGATCGACGCGATCAGGGTTGGCGGAGAGAAGAGGACCGCAACAACGGAAACGATCCGGACTGTCGAGTTCTGGGCAAGATTGATCATCCCGAGCGTTGCGTCCGAGGTCAGACCCACCCGCTGCGACAGGAAATCGGTGTGGACCTCGAGCGAGTCGATGTCGCGCATCAGGTTCGCCACCGCACCCGACAAACCCTCGTCTCCGGTGCGGTCCTTGGCGGTCTGGCCATAAAAGCCCAACGCGCGGTTCAGCGTCAGCAGCGCAAGGCGGATGTTTCCCATCAGTTCGGCCTCGCGTCCGATATGGCGAAGGGCCACCTCCAGCCGTTTCTGGTTCTGCCCGCGTTTTCCGGGCGCGTAGACCGACCGCGAAACGTGATCCAGACTGCGGCCCGAACTTTCCAGCAGATCCGCCAGACGGCCAACGATTTCTTCAACCAGAGACAGGAACACGGCATTGGCACTGCTGCATCCCGGGCCAACCTTGTCGGCGCGTGTGGGATAGGTTTCGAACGGGCGGGAGGCGTGATGGCGGACCGTGACGATACGGCGCGGAGTGAGGATGAAGGTGACGGGTCCGGCGATCGGAGCGTTGGTTTCGGAATGCCCTGTCAGCTGGATGGTCATGTAATCGATGCCGTCCTCGCGGTAGAGGCGGTTCGATATTTCGATCTCTTCCATGTCGTCCAGCGTCGGCACCTCGATCCCCAGCGCTGCGACTGCGGCTGTCTCGACCTCGGTCGGGCGGAACAGGTCGATCCAGACCGCTTCGGTCAATGCGGCCTCGGGTGCGAGGCGGATCAGGCGTCCGTCGGCTTCGCGAAAGGCAGAGAGCATGGCATCACCGGATTACAGGACGTGACGACCCTAAGCGGGTGACGGTCGAAGCGTAAAGGAGGTGTCATCGCGGGGCGAGCATTTCGGCAAGGACGACATGCTGGCGATCCGTTGCGGCATGGAGTGTCGCGACGGGCATGTCGTCCTGTTTGACGAATTCGATGAACATCTGGTTCAGGTTGTTGAAGATCACCTGACCCATCGCAACCGGATCGACACAGGGGCGCGCATATCCGCGCCGTTGCAGTTCAAGGATCAGATCGCAGACCTGTTGTGCCAGCATCCCGTCCAGCGCGGTATAGCGGGCCGAAAACGGGGTATCGGGCGCCTCGATCGAAATTGCCATCGCAGTGCGCCACATCTCTTTCGACAGGTAGTAAAGGGAGTGGTCGTAATAGATGCCCACAAGACGCGACAGGGCCTCTGCCGGATCCGGCGGCGGGGCGGCCACCAGCGCCTTGCCCGACTCCAGCACCTCTTCGACCTCCATCGACACGATGGCGAGCAGGAGATCTCCCTTTGTGGCGAAGTAGTTGTAGAGCGTTCCCACAGAGACCTCGGCGGCGTGGGCGATGTCGTCGATGCGTATGGCTCCGTAGCCACGTTCGCGGAAAAGCGTCGAGGCCGCCTCGAGGATGCGGCGGGTCCGGTCGGCCTTTTGTCTTTCGCGCAGCCCTGTCATCACAACCGTTCGCAAATCGTCCCGATTTTGACATTGACTTCAAATTTGAACGAACTCAATTCTTTTCCAGAAGACAGCCGACAGAGCTGTCAATCCCCCGACATGGAGAAGAATGATGGCCCGTTTCCACTCCGTTTCCCTTACCGCCCTGGCGCTTCTGGCGGGGGCAAGCCCGTCTTTTGCCCAAGAATTGAATGCGCTGGTCTGGTGTGACCATACCGACCCAGCGCTGGTCGAACCGTTCGAGGAACAATTCGGCGTCACGGTGAACCTGAAAGAATACGAAGGCACGGCGGCAGGTCTTGCGATCCTTGACCAGTCGCAGCCCGGCGATTGGGACGTGCTGGTGATCGACGCCGTCGATGTCGGACGCGCAGTCGAGGCGGGGCATCTGGCGGAAATCCCGGCCGATCAGCTGCCGACCGCGGATTTCTTCCCCGAAGTGGTGATGGCAGAGAACAACGTGATCGACGGCAAGACCTATGCCGTGACCGAGAAGTTCGGCTACAACACGATTTCCTATGACAAGACCAAGGTCGATCCGGCAGACATGCAGGACATGGCGGCGCTGACGTCGGGAAAATACGACGGCCGGATCGGGATCTACGACTATTACCTGCCGGTCATCGGCCTGGTCGCGCTGGGTCAGGGGGTGAACACCGCTGACATCACCGCAGGGAACCTTTCCTCGCTCAAGGATCCGCTGTTCAAGCTGCGGGCCGCGTCGAAGCAGGTTTCGGATGTGGTCTCTGCCCAGACGGCGCTGGCCACCGGCGAGGTGGATATCGTCGTTGGCGGGGGGGAATGGCTGACTGCGGTCCTGTCGGCCGAGAACCCCAACCTCGATTGGACCATCCCCAAGCAGGGCGGGCTGCGCTGGGCGCAATCCATCGGAGTGGTCGCAGGATCGACGCAGCCGGATCTGGCGCTGGAGTTCGTGAAATACATCGTCTCGCCCGAGGGACAGGCACGGCTGGCGAGCTCGTCTTGCTATTGGGGGATGCCTGCGAATGCCAAGGCGGGGGATTCCCTTTCGGTGGAACAGAAAACCGTCCTGCGTTGGTCAGAGCAGCCGGAATTTCTGAAGCGCGCCCAGCTGTATCCGATCCCTGACGCGGCGCTGGATACCGCGATGCAGGACATGTGGACCGAGATGCTGAACCAGTGAACCTGGCACGGGCAGAACAGCGGATGGGCTGGGGCCTTGTGGCCCCTGCCCTGCTTTGGACGTTGGCCTTCTTTGTCCTGCCCTTTGCGGCCATGATCGCGCTGTCCTTTGCCCATATGGAAGGGCGTGACGTGGTGCGGGGATTTGATCCCGGGAATTACGTCCGCATCTTCACCGACTGGACCATGCTGAAGGCTTTGCTGAATTCGCTCGAGATCACCGCGATTGTGACGGTGATCTCGGTCCTGCTGGCCTATCCCTTGGCTGCGATCATCGCGTTCCGCGTTCCTGCGCGGTGGCAAAGGCTGGCATTGTTGCTGGCGGTGCTGCCTTTCTGGACGTCCTATGTCGTGCGATCCTATTCGTGGCTTCTGGTGCTGGGCCAGAACGGGGTCGTCAACAAGGCGCTGCTGGGACTGGGACTGATTGCAGAACCTTTGGAGATCGCCTCGACCCGCGTGGCGACAGTGATCGGTTTCGTCCATTTCTTCGTGATGCTGCTCACGCTTACGATCTATGCCAACCTGATCCAGCTGTCACCGAACTATGCCCGTGCGGCCGCCGATCTTGGGGCCGGTCGCTGGGCGACCTTCCGGCATGTGATCCTGCCGCTTACCCTGCCGGGTGTGATGACCGGCGCCTTCCTGACCTTTGTCTTGTGCATCGGGGATTACATCACGCCGCAGATACTGGGCGGAAACAACGAATTGACACTGCCACAGCTCATCATGCTGCAGCTTGGCCGAAGCGGAAACTTCCCGTTGGCGTCGGCTTTGTCAGTGGTGCTGATGGCCGTGGTGACAGTGGCCTATTTCGCCTGCAGCAGATGGCTGCGACTGGACAGGGTATAGCGATGCGCGTTTTGTCCTGGGTTTATCTGGCCGCTGCCTATGCCTTTGTCTTTCTGCCCGTGGTCGTGCTGGTCGCGTTCTCGTTTCAGGATGGCCGACTGCCGGTTCCGCCATTTCAAGGGGTGACGCTGGACTGGTATGCCGCCGTGCTGGGTGACCGCGATCTGGTGGCGGCGCTCGTGAATTCGGCCATGGTGGCCACGGTGTCGTCGCTCGTGGCACTGGTCTTGGGGTTTCTGGCTGCCCATGCGCTGGCACGGGTAAGGTTGCCCGGGACAATGCTGTTGCGGGGAATGCTGATCGCGCCGATGACGGTGAGTTACCTGATCATCGCGCTGGGCTTGCTGGCACTTTTCAACCAGATGGGCGTGCGGTTGTCGCTTTGGACCGCCGGTATCGGCCACGTGGTGATCAACCTGCCGCTCTGTTTTGCGATAAGCTATGCCGCGATGGGGGATCATCAGAAGAGCGCCGAACGCGCCGCGCGCGATCTGGGCGCGCCGGAATGGAAGGTGCTCTTTCTGGTGTCGGCGCCCATGCTGGCTGCCCCGCTGGCGGCCGCATTCTTCCTGTCGGTCACGTTCAGCTGGGATGAATTCATCATAGCCTTCCTTCTCACCCGCTTTGACGTAACGCTGCCGGTCGAAATCTGGTCGATGCTGAAATCGGGGCTTTCGCCTGCAACCAATGCGGTGGGGTCTCTGGTTTTTCTTGTCTCTGTCACGCTGGTCGTCGTGCTCGAGATCTTCGTGTTCCGGAGGGTGAAATGACGGCAGGCGTGTCCATCGCGAAGGTGACGCAGCGGTACGGAACGGCGCTGGCTCTGGACGGGGTATCACTGGACATCGCGGCGGGGGAATTCGTGGTGTTGCTGGGGCCTTCGGGTTGCGGCAAGACCACGCTTTTGAACATCATCGGCGGGTTTGCCGAACCCAGCGAGGGCCGCGTCCTGATCGGAGGGCGGGACATGACGGGGGTCGCGCCGAAGAACCGGCCCACGACGACGGTGTTTCAGGACTATGCGCTATTTCCGCATATGACACTGGCCGAAAATGTCGCCTTCGGCCTGCGGATGCGCGGGATCGGCAGGATGGCGCGGGAAGCAAAGGCGAACGATATGCTGGCACTGGTCGGACTGGGCGGGCGCGGTGCCTTCCGACCGCACGAGTTGAGCGGCGGGCAGCGGCAGCGGGTGGCACTGGCCCGTGCCCTTGCGGTCGAGCCGGATGTCCTGCTGCTGGACGAACCGCTGGGCGCGCTGGATCTGAAATTGCGCCGCGCGATGCAGGATGAGCTGAAGGACATCCAGAGGCGGGTCGGAACGACCTTTGTCCACGTGACCCACGATCAGGAAGAAGCGATGGCCATTGCGGACCGCATCGTCGTGATGAATGGCGGGCGCATCGAGGACGAGGGACCGCCACAACAGGTCTACCTTCGTCCGCGCACCCTTTTTTCGGCCGCGTTCATGGGCGAGATCAACCGGATCCCCGTCAAGGACGGCGTGTCGCGTCTGGGCGTACTGGGCGTGCCGGACGGGTGTCTGTGTATCCGTCCCGAGGCGATTTCCGAGCGTGGTTCTTTGCGGCTGGGGCCATGCCGCGTGGAGGAAACGACCTTTTTCGGAACCTATCTGCGGGCGCGGGTCTCGCCCGTGCGGGCGCCGGATCTGCGATTGGTGGTGCATCTTCCGCAAAGATCTGCACCGGAGGTCGGAACGGTTCTCGACCTTGGCGCGGAAACCCATGTGGTGCTGGAGGCATGATGGAACGGACAGGGCCGGACGGCTGGTGGCGGGTGCGGAAACTGGACGATGGCGTGACGTGGATCGACGAGCCGAATCTGCATGATTTCTACCGTTGCAATGTCTGGCACGTGCGCGGTCGGACTGGCGACATGCTTGTCGATAGCGGGATGGGTGTGGTCAGTCTGCGCGAGTGGGTGCCACTGGTGACCGAACGGCCGTTGCAGGCGGTGGCAAGCCACACGCATTTCGACCATATCGGCTGCCACCACGAATTCGACTGTCGTCTCTGCCACGCAGCCGAGGCCGAGATGATGCGGAGCCCGACACGACGGGCGACGCTGGCTGATCCCTATGTGCAGGACGATATCTTTGTCCGGATGCCCCCTGCGCCCTATCAATCCGCAACCTATGAGGTCCGGTCGGCCCCGGCGACACGGTTGTTGTGGGACGGGGATGTCGTCGATCTGGGCGACCGGCATTTCGAGGTGATCCATACCCCCGGCCATTCGCCCGGCGGGATCGCCTTGTGGGAGGCGCGAACGGGCATCCTGTTCGCCGGTGATCTGGTTTATGACGGTCCGCTCATCGAAGACGCCTATCATTCCAATGCCGCCGATTACCGGCGCAGCATGGAGAGGCTTTACGACCTGCCCGTAAGGGTGGTTCATGCAGGGCATTACCCCAGCTATGGGCGCGAGAGGCATCGGCAGATCATCGGCGACTGGCTGAAGGCGAAGGAAAAGGCATGAAAACGTTCAACCAACCCCTTGGCGGAAACGAGATGGCACGCTTTGGCGGGCCAGCCACGATGATGCGGCTCCCGGCGGTCACGTCGGCCGAGGGTCTCGACGTTGCCTTCATCGGGATTCCGATGGATCATGGGACATCGAACCGATCAGGCACCCGCCTCGGTCCGCGCCAGATCAGGGACGAAAGCCGGATGCTGCGGCCCTACAACATGGCGACCGGCGCGGCCCCCTTCGACCACCTGCAGGTGGCGGATCTTGGTGATGTGCCGATCAACACCTTCGACCTGAAGAAGACGGTCGACATCATCACCGACCACTACCGCAAGGTTCTTGCCGAAGACGTCGTTCCCCTGACGCTGGGCGGCGACCATACCCTGACCTGGCCAATCCTGCGCGCGATGAAAGAGAAATATGGTCCCGTCGCGCTCATCCACATCGATGCCCATGCCGATATCAACGAGCATATGTTTGGCGAGACCGTCGCCCATGGCTGCCCCTTCCGCCGCGCGTGGGAGGACGAGTGCCTGATCAACGACAAGGTGTTCCAGATCGGCCTGCGCGGCACCGGCTATGCTGCGGATGATTTCGACTGGGCGCGCGGGCAGGGATGGACCGTCGTTCAGGCGGAGGAATGCTGGGGCAAGTCGCTTGTCCGCTTGATGGAGATCGTGCGGGCAAGGATCGGCGAGAAGCCCGTTTACATCAGCTATGACATCGACAGCCTTGACCCCGCATTTGCGCCTGGAACGGGCACGGTGGAACCGGGCGGTCTTTCGACCTGGCAGGCGCTCGAGATCATCCGGGGATGCGCTGGTCTGAACATCGTGGGCGGGGATCTGGTGGAAGTCTCGCCGCCCTATGATCCGACGGGCAACACCGCATTGATCGGGGCGAACATCCTGTACGAGATGCTCTGCGTTCTGCCCGGAGTGCCACAGCGGCCCTCGCGTTTTTCCGGGCTGACCTTCTGACCGTCAGGAGTTGGTGTCCTCGGCCGGATAGGCAATTGTGGACCAGTGCGGCACATCAGATTTTGTCGATCCCCCGATGTGTTGCCACGGGGCAAGCTCATAGTTGCAGTCCAAAGGTGCCGCGCCGTGGAATGCATAATACTTGTCATGCTGGACGACATGATCGCATATCAGCGGCCATACATAGCGGGCCAGATACGCCTGATCACCGAAATGGTAAAAGCTGGAGCCATGCTTTGCATCGATCAACCTGCGTTGGTCCGGCAAAACACGTGCCATGCCGCCCCACATTCCGGCGAGCATCAGTTCGGTGTGATAAAGGTGGTCGCGGATGACGTGGAAAGGTTTGCCAGACTTCAGCCAGAGGTCCACAGCGATGGCCTCTTTCACGTTCAGGCGGGAGTCTGTGTCGCGGCACAGGAAGAAATCCACCTCTGGATCGTCAGAGGCAAAGAACCGCCACATGTTCCGCAGGCGGGCCAAATCGGGCCCGGGCATCATGATGACCTGCGCCCCCGACAGGCGGAGTTGCTCCAGCGCATCGGGAGGAACATTTGGATCGCAATAGAATCGGCACGTCCAGCCCGGATAGATTGCACTTGCGATGCGCGCATTGAGGATAGCGCCAGTCACATATGCTGGAAGGTTGCCCCACAGCGAAAAGCAGATCACATTCCGCTTCGGCTTTGAGGGATTGAAGATCTTTTCCGCAGGGTGAAGAGACAGATTTTCACTTGCCTTTGCGAAGGCACTGATCGCGTTGTCATGTTTCAACTTCAGTAGGCGCAGCCCAACGGTACGGGCTTTTTCCTCATAGCCGCCGCGCACAAGAGCCATAACATAGGCATTTGTCGCCTCGACCGCTTCAGGTTTCATCGACAGGTATTTTTCATACGCGGATATGGCATCTTCGAAGCGCCCGCTTTCGCGTAGGCATGATCCCAGAAGGTTCCAGCCTTCGGCAAAAGCTGGAAATCGGGCAGTCAAGGTTTCGAACCGGGCGAGGGCGGCTGACATCTGTCCGGATTTCTTGAGCGACCTGCCCGCCAGGAACATGGATTCAGCATCGGACGGATCGAGTGCAGAGGCGCGATCACATAGGCGGATTGCCTCGTCGTAGTTTTCAAGGCTCCAGTGACAGCGGCCCAGGGCAGCGAAGAGCTCCGGGTCCCCATCACCGAACTCGACGGTAAGGGGTTCAAGCAGCTTTACGGCGGCCTGATACCGGCGCTCTCGCACCAGTCGTAAGGCATGATCACGTCGGGATTCGGTATTGTCGGCCTTGCTGTGCTGAGTGCTCATCGCCAACCTCCATCGGTCCGACCGTAAGGCAGCCGTACCGTGCCAAAGAAGTATTAGCGACGGTTAACTACCTCGAGAAGGGCATTGCCGCCATAGGTAGTGACCAATCCTATTCCGCCACATGCAGCGCAGGGGTGCCCCTCTGAGGCGGACGGCCGTCCAGGCGGGCCTCGAGCGCGTCGATCCGTTCAGCAAGGACATGGGCGGCGGGCTCTTCCGGTTCTTCCTCCTTGGGACCGATCACGCGGCTGAAGAGGCGAACCAACAGACGCGAAAGGTCGTCCATGATCAGGAAGAAAGCCGGAACGATCACGAGCGACAGGACGGTGGACACGATGATCCCGCCGATGACAGCCGTCGCCATCGGTGCGCGGAATGATCCCCCCTCGCCTACGCCAAGCGCCGAGGGAAGCATTCCGGCCGACATGGCGATGGAGGTCATGACGATGGGTCGGGCGCGTTTATGTCCGGCCTCGATCACTGCCTCGAAACGGGACATTCCCTGATGGCGCATCTCGATCGCGAAATCGATCAGCAGGATGGCATTCTTGGTCACGATCCCCATCAGCATCAGGATGCCGATGAGGACAGGCATGGAGAGGGCCGAGTTGGTCAGTATCAGCGCCGCAGCCACGCCACCGATTGCGAGGGGCAGAGAGAAAAGGATGGTGAAAGGCTGGATCACCGATTTGAACAGCAGGATCAGAACCGTAAGCACCAGCATCAAGCCAAGGATCATGGCATTGCCGAAGCTTGCCATCAGTTCCTGCTGCACCTCGGCATCGCCGGCCTCTTGCACGCGGACGGTGGGCGGAAGTTCGACGCTTTCGATCACCTCCTTGAACCTTGCGGCTGCGGTACCCAGTGCGACGCCGACGGGCAGGTTGGCACCGATCGTTGCGCGGCGCTCGCGGTTCAGGCGGTCCACCATCGATGGCCCCTCGGCGATGGTGATATCGGCCACAGCAGATAATGGAACGGCGGCACCCGTTGCCGTGGTGAGTTTCAATGCACCGATCCGGGTCAGGTCTTCGCGACTGGCGTCATTCAGACGGACGCGCACCGGGATCAGACGGTTGTCGATGGACAGTTTGGCCAGCGCGGCATCCACGTCGCCGATGGTGGCCACGCGAACGACCTCTGCGATCTGCGCCGTCGTGATGCCCAACCGCGCCGCTTCGTTGGCACGGGGGGTGATCTGGATTTCGGGGCGCGGCAAGGCACCTTCCGAGGCGACGTTTGCGAGAAGGGGATCACCTGAAAGGGCCTCTTCCAACCGTGCAACGGCGATGTTGAGATCGGCCTCGTTGCCGGCAAGGATCGAGAAGGAAAGGTCGCGTTCGCCTCTGTCGTTCAGCTTGAATGCGCGGATGTCGGGGATCTGCGCCAGTTTCGCAAAAATCTGGGCCTCGATCTGGTTTTGCGGAACGGTGCGACCGGTATTCTCGACCTCGGGAACGATCCAGCTCAGGACAGGGATGCGATTGCCGATCTGCGACAGCTTCAGCAGCAGCGAATGGTCGAGCCGTTTCAGCAGAACAGTGACCGAAGCCCTCCGGATGTCACGGTCACCGGTGGGCGAGGAGCCGCCAAGCACGAAGACGTTTTCGACCCAGTCGACTTCCTGAATGGCTTTCACCATCGCCTGTGTGGTGCGGTCGGTTTCCTCGAGCGTCGTGCCGGGGGGAAGTTCGACCGAGATCGGTATCCGGCTGACATCCTCTGGCGGGATGAAGCTGCCGGGAACTTTCAGCATGAAGAAGACAGAGACGGCCAGAACGGCGATGGCCCCACCCAAGGTCAGATAGCGCGCAGGGATCAACCAGATGCGGCCGGAGGTCGTTGCCCGGACCACACGAAGATAGGATCTCATCAGCGGTCCATCATCGCTGTGCTTTTCCTCGACGTCCTTGGCGCGCATCAGGTAGGCGGCCATCATGGGCGTGATCAGGCGCGCGACGATCAGAGAGAAGATCACCGCAATGGCCACGGTCAGTCCGAACTGGCGGAAATACTGGCCCGGAATGCCTGGCATGAAGGAAACCGGAACGAAGACGGCCACAATCGTGGCCGAGGTCGCGATCACGGCAAGACCGATTTCGTCGGCAGCCTCGATCGCGGCACGATAGGGGGTTTTGCCCATGCGGATATGGCGTGCGATATTCTCGACCTCGACAATCGCGTCGTCGACGAGAATTCCGGTGGCCAGCGTGATCGCAAGAAAGCTTACAAGGTTCAGCGAAAAGCCCAGCAGGTCCATCACATAAAAGGTCGGGATTGCCGAGAGCGGCAATGCAACGGCAGAGATGAGCGTCGCGCGCCAGTTCTTGAGGAAAGCGAGCACCACGAGAACGGCGAGGATCGCCCCTTCGATCAGCGTATGCAGCGCGGATTCGTAGTTGCCGTAGGTGTAGAAGACAGTCTCGTCCACCAGCTTGATCTGCACGTCCGGGTTTTGGGCGCGGAGCGTGTCGAGTTGCTGGTTCACGGTTTCGGCGACCGACACTTCGGATGCACCCTTGGCACGGAACACCGCAAAGGTGACGACCTGTTCCCCGTTGAGCCGCGAGAAGGATCGCAGTTCCTCGTATGTGTCGGTCACGTCCCCCAGATCGGACAGACGCACATGGCGACCAGACGGAAGCGCAATGGTGGTGTTTGCCAACCGCTCCACCGTTCTGGCATCGCCCAATGTCCGGATGGCTTGCTCTCCCGCACCCAGTTCGGACCGGCCGGAACCCACATTGGCGTTGGTCGCGCGCAGCTGCGCGTTCACCGCACTGGCAGTGATGCCATAGCTGTCCAGTTTCACAGGGTCGAGCGAGATACGGATTTCCCGTTCCGCCCCGCCATATCGGTCGACCCGCCCGATGCCGGGCCGGCCCTGCAGGCTGCGGATGATCGTGTCATCCACGAACCAGGATAGTTCTTCGATGGTCATATCGGGCGCCGATACGGCAAAGGTCATGATCGCCTGACCCTCGACGTCGATGCGGCTTACGATCGGCGCTTCGATCGAACCAGGAAGATCTCCGCGGATCTGGTCGATAGCGTCCTTGGTGTCCTGCACCGCCTTGTCGGTCGGTACTTCCATGCGGAATTCGACGACCGTGGTCGAAGAACCATCCGTCACGGTCGAGACAACGTTCTTGACGCCCGTGATCCCCGCTACGGCATCTTCGATTTCCTTTGTGACCTGCGTCTCCATCTCGGCCGGTGCGGCGCCGGACTGGTTCACGGTCACGGCAACCAATGGAACATCGATATTGGGGAACCGCGTGATCGGCAGGGTGGTGAAACTCTGCCAGCCGAGTACCACCAGCAAGACAAAGGCAAGAAGCGGGGCGACGGGATTGCGGATGGACCAGGCGGAGAAATTCATCGCAGGTCCCCTCAATTCGTTGCGGCGGGGACGGGATTGATCCGGTCGCCATCCCGGACAAAAGCACCTGCCTTGGTAACGACGGTGTCGCCCTCGGAAATGCCCTCAAGGATTTCGACCCAGCCTCCGTCGCGGATTCCGGTTTGGACGGCCGCGCGCAGCACGGTGCCATCCACCACTTTCATGACCGTGCTTCCGGCGCCGTTTGATCCGACAGCCGTCACCGGAACAGCGACCGTTTCCCGTTCGGCCACAAGAATTTCGGCATCGACGAACATACCGGACCGCACGCCGTCCGGTTGGTCGATCGTAATGCGCGCACGGCCAAGGCGCGTTGCGACATCAATCGTCGGCTCGACCAGACGGATCATGCCGCTCAGCCGCTCGGGCGCGCCGACCGCCACCATTCCGACCTTTTGGCCCGGTTGCAGGCGCATCAGGTCGATTTCGGCAACATCCGCCAAAAGTTCCAGCGCACCGTCGCGGATGATGGTGAACATCGGCTGCCCGGCGGCCGAGGCAATGGACCCGAAAACCGCGTTGCGACGCGTGATTTCGCCCGCGACAGGGGCCTTGACCTCGGTCCGCGACAGTTGAAGGTCGACATTGGCAAGCTGTGCCTGAACCAGGGCGAGTTGCGCACGGGCCGCCTCGAGCGACTGCGTTGCCACCGTTACGCGGGCGGTCGATGCAATTGCGGTCGCGCTCGCCTGATCGGCAGCCGCCTGCGAGGCTGCACCCTGTTCCCGCAGGGCTTCTGTCCGTTCGTTCACGCGCCGGGCCTCATCCGCGCTCGCCCGGGCCTCGAGCAACTGTGCCTCGGCCTGTGCAATCGTCGCCTCTGCCGAGGCGAGCGAAGCCTGATACTGGCTTTTCTGCAGTTCCAGCGTGGTCTTGGACAGAGTCGCAAGTACCTGGCCCTCCTCTACCCTGTCACCGACATCGGCAAGCAGCGTTTCGATCGGCTGCCCTTCGATCAGGGGCGCGACCTGCACTTCCTCGACCGGGTTCACCAGTCCGGACACGATCACGCGGTCCCGAAGAAGACGCCGTTCGACGGTCGAGACGGTGATGGCTGGAAGGGTTGCCGTGGGGGTCCCGTCCTGTGTTTCCTCGGCCGCGAATACCCTTGTGGGGGCATAGGCGACCAACATGGCAGACAAGGCGAGCAGGATGGACAGACGCATGGTCAACCTTTCACATAATCACTGACGATTTCATCGAGAATGCGGTTCATGGTTCGGACCGTCAGGGCGATCAGGGCGTCGCGGCCCTTTTCGGTATCGGTATGGTGCATTGCAGTGGCCTTGATCATCATGACAAGCAGGCTGGCATGGGCGGCATATCGTTGCTGGGCGATTTCGGCAGGGATACCCAGAACGCGGGCAAAAACGATGGCAAGGTATCGTGTGACCTCGGTCTCCATCTGGCGGGTTATCTCGGCGATTTCGGGCTTTCGGAGAGAGGCGGCCGTCATCTCTGCCCAGAGTTTTCCGTCACCCTGGCATTGGTTATCGGCAATCCGCTGGTGCAGGGCCAACCGAAGGGTGGCCATCGGGTCCGGGCTTTCGATGATCTGGCTGAACTGTTCGCCCACTTCTGCCAGATCGCGCGTGATGAGAGCGGCAACGATCGCGGCCTTTGACGGGAAGTACCGGTAGAAGTTTCCGACACTCATGCCGCAGGCGCGTGCAAGGTCCTGCATGGACGCTCCGTCAAAGCCCTTTTCGACAAAGGCGTCGCGGACGCCGTCGAGGATTTCGAGAGCCTTGTGTTCGGCTTGCGGCGGGGTTCGGTCAGGCAGGTTCACAGGGCTGTTCCTGTCGGCAGGACGAGAATGAACGTTCATTCACAGATAGAGGATGGGCGCAGTGAGTCAAGTGTGGTTCACGTCTTGCGCGCGTTTCTGAACAGATCGATTACGCAGGAACTCTTGAAGATTTCTGCTTTAGGGTAATTGCTTGATCGGTTTCCTCAGCAATTTCGTATTTCGTATTTCCGTTTTGATAATCCTGAAGAATTGCCTTTCACAGGAGCCGAAACCCGGCCTTGGGGAATGCAGCTCCCGTCCCGTCCTCAGCGGAGCGATTATGGCAGGATGCCGCGTTCGGGTCCCGAGGTCCGCCGAAATGTGGCGGGATTGCCACATTTTGGGCGTAAGTGTGTCAAAAGTTTTGATCCAGCTGCCATAAACTGAGGTTTAGGAGGGCTCATTGCTCCTTCCAGCCAGATTGACGGGTCGATCGCGGTTCCTTGCAGGTGATTCGTTTCAGGATTGGTTCAGCTTGTTAACCGATCTGCAACGATACACACGTTTCGCGTGTATAGAATCTTAGACAATTACCGCTGGGGACGAAATGCGCCATCAATTGGAGACCTTTTTGGCATAATTAGGGCTAAAATTTGACCGACCTCCTGCTGTCACGTTAACAGAAGTTAATAGATAGCCATCCGTTTGGATGTGCATGACCCAGGAGTTCAGACATGTCCCGACGCAACAGATACATACCGAAAAGGAAGGTCGCCGCCGGTTTCGGGTCTGCCTTCATTCTCATGGGGTCGCTCTTCGTGCTGCCGCACACGGCCGGCGCGCAGATCCGCGAATTGAAGCTGCCCGAAGAGATGTGTGACGTCCTGCGGGAAGAACCGTTGGACAGAGGCTTGCTCCGTGCAATTCGCGACCGGGAGGACTTTCTGGAAATCCTGGAGTACGTCGATGAAAACTGTGGTGCGCTGGGTTCGGCACTGTTTGGACCGACCGCATCGATTCCCACGGTAAGGGATCGTGCGACGGGCGGGCCGAATTTCAATCCGTCGAATCCTCCGTCGGATGGACCTACGCCGGATACCGACACAGACGAAGACAATACCAACGTCGACGACGACGACACTAACGACGACGATACCAACGACGACTCCGACACTGACGACGACACCAACGAAGACGAAGACGACGAAGACGACGAAGACGAAGACGAAGAAGACGAAGACGACGAAGACGACGAAGACGAAGACGAAGACGAAGAAGACGAAGAAGACGAAGAAGACGAAGAAGACGAAGAAGACGAAGAGGAAGAGGAAGAGGAAGAGGAAGAGGAAGAGGAAGACAGAATACAAGGAACGAACCCTGGGAATGATCTTGAAGTAGGCAGTGCCCCCTTCGATGGAACGACAGGGCAGGAGCCTTCTTCTGGTTCTCATCATCGCCCAACCGGCGGCGGCCAGCAGCAGCAAGGTGACGGTGGCCAGCAGCAGCAAGGCGACGGTGGCCAGCAGCAGCAAGGCGACCGCGGCCAGCAGCAGCAAGGCGACGGTGGCCAGCAGCAGCAAGGCGACCGCGGCCAGCAGCAGCAAGGTGACGGTGGCCAGCAGCAGCAAGGCGACGGTGGCCAGCAGCAGCAAGGCGACGGTGGCCAGCAGCAGCAAGGCGACCGCGGCCAGCAGCAGCAAGGCGACGGTGGCCAGCAGCAGCAAGGCGACCGCGGCCAGCAGCAGCAAGGCGACCGCGGCCAGCAACAGGGCAGCGAGTGATAATTTCAGGAGAAGGCTCGCATCCGTGCGGGCCTTTTTAGCTGCATTCTATGCAGTTAAACGCTGTTGTTCAGTTAGGTACGCAGACATGGTTGACGCAAGTCTGCCTGCAAATCGTCGCGAGAAACCCACCAGATCGCTGCTGATCATTCCGACACCATCCAGCGAACGGCCCGGGGTCAGATTGAGCTGGCGGCCGTCGCCAAAAGCCGCAGCTTCAAGCGCAGCGCGGTCCACGGGCATGGAAAAATGTCCGAGGATACGGGCAGCGACACCCACGGGATCTGCGACCAGCTCTTCGTAGGATACCGTGATGGTCGGATTGGGCATGGTCTCGCGCCAACGCTTCGCCAGATGCTCGGTCCGCGCGATGGCGCGTGCGGCTACCTCGAGATCGTAGGTATAGCGGTGTGCCTTGTTGAACTGCTTGAAATACAGAGCGGCAGCGAAATCGCGCGGCTCGCGCTGCACAAAGACGATGGGCACATCCGGATGCAGCGGCCCAAGAAAGGCCAGTTGTTCCAGATTTCCGGGAGTCGTGTCGATCACCCGCCGGGCCTTCGGTTTTGGTCCGTTCGCGAGAACGGCCTCGAAATAGCGCCGGATCGGTGAAACTTTGCGTGACAAGAGCTTTTCCATCGCAACGTCCGCGCCCCGGGATCGGTCAACGTCCAGAAAGATCTTGTAGATCTTTGCCGTTTCCCCGCCTGCAACAAGGTCAGGCTGGGAGGACAGCAGACGTTCGAGCAGGGACTTTCCGGAACGCGGAAGGCCAGCGATCACGAACAGCGGGCAATCAGCCGGACGCTCTGGCTGTTGATGGCGCCGCTGGAAGGCTGCATCGAATTCGGGCAGGCAACGGCTGAAGCTGTATTCGAGACGCACGCCTTCATGCACGGCGCGCATCTGGCGGTTCCCCTCCTCGAAGAATGCGAAAGCCTCTTCGTCGCGCCCTGCGTTCATGTAGATCTGACCCTGCAGGAACTGGGTGGATGCGCGGTCATAGACGTTCAAGTCCGGGTTGTCCTGACCTGCGTTCAGCCTTTTGCAGATATCGTCCTCGGGCGTGATCTGTTCGAAGTCCATAAGCTCGCGGATTGCATTCATATGGAGCGGGTGATCGCGCAATACGGCCCTGTATGTGGCGGCTGCCTTGTCCCAGCGCCGTTCGAGCACATGGATGCGGGCCTGCATCAAACGGTGCGCGCGGATCTTCGGAAACAGCTTCGTCGCCTCGCGTGCGTTCTCGAAGGCCAGATCGCGCCTGCCGATGGCGATCAGCATCTCGGTCCGCAGTTTCCATGCTTCATTATGGGTGCGGTCAAGGCGGACAATTTCGTTACAGATGGAAACGGCTTCGGCGAACTTGCCGTCATCCGCGGCTTCGGTCGCGTCGTCGAAGCGGTTGTCGAGAAGCTGTTTAATCTCGCTCAAGTGCGTAATCCGTTCCGTCGCCAATGTCTGCGCGGATGATACAGGCGGCGCGGGCGCGGCCGTCAAGGCAAAGTAACGACGGTTAATCCGTCAACTGAGCGGGAAGATGCCGCCTGCGTAGGCGGAGAGCCAGCGCGCGGGATTCTGTGGATCCTGCAGTCGCAGGAACGTGTATCCCGTCTTGTGCCACGGCACGATGCGGTTGGTCAGATTATCGAGAATAAGGTCCTGCTTCCCGGTCCGCAGGACAAGTACCGCATGTGAATTGCGGTTACGGTCCAACACCGCCGCGATCAGCAGTTGTTCCGGGGGGATTCCTGCCTTGATGAGCTCGTTCTTCTTGAAAAGCGCGTAGTCCTCGCAATCCCCACCCCGCTTTGTCGGCAAGGCCCAGCGCTCTTCGATCCGATACTGCGACAGATCGGATACCGCACGGATGGAACGATTTGCCCGCAGGTTGACGTCCATCACCATGCGAAGGGAGGCATCGTCAATGGCCTTGGTCCGACCTGATCGCGCACAAGCCCAGTCATAGACCGAGCAGAGATGCTTTGCGCCGCTTGGCGGCTGGACCACTGCACGCACAGGTATGAGACCGGTCACCGAGGGCCGGTTTGCATCTATGGACAGCGCAGGGGTGGCCCCGCCCAGTCCGATAACAACGGCAAGCCAGGCGGCACCGATCCGGTGCCTCGAGGCGCGTATTGGCAGCTTTTCTAATCCGAGCATGCAACTCCCCAGCCATGCGAAACCCAGAACGCGGTCAGGAAAGCCAAACTGCATGTCGGTCGTGGGGCCGAAGCGGGGCATTTTTGGGCAAGCCCGGTAGAATGCAGTCCGGATTGCGCCACAGATGGCCCATCCGAAATGGCGCAATCTCAGGTCCGACCCGGCTATCCGGTCCGTTTGGGCCATTGGCGAAGGCAGGAAGTGATCCGTGGGAAGATTGACTTCCGGATTCCCGAAAAGGGAATCGTGCTGAGGGAAGTCGCGGCCGCCATGGCCGTAGGGGAACTTGTATTCAGACATCTGCCAACAACCCGGCAACTGGTTACACTACAGTTTCAGGGTCTTGAGAGACGTCTAGTTTGTCAACCTTTGTTAACTCGAATGGGGTCAAACAGCAGTCGAAGGCCGTTCAGGACAACCAGAACGGTTCCACCTTCGTGCCCCAACACGGCAAGCGGCAAAGGAAGTTCGAAAAAAAGCCCACCCACAACCAGAACGAGCATCGCGGCAAGGGCAAAGACCAGATTCTGGCGGATGATCGTTGCCGTCCGGCGGGCAAGCCGGTGGGCTTCTGCAAGCCGCTCCATATTGTCTGAAAGCAGGGCGACCTCTGCCGCCTGAAGCGCAACCTCGCTGCCCGCAGCGCCCATCGCGATGCCTACATCCGCGCGGGCGAGGGCGGCGGCATCGTTCACGCCATCGCCGACAAAAGCCACTTTTCCGTCGCGACCGAGTTCATCGACCAGACGGACCTTGTCGGCCGGCAAGAGGTCCGAATGGATGTCCTCGGTTCGCAAACCGAGGGCTGCGCCAATCCGTTCCGCAACCGGTCGGCGGTCACCTGTCATCATGAGAAGACGGTCGATTCCGACAGCACGAAGGGCTGCCAGGCCTGCTGCCGAGGTAGCGCGGGGTTGGTCGGCAACGGTGATCGCCCCCAAAAGGCGCGCGTCACGGCCAAGGTACACCACCGTCTCGGACCCATCTTGCAGCAGGTTCAGGGAGGGGTGTGCAAGGTCGGCCCCCATACGCGCCACCATTCTGGGATTTCCCGCCCAGATCACCTGTCCTTTGTCCTGTCCGGTGATGCCCTCGCTCGGGTAGGCGGTCACTTCGCCGAAAACTGCGGGAACGAGTCGGCGTGCAACCGCAGCCCTGCGAATGGCTTCGGCGATAGGATGTTCTGAATGCGCTTCTATCCCTGCAAAGAGCGAGAGCACGTCATCCTCGGTCCCGCAAAGGGAGATGATCCGTTTCACCTCGGCCTTGCCGGTTGTCAGCGTTCCGGTCTTGTCGAAGGCAAAGGTCTTGACCTCGGCAAGCGTTTCAAGTGCGGCGCCCCCCTTGAACAGCACGCCACCGCGGGCAGCGGCAGACAGGGCGGACAGAATGGCGGCAGGAACAGAGATCACAACAGCGCAGGGACTTGCCGCAACAAGAAGCGTCGCAGCACGGTAAAGCGCGGTCTCGATGTCGATGCCGATGCGGACAAACAGGAGAAAGAATAACACCGAACCAAGAAGAACGCCCACGGTGTAGCGTTGTCCGAACCAGTCCGAGAACCGTTCGGACGGGGCCTTCATCGCCTGTGCCTCGGTCACAAGCGCAATCATGCGGGCGACGGTCGACTCTGAAACAGGCCTTTCCACCTGAACCGCCAGAATGGCATTCAGGTTCACCGTCGCCTCGTGCACAAACGCACCTGCGGCCTTGTGAACGGGAACGGATTCGCCCGTGATAGAGGACTCATCAAGCGAGCCCTCGCCCTCTATGATCCGCCCGTCAACGGGAACCCGCGCGCCGGGGCGAAGGATAAACACATCCTCGCGGACAAGGGCACTGACCGGAACTTCTTCGGTAAGGCCACTTTCCAGTCGCCGGATCGCGCTGTCCGGACGCAGTGCCATGAGGGCCTCGACGGCGCGTCGTGCCTTGCCCATGGCGCGATGTTCCAGCGTCGAAGAGAGCGAGAACAGGGCCAGAAGGACAGCACCTTCAATCGCAGCGCCGACCGCTGCAGCAGCAAGTGCAGCCACGACCATCAGCAAATCGATATCGAGCACCCTTTCCTTCCACAGGGCCCTGAATGCCGTCGCCGCAGCGGGCAGACCGCCAGCCATATAGGCGAGCCAGAGCCCGAGAACGGCCAGGTCGGCAGGAAGCGGGACCACAAACCGGTCAGCCAGCGCAAGCGCGAGACCAGCAAGCGTCAGTCCGGTCAGTGCGGGCCCGAACCTGTCAGAAAAATCATGGTCCATTCGTCAAGCTTACGCGCCCCGAACCGGACCACAAGGGGCGCGACAGTCTGTCCCTTGTTGGGCAACAACTGCAGGCTGTGCCGCCTTGTTTTCCCCAGCCACTTCATGAATATGAATCAGGGGCGTGACGGGATAGGCGAGCTGCCTTGGCAGGTGATCACCTGTCCGGGACACGGCAGTGTATTTTGACCGGACAGGTTTCGGTTCTCCGCATGTTGAGCGGTCTGGTCAGGGCTTTGCCCGCGGATCTCGATCTGGCCATCAAGGATGTGCTGGCACAGTTGGCCGGACTGTATTCCGCGGACCGGGCTGGCCTGTACCGCGCCACGCTGACCGAAAGCCATACATATTCGGCCAAGGACCACGCGCCGCTGATCCTTGATCCGGCACGGCTATTTGCATGTTTCGACAGGGCAGAATCCGACGCGGTAATGCTGGACGCCTCTGATCTGGGCGCGGTACATGCAGGAGCGGAGCAGTTCCACGTTCTCGCGGTCCGCAACGACGGGCGTCTTGTCGCCTTGCTGGTTCTGGGCGTCGCGAAAGGTTCCCCGCCACTTGACCGCGAGAGCCTGGAGATCCTTGCGGCCACAGCCGAAGCAATGGAAGCGATCCTTCAGCGACGGGAGAATGAACGCTCTCACCTCGACATGGCGCGGCGACTGGAAGCAACGCTTGCCGCCATGCCGGACCTGCTTTTCGAAGTGACAGCAGACGGACACTTTGCCGGATTTACCGCAGGGCCGAAGAGGCTTCGTCTTGTTTCGGACAAAGACCTTACTGGAGTGCATTTTTCTTCGGTCATGCCGCCGGATGTGACACCGATCATTCAAGCGGCGCTGAACCGGACGGTGACGTCAGGCCACTGCGAAGGTGTGCGCTTCCGCCTCGATCTGCCGGACGGAGCACATTGGTTCGAGCTTACTGGCGCGGCCAAGCCTGCCGAGGAGCCCGAGGCCGATCCAACCGTCATCTTCATCGTGCGGGACGTATCGGCAGACATGCGGATGCGAGACGAATTGACCCGTCTTGGCAAGATCGTCGAGACGATGTCGAACCTCGTCTGTATCACCGATCTCGACGAGAATGTGGTCTGGTGTAACGCCGCATTCGAACGCCAGACGGGTTGGACACTGGACGAGATTCGCGGGCGATACTTCGGTGACGTGATCCGGATACCCGGCGCGGACAGGGCCAACGAGCAAGGTGTCGAGCAGGCAGTCAGGAACCGTCGGGCCTATTCGGGCCAGACCGTCAATCAGGACCGGTGGGGCAATCGCTACTGGATCGACTTCAACGTGGTTCCGCTTGAAGACGCATCGGGCAAGCTGGTCGGTTTTGTCTCTATTGAGACGGTCGTGACCCGGATCAAGGAACAGGAGGCAGCACTTTCACTGCTGGCTCAAAGCGCGAGCGAGGCCCGCACACGTCTGGAGAACGCGGTCCATGCCCTGCCGGACGGGGTTATAGTGCTGGATGATCAGGACCGCGTGGTCGTCGCAAATCGGGCCTATGTGGACATGTTCCCGCAGCTTGCGCGCCACTGCCAACCCGGGGCTGCGCTGGAAAGTCTTTTGCGCAAGGCTGTGGAACTTGGCGTTTTCGGTCCTGGCGTCGCTTCGGCGGACGGCGAAGCGTGGATTGCGGACAGGCTTGGCGCCTATCGGACGGCTTCGCAGAGCGACGAGGTGCAACTGCCGGACGGGAGATGGCTTCGCCGCATCCATACGCGGACAAGCGACGGCGGATTGGTAGCAATCGCGATCGATGCAACTGCCCGGCACAACCAGATTGCCGCGCTTGATGCGGCCAACACAGAGTTACGTGACGCCGAGGCGCGGCTGCGCGGCATCATGGAAGTAGCAGGGATCGGAACGTGGGAACTGGATCTTGCGACCGAAACCCTGCGCGTCGGCGGGAACTGGGCGAAGATGCTGGGTAGGCAGGCGGGGGATTTCACCGTCCTTCGGCTGCAGGAATTCCGGGAGCTTGTCCATCCGGACGATGCGGATAGCCTGCCCGATCCGCACCGCGACAACCCCGAACGCGGGGACGGGTTCAGCGAGATGGAATTCCGGATGCGCCACGAGGCGGGTCACTGGGTGTGGATCCTGTCCCGCTCGCGGATCACGCGACGGGCAGCGGACGGCAGCCCGTTGGTGATGGCCGGGGTGCATCTGGATGTGTCCGAGCGCAAGAGGCTCGAGGAACAGTTGAGAGCAGGGCGCGCCTATCTGTTTGACGTCATGGACACGTCCATCGCTGCGCTTGCCGTCCTGAACGAGGCAGGCGAGATCACCTATGCCAATCTCGAGGCGGAGCGCATTCTGGGGCTGAGCGGGTCGGACCTGCGCGGACGACGGTTCAACGCGGCGGAATGGCGGTTGGAGACAGTGGCCGGTGGAAATCTGGACGAGGCCGCCTTGCCCTTCCGTCAGGCGCTGGAACATGGCGGCATCGTCAGGAACATCCGCTTTGCCCTCCACTGGCAAGATGGAACACGTCGGGTCCTCTCGGCCAATGCAGTTCCGCTGGTCACGGCCGAAGCAGAGCGGCATGTCGTCGTTTCCTTCTCGGACATTACCGAGGAACTTGCCGCAACCGCGCGGCTGGAAGAGGCAAGGGCGCGGGCGGAGGAGGTAAGCAAGGCGAAATCGATCTTCCTTGCCAACATGAGCCATGAAATCCGGACCCCGCTGAATGGCGTACTGGGCATGGCGGAGGTTCTGGACGGCATTGTATCGGCCCCGGAACAGAAGCAGATGGTCGCCACAATACGACGGTCCGGCGAGACGCTGCTGACCGTTCTGAATTCCATCCTCGACATGTCGAAGATCGAGGCGGGGAAAATGGAGCTGGAAGAGGTTCCCTTCCTGTTGTCCGACCTCTTGTCACAGGTCGAGGCACTGCACCGCATCAAGGCAGAAGAGAAAGGGCTGGAACTGCAGGTGATGACGAGTGCGGGCGCGGATATTCCGCGCATGGGGGACCCGCACAGGTTGATCCAGATACTGAATAACCTTTTGAGCAATGCGATAAAGTTTACCGAAAAAGGGCGTGTCAGGCTGACGTTGTCCTGCCGGTCGGGACGGCCCGTGACAATAGATGTCACCGACACCGGCGTTGGCATGACCGAGGCACAGTTGTCGCGGGTTTTCGAAAGCTTTGAACAGGCCGACGGATCGACCACCCGCCGTTTCGGGGGAACGGGACTTGGGCTTTCCATCGTACGGCAACTGGTGCTGCTGATGGGCGGCATGATTACCATGAACAGTCAGGAGGGACAGGGAACCGACGTCCGAATCGTCATCCCGCTTGCCGAGGCAGCGCGATTGGAGCGGAGTACGGCTGAACCAGACCCCGCAGCCGACCTTTCCATTTTGGAGGGTCGCAAGATCCTGATAGCGGACGATAATTTTACGAACCGACTGGTTTTGACAGAGATGCTGTCAGGCACCGGCGTCGCGTTGACCTTGACCGAGAACGGGGTAGAGGCGGTGCGTGAATGGGAAATCGCAGCGACGTCAGGGGCGGCATTCGATGTTCTTCTTCTGGATATAACGATGCCCGTTCTGGACGGAATGGCCGCCCTGAGCAGCATCCGGACCCGCGAATCAGAGTTGAAGATGCGCCCCGTTCCGGCAATCGCGGTGACCGCCAATGCGATGCCAAATCAGGTCGCAGATTACATCGTCGGCGGTTACGACACCCACCTTGCGAAACCGTTCAAGCGCGGGGAGCTTTTTCACGCCTTGAAAACGCTTTTGAAGGTATGACGGCAGGACGGCGGGCATTTGCGCTTGAACGAACGGGAAAAGCCACAGAGAGTTAGGGGATATTAACTCCCCTTTTTGACCACATTCTCGCCCCCGAGTTGTGATGACGTTTTCCGAGGGCAGATTGGCAGGCACAGGGTTCAGGTATGAGCGCCACTTCATATCGTCAAAAATATCGCGTCCTTCTTGCCGAGGACGACGAGATCAACCAACAGATCGTCATGGCGTTTCTGGCCTCTGCGCCACATATCGAACTGACAGTGGTGGGCGACGGGCGCAGTGCGCTGGAGGCTGCGCTGGGCTCGAAGTACGACCTGATGCTCTTCGACCACAACATGCCGCATATCACGGGCGACCGCGTGATCCGCTATCTGCGGTCAGGCAATTCAAGCAATGCGGCAACACCGGTTGTCCGGTTCACTGCAGATGCGGATCGTGCCGAAGTGAAATCCAGAGATGGCCTTATCGATGCGGTCCTTCCCAAGCCCCTGAAGGCCGAGACTTTTCTGACCACCATCGAGTCCATCTTGCGGAGGGACTGACCCCGCATCCGGTAGCAAGTGGCAGGAAGATCAGTAGATGAAGAACCAGATCCGGCCGGGCGGACGTGACGTTGACGATAGCGGGACCGCTTTGGTCACGCCGGAGGCTCTTCTTCTGGCAGAGCGCCGCCTGCGGGACGTGATCGAGGGAGCCCAGGTCGGGACGTGGACGTGGGATTTCGATTCCGTAGGCCAGTTGGTCAATGACGTCTGGGCCGAGATGCTGGGCTATGCTGCGGGCGAACTGAACCAGATCACATACGAGACCTGGAGCCGCCTTATCCATCCCGATGACAAGGACTGGGTCGAGGCGGAGCTGACGCGCTGCACGTCCGGCGAACGCGACTCGTATGAGGCCGAGTACCGGATGCGCCACAAATCAGGGCACTGGATCTGGGTCCTTGACCGCGCGCGCGTGGTCCGGCGCAAGGCAGACGGGTCACCAAAGGTCATGGCAGGCATCCAGATCGAGATATCCGAACAGAAATCTCGCGAAGCGGCACTCTTGCGGGCAAAGCAGGAGCTGGAAGAGGCATTGGCCCTGCGCGACACAGCCGAGCAGCGTTTCACCGACATTGCCGCGGTGACTGACGGTTGGTTCTGGGAGCAGGATCAGGATTTGCGGTTCACCTACCTGTCGCATACCGAACATGTAGAACGGCTTGGTCTGACGGGCGATACGGTAATCGGCAAGACCCGCGTCGAGTGGCTCGAGGCGCATCCGGAGGTAAAGGCCAGCGCCGACTGGGCAACGATCCTCGCAGCGCAGCAGAGCAGAGTACCGTTCCGGAATTTTGTCTACCGCGCACCCTATTCGGAAGGCGGCGAAGAACGATGGTTCCGCATTTCGGGCCAACCGGTGTTTGATGCTGCTGGCCAGTTCCTCGGGTATCGGGGTGTCGGTTCGGATGTGACCGAGCTTTACCTTGCCAAGGCGCGTGCAGAAGAGGCAAGCCGGACGAAATCCATGTTTCTGGCCAATATGAGCCATGAAATCCGCACGCCACTGAATGGCGTTCTGGGCATGGCCGAGGTTTTGGATGCCACACTGACCGATCCTGAACACCGCAGGATGATCGGCACGATCCGCCGGTCGGGCGAGTCGCTCCTGAACATCCTGAACGACATTCTGGATATGTCGAAGATCGAAGCAGGCAAGCTAGAGCTTGAGACCGTACCCTTCAGTCCGGTCGAGATGGCAGAGCGTGTCGAGGATCTGCATCGGCTCAAGGCGGAAGAGAAGGGGCTGGATTTCGAAGTGCTCGTCTCAACGGGGGCCGAATTGCACCGGATGGGTGATCCCTTCCGGGTCCAGCAGATCCTGCACAACCTGATTTCGAATGCGATCAAGTTCACTGACCGCGGCGAAGTCACAGTAGAGGTGTCGGGCCGACGCGGCACATCCCTTGTATTCGAGGTGCGCGACACCGGTATCGGGATGAACAAGCAAGAGATTGCCCGGCTGCATGAGGAATTTCGCCAGGCAGACAGTTCCGTTACGCGGCGGTTTGGTGGAACGGGTCTCGGCATGGCAATCACGCGGACATTGGTCAGCCGGATGGGTGGTGA
Organism: Paragemmobacter amnigenus; assembly: GCF_009908265.2. Classification (GTDB taxonomy): domain Bacteria; phylum Pseudomonadota; class Alphaproteobacteria; order Rhodobacterales; family Rhodobacteraceae; genus Paragemmobacter; species Paragemmobacter amnigenus. The sequence continues at coordinate 179,493 of NZ_JAAATX020000005.1, read as the reverse complement.
CATCACCGTAACCTCGGCCCCCGGTGTGGGCACACAGGTGCGTGTCGAGCTTCCGCTTCCGGTTACGGATGTGATGTCCGATGCCCCGCCTTCGTCCACTGCTGGCGCCGAGTCCGAGGGGCGACTGGACGGTGTGCGCGTTCTGGCCGCGGACGACAACGGGACCAACAGGTCTGTCCTTGAGCTCATGCTCAAGCGGTCCGGCGCAGAGGTGACCACGGTCGGCGATGGCTTGCAGGCACTTCATGCCTGGGAGCCCGGTAAGTTCGATGTCGTCCTGCTGGACATCGCGATGCCGGTGATGGATGGCAAAGCCGCGCTTGAGGGGATTCGTGCCAAGGAACAGGCCGCGGGTGCCGCCCGGCTGCCGATCATTGCCGTGACAGCCAATGCCATGTCGCACCAGATCGTCGAGTATCTTATCTGGGGTTTTGACAGTTGCGTGTCCAAGCCGCTGACAATGGCGGACGTGACCAAGGCGATCCGAACACTTCTGCCGCGCCACTGAGGGATAGGTCAGTCGTCGATCAGCTCTGCCAATGCCGAAATCAGGGGGCGCAGGGCGCGTTGCAGATCGTCCCGTCCGGATCCGTTCATGCAGAGGGCTTCGACCTTTTCCGCAAGCTGGCCCAGCCCCGCGTGACCAAGCGATGCAGCCGTTCCCGCGATCTTGTGGGAGACCGACCTGATATCGACCAGCGCCTCGGCGATATGGTGTCCTGAATCCAGCCGGACCCATGCAGTGCTGAGGACATCCAGCCGATCCGCAGCGACTTGCCGGAACAGCCGTTCGGCGGCCGCCAGAGGATGATCGGGACGGCGACCGCCCCGAAGCTCGATCGCGGTCATGCGACCAACTGCCCGCTCTTGGGCCGCTTTTCAGGTGGCGTTGTGGCAGACTGGATCGCACGTTCGATGATGCGCGTCGGTTTCGTCGGCGACAGAAAGGCGCTGCGGGCCGGTTCTCCGACACGGACCTGCGGGACGGGCAGACGGTCAGAGGCGTAGATCGTCTCGAAATCCATCAGGCCGATATTGATGAGTATTTCCAGATCATCTGTGGCCTGACCCAGATCACGTTCCGTCATGCAGACGAACGTGCCGCTGCCCGCATAGGCGATCATGACCTCTTCTGTCTTGAGCGCATCGACAATTTGTGCGGCAACATCGCCCAGCATCTGTACATAAGTGCTGCCGGATGCCTTGTTGAAGATGATCCCGGCATTCTTGATGTGTATCGCGAAGGCCGAGGTTGAATACATCCGCTTGACCCCAAGGGTCAGCAGGTAGTTTTCCATTGCCAGAAACTCGATGCCTCGATCAAACCCGGGTATCATGATCGGGGTCTCGAACTCGGCCTTTATCTCGGCCGCGGCGGCACGCTGGCCTACAAGGCGCGCGAATTCCGCTAGCCTGCGACGCTCGGCCAGCAGCCGGTCTACCATGCCTATGCGTGCGCGCAGCTCGATGATGTCCAAAGGCTTTGTGATATAATCGGTTGCGCCTGCGGCGAATGCCTCGTCCACCGTGTTCTTGCCAGACATGGCGGTGATCATGAGTATCGGCGTCTGACGGTAGGCGGTGCGCTGCCGGATGGCCGCGGTAAGGGCCGCGCCGTCCAGATCGGGCATTTGCATATCTGACAGGATGCAGTCGTAAAGAAGCCCCGAAAAATCCAGTTCATGCAGAGCTTCTTGTCCGGAAGACATGGTCGTCACCTGTGCATAGCCGATCATGCGCAGCATGCCGGCCAGCAGTTCAAGAAACACAGGATCATCGTCGATTGCGAGTATCCTCATCGTTCGTTTCCTATCGGTTTCGACGCCTTACCCCGAGAGTGGACGGGATCACGCGTTAAATTTCATTACGCCCCGATGATGAAAATGGCGGGGAATAGCGGCAGAAATAGGACGACTTAACGATGTTTAACGGTTGGACCGACCAGTGTTTTCTCCCATAGCGTGTACAGGTTTTCAAATTGTCCAAGGAAGGACAACAACGCAGCATTCAGGTGCCCAGAAAGACCCTTTCCAGCACCCACCAAACCCCGATCGCCGCAATGCCAGCCGAGGCAGGCACGGCGATTGCCGCGCGATACCAGTCTTTCCTTCCGAACCACGCGCCGACCAGAAGGAAAGCCATGGCGATGACAAAAAGCTGTCCCAACTCCACGCCTATGTTGAACCCGATCAGTGCGGGAATGAAACCGTCCGCAGGCAGACCGAATTCGCCCAGAACCGCCGCAAAGCCAAGCCCGTGAAGCAAGCCGAACGCAAAGACGATGGCTGGCCGCCACGGGTTAAGTCCTTTTGAAACAATGTTTTCAACCGCAACAAAGACAATGGAGCCGGCAATCACGGGTTCGACAATGGACGCCGAAACAGTGACATAGCCAAGTGCACCCAACGCCAGCGTCACCGTGTGGGCAAGGGTGAAGGCCGATACCTGCCAAAGCAGGGGACGCAAGCCGGGCGACAGGAAGAACAGGCCCAAGACGAACAGGATGTGATCCAGCCCCTTGGGAACGATATGATCGAACCCGACCGGAACATAGGCGGCAAAGGATTGCCATGCCGTCATCTTGTCTCCACCGGACAGACGGATCGGATCGGACAGGGCACCCGCTTCGAGGTAACCGTCATATGGCTCTTCCACACCGTTCTGCCGCAGGACGAGTGCGCCGAACTGTGATGCCCAGCCGATCTGGATGGCCTCTGCGTCCGCAGGCAGACCAACGGCAAAGGTAAAGTGCGAGGCCCGCGACAGGTTCACATCCCCGACTTCGCCCACCGATACCGCAACCAGTTCGACCCCTGTAACGTCCTTGCCGTCGGCGAGAACATGGATGCGCGGGGCCATACCGGGCCAGAACGCCCGAAATCTGTCTTCCAGTACCTCGGGCGGAAGGGCGCGCAAGGCATCGTAGTCCATCGACTGTGGTGCGGCATTCGTATCGCTCGTCGCCGTCAGGTCGATACCAGCGACAAACCCTTCCAGATTGGCACGTACATCAACCGTAAGCATGCCGTCGCGCAGTTCGAAATCGGCAATCGAGGGCATCACCTCATGGGCGTTCACCGGCGCCGGAAGCAACAGGAACCACACCATCACCGCCCAAACAGCAAAAGCTTTCATGCCCCGCCCCCGTCCCTGCCCTTGACCCTGCCCGTCGAAGGACAATCTGATCCCGCCAGAGAAAGCGCAACCGCCGAGAGGCTGACCGATGTCCATTCGCAGGCTCCTTATTTTGGCCATCGTCTTCACCGTTCCGGCGATGCCCATCCTTTCGCATGAATACTGGATCGATGCGTCAAAGTTTCACCCCACCCCCGACGAAGAAGTGACCGCTGACTTGCGCGTCGGCTCCGACCTGTCCGGAGAGGTCTTTCCTTGGCTGAAGCAATCGTTCCGCGCCGTGCAGCTCTGGTCACCGGATCAGGGTCCGACGCCATTGACGGGGAGGACGGGCGATATCCCTGCGTTGCGGCTTCCGTCCCTTGATGCCGGACTGCACCGCATCAGCGTGGAAACCACACCCTCCTTCGTCATTTTCGAAACCATGGACGTGTTCGAGGACTATCTCGCCTACGAGGGGCTGACCGGAATTCTCGAGTCCCATCGCAGTCGCAGCCTGCCCGAGACAGGTTTCGGAGAGCGGTACAGCCGCAATGCACGTGCCTTGATCCAGTCGGGGCCTGTGATCGAGGGACAGACAGACGCACCCACGGACATGCCGTTCGAGCTGGTAGCGCAAGGCAACCCCTATGAACCGGGGCTCGGCTCGCTTCCTGTCCGCCTAACCTGGCAAGGGGAACCGGCGGCGGGCGTTCAGGTGGCCCTCTTTCATGCTGCTCCCGAAGCCGAACCGCCCCAAGGCGTGACACGCCAGCTTTTCACGACCGACGGCGAAGGACTGGTGACCATTCCGCTTCAAGGGCAGGGACTTCATCTGCTGTCCGCGGTCCGTATAGAACCGGTCGAAGACAGCGCGGCTGCAGTCTGGCAAAGCTGGTGGGCCAGCCTTTCGTTTTCGCCCTAACCGCCACGGCGGACGATTGCCTCGAGGTCGATGACTTCGGGCTCGGGTGATGCGCCGGATTGTGGTGCGGGCGTCTGGTCTGCGGATTTGGGCGGCGACACGATGAGCGGCAACACCTCGGCCCCTGTCGCAGAGGGGCCTGTCCGCTCGGGTGGTTCGCGCCATGACAGCGTGTCGAATCCACCGCAATTGTCGCAGATCGGATCCCATTTCGCATGGACCGCCTGACACTTGTCACAGCACCATTGCGGCCCGCGCGGAGCAGTCAATGCCTTGGCCAACCAGCCGCGCACGACCGCCTCATCCGCGCCCTCGCCGCGCTCGATGGCCGCCATGATGGCAAGCGCCCGCTGGGTCGGGTGTTTTTCGACTATGTCAGCAAGGGCACGGCGTGCCGCGGGAAAATCCTCGGCAGCGATGTTCAATTCTGCCATGAGCAGGCGCGTTTCCTCATGCGCCGGATGATTGGCGGTAAGGGTCTGGAACCGCTTCAACCTCTGTGTCGGTGACTCTGCAGGTTCGATATCGGCGAAGGCAGCCGCAAGATCAGGGTGCGGCTTTGCATCCCATGCCTTCTTCAGAACACGCATCGCCCCCTTGCGATCACCTTTTTCCGCCATGGCACGTGCAGCCATTGCAGCAGCGGGAATCAGATCCGGTGACTGACGGTTCGCCTCGATCGCCGCTTCGCGTGCCTCGACCGTGGCACCCTCGTCCAGCACACCCTGCGCCTGCTGCAGCGCCAGAACGGCATCGCGCCGCCGGTAGACGTCGCGGGGCAAGGCGCCTGCCTTCAGCTTGGCGCCAAGCGTTGCCCGTGCACCCTTCCAGTCCCTGCTTTCGGCTTGGAGTTTCAGAAGGATGTCCTGCGTTTCCTCATGTCGGGGCTTCAGCTCCAACGCCTTCACCGCCAGCTTCTGCGCTGTCTCGCTGTCCCCCTCGGCCAGCTTCTGCCGCAGCAGACCGCGGATCGCCACAAAACGTGTCGTGTCGGATGAAAGCAGTTCCTTGTAGGCCTCGGTCGCGCGGCGTGTATCGCCCGCGGCTTCGGCAGCCTGTGCCACCAGCAGTGTCGTCAGATGTGGCTCTGCCAGATATTTCTCGGCCTTGATGGCACGGTTGAGCGCCAGCCTGCCCTCGCCCGCGGCCAGCGCAAGCAGGCCTTCGGACAGGGCCTGAAACCCTTTGCGTTCGCGGTTCCGGTCAAAGTAGCGCGAAATCGCCGTTTCATCCCCGTTCAGAAACCGGAAAACGGCGACAACCAGACCGGCAAGCTTCAACAGAAGCCATACGAGAACAACCATTGCCAGAAAGACGATCAGGGCCTGCAACGGCCCGAGCGTGAATTCATATCCCGCCGCAGCAATGCGTATCCCGCCGCCCGTATCCAGCAGGATGCCAGCGCCGAGTGTCAAAGTGGCGACGATAAGGATGAACAGCAGAACCTTTGCGAGTGACCAGATCATCCCGGCCCCCATCAGTTGGCTGCAAGCGTGGCAAAGGCAGCTTCTGCCTCTAGCCGACGCTGCGCTGTGGCGATCCAATCGGCCAAAGCGGGCTTGGCGGTCTCTGGCAGTTTGTCCAGTTCGGCCAAAGTATCACCCAGCTGACCCTGCCCAAGCGCTGCTTCCGCCCGCGAAAGGATGGCATCAGGATCATCGCCTTCGCGCGGCGTGAGCGAGCGCAAGCCCGTTTGACTGCGAAGGAAGTTCGACACCCGGTCAGTCCAGCTTTCCCCCATATTCGCCCGCAGCGCCGCTTCAAGCGCATCACGGGCAACGGCGGGGAACGTGTCGCGCAGCATGGACAGCGTCGGCAGGCCTGTTGCCGCATGGTCGACCAGTACCGCAGGTACCGCATCCGCCGGCAAATCGCGCAAGGCGGCTGCATAGGGTGCCCCACTGTCCAGGGCTGCCGCAATCCGGCCGACCGCAGCCTCCTGTCGCGCAGAAATTGCTGCAACCTCTGCCTCCTCGGCCAGCGTAGCTGCCCGCGCCTCGGCTTCCTTCAATCGCGCTTCGACAGCGTCGGCCGCTGCGGTGACATCGGCGGGTATCGTGCCTCCCGACCCAAGCTCCGCTATCTGTTCTTTCAGCGCCTGAACCTCTGCCGCCAGTTCAGGTGCAGCACCATCCACCGCTGGCGGTCTGGCCTCCAGCTCTGCGACCGCCTGCTCCAACATCACAAGACGCGCTTCGACAGCACCAATGTCGGCCGCAGGTGCAGCCTCAAGCGCAGCGACGCGTTCTTCCAAAGCAGCCCCTGCCTGCGGCTTTCCGGCCAGTGCCGCCAGTTGCTCGCGCAGCGCGGCGATTTCCTCTGCCTGCGCGACAATGGCCTGATCCGGCACGGCCTGACCCATGGGCAGAAGGTCCGGCATATAGCGGGCAAGGCCGAAACCCGCGCCAGCGGCAATCAGTCCACCCAGCACCATCCCGAAAAACGCACTGGTACCACTGCCGCCCCCGCGTGGTGTCTCGACCGCAGCAGGAGCGATGGGCGCAGATGACTGTTCAGGTGCGGCGACCTCTGGTTCGGTTGCCTTGGGATCGGTCGCTTCGACCACCGCCATCAGGTCTGCGTCCTCGGTCACCGGAGCTTCGTCGGTCTTGCGCTTGGCCATATTCAGGTCCTTTCGCCCACCCGCTCAGGGTAGTTCTGGACTAGACTACTCTCCGCCAGCCGAAAGGTTCAAGCACAGGGGGAACCGATAAGCCTTCCAGCTGCGTCCAGCATCGCCGCGGCATCCGGCCGCTCTGCCACAACAAGGCGTTCCGCATTCAGTGGCAAAGCTTCGCGCGCTGCTGCAGGGCTGATGGCAACAACCCAGAGAGGGGCCTTGAAAGGGCCTTGCTCGCAAAGGATTTGCGCCGTGCGGGGAGAGAACAGGGGCACCAGAACCGGCCCGTCACCTGCAAGCACCTCTCGCGCCTGCGCCGTCAGAGCGAGCGGTTGTTGGGCATAGACCACGGCCGCTTCCGCGCGCTGCCCTTTGGCCACGAGTCGCGGCACGATGTCGCCACGCGCCTCCTTCCCTCGCATATGCAGGAACGGTCCCGACTCGCCGCTGGACAGGATGAGGGAAATCAAAGCCTCGGCATTTCCAGCCGCTGAAACGGCGTCAAATCCCGCCGCTTGCGCGGTTGCGGCCGTCCTGTCGCCCACACAGAACGCTCTTCTCGGTAACCTTGCCCCTGCTTCGCGAAGGCGCACAGCCCCTGCCACGCCGGTCTCGGACGTCAGAATCAGCGCGGAAAACGGGCCGTCGGGCAGGGAAGGGGAAAGAAATACCGGGGTCAGCAACGGGGTAGAAACCGGCAGAATGCCATCTGCGAAGCGTGTGACAAGCTCTGCGGCAAACCGGTCGGCCTGCGCGGCAGGTCGCGTCAGCAGAACCGGCAGGACGTGGTGTTGCGGGGTCATGACAAGGGTGTTACCCCCATCCCGACCCTGCGGGCAATGGATATGGCAACGCTTACCTTCCTTGGCATCGAATCAAGCTGCGACGACACCGCCGCCGCCGTGGTGCGCCACGACGATGGAACGGAACCCGCCATCCTGTCCTCGGTCGTGGAAGGCCAGACTGCGCTGCATGCGGCCTTCGGCGGCGTCGTCCCCGAGATTGCGGCACGCGCCCATGCAGAGCGGCTTGATGGTTGTGTCGAACAGGCGCTGCTGCAGGCGGGTATCCGACTGTGCGACATAGACGGAATTGCCGTGACATCGGGACCCGGTCTGATCGGGGGCGTGCTATCAGGCGTGATGCTGGCAAAGGGACTCGCCGCCGGATGCGGCAAGCCTCTTCTGGGGATCAACCACCTTGCCGGTCACGCCCTTACTCCGCGTCTTACGGATGGCCTTTCATTCCCCTATCTGATGCTTCTTGTTTCGGGCGGTCACTGCCAGTTTCTCGTCGTTCAAGGCGTTGACCGTTTCGATCGCCTTGGCGGCACCATCGACGACGCGCCGGGTGAGGCATTCGACAAGACGGCAAAGCTCTTGGCCCTGCCCCAGCCCGGCGGTCCGGCGGTCGAGGCCGAAGCGGCAAAGGGCGATCCCGCCCGCTTCGCGTTCCCACGCCCCCTGCTTGATCGTCCAGGCTGTGATCTGAGCTTTTCGGGATTGAAGACGGCCCTGTTGCGCGCGCGCGATGCGCTTATCGCAGAAAAGGGCGGCATCACCGTTCAGGACCGTCGCGACCTCTGCGCCGGATTTCAGGCTGCCGTCGCGGATGTTCTGGCCGAAAAGACACGCCGCGCGCTGGCGCTGTATGCCCAGTACGGTCCGGCCCATCCGGCCCTGGCCGTTGCAGGTGGTGTTGCCGCAAATGCGGCCATTCGGGCAAAGTTAGAAACTGTTTGCGCGACAACCGGAACCCGTTTCATCGCGCCCCCACTTCGACTGTGCACGGACAATGCCGCCATGATCGCATGGGCCGGAATCGAAAGGCACCGCGCAGGGATGGGCGACGTAACAGACCTTGTTGCCCGCCCACGGTGGCCGCTCGACAGCAGCGCGCCGCCCCTGATCGGCTCCGGAAAGAAGGGGGCCAAGGCATGATCGGAATCGTGGGTGCCGGCGCCTTCGGTACGGCGCTTGCCGTGGCCCTTGCCCGCAACGGTCAGGCGACCACGCTCTGGGCGCGCGACCCAGAACAGGTGAGACAGATTACCGGACACCGGCGCAGTTCGCGCCTGCCCGATGTCATCCTGCCTGACGGTGTCACGGCAACGAACCACCTTGCTGATCTGCAAGGCGCGGAGGCCATCCTTCTGTCGCTTCCCATGCAGTCGCTGCACGGTTTTCTGTCCGGCGCCGGATCATTTCTGGACGGGCAGCCCCTTGTAGCCTGCTGCAAGGGGGTCGATCTGACCAAGCTTACCGGCCCCAGCGCAATTCTCGCCGAAGATGCCCCCGCATCGCCACGTGCAGTTCTGACTGGACCCAGCTTTGCTGCGGATATTGCACTTGGGTTACCGACCGCCCTGACGCTCGCCTGTGCCGATCTTGCGGACGGAATGCGGCTGCAGCACCTCCTGTCCACGCCTGTTCTGCGGCTTTACCTCACCGATGATCCGGTTGGTGCCGAGCTTGGCGGGGCTCTGAAGAACGTGATCGCCATCGCTGCGGGCATAACGATCGGTGCCGGACTCGGGGAGTCCGCGCGCGCCGCGTTGATGACACGCGGCTATGCCGAGATGACGCGTCTTGCGCTCGCGCTTGGGGCGCGGGCTGAAACGCTGGCGGGGCTATCGGGCTTTGGCGATCTGGTCTTGACCTGCACCTCGTCCCAGTCCCGCAATTTCCGGTATGGAATGGCACTCGGCGCGGGAGAAACCTTCGATCAGGCCGTAACGGTTGAAGGTGCGGCTACGGCAAGGGCGGTCACAAAGCTCGCCCGCGCGCGGGGGATGGATCTACCCGTCACGGGTATGGTTTCCGCTCTTATCGACGGACATATTGACCTTTCTGTTGCAATCCAGACCCTGCTTTCCCGACCGCTGAAGAAGGAGTGACCCATGCGCGTGGCACTGATCTGCATTGATAAGCCGGAACACCTGCATATCCGTCAGGAAAACCGCCCAGCTCATCTGGACCATATCCAGTCTTCCGGAATCGTCGAAATGGCTGGTCCCTTTCTTACCGAGTCCGGCGAGATGGCCGGATCGCTCGTCATCCTGAACGTGGAAACGTTGGCTCAGGCGCGGGATTGGGCCGCCAATGACCCTTATGCCAAGGCGGGGCTCTTCCAGTCGGTAGACATCCGCGAATGGAAAAAGGTTATCGGCTGATGGCATTCTGGCTGTTCAAGTCCGAGCCTGACGTTTTCGGGTGGCCACATCAGGTGTCCAAAGGTGATGCTGGCGAGGAATGGACAGGCGTCCGGAATTATCAGGCGCGAAACAATATGCGCGCCATGCGGGTCGGGGATCAGGGTTTCTTCTATCATTCGAATATTGGAAAAGAGATTGTGGGCATCGTCGAGGTGATCCGCGAAAGCGCGCTCGACAGTACCACCGATGACCCACGTTGGGACTGTGTTATGGTTCGCGCCCTTCGCCCGATGCCGCGCCCCGTGAGTCTGGAGGCTTGCAAGGTCGAACCCGGCCTCGAGAACATGGTGCTGGTCAACAATACGCGCCTGTCCGTGCAGCCCGTCACAGAGACGGAATGGCGCATCGTTTGCGGTATGGGTGGATTGCCCGACAGGTAAGAAAAAGGAGGGCCCTGCACCCCTACAGGACCCTCCAGCCACCCCACGCGCTCCCCGAGCACCACACGTGTTCGCAAAAGGGTCCCGGACGTCCTGTCCTGTAAACCCAAGGTGCCAGATCGGGCGATGGCGCGCAAATCGCTTGTGCTGACCATTTTACTCAAAACCCACCCGATGGAGCGGGCAGGGTCTGGCCAAGCGCGATGTCAGCCGTAAACAGCCTCTTTTCCGAAATGTTTGACCAGCAGGTAGTATACGACCGCGCGATACTTGTTGCGCTCGGATCGGCCATAGGTGTCGACGACTGCGTTGATCGCCTCGGTCAGCTTCGGACCGTCGGAAAGACCGAGCTTCTTTATCAGAAAGTTCGTTTTCACCCGCTCCACTTCGTCAGGGTCGCTGGCGGCCACCGTCTCGCTGTCGGCATTATAGATCGCCGGACCGCAACCGATCGTAACCTTTTCCAGAAGGGCAAGGTCGGGTGTGATCTTGCACTTGGATTTCAGGTCGTCTGCATATTTGGCAATAAGTTCGCTACGTTTGCTCATATCCGTCACTCTCCCTGTCAACCGGCGGCGCAGACGCCGGATCAGAGCAAAGCTTAAAGTTGTTCGGATACGGTGCAAACGAATTGTGCGTCCCGTCTCGTCAGGTTGCGGAACAGCGCGCAGCAAAAAGGGTCCGGACGTGATCCGGACCCTTTTTCCCTAGGCTTTGGCGTTTTCAGTAGCGGTAGTGTTCCGGCTTGAACGGGCCTTCCGGCTTCACCCCGATATAGGCCGCCTGATCCGGGCGCAGTTCGGTCAGTTTCACCCCGATCTTCTTCAGATGCAGGCGCGCCACCTTCTCGTCCAGCTGCTTGGGCAGGATATAGACGCCGGGCGCATAGTCCTTGCCCTTCGTCCACAGCTCGATCTGCGCCAGAACCTGATTGGTGAAGGAGGCCGACATCACGAAGGACGGATGCCCCGTCGCATTGCCAAGGTTCAAGAGACGCCCTTCGGACAGCAGGATGATCCGGTTGCCCGAAGGCATCTCGATCATGTCCACCTGATCCTTGATGTTGGTCCACTTGTGATTGCGCAGCGCGGCGACCTGGATCTCGTTGTCGAAATGGCCGATGTTGCCGACGATCGCCATGTCCTTCATCTCGCGCAGATGCTCGATGCGGATGACGTCCTTGTTGCCGGTCGTGGTGATGAAGATGTCGGCGGTCTTGATCTCGTCTTCCAGGATCGTGACCTCATACCCGTCCATCGCCGCCTGCAGCGCGCAGATAGGATCGACTTCCGTCACCTTCACCCGCGCCCCGGCACCGCGCAAGCTGGCGGCGGAACCCTTGCCCACATCGCCATAGCCGCAGACCACGGCCACCTTGCCCGCCATCATCGTGTCGGTCGCACGGCGGATGCCGTCCACCAGCGATTCCTTGCAGCCGTACTTGTTGTCGAACTTCGACTTGGTGACCGAGTCGTTGACGTTGATCGCCGGGAAGGGCAGCTGCCCCTTCTTGTGCAGCTCGTACAGGCGATGCACGCCGGTCGTCGTTTCCTCAGACACGCCCTGAATGGCCGCGCGCTGCTTGGTGAACCAGCCGGGGCTTGCCGCCAGACGCTTCTTGATCTGGTTAAAGAGGCAGACCTCTTCCTCGCTCGTCGGCACGGCGATCAGGTCGGTCTCGCCCGCCTCGACCCGCGCGCCCAGCAGGATGTACAGCGTCGCATCGCCGCCATCGTCGAGGATCATGTTGCAGGTGCCGCCCTCGCCGCCGAACTGGAAGATCTTGTCAGTATATTCCCAATATTCTTCCAGAGTTTCACCCTTGATGGCGAAAACCGGAACACCTGCCTGCGCGATCGCCGCCGCCGCGTGATCCTGCGTCGAGAAGATGTTGCACGACGCCCAACGCACATCCGCGCCCAGCGCCTTGAGCGTTTCGATCAGAACACCCGTCTGGATCGTCATGTGAAGCGAACCGGCAATCCGCGCGCCTTTCAACGGCTTCGTCGGTCCGAATTCCTCGCGGCACGCCATGAGACCCGGCATTTCGGTCTCGGCGATGGTCAACTCCTTGCGTCCGAATTCGGCAAGCGCGATATCCTTGACGATGTAATCCTGCGGCATCTGCCGTTGCTCCTTGAACCCTGAATTTGCGGGCGAGATAGCACGGGATCGCGCCACCGACAATGGAACGGTGGGTAACACAGGTTTCATAGGGGAAGGCCGCGCAATAGATGAAACAGACGCGCGCTTGGCAAAGGATGCTCTCGGGTCGCAGGCTCGACCTGCTCGATCCGACGCCGATGGATATCGAAATCTCGGATATCGCGCACGGGCTTGCCTTCGTTGCACGATGGAACGGGCAGACGCACGGCGACTGGCCCTATTCCGTGGCGGAACATTCGCTTCTGGTGGAACAGATCTTCACATGCGCCAATCCAGGGATAGGTCCGCGCTGGCAGTTGGCAGCACTGCTGCATGACGCACCGGAATATGTGATCGGTGACATGATAAGTCCCGTCAAGGCAGCCATCGGCCCGGGATACGGGGCACTGGACGAACGGTTGACGGCCGCGGTGCATCTGCGCTTCGGTCTTCCGGCGGTTCTTCCGGGCCCGATCAAGAAGGCCATCAAATCAGCCGACAAGGTATCTGCATGGCTGGAAGCCGTGCATATCGCCGGATTCGGACGGGACGAGGCAGATCGCCTTTTTGGAAAGCCGGACCCCCTTATCTTGCGGGGACTGGAAATAAGGCTTCGCCCGCCCACAGTGGTACGGGCGGACTACGTGTCGCGGCACGCAGAGCTGCTGCTGGACTGCACGCCTTAACGTCCCTTGTGAACCGGTGCGATGCGCTGCGGTCTCTGACCTGCGGCAAGCAGCAGTGCCTCTGCGATGATGTTCAACATTTTCGGCTCCTCTTTGCTGTTTATGCTGGCGTTCCTACGCGGACCCACCCAGAATTCCGAGTCATAAAACTTTCATAACTGTTAGCTGAACTTTCATGACAACTGACTGGCGCATCCTCCCTCCGCTGACCGGCTTGCGCGCCTTTGCTGCCGTGGCTGAACTTGGTGGCTTCTCGCAGGCGGCGCGCGCGCTGAACGTCACCCATGCCGCAGTGGCCCAGCAGGTTCGCGCGCTGGAGGGCCATCTCGATACGCCGCTTGTCATTCGGGACGGGCGCGGCATGGCTCTGACAGACGAGGGAAAGCAGCTAGCGAAGGCCCTGACCGATGGTTTCGGGACCATGGCGAATGGCATTGCCGCCCTCAAATCGTCCGGATCAGACCGCCCTGTCCGCATTACCCTGACCGCCAGCTTCGCCGCGCAATGGCTGATGCCAAGGCTCAAGGATTTCTGGGATCGCCACCCTGACATAGCCCTGTCGCTCCACCCCGACCCTCGCATTCTGGATCTCCGGCGCGAGGGGATGGACCTTGCCATCCGGTATGGTAACGGCGACTGGCCTGACGTCATTTCGCGCTTTCTTGCTCCGGCCCGAATGGCAGTTGCCGCCTCGCCTGCCCTGCTAGACGGACGCCAAACATTGAAGGCCAGCGAAATGCAGGAAATGGAATGGATCCTTGCGCGAGACTGGCCCGAACAGGAGAATTACCTGCGCAGCCTCGGATTAAGTCCCGACAGGCTCAGCCGGACGGAGTTCTTCAATGAAGAGTTATCGCTTGCGGCAGCGCGTCAGGGATTGGGACTGGTCGTAGAGAGTCTTGCACTGTTGCAGGACGATCTGGACGAGCAAAGGCTGATCCTGCTTCACGACAGCAAGGACAGGTTGCCCGGATATTTTCTTGTCATGGCACACGGGCCGCAGCGCGCCGCGACCCGTGCCTTTATCCGATGGCTTGAGAATTCCGCCTGATCAGACTGCCATGTCTTCAGGCTTCTTGCCCGATTTCAGCGCATCAGCAAACCAACGCGGCTTTCTGCCACGACCGGACCACGTATCCGAGCGGTCAGCAGGATTGGCGTATTTCGCCGTGGCCGGTGCGCGCTTTCGCGGCGCAGCAGTGCCGGTCAATTCGGCAAGCGAGAAACCCATCGCCCGCGCCTTTTCTTCAAGTTCTGCCAAAGCCTGTTTACGCTTGCGGTCCTCGAAGTTTGCAATCGCCCTTGCCACCTGACCTTGCAAATCCTTCAACTCTTTCAACGACAAGGAATTCAGATCGATAGACATTTCCCGTTCCCTTCCCAAGATTGGAATGGGCTACAGATACTTTAATAATTACGGTAAAACAACGTTCCGGTTACTTCGGGCTTCTTTTTGCAAGAATCCGCTGAAGCGTCCGGCGATGCATGCTGAGTCTTCGCGCGGTTTCAGACACGTTTCGATCACACATCTCATATACGCGCTGGATATGTTCCCAACGTACGCGGTCAGCCGACATCGGATTTTCGGGCGGCGCAGGAAGTGTTTCGGTCCGCGACAAAAGTGCATTTGTCACATCGTTTGCATCGGCAGGTTTGGAGAGGTAATCCGTCGCACCGATCTTTACGGCTGCCACTGCCGTAGCAATCGCCCCATAGCCGGTGAGGACCACAATACGGCAATCCGGACGACGTTCGCGCAGGGTTTCCACGACGTCCAGTCCGTTTCCGTCCTCAAGCCGCAAATCCACCACGGCATAGGCGGGCGGTCGTGTCATGGCGATGGCCTTCCCCGCCGCCACACTTTCCGCAGTTTCCGGCAGGAAGCCACGCTTTTCCATCGCCTTGGCGAGTCGTTTCACGAATGGTTCGTCATCGTCCACAAGCAGAAGCGTGCGGTCAGGGCCAAGCTCTGCAGTCAGATCGTCAGCCATCGTGTTCCCCTTGCCCTTGTTTTCCAGTGGAAGTTAGGGCCGTTTCGCGGCGGGGTCAAATTCCACGCATGGTCAATGCGACAGGAAACACGCCGTCCTCTCGGCCATCTGTTCGGCCGTGTCATCCCGCTTGAAAAAATCGACGAAACCCGTTTCGGGAAGGACCAGATAGGTAAAGGTCGAATGGTCCATCAGGTAAAACTCCGGATCGTCGCCGGCCTGCTTGCGGAAATAGGTCTTATAGGCCGCCGATGCCGCCTTCACCTGCTCTGCGCTTCCCGTCAGTCCAATCATTTTGGGGTGGAGATTTTCGGTAAAGCTCTGAAGAACCTCGGGCGTATCGCGGTCGGGGTCGATCGAAATGAAGACGGGATTAACATCGAACCCGTTTTCTTCAAGGATATCCACCGCATCAGCCGTCCGCGCCATGTCGAGCGGACAGACATCCGGGCAGAAGGTATAGCCAAAGTAGACAAGGCTTGGCTTGGTCAGCACATCTTTGTCGGTAACCGTCCTGCCGGTTTCATCCAAAAGGGTGAATGGGCCGCCGATGGCACCACCGACCGCACCGGCACGGCAATCGGCAAACCGGTCGTTCGTCTGCTGCATGTACACATAGCCCGCCGTCCCGCCGACCAGACCAACCACGGCAGCCACTGCCAGACCTGCATAAAGCTTGCTCATTGCCGTACCTTCTGTTTTCCCGCCGCATTGATTGCCCAAGCCGTGCACCGTAACAATGCGAAACTTGGTCACGTCGGGGCCCTTATAGCATGTCAATCCATGGCTTCGGCCTCTTATCGCGCGACACGCGCAGCGACTGGGTCCGCCTGCGGACGCTGATCGTCCTGCGCTGGATGGCCATTACCGGACAGCTTGCCGCGATCACCGTTGCGGACCGCGCATACGGAATCGAACTTCCGCTCGGGCTTTGCTACATGGCCGTCGGAGCTTCGATCATCGCCAATCTGATCTCGGTCTTCGTATACCCCGAGAACAAACGGTTGAGCGAGCTTGAGGCTATGCTGACCCTGCTGTTCGATTTGTCACAGCTGTCTTTCCTGCTGTATCTGACGGGCGGGCTCACCAACCCGTTCGCCCTGCTGATCGTCGCCCCAGTGACAATCTCCGCTTCTGCCCTCGAACTGCGGACCACCGTACTTCTCGGCATTCTCGCGATCCTGTTCACCACCCTGATCGCCTTCGTGAACGTGCCGCTGCGATTTTCCACGGGCGAGGTTCTGGTGGTCCCGACCGTTTTCGAGTTTGGCTACTGGCTGGCCATCGTGATCGGGATCGTCTTTCTGGCCGTTTATTCGCGACGTATCGCCACCGAGATCCGTTCAATGTCGGATGCGCTGCTGGCAACACAGATGGCCTTGGCGCGCGAACAGAAGCTGACCGATCTAGGCGGTGTCGTTGCGGCCGCGGCCCATGAACTTGGCACACCTCTGGCCACGATAAAGCTGGTCAGCGCCGAGATGATGGAAGAGTTGCAGGATCGCCCCCAGCTGCTGGAGGATGCCGCCCTTATCCGGGATCAGGCCGACCGATGCCGCGACATCCTCCGCGGCATGGGACGCGCCGGAAAGGATGACCTGCATCTGCGTCAGGCCCCGCTGGGATCCGTCCTTCGCGAAGCGGCCGAGCCTCACACCGGGCGCGGAAAGAAACTGGAATTCTCGCTGCTTCCAGGTCCGGGCGGCAGCGAGAGGCAACCGAACATCCTGCGCCGACCCGAGGTCATTCACGGCCTTCGCAACCTTATCCAGAATGCCGTTGATTTCGCCCGCAGCACGGTCTGGATAGATGGAGAATGGACCGATCGTCTGATCACGATCCGGATCGTGGATGATGGAGAGGGCTATCCACCACAGGTCATCGGACGCATTGGCGATCCGTTCGTCAGATCCCGCCGGTCAACGCAGGACCTTGAACGTCGGCCCGAATACGAGGGGATGGGACTTGGCCTTTTCATCGCCAAGACGCTTCTTGAACGCACCGGTGCGGAGCTTTCCTTTGCAAACGCGTCTGATCCCTTCCTGACACCGGAAGAGCGTCCGGAACGTTGCGGCGCGATTGTCGAACTGAACTGGTCAGCCGAAGATCTTGTCGCCAATCCGGTTGAAAACCTCGGGCAGAACCGGAGGATCGAACACTGAATAGGAAAGGGCGGTTAACGAAAAATTAACCAAACTCCCCTAGGTTGAGTAATTGTCAGCTTTCGGGTAATTCCGTGTTCATTCCTTTGGAAATGGTACTTCTGCTGTTCAGCCTCTTGGGGGCGTGTATCGCGTTGTTGCTCGTCCCACCGCGGCGACCAACCCTGTCATCGCGAGAGACCATCATTGCCCGTGATCTGCCGATACCTGTCTGGTGGGAGAGCGAAGAAGGGATCGTCTGGACGAACCGTGCCTATGACGGTCTGGTTGCCCTGAACCCGCAAACACCGCTTTTCCCACCAGCCGCATCGCGGGTGCGCCTGCAAAGCGGGGATGGCGAACGCTGGTTTTCCGTACGGCGGGATGGCGCGGTGGGCCATGCCTTCCCTATCGAAGCGCATCAGAAACCAGAACCTGACGCACGCCAGATCGTACAGGCCCTCGCCAAGGCCTTTGCACATCTTCCGATAGGCTTGGCAGTGTTCGACAGGGACCGGCACCTTCAGATGTTCAATCCGTCCCTGTGTGACCTGACAGCCCTTTCACCCGAATTCTTGGGGCGCAAGCCGTCGATGGTGTCGATCCTGGACTCGATGCGTAACCGCAAGACGGTACCGGAACCCAAAGACTGGAAAAGCTGGCGACGGCAGATCGTCGAGATGGAACGCGCCGCCGCCACGGGTCGATACGAAGAGACATGGGTCCTGCCAAGCGGCCGCACCTATCGTGTCACGGGCCGCCCCTATCCCGACGGGGAGCTGGCACTCATGATCGAGGACATCTCGGTCGAGGTCTCTCGCAGCCAGAGGTACCGTGCCGACCTTGATATGTGTCAGGCCGTTATCGACATGTCCGACGAAGCCATCGCCGTTTTTGCGGCGTCCGGACAGCTTGTCCTGTCAAACGCGGCCTATGCCGCTCTGTGGGGGAAGCTTCCGGATGGGTCCGTCCGGAAGCTGGGCATAGACCAGCTGGTTTCGCTATGGCGAAGCCAGTCCGCACCGACACAGCTGTGGTCCGATCTTCTCGGATATGTCGGGAATATGGGCACCAGACAGCCGTGGGGTGGCGAGATCCGTCTTGTCGATGGCCGCCTGATCTCTTGCCGGATCACTCCCTTGGCCGATGGTGCGACGCTCGCCGGATTCCGCATCCAGCCCACCCGTCTGCAACCCAAGGCCGTGGCAGGTTCCGCGTGACCTGCTTGCAGCGCGCGGGACGCGCGGTAAAGTCGTGGCATGCTGTCCGAAACACCGAGTTATTCAATCTTCCTGCCTGACGAGGACGCAACCGCCGCACTGGGGCGGCGAATGGCTGGCCTGTTGCGCCCGGGTGATACGGTTCTCCTGCAGGGCCCGATCGGAGCGGGAAAGTCCCACCTTGCGCGCGCATTGATCCGCGCCCGCCTCGGGCGGATGGAGGATGTTCCCTCACCGACCTTCACCCTTATCCAGACCTATGAAGCCCCCGACGGGGACATCTGGCACACCGATCTGTACCGGCTTTCTCATCCTGACGAAGTGCTGGAACTGGGTCTGGAGGAGGCATTTTCCACCGCGATCTGTCTGGTCGAATGGCCCGACAGGCTGGGTCCGTACCTGCCCGCGTCAGCACTGCATCTGCGGCTCGAGACCGAAGGCGAAGGTCGAAGGGCGGTGATCCGCGGCGGACGCGACGGGCTTGCCGCTGCACTGTCAAAGGCGGATCCATGACCGACAGGCGCGCGCTTTCCGCGTTCTTCCTCCATCGCGCCGGTTGGGGTGCGGCCAAGCGCAGCTTCCTTGCAGGTGACGCATCGGATCGCAGCTATGAACGACTGAGCATGGGCAGCCAGACGGCCGTCCTGATGGACGCCCCGCCCGGACAGGGCGATGATCCGGCTGCCTTTGTCATGATTGCCCGGCATCTCGGTTCATTGGGCCTGTCACCGCCTTCCATACTGGCCGACGACCTTTCCCACGGTTTCCTTTTGCTCGAAGACCTTGGCGACGGTCTTTTCGCCCGACTTGTCATCCACGATCCGTCGCTGGAAACACCGCTCTACGCGGCTGCGACAGATGTCCTTGTGCAGCTTCACGCCCACCCTGCCCCGCCCGGCCTACCCGACCTTTCCGCGCTGGACTGGGCCAAGGCAGCGGCATTCGCGTTGGACTGGTACGCATTCGCCATAACCGGAAAGGCACCCGATGCGGCGGACTTCATCAGGGTTCTGACAGAGTCGCTTTGCACCCATGCCGACGGTCCCCGCGTCATGATCCTGCGCGACTACCATGCCGAAAACCTGCTCTGGCTACCAGAACGGCAAGGCGTGGCGCAGGTGGGATTGCTGGACTTCCAGCTCGCGCAGATGGGGCAGCCCGGTTATGATCTGGTATCCCTGCTGCAGGACGCCCGCCGCGATGTCTCTGTCGGGACCGAGACTGCAATGATCGCCCGTTTCTGTGTGGCGAGCGGGACCGATCCCGCGGATTTTGCACCTGCCTACGCCACCCTTGGGGCGCAACGGGCCTTGCGGATCCTCGGGGTCTTCGCGCGCCTCTGCCTCAAGGCCGGAAAGCATGGCTATGTGCCGCTCATCCCGCGCGTCTGGGGCCAGCTTTGGCGCAATCTATCCCATCCCGCACTTGCGCCGCTTGCCGCGCTCTGCCACGACCTTCTGCCCGAACCCGACGATGCCGCCCTCGAAAGGATCACCGCACAATGCGGCCAGCTCCCCCACCGCTGATGCTGTTTGCCGCCGGGTTGGGCACGCGCATGGGCCCGCTTACCGCAGCCCGGCCCAAACCCATGATCACCGTTGCGGGCCGTCCCCTCATCGACCATGCGCTTTCATTGGCCGAAGAGGCCTGCATCAACCGTATCGTGGCCAACAGCCATTACCTGCCCGAGCAAATCGATGCCCACCTCGGGCCGCGCGGGATTCCGGTGTCCAGAGAATATCCACGCATCCTCGAAACCGGTGGCGGATTGCGGCAGGCGTTGCCCTTGCTGGGCGGCAATCCGGTCCTCACGCTCAATACCGATGCTGTGTGGACAGGCGATAATCCCCTGATGCAACTGATGGAGAACTGGGACGACGGTCAGATGGACGGGCTTCTGCTCCTGCTGCCCTCCGATGCCGCGACCGGACACACCGGCACCGGGGATTTCCTGATCGACGGAACAGGACGTCTCAGCCGCGCGCGCGGAGCCAGCGGTGCCGTCTACCTTGGGGCGCAAATCATCCGCACGGATGATCTGGCAGATATTCAGGACGAGGCCTTCTCCCTCAACCTCGTCTGGGACCGGATGATTGCCCGTAACCGCCTTTTCGGCCTGATCCACAACGGGGGATGGTGCGATGTCGGTCGCCCCGAAGGGATCGAGCTGGCCGAGGCCTTGTTGGAATACCGACCGTGATGTTTCCAGACCCTGCGCCCCGTCTGTTCCACCTGCCGCCGGGTTGCGATTTCGCTTCTGCCCTTGTCGCCGGCCTTCGCCAGCGCCTGCAAGGGCAACCACCCGAGGCGATGGCCCGTGTCACCGTCTATCTCAATACAAACCGGATGCGGCGTCGCGTGGCGGACATCTTCGCCGCGTCGGGTGCAGGTTTTCTACCACGGCTGCGGGTCCTCACCGACCTGTCAGAGGGAATTGTCCTGCCCGGTCTTCCGACCGCTGTATCCCCCCTGCGGCGGCGCCTTGAACTGACACAGTTGATCGCAGGATTGTTGGAGAAGCAGCCCGATCTTGCCCCCCGCGCGGCTCTCTATGATCTGGCAGACAGCCTTGCCACCCTGATGGACGAAATGCAGGGCGAGGGAGTCACCCCCGCAACCATCGCCGCGCTTGATGTTTCGGACCACTCTGCCCACTGGGCCCGGACCCGGGAATTCCTGCGGATCGTCACCCAGTTCTTTTCAGGGACCGAGGCTCCGGATACCGAAACCCGCCAGCGTCTTGCCGTCGACCGCATCACTCAACTCTGGCAGGCCCAACCGCCGCAAGACCCTGTGATCGTCGCAGGTTCGACCGGATCGCGGGGAACGACTGCCGCCCTGATGCAGGCGGTTGCGGCCCTCCCCCAGGGCGCCATTATCCTGCCCGGTTTCGATACCCAGATGCCCGCTTGGGTCTGGGACCGTCTGGATGACGCCATGACCGGCGAGGATCATCCGCAGTTCCGCTTTCGCCGGATGATGGACCGCCTGATGGTTGGGCCCGCCTCGATCCGTCCTTGGATCGACATTCCGCCACCCGCGCCCGACCGCAACGCACTGATTTCCCTCTCGCTCCGACCGGCCCCGGTGACCGATCAGTGGCTGCAGGACGGCAACCACCTGCCTGACCTTCCTGACGCGACAGCCTCGATGACCCTGATCGAAGCGCCCAACCCCCGGTCCGAGGCTTTGGCCATTGCCCTCATGCTGCGGGAAGCGGCCGAGAACGGGACACAAGCCGCGCTGATTACGCCTGACCGGATGCTCACCCGCCGGGTCACCGCTGCGCTTGATCGTTGGGGGATCATTCCAGACGACTCTGCAGGCAAGCCCCTTTCACTGTCGGCACCTGGCCGTCTGCTCCGCCATGTGGCGGGAATAATGGGGCGTAGGCTGACCTCGGATGCCTTGCTCGTCTTGCTCAAACACCCGCTCTCTTTCACCGGCGCGGATCGGGGCGACCATCTGCTGCATACGCGTCAACTTGAACTCAAACTCCGCCGCGAAGGTCCGGCATTTCCGACCGGACCCGAGCTGCTGCAATGGGCGCAGGCACGCGTCGACAAGGGCGGGGATAGGGGCGTGCTCGCATGGGCGAAGGCCCTTGCCGGTTTCATGGACCGCGCCACCACCATTGCCACCGCTTCACTTCCCGATCTGATCGCCGTCCATCGCGACCTGACCGAAACTCTGGCACGTGGCACCGCCTGTGATGGAACCGGTACCTTGTGGGACAAAGAGGCAGGCGTCGCGGCCCTGACACTCCTCTCCGCGCTGGCGGCAGAAGCCGATGCTGGCGGAACCCTCTCGCCAGCCGAATACCGCGACCTTTTCGACACCGTGATGGCGCGTGGCGAAGTGCGCGAAACGGTCACCGCCCATCCCGGTATCCAGATATTTGGCCCGCGCGAGGCGCGCGAACAGTCGGCGGAATTGGTCATTCTTGCCAGCCTGAACGATGGCGCATGGCCGCGCCTGCCCGATCCCGATCCCTGGTTGAACCGGAGGATGCGCAAGGACGCGGGGCTGCTGCTTCCCGAACGGCAGGTGGGTCTTTCCGCGCATGATTACCAGATCGCCATCGCCGCCCCTCGCGTCGTCCTGACCCGCGCCACGCGGGATGCCGAGGCGGAAACGGTCCCCTCGCGCTGGTTGAACCGTCTGACCAACCTGATGGCGGGCCTGCCGCAGAAGAACGGCCCCGAGGCACTGGAATCCATGCGCGGTCGCGGCAACACATGGCTTGCGCTCGCCGCGGCCTTCGACCAGCCGACGGCAGAGCAACAAAGCAACCCGCGCCTGAAACCTGCGCGCCGCCCCTCGCCGCGCCCGCCGCTGGAGCAACGGCCGAAGGAGTTGTCGCTTACCCGGATCGGCCTTCTGATCCGCGATCCCTATGCAATCTACTGCCGCTATGTGCTGCGGCTGAAACGGCTGGACCCGCTGCGACATGAACCCGACGCTGCACTGCGCGGGCAGATCCTTCACAAGATTCTGGAAGACTTCGTCCGCAACCGACCTGATGATGAAACCCGTCCCGCCGCCCGTGCGCGCCTGATCTCCACTGCGCAAGCTGTTTTGGCCGAAACGGTGCCGTGGCCCGCCGCGCGCGCCCTATGGCTTGCCCGCCTTGGACGCGCAGCCGATTTCTTCCTGAATGTGGACGGGCGCGATGGGGGTACCCCTGTCACGCTGGAACGGGCGGGCAAGGTGGATATCGCACCCTTTGGTTTCCGCCTGACCGGCACACCGGACAGGATCGACCGGCTGCCCGACGGGCGCCTGCATATCCTCGATTACAAGACCGGCACGCCGCCGACACAAGCGATGCAAAAGGCATTCGACAAGCAGCTCCTCCTCGCTGCGGCGATGGCCGAGCGTGACGCCTTTGCCGGGCTTGAAGGATCGGAGGTGGCAAAGATCACCTATGTCGGCCTTGGCAGCAGCCCGAAAACCGAAGAAACCGAAATCAACCCGCAGATGACGGCCGAGGTCTGGCAGGGCTTGCACGAACTGATCGGCCATTACAGCCACCATGCGGCGGGCTACACGGCGCGACGCGCTGTCATGAAAGAACGGTTCGAGGGCGACTATGACCACCTCTCGCGCTTTGGCGAATGGGACACCACGGCCCATCCCTCAGCCGCAACGGTCGGAGAAACCCAATGACCGTACATTCCGCATCGGAACGCCAGGTTCAGGCCGCCCACCCTGCTGCCTCCACCTGGCTGTCGGCCAATGCCGGATCGGGCAAGACGCGGGTTCTGACGGACCGCGTTGCCCGTCTTTTGCTTGGCGGGGTCGAACCGCAGCACATCCTTTGCCTGACCTACACAAAGGCCGCCGCGACCGAAATGCAGAACCGCCTGTTCCGCCGTCTGGGCGAATGGGCGATGAAACCAGACCCTGAGCTGCGGGCCTCCCTGTCGGAACTGGGTGAGGGCGCGCGTCTTGGTTCCGACACACTGGCCCAGGCCCGCCGCCTCTTCGCCCGCGCCATCGAAACACCGGGCGGGTTGCGCATCCAGACCATCCATTCCTTCTGCGCGAGCCTTCTGCGTCGCTTCCCCCTCGAGGCGGGGGTCAGTCCGCAGTTCACCGAACTCGACGACCGCACCGCCCGTCTGCTCCGGGACGAGATCGTCGAAGAACTTGCCGAAAGCCTTGCCCCCGACACGATCGCTGCCCTTGCCCGCACCTGGACAGGCGAGGATTTCGAAACACTGGTCCAACAGATCGTCAGCAACCGCGCCAAATTTTCCCAGCCCCTGACGCCCGAGAATGCCCGTCGTCTCTTTGGTCTGAAACAAGGTGAAACCGCCGAAACGCTGCTTGCAGATACATTTCTCGGGGATGAGGGATCGTGGATGCCTGCTGTCATCGGGGCCCTTCTGGCCCGTGGTGGAAATGACGCGAAGGCTGCCGCAAAGCTTGCCCCTCTCGACCTTGCCGCGCCGACACTTGCGACACTTTCCGTATTGGAAGACTGCATGTTGACCGGATCGTCGGCCAAGGAACCCTACACGGCCAAGCTGTCCAGCTTCCCCACCAAGGACACGCGCAAGGCACTGGATTCCGACACGCTCGACCGACTTGAAAACCTTATGCGTCGCGTTGAATCCGCACGAACCACTCGCTGCGCCCTCAACGCGATGGACCGCGCCCTCACGCTTCACGCCTTTGCTACAGCTTTCCTTCCGGTCTACGAACAGCGCAAGGCAGATCGCGGCTGGCTGGACTTTGACGACCTGATCACCCGCGCCTCGCGGCTTCTGACAGATCCCGCGGTCGCCGCTTGGGTCCTGTTCCGGCTTGACGGCGGGATCGATCATATTCTCGTGGACGAGGCACAGGATACATCGCCCGATCAATGGCGCGTCATCGAATCCCTTGCGGCAGAATTCACCGCAGGCTCCGGCGCGCGGGATGTCGAACGCACGATCTTTGTTGTGGGGGACAAGAAGCAATCGATCTATTCTTTTCAGGGTGCCGACGTCGCGGCCTTTGATGAAAAGCAATCCGCATTCCGCTCACGCTTCGCCGCCGTCAATCGCGCCTTCCAGTCACTTGATCTGGAGCATTCCTTCCGCTCCTCCCCCGCGATCCTCCGCGTGGTGGATGAAACCTTTGCGGACCGGTTTCCGACAGCTCTTGGCGGGGCATCCCGTCACATCGCCTATTGGGCCGACATGCCCGGACGGGTGGACCTCTGGCCCCTCGTCGAAAAAGCGTCGGCGCAGGAGGAAGACGACTGGCGCAACCCCGTCGACCTTGTAACCGAGGAACACCACACGGCACGTCTGGCCGCACAGATAGCCGAAGAAATCGCGACGATGATCCGCAGCGGCACCTCGATCCCGGAAAAAGGATCAAGCCGACCGGTCCATGCCGGCGATTTCCTCATCCTCGTCCAACGCCGCTCCGACCTGTTTCAGGAGATCATCCGCGCCTGCAAGGCGCGCGGGCTTCCCATCGCCGGCGCAGACCGGCTGAAGCTTGGCGCGGAACTGGCGGTCCGGGACATCACCGCGCTTCTTTCCTTCCTCGCCACACCTGAAGACGACCTTTCCCTCGCTGCGGTCCTCCGGTCACCGCTCTGCGGCTGGACCGAGGCGGAATTGCACACCCTTGCCCAGCCACGCAAAGGCTGGCTCTGGGAGGAGCTTCGCGCCCGATCGGCAGACTTCCCCGACGCACATGGCATGCTGAAAGACCTGCGCGATCAGGCCGACTTCCTGCGCCCATATGACCTGATCGAACGTCTGCTGACCCGTCACGATGCCCGGCGGCGTCTGCTGCAACGTCTTGGCCCCGAGGCCGAAGATGGCATCGATGAACTCCTCTCTCAGGCTCTTGCCTATGAAAAGGGCGACGTGCCCAGCTTGACGGGTTTCCTTGTCTGGCTGTCCAGCGACGAAGTCGAGATCAAACGCCAGACCGACAGCGAGGGTCGGCGCATCCGCGTGATGACCGTTCACGGCGCCAAAGGACTGGAGGCCCCCATTGTCATCCTTCCGGACACCTGTGACACCAACCCCCGCGATAGGGACGAAGTCGTCGACGTAGACGGAACACCGGTCTGGCGCACCCCCGCGGATGAAAGCCCCGCCAACATCGCGGCCGCCCGCGCACGCCGCAAAGAACGTGAGGCAGAAGAACGGCTGCGGCTCTTGTACGTCGCCCTTACCCGTGCCCGCTCATGGCTCATCGTTTGTGGCGCGGGCGAGGCAAAGCAGGATCAGGCGTGGTATCGGCTGGTGCAACAGGGCATGGCGGCCGCCGGTGCCGACACATTGCAGGGCGGACGTCTGCGCCACGCGTTCGGCCAGTGGCCCGATCCTGCGCCACGCGAAACGCCCGTGCGAGAACTCCCCGCCCTTCCCGCCTGGGCGGTCAAGGCCGCCGATGTCCCGCCCCGTCTTTCTCAACCCCTGACACCTTCCACGCTGGGTGGGGCCAAGGCTCTGGCAGGAGACGGTCTGGACGAAGAAAGCGCCAAGGCGCGGGGCACTGCGCTGCACCTTCTTCTCGAGCATCTGCCCGCTACAACACCGACCGACCAACCGGCCCTTGCCGAAGCACTGGTGCCAGATCCCACCCTTCGCGCCGAACTTCTGCCCGAGGCACTGGCTGTCATCGCAGCCCACCCGGCACTCTTCGCTGCCCCTGCCTTGACCGAGGTCGAATTGACCGCAGACCTGTTCGGACAACGACTGAGGGGTACGGTGGACCGTCTGATCATCCTGCCCGACCGTATTCTGGCAATCGACTTCAAATCGAACCGAAACGTGCCTGCAACGCCTGAACAGACCCCCGACGGTATCCTGCGGCAGATGGCGGCTTATGCGCATGCCCTTGGACAGATCTACACCGACCGACCCGTCGAGGTGGCGATCCTCTGGACGCGAACAGCCACGCTCATGCCCCTCTCTCGCGATATCGTGAGTGCGGCACTCCCCCGCACCACGATCCCTTGACGATTCCCTGTGTGATCCCTAGCTTCGTTGGCCGACATTCCATTCAGGAGATATGAAAGATGGGCGCTGCGACCGTCGACGTCACCGACGCCACCTTCGACGCCGAAGTCCGCAAATCGGACATCCCCGTCGTGGTGGACTTCTGGGCCGAATGGTGCGGCCCTTGCCGCCTCATCGGGCCTTTCCTTGAAGAACTTGCCACCGAATACGCAGGCAAGGTGAAGATCGTGAAGGTCAACGTCGACGAAAACCCCGACAGCCCCGCCCAACTGGGCGTGCGCGGCATTCCGGCGCTGTTCCTGTTCAAGGACGGGCAAGTGGTTTCGAACAAGACCGGCGCCGCGCCCAAAGCCGCGCTGGCAAGCTGGATCCAGTCGGCCATCTAAATCGCCTGAAACGGAACGAAACGGGCGGTCCTTTGCGGCCGCCCTTTTCCTTTATTGCCGTCCATGCCCATATGCTCTGAAAGACAGGAGGCCCGCATGTCCGACGACAAATTCCCCGGCTGGCACGGCACCACCATTCTTGCCGTCCGCAAGGGCGGAGAGGTCGTCGTCGCAGGCGACGGCCAGGTCAGCCTTGGACAGACCGTGATCAAGGGCACCGCCCGCAAGGTCCGCCGCCTCTCGCCCGGCGGGCGCGACGTGGTCTGCGGCTTTGCAGGCTCCACCGCCGATGCCTTCACGCTGCTGGAACGGCTGGAGAAAAAGCTTGAATCCGCCCCCGGCCAGCTTGCCCGCGCCTGCGTCGATCTGGCCAAGGACTGGCGGATGGACAAATACCTCCGCAACCTCGAAGCCATGCTCATCGTCACCGACGGGCGCGACCTCTTCGTCATCACCGGCGCAGGTGACGTTCTGGAACCCGAACACGATGTCGCCGCCATCGGATCAGGCGGAAACTTCGCGCTGGCCGCCGCGCGCGGCCTGATGCATGCCGACCTTCCCGCCGAAGACATCGCCCGCAAGGCAATGGCCATCGCCGCCGACATCTGCGTCTACACCAACGGAAACCTGACCGTCGAAACGATCAAGGGCTGACCCATGACCAACCTCACCCCGCGCGAGATCGTCTCGGAACTCGACCGTTTCATCATCGGCCAGCGCGACGCCAAGCGCGCCGTCGCCGTCGCACTCCGCAACCGTTGGCGGCGCAAGCAACTGGGCGACGACCTGCGGGACGAGGTTTACCCCAAGAACATCCTGATGATCGGCCCCACCGGCGTCGGCAAGACCGAAATCAGCCGCCGCCTCGCCAAACTCGCCCGCGCGCCCTTCCTCAAGGTCGAGGCGACGAAGTTCACCGAAGTCGGCTATGTGGGCCGCGACGTGGACAGCATCATCCGCGATCTGGTGGACGCCGCCATGATCGAAACCCGCCAGCGGATGCGGGACGAGGTGAAGGCCCGAGCATACAAGGCCGCCGAAGAACGCGTGATCGAGGCACTGGCGGGCAAGGACGCCCGCGACCAGACGCGCGAAATGTTCCGACAGAAGCTGAAGCGCGGCGAACTCGACAGCACCGTAATCGAGCTGGAAATACAGGACAGCACGATGCCGATGGGGATGTTCCCCGGCGGCAACGGAATGGAAATGCAGATGCAGGGCCTGCACGACCTGTTCAAGGCTTTCGGTGGCCGCTCTACCCGCAAGAAGATGACCGTTGCCGAAAGCTACGACATCCTCATCGGGCAAGAGGCAGACAAGCTTCTGGACGACGAGGCCGTGAAATCTGCCGCGCTCGAGGCGGTACAGGAAAACGGCATCGTCTTTCTGGACGAGATCGACAAGATCTGCGCCCGCTCCGATGCCCGCGGCGCCGATGTCAGCCGCGAAGGCGTGCAGCGCGACCTGCTGCCGCTGATCGAAGGCACCACCGTTTCTACCAAATACGGCCCGGTAAAGACCGACCATATCCTCTTCATCGCTTCCGGTGCCTTTCACATCGCCAAACCGTCGGACCTGCTGCCCGAACTCCAAGGCCGCCTGCCGATCCGTGTTGAACTCCAGCCCCTTAACGAGGACGACTTCGTCCGCATCCTGACGGAAACCGATAACGCGCTGACCCGACAGTACTCTGCGCTGATGGCCACCGAGGACGTCGCAGTAACCTTCACCGAGGACGGCATCGCCGCCCTCGCCCGCATTGCGGCAGACGTGAACCGCAGCGTGGAAAACATCGGCGCGCGGCGCCTCTACACCATCATGGAACGCGTGTTCGAGGAATTGTCCTTTACCGCTCCAGACCGCAGCGGGGAAACCGTGACCGTAGATGCGCGTTTCGTCGAGACCAATGTCGGCCAGCTTGCCAGATCGGCGGATATATCCCGCTACGTGCTCTGACCGATCCGTTACGCTTGACCGCCTGCCCGTGCGGACCGATCACTGGCGTACTCTTCGCTTGGGACAATCCGTTGCGCCATATTCTGCTCGTCGTCACGCTCGCGCTCGCCGCCTGCACTCCGCGGGGCGCTATGGTCGTGGTGCCTCCGGATACGGTTCAAGGTACGCTCTCAACCGTCTATGTCGGCACGACCCGTACCTTTGAACCCGGCGGTGTCTTTGGCAGCCAGCGGTCCGAAGAACTGCGCTTTGCCCGATATGACGTCGCCATCCCGCCAGACCGCGAAATCGGCGAGATCCGCTATGGCAAGCCGCGAAAACCGAACGTCACCACCGACTTCGTCACGACAAATCCGGTTCTCTATTCCAGCGACCGTACCTTTCGCGCCGACCTGCGGCAGGCCCTGAACCAAAGTGGGCGCGAGGCGGTGATCTTCGTTCACGGCTTCAACAATACCTTCACCGAAGGGCTTTACCGCATCGCCCAACTGCACCACGACCTTGAAGTGCCCGGTGTGGCTGTCCACTATTCCTGGCCGTCGGCAGCCGAACCCTTGGGCTATGTCTATGACCGCGACTCGGTCATGTTTGCCCGCCGCGGGCTTGAAAACCTGATCCGCGAAACCGTAGCCGCCGGAGCAACACGCATCGTCCTTGTCGCCCATTCCATGGGCGGCTTCCTGACCATGGAGGCTTTGCGCGACATCGCACTTGCAGATGGCAGGGTGATGCCGCAGATCGCAGGGGTGGCACTGATGTCGCCGGATATCGACGTGCAGGTCTTTCGCGCCCAGGCGCGCGATATCGGGACCCTCCCGCAACCCTTCGTCATCTTCGGTTCGGATCGTGACCGCGTTCTGCGCCTGTCCGCCCTCATCACCGGTCAGCGTGGCCGTCTCGGCTCGCTCGAAAGCATAAACGATGTCGCCGATCTTGAAGTGACCTATGTCGATGTCGCCGCCTTCTCGACGGGTGACGGCCATTTCGTCACCGGCACTTCGCCCGCGCTTATCCGGATCCTTGGCCGTATTTCCGAGGTCGATCAGGCCTTCGGTGCTGACGCTGCCGGTCGCGCCGGCCTTTTGCCGGGTGTCATCCTGACTGTCCGCAGCGCGACACGGGTAATTCTCGCTCCGGTTGCCGAAATCACCGGTGACAGCCTGAATTGAAATCGATGCCGTTCCTGCCCTTCCTCCGTGCGAACGCTCCTTATCTTCTGGCAGGATTTCTGTTGTCGTTTCTGTCCGGGTTCGGACAGACCTATTTCATCTCCGTTTTCGCCGCGGAAATTCGTGCCACCAACGGCCTTTCCCATGGGGAATGGGGCACCCTCTATGCCCTTTGTACGATGGCCTCGGCCTTCCTGATGCTATGGTCAGGCGGATTGACCGATCGCTTCCGCGTCCGTTTCCTTGGCCCTGCCGTCATGGCTGCGCTCGCTTTCGCCTGTATTCTTATGGCGACCGGCCCGACAGGCTGGCTCCTGCCTTTTGCGATCTTCACCCTCCGTCTGTTCGGTCAGGGCATGATGGTGCAGACATCGGGCGTCGCGATCTCGCGCTGGTTCGTTGCCTCGCGCGGGCGGGCCCTTGCCGTTGCCGCTCTCGGATTTTCGGTGGGTGAGGTTGTCATGCCCCTCGGTTTCGTCTCGCTGAAATCATTCTTCCACTGGCAGACACTCTGGCTTTTTGCGGCTGCCCTGATTGTCCTCTCGATCCCCCTGATGTGGACTCTCATGCGTCTCGAGAGGACACCTCAAGCCATCACCGCAGAAAACGACGCCCCTGGCATGGATGGCCGACACTGGTCACGCGCGCAGATGCTGCGTCACCCGCTGTTCTGGTGCGTTCTGCCTGCCCTTGTGGCCCCACCCTGCTTCATCACCGCCTTCTTCTTTCAGCAGGTCCACCTTGCCGAGGTGAAGGATTGGTCCCATCTTTCCCTTGTCGCCACATTTCCTGCCTACACTGCCGCATCTGTCGCCGCGATGTTTGCCGGCGGATGGGCGCTTGACCGATGGGGAACGGGACGACTGATGCCCGTCTACACCCTGCCGTTGGCGCTATTCTTTGCAGTCTTTCCGTCGATCACCGGCATTACGACCGCGGCCTTCGCAATGGCGATCATGGGCCTGACCACGGGGGCACAACTGACCGTGCCAATGGCATTCTGGGCAGAATTCTACGGCACCCGTCATCTCGGGGCGATCCGCGCCACCGTGGCATCCGTCATGGTTCTGGCCACGGCAATCGGACCTGCCCTGTCAGGTCGCATGATCGACTGGGGCTACGAAATTGCCGACCAGATGCCCTTCTATACCCTGTGGATCGTGTTTTCTGCCGCCATCCTGTCCCTTGGCATAAGGCAGACCGCACGGAACCTGCGCGTCCGCGGCTAGCGGCGCCGAAGGTAGACGTAATAGGCGCCGCTGCCGCCATGCTTCAAATGCGCCTCTGTCACCTGCAGGACAGCGGAACCAAGAGGTGGCAGACGCAGCCACTGTGGCACCTGATGGCGCAGCGCGCCCATCCTTTGCGGGATCGGGCCATGATCTTCCCCGCGCTTGCCCTTACCCGTGATCACAAGAACCAGCCGCATCCCCGCCGTTTGCGCGTTCAGAACGAAACGTATCAATTCGGGGTGCGCTTCGGCCAATGTCATTCCGTGCAGATCAATCCGCGCCTCGGGCATCAGCTTTCCACGCACCATGCGCCCGTGCACCTTGGCATCCATCTGCAGCGGTGCAGCCTTCAAAGCATCCCCCAAACCGGGCGCTAGGTCATGCCCCGCCACCGGACGTGCCTTTTGGCCAAGTCGGAACGGCTCGAGCCAGGCTTTAGGGATTGCTGCCTCGCGCGGGGCGGACTCGACGACCGGGGGATGGGGATGGGTCGCACTGTCGATCCGCGCGAGAAAACCCTTTGTTTTGGGGTGCATCGGCCGCGCCGTACGCGCGACGGCCTGCCAAAGCTCTTCCTCTTCGGGACGAAGGGTGCGGCGGCGGCTCATCACAGTCCGTCCGGCAGCATCGCATAAGCACGGTCAATCGGCAGAAGAACCACCATGCGGCCGTCATCCTTGACCGTTCCCGCGGCATCCCCAGCCGCTTTGCCCGTACCGTAGAAGATATCCGCCCTCTGCGGACCCTTGATCGCGCCGCCAGTATCCTGTGCCACCATCAACTGCCGGATGGGGTCTGCCCCCGCCTTCTCGATCCACACCGGTGCACCCAACGGGGTAAAGGCAGGATCGATCGCCACCGAACGGAAGGGCGTGATCGACCGCCCCATTGCCCCGATGGGGCCCTTCGCGGCGGGAATGTTGTCGATTACCCGAAAGAACACATAGGAAGGGTTGATGTTCAGAAGGTCCGCTCCTGCCCCGTTGCGGACGTAGGCGGCGATCTCCTGCGCCGACACCTGTTCCATGCTGTGTGTTCCCCGCCGCACGAGTTCTTGCCCGACAGAACGGTAGCCGTGCCCGTTGCGTCCTGCATAACCCACCCGCACCACCCTGCCATCGGGCATCCTGATCCGTCCCGATCCCTGCACCTGCAGGAAATAGACGTCCACAGGATCATCCAGCCAAGCCAGCTCCAGCCCCCGCCCCCGCAGCGCTCCATTCTCGATCTCGGCCCGCGAATGAAAGACCTGCCCGTCCTGCAGTTCCGGAGGACGTCGATAGATGGGCCAGGCAAAGCGTGGCGTCCGGACAGGTGACCCCTCCAGCTCCGGTTCGAAATATCCGGTGAACAGCGCCGGTGGCACACCGATCACGACAGGGCGGAAGAAAAGTTCGAAGAACTGGCGCGCTCCCTCTGCGGTATCCCCCGCATCAGCAGCCAGTTTGCACAGCGGCACCCAATCTGCATCATCCAGCAGATCGCACGTTTCACGAAAAGACTTCAGGGCGGCGCGATGATCATCCGCCGCCCAACCGTCAAGGTCAGAGAAACGCAATATCTCGGCAGGGGCGGGTGCGGTCCACGTCATGACCGCCAACATAGCCGCTACCAGACGCGCGCGCATCAGTCACCGGTAGCGACGAGCTGCCAGTTGGGGTCGTTCGAACCCATCTTGCGCGCAAAGGTCCAGACATCGCGCTGCCGCTTGATCTCGTTCGGATTGCCTTCGACAACCTCACCCGCCGCATTCCGTACGACCGAGGTGATTTCCCCAACAAACCGTACCGAAACCTCTGCCTCGCGCGTGTCGCGATCAAAGGTCGCGCCGTGCAGCGCCAACTCCCGAAGACCCACGAAATTGGCCTCGACCTTCAGACCCTGCGCCTCGCGCGCGGCAATAGCTTCGTCGAAACTCTCGGCCACGTCGGGCGAAAGGAAGGCCCGCACACGGTCCAACTCGCCTTTTTCATAGGCCATCAGGATCATCTCGTAAGCACCACGCGCACCAGACAGAAAACCGGACACGTTGAATCCGGGCTCTGCCATCTTCATCGCCGCCAATGCCTTGGCCGCATCGCTGCCATCTGGCACGTGGTCGATGATATCGCGGTCGGGTCCACCTTCGATCACCTCGAAATCACGACGCGGCTTTGCGGAAGGGCGAACGTCGTCCAGCGGGATCGGCGGCTTTTCAAATCCCTCGCGCGTTCCAAGAACAGAGCGCAGCTTCAGGATCAGGAAAATCGCGATCCCGGCAAGGACGAGCAGTTGGATCAGGGAAGAACTCATCGGGACCTCTGGCAGTCCGCTCCAAATCACGGCGCGGCGTCGGGGGTTGGTAACTTTACGTCTTGGCCACTATGTAGGGGGCAGGGGGCGCCCTGTCTACGGCAGGGGCCGTGAATTGGCCGTGAGGATCCGACCGATGCCTGTTTTCATGCTCTTTATGCTCTGGCCACTGGTCGAAATCGCGCTTTTTGTCACGCTGGGCGGCGCACTGGGCCTTTGGTTTACGCTTCTTGTCGTTCTGGGCACGGGCATTCTGGGGATCGTCATC
The DNA here is from genome assembly GCF_009908265.2 of Paragemmobacter amnigenus. GTDB lineage: Bacteria > Pseudomonadota > Alphaproteobacteria > Rhodobacterales > Rhodobacteraceae > Paragemmobacter > Paragemmobacter amnigenus. The sequence goes on along the minus strand of NZ_JAAATX020000005.1, from coordinate 145,277 downwards.
CTTCGCAGGCTCGGCTATCGCAGCGCCGAACGCCTGCGGGTCGAGATGGGGCGACTGCACGACCCGCTGGGCGAGGCTGGCAACAGCCTGCTCGTCGCAATCGCTGCAATCCTTCTGGTCTTGCCCGGTTTCCTGACCGATTTCATTGGTGCGCTGCTCCTTCTCCCTCCTGTCAGGGCTGTTGTGGTCTCCTCCCTCGCACGGCGGTTCGGCGTCCACTCCATGCGTTCGGACCAGCCCGCACGCCGCAGTGACGGGATCGTCATTGACGGGGAATTCGTCGAGATCGATCCCGAGAATTCGCCCAAAACGACCCATCCGTCCGGCTGGACCAGGCATTGAGGAGGCCCCGCCTTCCTGCTAGAAGCGCCCAACAGTACAAGGAGTGACAGGGATGGCCGACGAGACGCAACCCGCCGAAGCAACCGGCGCGCAGCCGCAGATCCGGATGCAGGTTCTGGCCCAGTTCATCCGCGATATGTCGTTCGAGAACATGGTCGCGAAGAAGGGTATCTCGGGCGCGGATGTGCAGCCCGACATTCAGGTCGCTGTCAGTCTGGACGCGCGCAAGCGACCGGTCGAACACCAGTATGATGTGATTTCGAAATACCGCTGCACGTCGAAGAACAAGACAAACGGCGAAACCCTCTTTCTGCTCGAAGTGGAGTATGGGGCGATCTTCCACGTCGAAGGTGTGCCGGAAGAACAGCTTCATCCCTTCCTGCTCATTGAATGTCCCCGCCTCGTTTTCCCCTTTGTCCGGCGGATCATTTCGGATGTGACGCGGGACGGGGGCTTCCCGCCGCTGAACATCGACACGGTCGATTTCGTGACGCTCTACCGTCAGGAACTCGCCCGTCGCGCGCAGGCCGCCCAGACGGCACCCGTGAACTGACAAGACGCGGGGCCGGTGCACACCGGTCCCGCTATGCTGTCGTCCGCTTCCTCCAGATTGCCGCATCGCCGATCTTCGCGATAAAGGCCTCGTGTGCTTCGGCTTCATCCGCGCTCAGCCGCGATGGAAGAGGAACGGGCCTAGGCTTCGGCCGCCAGTCCGACCCGACAGACCTGACCTGACCGGGCTGCTGCTCTTTTGTTGGAACAGGTGCCAGCACAAGGTCAGGTTGCCGCCCCCCGACAAGTTCCAGATACACCTCGGCGAGGATCTCGGAGTCAAGGAGTGCGCCGTGCTTCTCCCGTGCCGAATTGTCCACGCCAAAGCGCCGGCACAGGGCATCAAGAGATGCAGGGGCGCCGGGAAACTTCGATCTGGCAATGGCCAGCGTATCGACAGCCCGCGCCCATGGCAGCCCGGGCAGACCTGCCCATTCCAGTTCCGCATTCAGGAATTTCATATCGAAGGCGGCATTGTGGATCACAAGTTTTGCATCGCCGATGAAATCGAGGAAAGCCTGTCCGATTGCCTTGAATACCGGCTTGTCACGCAGGAAATCATCGCCAAGTCCATGAACCTCGAAGGCTTCCTTGGGCATGGATCGTTGGGGATTGATGTACTGGTGGTAGGTCCGGCCGGTCGGCAGGTGATTGAACAGCTCCACCGCACCGATTTCGACGATGCGGTGACCTTCCGACGGTTCGAAGCCTGTGGTTTCGGTATCCAGTACGATCTCGCGCATCACAGCCTTTCCCGTATGAACCCGATCAGTGCCCGTACACCCGCGCGGACACTGTCATAGGCCAGCGTCTCGATGATGTGGTCCGCACGGGCACGTTTGTCCCTGTCGGGCATCTGGCGTGCCAGGATCGCGGCGAATTGCGTCTCGGTCATTCCGGGCCGAGCCATCACCCGGGCGCGTTGCAGATCAGGCGGCGCCGTAACCAGCAAAGTGGCATCCATTTCCACCTCGCTGCCCTTTTCGAACAGCAGCGGGATGTCCAGAACGACGATGTCCGACCGCGCGGCCGCAAGAAATTCCGCACGGTCAGCCGCGACGAGGGGATGGACAACGGATTCAATCTGAACAAGCGCGGAAGGATCGCCGGCTATCCAGATCTTGAGCGCATTCCGGTCGATCGCACCCCCAACATTCGCAGCAGCGCAAAGCGCCGACAGCGGACCAACCGCAGCCCCGCCTTTGGCATAGAGCCTGTGGACAGCCGCATCCGCATCCCAGACGGGTATGCCCTCATCGGCAAACATCGCGGCAGTGGTCGATTTCCCCATACCGATCGATCCGGTCAGACCGAGACGAAAGGGTGTCATGCCGACAATACCGCAGCACGTGTGGCCTCATCGACCTCGGGGCGCTGGCCAAACCAACGTTCGAAGCCGGGCGCCGCCTGATGCAACAGCATTCCGAGGCCGTCCACAACAGTGGCCCCCCGCTCTTCCGCCTCGATCAGGAATTGGGTCTTGAGAGGGGTGTAAACCAGATCCGTCACCACCGCCGCCGGTGAAAGTGTAGAAAGGGGTAACACCAGATCGGGTTTTCCCGTCATGCCAAGCGACGTTGTGTTCACGACAGTCGTCGCACCATCGATCATGGCTTCGGCCTGTACCCATTCGTAAACATGGACCTTCGCACCGAAATCGGACCGCAGGGCATCGGCACGCGCGCGGGTGCGATTGGCCAGACGGATTTCGGGAACCCCGACCTCGATCAGGGCGGCGATGACGGCACGTGCGGCACCGCCTGCACCGAAGACAGCTGCAGGACCAGAGGACGGCACCCAACCTGCTGCATTCTGTCGAAGATTGGCGATGAAACCGGCCCCGTCGGTATTGTCAGCCTGAATCTTTCCATCCTTGCGGAAGATCAGAGTATTGGCCGCCCCGATCAGCGCGGCACGGTCCGTTATGACATCGGCGATGTTCAGGATCGCTTCTTTGTGCGGAATCGTCACATTGGCCCCGACAAAGCCCATCTTGGGCATCGTCCGCAAAACCGTCTCGAGATCGGCCTGTGCAACATCGACCGGGATGTAATGGCCCTTGATGCCATAGCGCTTGAGCCAATAGCCATGAAGCGCCGGTGACCGGCTATGCGCGACCGGTGTGCCAAGAACAGCAACCAGGGGGATGCGGGAATGTTCGCTCATGCGTCGATGAAACCCCGCAGCGCGAGATAGTTCAAGAGCGGCAACAGCGGGAGCCCCAGAACCGTGAAATAATCGCCCTCGACCGTTTCGAACAGACGGGCCCCTTCGCCTTCCAGGTGGTAGCTTCCGACCGAGTGGCGCACTTCGTCCCAGTTGCGATCCAGATAGTCGTCCAGATAGCCGTCGGAAAAATTCCGCATGGTGAGCCTGACCTCGTCGATGGCCCGCCAAACCGGTTCCGCGCGGTGATAGACAACAACAGCAGAGATCAGAAAGTGGGTATGGCCGCGCATCTGGCAAAGCTGCTCACGGGCGGCCTCCCGGTCCCCGGCCTTGGCCCATACCCGGCCGTGAAAGGCAAGCACCTGATCACTGCCGATGACGATGGCATCGGGGTTCCTTTCGGCGACTTTGGCAGCTTTCATCTCTGCCAGCGCATCAGCCACATCCCGTGGCTTTGCACCCTCGACCTCGAGTGATGCTCTTACGGCCTCTTCGTCGATCCGCGCCGGCACGGTCTCGACTTGGACACCGGCGGAGGCCAGCAGTTTCTGGCGGCTACGGGAGGCAGAGGCGAGGATCAGGCGTGTCATCGTCATCCTGTAGGTGGCTTTGTGGATAGTCTCTTTTTGTTCCTGCGGCCGTGCTGTGGTCTCTCTAGCCACGTGCGCGAGGCGATCCGTCCCTGTGGGGATAGATGATGCCCCGTTACAAACTTGTCCACCTGTGCCCGAGCATTCACCTGCATTGGGGACGATCAGTTACACAGATCGCAGAAAGACGGGCGGTGTGGACAAAACTGTGTCGTTGTTATTCATTTAACTCATTGATTTAACGTGTTTCTATTCAGATATTCTGCTGATCTTTCCAGATAGATGCACCGTTTTCCACAGCTTTACCCTTGTGGAGAGAATGCTTGAAAAGAAAGGAAATCCTGTTGTCCACATGCCCTTCATCATCATTCTCTCTCTCTTTTCTAATTGATAAGAAGAAGAAGAAATGCAGGAGAGCGGCATGATCGGTGACTTTCTGGCGGAATGGTATCCTTGGACAAAGGCGCTGCATATCATCTCGGTGGTTTCGTGGATGGCCGGTCTGTTCTATCTGCCGCGGTTGTTCGTGTATCATGTCGAGGTTGTGCCGAAGGGTACCGAGACAGATGTGCTATTCCAGACGATGGAACGCAGACTGCTGCGCGCGATCATGAACCCTGCCATGATCGCCACATGGCTTTTCGGACTGGCGCTGGTCTTCACACCGGGAATCGTGGTCTGGTCTGAAATCTGGCCATGGTCCAAGACTGTCGGCGTGCTGGGAATGACGTGGTTCCACCACTGGTTAGGGTTGCGCCGAAAGGATCTGCTGCGTGGATCGAACAGCGTGACGGGTCGGCAATACCGGATCATGAATGAAGTCCCGACCCTGCTGTTGCTGCTGATCGTCTTTTCTGTCGTCGTGAAGTTCTGACCGGCAGGTTTTGTTGACTTTCCGGCGCGGCGCGCGTATCTGGCACCTCGCAGGGCCGTCCGGTCCAAGGCACCTCCCTCTTCACTTTTGTCAAAGCTGTGCGATCCACGGCGCTTTGGGACATATTCCATGACCACCGAACGCTTGAACCTCTCGGATCTTAAGGCGAAGACCCCTGCAGATCTTCTCGCCATGGCGGAAGAGTGGGAGATCGAGAACGCCCCTTCGATGCGGAAGGGCGAGATGATGTTCCAGATCCTGAAGGAACATGCCGAAGAGGGATTCGAAATCGGCGGTGACGGTGTTCTGGAAGTTCTGCAGGACGGGTTCGGTTTTCTTCGCAGCCCGGAAGCGAACTACCTTCCCGGTCCGGACGACATTTATGTCAGCCCCGAAATGATCAGACAGTTTTCGTTGCGGACTGGCGATTCGATCGAAGGCGTCATCCATGCGCCGCGCGAGAACGAGCGCTACTTCAGCCTTGTGAAAGCCACGAAGATCAACTTTGACGATCCCGAACGCGCGCGGCACAAGGTCCACTTCGATAACCTGACGCCGCTTTATCCGGATGAGCGGCTGAAAATGGAAATCGAGGATCCGACCATAAAGGATCGCTCGGCACGCATCATCGACCTCGTCTGCCCTATCGGCAAAGGCCAGCGCGCCCTGATCGTTGCGCCGCCGCGTACCGGCAAGACCGTCCTGATGCAGAATATTGCTCATAGCATCGAGAAGAACCACCCCGAGTGCTATCTCATCGTTCTGCTGATCGATGAACGTCCGGAAGAAGTCACCGACATGCAGCGGTCGGTCAAGGGTGAGGTGGTGTCGTCAACCTTTGACGAACCTGCGACGCGACATGTCGCGGTGGCCGAAATGGTTATCGAAAAAGCAAAGCGTCTTGTCGAGCATAAGCGAGATGTTGTTATCCTTCTGGATTCCATCACAAGACTTGGTAGGGCTTTCAACACAGTTGTGCCGTCATCGGGCAAGGTGCTGACGGGGGGTGTCGACGCCAACGCCCTGCAGCGTCCCAAAAGGTTCTTCGGTGCGGCCCGTAACATCGAAGAAGGCGGTTCGCTGACCATCATCGCCACCGCGCTTATCGACACAGGTAGCCGGATGGACGAAGTGATCTTCGAGGAATTCAAGGGCACCGGTAACTCGGAAATCGTGCTGGATCGCAAGATTGCAGATAAGCGCGTATTCCCCGCGATCGACATCCTGAAATCTGGTACGCGCAAGGAAGATCTGCTGGTCGACAAGGTCGATCTGCAGAAGACCTATGTCCTTCGTCGGATCTTGAACCCGATGGGCACCACAGACGCGATCGAGTTCCTTCTGTCGAAATTGAAGCAGACGAAAACGAACTCCGAATTCTTCGATTCGATGAACACCTGATCTGCGGATATCGCGGTTATGGATACGATCTTTGCCTTGGCAACAGCGCGCGGCAAGGCGGGTGTCGCTATTGTCCGGTTGTCCGGTCCGGCCGCGTTTTCTGCGGCTGAGTCCCTGTGTGGCCCGCTTCCGGAAATACGCCGTGCATCTCTAAGGCGAATTGTCTGGAAGGACGAAATCCTTGATGAGGCGCTCATCACCGCTTTTGCGTCAGGCGCCAGTTTTACCGGCGAGCAGGTGATCGAAATCGCGCTGCATGGATCGCAAGCTGTCGTTCAATCTGTTTTGCGCGCCCTTGGCGAGGTCGAAGGTCTGCGCTTGGCCGAACCGGGCGAGTTCACACGCCGCGCGCTTGAAAACGGTCGTCTCGATCTGACCCAGGTCGAAGGGTTGGCTGACCTTATCGATGCAGAGACGGAATCGCAGCGACGTCAGGCTTTTCGGGTTCTCTCCGGCGCGATCGGCGCGCGAGCCGAAGGTTGGCGGCGGCAGCTTGTGCGCGCCGCTGCGCTCATCGAAGCGACGATTGATTTTGCGGATGAAGAGGTGCCGGAGGATGTTCGTCCGGAGGTGACGGGCATTCTATCTTCGGTTCTGACTGAACTCCGGACAGAGATACAAGGATCGGCGGCAAGAGAGCGGCTGCGTGAGGGATATGAGGTTGCGATTGTCGGTGCCCCCAATGCCGGGAAGTCAACGCTCCTCAACGCGCTCGCCGGTCGGGAGGCTGCGCTGACGTCCGAAATCCCGGGAACAACGCGGGATGTGATCGAAGTCAGGCTAGATCTGAGAGGTTTGGCGGTCACGTTCCTTGATACGGCTGGCCTTCGAGAAACCATTGATCCTGTTGAAAAACTGGGTGTTGACCGCGCGGTAAAGCGCGCAGAGAGCGCGGATTTGCGCGTCTTTCTGATGAGCGACGACTTCCAGCCAAGTTTGGAAATCAGGGACGATGATATCGTAGTTAACGGGAAGGCCGATTTGACGGGTGTCGGTGTGTCGGGTCTGACCGGACAAGGGGTGACGGAACTGCTCGACACGGTAGCAGATCGCCTGCAGGCGAGAGTACCGGCATCTGTGGTCTCGACGAGGCAACGACATCGCAATGCTTGCGAGCGCGCTGTAAAGTTTCTGGAACCCGCACTGTCTGCGGTGGTAAATGGCGGCTATCATGAGGAGCTGGTCGCGGCGGACCTTAGGCAATCGATTCGGGCGCTGGAGTCTCTTGTGGGTCGGGTGGATGTCGAAGATCTGCTGGGAGAAATCTTTGCCAGCTTTTGCATTGGCAAATGAGGGTGTTTCACTTGAAACAGTATGACGTGATCGTAATCGGCGGCGGCCATGCGGGAGCCGAAGCGGCGGCAGCGTCGGCGCGTGCGGGCGCGAATACTGCGCTCATTACGCTCAAGGCTGACGGGGTTGGCGTAATGTCGTGCAACCCGGCGATCGGTGGTCTGGGCAAGGGTCACCTCGTCCGGGAGATCGATGCGATGGACGGAATAATGGGTCTTGCTGCAGATGCGGCCGGCATCCAGTTCCGCCTCTTGAATCGTCGTAAAGGTCCTGCTGTTCAGGGGCCGCGGGCACAGGCTGATCGTAAGCTGTATCGAGCAGCCATTCAAAGGCTGCTTGCCCAGTATCCACGTCTTCAGACAATTGAAGGAGAGGTTACTGAACTTCTTATTTCATCCGGTAGGGTCTGCGGTGTAGTTGCGAACGGGGAGAGATTGAGCGCGACATCGGTCGTATTGACTGCGGGCACTTTTCTGAACGGCGTCATCCATATCGGAGACGAGCGTCGACCGGCAGGTCGTATGGGAGACAATCCGTCACTGACGCTGGCCGCACAACTTTCCGAGTTTGCACAAGGGCGTGGCAGACTGAAAACGGGCACGCCGCCGCGTCTCGACGGACGCACGATCAACTGGGCTGTTCTGGACTCACAGCCAGGCGATGATGAGCCGACGCTGTTTTCCTTCCTGAGCAAAGTGCCCACTGCCCGCCAGATCGACTGTGGTATCACGAATACGAACGAACGGACTCACGATATCGTCCGAAGCAACCTTAGCCGCTCCGCGATGTATGGCGGCTTTATCGAAGGGGTCGGTCCCCGATACTGCCCGTCGATCGAAGACAAGATTGTACGCTTCGCCGACAAGTCGAATCACCAAGTGTTTCTGGAACCCGAGGGTTTGGACGATCACACCGTCTATCCCAACGGGATTTCGACCTCACTTCCCGCAGACGTACAGCATGATTACGTCAGAACGATCCGTGGCCTTGAGGCGGTGCAAATTTTGCAGCCGGGATACGCGATTGAGTATGACTATTTTGACCCTCGTGGACTTTGGTCAACGTTGGAAACCAAAGACATCGCAGGTCTGTATTTCGCCGGGCAAATCAATGGAACCACAGGCTACGAAGAGGCCGCGGCTCAGGGCCTTGTTGCTGGCCTGAACGCTGCGCGCTCTGCTCGCGGCCTCGGGCCGGTCCAGTTCGGGCGGAGCGAGAGCTACATTGGTGTAATGATTGACGATCTTGTTACGAGGGGTGTGTCAGAACCCTATCGCATGTTCACATCTCGCGCAGAATATCGGCTGGCGCTTCGCGCAGATAACGCGGACCAGCGACTTACACCCATCGGAATAGATGCTGGATGTGTTGGCCCTGAGCGCCAGACAGCGTTCGCAAGAAAGATGGAACTCCTGACCGCCGCACGCTCAATTTTGACGGAGAGGACTGTTTCGCCCAAGGAGGTTCAGTCCTCCGGGCTGGCCGTCAGTCAGGATGGTACACGCAGATCCGGTCTGGATCTCTTGGCCTTCGGGGAAGAGGCCATACCCGTTGTCGCGACGCTTTATCCTGCGTTTTCGCAGGTGGATCCCGCCATAAGGCATCAAGTCGCGATTGATGCCCTGTATGCACAATACCTTGACCGTCAGATCGCCGATGCGGCGGCTCTTAAGCGCGAAGAACAAACCGAAATCCCCCCTGACTTCGATTACTCGCTGCTTTCCGGTCTGTCGAACGAGCTGACCGCTAAGCTGACGCGCGTGCGCCCGGAAAACCTTGCCCACGCTGGCAGGATTGAAGGAATGACACCCGCCGCCCTGACGCTTATCCTTGCCCACCTGCGCAAAGGGCAACGGCGAGCGTTGGCATGAAGCAGGATGAAGCCTTGGAGGGCGTTTCACGTGAAACAATCGAGCAGCTTCATAAATTGGAGCTGCTCTTGCTCAAATGGAACCCCACGATCAATCTCGTGGCGAAGAGCACACTCGCAAACCTGTGGTCACGCCATTTCGTCGACTCCGCGCAGCTTTATGAACTGGGGAAGCACGGGAGCTGGATCGACCTTGGCAGCGGTGGCGGTTTTCCGGGCTTGGTGGTGGCAGTCCTCGCCGAGGCTGGCGAGCAATCGTTCAAGCTGACGCTGGTGGAGTCAGATCAACGCAAAGCAACCTTTCTTCGAACCGCACTCCGAGAGTTGGGTCTGACCGCGCAGGTAATTCCCGCCCGTATCGAGCAGATCCCACCCCAAATGGCTGATACCATCTCCGCGCGCGCGCTTGCTCCTCTGACCAAGCTGCTTGAATATAGCGCCCGGCACTTGAAACCTGACGGACACTGCCTCTTTCCTAAAGGCGCAAACTGGCGTGAAGAGGTTGAAGCCGCCCGCCACAAATGGCATTTCGACCTCACGACCTATCCAAGCAAGACTGACCCAGATGGTGCGATTCTCGTGGTGAAAGCGATACAACATGTCTGACCCAACCCGGACAAAGCAACCGCGCATCATTGCAATTGCCAATCAGAAAGGTGGCGTCGGAAAAACGACCACCGCGATCAATCTTGCTGCCGCTCTCGCCGAGTCCGCGGCGCGCGTTCTGCTGGTTGACCTTGATCCGCAGGGTAACGCATCAACCGGATTGGGGATCGAGCCTGCGCAGAGAAAGCGAACGAGCTACGATCTCCTTCTCGACGATGCGCCAGTATCCTCTGTGATGCAGACGACGGCCATCCCCGGTCTCTTCATCTGCCCCGCCAATGCAGACTTGTCCTCGGCGGATATCGAACTTGTTGCCAACGAAAAACGCAGTTTCTTGCTGCACGACGCCCTGCGACACAAGGACATCGACCAGTACGATCTCGATTTCATCCTTATCGACTGCCCGCCTTCGCTCAGCCTGCTGACGATCAATGCGATGGTGGCCTGTCACTCTGTCCTCGTACCGCTTCAGTCTGAATTCTTTGCGCTGGAGGGCCTTTCGCAACTGATGCTGACGGTGCGCGAGGTGCGTCAAACCGCAAATCCCGGCCTGCGTATCGAAGGTGTTGTGCTTACCATGTATGATGGCCGCAACCGGTTGAGCCAGCAGGTAGAAAACGACGCCCGCGAGAATCTTGGCGATCTGGTCTTCAAGACAATAATCCCCCGAAACGTCCGCATATCCGAGGCGCCCAGCTATGCCCTGCCGGTCCTCTCTTACGACACCGCGTCCAAAGGCAGCGAAGCCTACCGTTCCCTAGCCGCCGAACTCACCTCCCGGCATCCGATCAACCGCAGCCAGGAGATTGCATGATGGAAAAGAAAACAGAGCGTCGCGGTCTGGGACGCGGTCTCTCCGCGCTGATGGCGGATGTCGCCGTCGAGATTGATCCCCAGACAACCGATCGCCTCCGTCGGCCAGACCTTCTGGTCCCTGTAGAGCGTCTGGTTCCCAACCCCAACCAGCCTCGCCGCGATTTCCAGCCCGAAGCGCTGCAGGAACTTGCCTCCTCCATTCGCTCCCGCGGCGTGATCCAACCGCTCATCGTGCGGGACATGGGCGACGGCCGGTACGAAATCGTCGCCGGCGAACGCCGCTGGCGTGCCGCTCAACTCGCCCAGGTTCATGAACTGCCGGTCATCATTCGCGAATTCACCGATTCCGAAGTGATCGAAGTTGCCATCATCGAAAACATCCAACGCGCGGATCTGAATGCGATCGAAGAGGCGCTCGCCTTCCGCCAACTCATGGACCGTTTCGGCCACAGTCAGGAAAAGCTCGCCGAAGCGCTTTCGAAAAGCCGCAGCCATATCGCCAATCTCCTTCGTCTTCTGAACCTCCCCGAGGATGTCCAGACCTTCGTCAGGGAAGGAAAGCTCACCGCCGGTCACGCTCGGGCCCTGATCACTGCACCCAATGCCTCCGAACTTGCGCGTCAGGTCTTGGCCAAGAACCTTTCCGTGCGCGAGGTCGAAGCCTTGGCGCGCGACCCCTCAAAGAAAGGAACCGGCAAGGCAAGCGGCCCCCGCGCCAAATCGGACAAGGATGCCGACACCCGCGCGCTCGAGAACGACCTGTCTGCCAATCTGAATATGCGGGTTACAATCGACCACGCGGGCGTTGGCGATGGGGGCGTCCTCTCCATCCGTTACCGCACGCTGGACGATCTGGATCTGCTGTGCCGCGCGCTTTCGCTTATCCCTCGGGACGGGACCATATGAAAATCGCCACGGACAACAGGACAGCGCCCTGAATTCCCAGTAGAGATGGCGGAAGGTCGAACCAGACGGACCCAGCAAACGCAAAAGCCATGGAACCGGTGGCGAGCCACTTTGCACGCCGCCCTATCGCCCCCTTCTCCTGCCATTCACGAACGGGTGGCCCAAGCTGCGGATGCTGCATCAGCCAGAGATGCAGCGGCGCCGAGGACCGCGCGAAACAAAAAGCAGCCAAGAGAAGAAACGGCACAGTCGGCAAAAGCGGAAGCACCACTCCCACCACGCCCAGGATCAGGGCCAGACTTCCCGCCGCCAGCCATAGCCCACGTGTCATCCTGCCAGGTCCCGCAAAACAGCGTTCAGAACAGCCCGTCCTGCATCCGACGCAATCAACCGTCCTGACTCGACGCGCACCAGTCCCAATGCTTCCAGCGCTTCAATTCGCGCCTGCGGGATCGGCTCGCCGGCCAGCGCGGCATGTCGGGCGATATCCAACCCCTCGGCCAATCGCATCGACATCAGCAGGTATTCCGTCGCCTGCTCTTCGCGGCTGACCTCTTCGCGCGGGTCTTCGCCCGCCGCCCCACCCTCGACCGCTGCCAACCACGCGCCCGGCGCGCGCGGCGCCACGGTGGCCCAACGCCGCCCGCCCAGCGTCAACCGCCCGTGCGCGCCGGGTCCAATCCCGGCATAATCGCCCATGCGCCAATAGATCAGGTTATGCCGGCTTTCCGACCCGGACCGCGCATGGTTCGACACCTCATAGGCGGGCATCCCGTATGCCGCGCAGATTTCCTGCGTTGCGGCATACATGTCGGCCTGCACGTCCTCATCCGGCAACCCCCCCAGCCTTCCCCGCGCGAAACGGTCGCCAAAGGCAGTGCCATCCTCGATGGTCAGCTGGTACATTGACAGATGATCAACCGCCATGGACAGCGCTTCGCGCAGTTCCGCTTGCCAGTCTGCCAATGTCTGATCCTGTCGCGCGTAAATCAGGTCGAAACTGACGCGATCAAATGTTTTTCTTGCAATATCAAATGCTTGCTTTGCCTCTGCCACAGTATGCAACCGTCCCAGCCGCCGCAGATCCTCGTCCCGTAACGCCTGTACACCCATCGATATACGGTTGACCCCAGCCTCGCGAAATGCACGGAACCGCCCTGCCTCCACGGACCCCGGATTGGCTTCCAGCGTGATTTCCGGATCATTCACCATCGGCCATGTGGCGCGGACAGCCTCCAGTACCTCCGCCACCACTTCCGGCTCCATCAGCGACGGCGTACCACCTCCGAAGAATACCGTCTGCAAGACCCGCCCCCGGGTTTCCTGCCCGACCCGGCCGATCTCGCGCAGGTATGCGTCGCGCCAGCGCTTCTGGTCGATCTTGGCCGCGACATGGCTATTGAAATCGCAATAGGGGCATTTGGACTGGCAGAAGGGCCAGTGGATATAAAGTCCGAACCCGCCTGCTTCCCAGTCCTGCATCTGCCCTTATCCCTTGAAGGCGGTCACCTCGATCTCGACCTTCATCTCGGGCCGGATCAGACCCGCGATCACCATGGTTGCCGCTGGCCGGATCTCGCCCAGCGCGTCACCCAGCGCCGGTAGGATTTCGTCCACCAATGCGGCATCGGTCACCGTGTATTGCACACGGACGATGTCCGCCATGGTAAAACCACCCTGGTCGAGAACGGTCGCAATTGTGTGAAAACAGTTCCGCGCCTGCTCCAATGCACCTTCGGGCATGGTCATGGTCGCGTAGTCATAGCCTGTCACGCCGGACACGAAACACCACCCGCCCTTCACCACGGCACGGCTGTAGCCCATCGTTGCCTCAAAGGGCGATCCCGTCGAAATCCGCTTCATGTGAAACATCCCTCCACCAGCTTCCGGAACGCATCCGCGCGATGGCTGATCCGGTTCTTTTCCCAACGATCCATCTCGCCGAATGTCAGATCACAACCGTCAGGTTGAAAGATCGGATCATACCCATGTCCCTGATCTCCCCGCATGGGCCAGACCACCTGCCCCGGCATCACACCTTCGAACACCTCGTCATGTCCGTCAGGCCATGCCAGCACCAGCGTACAGCGGAACTGCGCCCGACGCGGATAGGGCGCTCCGGCTGCCTCCAGCGCGTCCCATGTCCGCGTCATTGCCATCACGAAATCGCGGCCCTGCGGCGTCTCGGCCCAGTCGGCAGTATACACCCCCGGCGCTCCGCCCAGCCCATCCACCGTAATCCCGCTGTCATCGGCCAGCGCGGGCAAACCAGACGCCTTCGCCGCGAAATGTGCCTTGATCCGGGCATTCCCGACAAAGGTCGTCTCGGTTTCCGCCGGTTCCGCCAGACCAAGCGCTCCGGCACTGGTGACTGTCACGGAATATGGCTCAAGAAGTGCCGAAATCTCTTCCAGCTTGCCCTTGTTATGCGTTGCGACAACCAGCCGATCTTCCGTGAACTTGCGCGCCATCACAACCCCAGTGCCGCCTTCTGTGCCTGAACCAGCGCCGTGCATCCCGCCTCGGCAAGATCCAGCAACTCGCCCATTTCCTCGCGGCTGAAAGTGGCCCCCTCGGCGCTCATCTGCACTTCGATCATCCGGCCCCGCCCTGTCAGGATGAAGTTTCCATCCGTCCCGGCCGTCGAATCCTCGGCATAGTCCAGATCCAGTACCGGCTGTCCCGCATAGATCCCGCAGGACACGGCCGCCACGTGGTCGATCATCGGATCGCTGACGATGACACCGGCCTTCAGCAACTTGTCCACGGCCAGTTTCAATGCAACCCATCCCCCCGTGATCGACGCACAGCGCGTTCCGCCATCGGCCTGGATCACATCGCAGTCGATCACGATCTGCCGCTCGCCCAGCGCGCTCCGGTCGACACCGGCCCGCAGCGACCGTCCGATCAGCCGCTGGATCTCCTGCGTCCGCCCCGACTGCTTGCCCGCAGCCGCCTCGCGCCGCGTCCGGCTGTTCGTGGCGCGCGGCAGCATCCCGTATTCCGCCGTCACCCAGCCCAGCCCCGTATTCTTCAGAAACGGCGGCGCCTTGTCTTCGATCGTGGCCGAACACAGCACATGCGTTTCCCCCATCTTGATCAGACAGGATCCTTCGGCATGTTTCATAACCCCGACTTCGATTGAAATCGGGCGCATTTCGCTTAGTTTACGGCCAGAGGGGCGCATGGGATCATCCTTTTTGGGTTGCGGCCAGATATCCAGGCCCGCCCCCCGGATGCAACCCCGATTGACGCCCCGCCAGCAGCCCCGATAATGGCCGCGACAAAGGGGTTTCAGACCAATGACAGACGGTTCCAAAATCCTGTCCGAAATGAACGACCGCTCGCGCGAGGTTTTCCGCCGCGTCGTCGAAGGGTATCTGGCCTCGGGCGATCCCGTCGGTTCCCGGACCCTGACGCGAAGCATGTCCGAAAAACTCTCGGCCGCCACGATCCGCAACGTGATGCAGGATCTCGAATTCCTCGGCCTGCTCGACAGTCCGCATATTTCTGCCGGCCGCATTCCGACCCAACTTGGCCTCCGGATGTTCGTCGACAGTCTGCTGGAAGTAGGCACCGTGGCCGAGGAGGACCGCGAACGCATCGACGCGACACTGGGCCAGAACGATCAGGACGTCACCTCTCTGCTCGACACGATCGGCGCGGCCCTATCCGGCATCACCCGTGGCGCATCGCTGGTTCTGGCCCCAAAGGTCGAGGCACCGATCCGCCACATCGAATTCGTCTCGCTGTCGCAGGACCGCGCGCTGGTCGTCCTCGTCTTCGCCAATGGCCATGTCGAGAACCGCATCTTCACGCCGCCACCCGGTCAGACACCTTCCTCCATGCGCGAGGCCGCGAATTTCCTGAATGCTCTGGCCGAGGGAAAGACCCTCACAGAACTCCGGCGCACCATGACGGCCGAAGTCGCGAAACGGCGTCAGGAAATCGATTCGCTTGCACGGGAACTGGTCGAATCCGGCCTTGCCGTCTGGGAAAACCCCGGAGAGGCATCAGAGCGCCTGATCGTGCGGGGCCGCGCCAATCTGTTGGAACAGGAATCCACCGATATCGACCGGATCCGCACGCTGTTTGACGACCTCGAGCGCAAACGCGATATCGCCGATTTTCTGGAACTGGCCGAATCCGGCGATGGAGTCCGCATTTTTATCGGGTCAGAGAACAAGCTCTTTTCACTTTCCGGTTCAAGTCTGGTCGTTTCTCCCTATATGAACGCGGACCGAAAGATCATCGGCGCCGTCGGTGTCATCGGGCCGACGCGGTTGAACTATGGCCGCATCGTTCCGATCGTCGATTACACGGCGCAACTCGTCGGACGGCTGGTGTCCGAGCGGGGCAAGTGAAGAAGGCATTGAAGATGGCAGACGACAAGACGGTTCCCGAAGATTTCGCAATCAACGAAGGGCTCGAAGAGCTGATCGAAGCGGATGAGATTGAATCTCTCCGCGCAGAGCGCGACGAATTCCGCGACCGCTTCATGCGCGCCCTCGCCGACGCCGAGAACGCCCGCAAGCGCGGCGAACGCGACCGGCGCGAGGCAGAGCAATACGGCAGCACCCGCCTCGCCCGCGATCTCCTGCCTGTCTATGACAACCTGAACCGCGCCCTGAACGCCGCGACCGAGGAACAGAAGGCCGCCGCCGCCGCCCTGTTCGAAGGTGTCCAGCTCACCCTGCGCGAACTGACCAACGTGATGACGCGACACGGCGTGAAACCGATCACCCCGCAGATTGGCGACATGTTCGACCCCCAGAACCACGAAGCGATGTTCGAAGCCCCCGTTCCCGGCACCAAGGCCGGCCAGATCATCCAGGTGATGACCGAAGGCTTCATGCTGCACGACCGCCTTCTGCGCCCCGCGCAGGTGGGCGTTTCCTCCAACACCGGTGCCTGAGACCGGCCGCGGACCGGGGGTTTCACACCCCCGGACCCCCGTGGAGTATTTGGGCCGAGATGAAGCGGTTATTGCTTCAGCAAATCCTTGAGCTCATAGACGAACCGCAACGCCTCCATCGGCGTCATCTCGTCGGGATGGGCGTCTCTCAACCGCGCCTCAACTGCGGACTCTTTCGCCACGACACGCGGGGCGGGGGGTGCGCTGGATGTCACGGAAAACAGCGGCAGATCGTCGATCAACGCCTTGGGTCGTGCGCCGCCCTGCCGTTCGCCCGATTCCAGCGCCTCCAGAACCACCTTGGCCCGATCCACGACCGCCGCGGGCAACCCCGCCAGCCTCGCCACCTGCACGCCATAGGACCTGTCCGCCGCGCCCTTTCGGACCTCGTGCAGGAAGATGACCTCGCCTTCCCACTCCTTCACGGCGACCGTCGCGTTTTCCACACCGTCCAGTTTTCCGGAAAGTGCTGTCATTTCATGGTAATGCGTGGCGAAAAGCGCGCGGCAGCGGTTCTGCCCGTGCAGATGTTCCATCGTGGCCCAGGCGATGGACAGGCCGTCATAGGTCGCGGTGCCGCGACCGATCTCGTCAAGGATGACGAGGGACCGGTCATCCGCCTGGTTCAGGATCGCCGCCGTCTCCACCATCTCGACCATGAAGGTGGAGCGACCCCGTGCCAGATCGTCGGCCGCTCCGACGCGGCTGAACAACTGGCTGACAAGACCAAGATGCGCCCGCGTCGCCGGAACGAAACTGCCGGCCTGTGCCAGCAGGGCGATCAGGGCATTTTGCCGTAAAAACGTGGACTTACCGGCCATGTTCGGGCCTGTCAGAAGCCAGATCGCAGGGGTCCCGCCATGGGTCAGGGCACAGTCGTTCGCCACGAAGGGCCCCGCTCCCTGTCGCCGCAAGGCGCGTTCCACGACCGGATGGCGACCACCCTCGACCAGAAAGGCGCGGCTTTCGTCGACGACCGGCTCGCTCCACCCCTCGTCCGCGGCAAGGTCGGCCCAAGCTGCGGCCAGATCGATCTCGGCAAGACCGCGCGCCGCACCGCCGACTGTACCGCTGGCTGTCAGCACAGCGGCACGCAGCGCCTCGAAATGGCGCTTCTCGATCTCCAGCGCATGGTTGCCCGCGTTCAGGATACGCGTCTCCATCTCGGACAGTTCGACCGTGGTGAACCGCACCTGCCCTGCCGTCGTCTGGCGATGGATGAAGGTCTCGGACAGGGGCGGAGACAGCATCTTCTCCGCATGGGTCGAGGTCGTCTCGATGAAGTAGCCAAGCACGTTGTTGTGCTTGATCTTCAATGACTGGATTCCCGTCTGCGCGATGAAATCCGCCTGCATCGCGGCGATCACCCCGCGCCCCTCGTCCCGCAGGCGCCGCGCCTGATCCAGTTCCCCGTCAAAGCCCGGCGCGATGAACCCCCCATCCCTCGCCAACAGCGGCGGCTCCGCCACCAGCGCCTGATCCAGCAGATCGACCAGCGCCTCATGCCCGACCAGCGCCCGCGCGGCATCGTCCAGCAGCACGGGCGCCCCGTCGAGACGCGCCGCGATCGAAACCGCCTGTGTCAGTCCGGCCCGTATCGCCGCCAGATCGCGCGGTCCGCCCCGATCCAGCGCAAGCCGCGATAGCGCACGGTCCATGTCGGGCACGCGGCGCAGGGCGTCGCGCAATTCGGTCCGCAAAAGGCTCTGTTCCAGCAGAAAACGCACTGACTCCAGACGCGAATGGATCACCGCCAGATCGCGCGACGGCGAGGAGATGCGCCGTTCCAGAAGGCGCGCCCCTGCCGCCGTCACGGTCCGGTCCACCGCCGCCAGCAGCGACCCGTCGCGCCCGCCGCTCAGCGCCTGCGTCAGTTCAAGATTGCGCCGTGTCGCCGCGTCGATCTGCATCGACCCGCCCGGCGCTTCTTTCACCGGCGGGCGGAGCAAGGGCAACTTTCCGCGCTGGGTGAGGTCGAGATAGTCGACCAGCGCGCCCATGGCCGAAAGCTCTGCCCGATCGAACCGGCCGAACCCTTCCAGCGTCCCTACGTCGAACAGGGCGCAAAGCCGTTTTTCGGCAGAAACGGAATCGAAGGAACCCCGCGACAGCCGCGTCAGCGCGGCCCCGGATTCCGTCACTATTCCGGCCCATTCGGCCTCTCGCGCCTCGGAGACCAGCACCTCGCGCGGGGCCAGCCGCGCCAGTTCCGGCCCCAGCCGCGCGGGAGGACAGGACATCACGCGCAATTCGCCGGTCGAGATATCGGCCCATGCCAGCGCCGACTCCTCCCGCACCTCGGCGAAGGCACACAGGAAGTTGTGACGCCGTGCCTCGAGCAGTGCATCCTCGGTCAGCGTGCCGGGGGTGACCAGCCGCACGACATCGCGCCGGACCACGGATTTCGAGCCGCGCTTCTTCGCTTCGGCGGGGTCTTCCAGTTGTTCGGCGATGGCGACGCGGAACCCCTTGCGGATCAGCGTCAGCAGATAACCCTCGGCCGCATGGACGGGAACGCCGCACATTGCGATGGGTTCGCCCAGATGGAAGCCCCGTTTCGTCAGGGCGATGTCGAGCGCCTCGGCCGCCGCGACGGCATCATCGAAGAACATCTCGTAGAAATCGCCCATCCGGTAGAACAGCAGCGCGCCGGGATTCTGCGCCTTGATCTCCAGATATTGCGCCATCATCGGCGTGACGGTTTCTTCGGTCACTTCCTGCCCCCTGTTGCGCGCCCGACCCTACAGAAGCCCCGCCCCCCCGAAAAGACCGGATCAGAGCGTCGCGACCTTGGCAAACCGTTCGGCCTCGGCGATCAGCGCCGCCAGAACGGGCGTCATCGGATCGCGTCGCGCCGTGATCAGGCCGACAAGATGCTCCACCTCGGGGGCCACGATGGGGATGGCGCGCAACTGGCCGCCGGTCATGAACATCTGCGCCAGTTGCCGCGGCACGATCGAGGCCCAGCGGCCGGTCAGGACATGGCTGATCAGCGCGATGGAGGAATTGGATTCGATCTGCGGGACGACATTCGCCCCCGCCTCGGCCAGATGCTGGTTCATGATCCGGCGGTTCTGCATATCACCCGTCAGCAGACAGAGCGGCTGCTCGGCCACCTCGGCCCATGTCACCTGATCACGGTCCGCTAGCGCGGTCCCGGGCGCGCAGAGCAGGCGGTAGAATTCGGCATAGAGCGGTACCTGTGCCACCCGCCCCAGCGGTTCGTTGTCCAGATAGGTGATGCCCGCATCCAGATCGAGGCTTTCGATCCCGCCAAGGATTTCCACGCTGGTCCGCGACAGGATCGACACGCGGACATTGGGGTGTTTCGCGGTAAAGGCGCCGGTCAATCCGGCCACCATGGGCAGGGCGGTCGGGATGACGCCGATCCGCAGATTGCCCGAAAGACCCGCGCGGACCGTCCGCATCTCGTCCTTCAGCGCGCGCATGTCGCCCACGATGCGCCGCCCCCAGTCCAGCACGCGCTGTCCTTCGGGGGTAAGCCCCTGAAAGCGCGAGCCGCGAAAGACCAGCTGCACGCCCAGCTGATCCTCCAGCTGGCGGATGGCAGAGGACAGTGTGGGCTGGGTCACGCCGCAGACCTCGGCCGCGCGGCCGAAGTGCCGTTCGTTGGCCAGCGCGATGAACATTTCCAGCTTGTCGATCATGCGACCGACCCTGCCCGCAATCCGCCCCCTTCTGCAAGCACCCCTTGCCCGCAAGGCCCGCGGCGCTTAGCTGTCTTGCATGAGACGCTTCATCCCCTTCGTGCCGAAACCCGCGCTCGTTCCGGTCATCCGCCTTCAGGGTGCCATCGGCATCGGCGCGCGCGGGTTGAACGACCAGTCCGTCGCGCCCCTGATCGAGCGGGCCTTTGCGCGCGGCAAGCCCGCCGCCGTGGCGCTGGTCATCAACTCGCCCGGCGGGTCGGCGGTGCAATCCGCGCTCATCGCGGCGCGCATCCGGCGGCTGGCCGATGAGAAGAAGGTTCCCGTCCACGCTTTTGTCGAGGATGTGGCAGCCTCGGGCGGCTATTGGCTGGCCTGCGCGGCGGATGACATCTGGTGCGACGGGTCGTCCATCCTCGGCTCCATCGGCGTCATCTTCGCCTCTTTCGGTTTCCCGGAGCTCATGGCGCGGCAGGGGATCGAACGGCGCGTGGTGACGGCGGGAAAGAGCAAGAGCTTCGCCGACCCCTTCCTGCCGCAGAAGCCCGAGGATGTTGAACGCCTGAAACGGCTGCAGGAGCCGATCCACGCAGCCTTCATCGACCATGTGAGATCGCGGCGCGGCGGGCGGCTGGACGAAACGGCCGATCTCTTCAACGCCGATGTCTGGGTGGGCCGGCAGGCGGTGCAGGTCGGTCTTGCCGACGGGATCGCACATCTGAGGCCGAAGATGATGGAACTCTATGGCGAGAAGGTGCGGCTGGTGCCCTATGGGCAGAAGCGGGGCTTGCTGCAGCGGCTTGGCATGGCGGCCACGGACGGGCTGATCCAGGGGGTCGAGGAGCGCGCCCTGTGGTCGCGCTTCGGGTTGTGACGCGATGCTGGTGAAGTTCGTCATCCTGTTCCTCGCCGCGATGGCCCTTGTCGGCTTTGTCGGCAAGCTGCTGTTTCCGGCCAGCTTCCGCAGGATCACCACGATCCGTCCCGCCTTGGGCAAACCCTCTCGCTGCCGCCGCTGCGGGCGCTATCTGCTCGGCAAGGGCGGATGCGATTGCGGAAAGGGCTAGCGATGCGGGCATTGGTTACGGGGGCGGGGCGCAGGCTTGGCCGCGCCATGGCGCTCTATCTTGCGGGGCGGGGCTATGACCTTGCCATCCATTATGCCGGAAGCAGGGACGAGGCCGCGTCGGTCGCCGACGAGATCCGCCGCATGGGACGCCGTGCGGAAACCGTCGCCGCCGATGTACTGATCGAGGATCAGGTGCAGACGCTGATCGCGCGCGCGGCCGAGGCGCTGGGCGGGCCGCTGTCGGTTCTGGTGAACAATGCCTCGATCTTCGAGCATGACGATTTCACCACCGCGACCCGGGCGAGTTGGGACAGGCACATCGAATCCAATCTGCGCGCCCCTTTCGTGCTGACGCAGCGTTTCGCGGCGCAGGTCCCCGATCCGCTTTCCGACGCCGCAGGAGAGCCCGTCGCCCAAGGATTGATCGTGAACATGGTGGACCAGCGCGTCTGGAAGCTGACGCCGGATTTCGCAAGCTACACCATCGCCAAGGCCGCCCTCTGGGCCCTGACCCAGACGTCGGCGCAGGGCCTTGCCCCGCGCGTCCGCGTCAATGCCATCGGTCCGGGCCCCACCCTGCAGGGCGGCCGGCAGACGGCCGAAGCCTTTGCGGCGCAACGTGCCGCGACCGTGCTGCAGCGTGGCGCCAACCCCGCCGACATCACCGCTGCGCTTGGTTTTTTCCTCGATTCCGTCGCCGTGACGGGCCAGATGATTGCCGTCGACGGCGGGCAGCATCTGGCCTGGCAGACGCCCGATGTCACCGGTGTGGAGTAGGCCTGACATCGCTACGACCGGAAGTTGTCCACTTCCGAGGGCATGGTTACCTGTCCGTTACGAAAACATTAGGAAATTCAGGGATTTGCCATGTGGTCGAAATTCTTTCCATGTTTTTCAATGACTTAAATTTGTGCCTATTTTTTAGGCAGCGCAGCGAAACGAGCGAAAAACAAGGAAAATTCGCCGATGCCAAAAACTTTCCCGCAGAGTTATCCACAAAAAGCGTGGACAGCTTTGCCCTTGCTCTCGGACGGCGGGCGTTGCAGCCAAGAGGGGAATCGATGACTCTGCGATTGAAGGTGTAAATCCGGTGGCCGACGGCGTGCAGGACAGCCCCGAACAGACGGAAAAGGTGCCCACGGGTCACGACGTGATCCACGGCTACCTGCGGACGCTCGACTCCTCGCCGGGCGTTTACCGCATGCTGAATGCCAAGGCGGAAGTCCTTTATGTCGGCAAGGCGCGCAATCTGAAGGCGCGGGTATCGAATTACGCGCGCCCCTCGCCGCAGCATTCAGGCCGGATCACGCGGATGATCCTCGAGACCGCGTCGATGATGTTCCTGACCACGCGCACCGAGACCGAGGCGCTGCTTCTGGAACAGAACCTGATCAAGCAGCTCAAGCCGCGCTACAACGTGCTGCTGCGCGACGACAAGAGCTTTCCCAACATCCTGATCGGCAAGGAACACCCCTATCCGCAGATCAAGAAGCACCGCGGCAAGCGGTCGGAAAAGGGCAGCTATTTCGGCCCCTTCGCCAGCGCGGGCGCGGTGAACCGGACGTTGAACCAGCTGCAAAAGGTGTTTCTGCTGCGGAACTGTTCGGACAGCATGTTCGAAAGCCGCACGCGCCCCTGCCTGCTGTTCCAGATCAAGCGGTGCTCCGCCCCCTGCGTCGGCCGCGTGACGCCCGATCAATATGCCGCGCAGGTGCAGGACGCCGAACGCTTCCTCGAGGGGAAATCGACCGAGGTGCAGGCCCAGCTTGCCGCGCAGATGGCGGAAGCCTCCGAGGCGATGGAATTCGAACGCGCCGCCGCCCTGCGTGACCGCATCCGCGCGCTGACGCAGGTGCAGTCGGCGCAGGGCATCAACCCGCGCGGCGTGGCCGAGGCGGATGTGATCGCCCTGCATCTGGAAGGCGGGCAGGCCTGCGTGCAGGTCTTCTTCATCCGCGCCAACCAGAGTTGGGGCAACCGCGACTTCTATCCGCGGACGGGGTCGGGGGCCGAGGAGTCCGAAATCCTCGAAGCCTTCGTCACGCAGTTCTATGATGACAAGGAACCGCCGCGCCTGATCCTGCTGTCCCATCCGGTGGAGAACGAGGATCTGGTCACCGCCCTTCTGGCCGAACGGGCGGGGCGCAAGGTGGAGCTTGCCGTTCCGCAGCGGGGCGAAAAGGCGGAACTGGTCGAGAATGCCGCGCGCAACGCCAAGGAATCTTTGGCCCGCCGCATGGCCGAAGGCGCGGCGCAGTCGCGCCTGCTTGCCGGACTGGCCGAGGCCTTCGACCTCGACGCGCCGCCTCGCCGGATCGAGATTTACGACAACGCGCATATCCAGGGCGCCGATGCCGTCGGCGGAATGGTCGTGGCCGGACCCGATGGCTTTGTCAAAGGCCAGTACCGCAAGTTCAACATCAAGGGCGAGGCGGGCAAGCAGGGCGACGACTTCGGAATGATGAAGGAAGTCCTGACGCGCCGCTTCGAGCGTCTGCTGAAGGATGATCCCGACCGCAAGACGGATGCATGGCCGGACCTGTTGCTGATCGACGGCGGGGCAGGGCAGGTTTCCGCCGTGGGCGAGATCCTTGCCGGTCTGGGTGTGGACGATGTGCCCTATATCGGCGTGGCCAAGGGGATAGATCGCGACGCAGGAAAGGAGGAATTCCACCGCCCGGGCGAACCGCCCTTCGCCCTGCAGCGGAACGATCCGGTCCTTTATTTCGTGCAGCGCCTGCGGGACGAGGCACATCGCTGGGCCAATGGCGCGCATCGGGCCAAACGGTCCAAGGCGGTGGGTGCGACGCCGCTGGACGACATTCCGGGGATCGGTGCAAAGCGCAAGCGCGCGCTGCTCGCCCATTTCGGCAGTGCGAAGGCCGTGGCGCGTGCCGGACTGTCCGACCTGACCGCTGTGGAAGGGATCAGCGAAGCCATGGCCCGCACGATCCATGACCATTTCAACGAACGCTAGCGCGTCTGCGTCATTGCGCGGCGATGTCCCGCGACGGCGAAAGCGACCCCTCGCTCACGAATGACAGTGCCAGTGCAGCCGCGCCATGGGCCCACAGCAGGTCGCCCCACGCATGGATCTCGATCGGCGGGCGCGGGCGACCGGTCTGGATGGCCAGGTTCTCCATCTCGGCAAGGGTTTCCTGCGCGTAAAGATAGTCATAGCGCATCCGCTCTCCCGACAGGATGATCAGCGCGGGGTCGAACAGGTTGATGACATTGGACAGACCGACCGCCAGATAGCGGCCCGCGCGGCGGAAGATCGACCGCGCCGCCGCATTGCCCGCCTTGGCATGGTCATAGAGGGATTCGAGCAGGACGCTGATCGACTGCCCCTCGCGATGGGTCCAGTTGAGCGCGGTCGTCGCCTCGCGCGCAAGGGCGTAGTCGGCGATATAGGCCTCGAGGCATCCGCGCTGGCCACACCGGCAGAGCGCGCCGTCAAGCTGCACCTTGGTGTGGCCAAGTTCCATCCCCAGCCCCTGCGCGCCGCGATAGATGCGGTGGTTGATGACATATCCCATCCCGACGCCATGCTCGATCGTCACCACGGCGAAATCCGCGAGACGTCGCCCCGCCCCGAACCAGAGTTCGGCCAGCGTGACCAGATTGGCGTCGTTGTCGATGGTGACGGGCAGGCCCACCCGCGCCTGGGCCGCCGCGGCAAGCTGGACGCCGCGGTCGCTCAGGACCGAGGACCACATGACGGTGCCGGACATCGTATCGACAAAGCCCGGAACGCCGATCCCGACGGCAGATAGGTCGCTGCGGGCCAGCCCCGCCTTGGCGCAGACGCGGTTCAGCAGGGTTTCGATGGCGGACAGGATCTCGGCCGTCGTCATCGGTCCGGGACGGCGGGGGATGACGTCGTCGGCAATCAGGTTTCCGGCGAAATCCACGATCACCGCCGTATGTTCGCGGTCTGACAGTTTCATTCCGGCCACCCGATGCGCGTTGGCCCGCACCCCCAGCAGGACGGCGGGCCGACCGCGGCCCTGATCCCCTTCGCGCGGCGCGGATACCTCTTCGATCAGACCCGCCTCGATCAGTTCCGAGGTCGTGGTAGTGACCGAGGCGGGGCTGACGCCCAGATCCTTGGCCACCTGCACGCGGGGAATCAGGCCGGCCGCACGGACGCGTTCAAAGACCTGCTGCCGCAGCGGGCGCAGCGTGTCGGACAGCGGCGGAATCAGCGGCCCGCAGCCCCTGCGGCCCTCATGGCCATCGTCCGAAGGTAGTTGCGGCAGCATTTCTTTGGTTCCCGAATAAAAACAGGCAGCATTTCTGCCCTAACCTGCCGGAAAAGCCTCTGGAATGCTGCATTGCCGCATGGAAACGCTCTTCTGGCAGGCAGCGCAAGATTTCACGATCATTTTTATTTTGACAACTGAAATTATTAGCGCCAATTTCCCGCACGTACCGACGAATCCGTCGGACCGGCCATACGCTGGCCGCATCCATAGGGAGGATACTTATGCGTAACGCAATCCTCGTCGCCGTTCTGGCGACGGTCGGCTTCTCTTCGGCCGCGCTGGCAGAGGGCAAGAAGATCGGCGTCTCCTGGGCGCAGTTCCAGGAAGAGCGCTGGAAGATCGACGAAGCCGCGATGAAGGCCGCCATCGAAGCCGCTGGCAACGAATACATCTCGGCCGACGCCCAGTCGTCCGCCGAAAAGCAGCTGTCCGACATCGATGCGCTGATCGCGCAGGGCGTTGACGCCCTCGTCATCAACGCATGGGACAAGGACGCCATCGGGCCGGCCATCGAAAAGGCCGCTGCCGAAGGGATCCCGGTCGTGGGCTATGACCGTCTGATCGAAGACAACCGCACCTTCTACCTGACGTTCGACAACGTCGGCGTGGGCCGCATCATCGCGGAATCGGTGTTCGCCGTGGCGCCCAAGGGCAACTACGCGATCATCAAGGGCGACCCGGGTGACCCGAACGTCGGCTTCCTGCGTCAGGGCATGGAAGAAGTCATCGGCGCCGCTGTTGCCTCGGGCGACATCGTGATCGTCGGCGAAGCGAACTCGGACGGCTGGAAGCCCGAGAACGCCCAGAAGAACATGGAACAGATCCTGACCGCCAACAACAACGCCGTTGACGCCGTTCTCGCGCAGAACGACGGCATGGCCGGTGGCGCCGCTGCCGCTCTGGCCGCGCAGGGCCTGAACGTTCCGCTGGGCGGTCAGGACGGCGACCTCGCCGCGATCAACCGCGTGGCGCGTGGCACCCAGACCGTTTCGGTGTGGAAGAACGCGCGTGACCTCGGCAAGGCCGCCGGCGAGATCGCCTCGGCTCTGGCTGACGGGGCGGCTCTGGACTCGATCCCGGGCGCGACCAAGTTCTCGGGCGGCGAGAAGGGCGTTGAAATGAACGCGATCCTTCTGAACCCGACCCCGATCACCAAGGAAACGCTGAACCTTGCGATCGACGCGGGCCACATCACCAAAGAGCAGGCCTGCGAAGGCGCCCTGCCCGACGTGGCTGCCTGCCAGTAATTCTGGCTGACATTTCGGCGCTGCCCCAAGGGCGGCGCCGGTTCACTTTCCGGGCGCGTGGCCAAGACAGCCACCGGCATCCCCTGTTTGCCGTGCAGCTTTGCGCGGCCCCCGATGCGGCCCTACCCTCTCATGCTGGATGAGGACATGACCGACAAACCCAACACTCCGACATCCCATAGTCAGGAAAGCGGCTTTGGCCGTTTTCTGCGGACGACGGAAATCGATCCGCGCCTGCTTGGCATGATCGGCGCCCTGCTGCTGATCTGGTTCGCATTCGAAGCCTATTCGGTCATCATCCTTGACCGTCCCTCGCTGCTGCTGGGTGCCGCGCAGGTCGAGGCGAACGGCTTTCTCACCCCGCGCAACCTTTGGAACCTGTCGGTCCAGACGGCCTATATCGGTATCATGGCCACGGGGATGGTGCTGGTGATCATCACCCGCAACATCGACCTGTCGGTCGGGTCGATCATGGGCATGGTCGGCATGTATATGGGCCTGTTGCAGGTCGAATGGCTGACCCCTGCGATGGGTCTGGGCCATCCCTCCATCTGGATCCTGACCGTGATCTTCGGCGTCCTGATGGGCGCGCTGATCGGCGCGCTTCAGGGCGGGATGATCGCCTATCTGGGCATTCCCTCCTTCATCGTCACGCTGGGCGGCCTGCTGGTCTGGCGCGGCGCGGCTTTCCTTGTCGCGGGTGGCAAGACCATCGCCCCACTGGACGAGACCTTCGCCCTGATCGGCGGCGGATCCTTCGGCGCGCTCGGGCCCACGGGAAGCTGGATCTTCGGCGGCATCGCCAGCCTTTTCGTCGTCTGGGCCGTTCTGAACGGGCGCAAGTCACGCAAGCTGCATGGCTTTGCGCTGCGCCCCGTCTGGGCGGAATGGTTCGTGGGCGGCATCATCATCGGTGCCATCCTTGGCACGACGGCGCTGTTCAACGCCTATATCTGGCCGCGCGGCAACATCCAGAAATACTACCAGTCCATCGGTCAGGACCTGCCCGCCTGCGCGCAGGACAATGACACGATCTATACCGATGTCTGCGCCAGCTTCGGCCATGGCTTCGCCTATCCGGTGCTGATCATGATCGTCGTGGCCATCCTGATGACCATCCTGATGACCCGCACCCGCTTTGGCCGCTATGTCTTTGCCATTGGCGGCAACCCCGAGGCGGCCACCCTGTCGGGCATCAACACCCGCGCCATGACGGTGAAGATCTTTACCCTTATGGGCGCGCTGGCCGGCATCGCCGCCGTCATCGGTTCGGCCCGCCAGAACAGCGCCACCAACGCGATGGGCAATCTGGACGAGCTTTACGTCATCGCGGCGGCGGTCGTAGGCGGCACCTCGCTGGCGGGCGGCGTGGGCACGATCTATGGCGCCATCATCGGCGCGCTGATCCTGACTTCGCTGCAGACGGGCATGGTGCTGATCGGCTTCGGTGACGGGTCCTACCAGCGGATCGTCATCGGCATCGCCCTCGTCGTGGCCGTCTGGCTCGACATCGTTTACCGCAAGCGCATCAAATAAGGGGGGACTTCACCATGACCACCAATCGCGGCACCCCCCTTGTCGAGTTGCGCGACATCTCGATCTCTTTCGGCGGGATCAAAGCTGTCGACCACGTCACGGTCGACCTCTACCCCGGCGAGGTGGTCGGACTGCTGGGTCACAACGGCGCCGGCAAGTCCACGCTGATCAAGTGCCTGTCCGGCGCCTACAAACCCGACGCGGGTGACATATACATCAACGGGCAGCGGGTAGAGATCAACAACCCCCGCGACGCCCGCGCCCAGAACATCGAGACGATCTACCAGACGCTTGCTCTGGCAGACAACCTCGACGCCGCCTCGAACCTGTTTCTGGGGCGTGAGATCGTGAACAGCCTCGGCTTCGTGGACGAAACGAAGATGGAGGCCGAGACGCGCAAGATCATGGCGCGGCTCAACCCCAACTTCCGCAAGTTCAACGTGCCGGTATCGGCCCTGTCGGGCGGTCAGCGCCAGTCGGTCGCCATTGCGCGGGCGGTGTATTTCAACGCCAAGATCCTGATCATGGACGAACCCACCGCCGCCCTCGGCCCGCACGAGACGCAGATGGTTTCGGAACTGATCCAGGAGCTGAAGGCGCAGGGTCTGGGCATCTTCCTGATCGAACACGACATCCACAACGTCATGAAACTGTGCGACCGCGCGTCGGTCATGAAGAACGGTCAGCTTGTCGGTACGGTCAACGTCAACGAAGTCACCGATGAAGACATCCTGTCGATGATCATCCTCGGCAAGAAACCTGCAAAGGCTGCGTGATGTATATCGGCCTCGATCTCGGTACGTCCGGCCTGAAGGGCGTGCTGATCGACGACGCGCAAGGGGTGCTGGCCGAAGCCAGCGCCCCCCTTACCGTGTCGCGTCCGCATGAGGGATGGTCCGAACAATCCCCCGCCGACTGGATCGCCGCCGCCGAAACGGTGATGGACGCGCTGTCGGCGCATGGTCTGTCCAAGGTGCGCGGCATCGGCCTGTCAGGACAGATGCACGGTGCGACCCTGCTGGATACCTCGGACGAGGTGCTGCGTCCCTGTATCCTGTGGAACGACACCCGCAGCCACGAAGAGGCGGCGGAACTCGACGGCGACCCGATGTTCCGGCGGGTGACGGGCAACATCGTCTTTCCGGGCTTTACCGCGCCGAAACTGGTCTGGGTGCGGCGCCACGAACCGCGTATCTGGGAAAAGGTCGCGCGGGTGCTGCTGCCGAAGGACTACCTGCGGCTGTGGCTGACGGGCGAGCATGTGGCCGAGATGTCCGATGCGGCGGGCACAAGCTGGCTGGATACGGGCAAACGCGACTGGTCCGACGAATGCCTTGCCGCGACCGGCCTGACGCGGGCGCATATGCCCCGTCTGGTCGAAGGGTCCGCAGTTTCGGGCAAACTCCGTGACGCGCTGTCGTCCCGCTGGGGCCTGCCGAAGGACGTGGTGATCGCGGGCGGCGGGGGCGACAATGCCGCCTCCGGCGTGGGTGTGGGCGTGGTGAAGGCCGGTGATGCCTTCGTCTCGCTGGGCACCTCGGGCGTGCTGTTTGCCGCCAATGACGGCTATCAGCCCGCGCCGGAAACGGCGGTGCACACCTTCTGTCATGCCCTGCCGGATACGTGGCACCAGATGGGTGTGATCCTTGCCGCGACCGACGCGCTGAACTGGTATGCGGGTCTGGTGGGCGACAGTGCCGCCAACCTGACGGGCGCGCTGGGCGACCTGAAAGCCCCGTCCAAGACGCTGTTCCTGCCCTATCTGGGCGGGGAACGCACACCGCTCAACGACGCGGCTATACGGGGTGCCTTCCTTGGCCTCGAACACGCGACCGACCGCGCGGCGGCAACCCGCGCCGTGCTGGAGGGCGTCACCTTCGCCATCCGCGACAGTCGCGACGCGCTGGCCGCCACGGGGACGCGGATCGAACGGCTGCTTGCCGTCGGTGGCGGCTCGCGTTCCGACTACTGGCTCAGGGCCATCGCGACCGCGCTTGATATTCCCGTCCACCTGCCCGTCGCGGGCGATTTCGGCGGGGCCTTCGGCGCCGCGCGCCTTGCCCTCATGGCCGCTACGGGGGCGGGGGCGGAAATCGCAACCCTACCGCCCATCGCCCGCACGATCGAGCCCGACCGCGCCCTTACGCCTGCCTTCGACGCGGGCCATGCCCGCTATCGCGCCGCACAATCCGCCATCCGAGGACTGAAATGACCGACTTCTTCAAGGGCATCCCCCAAATCCGCTACGAGGGGCCGTCCTCGACCAACGAATTCGCCTTCCGGCACTACAATCCGGACGAGGTGATCATGGGCAAGCGCATGGAAGACCACATGCGCTTTGCGGTCGCCTATTGGCACAGCTTCGCATGGCCGGGCGGCGACCCCTTCGGCGGGCAGACCTTCGACCGCCCGTGGTTCGGTGACACGCTTTCGCTGGCCAAGCTCAAGGCCGACGTGGCCTTCGAGATGTTCGACATCCTTGGCGCGCCCTTCTACTGCTTCCACGACGCCGACGTCCGCCCCGAAGGCGCGACCTTTGCCGAGTCCAAGCGCAATCTGGACGAGGTCGTCGATTACCTCGGGCAGAAACAGGCGGCGCACAAGACGCAGCTCCTCTGGGGCACCGCCAACATGTTCAGCCACCGCCGCTGGATGTCGGGCGCCGCGACGAACCCCGATCCCGACGTCTACGCCTATGCCGCAGCGACGGTGAAGGCCAACATGGACGCCACGCACAAGCTGGGCGGGGCGAACTACGTCCTGTGGGGCGGGCGCGAAGGGTATGAGACGCTTCTGAACACCGACCTGAAGGCCGAACGCGAACATGCGGGCCGCTTCCTGCAACAGGTGGTGGAATACAAGCACAAGATCGGCTTCAAGGGCACGATCCTGATCGAACCCAAACCGCAGGAACCGTCCAAGCACCAGTATGACTATGACGTGGCGACCGTTTACGGCTTCCTCGTCCAGTTCGGGCTTGAGAAAGAGGTGAAGGTCAACATCGAACAGGGCCACGCCATCCTTGCGGGGCACAGCTTCGAACATGAAATCGCCCTTGCGGCATCGCTTGGCATCTTCGGCTCCATCGACATGAACCGGAACGATTACCAATCCGGCTGGGACACCGACCAGTTCCCGAACAATCACGCGGAAAAGGCGCTGGCCTTCTACGAAATCCTGCGCGCGGGCGGCTATACCACCGGCGGCACCAACTTCGACGCGAAGATCCGGCGTCAGTCGCTGGACCCCGAAGACCTGATCCTCGCCCATGTCGGCGGCATGGACACCTGCGCCCGCGCCCTGAAGGCCGCCGCCGCCCTGCTGGAGGATGGCGCGCTGGAAAAGGCCCGCGCCGACCGCTACGCCGGCTGGGAAAAGGCCGAAGCGAAGGCGCTGCTGTCCGGTTCGCTGGAAGATGCCGCAGCGGTCGTCACCGCCCGAAACCTGAACCCCGAACCGAAGTCGGGACGGCAGGAGCGGCTGGAAAACCTCTGGAACCGCTTCATCTGATCTGATCCACTACGACCAACGGGCGGCGGTGCGACCCTCGCGCCGCCGCTGTCCATGACAGAGGACGCCATGCCCTACACCCCCGCCGCCGACCGCTATTCGAAAATGGTCTACCGCACCTGCGGAAAATCCGGCCTGAAACTGCCCGCCATCAGCCTTGGCCTCTGGCACAACTTCGGCCATGACACGCCGCACGACACCAAACGCGCGATCTGCCAGACGGCCTTTGACCTCGGCATCACCCATTACGACCTTGCCAACAACTACGGCCCGCCCCCCGGCAGCGCCGAAGAGGCCTTCGGCGAAATCCTCAAGACCGACTTCGCCGGATATCGCGACGAACTCATCATCTCGTCCAAGGCGGGTTACCTGATGTGGGACGGCCCCTATGGCGAATGGGGAAGCCGGAAATACGTCATCGCCTCCTGCGACCAGTCGTTGAAACGGATGGGGCTGGATTACGTCGACATCTTCTATTCCCACCGCTTCGACCCCGACACGCCGCTGGAAGAAACGATGCTCGCGCTCGACCACATCGTCCGTTCGGGCCGCGCGCTCTATGTCGGCATTTCCAGCTATAACAGCCAGCGCACGCGCGAGGCTTATGCGATCCTGAAGGAGCTCAAGACCCCCTTCGTCATCCATCAGCCCAGCTACAACATCCTGAACCGCTGGGTGGAACATGACGGTCTGAAGGACACGCTGGCGGAACTGGGGCTTGGCTCCATTGCCTTCACGCCGCTGGCGCAGGGTATCCTGTCCAAGAAATATCTGGGCGGCATCCCGAAGGACAGCCGCGCCGCGCAGGGCAAATCGCTGGACCCCGCGACGATCACGGAAAGCGCCCTCGCCTCGGTCCGCGCTCTGGATGCGCTTGCTGCCAAGCGGGGGCAGACGCTGGCGCAGATGGCCATCGCCTGGGTGCTGCGGAACGGTGGTATCACCTCGGCCCTGATCGGCGCGTCGCGGCCCGAACAGGTGGTGGATTGCGCCGGGGCCATCGGCAATCTGGAGTTCACCGCCGAAGAGTTGGCGCAGATCGACAGCATCGCCCGTGAAGAGGATATCAACCTCTGGGCCCGATCCTCGGCCGAGTGAGCGCCGCCAAGACTTGACGGCGGCGATGGTCCATCATTCTGATGGGTCCTGTAACAATCGTTTCTTCGGGCTTCCCTTGTGGAAGCCCGCGCTCAGGACCGACGACGGAATGGACGGCCCCGCCAGACACCGGACCCTCGAACTGCGCCTTGTTGCGCTGCCGCAGTCGCCGGCCATGATGGCGGCGGCACTGGCACCGCTTTTGGGGATGTCTACCGGCGGTCTTCTGGACCGGTTGGCCGAGGGTCGGGTCGTGCTGGTCGCGGATCTGGCCCCCGAAACAGCGCGGCGGATTTCGGTTCTGGCCGCGGTGATGGATTGGCCGGTGCAGATCGGCCCGCCGCTGCAGGGCGGTCTGCGCGACCTGTCGGCCCAGCTTGCCGTCTGGGCCGATGCGGAACGCGTTTCGGCGCGGCTTGCCCCGTTGCTCGGGATGGATCAGGCGGCGGTGGCCACGGCCCTTGCCCGCCCGGGCGGGCTTGTCCTTGCGGGTCTTGATCCGTCGCGCGCCGCCGCGACCGAGGGCCTTCTGCGCCGGACACGCGGGCTGGTCGTCACCGCTTCGGATCCCGCCACCGCGCGTCATGACATCTATCCCTCGCGCCCCCTGTCGCGCGCCGAGGCGGAACGCCTCTCCGCCTGCCTTGGCCGGATCGGTGCTGCGGGTGACGCGCTGACGGGTGCGCTGGCCTCTGGCCTGTCGCGGGTCTTGCGCGACCACATCCTGTCGCGCTGCCCTGATCTGGACCTCGTCGCGATCGACCGCAGGTTCCAGCGGTTCGACCTCGTGCTGACGGGAACCTGCGGCTGGGTCACGCGCGATCTTGCCGACTTTCTGGCAGCGCGCACCCAGCAACCCCGCGCGCGGTTCGAGGCGCTTTCGCCCGCCGCACCCGTCACGCTGGATCTGGGTCTGCGCGACACGGTCGCGCGCCAGTTCTGCGGGGATTACGCGGCCATCGGTCTTTTCGTGCGTCCGGTCCTGTCGCACAGGTCGGGAAATCCCTAAAACCCCGTTCATAAACCCGATCTCAACCAAGCAGGACCTATACCCGACCACGGGTGTGTGGTGATGGGATCTGTGCATGGCAAGGCAAGCGAATGCCGCGCCAGTCATCATCAAACGGAAAAAGGTCATGGGTGGCGGTGGCCACCACGGCGGGGCGTGGAAGGTCGCCTATGCCGATTTCGTCACCGCGATGATGGCTTTCTTCCTGCTGATGTGGCTGCTGAACGCGACAACCGAAAAACAGCGGAAGGGTCTGGCGGATTATTTCAACCCGACCATCCCGATCAACCGCGTCTCGGGCGGGGGTGACGGGGCCTTTGGCGGCACTTCGATCATGACCGACGACACGCTGGCCCGCAACGGCACCGGCGATCCTGCCCATGCCACGATCCAGAGCACTCAGCCGCAGGGCGTCGACGGCCCCGCGCTGGGCGCGATGGACAAGGAGGACGCAGAGCTGTTGCGAAAGGTCGAGCAGGAACTTGCCGCGCTCTCGGGCGAAAGCATGATCTCGGACCGGCTTTTGCGCCATGTCGTCACGCGCCTGACGGACGAGGGGCTGGTCGTCGAACTTTTCGACACCGATGATGCGGCCCTTTTCCTTGGCGATACGGACCAGCCCGCGCCGGTGCTGCATGATCTTCTAAGGGTCGTGGCCGAAGTGGCGGCCCTTGCCGACAATCCGGTCGCCGTGACGGGCCATGTCCGCGCCTTTCCCGTCACGCTGGCGCGCGATCCGGTCTGGGACCTGTCGACCGCCCGCGCCCAGTCTGCCCGTGTCGTCAGCGTTGCGGCAGGGCTTGATCCTGCAAGGGTGCAGCGTGTCACCGGCCATGCCGATCGCCGCCCCGCCACGGCCGACCCCACCGCCGCCCGCAACAACCGGATCGAGGTGATCCTTCTGCGCCGGAACGCCGGATAGCGAAGATTGTCCGCATTAGGCGGGAATTAACGCCTGATGTCCCAGAGTGCGGTCACCAAGCGGTGGCTGCAGAAGGGGCTTTTCCATGTCGATCACGTCATCTTTCAACGCCGGTGTTGCGGGGTTGAACGCGAACGCGGCGCGGCTTGCCGCGATTTCGGACAACATCGCCAACTCCGCGACCTTCGGCTACCGCCGGGCCGAGGCCGATTTCGAAATGCTGGTGATCGGCGGGTCTGGCGGGCCCGGCAGCTATGCGGCGGGGGGTGTGCGTGCACTGACCCAAAGGGTCGTCGATCAGGCGGGCTCGCTCGTGAGCACGGGCAATGCGCTCGATCTTGCGGTCTCGGGGCGCGGGATGCTTCCGGTGCGCGACATGTCCTCGTTGTCGACGGATGAACAGGAACTTCTCCTTCTGCCCACTGGCGCCTTCCGGCGGGACGAGGAAGGGTATCTGAAAACCGAAACCGGGCTTCTTCTTCTGGGCTGGCCCACGCGGCAGGACGGAACGGTCACCGACAACCCGCGCGATTCCGCGCTCGGTCTGGAACCCGTCCGCATCAGCACGATCCAGCGCAGCGTCGATCCGACAACACGGATCAGCCTTGGCCTCAACCTGCCGGCCTCGGCCACGGCTGCGGGCGGCGCGGGGGCGGATCTGCCCCTCTCGGTCGAATACTTCGGCAGTCTGGGCAATTCGGAACGGCTCGACATCACCTTTGACCCTGTGGTTCCCGCCACGGGCCAGTCGAACAGCTGGACCATGACGATCCGCGACGGGGCGCAGGGCGGCGCGGTCGTGGGCAGCTATACGCTCGTCTTCGATGACACCGCCTCGGCCGGATCGCTTGCGTCCGTCACGGCCCTTGCCGGCGGTGCCTATGATCCTGCCGAAGGGACGGTGGCCATCCCCGTCGCGGGCGGCACGATCGCGGTGAACATCGGCCGGATCGGGGTGGCGGACCGGATGACGCAATTCGACTCCGATTTCATGCCGCTCGACATCACGAAGAACGGATTTCCCGTCGGATCGCTCGTCTCGCTCGAGATCGACGAACAGGGTTTTGTCGTCGCCAGCTACGACAGCGGGCTTTATCGCCGCCTCTACCAGATTCCCCTTGTCGACGTGCCCAATGTGAACGGATTGCAGTCCATCGGGCGACAGGCCTTCAAGCTCACCTCCGACTCCGGCGCGTTTTTCCTGTGGGATGCCGGCAAGGGCCCGACGGGCCAGATCTCCGGCTACACGCGCGAAGGGTCAGCGACCGACATCGCCGCAGAGCTCACCTCGCTCATCCAGACGCAGCGCGCCTATGCGTCCAACGCGAAGGTGATCCAGACCGTGGCGCTGTCCTTTGCCGTCGCCACGCTCTTGCCGGTCGAGATTTCCTGCTGCGTCCGGCTCAGCCCGGCGTTGATGGTCTTCATGGTCTGCAGCGCGACCATTGCGCTGTTGTTGGTGAGGATGGAAGACATGTCTATTTCTCCAAATCATGCGCCTTTGACGCTGTTTCCAGAGCGGCTTCTGTCCGATGCGTCGGGATCCGCCCGCCGCGCCGTTCCGTCTTGGAACGCAAGGGCGACATTGGGCGCAGGGGGTTAAGGCTGCGTTGCCGGCCCTGCAAAAGACGCATCGCATTCTAACGAATTACAGCCTGCAGACCGGCTGGCCTGCGGGGTGCCCGTGGCGTCTGCCGGTGCAGTCATAGGTTTCCGCCCGTGCTGCCGCGGCCAGCTCGGCCACGCGCCTGCGTGCCGAACGCACGCCCAGAAGGGCCGCGCGCAAACAGGTCTCGTTCCCGCGCGCCAGCTCTGCGACGCCCTGCAAAAGCAGCGGGTCCAGATGGTCCTCTGGCGTAAAAACAGTCTCTAACCTTGCAGAAAGCCTCTCCATCGCGGCGAAATCTGCGCGCAGGGCGGCCTCGCGGATTGCCTCCATGACCTCCGTGATCCCATGCGACGGGGCGGTCATCTCGCGCGCTCCACCAGCGATTCGAACAGACGTTCGGCCAGTCCGATGCCGCCTCCGTCCACGATCGCACCGGCCTGCGCCTCGCGCAGGAAGGACGCGAACTGCTCTCCGCCGATCCCCGCGCCAAAGGCGCCTTCGGGGGCGGATATACCTGCGTGACGCAGCATCTCGGTCAGGAAGGCCCGCTCCAGCTCGACCGATTTGCGCTGAAGGACCGTGCTGTCCTGCGGGTAAAGAGGGGGGATCTGCATGATGACTCCGGATCGTGTGGATTTTCCTCAATCCTGCCGGTCCGGCGTAAACATTTGGTAAGGCCGCACCGCCACTCTGGACCGGCGACAGAAGTCACAGGTGCAGGATGATTCCCCCCATTGCGCTGCTTGTCCCGCCCGCGACCCGACCCGCGCAAATGCCGTCGGGCGGGGCGGAGTTCGACGCTGTTCTGGCTGCTTTGCTGCCGTTGGCAGAAGCGGACGTCACAGCGACGGCCCTGCCGGACCCTGTCCTGCCCGACGCTGCGGAAGACGCCGCTATGGTGATGGCAGACCTGCAACTGCCGCCACCCCCCCTGCCCCTGCCTGTCATCAGGGAACCCCAGCTTCCCCCTGATCCGACCGCTGCGGCACCAGCCCATCTTCCGCAGGCGGACACGCCCGTTGCCGAAATTCCGCCCGCACCGCTGCCCACCGCATCCCCACCGGCCAATCCGTCAGAGGAGGGGGATGCAAGGTCTGTTGCGGCCAGCGTACCGGCGGCAGGGCCGTCCGGACCCGAACTTGTTACGCCGCCGGACCAGAAAAACGTCTCTAACATTGCCGAAAATGCCAATCTTCTCCCTGTGCCACCGGCGGAGGAGAGGGCAGGCACCATCGCACCTTCGCCCTTGCCTTCCGTGCCGTCACCGCTTCCGGTCCCGCCGCGCCCCGTTGCGCGGATCGATCCCGCGCGCCCCGACCCCACGCCCGCGTCCGATGCCCGGGCAGGCGCGACCGGTCCCGCCGACGACGCCCATCCCCGCTTTGACCTGCCGCCCGCCCCGCAGGGGGCAACCGCCAAACCTGCCGCGCCGCCCATTGCCGAAGCGGGGCCGCAACCCGATCACCTGCCCGACCCGTCCGCCGCGCCCCCTGCGCCGCTCCCGCCAGAGCAATCCGCCCCCGACCGCCCCGAAGCCGCCCGTCCCGCCGCCCACCGGCCCGAGGCTTTGCCCGCCGAAATGGTCCGCCTTGCCCGCACCGCGCCCGATGGCCCCGTCCATCTCACCCTTCGACCCGAGGAGTTGGGCACGCTCCGCTTCGAACTGACGCGCAC
Organism: Paragemmobacter amnigenus; assembly: GCF_009908265.2. Lineage (GTDB taxonomy): Bacteria > Pseudomonadota > Alphaproteobacteria > Rhodobacterales > Rhodobacteraceae > Paragemmobacter > Paragemmobacter amnigenus. Next base: position 107,333 of record NZ_JAAATX020000005.1, on the reverse strand, counting down.
CGCCGAGGGTCTGCATATCCACCTTTCGGTCGACCAACCCGCCACGCTCGACCTCTTGCGGCGACAGGGAGAGCTGATCCTCGCCGAACTCCGGCAATCGGGCTTTGCCGGAACCACCCTCAGCTTTGCCGCGAATGATGGCCAGCCGATGCCGCAGGGCGATACCGGCGGCGGCCATTCCGCGCCGGTCGCGGCCCCTGACGAAGCCCTGCCACCCCCGCCCCGCACGTGGCCCCTGCCCGTGGCGTCGGCGGGCAGCCTTGATCTGCGATTGTGAAAGGATCCCCAGATGGACGCGATTCCCCCCACCTCTGCCGCAACGCGCAGCCCTGCCGCGGCCAAGCCCGCGCTAACCTCGGATTTCAATACCTTCCTGCGGATGCTGACCACGCAGATGCAGAATCAGGACCCGCTGAACCCCATCGAGTCGGCCGACTACGCCGTGCAACTCGCCACCTTCTCGGGTGTGGAACAGCAGGTAAAGGCGAATACCCTGCTCTCCCAGATGTCGGCGCAGTTCAACCTGCTCGGCATGGCGCAGCTTTCGGGCTGGGTGGGACAAGAGGCGCAGTCCTCCGCCCCCGTCCATTTCGACCGCACGCCCGTGACCCTGACACTGCCCTCCGTGCCCGGGGCGGACAGGGCCGTTCTCGTGATCCGCGACGCGGCAGGAAACCTTGTCGCGCGCGAGGATGTGCCCCCTGCGGGCGGTCCATACCAGTGGCTGGGCGCCGATCCGTCGGGCAGCCCCTTGCCGCAGGGACTCTATGACCTGACGCTGGAAGGCGAACAGGACGGCACCGTCATCGCCACCGCGCCCGTCAGCCATTACGCCCGCATCGAAGAGGCGCGCCGAAGTGACGGGAACCTGATGCTGATCCTGCGGGGCGGGGTGCAGGTGCCTGCCGACCGGATCACCGCCCTGCGTATGCCATGAACGCCCTTGCGCCGGTCGGCGGTGGCAGTAGGGTCTGCCCGCAGATGCAGACCCCGCCCCGCCCCTTTGCCGATCCCGCGACCGACCCCGCCCTTGTGCGGGCGCTGGACCGGTTGTGCCCCGGCCATGACGGGCAATGGCGGCCGCTCTCGGGTGGCAGGACGAACCGCGTCTGGCGCGTGGGGGGGCTGGTCGTCAAATGCCATGACCCCGCCGCCGTCACGCCGCTGTTTCCCAATGACCCGAAGGCCGAGGAATCGGCCCTGCACCATTTCGGTCCGCTCGGGATTGCCCCCGTCCTGCGCGCGGCGGGGCAGGGCTGGCTGATCCTCGACCATCTTCCCGCTGGCCGGTGGGGCGGACCGCCCGCCCCCGTCGCGCATCTCCTGCACCGCCTGCACACCGCCGCGCCGCCCGCCGCGCCCCTGCGCGCCCTGCCCAATGGCAGCGCGGCCATCCTTGCCCATGCCGCCAGCTTCGCGCCCCCGGGCCTGCCCGCCCCGCCCGACGATCCGCACCTGCCCCCCGTCCCCGCGCGCCCCGTCCATGGCGATGTGGTGGCGGGCAACATCCTGACCGGCCCCGACGGCCCGCTGCTGATCGACTGGCAATGCCCCGGCCTCGGCGACCCCTGCGAAGACCTCGCCACCCTGATCTCGCCCGCCATGATGTGGCTCTACACCGGCGCAATCGCGCCCGCAGGTTGGGCCGATGCCCTGCTCGACGCCTATCCCGACGCCGCCATTGCCACCCGCACCCGCGCGCTCCTGCCGCTCTACCGCTGGCGCATCATGGCCCATTGCGCGTGGAAGGCCGCCCGCGGCGATGCCGACTATGCCCGCGCCCTGCAGATCGAACGGGACACGCCCTAGAACAGCGTGCCCAGCCCCACGCCCGCGGCAAAGACCGCCGCGCCCAGCGGGATCAGATACCACCGCGACCGCCGCCGCGGCGGGGCCAGGGGTTTCGGCGGGTCCGCCTGCGCGATCAGCGCCGCCTCGACCATGCGCGGCAGCTTCGGCCCGAACCGGCCCAGCACCCGCGCCGTCGTCAGCAGGTCGCGGATCAGCGCCGCCGGCCCCACATTCTTGGCGATATAGCTTTCCACCACCGGCCGCGCGACCTGCCAGATGTTGATATGCGGGTCCAGCGACCGCGCCACGCCTTCCACCACCACCATCGTCCGTTGCAGCAGGATCAGCTCGGTCCGCGTCTGCATCCCGAACCGCTCGGTCACTTCAAACAGATAGGCGAGCAAGCGCGCCATCGAGATCCGGCTTGCATCCATGCCGAAGATCGGCTCGCCCACCGCCCGCAGGGCACGGGCGAATTCGTCGATATCGCGGTCGGCGGGCACATATCCCGCCTCGAAATGCACCTCGGCCACGCGGCGGTAATCCTTGCGGATGAACCCCATCAGGATCTCCGCATAGACGCGGCGGGTATATTCGTCGATCCGCCCCATGATCCCGAAATCATAGGCGATGATCGCCCCGTCACGCCCGACCTTCAGGTTCCCCTGATGCATGTCGGCATGGAAGAACCCGTCCCGCAGCGCATGGTTCAGGAACAGCGACAGCACCCGCGCCCCCAGAACCCGCCGGTCCAGCCCCGCCGCGTCGATCGCGGCGTTGTCATTCATCCCGATCCCTTCGGCCCAGCCCAGCGTCATCACCGTCTTGCCCGACAGGAACCAGACGGGGCGCGGCACGCGGAACCCTTCGTCCTTCTCCGTATTCGCCGCGAACTCGGCTGCGGCCGACGATTCCAGCCGCAAATCCAGCTCGCCCATCACCACGCCCTCGAAATGGGCGATCACATCCATGGGCCGCAGCCTCCGCGTCTGCGGGGCCACGATCTCGATCGTGCGGGCAATCAGGTAGAAGGCGTCGATATCCTTGCGGAAGGCCCGCTCGATCCCGGGGCGCAGCACCTTGACCGCGACCTCCTCGCCCGTATCGGCCAGCCGCGCCCGATGCACCTGCGCGATAGAGGCCGCCGCGACAGGCTCGGAAAATTCCGAAAACACCTGATCGACGGGCACTTCCAGCTCTGCCTCGATCATCCGCTTGGCCACGTCGCGCGGAAAGGGCGGCAACTGGTCCTGAAGATACTTCAGTTGCTGCGACAGCTCCTCGCCCACGATATCGGGCCGCGTCGACAGGATCTGCCCGAACTTGATATAGGCCGGACCCAGCGCCGTCAGCGCCCGCGTCGCAGGCGGCAGCGCCGGATCGCCCCGCAGACCCAGCCACTTGAACGGCCATCCCAACAGGCGCGCCGCCACCCTGATCGACGCAGGCGCGCGGAACGCCTCCAGCACCACGGCCATCGCGCCCGTGCGTTCCAGCGTCGCGCCGGTGCGGATCAGCCGCCAGATATTGTGCGGTCCCCGCATCCTACAGCTTCCAACCCGAATGCAGCGCCGCGATGCCAAGGCTCAGGTTGCGATACTTCACCTGCCCGAACCCCGCCTTGCGGATCATGCCCGCGAAAGTCTCCTGATCCGGGAACTTGCGGATCGATTCGACCAGATACTGATAGCTGTCCCGATCCTTCGCCACGATCTGCCCCATGACGGGGATCACGTTGAAGGAATAGGCGTCATAGACCTTCTGCATCAGGTCATTGGGAATATGGCTGAACTCCAGCACCATCAGCCGCCCGCCGGGTTTCAGCACGCGATACGCCTCGTTCAGCGCGTCCTGAACCCGCGTCACGTTCCGGATGCCAAAGCTGATCGTATAGACGTCAAAGGAATTCGCCGGAAAGGGCAGGGCCATCGCATCGCCCACCACCCAGTCCAGACGCTCTGCCTGCCGCTCTGCCTCGGCCCGCTGGCGGCCCGCGACCAGCATCGACTCGGTCATGTCCAGCACCACCGCCGACGCCCCCGCCGCGCGTTTCAGGAACCGGAAGGCAATATCCCCCGTCCCCCCCGCCACATCCAGCAGCCTCTGCCCCGGGCGCGGCGCCAGCCAGTCCATCATCGCGTCCTTCCACAGGCGATGCACACCGCCCGACATCAGGTCATTCATGATGTCATAGCGGCTGGCAACGCGGGTAAAGACGCCATGCACCATTCCGGCCTTCTCGGCCTCGGGCACTGTCTGAAAGCCGAAATGCGTGGTGCCTTGCGGATCGTCGGTCATCTGGTCTTGCCGTTCCCTTGCTTGCCACTCCTTATAGGGCCGAAGATCGGCGCTGCAATGCGCCCACATGTCCGCCCCCCTTACGGAACCGCCGATGCCCGAACTCCCCGAAGTCGAAACCGTCCGCCGCGGCCTTCTTCCCGCGATGGCGGGGCGCACCATCACCCGCGCCACCGTCAACCGCCCCGACCTGCGCTGGCCCTTCCCGCCCCGCATGGCCGAACGCCTGACCGGCGCGCGTGTCCTCACGCTCCGCCGCCGGTCGAAATACATCCTCGCGGACCTGTCGACCGATGAAACGCTCCTCATCCATCTCGGCATGTCGGGGCGGATGCTGATCTCCTCGCCCTCCTCCCGCGAAACCCTTGGCGAATGGCATCACCACCACCCCGCGCCGGAAAAGCACGACCATGTGGTGCTGGACATGGAGGACGGCACCCGCATCACCTTCAACGACGCCCGCCGCTTCGGCGCGATGGACCTGATGCCCACGGCCACCGCGGACGCCCACCCGCTCCTCGCCCAGCTCGGCCCCGAACCCTTGGGCAACGATTTCTCCGAACCCTACCTCGCGGCACGGCTCAAGGACCGCAACACGCCGATCAAATCCGCCCTCCTCGACCAGCACATCGTAGCGGGCCTTGGCAACATCTACGTCTGCGAAACGCTCTACCGCGCCCGCATCCACCCGGCGCGCAAGGCCGGCCGCCTTTCCGCCGCCCGCGCCGCCGCCCTTGTCCCCATCATCCGCGACGTGCTGGCCGAGGCGATCACCGCCGGCGGCTCCTCGCTCCGCGACTACAGACAGGCCGACGGGGAACTCGGCTACTTCCAGCACAGTTTTCAGGTCTATGGCCGCGAAGGCGAACCCTGCCAGTCCACGGGCTGCACCTCGACCATCGCGCGCATCGTGCAATCGGGGCGCTCGTCCTTCTTCTGCCCCACCTGCCAGAGGTGACGTCCCGTAACGACCCTTGATAACGCCCGCGTTACTGCTAGGAGTCACGCCAGCCAGACACGGAGGCACCCGATGGCTTACGAGACCCTGATCGTCGAGATCGAGGATTACATCGCCCTCATCCGCCTCAACCGGCCCGAGGCGCTCAACGCCCTCAACGCACGGCTCATGCAGGAACTGGCGCAGGCCATCGCCGCCGCCGACCGCAATGACAAGGTGCGCTGCATCGTCCTGACCGGATCGGAAAAGGCCTTCGCCGCCGGTGCCGACGTCAAGGAGATGTCGGAAAAATCCTTCACCGACGTCTTCTTCGACGACCTCTTCGCGGCCGAGGCAGACAGCATCGCCCGCACCCGCAAACCGCTGATCGCCGCCGTGTCCGGCTACTGCCTTGGCGGCGGGTGCGAACTGGCCATGATGTGCGACTTCATCATCGCCGCCGACACCGCGAAATTCGGCCAGCCCGAAATCAACCTCGGCATCGTCGCGGGCATGGGCGGAACCCAGCGCCTGACCCGCGCCGTCGGCAAGGCCAAGGCGATGGACATGAACCTCACCGGCCGCTTCATGGACGCGGCCGAGGCGGAACGCACCGGTCTCGTCTCGCGCGTCGTCCCCGCCAAGGACCTGCTGGCCGAGGCGATGAAGGCCGCCGGCAAGATCGCGCAGAAATCGGCGCTCACCGCCATGGTGGTGAAGGAATCGGTCAACCGCGCGCTGGAAGGATCTCTGCGCGAAGGCATCCTCTTCGAACGCCGCATGTTCCACGCCGTCTTTTCGACCGAAGACCAGAAAGAGGGCATGGCCGCCTTCCTCGAAAAGCGCGAACCGCAGTTCCGCGACCGCTGATCCCTTATTTTCCTGCTTTCCTTCGCCGCGCCCTTGCTCTATAGCCCGCCGCACATGCGCGTGGGCCCGCTTAGGCAAGAATCGATTCTGTCCCGATGGGCGGAGCCTTGGGTCTTTTGTGCAACCGAATTGAAACGAAGACCCACAGGATACAAAGCCCATGGCAAACACTGCCCAGTCCAAAAAGCGCGCGCGTCAGTCCGAAGCCCGCTATGACGTGAACAAGGCCCGCCGTTCGCGCATCCGTACCTTCATCCGCAAGGTCGAGGAAGCCATCGCCTCGGGCAATGCCGAAGCCGCCCTCGCCGCCCTGCGCGCCGCCCAGCCCGAGCTGGACCGTGGCGTCACCAAGGGCATCCTGCACGCCAACACCGTGTCGCGCAAAATGTCGCGCCTCGCCTCGCGCGTGAAGGCCCTGGCGACCCCCGCCTCCTGATCCGGACGGCCAGCGAATCCCCACGGGGCGCGCCCAACAGGGCGCGCCCCGTTTTCTTTTTCCGTGGCATTTCTGCCGCGCTCCGCCGCCCCGCGCCGTGCTTTTCCGCGGGCTTGCGTGGCCCGCGCGCACAGCCTTCCGGATTCGGTTTAGCCATCGGTCTGTCAAGCTTGAAGTTCGGTTGCGCCGCCTCCGCGCGGCTTGCTAGCGTCACCCTGCGATTCACTCTCGTCTTGGGGGACATGACGGAATCGCAAATGAAAATGACGGTTCGCAGGGCTGCCAAGCGTAGGCTAACCCGTCAATTTTTGTTTGCGGTTCAAAAGGTTGTGCAGTTTGCTGCTGCAATGCAAGACGGCCCGCCAACGGATTGGCCAGATGCGAATCTGGTCCTTCCCTTTTGTGGCGGTCCGGCGGCCCTCGGGCCGGAAACGGGTTTGTTGTGCCCCTGCGAAGGGGGTTTTTCGTGTGACCGTTTCCGCGATCCCGAAGCCTTGCATGGCCATGTCCTGACCCCCCGCTTCAAGGGCGATCGCCACGGCGCAAGCCGGTGCAACAACAACAGGCGTGCCGGACCCTCGCGGGTTCAGAAGCACGTCACCGGACGGGTCAGAAAGAATGACGAACGAGACTTGGGGTTTGGTCCGCGAAGAGCTGATCAAGAGGGTGGGCAAGAACAACTATGTGACCTGGATCGAACCGCTGAAATTCTCTGACCTCAACAACGGCGTCGTCCGGTTCGAGGTGCCGACCTCCTTCTTCGGTGACTGGGTTTCGCGCAATTTCTCGGATCACATCCGCGCCCAGCTGAACACGGCAGGCCAGCAGGTCGAGCGTGTCGAATTCTCGGTGGGCAACCGCAGCACCCCGCCCGAACCGATGCGCGCCGCCACCGCACCCGCCCGTGCCAAGCCCGCCGCCCGCCCGTCCGACACCGACGAGATGCCGGGCGCGCCCCTTGACGCGCGCTTCACCTTCGACAGCTTCGTCGTGGGCAAGCCCAACGAACTGGCCCATGCCGCCGCCCGCCGCGTCGCCGAAGGCGGGCCGGTGACCTTCAACCCGCTCTTCCTTTACGGCGGGGTCGGCCTCGGCAAGACGCACCTGATGCACGCCATCGCGCACGAACTTCAGACCCGCCAGCCGCATCTGCGCGTGCTCTACCTCTCGGCCGAGCAATTCATGTACCGCTTCGTGCAGGCCCTGCGCGAACGCCAGATCATGGATTTCAAGGAACTCTTCCGCTCGGTCGACGTGCTGATGGTCGATGACGTGCAATTCATCGCCGGCAAGGATTCCACGCAGGAGGAATTCTTCCACACCTTCAACGCGCTGGTGGACCAGAACAAGCAGATCGTCATATCCGCCGACCGCGCGCCCGGAGAGATCAAGGATCTCGAGGATCGCATCAAATCCCGCCTGCAATGCGGGCTGGTGGTGGACCTGCACCCCACCGATTACGAACTCCGCCTCGGCATCCTGCAACAGAAGGTCGAGCTTTACCGCAGCCAGTACAAGGGCCTCGTGATCGCGGATGGCGTGCTGGAATTCCTCGCCCATCGCATCACGACCAATGTCCGCGTTCTCGAAGGCGCGCTCACCCGCCTTTTCGCCTTCGCCTCGCTCGTGGGCCGCGAGATCACGCTGGAACTGGCGCAGGACTGCCTTGCCGACATCCTCCGCGCCTCCGACCGCAAGCTGACGATCGAGGAAATCCAGCGCAAGGTCGCAGAACATTACAACATCCGCCTGTCCGACATGATCGGTCCGAAACGCGTGCGCACCATCGCCCGCCCCCGCCAGATCGCCATGTATCTGGCCAAGCAGCTGACCCCGCGCAGCCTGCCTGAAATCGGCCGCCGCTTCGGCGGGCGCGACCACACCACCATCATGCACGGCGTCCGCAAGATCGAAGAGCTGATGGCGACCGACAGCCAGCTGAACGACGACCTCCAGATGCTCCGCCGCCAGCTTCAGGGCTGACCGCCGCGCAATGCCCACCACCGACCCGCCCCCTGTGGCGGGTCGTTTCCGTTCCGCGCGGCCTTGCGGCCCCCCTGCGGCTGGGCAACACTCCCCTTTGTTGATCCCTTTCCGTGATGGTCCCCATGTTGCGCCCCATGTTCCGCCCAGCCCTGCTCCTGCCTGCCTTCCTCCTTGCCGCCGCGCCCGCTGGGCCCGCCGCTGCCGCCCTCTCCGGCTTCTACGACAGCGCGACCAAGATCGCGGCCATCCTCGACACCGAAGCCGTGGCGGATCTTCTGCGCCAGGCCCCGATCCGGTCGGTGGAAAACACCGGCACCACGCCGGACGGGCAGGACGAATGGACCATCCGCACGCAGGACTGCGACCTGACGGTCAAGCTGACCGCCCACCCGCCCGCGGAAGGCATGGTCGGCATGACGACCTACACGGCGGAACCGCTCGGCTCCTGCGACTGACGGGATATGGCATCGGTTCCCCCGGCTGACCCTCGATCCGGCAAGTTTGACCGATGATTCGTTAAGGAATGGTATCGGGCCCGCGCGTATGCACAGTTTGCGGCACAGGGGGCGGCACGGTTTGCGGTACGGCCATTTCGACCTCCGGCCGCCGGTAAACCCAACGCCCGCAGGCCGCTGCGGCAAATCCGCCGCGCCGCGCCGTCCAGATGCGCCAAACCGCTTGTGAACCGCCTCAAAACGGCTAATTTCTGGTTCCCCGTGGCGGGCAAGAGCAAGGGATGGTCACCATGAAACTGTCGATCGAACGCGGAACGCTTCTCAAGGCGCTGGCACAGGCGCAATCCGTCGTCGAACGCCGCAACACCATTCCGATCCTCGCCAATGTGCTGATCGAGGCCGATGGCGCGCAGGTCAGCTTCCGCGCCACCGATCTGGATATCGAGGTCGTGGACCGCGCCCCCGCCATGGTGGAACGCGCCGGTGCCACCACCGTCTCGGCCGTCATGCTGCACGAGATCATCCGCAAGCTGCCGGACGGCGCGCTGGTGAACCTGTCGGAAGACGGCGCCGCAGGTCGTCTGACCATCACCGCGGGCCGGTCGACCTTCAGCCTCGCCACCCTCCCGCGCGAGGATTTCCCCGTCATGGCCTCGTCGGAATACACGACGAATTTCTCGGCCCCCGCGGGCGTGCTGCGCCGCCTGTTCGACAAGGCGAAGTTCGCGATTTCGACCGAGGAAACAAGGTATTACCTGAACGGCGTCTATATGCACACCGCCACCGGAGAGGAGGGCGCCGTCCTGCGCTGCGTGGCGACCGACGGCCACCGTCTGGCCCGCATCGACGCCCCGCTTCCGGCGGGCGCACAGGGCATGGCCGGCGTGATCGTCCCGCGCAAGACGGTGGGCGAGCTTCGCAAGCTGCTGGACGATGACGATGCCGCCATCGCCGTCTCGGTTTCGGAAACCAAGGTGCGCTTTGCTACCCCCGCCATCACCCTGACCTCCAAGGTGATCGACGGCACCTTCCCCGACTACACCCGCGTGATTCCGACCGGAAACACCCGCCGTCTGGAAGTCGACGCGACCGAATTCGCCAAGGCCGTGGACCGCGTCGCCACCGTGTCGTCCGAACGCTCCCGCGCCGTGAAGCTCAGCCTCGACGAAGACCGTCTGGTCCTGTCCGTCAACGCCCCCGACTCCGGCGCGGCAGAAGAGGAACTGGCCGTGGCCTATGCCGACGAACGGCTGGAAATCGGCTTCAACGCCAAATACCTGCTGGAAATCGCGTCGCAGGTCGACCGTGAGAACGCCGTGTTCCTGTTCAACAGCAGCGGCGACCCGACCCTCATGCGCGAAGGCAACGACACCAGCGCGGTCTATGTCGTGATGCCGATGCGCGTCTGATGCGTCGGACCGGGGGTTTCACACCCCCGGACCCCCGTGGGATATTTTTGGACAGAAAATGGAGGATAGGGTGGGTGGTTTGACCATCTCGACCCTCATTCTATCGCACTTCCGCAGCCACCGCGCCGCGCGGCTGGAGCTGGACGGGCGGCCCGTGGCCATTTCCGGACCCAACGGGGCGGGCAAGACCAATATCCTTGAGGCCGTCTCACTCCTCTCCCCCGGTCGCGGCTTGCGGCGGGCGGCGGCAGATGAACTGGCGCGCAAGCCCGATGCCATCGGCTGGAAGATCCGCGCCGAAACAACCGCGCCCTTTCACGACCTCGAAACCTATGCCGAGGGCAGCGACCCCCGCCAGACCCGCATCGATGGCAAGGCCGCGCCGCAGGTGGCCCTTGCCCGCATCCTGCGCGTCCTCTGGCTTGTCCCTGCCATGGACCGCCTGTGGATCGAGGCCGCCGAGGGACGCCGCCGCTTTCTCGACCGGCTGACCATGAGCTTCGCGCCGGATCATGCCGAGGTGACGCTGGCCTATGAAAAGGCCATGCGCGACCGCAACCGCCTGCTCAAGGACATGGTGCAGGACGCGCATTGGTATACCGCGCTGGAGGCGCAGATGGCCGAGGCAGCCGCCCAGATCACCGCCAACCGCCAGCACGCCCTGGCCCGCATCACCGCCGCACAGGCCGGGGCCGAAACCGCCTTTCCGGCCGCCGACCTGTCGCTGATCGGACCGGAGGGCGAGGATATCCCCGACGACCTCGCGCCTGCGCTGGCCGCGAGCCGCCGTCGCGACATGGCCGCCGGTCGCACCCTGATCGGCCCTCACCGCGCCGACCTTGCCGCGATCTACACCGCCAAGGGCGCGCCCGCCGACCAATGTTCCACCGGCGAACAGAAGGCGCTGCTGATCTCGCTCATCCTTGCCAATGCCCGCGCGCTGGCCGCCGATCTCGGTTCTCCGCCCATCCTGCTGCTGGACGAGGTGGCGGCCCATCTCGACCAGCATCGCCGCGCCGCGCTCTATGACGAAATCTGCGCGCTGGGGGCGCAGGCGATCATGACGGGCACGGAACCGGGGCTGTTTGACAGTCTGGGAAACCGGGCGCAAAGCTTCACCGTCGCGGACGACGGCGGCATGTCCAAGGTCACCGAAACATGACGCCCCAGCGCATTACCCTCGTCACGCTCGGCACCCGCGACCTGAACGCCGCCCGTGCCTTCTATGCCCGTCTGGGCTGGCAGGAGCACGGCTCGCAAGAGGGCGTGGCCTTCTACCAGTTGCACGGCATGGCGCTGGCGCTCTTTGGCCTGTCCGACCTGGCCCATGACCAGAACCGCCCCGACGCCACCCTTGGCACGGGGGCCATCACCCTCGCCCAGAACTTCGCGACCGAGGCCGAGGTGGACGCCGCCTTCGCCGCAGCCTTGGCGGCAGGGGCGACCCCGCTGAAACCGCCGGAAAAGGTTTTCTGGGGCGGCTATTCCGGCTATTGGGCCGATCCCGAAGGTCATGTCTGGGAAGTGGCGATGAACCCCTTCTGGCCGCTCGCCCCTGACGGCTCTCTCACCTTGCCGGACCCGAAATGACCGTCTCGCTCTACGACCTTCTCCTCTATGCGGGCGGCATGGCCGCGCTCTGGGCTGTCCCCGGCCCTGTCTGGGTGGCCCTGACCGCCCGCGCGCTGTCGGGGGGCATGGCAGGGGCATGGCCGCTGGCCGTGGGCGTGGCGCTGGGCGATCTGGTCTGGCCGCTCATGGCGATCCTCGGGCTGACATGGGTGCACAGCGTCTATGGCGATTACCTGACCCTGCTGCGCTGGGTCGCGTCCGTCATCTTCATCCTGATGGGGGTGATGCTGATCCGCAAACCGGCGGCCACGATGGATGCCGATTCACGGCTGACGAAACCCGGCCTCTGGGCGGGCTTTTCGGTCGGCGTCGCCGCCGTGATCGGCAACCCCAAGGCGATCCTGTTCTACATGGGCGCGCTGCCCGGTTTCTTCGACCTCGGGTCGCTGCAAACCCCCGACATCATCGCCATCATCTGCATCTCGGCCTTCGTTCCGATGCTTGGAAACCTCGGCCTTGCATGGTTCCTCGATCGCGCGCGCCGCCTGCTGTCCAGCCCCGCCGCCGTGCGCCGCCTGAACATCGGCTCGGGCGTCCTCCTCATCCTCGTGGGCCTCGTGATCCCGTTCACCTGACCGCAATATCTTGTGCCCAAGGCGTGACATTCCCCACCCCACCCGCTATAAATCGCGGGCAATTCAAGGGATGCCCGACGCATGGCCGAAGCCGCGAAGAAACCCGCCGAATACGGCGCTGATTCCATCAAGGTTCTCAAGGGGTTAGAGGCGGTCCGCAAACGCCCCGGCATGTATATCGGCGACACCGACGACGGGTCGGGCCTGCACCACATGGTCTACGAAGTCGTGGATAACGGCATCGACGAGGCATTGGCAGGCCACGCCACCGCCGTCACGGTGAAGATCCACGCCGACAGCTCCGTCTCGGTCCGCGACAACGGGCGCGGCATCCCCGTCGACATCCACGCCGAAGAGGGCGTCTCGGCAGCCGAGGTCATCATGACCCAGCTTCACGCCGGCGGGAAATTCAACAACACCGACGACAGCGGCAACGCCTACAAGGTGTCGGGCGGTCTGCACGGCGTGGGCGTGTCGGTCGTCAACGCCCTGTCGGAATGGCTGGAACTGACCGTCTGGCGCAACGACACCGAATATCGCGCCCGCTTCGAACATGGCGAATGCGTCACCCACGTCTACCCCGTCGGCCCCGCCCCCGGAATGCGCGGGACCGAGGTGCGCTTTCTGGCCAGCGCCAAGACCAACACGCCGGATGGCACCTTCTCCAACCTCGACTACAGCTTCAAGACGCTGGAAACCCGCCTGCGGGAACTGGCCTTCCTGAACTCCGGCGTGCGGATCATCATCGAGGATGAACGTCCCGCTGAACCCCTGCATACCGAGCTGTTCTACGAAGGCGGCGTCAAGGAATTCGTCAAATACCTCGACCGCTCCAAGCAGTCGGTCATGCCCGAACCCATCTACATGCTGGGCGAAAAGAACGGCATCGGCGTGGAAATCGCCATGTGGTGGAACGACACCTACCACGAAACCGTGCTTCCCTTCACCAACAACATCCCCCAGCGCGACGGCGGCACCCACCTTGCCGGCTTCCGCGGCGCGCTGACCCGCACGATCAACGCCTATGCCCAATCCTCGGGTATCGCGAAAAAGGAAAAGGTCGATTTCACCGGCGACGACGCCCGCGAAGGGCTGACCTGCGTGCTGTCGGTCAAGGTGCCGGACCCCAAATTCTCCAGCCAGACCAAGGACAAGCTGGTCTCGTCCGAAGTCCGCCCGGCAGTCGAGAACCTCGTGAACGAAAAGCTCGCGGAATGGTTCGAGGAAAACCCCGGACCTGCCCGCATCATCGTCGGCAAGATCATCGAGGCAGCGCTCGCCCGCGAAGCCGCCCGGAAGGCGCGTGAACTGACCCGCCGCAAGACGGCGCTGGACGTGGCCTCCCTCCCCGGCAAGCTGGCCGACTGTCAGGAACGCGATCCTGCCAAGTCCGAACTCTTCCTTGTCGAAGGGGACTCGGCCGGCGGTTCCGCCAAACAGGGCCGCTCGCGTTCCAATCAGGCGGTGCTGCCGCTCCGCGGCAAGATCCTGAACGTCGAACGCGCGCGTTTCGACCGGATGCTCGGCAGTCAGGAAATCGGCACGCTGATCACCGCGCTGGGCACGGGCATCGGGCGGGATGAATTCGACATCAAGAAACTGCGCTACCACAAGATCGTCATCATGACCGACGCCGACGTGGACGGCGCGCATATCCGTACGCTGCTCCTGACCTTCTTCTTCCGCCAGATGCCGGAACTGATCGAAGGTGGCTACCTCTACATCGCGCAGCCCCCGCTCTACAAAGTCTCGCGCGGGAAATCCGAGGTTTACCTCAAGGATCAAGCCGCCCTCGAAGACTACCTTGTCGAGATGGGCATCGAAGGCGCCGTCCTGCGCCTGAATGACGGGCAGGAAATCGCGGGTGCCGACCTTGCCCGCATCGTCGAAGGCGCACGCAGCTTCCGCCGCGTGCTGGATGCCTTCCCGACGCATTACCCGCGCAACATCCTTGAACAGGCCGCCATCGCCGGTGCCTTCGACCCCGGCCGCGCCGATGCTGACCTGCAAGCGGTCGCAGACCAAGTCGCCCGCCGTCTGGACCTCGTCGCCGCCGAATACGAAAAGGGCTGGACCGGCCGCATCACGCAGGATCACGGCATCCGCCTTTCGCGCATCCTCCGCGGGGTCGAGGAACTCCGCACCCTCGACGGTGCCGTCCTCCGCTCGGGCGAGGCGCGCAAGCTCTCCTCCATTTCCGGCCCGCAGCGGGAATACTATCGCGACCCGGCCCGCCTTGTCCGCAAGGACCGCGAACAGATGGTCCACGGCCCGACCGACCTTTTGAAGTCGATCCTGGCTGAAGGCGAAAAGGGCCTGTCCCTGCAACGCTACAAGGGGTTGGGCGAGATGAACCCCGAACAGCTCTGGGAAACCACGCTGGACCCCGACGCGCGCACGCTGTTGCAGGTCAAGGTCGACGATCTGGCCGAAGCCGACGACATCTTCACCAAACTGATGGGCGACGTGGTGGAACCCCGCCGCGACTTCATCCAGCAGAACGCGCTGAACGTCGAAAATCTGGACTTCTGATCGGACACAACATTTAGTCGAAACGGCCTCATCCGCCATTATGTGGGAAAACTTCTACTAATGCACCATATGTTGTGTCCCCCTTGACGAATCGGTTCGATTTGTCACAAATGCGAATGGGCACAGAGTTGGCGCTCTGTGCCCATAAGTAACCATCGTTGCCCGATGGTCGTGTGAGTACACACTCGGCATCTTGCATGCTCGGAGTCACGCGTCAAGTCGGGCAAACCATTCAGGAGCCTGATGAATGTCAAACGCACTTAACAACCGGCAGCCAAGCAATACCTTGACCTATGAAGATGCGATTCAAATTCATCTGCGACATCGCGCAGGTGAATTCCAGAACCGGATTGCTGCTTCCTTCGATGTAAATCCGGGGCGCGTTAACGAAGTGGTGAAGGGAAAGCGTTTTCCTGAAGCACTCAGCGATCCGCGACTGGCTTAGGCGCAATGGACGGGCAGGTAACGGCTCGTCCTTCTAAGCGTTCACCAACATCCGGGCGGCACGGTCAAAGGCCGTGTCGATCCGGCTGCGCGCGGGGCCGTGGATGCCGGTATCATCCAGCGCCCGCTGCATGCAGCCCAGCCAGTCCTCTGCATCCTGCAACCGGATCGGCACATGGGCATGGATCTCGCGCAGGTTCATATGGCCGTGCCGTTCCGCATAATACCGCCGCCCGCCGAAGAACCCGCAGAGGAAATCGAACTGCTCGGGCCGCACATGCGCCAGCCCGTGCCCCTGAAAATGCAGGTCCAGTATCCGCGCCCCTTCCGGCGCCGTCTCGATGATGTCGTAAAACCGCTCCACCAGCGCACGCACGACCGGCTCTCCGCCGATCTCTTCCACCACGGTCGTCATGGCTGCCTCCATCGCTGGCCCCATCAGACGCCCGTCCGCGCGCCACGGCAATGCGACACCCGCCCACAGGTTCCGCAAATCCGACCTTCGGGAAACTGGCGATCCCGGCAGGACTTGAACCTGCAACCTTCCCCTTAGGAGGGGGACGCTCTATCCGTTGAGCTACGGGACCGCACGCCCGCCTTGATGCGCGAAAATGGCAGGGCGTGCAACCTACCGAATTACCAGCCTTAGCCGCAGGTGTTGACACCCTCTTTGACTTTCTTCTCCCAGTCGGCGCCTAGTGTCGACCGCGCATCAACCGCCGCCGAAAATCCTGCATCGCCTTTCCGGTACATTACGACAAGTAGGTTTGCGTCGTTGCTTCCAAAAACGATTGGTCCACCGCCGCCATATGTCGTCGTCGCACTTCCGTAGACAGAGTTACCGAAGCCTGTAGCCGAACCAGATGTATAGGCGTATGTAGGTGCTCGGTTAATTACCTGCACATTGCTTTGCCCGCCCATACCAGAAATCGTAAAACGGTCGAAGCCCCTCCTTAGGGTCTCGACGGCAGCCATCTGCGCGGCGACCTTCTGCGCACCAGACATGCCGCATGCGGGGGCCGCAGAGGTCGAAATCATCATCTGATTGGCAGAGATCGGCGTGACTGATGTCGCGGCACAGCCAGATACAACAAGAACGGCGGCTAGAAATCTTGGCACAATCATACACAACTCCAAGCTGTACACTGGTACAAATATTCTCCATAGGAGAAAACAATATGCAGAAATTAGAAAAGAAAAAGGGGGAAGTGAATTTTTGGCCCACCACTCCCCCCTTCGGGTCCGTTGCGTCTGGGTTGAGAGCTTGCAGGACGCGCAGGATATGTCTCAGCACTTCGGCTGTTAGCGGTAACATAACCCAAGACGCGCCCTTGGACAAGGGGCAAGTTTAGGGCTAACAATGACGTGACGCCCACCGCAGGACCCATCGCAAGTGACCAAAGCCCCCGTCGTCGACCCGCGCCGCACCCTGACGCTTCGTGACGTTTCCGAAGCCTCGGGCGTCAGCGAGATGACGGTCAGCCGCGTCCTTCGCAACCGTGGCGATGTGTCGGACTCCACCCGCGAACGCGTGTTGGAGGCCGCCCGCGCACTGGGCTATGTCCCGAACAAGATCGCAGGCGCGCTCGCCTCGCAGCGCGTCAACCTCGTCGGCGTGGTGATCCCGTCGCTGTCGAACATGGTCTTTCCCGAAGTGCTGGCCGGTGTGTCGGACACGCTGGAAGATACCGGCCTGCAACCTGTCGTCGGCGTCACCAACTACTCGCCCGAACGCGAGGAATCGGTGATCTACGAAATGCTCTCGTGGCGCCCCTCGGGGATGATCGTCGCGGGTCTGGAACATACCGACGCCTCGCGCGCCATGCTGGCGCAGGCGGGCATTCCCATCGTCGAAATCATGGACATCGACGGCGAGGCGGTCGACAGCGCCGTCGGCATCTCGCACCGCCGCGCAGGCCGCCAGATGGCCGAGGCGATCATCGCCGCAGGCTACCGCCGCATCGCCTTTTGCGGCACGATGATGCCCTATGACCACCGCGCCCGAAAGCGCCTCGAAGGGTTCGAAGAGGCGCTTGCCAAGGCGGGGCTGTCGCTGGCCGACCGCGAATACTATTCCGGCGGCTCCGCCCTCCTGAAAGGGCGCGAGATGACCGAAGCCGTCCTGAAACGCACGCCGGATGTCGATTTCCTGTATTATTCCAATGACATGATCGGCGCAGGGGGCCTGCTCTGGTGTCTGGAAAAAGGCATCGACGTGCCGGGCAAGATCGGCCTTGCGGGGTTCAACGGGGTGGAACTGCTGGACGGTCTGCCCCGCCGCCTTGCCACGATGGATGCCTGCCGCCTTGAAATCGGCCGCCGCGCGGCGGAAATCATCGCGGGCAAGCATGAAGGCGTCATCGGGGGCGAGGTGATCGAACTGACCCCCACCCTGCAAAAGGGCGACACGATCCGCTCCTAGGCGCGCAGCCGCCCGTCCGCAAACCCCGCGATCCGCGCCGTGACGATCTGCCCCTCGGGCTGGTCGGTGGCGAAGTCCACTTCTGTGAACTGCTCCGTCCGGCCCATGCGCGGCCCTTCCATCAGCACGCGGTGCGTCACCCCCACCTGCGCCGCCAGATGTGCCGCCAGCGCCGCATCCCCCACGGCCCGCAGCCGCGCCGCGCGCTCCTTGATCTCCGGCCCCCGCACCTGCGGCATCCGCGCGGCAGGCGTGCCCTTGCGCGGGGAAAACGGAAAGACATGCAGGAAGGTCAGCCCGCAGTCGCGCACCAGATCGACCGATTGGCGGAACATCTCTTCCGTCTCGGTCGGGAAGCCCGCGATGATATCCGCCCCGAACACCATGTCGGGCCGCAGCCGCCGCGCCTCTTCGCAGAACCGGATGGCGTCGTCCCGCAGATGCCGCCGCTTCATCCGCTTCAGGATCAGGTCATCGCCTGCCTGCAGCGACAGGTGCAGATGAGGCATCAGACGCCGCTCGGTCGCAATCGCCCCCATCAGCGCCTCGTCCGCCTCGATGGAATCGATCGACGAAATCCGCAGCCGCGGCAGGTCCGGCACCAGCCGCAAAATCCGCATCACCAGATCGCCCAGACGCGGCTGCGCGGGCAGGTCCGCCCCCCACGAGGTCAGATCGACCCCCGTCAGCACAACCTCGTTGAACCCCTTGTCCACCAGCCGCCTGATCTGCTCCACCACCACGCCCGCAGGAACGGACCGCGAATTCCCGCGGCCATAGGGGATGATGCAGAAGGTGCAGCGGTGGTCACAGCCGTTCTGCACTTGCACATAGGCCCGATGCCGCCCGAAGCCGTCGATCAGATGCCCCGCCGTCTCTTTGACCGACATGATGTCGTCGACCTGCACCTTCTCGGTCACCCCGATCAGGTCCGGCGCCTTCAACCCCGCCCAGGTCTCCGCCTGCATCTTCTCGTGATTGCCGATCACCCGCGCCACTTCGGGCATGGCGGCAAAGGTCTCCGGCTCCGTCTGCGCGGCGCAGCCCGTGACGATGATCGTAGACCCCGGATGTTCGCGGCTCAGCCGCCGGATTTCCTGCTTGGCCTTCCGCACCGCCTCTGCCGTCACGGCGCAGGTGTTGACGATCACCGCATTCTCCACTCCCGCAGCGGCGGACAGCTCCTTCATCGCTTCCGTCTCATAGGCATTCAGACGGCAGCCCAGCGTGGCAAAGACGGGCGCACTCATCCCACAGCCGCCACGAAATCCGGCGTCAGCACCGCGTCGAACACATGCGCGACCGGCCCCGTCATCCAGACCCCGTCCTCGCGCCAGTCGATCTCCAGCCGCCCGCCATCCACATCCATCACCACGCGCCGCCCCGTCAGGCCCCGCAGATGCGCCGCCACCGCCGTCGCACAGGCGCCAGACCCGCAGGCCAGCGTGATGCCCGTCCCCCGCTCCCACACCCGCATCCGCAGATGGTCCGGCGCGACAAGCGACGCGAATTCCACATTCGTCCGCGCCGGAAACAGCGGGTCATGCTCCACCTTCGGGCCGATCCCCGCAACATCCACCGCCTCGGCATCCGGCACGAAGAACACGGCATGGGGATTGCCCATCCCCACCGCCACCGGATCACCGGCCAGCGGCAGGTGCGCCACATCCACCTCGCGCGCCAAGGGCACTTCGTCCCAGCGCAGCTGCGGCGCGCCCATGTTCACCGAGACCAGCCCGTCCGCCCGCCGCACCGCCGACAGCCCGCCCCGCGCCGTGACCAGCGACACCGCATCGCGCCCCAACTGCCGCATCATGTAATCCGACACGCAACGCGTGGCGTTCCCGCAGGCCCCCGCACGGCTGCCATCGCTGTTCCAGAAGTCCAGCGCGAAATCCGCCCCGTCCGCATCGCGGATCTCGGCCAACTGGTCGAACCCCACGCCCCGATTCCGGTCCCCCAGCGCACGCGCCAGCGCAGACGTCGTCACGCCGGCGGAACCGGCCCCGCTCCCGCGCGAGTCGATCACCACGAAGTCATTGCCAAGCCCGTGCATTTTCATGAAGGGCAGGCCGGTCTGGGGCGTCTTTTCCATCATCGCGCCCATATACGCCCGACCCCGCAATTTATCCAGAGCCAAGCATTTTTTGCCCTTGACCCCCCCGCGTGTCACCACTAATCACCCCCCTCGTGGGCCCGTAGCTCAGTTGGTAGAGCAACTGACTTTTAATCAGTGGGTCACAGGTTCGAATCCTGTCGGGCTCACCACTGACTCTTCCGTCATGTCCGGTTTTCCGTGTCGTCCAGCAGGCGCGCCACGATCTCCACGCGCTGGTGCAGCGTGTCGGGCAGCAGGTGCGCATAACGCTCCGTCATCGAGATGTGATGGTGGCCCAAAAGCTTCTGCACCTCGTAGATCGACGCGCCGCGGTTGATCAGCAGGCTCGCATAGGTGTGGCGCAGATCGTGGATGCGCACGTCCTGCATCCCCAGCCGCCGCCGCGCCCTGTCCCATGCCAGATGAAAGCTCTTGTAGGGCTGGCGCAGGCGCGGATTGATGAACAGGTGGCTGTCCGTCGTGACCGGCAGGCCCAGCCCCTCTGTCCGCTGCCGGATCTGCTCCAGCACCTTCGCGGCCGAGCTGGACAGCACGATCCGCCGCGCCCGTCCGCTTTTCGACAGGGGCACGGTCCAGACCATCCGCTGCATGTCGAAATCGCACCACCGCGCCAGCCGCGCCTCGCTGCTGCGCGCACCGGTCAGGATGAGAAGATGGACGAACAGGTCCAGATAGGGATGCTGCTCGCGCCTGCAGGACTCGAGCACCAGATGGATTTCCGCCTCGCCTAGGAATTTCTGCCGGTGATCGCCCATCGGCATCCGCTTGGACACTTTGCAATTCCGCTTCGGCCCGTTCTCGATTTCCCACACCCGCGCCAGATTCAGGATGCGGTTCAGATAGTTGATATGCTTGTTTATCGTCCCGGGCTTGTAGCCACCCCTGCGCTGCCCGATAACCCAACCATCCAGGATTTCGGTGGTAAGAGCCTCCAGCGGAATATCGCCCAATTGCCTGCGCATATGCTTGTTAAAAACCAGCGTATCCAATTCCGGCCGCCGCTTCGTTACGCTGACGAAAGGGGCGTATTTCTCGTCGAAAAATCGTGAAAGCGTAATTGGACTGGCAGCCTCGGAGCCAAAAGAACTGACGAGACGCGAGAAGCGCGGCACACGGAACATCGGTTTTCCTCCCGGACTTTCGACCCGATAAAGCGGATGCTGCGAGCGGGTCTCGGTCAAATCGCTACACGCCCTGCGACGTCGGCTTTCGCAAGATAGTCACAATTTAGAAACGATCTTTAGGGAAGAATAACACCCATCCGTTTAGGGTGTCATCCGAAAAATGGGATACTTTGGTTGGTTAGTTTCAATAACGCATAACAGGTTTAACAAGGAGGTCTAAGTTTTTATAACGGACATGATATTTTAAAAGAATAATATGCCGCTCCCGCTAATACAGGGCGACGCCAATAAAAAGGAGAGAGGGCCTAAACCCTCTCTCCGATTATTAGATCAGAACGACAGGCCGAGGCCGATCGAGTACTGAGCTTGGTCGCCGGCGGTGAAGGCGTCTACATCAGAGCCATAGCCAGCCATTACGACTGCACCACC
This sequence comes from Paragemmobacter amnigenus, assembly GCF_009908265.2. Classification (GTDB taxonomy): domain Bacteria; phylum Pseudomonadota; class Alphaproteobacteria; order Rhodobacterales; family Rhodobacteraceae; genus Paragemmobacter; species Paragemmobacter amnigenus. The sequence goes on along the minus strand of NZ_JAAATX020000005.1, from coordinate 85,874 downwards.
ACCCAGATCATAGTTCGCAGCGAGACCATACGAAGAGTCAGAAGCGCCAACTTCAGGGTCCGTGCTGCCATAGTTCACATGCAGCGACAGTGCGCCAGTGGTATAGGTCACACCAAGCCCGAGGTTGCTGTAGTCGTTGCCTACACCATCAACCGAAGTGTCAGTGTAGCCGAGCGAACCAGAGATACCATTTGCGAGTTCGGCCGAAGCGGAAAGGCCCCAGACATCTGCGCCAGCACGCACGGTAGCTTCGCGATTTTCGACGGCAAACGTAAGCGGGTCGTCCAGCGTGTTCGGGTTGTCACCAGAAACGATAACGGTGCCCGTCTGATAGCCAAGGCCAAGCTTCACAGCCGTCCCTGCCATATCCAGTGAATAGGTGGCGCCGATGCCAACGTTGTCATCCAGCGTGCCGACAGCGGAGGAACCGTTCGAAGCTTGCTCGAGCGAAACGGCAACGCCGAAGTCGCCGAACGAGTATTCGTAACGCAGAACCTGGTTGTCGAACGTTGCGTCAAGACCACCAGCGCCGAAGTAGTTGACGTGCGTGGTGTGATCATCGCCCATCGACGTCAGAGCGCCAGCGTCAGCAACGGCCCAGTCCAGAGCGCCATCGGTGTCGCCCATGGTGATCTTGCCGAAAGCGCCCGAAACGAACACGGTGGTGCCCGAGTCATCGCCGAGACCAACGTTGGTCTCGTCAAGGTCGATACCAGCGCCGAACGACAGTCCTCCGTCGGTTTCGCCCGAAAGAGCGAAACTCACTTCAACGTCCTGATGGAACGTCGCGTCACCAGCGGTCACGCCCAGCAAACGCGCCGTAGTGGCGTTTTCAGAGGACAGGATACCGATTTCCGCGTAGCCCGACAGGGCCACTTCGGCAGCAGCGAAACCAGCGGTGCCAGCCAGCATCGTGGTCGCGAGAAGACTCTGTTCGTCCCCGACAACGGTAGTTTTTACTGTTACCGGAATCTTCTCCGACGTTCACGTCGTCGCCACCACCGCATCCGGCACGATGCCGGACCGCGCGATATAGGCCCGCACGTCGCGCCCCGCGAACAGGCCGTGGTCGGCGACCAGCACCGCCCCCATCCCCGCCGCGCGCCCGCCCAGAACATCGGTGTGCAGCGTGTCGCCCACCATCGCCAACCGCTCCGGCGGCAGGCCCGTCCGCGCGCAGGCGTCGTGGAACCCGTCGGCAAAGGGTTTGCCGTACCAATGCGCCACCACGCCCAGCCGGTCGATCAGGTCATGCGCGAACAGCCCCGGCTCCTGCGACAGCCCATCCTCGCGCGGGGCGACCAGATCGGGATTTGCCACCACGATCGGTATCGGCCGCCGCGCCAGCGCCTCAATCAGCCGCCGTTGCAGCGCGGGCGTCCAGCGGGCTGAGGACAGGAACAGCACCCCGTCCGCCACATCGAACAGCGCGGGGTCCGCCACCGCATCCCCCGCGCGCCCCGGAATATCCCCGAACCCGTCCCCTTCCGCCGCCAACGCCGCCCAATGCGCGCCGGGCATCAGCGCCCCGATCCGGCTGACGGCGACATCGCGGCTGGACACCACCTCGTCCTCGGTAAAGTCGAACCCCAGACGGCGATACTTCACCAGTGCCTCCGCCCGCGTGTAACTCGCCGCATTGGTCAGCACGCACAGCTTCTTGCCCCGCGCGCGCAGCTCCGCCATCCGCGCCACCGCGCCTGCAATCGGCGTCTCGCCCACATTCAGCACGCCGAAGGCATCCAGCACGAACCCGTCCCAGCGATCCGCCACCTCGCCCAGATCGCGCGCAAAGACCGGCTCTGCGGGAAACCGCGCCGCAGGCAGGCGACCCCGCACCGCCTCGTACCGCAGGAACGCAGCCTCCGCGTCCCGCAACTCCTCAGACACTGGAATAGCCCCCTTCGATCATCATCAGCGCGCCATTCACAAGGCCCGAGGCAGGCGAGGCCAGATACAGCGCCATGTCCGCCACCTCCACCGTCTCGCCGAACCGCCGTGCGGGGGTGGCGGCGCGCATCGGCCCGCCCTTCTCCTCCGGCCCCCAGACCGCCCGCCCCATCGGCGTCAGGATCACGGTGGGGCAGATCGCATTCACCTGCACATTGTGCCGCGCCCATTCCGCGCACAGCGATTTGGTCAGCGCGTTTAGCGCCCCCTTTGACGTGGCATAGGCCGCGTGGTCATCCAGCGCGATCACCCCCGTCTGGGACGAGATGTTGATGATCTTCCCCCAGCGCTGCGCGATCATCGCCGGACCCAGCGCCTGCGCCAGCAGGAACGGCGCGCGGACGTTCACCGCCATCGTCTCGTCCCAATCCGCCAGCGAAAGCTCGGTCGCAGGCGCAATCCGCGCAATCGCCGCGTTGTTCACAAGGATGTCGATGGTCCCCCAAGCCTCCAGCGCCTCGCGCGCCGCGTTGACCGGCCCTTCCGCCGTCGCCATCTCGGCCTCGATCACCAGACAGCGCCGCCCCCGCGCCTCCACCTCGCGCTTCACCTCCAGCAATCCGCCCGCATCTCGCGCCACAGCGACGATATCCGCCCCCGCATCGGCAAAGACGCAGGCAATCTCGAACCCGATCCCCTTGCTTGCCCCCGTCACCAGCGCCTTGCGACCGGCCAGCGAAAACCGCCCCTCCCATTCCGCCATCCCTGTCACTCCAGATTCGTATGCCGCGCGCGCATCGCGTCAGGCGCGACGCCCAGCCGGTCGCGCAGCATCAGGATCAGCATCTCGAACACCAGATACTGCGCCCCCTCGAACAGCGACCCCATGGGCAACACGCTTGCCACCTGTGGCCCCGTGTCATCCGCCATCGTCTGCGCCGGAATGACCAGAACGTGGTCGCTGCCCGCAGGCACCGCCGCCTTGGGCTGCGCCGTGACACAGGCCACCCGCGCCCCCGCGCCCCGTGCAACCCCCATCAGCCCCAGCACCGTGGAAAACGCACCCGGCCCCGCGCTGACCACCAGCAGATCGCCCGCGCCGACAGGCGGGCAGGACATATCCCCCACCACATGCGCATCCAGCCCCATGTGATAAAGCCGCATCGCCAGCGCGCGCATCATCAACCCCTCGCGCCCGACGCCGTAACAGACGACGCGCTTCGCGGCCGCCAGCTCCTCCACCATCCCCGCCAGCGCGGCAGGATCCACCCCCGCCGCCGCGACGCGCAATTCCTCTGCCGCTTTCGATACCTGCCCGACGTAGCTCACCCGCGCCCCTCCTTCCGCTGCATGGGCGGAAGCGAGGCTTCCACCGCCGCCTCCAGCATCCCGCATTCGTCCAGCAAATCCAGCACCGTGTAACGGCTCCGTAAAAACCGCGCGTTCAGGGTGGTCCGCCGCAGGTAATCCCGCCCCACCCCGATCTCTGCCGCCTCGGCCGGTGCGCCCGCGCGGTGCAGCATGTCCACCATCACCTCCGGCGCCACCACCTGCGCCCGCAGCCGTTCTGCCAGCACGGGCCAGCCGTCCCGCAGCCGCTCCAGCCGCGCGCGCAGGACGGCGGCGTCGACATGTTTCGCCCGCACCTCCTCGACCGACCGCGCGGCGATCTCGCCGGGGCCAAAGGCCGCATGGATGGCCGCAATCTTCACGCCCAGCGACGGCGCCGCCGCCACCGCCGCGCCCACATCCAGCCGCGACAGGTCCTGCCGCAACAGCCAGTCGAACAGCCGCAGCGACATGACACAGCCCACCGCGACGCAGGCGCCATGGCTGACCCGCTCGCCCCCGAATTTCAGATCATCCATCTCCCACAGATGGGCAATCTGGTGATCCGCCCCCGATGCAGGCCGCGACGAACCGTGCAATTCCATCGCCAGCCCGACCAGCGTCAGCCCCGCGAACAACCCTTCCAGCGCCGCAGGCTCCCCCGCCGCCACCCCATCGGCCGCACCCAGCCAGCCGCGCAACCCGCCCTGCACCAAAGGCCAGGCGACATCATCCACCGCCTCGATCCCCAGCGCATCCGCGATGATCCAGTCGCCCCCCGCAGGCACCTTTCCGGCAAGGTCACCATAGCCCCAGCCCGTCATCTCCGCAGGCGCCGCCGCGATCACATCCAGATCCCCGATCACCGCGCGGGCAGGCAGGCACTGGATCGTCTTCTTGAACCCCTTGTCCGACAGCGGCGCACCGGCCGAGGTATAGCCATCCATGCTCGCCGCCGTGCCGACGCACAGATAGGCGCGCTTCAACGAAAAGGCCGCGTGTTTCACCACGTCGTTGATGACGCCCGACCCCACGGCCACCGGCACCGACCCGTCCACCGCCAGCACGTCGCGCAGCCGGTCCGCCAGATCGACCGTCGGCTTCAGCCGCGGCTTGCCTGCCAGCACATGCCGCCGCACGGCGATACCCGCGGCCACCAGCGATGCCTCCACCGCCGCGCCCGCCGCCTTCCACGTGTTGTCATCCGCGATGATGCAGGCCGGCCCCTCCCCGAACTGCCGCCGGAACAGCGCGCCGGCCTCTGCCAGCACCCCCCGCCCCACCAGCACCTCGGCCACCGTGGCCGACTTCGCCACCGCCCCCGCGATCAATCCCGCCGTCATGCCGCCACGCCCCCCGAAGACAGCGTCACGCCATCCGCGCCGAACAGATGGACACGATTCGCAGGGAAGGAAAGCCCCACCTCCGCCCCGTGATCCAGCGCCGTATCCCCCTCGGCCCGCACCACGACCTGCCCCGCTTCGGTCCGCACATAGAGATAGGCATCCCCCCCCAGCGTCTCGCGCAGCACGACCTTGCCGCCCATGTCGCCCGAACCGGCGGCCACCAGCCCCACATGTTCGGGCCGGATTCCCAGCCGCACCGCGCCCGGCACGGGTGCGGCTGTCCCGATCACCGTTTCCCCGCAGGCGATGCGACCGCCTTCGGACCGGATGTCGAGGAAATTCATGCTCGGCGCGCCGATGAAGCCCGCCACGAACTCCGTCCGCGGGTGGTGATACAGCTCCATCGGGCTGCCCACCTGCTCCACCCGCCCCGCATTCAGCACCACGATCTTGTCCGCCATCGTCATGGCCTCGACCTGATCATGCGTCACGTAGATCATCGTCGCGCGCAGCTCCGAATGCAGCGCCTCCAGCTCCACCCGCATCTGCACGCGAAGTTTCGCATCAAGGTTCGACAGCGGCTCGTCGAACAAAAACACCTTGGGCTGCTTCACGATCGCCCGCCCGATCGCCACCCGCTGCCGCTGCCCGCCCGACAGTTGCGAAGGCTTGCGGTCCAGATAGGGTTCCAACTGCAAGACCCGCGCCGCCTCGGCAATCCGCCTCTCCCTGTCCGCGGGCGCAAAGCCGTTGATCTTCATGCCGAAATCCATGTTCTCGCGTACGGTCATGTGGGGATAAAGGGCATAGGACTGGAACACCATCGCCACATCCCGCTCCGACGGCGCGCGCCCCGTCACGTCCTGCCCGCCGATGGAAACCGTCCCGCCCGAGATCGACTCCAGCCCCGCGATGGACCGCAGCAGCGTGGATTTCCCGCATCCCGACGGCCCGACAAAAACCACGAATTCCCCGTCGGCAATGTCCAGCGAAACCCCGTGCAGCGCCTGCTGCGACCCATAGAACTTGTCCACCCCGACCAGCTTCACCTCGGCCATCCGCCGCCCTCCCGATCCACTTGCGAATTTTTCCCCGTTGACAGGATGCCTCCGCGATACATTTATATGCTAGGCGTTACAAATGGAAGTCAACGGTCCAAAACGCTCAAACCGCTGGGAGGAACAACATGAAGCTCAAGATGCACGTAAGTGCGCTGGCGCTGACCGCGTCCGCACTGGCCTTCGGCACACAGGCCAACGCCTGGTCGCTGGAAGAGGCCGCAAAGCCCTATGCCGGCACGGAAATCGAGGTGCTCTTCCTCGACCGTCCGGGCTACAACGCCGCGATCAAGATGCTGCCGGAATTCGAGGCGGCGACCGGCATCAAGGTGAACTACACCACGGTGCCTTACGAAAACGCGCTGGGCGAACAGGTCCGCGACTTCGCCGCCGGTGGCGACCTCGACGTCGCGCTGATCGACCTTGTCTGGATCGGCAACTTCGCCGAAAACGGCTGGCTGGTGCCGTCCGAAACCTTCATCAACAACGCCGAACTGGCCGATCCCGAACTGGACATGGCCGACTTCTTCCCGCTCGTCCTCGACGCCTTCGGGTCGTGGAACGGCGTGAACTACGGCCTGCCCTTCGACAACTACTCGGGCCTGCTGTTCTACAACCGCTGCATGCTCGAAGCCGCCGGTTTCGACAAACCCCCGGCCACCTGGCAGGAAGTGATGGACACCTACGGTCCCGCCCTGACCAAGGACGGCAAATATGCCTATGCCCTGCAGTCCAAGCGTAACGAAACCCAGTCGGCAGACAGCTTCGCCCGCTTCCTGTGGCCCTTCGGCGGGTCGTTCCTGAACGCGGAATTCAAGTCCAACCTGAATTCGCCCGAATCGCAGGCCGGTCTGCAATTCCGTCAGGACCTGATGAAGTTCATGCCCGAAGGCATCGTCGCCTATGACCATGCCGAAACCGTCAACGCCTTTGCCCAAGGCGACGTGGCGATGATCACCGAATGGTCGGCCTTCTATTCCACCGTCGTCTCGCCCGAGACGTCCAAGGTCGCCGACTGCGTCGAAATCGCCCCCGAACCGACCGGCCCCGCAGGCCGCAAGCCCGCGCTGGGCGGCTTCTCCCTCGCCGTCGCCGCACAGGCGGATGAGGCGGAACAGGCCGCAGGCTGGCTCTTCATCCAGTGGGTGACGTCCAAGGCCAAGGCCGGCCAGTATCTGGAAATGGGCGGCGTCCCCGCCCGCCAGTCGGCCTATGCCGACCCGGCTCTGGCCGAAACCTACAAGTTCATTCCCGCCCTCGTGGAATCGTGGAAGGAAGGCGTGCCGGAATTCCGTCCGCGCTTTGCCGAATGGCCTGCGATCACCGAAATCGTGCAGGAATGGGGCACCAAGATGATGCTGGGTGAAGTCAGCATCGACGAAGGCGCCAAGACCATCGGCGAGAAGATGGAAGCCGTCCTTGCCGAAGCCGGCTACTATGACGGCAAGAAGCCGCTCGCCCAGTAACCGCAAACCTGAGTGACGAGTGACAGTGTACCCAGTGCGCAGCGCCCCTGATCCCTGACAGGACGCGCCACCTTTCCCCGGCCCTCTGCAAAGGGGCCGGGGTTTCCAACCGAAGGACTGCCCCGAATGACCGCTCATGTGCGCCGAAAGACGATCCTCGCCTTTCTCGGCCCCGCTGTTGCCGCCCTCGTCCTCGTGGGCATCGCGCCGCTGCTCTATGCGGTCTGGAAAAGCCTGCACAATTTCAACCTGACGAAACAGGCGCAGACCAAATTCGTGGGTCTGGAAAACTATGCCGCCGTCCTGACCGATCCCGTCTTCTGGCAGGCGATGGGCCGCACCGCGACGCTCTTCTTCATCTCCGTCCCGATCCAGATCGCCCTTGGCCTCCTGATCGCCATCGTCCTGCACCGCCCGGGCCTGACGGTCTTCAAGACCCTCACCCGCCTGTCGCTCGTGCTGCCCATGGCGACGACCTATGCCGTCGTCGGCCTGCTTGCGCAGGTGATGCTGAACCAGAAATACGGCGTCATTAACCAGATGCTGGGCTGGGTCGGCATCGACCCGGTCAACTTCATCGGCGATCCCACCAACGCCTTCATCGGCGTCATCATCTGGGACATCTGGCAATGGACGCCCTTCGTCGCGCTCGTCCTGCTGGCGGGCCTGTCCACCGTGCCCCCCGAAATCGAGGAAGCGGCCCAGCTAGAGACGAAATCCCAATGGCTCGTCCTGCGCTATGTGCAGCTTCCCTTCCTGATCCCCTCGCTCGTCGCCGTCCTCATCCTGCGCACGGCAGACACGCTCAAACTCTTCGACATGCCCTTCACCATGACGCGCGGCGGCCCCGGCTCGGCCACCGAATTCATCGCCGTCCTGATCGAACGCGTCGGCAACCGGCAGTTCGACATCGGCATGGCCTCGGCGCAGGCCATCATCATGCTGGCGCTGACCATCTTCCTCGCCCGCCTCTACATCCGCTTCTTCTACCGCGAGGTGAACTGACATGGCCGCCCCCGTCCAACGCCGCGCCCTCTGGGCCGAAGGGCTGCTCCTCGTCGCGATCTGCGCCTTCTGCATCTTCCCCTTCTACTGGATGGTCACCACCAGCCTGAAGACACAGGTCGTCGCCCTCGAATCCCCGCCCGTCTGGGTCTTCACCCCCACGCTGGCGAACTACTGGGAAGTGCTGTTCGAGGATAAGGTCGGCGTCTCCCTCATCAACTCCATCATCGTCGCCGTCTGCACCACGACCCTTGCCGTCGTCCTCGGCACGCCCGCTGCCTATGCGCTGGCCCGCTTCGAATTCCGCGGCAAGCAGGACCTGTGGTTCTGGTTCATCACCAACCGCTTCGTCTCGCCCGTCGTCCTTGCCTTCCCCGTCTTCCTCATCAGCCGCGAACTTGGCCTGCGCGACACCCACCTTGCGCTGATCCTGATGTATCTGACCTTCACCCTGCCCATCGTCATCTGGATCTGCACCGACCAGTTCCGCTCCATCCCGCGCGAACTGGACGAGGCGGCGCTTCTGGAAGGCGCCTCGCAATGGCGCATCTTCCGCTCCATCTGCCTTCCCCTCGCCATGCCCGGTGTGGCCGTATCCTCGATCCTCTCATTCATCTTCTCGTGGAACGAACTCCTCTTCGCCTACATCCTCGCCCCCAAGGCCGCGAAGACCGCGCCCGCCATGGCCGTCACCTTCATGGAAGGCTATGACGTGCCTTACGGAAAGATCATGGCCACCTCGACCCTGATCGTGATCCCGGTGTTGATCTTCGCCCTGATCGCGTCGAAACATCTGGTGCGCGGCCTGACGATGGGCGCGGTCAAGTAAAAGGAAACGGATGGCCCGCGCCCCCAAACTGCCCCAGATCGACGCCGAACAGCGCTTTCTCGCGCGGGTGGCATGGGCCTATTACGTCGAAGGGCTGACACAGGAAAAGGTCGCAGAAAAGCTCGGCGCGACCCGCCTTCGCGTGAACAAGGCCCTGTCAGAGGCGCATCGCGTGGGCCTTGTCCGCATCACCTTCAACACCGCCTATGCCGCCTGCTTCGACCTCGAACAGGCGCTGTGCGAAAAGTTCGGCCTGCAACAGGCCTATGTCGCCCCCGCCCCCGCGCAGGATGGCGACGTGCAGACGATCACCGGCGCGGCGCTGGGCAATCTTCTGTCCGAAGTGCTGGCCGACCCCGCCGTCAAAAGCTTTGGCATGTCATGGGGCGGCACGCTGAACATCGCCACCCGCTTCCTCGCCGCCATCGAACGCCCCGACCTCGAAGTCATCTCTGTGATGGGCGGCCTGACCCGCGGCTCCGACCTCAACAGCTTCGAAATCACCACCCGCCTTGCCGACCTGATGGGTGCCCAGCACAGCTACTTCACCGCCCCCCTCTATGCAGGCAGCGCCGAAAGCCGCGACACGATCATGCAACTCGACGTGTTCCGCGAAGTGCTGGAGAAAATCCGCCGCGTGGATGCCATGGCCATGGCGGCGGGCGACCTGTCCAAACGCTCGCTCCTCATGCGCGACGCGCTCCCGAGCGGCACCACGATCGAGGAATTGCAAAAGGCAGGCGGCGTGGGCGACATCCTCGGCACCGTGATCGACGCGCAGGGTCGCCCCATCGACCACCCGATCAACGAAAAGGTCATCGGCATCGGCATCCCCGACCTTGCCCGCATCCCCAACGTGATCCTCGCCGCAGGGGGCGCGCACAAGGTGCCGGTCTGCCGCGCCATCCTCGGCCTCGGCCTTGTAAACACCTTCGTCACCGAAGAAGCCACCGCCCGCGCATTGGTATCTGAATGACCCTGACCATCGGCATCGACCTCGGCACATCCGGTGTGAAGGCCGTCATCCTGCAAGACGCCGAAACCGTGCTGGCCGACGCCGCCCAGCCCATCGCCGTATCGATCCCCCATGTCGGCTGGTCCGAACAGGACGCCGACGACTGGGTCGCCGCCGTCTGGTCCTGCCTCGACCGCCTCGCCGCCACCGCCCCGCGCGAAATGGCCGCCGTCTCCGCCATCGGCCTGTCGGGCCAGATGCTCTGCGCCCTTCTCCTCGACAAGTCGCTGAAACCCCTGCGCCCCGCGATCCTGTGGAACGACCAGCGCAGCATCGCGGAATGTGCAGAACTCCTGCAACGCTGCCCCGATATCGGCGGGCGCACCAACGGCACCCCCGACCCGGGCATCACCGCGCCAAAGCTCCTTTGGCTCGCGAAACACGAACCGCAGGTCATGCGCGACGCGCGGATGCTCCTGCTCACCAAGGACTACGTCCGCCTCGCCCTGACCGGAGAGGTCGCCTCCGAACCCACCGACGCAGGCGGCACCCAGTTGATGGACTGCCGCACCGGCACATGGGACCACGACCTCTGCGCGCTGGCAGGCTGGAACCCCGACCACCTGCCCCCGATCACCCAAGCCTGGAAGGCCGCAGGCGGCCTGCGCCCGACCCTCGCCCAGCGCTGGGGAATGAAGCCCAACATCCCCGTGGCCGCAGGCGCGGGCGACAACATGGCCTCCACCCTCGGCGCAGGGGCCGCCCGCCCGGGTGACGCGGTCCTCACCATCGGCACCTCGGGCGTGGCCTGCATCGTGGATGCCACCTTTCACCCCGGCCCCCAGCGCGCCATCCTCACCTCTGCCCATGCCGCGCCCGACTGCTTCCTGTCGATGGGCGTCGTCATGTCCGCCACGGCGGCGCTGGACTGGACCGCCCGCCTCTCCGCCACCACCGCTGCCACGCTGGCGGGCGAGGCCGAGGCGATGGATGAAACCAAGACCGACGCCGCCCCCGTCTTCCTGCCCTGCCTCACCGGCATCCGCACCCCCGCCAACCGCCCGCAGGCCACAGGCCGTCTCGAAGGCCTCCACCCCGGCGTGGACCGCGCGATGATGGGCTATGCCACGATGGAAGGCGTCGCCTTCCAGTTCGCCGACTGCATCGCCGCCCAGCGCGAGGTCGGCGCGATCCCCCACCGCTTCATCGCCGTGGGCGGCGGAACGCGGTCGACCCTCTGGACCACGCTCATCGCCACCGCCATCGGTGAACCCGTGGCCCTGCCTGCACGGTCAGACATCGGCGGCCCCGCCGGCGCCGCCCGCCTTGCCGCCGTGGCGGCGGGCGCCTCGACCGACGTCCTCTCCGCCCCCCTGCCCATGCGCGGCACCGTGGACCCCGACCCCGCGCTGGCCCGCCGCCTCGCCACGCGCAAAGCCCGCTTCGACGCACTGGTGGAAAGCGCAAGGCGCGGCTAGCCTGCGCGCATGAAACTCACCACCTGGAACATCCAATACGGCTTCGGCGCGGACGGCCGCTATGACCTGACCCGCATCGCCGACACGCTCCGCCCCCGCGACCTCATCGCGGTGCAAGAGGTCGACCGCCACTGGTCCCGCACAAACCACGACGACCAGCCCGCGATCCTGTCCGAACTCCTCCCCGACCACCACATGGTCTACGCCCCCGCCTTCGACATGGCCCTCCCCGGCGAGAGAACGAAACGCCGCCAGTTCGGCCCCCTCATCCTCTCCCGCTGGCCCATCCTGTGGTCCCGCACATGGCCCCTGCCGAAACGCCGCATGCTCGACCCCATCAACACCCAGACCGCCGCGCTCGAGGCCGTCATCGACCACCCCTCGGGCCCGATCAAACTCCTCAACCTCCACCTCGCCCATGTCGGCGTGGAAGAACGCCTCGACCAGATCGCCTTCCTGCAACACGTGCTCGCCAACCCCGCCGCCGAAGGCGGACCGTGGAGCGGTACCGACGACGAACCCTCCCGCAACTGGACCGAAGGCGAAACCGAACCCCCCAACCCGACCCGCGCCATCTGGGCGGGCGATTTCAACATGGAACCCCGCAGCGCCGAATACCGCGCCCTGCTGGGCGAAACCCCCTACCACCCCGGCGCGCGCTATGCCCACGGCCTGACCGACCCCGCCGCCGGCATGGGCCTGCACACGCATGAAAAGGTCATCGCAGGGCAAACCCGCCTCCGCCAGCTTGACCACATCTTCCTGACCCCCGACCTCGCCCCGCTGGTCACGAAGGTCTGGACCGACACCACCAACCCCGCCTCGGACCACTTCCCCCTGCATATGGACCTGACCCTGTAGGGCGGGGTTCACCCCGCCTCCCGCCCAAGACGGGGTCAACTCTCCGCCCTACAGCCCATAGCAAAAGGGCGCACCCTCCGGCGCGCCCCCTCCATCCCGTCGGGCGGGGTCCACCCCGCCAAGCCAACCCTCAGAACGCCAGCGCCCGATCTCCGCCTGCATCCTTCACGCGGTTCGGCAATCCCATGACATTCAGCAGGTTAATGAAGGGCTTGGGGTCCAACTCCTCGACATTCACCATCGTCCCCACGTCCCACACACCCTCTGCCAGCAACAGCGCGGCCGCCACCGGCGGCACGCCTGCCGTATAGGAAATCCCCTGCGACCCGACCTCGGCAAAAGCCTCCGCATGGTCCGCCACGTTGTACAGCATCACTTCCGCGGGCTTGCCGTCCTTCACCCCCCGCGCAATCGTCGCGATACAGGTCTTCCCCGAATACCCCGGCGCCAGCGAGGCCGGATCCGGCAGCACCGCCTTCACCACCTTCAACGGCACGACCTCCAACCCCTCTGCCGTTTTCACCGGCTTTTCGGACAGCAGGCCAAGGTTCTTCAGCACGGTGAACACGTTGATGTAATGGTCGCCAAACCCCATCCAGAACCGCACATCCGCCTGCGGATAGCGCGCCGACAGCGAATGCACCTCGTCATGCCCCGTGAGGTAAGCCTTCTGCTCGCCGACCACCGGCATGTTCCAGACCTTGCCCACCTCGAACATGCTGTTCGATTGCCACGCCCCGCCCTGCCAGGAATAGACCGTCCCCGTGAACTCTCGGAAATTGATCTCGGGGTCGAAATTGGTGGCGAAATACTTGCCGTGCGATCCGGCATTGATATCGACGATATCGATCGACGTGATCTCGTCGAGGAACTGGTCCTCCGCCACCCGCGCCCAGGCATTCACCACACCGGGATCGAACCCCACGCCCAGAATGGCCGTCACGCCCGCCGCCTTGCACCGCTCCCGCCGCTGCCATTCGTAATTGCCATACCACGGCGGCGTCTCGCAGATCTTCGTCGGGTCCTCGTGGATGGCGGTGTCCATATAGGCCACGCCCGTCTCGATGCAGGCCTCCAGCACCGGCATGTTGACGAAGGAAGACCCCACGTTGATGACGATCTGCACCCCCAGCCGCCGGATCAGCGCCGCCACCGCCGCGCTGTCCATCGCGTCCACCGCATGGGCGGCAAAGACGCCGGGCACCTTCATCGCGCGCTTCTCATGCACCGATGCGATGATCGCCTCGCATTTGCCGACCGTGCGGCTGGCGATATGCAGATCGCCCAGCCGGTCATTATGCTGCGCGCATTTATGCGCCACGACCTGCGCCACACCGCCTGCGCCAATGATCAAGACGTTGCGTTTCATGCAAAACACCCCCTTCAGGAAGGGCCGGATCAACCGGCAGTATCAGCCGAGATTTCCGGCAAAATCGGCATAGCCGAACTCGCGCGCGACGGTCATGGACCCGTCCAGCTCCTTGATGACGATGCTCGGCATCTTCACCCCGTTGAACCAGTTCTTCTTGACCATCGTGTATCCGGCGGCATCCGCGATGCTCAGCCGGTCGCCCACATTCAACGGCGCGGGAAAGTTGAACTCGCCGAAGATATCCCCCGCCAGACAGGATTTCCCGCAGATCATGTAGGGGTGGTCGCCCTCGACCTCCATCTTCCCCGAAATGCGATAGATCAGCAGGTCCAGCATATGCGCCTCGACGCTGCTGTCGACGATCGCCAGATCCTTCCCGTTGTTCAGGATATCCAGAACCGTCACCTCAAGGCTCGCCGCCCCCGTGATCGCGGCCTCGCCCGGTTCCAGATAGACCTGCACCCCGAACCGCTCCGAAAACGCCCGCAGCCGCGCGGCCAGCCTGGCCACCGGATAGCCCTCGCCCGTGAAATGGATGCCACCGCCAAGGCTCACCCATTCCAGCCGCGACAGCAGCGCCCCGAACTCCTCCTCGATCCGGCCAAGCTGCCGGTCGAACAGGTCGAAATCCGCGTTTTCGCAATTGTAATGGATCATGAAGCCGGAAATCCGGTCCATCACCCGCTCGATCTTGCCCGCATCCCACTCGCCCAACCGCGAAAACGGCCGCGCCGGATCGGCCAGATCGAAGCCGCTGGTCGAAAACCGCGGGTTCAGCCGCAGCCCCCGCGCGATGCTGGCCGACTGGTTGTCGAACCGCTCCAACTGGCCCACGGAATTGAAGATGATCTTGTCGGCATAGCCCACCGCCTCGGCGATCTCGTGCTCGGGCCATGCCACGGAATAGGCATGCGTCTCCTTGCCGAACTTCTCGCGCCCCAGCCGCAATTCATAGAGGCTGGATGACGTCGTCCCGTCCATATGTTCGCGCATCTGGTCGAAGACCGGCCATGTGGCAAAGCATTTCAGCGCCAGCAGAACCTTCGCGCCCGATCCGGCCCGAAGCTCGTCCATGATGGCCATGTTGCGCGACAGCTTCGCCCGGTCGATCAGGTAGAACGGCGTCTGGATCATTGCGGAATCCCCCCCGGGTCCAAAGGGAAACAGGAACGGCGCTATCTAGGCCCAGACCCCCCCCTGCGCAAGCCCAATGCAAAATCCTTCTGCGAAGGATTTTGCCCCGATCTTTCTGCGAAAGATCGCGCCACCCCGCCCCGTCAGGTCCAAATCTTCGCAGAAGATTTGCCCCAAGGATTTTCGCCAGAAAATCCTTCCCCCCCGTGGGACCACGGATCGATTCGCGTGGCATGGTTAACGACACCGCACCCCACCGTGCGTATGTACAGTCTGCGGTACAGCCGTCGGCACAAGCGCCGGTACGACCGCCTTTCCCGAAACCCTACCGTAAACACAGCGTTCCCAAAGGCTTAGACCATCCGGATCGCATCCTTCCCGACGGCCAGCACATAACCCCGCCGCGCGATCGTCTTGACCAGCAGCTCGCTCACCAACTGGTTGCCCAGCGCATCCCGCAGCCGCTTCACCCGCGTCGCCCCTGCCGCCTCGTCGCAATCCGCCTCGCTCCGCCCCGAGATCACCGCCTCGATCTGCGCGCCCGTCAGCACCTCGTCATCCATGCGCGCCTCGGCCAGCACGGACAGCGTCTCCAGCGCGGCCTCGGTCAGGGAAAACTCCATGTCGTTGATATAGACCGCCCGCCCCTCGCGGCTGATCAGCAGGCTCGCCACCTGTATCCCCGACCGCTGGATCGCCGAAATCCGCCGGTTCAGCGCGATGATCGTCACCAGAAACACCAGCGCCGCCAACAGCAGCGCGGTGGAAAACACCAGCAAGACAAAGATCACCATGCGGTAGGACGCCAGCACCTCGGAAAACGCCGTCCCCGATTGGGCGAGGATTTCCAGCAGCTTGATATCCGCGAAACTGGTCAGGTCGTCATTCTCGACGAACAGCCGTTCCACCCGCGCGTTGAAGGCATTGGCATCCGGCAGGTTCAGGAACAGGAACACCGCCGCACCCAGAAGGATGGCGACGATCGCCGCGATCCCCCAGCCGACAACCCTGTTCCCCGCCTTCAGGCTCTCAGAAGCGGAGGAAGTATTCTCCTGCACTCGATTTCCTTTCCCCAAGCCCCTCGGGGCCAAAGACCGACAGCACGTTCAACAGCGTCCAGCCACCCGCCGCCAGACGGGGGGCAAGCTCGCCCTCGGCCGCGCCGGGGCCACCGGCGCAGGCAGAATCACTGACCCGCGCCACGCCATAATGCAGGCGCAGCGGATCGTCCTGCTTTGCCTTGTAATCGGCAAAGCACTCGGCAGAAGCCTGCTGCCCAAGGGCCAGCAGCACAACCGCAGCAAGGATAAGGCGCGTCATCGGGGAACACCTCCGTTCATGCCGACACTCTGCCCGCGCCCCGCGCGCTAGGCAATGACAATGCCCCGCAGCGGGGGTTTATGCGGCCTGCTATCCCATAACAGCCTGTCGTTATTGCCTGTCCGGACGGCCTTCCCGCAGCCTGACCGCATCGAACCAACCGGCGCCCCGCCGCACCGGACCACATGCAGGAAACAAGGAGGCCCACCGATATGTACCGCTCGGAAACGCTGGCCGAAACCATGGTCATCACCTCGAACCTCCCGCGCCCCGCGGCCGTTCCGGCGCGGGAAATCAGCCGCCGCCTGATCGCGCTGGTCGCCGCCGCTGCCACCGCGCTGGGCCTTCTGGCAGGCTCCGCCGTGCCCGCCCGCGCCGACAATGACGATCTGGCCAAGGCGCTGGCCGCGCTCGCCATCGTGGGCATCATCGCGCATCAGGCCAACAAGAACCGCCCGCGCGTCCAGCCGCAGCAGCCCTATTATCCCCCGCAGCCCGCCCGCGCCCCCCGCGTCCCGTCGGTCTGCGCCATCGAGATCACGGGCAACACCGGCACCGCCACCGTCTACGGCGAACGCTGCCTGCGCGACGAAGGCTTCGACTGGCGCCTGCCGCAGCATTGCGCACGCACGGCGCGCATCTACGGCCAGAATGACCGGATCTACTCGGACCAATGCCTGCGCGATGCAGGCTTCCGGGTGGGCGGCTCCCGGTACTGACCACCGGGCCGCATCACGGGCGCGGCTGTCCCTTGCCAAGGCCGCACCCGCTCTGGGGGTGGGAGGGTGAGCAGCTCCTACCCCCGCCTTTTTTCCCGTTTCCCGCCGCGCCGCCTTGGGCTAGTCCTTGGCCCATGCCGCCCGTTCCGCCCCCCTCCTTCGCCTATGAACAAGCCGCCATCGACCGGGGCCTCACCCTTGTCGTGGGCGTGGACGAGGTGGGCCGCGGCCCGCTCGCGGGGCCCGTCACCGCCGCCGCCGTCCGGCTGGACCCGCAGAACATCCCCCCCGGCCTTGCCGATTCAAAGGCGCTGACCGCCGCCCGCCGCGACGCGCTCTATGACGCCATCCTGTCCTGCGCCGATGTCTGCGTCGCCCATGCCAGCGTCGAGGAGATCGACACCCTGAACATCCTGCGCGCCAGCCATCTGGCCATGGAACGCGCCGTTCACGGACTGGCAACGAAGCCGCATCATGCTTTCATCGACGGCAACATGATCCCCCGATCGCTCGCCTGCTCTGCCGAAGCGATCGTGAAGGGCGACGCGCTTTGCCTGTCCATCGCCGCCGCATCCATCGTGGCAAAGGTCACGCGCGACCGGATCATGGTGGATTTGGCGCAACAGCACCCCGGCTACGGCTGGGAAGTGAACGCAGGCTACCCGACTCCGGCCCATCTCCAGGCGCTTCTAGATTTGGGAATTACCCCACACCATAGGCGTTCGTTCAAGCCCGTCCACAATATCTTGTATCAAGAAGTTTCCGTAACTAATTGATTCAAAAAAGAATTTGACGGCGAATCGGTCCTGACTCATCTTTGTGTCCAACAAGAACGGCGCAGCAAGCGACCGACACGAGGCAGAGATGACGACGAAGACCAAGGCAGCAGAGGCGGCACCGCTTCCGCTCAACCAGATACTTGACGGCGATTGCATCGCGGTGATGAACAGCCTGCCCGCAGGCTCTGTCGACCTGATCTTCGCGGACCCCCCCTACAACCTGCAACTGAAGGGCGAACTCCACCGCCCCGACAATTCCAAGGTCGACGCCGTCGACGACCATTGGGACCAGTTCAGCAGCTTCGCCGCCTATGACGACTTCACGCGCCAATGGCTTGCCGCCGCGCGGCGCCTGCTGAAACCCAATGGCGCGATCTGGGTGATCGGCAGCTACCACAACATCTTCCGCGTCGGGGCCGCCCTTCAGGACGCGGGTTTCTGGATGCTGAACGACGTGATCTGGCGCAAGTCGAACCCCATGCCCAACTTCAAGGGCAAGCGTCTGACCAACGCCCACGAAACCCTGCTCTGGGCCAGCCGCGACGAAGCCGCCAAATACACCTTCAACTACGAAGCGTTGAAGGCGCTGAACGACGGCGTGCAGATGCGGTCGGACTGGGTCATCCCGCTCTGCACCGGCCACGAACGGCTCAAGGACGAAAACGGCGACAAGGCCCATCCCACGCAAAAGCCCGAGGCGCTTCTTCACCGCGTCCTCGTCGCCACCACCAATCCGGGCGACGTGGTTCTGGACCCCTTCTTCGGCACGGGCACCACGGGCGCGGTGGCCAAGATGCTGGGCCGCGACTTCATCGGGATCGAGCGCGAGGAAAGCTACCGCAAGGCCGCCGCCGCCCGCATCGCCCGCGTCCGCAAGTTCGACGCTTCGGCGCTGGAAATCACCGGATCAAAGCGCGCCGAACCCCGCGTTCCCTTCGGTCAGGTGGTCGAACGCGGCATGCTCCGCCCGGGAGAGGAGCTGTTCTCTATCGGCAGCCGGTTCAAGGCCAAGGTGCGCGCCGACGGTACGCTGATCGGCAATGACGTGAAGGGTTCGATCCATCAGGTCGGTGCCCATTACGAAGGCGCGCCGTCCTGCAACGGCTGGACCTACTGGCACTTCAAGCGGGACGGAAAGATGATCCCCATAGACATCCTGCGCCAGCAGATCCGCGCCGAGATGGAGGCCGATCAGGGCCGCCCGCACTGATCAATCCGAAGATTTAACGTTTACGCCTGCACCGTGGTCCGCCCGCGGTGCCACTGCCCCGCCATGTCCGCATGGCGGGGTCTTTTCGTCAGCGGTCGTCCTTCGGGATGATGCTGATCCCGCCGCCCACTTCCAGCACGGCGCAATCGATCTGGTCCAGCCGCTTCAGCCCGTGCTTGTCCCGCGCGGATTCCAGCACGTCCCCGATATCCACCCGCGCCCGCCGCAGCGTAGCCCAATCCACCACCCCGTCCGACACCAGAACCGACGGCGCCCCGTCGATCACCAGCGCCAACCGGGGCGACCAGGATTTCACATAGCTCAGCCCCACATCCACCGCCGCCAGCGTTACGATCACGATCAGCCCGTTGGTGACCGAGAAGTCGTCCCCCAGCAGCGCCTGATCCGTCGTCTCGGCAATGATCAGCAGCAGGAGAAAGTCGAAGGCCGTCACCTCGGCCATCGTCCGCCGCCCCGATAGCCGCGTGACGACCAGAAGCACCAGATAGACGGCCACCGCCCGGAATACGCTGTCCATTGCCTCACCTCATGGCAGGATCAGGCTGCGCAGCCCGACCCCCGCGCCATTGACCACCACCTGCGCCCGCATCAGCCCCGCCTCCCGTGCGCGCAGATAAAGCCGCACCCGATGCGGCGCGGTCCCGACCGTGTCGAATTGCAGGGCCAGCCCGTCCCCCGCCGCGACCGACCGCAGTGGCGGCGGGACGATCCCCACCACTTCGTAATGCGCCAGAAACCCGCCCCCGATGGCCAGCAGATGCCGCCCCGCCCCGATGCCAAAGGCCACCTCCATCAGTGCCGTCTCGCCCCGCCGCGAAAAGCGCGGTGCCTCGACCAGCGCGGCACCGGCCCGATGCTCGGCCACCGCCAGCCACCCCCCGCGCCCCGTCAGCCCCGCCAGCGCCATCCCGATCACCAGAGCAAAGCCCGCCCACCCGATCCGCTCGGCCCGCCAGAAGAGTCGCTGCCAGTCGGGATGGTCGTCCAGTTGCAACCCGTCCGGACGGATCGGCACCTTCACCCTTGGTTCATCGGTCATGCGCATCCTCCGCCCTTCCGTGAACAGCGCCCGCCCGCGCGACTGGTTCCCCCCGTCCCGCCCCGCGGAACCATCAGCAAAGCGTGGCGCGCAGATCACGGAAAGTTTTTGTACGATACCGTTCATTTATATATTGCATACGCCACCGTTCAGTATATCTATTAGCCATGACGAAACGAACCGCAGGCAAGACCATGTGCTGATCCGAACATTCCCGCAGACTGCTCCCTGACGGGGCCAAGCCGCCCCGCAAAGACTGAAAACACCGCATCGCCGTACCGCTGGCCGGGCAGACCCCTGCACGGAACGGAGGATGCATGTCCAAAGACCGACACTCCCGTTGAAAGGGGAACCATCATGATCCGCAAATTCGCAACCTCTGCCCTGATCCTCGCCGCACTGGCCGGTGCCGCCTCGGCCTCCAGCGTCCAGCCGGGCCTGAATGCGGGCGACGTGCAACTCGCCCTCAGCGCCGGTGTGGAACCGGGCCGCTACTCCCGCGCCGAACTGATCAACATCACCGAAGCGCGTCAAAACGGCGACACGGCGCGCCTCGACTACTTCCTGTCCGGCACGAACCGGACCTCGGGTTCCGACCTGAACGCCCCCGGTCTGGCGCAACTGGCCGCACTGGCCGGTGTCGAAGCCGGCAAATACACCGCGGCCGAGCTTCAGCGCCTGATCGAGGCCCGCGCCGATGGCGACACGACGGAAGAGCGTTTCATCCTCTCGGGCGCGAACCGCAAGGCGGCGAACCCCGCAGAAGTCGTCACCCCCGGCGAAGCTGCCCTTGCCGCCGCCATCGGGGTCGACCCCGCGCAATACACCTTGGCAGAGCTCGTCGCCCTGCAACCGCATGACGACTGATCCGCAAAGCCAGCCAGCGGGGCGGCCGGTTGCCAAGGTGCGACCGGCCGCCCCTTTCCGCATGGGATCATGGCCATGACTTGTTTCGGAACCGATCCGCGCGTAGCGTCCCCCCCGACGGCACAGGAACCGTGCGGGGCCTTCGACATGGCGCTAAAGACCCTTGGTCGCCCGAAAGACCTTGAAAAGCGCGAGGCGATCCTCGACGCCGCACAATCCCTGTTTGCCGAACGCGGCATCGACGGCGTCGCGATCGAGGCCATCGCCGCGCGGTCGGGCGTGTCCAAGGTCACGGTCTATGGCCATTTCGGCGACAAGGCGACGATCTTCGAATCCATCGTCGAACGCGAGACGGAGCGTCTGAAACAGGCCCTCTGCTCTGCCCCCACGGGCGGCTGTGGGCTGGAAGAACTGCTCACCCGCTTCGGCCTCGCGCTCGTATCGATGCTGACGCAGCCCTGCCACCTCGCCCTCGACCGCGCCGTCAGCCTCGAGGCGCAGCGCAACCCCGATCTGGGCCGCCGTTTCTTCGAGGCGGGACCGGGTCAGGTGCGACGCCTGCTCTCCGACATCCTCCTCCGCGCGCAGGCCGAGGGGCTGGTCGCCTTCGACGACCCCGCCCGTGCGGCCGAGGATCTTCTCGCCCTGTGGCTGGGCTTCGATGCGATGGAACGGCGGTTCTGCGGCGGCTGCACCCCCGACGAGACGGCGCTGAAATCCCATGTCGGCCGGTCGGTAAAGCTTTTCCTGCGCGCCTACGCGCCGACCTGACGCGCGGGCCTCGGGTTCACCGCCTTGTTATAGGCGTGCCAATCGGTGATGTCCGGATAGAACCGCCGCCGCCACGCCTTGACGCGGTGGTTCATGATCCGCTTCCACAAGGGCGGGATCATCGCCGCGATGGTCATCAGCGGATAGCCATAGGGCAATTGCGGCGCTGCGTCCTCGTCATAGGTCTGCAGCAGCGGAAAGCGGCGGTCGGGTTTGTAATGGTGGTCCGAATGGCGCTGCAGGTTGATCAGCAGCCAGTTCGACGCCCGATAGGTGGCGTTCCACGAATGGTGCGGCATCACATGCTCGTACCGCCCCTCGCCCAGATGGCGGCGGGTCAGGCCGTAATGTTCGATGTAATTGACCAGCTCCAGCTGCCACACCGCCACCACCGCCTGCCACAGGAACAGCATCAGCCCGACCCAGCCCCCCAGCGCCAGCGCCAGACCCAGCATCCCCGCCTGTAACACCCAGTAGCGCCAATAGGGGTTCGTCCGGTGCCACCACGGCAACCCCCGACGCGCCAGCATCGCGGTCTCGGACCCCCATGCCGACCTGCGGCACTGGACCAGAACGCGGGGAAAGAACCGGTGGAACCCTTCGTTATACCGCGCCGTGACCGGATCGCCGGGGGTTCCGACCCACTGGTGATGGACCCGCAGGTGCTCCGACCGGAAATGGCTGTACAGCACGGTCGCCAGCAGCAGGTCCGCCAACCACCGCTCCACCGCCGATTTCTGGTGCATCAGCTCGTGGCTGTAGTTGATCCCGATGGTCCCGGCGACGACCCCCATCCCGAAGAACACGCCGAACTTTTCCGCCATCGACAGATGCCCGGCCCGCGGCACATACCACAGCAGCCAGACCAGCAGCGCCAGTTGCACCGGAAACCAGACCAGCGTGATCGCGCGATACCATCCCAGCGCGGCATCCGGCGTGGCGGGGTCGGGGTTCGCCTCTTCCTTGCCGGTCAGCCGGTCGAGCAGCGTGAACAACCACCATGTCGAGGCGGGCAGAAGGATGACACCCCATCCCCCCGTCACGGCCGAAAGGACCGCCATCGGAACAAGCGCCAGCGACATCCAGAACGGAAGCGCGCGCAGGGGGCTTTGCAGATCGAGCGTGGCAGATTGCATCAGGGACACCCGCTTTAACGGCACCGGTTCATCGTCACTGCTGCAAATGTAATGCCGCCCTTGCGGCAGCCTCAAGGCGATGCAAGGGCGGCGGCGGTCAAATCATGGGCCTTTCGCATCACCGTCGGTAGATCGGCGGGCCGGAAGGCATCGCGCGGCAGGAATTCACCGCGCCGCGGGCGGGCATCCATGCCCGCCTCGGCCACCATCAGCGTCAGGATCAGGTGGAAATGGGTGAAGGTATGGCGCACCTCGCCCGCCGGGCGCCACGGCAGGTCCAGTGGCGCATCGCCCCCCGCCCCGTCCCAGTCCGACCCGACAAAGCCCAGCATCCCGCCCAGCAACCCCCTCTCGGCCCGCCGTTCGACCAGCACCGCGCCATCTGCACGCCGCGCGATCCACAAAACACCCTGACGCACGGGCTTTGCCGCCTTTTCGGCCTTGCGCGGAAGGGTTGCCTGCACCCCCTCGGCCCGCGCGCGGCAGGGGTCGCGCCACGGGCAGATGCCGCAGGCCGGATTGCGCGGCGTGCAGATCGTGGCGCCAAGGTCCATCACCGCCTGCGCGTAATCGCCCGGCCGCGTGGCAGGCGTCAGGATCGCGGCAAGACGCGTCAGTTCCGGTTTGGACGCGGGCAGCGGGTCCGTCACCAGCCACAGGCGCGACATCACCCGTTCCACATTGCCGTCGACCACCGTCGCCGCCTCGTCATGGGCGATGGCCGCGATGGCGCTGGCGGTATAGGGCCCGATCCCCGGCAGGGTCAGCAAACCCTCGCGCGTGGCGGGAAACACCCCGCCATGATCGCGCACCACCGCCCGCGCACAGGCCAGGAGGTTTCGCGCGCGGGCGTAATAGCCCAGCCCAGCCCATTCCCCCATCACCGCCGCATCCTCGGCCGCGGCCAGATCGGCCACGGTGGGCCAGCGGTCGGTGAAGCGGCGGAAGTAGTCCCGCACCGCCGCGACGGTCGTCTGTTGCAGCATCACCTCGGACAGCCAGACCCGATAGGGATCGGGGCGGATACCGGCCTTGCGATCCCCGGGCGGAACGCGCCAAGGCATGGACCGCGCGTTGCGGTCGTACCAGTCCAGCAGGTCCGCCGCCAAAGCGCTCGCGTCGCTGTCACGCATTCTTTATGCCCTTCCTGCCGGTGTCATTTGCACCGCGCCGCCCCACCGCTAGAATAGCGGGCGAACCCGGAAGGACCAGATGACCCGCGCACCGCTTCCCCCGCCAGACCCGAACCGCCGGATGCGCGGCTTCGAACCGGCGTCCGGCTTCGTGCGCGATCCGGTCCGCCATGCCGGCGAATCCCGCGGTTTCGCCGTGATGCGCCTGCTCACCCACTGGCCCGAGGTGGTGGGGGCCGAGCTTGCCGCCATGACCCGCCCCGTCAAGATCGGCTACAAGCGCGACGGTTTCGGCGCGGTGCTGACCCTGCTGGTGGCCCCCGCCCACGCACCCATGGTGCAGATGCAATTGCCGCGGATCGTTGAAAAGGTGAACGCCGTCTACGGCTATGCCGCCATCTCGCGCATCGCATTGACCCAGACCGCCGCGACGGGGTTCTCGGAAGGGCAGGCCGAGTTCATCCCCGCGCCGAAGGCCACCCCCGCCCCTCCGCCCGAAGTGGTGGCCGAGGCGCGCGATACCGCCGCCCCCATCGGCGACCCCGACCTTCGGGCCGCCCTTGAAGCGCTGGCCCAAAACATCTTAACTCGCCGCAGAACACAAAAAGGCTGATGACCATGCTGAAAACACTCGCCGCCGCCGCCACCATCGCCCTTGCGGGGTTGCTGCCCGTGGCCGCCACGGCGCAGGACACCGCCACCGAAGCGCCGGTCGAGATCACCGATTTCTCGGTCGGTCCGGCCGATGCCAAGGTGCAGATCACCGAATACGCCTCGTTCACCTGCCCGCATTGCGCGAATTTCCATGCCACCGTCTGGCCGCAGCTCAAGGCTGACTACATCGACACCGGCAAGGTGCGCTTCACCTATCGCGAGGTCTATTTCGACCGCTACGGCCTGTGGGCCGCGATGATCGCCCGCTGCGGCGGCGAGATGCGGTATTTCGGGATCGTCGACATGCTGTTCGAAAAGCAGCAGGACTGGGCGGCGTCGGATGATCCGAACGTGGTCGTGGGCAACCTGCGCCAGATCGGCAAGGTGGCGGGGATGGACGATGCCACGATGGACGCCTGCATGAAGGACGGTGCCAAGGCCGAGGCGATGGTCGCGCAGTTCGAGGCGAACATGGAAGCCGACGGGATCGAGGGCACGCCCAGCTTCATCATCAATGGCGAGAAGCATTCCAACATGTCCTACGAGGATATGAAGGCGATCATCGACGCCGAACTGGCGGAATAAGATGCCCGCACCGCTGCAAGGTATCCGCGTCATCGAACTGGCGCGCATTCTGGCCGGTCCATGGGCCGGCCAGACGCTCGCCGATCTGGGCGCCGATGTCATCAAGGTCGAAGCGCCCGAGGGCGACGATACCCGCCAGTGGGGGCCCCCCTTCGTAGAACGCGAGGGCGACAGGTCGGCCGCCTATTTCCACGCGACGAACCGTGGCAAGCGGTCCATCACCTGCGATTTCCGCACGGCGGAAGGGCAAGAGGTGGTGCGCCGTCTGGTGGCGGATGCCGATGTGGTGATCGAGAATTTCAAGGTGGGCGGTCTGGCCAAATACGGGCTGGACTGGCCGTCCCTGCAGAAGGTGAACCCGCGGCTGGTCTACTGTTCCATCACCGGTTTCGGCCAGACCGGCCCCTATGCCCATCGCGCGGGCTATGATTTCATCATCCAGGGCATGGCCGGACTGATGAGCGTGACGGGCGAACCGGACGGCCAGCCGCAGAAGGTGGGCGTGGCGGTCACCGATGTTTTTACCGGCGTCTATGCGGCCACCGCGATCCTTGCCGCGCTGGTGCAGCGCGGGGTGACGGGGCGGGGGCAGCAGATCGACATGGCGCTGATGGATGTCGCCACGGCGATCATGGCGAACCAGAACATGAATTTCCTGACCACCGGCCAGGCACCGCGGAAGATGGGCAACGCCCATCCGAACCTTGCACCCTATGCGGTTTTCGACTGTGCCGACGGCTGGATCATCCTTGCCACCGGCAATGACGGGCAATACCGCAAGCTTTGCGGGATTCTGGGGCTGGAGGCGATGGCCACCGCGCCGGACTACCTGACCAACGCCGACCGCGTGAAGAACCGCGAGGCGATGACGCAGGCCATCACGGCGGCGACTGTCACGTGGAAAAAGGCCGATCTCCTGAAGGCTTGCGAGGATCAGGGCGTTCCGGCGGGGCCGATCAACGATCTGGCCGAGGTCTTTGCCGATCCGCAGGTCATCGCGCGCGGGATGCAGCTGGATCTTGGAGGGATACCGGGGGTGCGGTCGCCCTTCACCTTCTCGGACGCGGAGCTGTCGCTGGACCGTCCCGCGCCGAAGCTGGGCGAGCATCAGGACGAGGTTCTCGGGAATGGTTAACGAAAGTTAACGATTGGCTAACACCCGATCCGCGCCAGTGCCGCGTCCAGCGGGGCGGGATCGTCGATCCGCAGGCGGACGGGCAGGGTCAGCACCTTCTGGCGGAAGGTGGAGGGCAGGCGGACGGCGTCCTTTTCCGTCGTGACAAGCTGCGCGCCGATGGTGCGCGCCTCGATTTCCAGCCGCGCCATCAGGGCGTCGGTCAGGGGCTGGTGGTCGTCCAGCGCGACGGTGCGGATCAGGACCGCGCCTTCGGCCTGCAGCGTGGCGAAGAACTTTTCCGGATGCCCGATGCCCGCAAAGGCGATCACGCGCAGCCCCTGCCAATCCATGCCCATCTGCAGGGGGCGCAACTCTCCGCTCAGGTGGGGCAGGGTGATGTGGCGCGACCATTGCGCGGCAAAGGCAGCCTGCGCGGCGGCGGGGCCGATGGACAGCAGTAGATCGGCCCGCGACAGTCCGGCGGGGACGGGTTCGCGCAGGGGACCGGCGGGCAGGCAGCGGCCATTGCCGAACCCGCGCGCCGCATCCACCACGACCAGCGACAGGTCCTTGACCACGGACGGGTTCTGGTGGCCGTCATCCATCACCACGGCCTGCGCCCCCGCCGCCGCCGCCGCGGCCACGCCCGCGGCGCGGTCCTTGGCCACCCAGACCGGCGCGAAGGCGGACAGGAGCAGGGGTTCATCCCCCACATCCGCCGCCCTGTGTCGCCGTTCATCCACCCTCACCGGACCCTCCAGCCTGCCGCCATGCCCGCGCGAGACGACATGCGCCGCGATCCCGCGCGCCGACAGCCGTTCCAGAAGGGCGATCACCGTGGGCGTCTTGCCCGTGCCGCCCGCGTTCAGGTTGCCGACGCAGATCACGGGTATTCCCGCGCGAAGGCCAGTATCGCGCAGACGCCGCGCCGTTGCGGCGGCATAAAGCGCAGCGAGCGGCGACAGCAGCCGCGCTGCAAGGGCGGGGCGGTCGGGCGGGGTGAACCAGAAGGCGGGAGGGCGCATCAGGCATCCCCGTCCATGATGCGGCGGATCAGGTCCATCACGCGCTCTGTCACCTCGGCCCCGTCAGAGGCCACGGCCCATGCCGCCTGCGCCAGACGGGCGGCACGGTCGGGCGAAAGCAGGTCGCCCAGCGCCTCGGCCAGATCGGTGGCCGAGCCTACGGCGCGGGCGGCGCGGGCGGCGCCAAGGCGGCCGAAGGTGGTGCCGAAGGGGCCGGGGCGGGGGCCGTAAAGGATGGCCGATCCCAGCGCGGCAGGTTCCAGCGGATCGCGCAGACAGCCCTGCGCGGCAAGGCTGCCGCCCATGAAGGTGATCGGGGCCAGCCGATACCACAGGCCGAATTCGTTGGCGGAATCAGCGATATAGACCTCGGTCTCGGGGTCGGGTTCCTGTTCTTCGGACCGCTGGGCGACGGTCCAGCCCTCGTCCTTTTCCATCCTTGCGGCCAGAGCGGGGGCGCGGTCGGGGTCTTGCGGGACGACGATCAGCAAGAGCCTGTGCGCCAGTCGCAGGGCGGCGCGGTGGGCGGAGATGACGGCGGCTTCCTCGGCCTCGGGCAGGGCGGCGGCCAGCCAGACGGGGCGGGTGGCGAATTGCCGCGCCAGCGCCTCGCGTTCGGCCTCGAGGTGCGGAAGGGCGGCGCTTTCCTCTTCCAGCTTGCCGGTGACGGTGACGGATTCGGGGGCGGCGCCGGATTTGCGGAAGGCCCGCGCGGCAGGTTCGTCAAGGGCGAGGATGCTGTGGAAACCCGCCAGCAGGCCGCGCATCAGGCCGGGATACCAGCCGTCCCTTTCGCGCAGGAAACAGGGGTTTCGCGCGCCCACCATCACGAGCGGCAGCCTGCGTTCCATCGCGTCGTGCAACAGGGCGGGGCGCAGTTCGCCTTCGGCAAACACCGCGATCTCGGGGCGCCAGTGGTCGAGGAAAGCGCGCGCCTCGGCCGGGGTGTCGGGGGGTGGGGGTTGCAGCAGGATGCCGTCACGGGGGGGCAGATGGTCGGGACAGGTGAGAAGGACGGGAAGGCCGTCCTCCTCGGCCAGACGGCGGGCCAGTTCCAGCATCGACCGCGCCGCATCCGCGCCGGGCGCGTGCAGCCAGACCAGCCGTCCGGCGGGGCGGGGCGGGCGGTCCGCAACCCCGCCGGCATCGCGCCGGTTGGACAGGTTGTAAAGCGTAAGGCCGAGGGAATAGGCCATTCAGACCAACGGCTTACGAGCCAAGCTCTTCGGTCGAGGAAGAGGGCTGCGCCTCATCCCGCAGGCGGTGGATATGGGCGATGAAATAGCGCATGTGGGCATTGTCGACGGTGCGCTGGGCCTCGGCCTTCCAGGCGGCGAAGGCAGAGGCGTAGTCGGGAAACATTCCGACGATGTGGATCTGGGAAATGTCCCGAAACACGTTCTTTTCGGGTGTCACAAGTTCGCCGCCGAAGACGAGATGCAGGCGTTGGGTCATGTTTTTCCGCTCCGGGAGGTGAGAGTCGTGGAAAGCGCGCGCAGGGTAGCGAGGCAGGGCGCGGGGTCAAGACGGGGTGTACCGGCGGCTGTGCCGACGGTTGTGCAGACAGCTGTACATACGCAGCGCACGCCGGCGGCACGGCTTTTGCAACGGGTAGGGCGTCCGAAACCCGTCCTGCGAATACTGCCATGTTCCGTCTGCTTGTCCTGTCCGTTCCCCTTGCCATCGCGCCCCTTGCCGCCGTGCAGGCGGTGGAGCGGTTGCTGACCGAAAGCCTGCTGCCCGAAATCGCGACCACGATGCAAGGTGCCGCGCGGGGCGAGGTTCCGGCGCGTCCACAGGTGCGGAGCGTGCCGCGGATCGGGGTGGAAGGGGCGCTTGATCCGGCCAGTGTCATCGCCGATCCGGAGCTTGCGCTGAAGCTGCGGTTCTGAGGCGGGTATACAAGGCGCCCGTTTTGCCCTATGCCCGCCGCTACGGCCCGAGGATTCCGGGGCAGGCGGCGGTTTGGGAGGCCGGTCCTGCGAAGGGGAATGAGGTGCCGACGTATGGTACTTCACGGGCGCATGTGCCGCCCCTTCAGGATATGACATGACAGATATGACGATTGCCGCGCCTCTGGCTGCGGCCCTTTCGGCCAAGGGTTACGATTCCCTTACGGCCGTGCAGACGGCCATGCTGGCCGATGGCGTGGCGGGGCGTGACCTGCTGGTGTCGGCGCAGACCGGATCGGGCAAGACGGTGGCCTTCGGCCTTGCCATCGCGGGCGATGTGCTGGGCGGGCAGGACCGCTTGCTGTTCGCGGACAAGCCGCTGGCACTGATCGTGGCGCCGACGCGGGAATTGGCGTTGCAGGTGCGGCGCGAGTTCGAATGGCTGTATGCCGAGGCGGGGGCGATGCTGGCCTCTTGCGTGGGGGGGATGGATTACCGCAACGAACGGCGCGCGCTGGAACGCGGGGCGCATGTCGTCGTCGGCACGCCGGGCCGTCTGCGCGACCATATCGAGCGGGGATCGCTGGACCTGTCGGGCGTGAAGGCCGTGGTTCTGGACGAGGCGGACGAGATGCTGGATCTGGGCTTTGCCGAGGATCTGGAATTCATCCTTGCCGCCGCGGCGGAAGAGCGGCGGACGCTGATGTTCTCGGCCACCGTGCCGAAGGAGATCGAGAAGCTGGCCGCCACCTTCCAGCGCGATGCGCTGCGGATTGCCGCGCAGGGCGAGGCGAAGCAGCATGTGGATATCGAATACCGCGCGCTGTCGGTGCAGGCGCGGGACAAGGAACACGCGATCTTCAACGTGCTGCGGTATTACGAGGCGCAGACGGCCATCGTGTTCTGCAAGACGCGGGCGAATGTGAACCACCTCTTCGCGCGGATGCAGAACCGCGGGTTCCAGGCGGTGGCGCTGTCGGGCGAGTTGAGCCAGTCGGAGCGGATGCATGCGTTGCAGGCGCTGCGTGATGGGCGTGCGCGGGTCTGTATCGCAACAGATGTCGCCGCGCGGGGGATCGACCTGCCGGGGCTGGAGCTTGTCGTCCATGCGGACCTGCCGTCGAATTCGGAAACCATGCTGCACCGGTCGGGCCGGACGGGCCGCGCGGGGCGCAAGGGTGTGTCGGCGCTGATCGTGCCGCCGGCGGAGTTCCGCAAGGCGCAGCGGTTGCTGGCAGGTGCCAAGGTCGTGGCCGAATGGGGCAAGGCCCCCGGCGCCGACGAGGTGCAGGAGCGCGAGGATGCGCGGCTGATGGAGCATCCGATGCTGGCCGAGGCCGTGGGCGACGAGGGCGAGACCGCCGCCGCTCTGGTCGCGCGCTATGGGGCCGAGCAGGTGGCTGCGGCCTTCATCCGGCTGTGGCGCGACGGTCGGTCAGCGCCCGAGGTGCTGTCGGATTCGCTGCCGCCGCCTGCCGCATTGCCACCGCGCGAGCGGGGGGAGTTCGGGCCGTCGGTCTGGTACCGGCTGTCGGTCGGGCATACGGGGCGGGCCGAGGCGCGGTGGTTGCTGCCCAAGATCTGCGAGACGGGCAGCATCGCCAAGGACGGCATCGGCGCGATCCGCGTGCAGCAGGACCATACGCTGGTGCAGATTGCCGAGGCCGTGGCGGGCCGGTTCGGCGCGATGGTGGAGATCGAACCCGGCCTGATGATGGAGCGGATCGAGGGCGAGCCGTCGATGGAACGCCCCGAGCGGCCCCAGCGCGCCGAACGGCCCGAGCGGCGCGTGACGCCCAAGCCCGTGCGCGAAGAGCGGGGGGATCGTCCCAGCTATTCCGGCAAGCCGCCGCGGATCGTCGAGGATGAGGGTGGGGCGGACGCCGCCCCTGCCGCCGTGCGGGCAGCTGCGCCGAAGGCCGAATGGCATCCGGACGGGGAAAAGAAGCCCTATGCGAAAAAGCCCTACACGCCCCGTGAGGACGGCGAGCGCAAGCCCTATGAGAAGAAGCCCTACGCCGCGCGCGAGGACGGGGACCGCAAGCCCTATGTGAAGAAGCCCTATGCGGGGCGGGACGAGGGCGAGAAGAAGCCCTACGAGAAAAAGCCCTATGCGCCGCGCGACGGCGGGGATCGCAAGCCCTATGACAAGAAGCCCTATGCCGCGCGTGAGGACGGGGAGCGCAAGCCCTATGCCCCGCGTGGCGAGGGCGAGAAGCGCCCCTATGCGCCGCGCGACGATGCCGAGCGCAAGCCGCGCTGGAAGGCCGAAGGCGGCGCGCCGCGCTCGGCCGGATACAAGAGCCATGGTGGCAGCGCGGACCGTCCGGCCCGCTCGGCCGGGTTCAAGAGCCACGGGGACGGGGCAGAGCGTCCGGCAGGCCGCGCGACGGGGTTCAAGTCCCATGCGGCCGAGGGTGGCAAGGGCGACTGGGCCCCGAGAAAGCCGCGCGCCGAGGGCGACCGTCTGAAGGGTGACTGGAAACCCAAGGCGGACGGGGCCGAGGGCA
Source organism: Paragemmobacter amnigenus (assembly GCF_009908265.2). Taxonomy (GTDB): domain Bacteria; phylum Pseudomonadota; class Alphaproteobacteria; order Rhodobacterales; family Rhodobacteraceae; genus Paragemmobacter; species Paragemmobacter amnigenus. The sequence continues at coordinate 54,373 of NZ_JAAATX020000005.1, read as the reverse complement.
AGCGTACCTACAAGCCGCGCGCCGAAGGGGCAGAGGGCAAGCCCTTCCGCGCCAAGCCCGGCGGGGCCAAGCCTGCGCCGCGCCCTGCCAAGCCCAAGGCGGATGCGCGGGACACGTCCAAGCGGTTCGTTCCGCCGAAGAAGAAGTGAAGATCGGGGCCGTCCTTCGGGGCGGCCTTTTTCTTATGTGACCGCGCCGGGGGTTTCACCCCCGGACCCCAAGGGTATTTGGGCCGGGATGAAGGGGCGGGTCAGGCTTGCAGGCGGGAGAGGAGTGCGGCGTGCAGGGCGGGGGCGGCGGCGATCAGGCCGTTGCTGCGCGGGTCGGGGTTGTTGAAGGTCAGGGGGGCGCCGTGGCGATTGGTGACGGTCGCGCCCGCGCGGGTGGCGATGAGCGCGCCTGCCGCGATGTCCCATTCCCAGCCCTGCCGGAAGGAGAGCATCCCGTCGAAGCGCCCCTGCGCCACCAGCGCAAGGCGGTAGGCGACCGAGGCGCGGAAGGCGCGTTTCAGGTCCGGCACGCCGCCGGGCCAATGTTCCGGCTTCATGTTGGCGGCGGGGGTGAGGAGGGTTGCGCCCTCGATCCCCGCGATGGTGCTGGCGTGGATCGGGGCGCCGTTCAGGGTGGCGGGGCCGTCATGGGTGGCGGCAAAGAGGCGGTCGAGGGCAGGGAGGTAGACGACTCCTGCCGTCACCTGTCCGTTGCGGGCGATGGCTATGGCGTGGCTGAAGCTGTCCTCGCCCGCGATGAAGGCGCGGGTGCCGTCGATGGGGTCGAGGATGAATTGCGCCTCGGTTTGCAGGCGGGCGGGGTCGTCGGGGGTTTCCTCGGACAGCCAGCCATAGGCGGGGCGGGCAGAGCGGAGGGTGGCGTGGAGGGCGTCGTTGACGGCGTGGTCAGCCTCGGTCACGGGGCTTTCGTCTTCCTTGTCCCATGTCTTGGGGTTGCGCTTCCAGAAGCGGAGCGCGATCTGCCCCGCCTGACGCGCGGCGCGGATCAGGAGGGCGAGGTCGGACTCAGGCTCCGGCAAGGGTGAGGCCGTCGATCAGGCAGGAGGGGACGCGGGTGGAGAGATGCGCGCGGGCGTCGTTGGCGGGGATGAGCCGCAGGAGCATGTCGCGCAGGTTGCCCGCGATGGTGCATTCGTTGACGGGGTGGGTGACGGTGCCGTTTTCCACCCAGAACCCCGCCGCGCCGCGCGAGTAGTCACCCGTGGTGGGGTTGATGGTGGAGCCGATCATGGAGGTCACCAGAAGCCCCGTGCCCATGTCGCGGATCAGGTCGTCGCGCGAGCGTGTCCCCGGCGTCAGGTCGATGTTGGAGGTGGAGGGTGACGGCGGGTGCGACGTGCCGCGCGCGGCGTTGGCGGTGCTGGTCATCCCCAGTTTCCGCGCGGTGGCGAGGTCCAGAACCCAGCCCGTGAGGATGCCGTCCTGCACGATGGCGCGGCGCTGCGTCGGCAGCCCCTCGCCGTCGAAGGGGCGGGAGGAGGAGATGCGGGGGCGGTGGGGGTCTTCGATCACCGATAGGCCCGCGGGCAGGACCTGTTGGCCCAGAGCGTCGCGCAGCCATGAGGAGCCGCGGGCGATGGAGGTGCCGTTGATCGCCGACAAGAGATGCCCGATCAGCGAGGAGGCGATGCGTTCGTCGAAGAGGACGGGGTAGTTGCCGGTGACGGGTTTGGTCGCCCCGGCGCGGGACAGGGCGCGGTCGGCGGCGAGGGTGCCGATGCCGTCTGCGGCGGGAAGGTCGGATTGGTAGGTGCGGGATTCGCCGGCCCAGTCCCGCTCCATCCCCGTGCCCTGACCGGTGAAGGCCACGGCCGAGAGCGAGCGGGAGGTGCGGGCATATCCCCCCGCGAAGCCGTTGGAGGCGGCAAGGTGCATGGCGCGGGCGGAGTAGCCGGCCGATGCCTCGACCTGCGTGATGCCCTTGCGGGACAGGGCGGCGGCTTCGACGGCGCGGCAATCCTGTTCCAGCGCGGCGGCATCGGGTTCGGGGGCGGGATCGCACAGGTCGAAGGCGGCAAGGTCCCAGCCGCGGGCCAGTTGGGACGGGTCGGCAAGACCGGCGGTCGGGTCTTCGGGTGCCTCGCGCGCCATGGCGACGGCGCGTTCGGCCAGCGCGGTGATGGTGCGGTCCGAGATGTCGGAGGCCGAGACGCAGGCCTGACGCCCGCCGATCAGGACGCGCAGACCGATATCGGTGCCCTCGGCGCGTTCGGCCTGTTCGAGCTTGCCCTGACGGACGTCGATGGTGGTCGAGGTGCCGTGCACGGCCAGCGCATCCGCAGCCTCGGCCCCCGCGCGTTTGGCGGCGTCGAGCAGGCGGGCGGTGAGGTCGGAGAGCGATGCGGTCATGGCTTGTCCTTTGGCGGATGCCGATCCGAGGTAGTCCGTGGCGGGGGACAGTGCAAGCGGCGCGCATGGAAAGGCCCCCGCAACGGGTGCGGGGGCCGGTCCTGCGGTGGCAGGGTTACTGGAGTTGCTGGCCGTTGGCGAAGAAGCCGCCGTCCTTGAATTCCAGCGTGGAGGAAAGTTCGTCCTCGCCGGTCGCATTGGCGAACATGGACAGCATCATGCGGAAGCCCATCACCTGATCTTCCGGCAGAAGGCCCATCGCCACCAGCTTGTCCATCAGGGTGTTGCCGCCGACCAGCTTCAGGTCGATCTTGCCGGTGGGGGCGGGCATGCCGCCATAGGTGACCAGATCGGTATTGTCGAACGTCAGCGCGCCGTTGCCGGTCAGTTCGGCCCCCGCGATCTTGGCCCGCAGTTCGGTGATGTCGAGGGAGTGCAGCTCTCCGGGCGGGGTGTCGCCCATCGATTCCATCGCGGCGGGGTCCATGATGTTGGCCGTCAGCTTGGCCGTGCCCTTGGTGTCGATCACCAGCGTGGCAGGATCGCGGGGCAACTGGTTCGTCGGGTCGATCATGCCCCAGATCTCGTCCGAGACGGAGAGGTCGACGAGGCGGGTCAGGAAGGCGAAATCGGCGGGTTCTTCGGTCGGGCCGACGGGCATCAGGAAGTTGAAGGCCGCCTCGCTGTAATTCACCTTGAGTTCGGGGAAGGGAATGTCCGGTGCCGAGATCGTCATGGCGACGCCGGTCGAGGCCCCGCCATAGGACAGTTTGGTCGCGTCGAAGGCGAAGGTCATGCTGTTCGAGGCGGCCTCGCCCACGGCCTTGGTCACGCCGGTGGCTTCGGTCACCTCCATGTCGAAGGTCGAGGCGCCTGCGGTGAAGGAGCCTTCGGAGGCGAGTCCAGCCTGAAGCGCCGCGGCGAGGTCGGCCATGGCTGCCGTGCCGAGGAAGGCCCCGTTCGACGTGCCCGAGATGTCGGCCATGGAAAGGTTCAGCTTGACGGCCGACGGGCCCGCCGCGGTTTCGCCTTCGGCGGGGGTCGGGTCGGGGTCGGTGCCGTTGACCGTCATGGTCAGGCTGTCGGCGGCGAAGGTGGAGCTGAGGTTCGATCTGTCGCCCTCGGCTGCGGCGAGGATGTATTTGCCGACGACATTGGCCAGCGCCACCTGGGCGGTCAGGTCGATCGCCTCGGCCTCGACCCCTTCGATGCTGGTCAGGGCGATGGTGGGGTTGGGCGAGGAGAATTCATAGGCGGTTTCCGCCTCGTCCCCGCTGGCGATGATGGTGGTGTCGGGCTGGCTGACCTCGATCGTGATGGAGGTGGGGCCGCTGTCGTCACCTTCGGGCGGGTCGATGGTCAGTTCGATGGGGTAGGAATCGGACATGGTTACGGCGACCGTGCCGTCGCCCTGATCGGTGAAGCGGATCTCGTCGATGGAGCCGTTGCCGGTGACGCCCTCTTGCGCGATGGCGATGTTCATGCCGGTGACGACCAGCGCGTCGCCGTCGCGTTCGACGGATTCGGTGGTGATGGTCTGGCCCATGCCGGTGGCATAGGCCTGCCAGTTTTCCCAGACCTGTTCGGGGGTTACGTCGGCGAAGGCCGGCGCGGCAAGGGTAAGGGCAAGTGCGGTGCTGCCTGCCAGCCTGCGGTTGATCATAATGAACCTCGTTCAGGGGTGTAAAAAATGTCGGGTCGGAGCATCCTCCCCTGCCGGAGCAGGGTCAAGGGTTTCCATTGCCGCGCCCGAATGCGTTATGACGGTGGCGGAATTGTGAAGGAGCAGGGCGATGCAGGGCAAGGTGGTCGTGATCACGGGGGCAAGCCGGGGGATCGGCGCGGCGGCGGCGCGGGCCTTTGCGGCGGCGGGGGCGCGGGTGGCGCTGCTTGCGCGGACGGTGGCCGAGGTGGAGCGGATCGCTGCAGAGATCGGGCCGGAGGCGATGGCGGTGGGCTGCGATGTGGCTGATTTCGCGGCGGTTTCCGATGCGGTCGCGGCCGTGGTGGCACGGTTCGGGCGGGTGGATGTTCTGGTGAACAATGCGGGGGTGGTGGAGCCCATCGCGCGGCTGGCCGAGGCGGATGCGGCGGCATGGGGGCGGGCGCAGGACATCAACCTGAAGGGCGTCTTTCACGGGATGCGGGCGGTGATCCCCGTGATGCGGGCGCAGGGGGGCGGGACGATCATCACCGTCTCCAGCGGCGCGGCGGTGCGCGCGCTGGAAGGGTGGAGCGCCTATTGCGCGTCGAAGGCGGGGGCATTGATGCTGACCCAGGCGGCGCATCTGGAGGAAAACGCCAATGGGATCAGGGTTTTGGGCCTGTCGCCCGGGACGGTGGCGACCGAGATGCAGGTGAAGATCAAGGCATCGGGGATCAATCCGGTCAGCCAGTTGGCGTGGGAGGACCACATCCCGCCCAAATGGCCGGCGCAGGCGCTGGTCTGGATGTGCGGGCCGGCGGCGGACGGGTGGCTGGGGCGGGATGTGTCGCTGCGGGATGAGGCGGTCCGGCACGCCGTGGGGTTGGTCGCATGATCGCGGCAGAGGATCGCGGCGGGGCGCGGGTGCTGGTTCTGGACCGTGCCGACAAGGCCAATGCCTTGACGCGGGCGATGCTGGCGGAGCTGGACGCGCAGGTGGCGCGGGCGGCGGCAGAGGGCGTGGCGGTGCTGGTAATTACCGGAAAGGGCAAGGTTTTTTCTGCCGGTGCCGATCTGGAGGGGATGGCGCAGGGGCTGGGTCAGGCGCCGGAATGGGAGGTGCTGTCGGGCCGGATCGCGGGTTTTGCGGGGCTGACCATCGCGGCGCTGAACGGGACGCTGGCGGGGGGGGCCTTCGGGATGGCGCTGGCCTGTGATTGCCGCGTGGCGGTGCCGGGGGCGGAGTTCTTCTATCCGGTGATGAAGCGGGGCTATCTGCCGCAACCGTCTGATCCGAAACGCCTTTCGGCACTGGTCGGGCCGTCGCGGGCCAAGCAGATCATCCTTGCGGGGCGGCGGATCGGGGCGGAAGAGGCGCGGGATTGGGGTCTGGTGGACCTGATCGCGGAGGATGCGGTGGAGGGCGCGCTGGCGCTGGCCGCCGATGCGCTGGGCGCGGAGCCGGTGCATGTGCGGCGGATGAAGGCGATGTTCTGAGGCGTGACGCGACCTGTGCCGCAGGGTGTACCGCAAACTGTGCATACGCAGCGCACGGTGGCAACGGGGTGCCCCCCACCCTCTCCCTCCCCACGAGGGGGAGGGAAGCGCGGTCGGCCGAGGGCTGCGCGGGTGGTCGGGACGGGGTCAGCGGGATTTCTTCGGCACGCGGGACAGGAATTCGGGCGGGCGTTTCGCGATCCATGCGAGGAAGCGTTCCATCCGCGGGTCGGCGCGGATGGCGTCTGGCGTGTTGAAGTGGCGGGCGAGTTCGCCTTCGGTAAAGCGGGCGTGGATTTCCTTGTGGCAGATGTGATGGACCAGAACGGTCGGCCCCCCCTTGCCCCCTTTCAGTTTCGGGATCAGGTGGTGCAGGCTTTGCGGGACGCCTTCGGGGATCGGGCGCAGGCAGATGGGGCAGAGCGGGTCCATGGGCGGATGATGGCGTGACGGGCGGGGATGGCAAGGTGGATGCGCTGGTGATCGGGGCCGGTCCTGCGGGGCTGATGGCGGCGGAAGAGCTGGCCGCGGCGGGGCGGCGGGTGGTCGTCTGCGAGGCGAAGCCGTCGGCGGGGCGCAAGTTCCTGATGGCGGGGAAGTCGGGGCTGAACGTCACCAAGGACGAGGGGGAGGCGGAGTTTCTGGCGGCCTATGGCGACGGGTGGCTGGCGCCCATGCTGCGCGACTTCGGGCCGGAGGCGGTAAAGGACTGGTGCCGCGCGCTGGGGCAGGAGGTGTTCACCGGATCGTCGGGGCGGGTGTTTCCGGTGGCGATGAAGGGGTCGCCCCTGCTGCGGGCATGGCTGGGGCGGCTGGGCAGGGCGGGGGTGGAACTGCGGCTGCGCTGGCGCTGGACGGGGTTCGAAGGCGCGGCGGGGTGGCGGTTCGACACGCCCGGCGGGACGGAGGTGCTGCGCCCTGCGGTCGTGGTGCTGGCGCTGGGCGGGGCGAGCTGGCCGCGGCTGGGGTCGGATGCGGCCTGGGTGCCCTGGCTGCGGGAGCGGGGGGTGGAGGTGGCGCCGTTCCGGCCTGCGAATATGGGGTTTGCGGTGGACTGGTCGGCGCATATGGCGCGGTTCTTCGGGCAGCCGGTGAAGGGGGCGGCCCTGATCGCGGGCGCGCGGCGCGAGCGGGGGGAATTCGTGATCTCGGCCCGCGGGATCGAGGGGGGCGGGGTTTACGCGGTGTCGGCTGCCGTGCGGGACGGGGCGGGGCTGTCGGTCGATTTCCTGCCGGATCTGGCAGGGGCCGAGGTCGCGTCGCGACTAGAGCGGATGCGGGCGGGCGAGACGCTGGCGAACCGGCTGCGCAAGCTGGGTCTTGCGCCGGTGGCGGTGGCGCTGGTGATGGAATTCGGGCGGGGGATGGACCCTGCGGCGGCGGTGAAGGGGCTGCCCCTGCGGCTGGCGGGGCCGCGACCGTTGGAGGAGGCGATTTCCAGCGCGGGCGGCATCACGCGCGCGGCGCTGACCGAAGGGCTGGAGCTGCGGGCGATGCCGGGGGTCTTTGCCTGTGGCGAGATGCTGGACTGGGAGGCGCCAACGGGCGGCTATCTGCTGACGGGATGCTGGGCGACGGGGCGCCGTGCGGGGCGGGCGGCGGCGAAACACTAGACCGCGTCCCTGCCGCATCCCCGGGAGGCGCTTCGCCCTCCCGGACCCTCCCGAGGATATTTGGGGACGGAAAATGGAGAGCGGCTTTCTCATTTTCCGTCCCCAAATATCCACAGGGGGTGAATTGGCCGGAACGGCCAAGAGGGGGCGCGTGCGCCCCCTGATGCGGCAGGATCAGCCGTGTTTCACCATCACGTGGCGGACGACGGTGTAATCTTCCAGCGCGTAGGCGGACATGTCCTTGCCGTAGCCGGATTGTTTCAGGCCGCCATGGGGCATTTCGTTGGTCAGCATGAAGTGGGTGTTGATCCATGTGCAGCCATAGCGAAGCCGCGCCGCCGTCGCCATGGCGCGGCCCACGTCGCGCGTCCAGACCGAGGAGGCGAGGCCGTAGTCGCTGTCATTGGCCCAGTTCACCGCCGTATCCACGTCGGAGAAGGGGGTGATGGAGACGACGGGGCCGAAGACTTCGCGGCGGACGATCTCATCTTCCTGTTTCGCGCCGGCGATGACGGTGGGGCGGTAGTAGAAGCCCTGATCCATCACCTCGCCGCCGGTGGTGATTTCGATGTGGTTCACCTCGCGCGCGCGGTTGACGAAGGAGGCGACGCGGTCGCGTTGGCGCAGCGAGATGAGGGGGCCGATTTCGTTGGTGGAGTCGTCCTCGTTCCCCAAGGCGATGGTGGAGACGGCGGAGGTGAGGTCGGCGACCAGACGGTCATAGACCTTTTTGCCGGCATAGATGCGGCAGGCGGCGGTGCAGTCCTGCCCTGCGTTGTAATAGCCGAAGGCGCGCAGGCCATCGACGACTTCGCCCACGTCGGCGTCGTCGAAGACGATGACGGGGGCCTTGCCGCCGAGTTCGAGATGGGTGCGTTTGACCGTCTTGGCGGCGGCATCCAGCATCTTCTTGCCCGTGGCGACGTCGCCGGTCAGCGAGATCATGTCCACATGGGGGTGGTTGATGAGGTAGTTCCCCACGGTCTGGCCGCGGCCCGCGACGATGTTCACCACGCCTTCGGGCAGTTCCTCGGCAAGGATGCGCGCCATTTTCAGGGCGGTGAGCGGTGTCTGTTCCGACGGTTTGAACACCACGGTGTTGCCGCCACCGATGGCGGGGCCGAGTTTCCATGCCATCATCATCAGCGGATAGTTCCACGGCGCGATGGAGGCGACGACGCCGATCGCGTCGCGGCGGATCATGGAGGTGTGGCCCGCGAGGTATTCGCCCGCCACCGCGCCATGCTGGCAGCGGACGGCGCCCGCGAAGAAGCGGTAGCAGTCGACGATGGCGGGGATTTCATCGTTGCGGGCCGCGTTGATGGGTTTGCCGCAGTTCAGCGCCTCGAGCGCGGCGAAGCTGTCGGCCTCGGCCTCTACCCTGTCCGCGATGCGCAGGAGGGCGGCGGCGCGGTCGGCGGGGGTGGTGCGGGACCATGTCTCGAACGCGCGGCGGGCGGCGGCGACGGCGCGGTCGACCTGGGCGGTCGATGCCTCGGGCACTTCGAGGATCAGGGCGCCGGTGCGGGGGTTGAGGATCTGTTCGCGCGCCTCTTGCCCCGCTTCGAAGCTGGAGCCGATGAGGAGCTGGGTGTCGATGGTCATGAGTGTGCTGTCCATTTGGACCTCCCTTTCATTTGCCCGCACCGGCGGTCTCGGACCCGCCGCGGGTGAGGTAGTAGGCGATGAGGATGGGGACGAAGGTTGCTGTGAAGACGACGATGGCGACGACGTTGGTGACGGGACGCTGGCGCGGGCGGACGAGTTCCTGCAGCATCCAGATGGGCAGGGTGCTTTGCTGGCCCGCGGTGAAGGTGGTGACGATGACTTCGTCGAAGGAGAGGGCGAAGGCGAGCATGCCGCCAGCTAGCAGCGCGGTGCCGAGGTTGGGCAAGAGGACGTAGCGGAAGGTCTGGAAGGCGTTGGCGCCGAGGTCGGCGGAGGCCTCGAGTATGCCGCCCGACAGGCGGCGGAAGCGGGCGACGGCGTTGTTGTAGACGATCACGATGCAGAAGGTCGCGTGGCCGAGGATGATGGTCCATGTCGAGAAGGGTATGTCCATGATCGAGAAGGCCGAGCGCAGGGACATGCCGGTGATGACGCCGGGTAGGGCGATGGGCAGGATGATGAGGAGGCTGATCTGTTCGCGCCCGAAAAACGACGTGCGCGCCATGGCGGCAGAGACGAGCGTGCCGAGGATCATGGCGAGGAAGGTGGCGATGGTCGCCACCCAGAGCGAGAGGTAGAGGGGGGGCCAGATGTCGGGGCGGTTCCATGCCACGCCGAACCATTGGGTGGTCAGGCCGGGGGGCGGGAACTGGTAGGATTTGTCCTCGGTCGTGAAGGCGTAGAGGAAGATCAGGAGGATGGGGAGGTGCAGGAAGAGGAGGCCGCCGATCGCAGCGATGCGAAGGCCGAGGGAGGCGCGGTCAGAGTGCATCGAAGGCCCCCTTCCGTTTCGCGATGGTCAGGTAGACCAGCATGATGACGATGGGCACCACGGCGAAGGCGGCGGCCAGCGGGATGTTTCCGGCGGTACCTTGCAACTGATACACCGCCAGCCCGATGAAGCGGGCCGAGGTGCCGACGATCTGGGGGATGATGTAGTCGCCCATGGTCAGCGAGAAGGTGAAGATGGAGCCTGCGATGACGCCCGGCATGGCGAGCGGCAGGATCACCGTGCGGAAGGTCTGCGCGCGCGAGGCGCCGAGGTCGGCGGAAGCTTCGAGCATCGAGGTGGGGACGCGTTCCAGCGACGCCTGCATGGGCAGGATCATGTAGGGCAGCCAGACATAGACGAAGACGATGAAGGTGCCCAAGGGGCTGGTGGAGAGGCTGTTTCCGCCGATGCCGGGGATGGCGAGGATGGCGTTCAGGATCATGGACAGGCCCACGCCTTCGGCGGCCCATGTGATGATGCCTTCCTTGGCGAGGATCAGTTTCCACGCATAGACCTTGACCAGATAGGACGACCAGAGCGGCAGCATGACGCCGAGGTAGAAGACGGCCTTCCATTTGCCGCGGGCGAAGCGGGCGGCGTAATAGGCGATGGGAAAGGCGATGAGCGCGCAGCCGAGGGTGACGGCGGCGGACATCAGCAGCGTGCGCAGGATGATGTCGAGGTTCTGGGCGCGGAAGAGTTCGGCATAGGTTTTCAGCGTGAACTCTTCCTTCACCATGCCGGAGAATTCGTCGATCGAGTAGAAGGATTGCAGCAGGAGCGCGGCGAGCGAGCCGAGATAGACCACGCCCAGCCAGAGGAGCGGCGGGGTGAGGAGGACGGCCAGAAGCAGGCGCGGGTGACGCCAGAAGAGCGCGGTGAGGCGGTCGGCAAGGCCGCGTTCGGGGAGGATGGCGGGGGTGGTCATGCGGTAGCCCCCATGGCGAGCCGGACGGTGTCTGGCCGCGCGGCCGTTGACGCGCGGCTTTGGCGGAACGGTGCGGCTTGTCCCGCCCGTGCGCCCCCGCACGGGCCGCCCCCGCCCCCCGGGCGGCGGGGGCGACAAGCGCCCCCACCGGGGCGGAGGCGTCCCGTGCCCCGAGCGTCAGGCAGGGTGAGAACCCCTTGCGGCCTCAAAGCCTCAGCCGCAAACGGACCGGCGAAAAGGTCCACCGGACCTTTTCGCGTCGGTCCTCTGGATCCTGCGGCGATCATCCCTCGCCCTCCATCACGTGCAGGGCGGCGGGGTCGAAGGCCAGACCGACGGTCGCGCCCTGTTCGGGGACGGGTTGGCCTGCGGGAAGCTGGGCTGCGACCTCGGTCCCGTTCAGCGCGACCGTCACGCGCGAGCCCGCGCCAAGGTAGCGCAGGCCGGTGACGGTGCCCGAGAGCGCCACGCCGTCGGGCGCGGTCAGGCGCAGCATTTCGGGGCGGAGGGAGGACCATTTGGCGGGGCCACCGAAGGCGCGCGTCACTTCCGGCGGCAGGACGTTGGAGGAGCCGACGAAATCGGCCACGAAACGGGTGCGGGGGCGGCTGTAGACTTCGGCCGGCGTGCCGATCTGGGCGATCCTGCCTTCGTTGAAGACGGCAAGGCTGTCGGCCATCGACAGTGCCTCGCCCTGATCATGCGTCACGAAGACGAAGGTGATGCCGAGGCGGGCTTGCAGGGTCTTCAATTCGTCCTGCATCGCCTCGCGCAGTTTGAGGTCCAGCGCGCCGAGCGGTTCGTCGAGGAGCAGCACCTTGGGTTCGTTCACAAGCGCACGGGCCAGCGCCACGCGCTGACGCTGGCCGCCCGAAAGCTGGGCGGGTTTGCGGTCGCCGTAGCCGTCGAGTTTCACGAGCGACAGCATCTCTTCGGCGCGGGCCTCGCGGGTGCGGCGGTCGACACCCTTGACCATCAGGCCGTAGCCCACGTTGTCGCGGACGTTCATGTGGGGGAAGAGGGCGTAATCCTGAAAGACCGTGTTCACGTTGCGGCGGTTGGGGGGGATGTCGCTGACATCCTGACCGAAGATGCGGATCGTGCCGCCAGTGGGTTTTTCAAAGCCGGAGATGAGGCGCAGGCAGGTCGTCTTGCCGGAACCGGAGGGGCCGAGCATGGCGAAGAAGGAGCCTTCGGCGATGGTCAGGTCGACGCCGTCGACTGCCTTGACCGGCGCGGAGGCGGGACCGAAATGGCGCGAGACGCGCTGGAACTCGACGGCTGCGGTCATGGGAATGGGTCCGGTCAGGCAAAGGGGCAGGACGGGTGCGCGCGGGGCGCGCACCCTGTGGGTTGCGGTGAGGCTGACTTAGCGGCCGCCGATGACGCCGATGTAGTCCGACACCCAGCGGTAATAGGGCACGCAGGTATCCTCGCCCTGCGAGCAGTCGGCGACCGGGGTGGTCCAGAAGCGGATCTTGTCGAAGTCGTCCAGACCGTTCGCCGTGCAGCCCTCGGCCGTCTGCATCCCGCGCCCGTCGGTGCAGGCGGCGGGGACGGAGGGGTTCGCGCCGAACCAGACCGAGAGGTCAGATTGCAGGTTCGAGGCGAGCTGGTGTTCGAACCACATATAGGCGCAGTTCGGGTGTTCGCTGTCGACATGCAGCATGGTGGTGTCGGCCCAGCCGGTCGCACCTTCCTGCGGGATGGTGGAGGCGACGGGGGCGCCGCCGGCCTTGAGCAGGTTGACCTGGAAGGGCCAAGAGCCCGAGGCGACCACGCCTTCGTTCTTGAAGTCGTCGATCTGGATGAAGGCGTCGTGCCAGTAGCGGCTGACCAGTTCGCGCTGCCCGCGCAGGAGGTCGAGCGCGGCCTTGTACTGATCCTCGTTCAACTCGTAGGGCGAGGTGATGCCGAGTTCCGGCTTGTGGAACATCAGATATTGCGCGGCGTCTGCGACGTGGATCGGGCCGTCATAGGCCTGCACGCGGCCCTTGTTCGACTGGCCGTCGGAGAGCGTCATCTCTTCGAACACGACGTTCCACGAGGTCGGCGGTTCCTTGAACACTTCGGTGTTGTACATCAGGACGTTGGGGCCCCACATGTAGGGCACGCCGTAATGCTTGCCGTCGACGGTGTGCCAGGGCGCGTCCTGAAGGCGGGGGTCGATGGTGGACCACGACGGGATGAGGTCCTTGTTGATCTCCTGCACGCGGCCGCCTGCGATGAGGCGGAGCGAGGCGTCGCCCGAGGCGGTGACGAGGTCGAAGCCGCCTTCGTTCATCAGGGCAACCATCTCGTCCGAGGTGTTGGCGGTCTTGACGCTGACCTTGCAGCCCGACGCCTCTTCGAACTTTGTCACCCAGTCGAAGGCGGGGTCGGTTTCGCCGCGTTCGATGTAGCCCGCCCATGCGACGATGGAGAGCGCGCCTTCGCCGGCGCCGACTTCGGTCATCTGGGCGGCGGCGGGGCCGAGGCCGGTGATGAGGGCAAGGGCGGAGGTGGCGGCAATCTTAACGGAACGGTTCGTCATGCTGAAATTCTCCCTGTGAGGGCGCGTGATGGCGCAGGCTGCCGGTTTTCCGGTCATGGTCGACTACGGTAGGCCACGCTTTGCGTTTCGCAATATCAAAACGCTGATGGGTGGTATCGGTTTTTCCGATGGATGACGAGGGGCCGTCAGGTGGTGGAATGGCCCGCCCGTACGGGGGCGGTGTCCAGCATTTCCCAATCGCTGCGGTCAGGGTCGAGCGGGCGGTGGCATTTCGGGCAGTAGCGCCGGCCACCCGAGAGGCGGAAGGTGGGGGTGCGACCGACATGGGCGCAGAGGAAATGGTGGATGACGGTGTCGTCCGGACCGTCGGGGGGCGGTGGGGTCAATGGTCGCGCCATAGCCCTGTCACCTCCATCATGCGGACATAGAGTTCGACGGCACCGTCGAGGGAGCGCCAGTAATTGTAGCGCACTTCGACATCGGTCAGGACGGGGGGGTAGTCCTCGGTTTCGTCGAGACTGACCCGGACGACCTGCCCCTGTGCGGGACCGCGGAAGATCGAGGTCGTCTGCGAGGAGATGCCCGCGATGGACAGGACCGACGAGACGGAGCCGCGCATGACATGGTTGCCGTCGATGATGTAGACCGGATCGCCCTGCCGCGGCTGGCGGATGCGCGAGCCGTCCAGCACCCATTCGATCTGCGCCGCGCTGTCGTCGAGGATGGTGGCGATGGTGTCGCCCGCGGTCACGCTTTGTCCCGGATGGGCGATTTCGGGGCCGACAACGCCGTCGACGGGGCTGATCTGTTCGCCGCTCTGGAAGCCCGCGATCACGGAATCGCGGAGGTCGGCCACGGTGCGGCGGGCCTGTTCGACCCTCTCGAGCTGGGCGCGGAGTTCGGTGATTTCGGCCTCGATCTGGGCGAGCGCGCCGGTGGCGAGGGCGTTTTCGCGGTAGATGTCGGAGCAGAAGGTTGCCGTGCTTTCGCAGGACAGCCCGCCAAGGCGAGCGACGTTATAGGCCGAAATCTGCGCGCGCTGGCGGGCGGAGGGGACGCTTGCCTCGGCCACGGTGAGGCGGATGCGGAGTTCGGCCAGAACATTGACCTGTTCGGCCAGTGCGGCGGCGAGGGTGGCCATGAGGGCCTGCACCTCGGGCGAGCGGACCTTGGCGATGCGGTCGCCGGCGCGGATGCGCGCGCCCGGCGCGGCATAGACGGCAAGGACGCGCGAGTTGTAGGGGGTCGAGACGATGTAGGCGGGGGCGACGACGCGGCCCGGGGTCTGGGTATAGACCAGCGGTTTGACGGCCAGCCAGAGCAGGACAAGCGCGAGGCCCCCCACGGCCAGCGCATAGGCGGTGCGGACCATCCCGCCCGCGGTGGCGCGGCGGCTGTCGACGGGGTCCGGCAGGGGGTGATGGGTGGTCATGTGCCATCCCTTCCGTAAAGCGCGCGGCGGATGCGGGGGGGAACGAAGGCATCGCGGTGCGATCCGGCGAAGAGGAGTTCGTCGCTGAAGGCGAAGAAGCGCAGGAAGCGCAGGACGATCCCCTGATAGAGCGCGAAGGCGGGGATCACGGCCAGTTCCGGCAGTGTGGGCAGGCGGCGCAGGGCAAGGTGGACGAGCAGCAGGTTCGCGGTGGCGATGCCGGAGAGCAGCAGCAGGACACCGGCCATGAGGGGGGTGAACGCCTCTCCGAAGCGGAGGGCGACGTGGAGGAGGTAGAAGGGAAAGACCAGTGTCGCCGCAAGGTCGAAGAGCAGGAAGTCGAGCCGTTCCAGCGTGGAGCCCAGCGATTCGCCACGGCGGAAGGGCAGGATCTGGCGATAGGCGAACAGGCGGATGGCCAGCGCATCGCGGTCCCAGCGCAGGCGTTGCCGGATCAGGCGGGGCAGGGTCGTCGGGGCCAGCGTGGCGGCCATGGCAGAGCCTATGAAGCGCGTCCGGTGGCCTGCCTCGCGCAGGCGCAGGGTGATTTCGAGGTCTTCGCCCGGCCCGACATTCAGGCCGCCTGCGGCAAGGAAGGGGGCGCGGCGGAACATGGAAAAGGCACCGGAGCAGCAGCCGACCGATCCCAGATGGTCCAGAAAGCCGCGGCCAAGCGCGATGGACTGCAAGTATTCCAGCGATTGCAGGGCGGTCAGCGGATTTCGGGCGGCGTTGCGGATGGTGACATTGCCGGAGGCGACCGCCACGGCGGGATTGCGGAAGGCAGCGGCCAGAGCGGGCACCGATCCGGGGGCCGCGACGGTGTCGACGTCCACGGTCAGGAGCAGGGTGCCGGTGGCGCGCGTGGCGGCGTGGTTGATGGCCGCGCTCTTTCCGCTGCGTAGGGGGTGGGTGAGGATGCGGATGCGCGGGTCTTCCCGAGCCAGAGCCGCGGCGATGGCGGCGGTGCCGTCGGTCGAGCCGTCATCGACGATCAGGATTTCCGATATGCCTTGCGCGGGGGGGCGGAGGCTGTCGACCGTGGCGCGCAGGCCCGCCGCGCCGTCATGGAAGGGATGATGGCCGAGATCGCGGGAAGCCGGACGCGGCGGCTGTGGGTGCTGCGGAAGGATGCGACCAGCATGGCAAGCGTCGAGAAGCCGTAGCGCGGCAGTTCGAAGACCAGCAGCAGGATGGCGGCCAGAAGCGGCTGTTCGCGGAAGAACCAGAGCACGACGCCGACGGAGTCCATCGTGGATAGGCCTTTTGCCAACGGTTCCGCCCACACCGGACGCGGGGCCCTGAGCAGCAGGGCCTAACGCGGCTCTGGGCGCACACATTAATCTATATCAATCTGAAAAAAGTTGCTGCCTGCCTATCCCTTTGCGTGGATCAGAGATTCGGGATGTTGCTTTGCGCCGAACGGATGAAGTTCAGCGCGGGGGGCGACAGGGGCGCGCCGCGCCGCCATGCAAGCCCCACCTGCACCGTGGGCAGGTCGCCCGAGACATCGCGGATCTCGATCCGGTCGCCTTCGAGCGACCACGGGCGGTAGACGAGGCTGGGCAGGATCGCCAGCCCCGCGCCGGTGGCGACGAGGGAGCGGACGGCCTCGACGCTGCGGGTGCGGAAGGCGATTTCGGGTTTGACGGGCAGGGCGGCGGTGAGGCGGCGGGTGCTTTCCTCGATCTCGTCCACCATGAGCTGGATGAGGGGCTGGCCTGCGAGTTCGTCCAGCGCGATCGCCTCTTGCTGGGCGAGCGGGTGGCCGAGGGGAAGCCAGAGGCGGTAGGGCGAGACGAGGAGGGTTTCGACCTGCAGCGCCATGCGGTCGCGGACCGAGGAGGTGAGGAGGACGGCGACGTCAAGCTCTCCGCCGATCAGGAGGTGCTGGAGATACTCGCCGCTGTCCTCGATCACGTTGAGGTCGACGCGGGGGAAGGCGTGGCGGAAGCGCGAGAGGATGTCGGAGAGGACATAGCCCGCGACGAGGGAGGTGACGCCCAGCGAGAGGCGGCCGGTGGCGGTTTCGGCCTCGTCCCGGAAGGCGGTGCGGGCGGTGGCGACGTCCGACAGGATCTGGCGCGCGTGGCGCAGGAAGGCCGAGCCCTTGTGCGTGATGAGAAGGCCACGCGCCTGACGGTCGAAGAGGGTGACGCCAAGGTCGTCCTCGAGGGCGCGGATCGCCTCGGTCACCGAGGATTGCGAGATGGAAAGGGCACGGGCGGCGCCCGAGACGCTGCCCGCCTCGGCGGCGGCGACGAAGAACTGGAGCTGGCGGAGGGTGAAGGCCATGCGGCGCGCCTCTGGCGGGCGGGGACCGGGGGTTTCACACCCCCGGACCCCCGTGGAGTATTTGGGCCGAGATGAAGGAGAGGAGGGCGGGGCGGTGTTGCGCGACGAGGGCCGTGTAGGTGGTCAGGCGGTCAGGGGTGAAGTGGTGGGGTTCGGCCAGAAGGTTGACGGTGGCGGGGACGGTGCCGTCATCGGCGATCACCGGCAGGTTGGCGGCGGAGCCGAGGCCCATGGCGGTGATGAGCGCGTGGTCGAAGAAGACGGTGGCGAAGTCGGCGGGCGTATTCGCGACGAAGGGCTGCGCGCGGGTGATGCAGAGGTCGTACCACGCGTCGCGGATCAGCGGTTTGGTGCCGTGGGCAGGGTATTCGACGGGGTGCGAGGTATAGGCGCGACGGAAGAGGTCGTGCGTCAGGTCATGGGTGGTGACGGTGAAGAGCCGCGTGCCGAGGGCGGCGCAGTCGTGATGCAGGGCGGCGAAGGGCTGGGTCATGGGCGGATAAGGCCATGGCGGCGGGGTTCTGTCTAGCTGTCGCGGAGGCGGGCCGAGAGCAGGGCGATGAGGTCCGAGCGCGTGACGAGACCGGCAAGGCGGGGGCCGTCGAGGATGGGGACCGCCTGTTGGCGCCCGTCGGCGAGCAGGTCCATCAGGTCGGCTGCGGTGGCGTCGGGGGGAAGGGTGGCCACGGGTGCGGCAAGGTCGGCTGCGGTGGTGGCGGGATCGGTCAGGCCAAGGAGGGCGGACTGGTCGATCAGCCCTGCGTAATGGCCGTGATCGGACAGGGGCAATGTCTTGAACCTGTGGGTGCGGAAGGCGGCGGCAAGGCTTTGCAGGCTGTCGGTCGGCGCCGCGGTGACAAGGTCGCGCGACATGATGTCGGCTGCCGAGAGATGGCCGAGGTGGTGGGCGGCGGCCTCGGTTCCTGCGGCGGAGAGGACGCGGGCGAGGTCTTCCACGCCGATATTGGGCGACATGCGGAGGCGGTCGAGGAGATGGGCGAGGTCGGCGGGCGCGAGCCCGAGGCGGCGGTCGGGGGCGGGGTCGGCGGTGCCGTGGGACGAGGGCGGCGGGGGCTGGCGGAAGGGATAGACGCGGCCCGTGGCGCGGTTCCACAGGATGCCCGTGGCGACGAGGGCGGCAGAGCCTGCAAGGACGGGGGACAGGGCGAAGGTCCAGCCGGAGAAGGCGGGGGACTGGGCGGAGATGACGGTGGCAAGGGCCACGGCGCCGGCTGGCGGGTGGAAGGCGCGGGCCGCTGCCATGCCGAGGATGGCCAGCGCGATGGCGGCGGGGGCGGCGACGAGCGGGTCTTGCGCGAGCGCCAGCGTGACGAGGGCGGCAAGGGCGGCCAGCGTGTTGCCTGCCACCACGCTCCACGGTTGGGCGAGAGGGCTGTTGGGGACGACGAAGATCAGGAAGGCAGTGGCGCCGAAGGGGGCGATCAGCAGGAAGAGGCCGGAGGCGGCAGGGGCAGCCAGCCAGAGGATCAGGTTGCAGGCGAGCAGGCCGACACCCGCCCCGAGGGCGGCGCGGATGGCCTCGGCCATGGTGGGGGCGGTCATGGCGGGGCCGAAGTGGCGCAGGCGGATCATGGCGGGTTTCCGGTTGGGACGGCCCTGTGTGGCGTGGAAGCGGGGCAGAGGCAACGGTGGGGGCGACGGGAAGGGGGCCGTTTCCGGCAGTGGGGCGGGGCGCGTTAACCTTAACGCGGGCGGGTTAAGGTTAACGGGATGGGGGAGCGAGGACGGGGCCGCGGTGCGGGTGGTTGGGGTGGCGGGGCGGATCGGCAAGGGATGCATGGGGTTGATCGGGGGCTGCTGCACGCGGGGATGCCTGTGGGGGTGGTCGGGAGGCGTAGGGTTGACGGGGGGCGGGCAGGTTCCGGATGGGGTTGTCATGCGGTTGTCATGGGTGAGGTCGGGCGGATCGGGGCGGGGTGGTTGGCCGCGTGCGTGGGACTGATCGCGGCTGGTCGCGGGGATGCCTGTGCGGGTTTCCCATGGGGGTGGTCGGGAGGCGTTGGGTCGATGCGGGTTGGTCGGGCGTGTTCCGCATGGGGTTGTCATGCGGTTGTTACGGGTGAGGTCGGGGGAGCCTTGGGGGTGGCGCGGTTGGAGCTGGGGAGCGGGGCCGTCGCGTCGGGATGGGGCGGGTGGTGCGCGGTTGGTCCGGCGCGGGGTGCGGTCGCGGACGGGGCGGGGCCGGTTGACTTGGCGCTCGGGCGTCGGCGCGGGAGGGGTCAGCGGCCGCGGTTGCCGCGCGAGAGGGCGAGGCGCAGGAGGGTGCGTTCCATCACCGCCATGGCGGGCGCGCGCGAGGCGGAGCGGAGGGTCAGGTCGCATTCGACGAGGTCGGTGATCGCTTTTTCCAGCGCGGGCGCACCCCAGTTCTGGGCCTGACGGGCCATGGCGTCGCGGGCCTTGAACGGGATGCCGCGCGCCTTGGCGATGCCGGACTGGATGCCGCCCGGATCGGTGACGGCGGCGTGCAGGGCGCGGAAGTGGCGCATGGTGGCGATGCAGAGGCCGACGGCCTGGGTTCCCTGACCTTCGAGACGGCGCAGGAGGGGGCCGACATCCGCGGCGCGGCGGTCGGCGACGGCGGTGACGAGTTCGTCCACCTCGGCCTCGATCGTGGCGGGGGCGAGGGCGGCGATTTCGGCGGGGGTCAGGGGGGTTGCATCGCCGTGCTTGTAGAGGGCGATCTTTTCCAGCGTCTGGCGGAAATCGCCGGGGTCGAGCGCGCGGGCGAGGTTGGAGAGGTCGGTCATCGCCTCGCGGTCTATGGCGGTGAGGCCGGCTTTCTTCAGCGCGTCCTCGATTTCCTCGCGCGAGGGCGGGTCGTCGTAGAGGCCGATGGAGACGGCGTTCGGGTGTTTGTCGAAGAGTGTCTTGAGGGCGGATTTGCCGGTCAGGCCGCCTGCGGTGACGACGATGGTGGCGTCGCCCGCGCGCCAGTCCTTCAGCGCTGCCTCGATCGTGGGGGTGAGGCCGTCGGCGGCATCCTCGACAAAGGCGACGCGGGGGCCGGGGAAGAAGCCCTGCGCCTTGATCGCGTCGAGGAGGAGGGCCGCGTCCTTGCGGAGGTCGGCGGCGGGGATGCGGGTGAGGCGCATTTCCGATTCGCCCTGCGGGCCGATGAGGGCGGCGATGGCCTCTTGCCGTTTGAGGGCGACGCGCATGGTGTCGGCGCCGAAGATCAGGAGGCCTGCCCGTGCGGGGTCGGGGCGGGCGCAGTAGCGGGTGGCCTCGAGCCCCTTGAGGATCATTGCAGGGCGGGGGCGGCGGCGGTCAGGCGGGTGATGACCTGATCGGCGAGGAGGACCGAGAGGCGGCGGGCGGCGTCATCCTCGGCCGCGAGGCCCGCGACGGTGGTGTCGGTGGCGGACCACGAGGTGAAGCCGCGCACGGTGCCGCCGGTGAGGCGGATGCCTGTGGCGCGGTCGGTCAGGGAATAGGTGGCGGTGCCGCGCAGGGTGTAGCGGGTGGTCACGTTGGTGGCGGTGATGCCGCCCGATTCGCGCGTGGTGGCGAGCGTGTAGGTCAGGTCATAGGCGGCGGCTTGCGCGCGGCCGAGGCGGGATTCGAGACGCGAGACGAACTCGAAATCGCCCCGCGACGCGGGCGACTGGATGGCGATGCGCCCGCGCAGGGCGGTCGCGCCGCCCTGCGGGCCATAGGCAGGGGTAAAGCCGCAGGCCGCAAGCGGCAGGGCGGCGATCAGGCCAAGGATGGTGCGGCGGTCAGACGACGACATTGATGATGCGCCCCGGGACGACGATGATCTTCTTCACCGGCTGACCGGCGAGGAATTTGACCACAGCTTCGTCTGCGAGGGCGATCTTTTCAACCTCGGTCGCTGGCATATCCTTGGGAACGGTGATTTCCGCCCGCCGTTTGCCGTTGATCTGGATGGGCAGGGTCACGGAATCCTCGACCAGCAGGGCGGGGTCGGCCTTGGGCCAGGGGGCCTGCGTCACCAGACCAGCACCGCCGAGCATGGACCAGACCTCTTCGGCCAGATGCGGGGTCATGGGCTGCATGAGCTGGGCCATGACGCGCATGGCGTCGCGTTTGGCAGCCGTGCCCGCCTGCGAGCGCTGGAGGGTGTTGGTGAATTCGTAGAGTTTCGCGATGGCCTTGTTGAAGGCGAAGCCTTCGATGCCCTTCGTCACCTCGTCCACCGCCTTGGCCGTGGCGCGGGCCAGCGCCGTATCCTCGGCCCCGTTTGCGGGGGTGTCGGAGCGGGCGATTTCATCCGCGATGCGCCAGACGCGGGAGAGGTGCTTGTAGGCGGCCTCGGCCCCCGATGCGGTCCATTCCACGTCGCGTTCGGGGGGGCTGTCGGACATGACGAACCAGCGCGCGGTGTCGGCACCGAACTGGGCGATGATGTTCATCGGGTCGACGACGTTCTTCTTCGACTTCGACATCTTGGCGGACGGGATAATCTCCACCGCCGTGCCGTCCTTCAGCGTGGCGCCGGTGTCGGTGCGAAGGATGTCTTCGGGCAGGTGATAGACGGGGCGGCCGTTGGCGTCGCGCGTCAGGTAGATTTCGTGGGTCACCATCCCTTGGGTGAAGAGGGCGTTGAAGGGTTCGGTGGCCTTCTGCGGCAGGTGGCCTGTCCTGGCCATCGCGCGGGCGAAGAAGCGGGAATAAAGGAGGTGCAGGATCGCGTGTTCGATGCCGCCGATATACTGGTCGACGTTCATCCAGTAGTCGGCATCTTCCGCGATGGTGGGCGTGGTGGCGCGGGGCGCGGTGAAGCGGGCGTAATACCACGAGCTGTCCACGAAGGTGTCCATCGTATCCGTCTCGCGCCGGGCCTTTGCACCGCATTTCGGGCAGGTGCAGTCGCGCCATGTCGGGTGGCGGTCGAGCGGGTTGCCCGGCACGTCGAAGGTCACGTCATCGGGCAGCTTGATGGGCAGGTTCGCCTTCGATTCCGGCACGACGCCGCAGGTGGCGCAATGGACGACCGGGATCGGGCAGCCCCAGTAGCGCTGGCGCGAGATGCCCCAGTCGCGCAGGCGGAATTTCGTCACTCCTTTTCCGTAACCGTTTGTTTCGGCGTGGGAAATTGCGGCGGCGATGGCGTCTTCGCCGGTCTGGGTGTCCTTGCCCGCAAAGCCGCGCACGTAGGTCACGCGTTCGGATTTCATGGGAACGAAAGCTTCGGTCAGGGGGGCGTCCTGTTCGCCTTCGGCCACGAACACGGCCTTGATCGGCAGGCCGTATTTGGTGGCGAAGTCGAAGTCGCGCTGGTCATGGGCGGGGCAGCCGAAGATGGCGCCGGTGCCGTAGTCCATCAGGATGAAGTTGGCGATCCAGACGGGCAGTTCCCACGAGGGGTCGAGCGGGTGTTTCACGCGGATGCCAGTGTCGAGGCCGATCTTTTCCGCCGTCTCGATCTCTTCGGCCGAGGTGCCGCCCTTGCGGCATTCGGCGGTGAAGGCCGCAACCTTCGGGTCGTGTTCCAGCGCCTTGGCGAGCGGGTGGTCGGCCGAGATGGCGGCGAAGGAGGCGCCCATCAGGGTGTCGGGGCGGGTGGTGTAGACCTCCAGCCGGTCAAAGCCTGCGGGGGCGCCGACGGTTTCGAAGGCGAATTGCAGGCCGCGCGACTTGCCGATCCAGTTGGCCTGCATCAGGCGCACCTTTTCGGGCCAGTCGGTGAGGGTATCCAGCGCGTTCAGCAGGTCTTCGGAATAGTCCGAGATCTTGAAGAACCACTGCGTCAACTCGCGCCGTTCCACGGCAGCGCCAGAGCGCCAGCCCTTGCCGTCGATCACCTGTTCGTTGGCAAGCACGGTCATGTCGACCGGATCCCAGTTCACCACCGCGTTCTTGCGGTAGACGAGGCCCGCTTCCAGCATGTCGATGAACATCGCCTGCTGCTGGCCGTAATATTCGGGGTCGCAGGTGGCGAATTCGCGCGACCAGTCGATGGACAGGCCCAGCGGTTTCATCTGGGCGCGCATGTCGGCGATGTTGCCGTAGGTCCAGTCCTTGGGGTGGCCACCGCGTTCCATCGCGGCGTTCTCGGCGGGCATCCCGAAGGCGTCCCAGCCCATCGGGTGCAGCACGCTATACCCCGCCGCCGCCTTCTGCCGCGCCACGACGTCGCCCATGGTGTAGTTGCGCACATGTCCCATGTGGATGCGCCCCGACGGATAGGGGAACATTTCCAGCACGTAGTATTTCGGCTTGGCCGGATCGCGTTTCGCCGTGAAGGCCCCGGCCTTGTCCCAGGCATCCTGCCATTTCGGTTCGGTCTGGGACGGTTCGTAGCGCGACATCTTGGGAGGCCCTCGGCGTTCGGTTGCGCGCGTGGTTATACAAGCCGCAACGCCAAGGTCCAGTGATGGTGCGCGATCAGCGTGGCGGGCCGCGCCGGACCGTGACGGGTTCGCCGGTCATCAGCCGCAGGAGCGTGCCGATCTGCCAGAGCGCCGAGAGGCCGACGAGGACGTAGACGATCCGCGACAGCGCCGCGTCCTGCCCGCCGAAGAGGGCGGCGACGAGGTCGAACTGGAACAGGCCGACGAGCAGCCAGTTGATGCCGCCGATCACGATCAGCAGCAGGGTGAGTGTGTTGAGCCAGTACATGCAGGTCCTCCGCATTGGGTGCGGAGGAGCAACCGCGAGGATGCGCGGTTGTTCCGGATCAGAGCTTGCTGTCCTGGATGCGGAGCTGGCGCGCGCGGGTGAGGATCGCATCCTCGACCGCGCGGACGGTGCCCGGATCGACCGCGCCGCCGCCCGAGGTCATCAGCGCGACCTTCAGGCTGCGCGCGTCCAGCGCGGGGTCCTGCACGTAGATCGTCGCCTTGTAGGCGCGCCCGCCGCCGGGCGGGGTGCCCACGCCGGTGACGATGACGCCGGTGAAGGGGTCGACCGATTCGATGGGCAGGAAGTTCAGCACGTCGAGCGAGGCCTGCCAGAGGTACTTGTTCACCTCGACCGTGGTGTTCGGGTCGTCGGAATTCTTGAACAGGTCGAAGAAGGAGGACCGGTTCGTTTCCGGCCCGCCCGAGGCGCGTTCGAGGGCGGCACGCTGCGCCTCGGCCCGCTGGCGGCGTTCGAGCGTGGCTTCTGCGGGGATCGACGGGCTGGCGCTGCGGCGGAAGAGGCCGCTGTCGCCGCTGGCGATGCCCGAACCGCAGGCCGAGAGCGAGATAAGGACGCCGCCGATCAGCGCGACATGTGCCAAGCGATGCAGGTTCATCCAGTCCCCCGTAAGCCTACTAGGGGTGTTGTCTAGCCCACCGTTTCAGGCGTGCCAAGGCTTTTCCCCCTGTTTCCCCGTGCCGTGTGCGCGCAGACGCCTGCGAAGCCGACGGGGGTGCCTGCCTCTCTCTGCGGACGTGCGGGACGGGGCGCGGGGCCAGTGCGGGGCCAGTGCTGGGCGGGTGCGGGCTGGGGGGCGGAACCGACTGTGGCAAAGCTGCACCACGGCCAAGGGCATTAACTTTTGCTAACGGTCCGTCGTTGCAATCCGGGGCGGTAAGAATGATTAACGACACATCCCCTTCCCGGATTCCCCTGGGTTGGGCGTTCCTAAGACAACGAGGGAAAACGATGAAAAAGATTCTTCTCGCGACCACGATGCTCGCTGGCACCGCTGGCTTCGCTGCTGCTGAAATCACCATGTCGGGTTCGGCTGTGATGGGCGTTGGCGACAACGGCACCGACACCGTCTCCAAGATGGAGACCTATCTGACCTTCTCGGCTTCGGGCGAGTCGGACTCGGGTATCTCTTTCGGTTTCGACCAGACGATCGCTACCTACGACACCGATGGTGGCCTGAACGATGACGGCACCTCCGTGTACATCTCGGGTGCGTTCGGCAAGCTGTCGATGGGCTCCGTCGCCGAAGCTGACGAAGTCGCGACCCTGTCTGACATCGGTGGTATCGGTGGCCTTGGCGTCGACAACGTTGCTGAAGCCTTCTCGGGCGACTCGGCTGGCCGTCAGACGCATGACGTGAACTACAGCTACTCGGCCGGCGACTTCTCGATCGCGGCGTCGACGCGGATCGGCGCGACTGGCGATGGCGACTCCTACGCTGTTGGTGCGAAGTACACCTTCGGCGAAATGTATGTCGGCCTCGGCTACAACGACGACAACGCAACGCCGGTTGTTGCTGGCACTGTGACCTCGCTGTACGCTGGTGGCACCGCTGGCGCGGTCAGCGTAGCTGCGATGTACTCGTCCTGGGACGCGGATTCGGGCGCCGAAGCTGACGCTTGGGGCGTGACCACCTCGTACACCGCCGGCGCTCTGACGCTGTCGGCGGCCTACTCGGACAACGACAACGTTGCTGACGCCGCGTTCGGCGTTGGTGCAGCGTACGACCTCGGTGGCGGTGCCTCCGTCGTCGGTGGCGTTGCTGACCTCGGCGTTGACACCGTTTGGGAAGCTGGCGTTTCTCTCTCGTTCTAATCTGACCCAGTCAGGTTAAAGGAAAGAGCGGGCTTCGCCTCGCTCTTTTCTTTTATGCGTTAGCGTTCAGGCTCAGACCCACGCTGGCACACACGTCGCACCGCCCGTTCAGCTGTAAGCCCAGCCGCAAGTGCCAGAGCGGTTCGACGCACAAGCAACTCACGCTCAACTCGACGGGTGATGCTGTGTTTGGGCAAATTTGCTCTCAGCCACAGAACGTGACGCTGAGCACGTTGCAGCTGCTTCACGTCCGCTAGTATCGACCTGTTCTTCATCACGCCAGCTCCACTGCACGAGCCAGCAAGGCTTCGTTGACGGTGATGTAGCGTTGCGTGGTTTGGATGCTGCGATGCCCCGCGAGAGCAGCAAGCAGATGAACTGCAACGCCCTGCTCTGCTAAGCGTGTGATGAAGCTGCGCCTGCCCGAATGACTTGAACAGCCAATCAATCCAGCACTGTGATAGATGCTGAGAAACAGCTGGCTTATGGTGTTGGCGCTGAACGCAGTCTGCTGCTGAGTGACGAACAGAGGAGCAGCACTGTCACGGCCGTTGACCACAGGCCAATAGTTGGCAAAGACACGAGCAAGACGCTGGTTGAGATAAAAGACCCGCGCACGATGACCCTTTGTCTGCTGTGCGCTGAGCGTTACAGTGCTACGCACCGTGCCTCCCACGTCATAGACGTCGCCCACAGTCAGGGTGGCAATCTCGCAGGCACGCAGTCCTGCGTAGTAGCTGAGCTGGATGATAGTTTGGTCACGCAAGCAGTGACGACGTGTGCTGCAATGACCAAGGGCTCGCTTGAGGTCTCGTTCGGTAATCAATTTAGCTGCTGGCATGGCTCAATCTCTCATAGAGGTCGTGCAGCAACTGTACAGTCTGAGGTATTTGGTCAGCGACCGAAAACACACATGATGCAGCTCTCAATGAGAACAAGGACTTATCCCGTTATCTCATAGACTGTGTATTCTATGACATATCCCTGTGCTGCGGTCAGAACTCGGCCAAACCCACATTGTTCACTCTTTGGATCTTGTTCGAGCTGAGCCTTGCTCAGCTGCTCATCGCCTTCTGCAGTATCGCTGTCGCTCTTCTGCAGCTGGCTTGAGCAGTATTCTTCTTCAATGATTGATGGGCTCATTCAGATTGTTAGCCATAATGAGGCTTACGCAGCCTCATCACAGCGCAGCAGTCTCATTCGAGTTGCTTCACCAGTCCATAAGCAAGCCTTCTGCTCACGCAGCGAACGCGGGTTATGCTGTACGTTCTGTGCTTGCCGACGAGGAGCGTCACAACGCAGCTGCACGGCGCTATGGACACGACGTCCGTGCAGCATATGGGGTACTTGATGTCCAAGCCTCTATCCCAATCCTGTCATTTGATTTGTTAGACGCAGAACAACGCTGCGTCGGTTGTTGAGCAGCTCGGCATTACACTGCTTGGCACCCGCCACCCAACGTCTACAGCGTTACCTGTGCTCGTATCTGCGGGGCGTCTTGTGACGCAACTGGGCCTGTAGCCGATAAATAAGCAAGCGTCACCACACAGCTTGCCTACGAAGTTATTTATCAACGAAGGAACGATTGAATGTCAGATTTGATACTGGAACAGGTGCGAGACACGCTGATGGCTGCGGGCATTGTACGAACTCAAGCGGAGTTCTGCGAACAATGGCTGGGCAAGAGCGAATGCTATCTGCGTACACTTAAATTCAACGGGCTAGAACCCAGTGCAGAAGCATTGGCGACGCTGGGGAGCAGACTTGGATACTATGCGAACGAGCTGGGCAAGCGCAGTGACGCAACAAGCAGGCATTGGGCTGGCGTGCTAACCGAGCTGCGTCGAGGAACGCAGTCGGCATTAGAGCTGAAGGTACGGGAACGCTGGCAGAGGGTCTGTGTTCGATGAATGCTGCAGTACGAAATCTGGCAATGAAGTACTTACGCTTTGATGGTGGCCATTGGTATATACCGATGCGGGCAGAGGGAGGCTATTACGGTGCGAGTGTGTGAAGTGATAGTGAAGCCAATAAAAGTTCCAGCTAAGCCAAAGTGTTCACCCAACCCAAACAAACGTATCGACACATCCCATACGCCACCAAGCAAGGCGCAGCCGTTCAACAAATCCAAGCCGAGAAATTTGTCGTGACGGCATTGACGGTTTGAATATGTGAAACAATCTCTCTGACATTGAAGCCAAGAAGGAGGATTGCCAATGCAGTGGCTGCAAGATTTGATGCGTGAAGAGGGCTTGGTTCCGAGTGATAGCCCGAATGCTGGACTGCGTTCCAAGCTCATTGGGCAGGCAGATAGAATGCTGCAGATACTGGATGGATATAAAGCAGAAGACGAACTCGACGGTGAAGCATCCAAGTACTGGTGGTCCCCACAGAGCGTCGATGGACAGCGGCGAGTTGTTATGCGGTATGCGGGCAAAGCTGTTGAGGGCTCTGCTGTGTACACAAATAATACTCTCGCTGACGTTCGTGGTACTATTGAAAAGATGCGTCGTGCTATCGAACGCAGCAAGGACACGGATTGGGCTGACGAAGAGGCTCGCCGCAAAAAAAAGTAATACGCACGGTCCGGCGTGTATACCAAGAGGTACGTGTTGGACCGTTGTATGAGCGTACTGTCAAACTGCTGCAGCGATATCGCCGTCTAATGTCTGAAATGACCAGAGCACACCGTAAGCGACAAGCTCAGATTGACCGTCAGCTTGAGCAACTTGGCGAACAGATTGCGGAAAAGCTCAGCGAACTGTCAGCTGATGAGCGGGAAGCATTAGATTGCTGGAAAGATGGTGTGCTGCGTGACGCCTATGAGGTCGACGTCGAAGCACTGATGGAGCGTCCATATCGCAGTATCCGTCGCATTGATAAGCGCGAGTACGAGTATGACATCGACGATATGCGGCGCTTGGAACGCGAGGCAAAGCTGTCCGCAGCGCAATCCAACCCAGAAACGGCGGAGAAACTTCGTAGGTTCCTGTATGACTTGGACAGGGACCGCTATTAGCGCCTAAGCAGCGCCTACAGCAAAGGTCTTGCCCGTGCAGCACTCAACAGCGCGGGCAAGACTACCACCGCCTTTTGGGCGAAATCTACGCGGTCTGTTGCGGTCAGCGTCGAGTTTTGACTGAACGACAGACAGGCATAGTGAGGCTGCGAAAAAATACTCAGCCCAGTATGTCGGCAACTATCTCAACACGCTCTGCAAGCGTGTTGGGCATCAGGTGTGCATAGCGTTCGGTCATAGACACATGATGATGGCCAAGCAGTCGTTGCACCTCGTAGATGCTGGCACCCTTGTTGATGAGTAGACTGGCATAGGTGTGCCGCAGGTCGTGTATACGCACATCACGCAGCCCAACTCGCTGTCTCGCTCTGTCCCATGCCAAGTGAAAGCTATCGTAGGGCTTTTTGAATTTGGGGTTGATGAAGATGTAATCGTTGACCGTGTGCGGCAGATACAGCCGTTCAGCTTGAGCTTTGATATCATCTAGCACGGCGATAGCGGCACTACTCAGCACGATGCGTCTGCTGCGTCCGCTCTTGCTCAGCGGCACGGTCCATATGCACGACTGGAAGTCGAAGTCTCGCCAACGAGCAAGTCGTGCTTCGCTGCTTCTTGCCCCTGTCAGTATGAGCAGCTTGGCGAACAGATAGAGGAACGGGTGCTGGTCCCTGTAGCAGGCGTCGAGCAGCGTTCGCAGTTCGCCTTCGCTCAGGAACCGCTGACGATAATCACCAAGCGGCAGACGCTTGATGACACAGTTCTTGTAGGCGTTGTGTTCTATCATCCCCCAGTTCTGAGCCACGTTCAGGATGCGGTTCACAAGGAAGATGTGCTTGTTGATGGTTCCTGGCTTGTAACGCTTTCTGATGTGCGTCCTGACCCATTCATCCAGCATCTTACTGTCGAGGTCACACAGCCGCTTCTGTCCAAGGTTTGGTCGCAGGTGCTTGTCGTAGATGTATTTGACGATGGCTGGACGACGACGGGTCGCTTCTGCGTATGGATAGAAGTGGCAGTCGAAGAACTCGTTGAGCAGCAGGTCGCTGCGTCTACTGCTGTTTGGCGGCTGTGGTTCAGTTGCGGTCTGCCTGAGCAGCTTAGATAGCAGTCCCATACGCTCTTACCTCGGTCTAGATACCTGAATTTTATGCCCTTTTGAGCAGGTCAGCGACCGAAGAGACCCCATGATTTGGGTGTGTTTTGGTTGATAGTGGCAAGTAACGTCTGGCTACATAGCAGGCGTATTCTCGCGACCACGATGCTGGCTGGCACCGCTGGTTTCGCTGCTGCCGAAGTGGCCCTGTCGGGCTACGCGGAAATCGGTATCCTCGCCACCGACGGCGGCGCTGCTGGTACGATCACCCAGTTCCATCAGGACGTTGAAGTGACGTTCACGATGTCCGGCGAAACCGACGGCGGCCTGTCGTTCGGCGCTGCTATCGATCTGGACGAAACCAACGTTGCAGCTGGCGATGACTCGGGCACCACCGTGTTCGTGTCGGGTTCGTTCGGCAAAGTGACGATGGGCGACACCGATGGCGCTCTGGACTGGGCGGTTGCCGACGCTGGTTCGCTGACCTCGATGGGCGACGACCACACCACGCACGTCGCCTACTTCTCGGCCAATGGGCTTGACGGTTCGCATGACGGCCAAGTCGTCCGCTACGAATACGCCATGGGCGACTTTGGCGTCGCTGTGTCGTACGAGCAGGCGAACAATGGCAACGCTGCGGTTGTCGCCGGCGTGACCGCCGATGACAACGTCGGCATCGGTGCGACCTACTCGATGGACATGTCGGGTACCGCTCTGAAGTTCGGCCTCGGCTATCAGGCTGGCGCGATCACCAACTCCCCGGCAAACAATGGTCCGGACGGTCTCGCCGGTACCCCGGATGACGTTGCGGCTGTCGTCCTGAACGGCGACGTGTGGGGTGCTTCGGTCTCGGCCGAGATGGCCAATGGCTTCGCTGCGAAGCTCGGCTACACCAGCACGCAGCCCGACACGGCTGGTGCTCTGAGCACCGACCGCACCGGTCTGGGTCTGACCTACACCACCGGCGCCCTGTCGATGCACGTCAACTACGGCGACGTGGACACCGGCGTTGCTGCGACGTCGTTTGACTCCTACGGTCTGGCTGTGAACTACGATCTGGGCGGTGGCGCTGTCGTGATGGCCGGCTACGGTTCGGACGTCGCTGCTGCTGCTGGCAACCAGGCTCAGTACTCGATCGGCCTCGGCCTGTCGTTCTGATCTGACGCAAGTATCGATCTGAAGGGAAGAGCGGGCGAAAGCCCGCTCTTTTCTTTTGCGCGGGCGGGGCGGTCGACTTTGCGCGGGGCTTGCCGTAAGTCCGTCAAGGAATGTTACCAAGGGGGACCGTCATGACCGCCAGTGCCGCGAGCGCCGTGGATGTGAAGGCGCTGTATTCGCAAGCTTTGGCACTGGTGCGCGAGGGGCGGGGCGAGGCGGCCTTGCCCGTCCTTGGCCGGATCATCGAGGCCAACCCGCGCGTGGCCGAGGCGCATTGGATGGCGGCGCAGATCTTTTGCGATGCGGACAATTTCCCCCGCGCGCTGGGACATGCCGAGGCGGCGGTGCGGTTGCGGCCTGCCGAGCCTGCGGTCTGGATCACCTGGGCGGATACAGTCGCGCTGTCCGGTGTGAAAGAGGCCGAGCGGGCCTTTCTGGCGGCCCTGCGCGAGGCGGGTTTGCCGATGCCCGTGAAACTGCGGCTGCAGGACCGGTTCGGGTCGCAGCGGGCGGCGGCGCGGCTGGATGTGCCGGGGGTGCCCGCGGCGCAGGTGCAGGGCGCGATGCGGCTGATGGCGGCGCGCGACTTCGCCAAGGCCGAGGCGCAGGCGGCGGCGCTTGTGCGGGCGCAGCCGAAATCGGCGCTGGCGGCCAACCTTCTGGGCAGCGCGCTGGCCGGGCAGGGCAAGACCGCCGCCGCGATGGCGCAGTTGCAGGCGGCGGCGAAGCTGGACCCCTTTTACCCCGAGCCGCATCTGAACGCCGCGCGGGTGCTGGTCGCCACCGGCAAGCCGGACGAGGCCGCGCGCGCCCTGCGGTCGGCCATTGCCCGCGCGCCCGATCTGGAGGCGGCGCTGCTGGAATACGGGACGATTCTGAACCAGCAGATGAAGGCCCAGCGGGCGAAGCCGTGGCTGGAGCGGGCGCTGCGTCTGCAGCCGAAATCCGTGGCGGGGCTGATCGCCATGGGCAATTGCTGCACCCAGCTGCGCGAGCACGAGGAGGCGGCGGATCACCTGCGGCGGGCGGTCGACCTGTCCGCGCGCAAATCGCCCGAGGCGCTGTGCCTGCTGTCGCAATCGCTGTCCCATCTGGGTCGGGATGACGAGGCGCTGGCCTTGGTGGACGAGGCGCTGGCGCTGCGGCCCGATTTCCTGCTGGCGATCGTCCGCAAGGCGACGCTGTTGCAGCTTCTGGGGCGGTTCGACGAGGCCGAGGGGTATTTCCGCACCGCGATGGAGCGGGCGCCGCAGGATGGCGAGCTGTTCCGCAACTACATGGCCAGCCACAAGGCCGGTCCGGACGATCCGCTGGTCGACCAGATGATGGCGCGGATCGAGGAGCCCGCTCTGGACGACCGCGCGCGGATGGGCTTTGCCTTTGCCATTGCCAAGGGGCTCGAGGACCAGAAGCGCCACGATGCCGCCTTTGCCTATATCCGGCAGGGCAATGATCTGATGCGGAAGCTCTACCCCTATGACATCGAGGAGCGGCGGGCCGAGGTTGCCTTGCTGAAACGGGTGATGGCGGGGTTCGACTGGGCGGGCACGCAGGTGCCGGAGCCGAGCGCGGCAGCCCCCATCTTCGTCACCGGGATGCCGCGGTCGGGGACAACGCTGGTCGAGCAGATCATTTCCAGCCATTCGTCGGTGACGGGGGCGGGAGAGCTGGGTCTGTTTCTGAAAAGCGCACGCGATGCGGGTTTTGCCGCACGCGACCAGCGGCTGGCCGACATGCCGCCCGAGGCGATCGCCCGCATCGGCCATGACTTCGCGCGGCAGCTAGCAGAGCGGTTCCCCGATGCGGCGCGGATCACCGACAAGTCGATCACGACCTACAACTATATCGGCCTTGTCCGGCTTGCCCTGCCGCAGGCGCGCATCGTCGTCGTGCGGCGCGATCCGCGCGACACGCTGCTGTCGATCTACAAGAACCGCTTTCCCGAGGGCACGCATCCCTATGCCTATGACCTGCGCGATCTTGCCAACTATTACGCCACCTTCGTCGAGATGGTGGAGTTCTGGCGGGCCGAGACGCCGGACTGGTTCACCGAGGTGCAGTACGAGACGCTGGTCGCCAACCCCGAGGCCGAGTCGCGCAGGCTGGTCGCGGCCTGCGGGCTGGACTGGGAAGATGCCTGCCTGAACTTCCATGAGAACAAGCGCAGGGTTGACACGTTGAGCGTGTATCAGGTGCGGCAACCGATCAGCGGGGGGTCGGTCAAGGCGTGGCAGCGGTACGAGGCAGAGCTGGCCCCGATGATCGAGGTGCTGGCCGAGCGGGGGCTCTTGCCGGAGTGATAACGGCCAAGGCTTTATGAATAAACGGTTTTCCTTCCGGTGGCCGCCCTGTGACGGGGCGGCCTTTTGCATGGCTGCCACGGTGACTGTGGCGCGAATGCATCGTTAACCTTTATTAATCATATCCTGTTGACCCATCACACTTTGTAATGGCAGAAAGACGGGAGTAGTTTCCGCCCATCGGTTCTTACCAGTAAGGAGACTACCAATGAAAAAAGTACTGCTCG
This sequence comes from Paragemmobacter amnigenus, assembly GCF_009908265.2. Classification (GTDB taxonomy): domain Bacteria; phylum Pseudomonadota; class Alphaproteobacteria; order Rhodobacterales; family Rhodobacteraceae; genus Paragemmobacter; species Paragemmobacter amnigenus. Next base: position 21,427 of record NZ_JAAATX020000005.1, on the reverse strand, counting down.
CGACGACCATGCTCGTCGCCGGCGCGTCGATCGCCGCCGCTGAAGTGACCCTGTCGGGTGACGCGCGGATGGGGATCGTGAAGTCGGGCAAGGACAATGCGCTGACCCTGTCGACCGACGAAGGCGCTGCTACCTTCACCTCGCGTGCCCGCGTCACCTTCACCATGTCGGCTGAGTCGGATTCGGGTCTGTCCTATGGCGCTTCGTTCCGTGCGGACAATGCGGCAAACGCTGCCAGCGGCCTCGCCGGTTCGGTGTTCATCTCCGGCGCGTTCGGCAAGCTGTCCATGGGCGACGTCGACGGCGCTGCTCAAACAGCAACCGGCAACGTCGCGCAGAAGAGCCTGACGGGTCTGGGTGATCTGAGCGAGTCGACTTTCCTGGGCGCAGGCGGGATGACGCATCCCGATGCAGCTGGTCTTTCCGCCGAGGACAAAGAAACCCTGCGTGTCCTTGGCGTTTCGACGAACATTACGAATGACCCGACGCTGCTGTACGAGTACGCCGCTGGCGCGTTCACTGGCTATGTGTCGTTCACCAACCCCCGCGATACGATTTGGCTGGTGGATCCTACTGCCGCTACTCCGGCGGAACGTAGTGCACTTCTGTCCAACGCTGAAGCGTGGGCAGTTGGCGGTAAGTACACGTTCGGTGACTATGCCGTTGGTCTGGGTTACGAAAAGCTGTCAGGCTATGTTTCGGACACCCTTGACCCGGGTGCGATGGACACGCTGGACGTCGCTACGCCCGACAACACCAGCCTGAAGCACATTGTTGCGACGGTTGAAGGCACTGTAGCGGGTCTGTCTTTCAAGGGCCTTTACGGGAAGGCTTCTGGCACGGTCGCCGGAGATACGCTTGCTGACCTCGGTCTGAGCGGGAAGCAGTACGCGGCTTCGGTCTCGTACTCGACCAACGGCATCACCGGCACCGCGTTCTATACTGACGATTCGGGCGTTGGTGGAATCGCAGCCTATGGCCTCGGCGCTTCCTACGATCTGGGCGGTGGCGCTTCGATCGTCGGCGGCGTTGCCAAGACCAAGGTCAGTGGCCCCGACTCCACCTCGATGGACCTCGGCGTGACCTTCACGTTCTGATCGGACCCCGATCAACCGGAAAAGGGCGGGCCTTGTGCCCGCCCTTTTTCTTTGCCTGTCTTTCCTTTGCCGCGCCGCTATGTTCCTGATGCGGCGGGAAAACCGGAGGGGCGGATGGGACTGGCGGACATCACGGCGCGGGTGCGGGCGGCAGAGGCGGCTGCGGGGCGGGCGGCGGGGTCTGTCCAGTTGATCGCGGTCAGCAAGGTGCAGCCGCTGGAACGGGTGGTGGCGGTGCTGGAGCAAGGCCACCGCCTGTTCGGCGAGAATTACGTGCAGGAGGCGGCGGGGAAGTGGCCCGACCTGCGCGCGCGGTTCGGGGCGGTGGCGGTGCATATGATCGGGCCTTTGCAGACGAACAAGGCGAAGGTTGCGGTGGACCTGTTCGACGCGATCCATACGGTGGACCGCCCCTCGCTGGCCGAAAAGCTGGCGCGGCTGGCGCAGGAGCGGGGGCGCTGTCCCGCGCTGTTCGTGCAGGTCAATACGGGGGAAGAGCCGCAGAAGGCCGGTGTCCTGCCCGCCGATCTGGACGGGTTCGTGGAGAGGTGTCGGGCGATGGACCTGCCCCTGTCGGGCCTGATGTGCATCCCGCCCGAGGGCGAGGATGCGGGGCCGCATTTCGCGATGCTGGCGGGGATGGCGGCGCGCAACGGGCTGAGCGGGCTGTCGATGGGGATGAGCGGGGATTTCGAGGCGGCGATTGCGGCGGGCGCGACCCATGTGCGCGTGGGATCGGCGATCTTTGGCGCGCGGAATTACGGATAGGCAGGATGGGCAATATTGCCCATCCTACGCCAGCCAGACCCGCGCATAGGGCGGCAGGGCGATGTTGCCGTGGTGGGTTTCGACGGGGTGGTTCGACAGCTCGTCCTGCATGCGCGTCGCCCCTTGCGCGCGGGCCCAGTCTTCGGGGACATGCGCCCAGCTTTCGGCGAAGTTGAACAGGCAGAGCAGCGTTCCCGTCGGCGCGTCGCGGCGGAAGGCGAGGATTTGCGGGATGTCGCAGGGCACCACTCGGATCGGGTGGGCGGCGTGCAGGGCGGGGGTCGCGCGGCGGCGCTGCAGGATGTGGCGCACCCCCAGCCAGACGCGCGAGGCATGGGTCAGCCCGTCATGGCGCGTCGCGGCGGCGGTCCAGTCCATGCGGGGGCGGTGGATCCAGCGGCTGTCATGGGCGTGTTCGGGGGTGTCGCGGTAGCTGTAATCGTTCAGGGCCGCCAGCTCGTCGCCCATATAGATCAGCGGGATGCCCCCCCATGCCGCGATCAGGGCGTGGCCCATCAGGATGCGCTGGGTGGCATGTTCCGCCTCGGCCATGTTGCCTTCGGCGATGGCTTTTTCGAGGCCGGCGAGCGAGGCGAAGCTGCCCGAAATGCGCTTGTCCCCCGTGGCGGGGTTTTCCTGGAACAGCGCGCCGCGGGCGAAGCTGCCGGGGAAGGAGCCGTCGTAGAAATCCGACAGGAAGGCGCGGTGGCCGGGGCCGGAGAGGTGGAGGGCGGCGGCATCCTCGTCCGTCACGGCCCAGCCGATGTCGTCATGGCAGCGGATATAGGTGGCGTAGGTCGCATTGGTCAGCCGGTCGGGGAAATGGGTTCCCATCACATGCGTCATCAGCCGCGTGTCGCGGGTGGCGAGCGATGACCAGAACTGCACCATGAGCGAGTTGTGATAGGCGAGGTTGCCTTCCTTGCCGTCATGTCTGCCGCGGCCAAGGTAGGGGAGCATTTCGGCGGGGGCGACGATCGCCTCTTCCAGATGCAGGACGGCGGGGCAGGTGATGCGGCAGACGGCGCGCAGGGCCTGAAGCAGCATGTGCACTTCGGGTTCGGACTGGCAGCGGGTGCCCATCCGTTTCCACATGAAGGCCACGGCGTCGAGGCGCAGGACATCCACGCCGCGATTGGCGAGGAAGAGCATGATGTCCGCGATTTCCAGAAAGACCTGCGGGTTGGCCCAGTTCAGGTCCCACTGGTGTTCGTTGAAGGTGGTCCAGACCCATTTGCCGAAATCGGGGTAATGGGTGAAATTGCCCGGCGCGTTGTCGGGGAAGACCTCGACCAGCGTTTCTTCATAGCGCTTTGGAAGGTCGGGCGCGTCGAACATCAGGTAATAGTCCTGATAGGCTGGGTCGCCCTTTGCGGCGCGCTGCGCCCAGTCATGTTCCTTGGCGGTGTGGTTCAGGACGAGGTCGATGCAGACCGAGATGCCGCGTTTGCGGAGTTCGGCGGTGACCTGTTCGAAATCGGCCATGGTGCCGTAGGCGGGGTTGATGGCGCGGTAGTCCATGACGGAATAGCCGCCGTCGCTGTCGCCCGGGCGGGGTTTCAGGCAGGGCATGAAATGGACGTAGGTGATCCCGAGGTCTTGGAGATAATCCAGTTTTTCCAGAACGTTATGCAGGTTTCCGGCGAAGCGGTCGATGTAGAAGACATAGCCCGCCATGTCGGGCCGCTGGAACCAGTCGGGTTCCAGATCGCGTTTCAGGTCCAGCCGTTTCAGGTCGGGCGCGCGGTCGGCCCATGCCTTGCGCATGGTGTCCAGCAGTCGCTCGCGGAAGGCGGGATAGGCGGGGTGTTCGCCATAGAGGGCGTCAAGCATCGGCCAGAGGTCCGGTGCGCTGCGGTCAAGGCGCAATGCTAAGATGTCGTCATCCGAAGATGGCGTGCGGGCCATGGTCCGTCCTCCCCTGTCGAGGCGCACATTATGCGGTCCAAAGCGGTTTGGGAAGCGGGATTCAGGGGCGGATGATCAGGCGAGTCTCGTGCCGGATGCGGTTCGCGATCCAGAGGAGGTCAGGCCGCGCGAAGGCGACGCAGCCTGCGGTGGCGCGGCGGGGGCGGCGCCATGTGTGCACGAAGATGGCGGAGCCGTGGCCGGGGTCGGCATGGGGCCAGTTCCAGTCGGTCAGCAGGATCAGGTCGTACATCGGGTCGGGCCGCGTCAGGCGTTCGTGCGACCATGGATGGGGGGCGCGGACCATCAGGTTGTAGTCGGGGTCGCGCGGGTCGTCGGACCACAGGTCGGACGGGCCGAAGGGCAGCGCCCAATCGGGCAGGGCGCGCGGTGACAGGCGGTCGGGGCGGTAGAGCATGCCGACAAAGCGGTGCACCCCTGCTGGGGTGGCGCCGTCGCCTTCGCGTTTGGCGCGGGCGGGGACGATGCCGCCTCGCCCGATGGAACAGGGGAAGGTCCGCCCCATGAAGCGCGCGCCCCACCGGGTGACGATCAGGTCTGACGGTTTCACAGGAGGTGCCCGGATTTCGCGGCCTTGGTCGCCAGATAGGCGGCGTTCTGGTCGGTCTGGCCGACCTTCAGCGGGACGCGTTCGGTGACGGTCAGGCCGCAGCTTTCCATCATGGCGATCTTGCGCGGGTTGTTGGTCAGCAGGCGCACGGAGGAAAAGCCCATCTGGCGGAGGATGCCGGCGCCGATGCGGAAGTCGCGTTCGTCATCCTCGAACCCCAGACGGTGGTTCGCCTCGACCGTGTCGAAGCCCTGATCCTGAAGGGAATAGGCGCGCATCTTGTTGGCCAGCCCGATCCCCCGCCCTTCCTGATTGAGGTAGAGCAGGACGCCCGCGCCTTCCTGTCCCATCTGGGCCAGCGCCGCGCGCAGTTGCGGGCCGCAGTCGCATTTCAGCGACCCCAGCACATCGCCGGTGAAGCAGGCGGAATGCAGGCGGGCAAGGACGGGGAGGGAGCGGTCTGGTTTGCCCACCTCGATCGCGTAATGCTCTTCGGCGCCGTCTTCGGGGCGGAAGATGTGGACGCGGCCCGCCTGTGCGGCAGCCATGGGCAGGCGGGCGTTGACGACCGCGTGCAGGGGCGACATGCGCGCCAGTTCCGGCGCGATGTCGGCATGGGGCAGCAGGGTGAGGCCGTTTTCTTCGGCCAGAGCCAGACCATGGGGGACGGGCACCAGCAGGGCGGCGGGCAGGAGGTGGGCGGATTTCACCAGTTGCAGCGCGGTGCGGTGCAGGTCCGACTGGCCATCGCGCAGGCTGCGGAGCGGGCCTTTCAGCGGCACGCGCAGGTCATCGGCGGGGTCGGCAAGGGCGCGGAGCCAGTCCACCCCCATATCGGCGGGCACCAGAATCCGCGCGATGTCGCCGTCATAGGCGGGGGTTTTCAGCGTTTCGGCGCGGCGGGCGGTCAGGGCCAGTTCCGGCTGGCCCAGTGCGCGCAGGGCGGCGAGGCGGGCAGGTTCCAGCGATTCCACCGCCACGACCAGAAAGGCGCGGCCGTCGCCTGTCATGACAACGGGTACGCCCATGCGCAGGTCACCGCGTGCGCGGGCAAGGCGTTCGACAGGGGTAGGGGCAAGGGCGGAGCGTATCGGCATGTAATCCTCTGCCCCTATCTAGGCGGATGCGCGGGAAATTGAAACATATCCCCACAAGCCGACACGACCGCGTGAGAGGATGGTTGCAATTCTTGCCGGAGGCGCGCGCGGGGCGCATCTGGAAGGCAGCGGACAGTAACGGAGGCTCGGATGGGCACGCTGAGGAAAATCCTTCTGGTCGATGACGATGACGACCTGCGCGAGGCGCTGAGCGAGCAATTGGTGATGACCGAGGATTTCGACGTGTTCGAGGCCCGCACCGGCGCCGAGGGGATGGAGAAGGCGAAGGCGGGGCTTTACGACCTTGTGATCCTTGACGTGGGTCTGCCCGATACCGACGGGCGCGAGCTGTGCCGCCGGATGCGGAAGGGCGGGGTGAAGTGTCCGGTGCTTATGCTGACGGGTCACGATTCGGATGCGGACACCATTCTGGGGCTGGACGCGGGGGCGAATGACTATGTGACCAAGCCATTCAAATTCCCTGTGTTGCTTGCGCGCATCAGGGCGCAGTTGCGCCAGCACGAGCAATCCGAGGACGCGATCTTCCAGCTGGGCCCCTATACCTTCAAGCCGGCGCAGAAGATGCTGGTGGACGAGAAGGACAAGAAGATCCGTCTGACGGAAAAGGAAACCAACATCCTGAAGTATCTTTATCGCGCACAACAAGGCGTTGTGGCCCGCGATGTGCTGCTGCATGAGGTCTGGGGCTACAATGCCGGTGTGACGACCCATACGCTGGAAACCCACATCTACCGGTTGCGGCAGAAGATCGAACCCGATCCGTCCAATGCGCGTTTGCTGGTGACGGAGAGCGGCGGTTACCGTCTGGTGGCCTGAGGTCTTATTGTCGCCGGATTCACTCCCTATATACCCTTTCATGCGAGATTGATCGCATGACCGATCCCCTTGCCATGTCGGGGTCATGACATGGCATCCTCCCTGTTGGAACTGGCCGGGCTTCGTGCCCGGCCTTTTTTCTGCCGCCGGAACGATGCGGCGCAGATATTGATTTGTGTCAAGGTTTCGCAAACGGGCCTGCGATAGACAGGGCCTACCTCCCTGTTGGACTTGATGCCCGGGCCAGAATTGCCCGGGCTTTTTCCTGCCGGAGTGCGCGGTTTCATACCAAAGTATAATTAAACGGCTTTTGGTTTTCGCCGTGATCTTTGTAAGAAGGCGTCGTGCTGCAGGTGGTCTGCGGCCCATTTGGAGGTTTCTATGCGTTACATGTTCGTGGCCGCGCTGGCCGCCCTGTCGGCAACCCCGGTTCTGGCCGAAGATTTGGTCTTCACGCTGGAGAATGCCAGCTCGCACACCCTGAACGAGATGTATGTCTCGCCTACCGAAGCGGATGAATGGGGCGACAACATCCTGGGCGACCAGATCGTGGCGCCGGGTGAAACGGCGACCGTCACCATCACCGGCGGTTCGGAAATCTGCGAGTTCGACCTGCGCTTCGCCACCGCCGAGGGCGGCGAGCTGGAGCAGACGCAGGATCTGTGCGGGATCGAGACCTACACGCTCAACGACTGAGCGCGGGCTTGAGCATCGGGACGGTCGGCCCTAGGGTCTGCCGTCCCTTTTGCCGGAGCCTGCGAATGCCCTTCACCCTTGCCACTTGGAACATCAACTCGGTCCGCCTGCGCGAGGGGCTGGTGGCGCGGCTGATGGCGGATGAGGGGCCGGATGTGCTGTGCCTGCAGGAATGCAAGAGCCCGGTCGAGAAGATCCCCGTCGAGACGTTCCGCGCGCTGGGTTACACCCACATGGTCGCACGGGGGCAGAAGGGGTATAACGGCGTCGCGATCATTTCCAAGCTGCCGCTGGAAGAGGTGGGGGCGCGGGATTTTGCCAGCCTCGGCCATGCGCGGCACGTGGCGGCGCGGCTGCCCAACGGGGTGGTGATCCACAACTGCTATGTTCCGGCGGGGGGCGACATTCCCGACCGCGAGCAGAACGAGAAGTTCGGCCAGAAGCTGGATTTCCTGACCGAGATGCGGGACCATTTCTTTGCGGAAAAGCCTGCGCGGTCCATCCTCGTGGGTGATCTGAACATCGCCCCGCGCGAGGATGATGTCTGGTCGCACAAGCAGCTTTTGAAGATCGTGAGCCACACACCGATCGAGGTGGAGCATCTGGCGCAGGCGCAGGATGCGGGGAAATGGGTGGATATCACGCGGCAGGATATTCCGTCGGGGCTGCTCTATTCGTGGTGGTCCTATCGCGCGGCGGATTGGGATGCGGCGGACAAGGGGCGGCGGCTGGACCATGTCTGGGCGACGCCGGATATCGCCAATGCGGGGCATGGCAGCCGCATCCTGCGGCCCTGTCGCGGGTGGGAGCAGCCGTCGGACCATGTGCCGGTATTCGCGTCCTTCGACATCTGATCCCCTTTCGCCGCGCGGCCAATCTGGGTAATCCATGGGCCGGAACGGCAAGACGGAGCCTGCCGGTGCTGAATTTCGTGATGCTGCGCGACAGCCGCCCCTGCGTTTGGTTCTACCGCGTCGAGGTCAGCTACAACCTGTTCGGCGAGTATTCCGTGCTGCGCGAATGGGGGCGGACGGGCAAGCGGGGCAAGGCCTTGCTGGTGTGGTTTTCCAATCTGCGCGACGCCTGTCTGGCGGCAGAGCGGTGGCGCAGGCGGGCGGGACGGCGCGGATACCGCGCCTTGGAAGGATAAGGCATGACGCATCTGTGGGTACGGGCCGAGCAGCGCCCGAACGAGGAACGGGTCGGACTGACGCCCGAGGGCGCGGCGGCGCTGGTCAAGGCGGGGATACGGGTGTCGGTCGAGGAAAGCTCGGTCCGGGCCATTCCGATCGACGGCTACCGCGCGGCGGGGTGCGAGATCGTGGCGGAAAACCTGTGGCCCGATGCGCCGCGCGACGCGATCATCTTCGGCCTGAAGGAATTGCCCGAGGATGGCACGCCCCTGGTGCATCGCCACATCATGTTCGGCCATGCCTACAAGGGCCAGCCTGCGGGGCGCGACTTGCTGCGCCGGTTCAAGGCGGGCGGCGGGACGCTCTATGATCTGGAATATCTGGTGGACGAAGGCGGGCGGCGCGTCGCGGCCTTCGGCTATTGGGCGGGGTTTGCGGGGGCGGCTGTTTCCCTGAAATGCTGGGCGGCGCAGCAGCGCGGCGGGATCGCGGGGCCGGTGGCCAAGTATGCCAGTCAGGCGGCGCTGATCGCCGATCTGGAGCGCGAGATGGCGGGCATGGACCGCCCCCGCGCCATCGTCATCGGCGCGCTGGGGCGCGTGGGGACGGGGGCGTCGGACCTGTGCGCCAAGATGGGCGTGGCGGTGACGAAATGGGACATGGCCGAAACCGCAAGCGGCGGGCCGTTTCCGGAGGTGTTGCAGCACGAGATCTTCCTGAACTGCATCCTTGCGCGACCGGGGTGTCCGGTCTTCGTGCCGGCCAGCGCCAAGACCGACCCGCGCAAGCTGACGGTGATCGGGGATATCGCCTGCGATCCGACGTCGGACTTTTCGCCCATCAAGGTCTATGACCGCGCGACGGACTGGGCCGCGCCCGCGCTGCGCGTGGCGGAGAACCCGCCGCTGGATGTGACGGCGATCGACAACCTGCCGTCGCTGATGCCGGTGGAATCGTCGCAGGATTACGCGGCGCAACTTCTGCCCAGCCTGCTGACGCTGGGCGAGCTTGGCGCGGGTGTCTGGGGGCGGGCGAAGGCGGAATACGACCGGCATATCGCCACGGTGTGACGCGGAGAGGCAAATTCCTTGGAAGGAATTTGCAAAAATCTTCGAAGATTTTTGCGGGGCGGGGGCCCCGCCAAGGGAGACGGGAACATGACGATCCATTGGTGCGGGACGGGGCTTTCCTCGGTGCCGGGGCTGCGGCGGCTGATCGAGGGCGGGCACAAGGTGGTGGTGTGGAACCGCACCGTCGAAAAGGCGCGCGAGGCGGTGGGCGACCTGACGCAGGACATCCGGCCCTATGCCCTGGATGCGCTGGCGGCGGCGTTGCAGGCGGGGGATGTGGCGATTTCCATGCTGCCCGCGGATCAGCATGTGGGGATTGCCAAGGTCTGTCTGGAAAAGGGCGCGCATTTCGTGTCGTCGTCCTACATCGCGCCGGAGATGCGGGCGCTGGATGACGACTTCCGCGCAAAGGGCCTGTGTTCGGTGAACGAGGTGGGTCTGGACCCCGGCATCGACCATCTGATGGCGCATGACCTTGTGGTGCGGTATCGGGCGTCGGCGGCCTATGACGCGGGCAACGTGCTGTCCTTCACCTCCTATTGCGGGGGGGTGCCGAAGATCGCCAATCCGTTCCGCTACAAGTTTTCGTGGTCGCCGCTGGGCGTGCTGAAGGCGCTGCGGTCGCCGTCGCGGTCCTTGCGGAATTTCAGCGAGCTGCGGGTGAACCGGCCATGGGATGCGATCACTGCCTATGACGCGCCGCTGCCCGTGCCCGAGAGTTTCGAGGTTTATCCCAACCGCGATTCCTATCCCTTCATGGAAGATTACCGCTTCGACCCCGACTGGAAGGTCAGGGATTTCGTGCGCGGCACCATCCGCCTGAACGGCTGGGCCGAGGCATGGGCGCCCGTGTTCCGCGAGATCGAGACGCTGGAAGGCCCCGCGGGCGATGCGCGGCTGGCCGAGATGGCGGCGCAGTTCTGGGCCGAGAATTCCTATGACGAGGGCGAGCCGGATCGCGTGATCCTGTTTGTGTCGCTGAAGGCCGAGCGGGACGGCAAGGTCGTCTGGCACGAGGAATGGGCGATGGACGCATGGGGCGATGCGCGCGGGACGGCCATGGCGCGGCTGGTGTCGGTGCCTGTGTCTCTGGCGGTCGAATCGGTGCTGTCGCGCGAGATTCCGGCGGGGGTCCATGCCGCGCCGCATGACCCGAAGCTTCTGGCGAAGTGGATGGGGCAGATCCGCGGGCTGGCCCAGTATCTGGAGCGGGTGGACCATCTGGCGCGCTGAGGCGCGCCGTGATGTGAGGTGACAGCGGGGCCATCCTGCGGCTAGACTGCACGCCAGATCCGGGGGCACATCCGGGCGGGGCAGTGCAGGTACAGGCGGGGATGGCAGCCAGCAGGACATCATCGGCGGGGTCGCTGGGAAACCGGTTTGCCGTCTGGCGCGCAGGTCTGGCGCGGCCCGCGCAGGCCTTCCTGTCGCAGCCCGAGCCGCGCACCATCGGGCTGTTCGCGCGCGGGCGGCAACTGGTGGCGGGCAACTTCCTGTTTGCGGGCAAGCTGGTCGAGGCGCCGGGGACCGCGATCTGGGACGTGGCCGCGCCCGATCCGGCCTTTGCGACCGAGATACAGGGGTTTGTCTGGCTGGACGATCTGGCCGCGCTGGGCGATGCGGCGGCGCGCAAGCGGGCGCAGGACTGGACCTATGGCTGGATCGCGCGCTTCGGGCGCGGGCGGGGGGCGGGCTGGACGCCGGAACTGACGGGGCGGCGGCTGATCCGGTGGATCAACCATGCGACGCTGATCCTGCAGGGGCAGGACAGGGCGGGGTCCGAGACCTATTTCCGTGCGCTGACGGTGCAGACGCATTTCCTTGCGCGGCGATGGATGCGGGCGGCGCCGGGTCTGGCGCGGTTCGAGGCGCTGACGGGGCTGATCGTGGCGGGGCTGGCGCTGGAGGGGAAGGCGGGGCTGGTGCGCGGGGCGGTGCAGGCGCTGGCGCGGGATTGCCAGCGCGAAGTGGATGCGGGCGGCGGCATCCCGACGCGCAACCCCGAGGATCTGCTGGAGGTGCTGACGCTGCTGAACTGGGCGGTGCAGGCATTGGCCGAGGCGGGGCGGGATGTTCCGGTGGAGCTGACCACGGCGGTGGGGCGGATCGTGCCGACGCTGCGCGCGCTGCGCCATGCGGATGGCGGTCTGGCGCGGTTCCACGGCGGCGGGCGCGGGCTGGAGGGGCGGCTGGATCAGGCGCTGGCGGTGTCGGGTGTGCGGGGCGGGCCGGTGGCGGGCGTTCCTGCGATGGGCTTCGTGCGGCTGGCCTCGGGCCGGTCGACGGTCATCGTGGATGCGGCGGCACCGCCGGACGGGGCGGCGGGCGAGAATGCCCATGCCTCGACGCTGGCTTTCGAGCTGACCTCGGGGCGGCGGCCGGTGATCGTGAGTTGCGGGTCGGGGCGGCCCTTCGGCGAGGACTGGGCACTGGCAGGGCGGGCGACGGCGTCGCATTCCACACTGTCGCTGGAGGGGTCGTCGTCGTCGCGGCTGGGCAAGGGCGGGGCCGAGTTCGCGTCGCGCGCGCAGGTCATTGCCATGCAGCAGGCGCAGGATCACGGGGGGGTGCATCTGTCGGCGGCGCATGGGGGCTGGGTGGCGAGCCACGGTCTGACCCATGCGCGTATCCTTACGCTGGACGTGCAGGGGCGGCGGCTGACGGGGACCGATCTGCTGGAGGCGCGGGGCGCGGCGGATCGCAAGCGGCTGTCCTCCGTTCTGGCCCGGCGGCCCGAGGGCGTGGCCTTTGCGGTGCGGTTCCACCTGCATCCCGATGTGGATGCCACGCTGGACATGGGCGGGACGGCGGTGTCGCTGGCGCTCAAGTCGGGGGAAATCTGGGTGTTCCGTCATGACGGTGCCGGAATCTTGGGCCTTGAACCGTCGGCCTATCTGGAAAAAGGGCGTTTGCAGCCGCGTGCGACAAAACAGATCGTCCTTTCGGCGCTTGCCGGCGGGTTTGAAAGCCGGATCGGCTGGACCTTGGCAAAGGCACAGGATACTCCGCTCGCCATCCGCGATCTGGACCGCGAGGAATTGCCGGTTCCGGTCTGACCTGTCCTTTGGGGGGTGCTAAGCATGACCAACCTCGTTCCCATCGGCCGCGCGCTGATTTCCGTTTCCGACAAGTCGGGTCTGCTGGACCTTGCCCGCGCGCTGGCGGCAAGGGGGGTGGAGCTGATCTCGACCGGCGGCACGTCGGGGATGCTGCGGACGGCGGGGCTGACGGTGCGGGACGTGTCGGATGTCACGGGGTTCCCCGAGATGATGGACGGGCGGGTCAAGACGCTGCACCCCAATGTGCATGGCGCGCTGCTGGCGCTGCGGGACGATGACGAACACCTGCTGGCCATGGCGGCGCACGGGATCGAGCCGATCGACCTGCTGATCGTGAACCTGTATCCGTTCGAGGAGACGGTGGCGAAGGGAGCGGATCACGCGACCTGCATCGAGAATATCGACATCGGCGGACCTGCGATGATCCGCGCGGCGTCGAAGAACCACCGCTTCGTGACGGTGCTGACGGACCCTGCGGATTACCAGCCGCTCTTGGACCAGATGGCGGCGCATGGCGGGGCGACGACGCTGGCCTTTCGGCAGAAGATGGCGCTGACGGCCTATAGCCGCACGGCGGCCTATGATGCGGCGGTGTCGAACTGGCTGGCGGGCGAGATCGGCGAGACGGCGCCGCGCTACCGGTCCTTTGCGGGCAAGCTGGCGCAGGGGCTGCGCTATGGCGAGAACCCGCATCAGGGCGCGGCCTTCTACACCGACGGGTCCAAGCGCGAGGGCGTGGCGACCGCGAAGCAGTGGCAGGGCAAGGAGCTGTCCTACAACAACATCAACGACACCGACGCGGCCTTTGAACTGGTGTCGGAATTCGCGGGGGCGGGTCCGGCCTGCGCGATCATCAAGCATGCCAATCCCTGCGGCGTGGCGACGGGTGCGACGCTGGAAGAGGCCTATGCGCGGGCCTATGACTGCGACCGCACCTCGGCCTTCGGCGGGATCGTGGCGCTGAACCGGCCGCTGGATGCGGCGACGGCCGAGCGGATCACCGAGATTTTCACCGAGGTCGTCATCGCGCCGGGCGCGAGCGACGAGGCGCGGGCGATCTTTGCCGCGAAGAAGAACCTGCGGCTTTTGACGACGGCGGGTCTGGCCGATGCGCGGGCCAAGGGGACGGCGTTCAAACAGGTGGCGGGCGGGTTTCTGGTGCAGGACCGTGATGCGGGCAGCCTGACGGCGGCGGACCTGAAGGTGGTGACAAAGCGCGCGCCGACCGAGGCGGAGATGGCGGATTTGCTGTTTGCGTGGAAGGTCGCCAAGCATGTGAAGTCCAATGCCATCATCTATGTGAAGGACGGGGCCACGGTGGGCGTGGGCGCGGGCCAGATGAGCCGGATCGACAGCACCCGCATCGCCGCCCGCAAGTCGCAGGACATGGCCGAGGCGCTGGGCCTGTCCACGCCGCTGACCCGCGGGTCGGTGGTGGCGTCGGATGCCTTCTTCCCCTTTGCCGACGGGTTGATCGCGGCGGCCGAGGCGGGGGCCACGGCCATCATCCAGCCCGGCGGGTCGATGCGCGATGACGAGGTGATCGCGGCGGCGGATGCGGCGGGGCTGGCGATGGTGTTCACCGGCATGCGGCACTTCCGTCACTGAGGGGGGATAGGACCATGAGGATCGCTGCCATCACCGCCGCCGTGATCTTCGTTCTGGATCAGGTCAGCAAATGGGCCGTCGTGCAGGCGATGAACCTGATCGAGCGGGGGGCGATCGATGTGTGGCCGCCCTTCCTGACGTTCCGCATGGCGTGGAACCGGGGGGTGAATTTCGGCCTGTTCGCCCATGATGCCGAGATCATGCGCTGGGTGCTGATCGCGGTGGCGCTGGGGATTTCGGTATGGGTGTGGCTGTGGATTCGGCGCGAGGGGGCGGGGCGCTGGGCGCAGGTCTCGGCGGGGCTGCTGGTGGGCGGCGCGCTGGGCAATGTGATCGACAGGATCGTCTATGGCGCGGTGGCGGATTTCCTGAACATGTCCTGCTGCGGGATCGAGAACCCCTATGCCTTCAACGTGGCGGATATCGCCATCTTTGCCGGTGCGATCGGGCTGATCCTGTTCACGGGTGGCGGCAAGGCGGATGGTGGCAAGGCGGGGCGCAAGGCCGGAAAGACCCCGTGACGCGCCGCGCGACTTGCGCTAAGACGGGGGCGAAGAGTGTGACGGAGGCAGGCATGCGGGCAGAACGGCGTTTCCTCGCCATCGCGGCGGCGATGGTGCTGACGCTTGCGGCATGCGGCAATGGCGACAAGGTGCCGTCGCTGATGAACATCCGGTCGACCACCGCAGGTCCGGACGAATTCGGGATCATTCCGCCCAAAGCACTGGAAATGCCCGAGGATCTGGCCGTGCTGCCGGAACCCACACCCGGTGGCATGAACCGCACCGACCGCGACCCCGAGGCCGAGGCCGTGGCGGCGCTGGGCGGCAATCTGGGCCCGCGCGACGGGGTCAGTGCGGCGCATGCGGGGCTTTACAATTATGCCGCGCGCTATGGCGTGACGGCGGATATCCGCGCGACGCTGGCGGCCGAGGATCTGGAATACCGGCGCAAGAATGACGGGCGTCTGCTGGAACGGCTGTTCGACGTGAACGTCTATTTCAAGGCCTATGAGCCCATGTCGCTGGACCAGCAGGCCGAGCTGTGGCGCTGGCGCCGTGCCGGTGCCGCGACGCCCTCTGCCCCGCCGCCGCAGCCGGGCGAGGACGAGTAACATCCGCGTAGGGGCGGGTTGATCCCGCCGTCCGTCCGGCGCACCTTGACGCCGGATGCCCGCGCTGTCGGGTCTGCCGGAGGAAGCGATGCCGAAGATACCGGGCCCCCTGCGCGCCCTTGCCCGCGTTGCCGCGCCGATGCTGTGCCTGTGGGCGATGCCCGCGCTGGCGGACGAGGATGTCACGTCCTTCCGTCTGGACAACGGGCTGGAGGTGGTGGTGATCGAGGATCACCGCGCGCCGGTCGTGGTGCAGATGGTGTGGTATCGCGTGGGCGCGGCGGATGAACCGGCGGGCAAGTCGGGCATCGCGCATTTTCTGGAACACCTGATGTTCAAGGGCACCGACGAGGTGGGGCCGGGCGCGTTTTCGGAACTGGTCGAGGCGCAGGGGGGCAGTGACAATGCCTTTACCAGCTGGGATTACACCGCCTATTTCCAGCGCGTGGCGGCGGACCGGCTGGACCTGATGATGAAGCTGGAGGCGGACCGCATGTCCGACCTGAGGCTGGCGAAGGAACAGGTCGACCCCGAGCGGCAGGTCATTCTGGAAGAGCGCAACCAGCGCACGGATTCCAGCCCCGGTGCGCTGCTGGGGGAACAGATGCGGGCGGCGCAATATCTGCACCATCCCTATGGGCGGCCCATCATCGGCTGGCGGCACGAGATGGAGGGGCTGACGCAGGAGGATGCGCTGGACTTCTATCGCGCGCATTACGCGCCGAACAACGCGATCCTTGTCGTGGCGGGGGATGTGACGCCCGATCAGGTGCGCGCCATGGCGCAAACCCATTACGGCCCGATCCCCGCCGCGCCGGAGGTGACCCCCCGCCAGCGCGTGGCCGAGCCGCCGCAACTGGCGGAACGGCGGATGGTTCTGGCCGATGCGCGGGTGTCCGAACCCTATGTCAGCCGCACCTATCTGGCACCGGAACGTGACCCCGGCGACCAGAAGACCGCTGCGGCGCTGAGCATTCTGGCCGAATTGCTGGGCGGGAACGGGACGACATCCGTTCTGGCCCGCGCGTTGCAGTTCGACACGCAGAAGGCGGTCTATGCCGCGGCCTTCTACGATCCGTCGAGCGTGGATGACACGGTCTTCAGTCTGGTCGTGGTGCCCACGCCCGACACCCCGCTGGAAGAGGCCGAGGCAGCTATGGACGCGGCCATTACCCGCTTCATCGAAGAGGGGCCGGACCCCGAGGCCTTTGCCCGCATCAAGACGCAGATCAGGGCCGCCGACATCTATGCCCGCGACGATGCCGAAGGTCTGGCGCGGCTTTATGGCGAGGGGCTGGCGGTGGGGCTGACGGTCGAGGATATCGAGGCATGGCCGGATGTACTGGACGCGGTGACGCCCGAGGACGTGGTGGCGGCGGCGAAGCAGGTCTTTGACCGCGACCGCGCCGTGACCGGTTACCTGATGCGCGAGGAGGTCGCCCAATGACCCGTCTGTTCCGGCTGATCCCCGCTGCGGTGGCGCTTGTCCTGCTGGCCCTGCCCGCGCGGGCGGCGGTGGATATCCAGACCGTCACCTCGCCCGGCGGGATCACCGCATGGCTGGTGGAGGAGGATGGCATCCCCTTTACCGCGCTGGAAATCCGGTTCCGCGGCGGGTCGAGCCTTGATCCTGCGGGCAAGGAGGGGGCGGTCAACCTGATGACCGCGCTGATCGAGGAAGGGGCGGGCGAGATGGACGCGCAGGCCTTTGCCGCCGCGCGCGACGGGCTGGCGGCGTCCTTCACCTTTGCGTCGGATATCGACACGGTGGCGGTGTCGGCGCGGTTCCTGACCGAGAACCGCGATCAGGCGGTCGATCTGCTGCGGCAGGCGATCACCGCGCCGCGCTTCGACGCCGATGCGGTGGAGCGGGTGCGGGGTCAGGTTCTGGCGGGGTTGCGGTCCGATGCCAAGGACCCCGAGACGATTGCCAGCGACCTGTTCCGCGACATGGCCTTTGAAGGGCATCCCTACGAGCGGGACAGCGACGGCACCCTCGACAGCGTGACCGCCCTGACGCGGGACGATCTGGTGGCCGCGCATCGGGCGGCGCTGGCGCGGGACCGCATCTATGTGGCGGCGGCGGGGGATATCACGCCCGAGGAGCTGGGCGCGCTGCTGGACGAGCTTCTGGGCGCGCTGCCCGAAACGGGCGCGCCGCAGGCGGGGCGGGCGGAGTTCCATGCCACGGGCGGGGTGACGGTCAGCGACTTTCCCGGTCCGCAATCGGTGGTGCTGTTCGGCCATTCGGGCATCCGGCGCGACGATCCCGACTTCTTCGCCGCGACCATCCTGAACGAGGTTCTGGGCGGTGGCCGCTTTTCCGCCCGTTTGATGACCGAGGTGCGCGAGAAGCGCGGTCTGACCTATGGGATCGGCACGTCGCTGGTGGGGTATGACAATGCCGAGATGGTGATGGGACAGGCCGCCGTCGCCAATGCCCGCGTGGCCGAGGCGATGGAGGTGATCCGCGCGGAATGGGCCCGGATCGCGACCGAGGGGATCACGGCGGAGGAGCTGGAAAAGACCAAGACCTATCTGACCGGGGCCTATCCGCTGCGCTTTGACGGGAACGGGCAGTTGGCGACGATCATGGTGAACATGCAGCTGATCGACCTGCCGCCCGATTACCCCAAGACGCGCAACGACAAGGTCAATGCGGTCACGGCTGCGGATGTGAAGCGGGTGGCGGCAAGTCTGTTCCGCCCTGCCGACCTGCGCTTTGTCGTGGTGGGCCAGCCCGAGGGCGTGACTGCCACCGACTGACGGGCCGAATCTGTAGAACTGCGTGGCTGGGCCTGCTACATATGGGTGCATGAACGCACCCAGCCCCAAGATATCCGGCCCGTCCGGCCGTCCGGTGATACGCCAGTTGGACGAGGCGGCGGTCAATCGCATCGCGGCGGGCGAGGTGGTGGAACGTCCCGCCTCTGCCGTGAAGGAGCTGGTGGAAAACGCGCTGGACGCGGGGGCAAGCCGGATTTCGGTCGATTATGCGGACGGGGGCAAGACGCTGATCCGCGTGACGGATGACGGCTGCGGGATGACGGCGGAGGATCTGCCGCTGGCGCTGTGTCGTCATGCGACGTCCAAGATCGACGGGTCGGACCTGCTGGACATCCACAGCTTCGGCTTTCGCGGCGAGGCGCTGCCGTCGCTGGGGTCGGTCGGGCGGCTGACCATCACCTCGCGCGCGGCGGGGGAGGAGGCGGCGCAGATTGCCGTGGCGGGCGGGCGGATGGGCGCGGTGAAGCCTGCCGCCCTGACCCGTGGCACGGTGGTGGAATTGCGCGACCTGTTCTTCGCCACGCCCGCGCGGTTGAAGTTCCTGCGGTCGGACAGGGCCGAGGCGCAGGCGATCGCCGATGTGGTGCGGCGGCTGGCCATGGCTGAACCCACGGTGGGCTTCACCCTGCGCGATCTGACGGGCGGGGGCGAGGGGCGGGTGATGTTCCGCGCCGATCCGACGGGGGGCGATTTCTTCGACGCGCTGCATGCAAGGCTGGCGCAGGTTCTGGGGGCCGAGTTCACGCAGAATTCCGTGCGGGTGGATGTGGACCGCGACGGACTGCGGCTGACGGGCTATGCCGCGCTGCCCACCTATTCGCGCGGGTCGTCGGTGCAGCAGTTCGTCTTCGTCAACGGTCGCCCCGTTCTGGACCGGATGCTGTTCGGCGCGCTGCGGGTGGCCTATTTCGATTTCCTGTCGCGCGACCGGCATCCGGCGGCGGTGCTGAACGTGATCTGCGATCCGGAACGGGTGGATGTGAACGTCCACCCCGCCAAGGCCGAGGTCCGGTTCAGGGAGCCCGAGGCGGTGCGGTCGCTGGTCATCACCGGCCTTCGCGCGGCGCTGACGGGGGCGGGGCATCGGGCAAGCTCCACCGTGGCGGATGCGACGCTGGCGGCGTTCCGGCCCGAACCGGTGGCGGCGATGCCCCCGCGCGTCTACCAGATGGACCGCGCGGGTCAGGCGACGCTGGCGCGCAGCTTTGCCTTTCAGGCGCCCTTGCCCGACAGCGGCTTTGCCGAAGCCCCCGCCGCGCGGGCCGAAATGCCGGTGGAACCCGAGGCGCTATCCCGCCCGCTGGGGGCCGCGCGGGCGCAGGTGCATGAAAATTACATCATCGCCCAGACCCAGACGGGCATCGTCATCGTCGACCAGCACGCCGCGCATGAGCGGCTGGTCTATGAACGGCTGAAACGGCAGATGGCCGACCACGGCATCACCGCGCAGGCGCTGCTGATCCCCGAGATCGTGGACCTGTCGCCCGGTGACGCCGCGCGGCTGCTGGAGCATGCGCCCGCGCTGGCGCGGCTGGGGCTGGGGGTGGAGGCGTTTGGCGGGTCGGCGGTGGCAGTGCGCGAGACGCCCGCGATCCTTGGCGCCGTCAATGCGGCGGCCCTGGTGCGCGATGTGCTGGACGAACTGGCCGATGTGGGCGACAGCCAACTGGTGCAGGCCCGGATCGAGGCGGTGCTGTCGCGCATGGCCTGTCACGGATCGGTGCGGTCCGGCCGCCAGATGCGACCCGAGGAGATGAACGCCCTGCTGCGCGAGATGGAGGCGACGCCCCATTCCGGCCAGTGCAACCACGGGCGGCCGACCTATGTTGAACTCAAGCTGGCCGATATCGAGCGGCTGTTCGGACGGCGATGATTACCCTTGGCGGCGTGCAATATGCGTGGAACGACCCCCTTGTCCTGATTGCGGCGGGGGCTTTGGTCGTGGCGGTGGTGCTGCTTCTGACGCTGCGGGCGGCGGCGCGGTCGGCGCGGATGGCGGAACCGTTGCTGCGGCAGATGGAATGGATGGGCAACCGCGTTCAATCCCTGTCTGAAGGGCAGGAACGGCTGGCCGGTGGCCTGCATCACGTGTCCGAGGCGGCGGCGGTGGGGCAGTCCTCCATGCTGAAGCTGATGGAACAGCGGCTGGCCGATGTGCAGCGCCAGATGACCGAGGCGCTGCACGGCACATCCACCCGCACCGCGCGCAGCCTTGGCGAATTGCAGCAGCGGCTGGAAACCATCGACCGCGCGCAGGCCAATATCGAAAAGCTGTCGGGCAATGTGCTGTCCTTGCAGGACATCCTGTCGAACAAGCAGACGCGCGGTGCCTTTGGCGAGATCCAGTTGAACGACATCGTGCAGAAGGCGCTGCCGTCGGACAGTTTCACGATGCAGGCCACGCTGTCGAACGGGCGGCGGGCGGATTGTCTGGTGCATCTGCCCAAACCCCCCGGCCCCATCGTGATCGACGCCAAGTTCCCGCTGGAGGCATACGAGGCGCTGCGCCGCGCCGAGACCCCCGCGCAGGCGCAAGAGGCGCAGCGCCTGCTGCGCGCGGCGGTGCGGGCGCATATCAAGGCGATTTCCGAGAAGTATATCCTCGAGGGCGAGACGGCGGATGGCGCGCTGATGTTCCTGCCGTCCGAGGCGGTTTATGCCGAGCTTCACGCCAATTTCCCCGATGTGGTGCGCGAGGGGTTCGCGGCCAAGGTCTGGATCGTGTCGCCTACCACCTGCATGGCCACACTGAACACGATGCGCGCGGTGCTGAAGGATGCGCGGATGCGCGAACAGGCGGGGGCGATCCGCAAGGAACTGGCGCTGCTTTATGCCGATGTGGAACGGCTGGGCGCGCGGGTGGAGAACCTGGACCGCCATTTCGGGCAGGCGGTGAAGGATGTGGAAGAGATCAAGATTTCCACCGAAAAGGCCACGAAACGCGCCCGCCGTCTGGACAATTTCGACTTCGAGGAGATCGGGGGTCCTGCCGCGCCCCTGATTGCGCCGCGGGTCGCGGAATGATCCGCCGGACGGTGGCGGATTACACGCGCCAGCCGTGGAAGAACGGCAAGGGCGTGACGGTCGAGATGCTGCGGGTCGAGGTGGCGGGGCAGATGCTGCTGCGCCTGTCCATGGCGACGGTGGCCGAGGATGGGCCGTTTTCCATATTCGACGGGATCGAGCGGAACCTGACCGTGATCGACGGGCCGGGCTTCTGGCTGGAGGGGGCGGGCATCGCGCTGGATTGCGCGCCGCTGGTGCCGGTGGCCTTTGCCGGGGATGTGCCGGTGGCGGCGGTGGGGACCGGGGGCATCCCGTCGCGGGATTTCAACGTGATGACGGCGCGTGGGCTGCCGCGCCCCGTGGTGACGGTGGAACGGCGGGCCGATCTGGCGGCGGGGGGGCTGCTTGCGCTGTTTGCCTTGCAGGCGGGGGTGGTCGACGGGCAGGCAGTCGGCCTGCATGATCTGTGCCTAAGCGAAAGCCCGTCGCGGGTGGACGGGCTTTTCCTTGCCGTGCGGGTGTTCGGGCTGCCGTCGGGGGCGATCTAGATGTGAATTCTCGGGAGGTTGTTCACCCGAAGCGGGGTTAGGCTGCAATCGCCAAACTCCAGCCGAGGATTCCGCAGGATGAACAACCCGCACCAAGGTGCCCGCCTTACCGTCTACAGTCGAGAGCA
>NZ_JAAATX020000004.1 GCF_009908265.2 Paragemmobacter amnigenus | reverse complement strand
AAGGGTTTTCGGTTTGCGCCGTGTTTTCGGGGGGTTGGCGGAACGGGGCTGTGCAGGGCGTTGTGCAGAGGGGTGTACCGCAGAGTGTACATACAAATTCCGGCAGGGTGGGGTGGCGGATCGTGGTTAAGGGTGCGTGGGTGCACAGGTGGGGGTGGGGGTGGGCTGCGAGACAGGGGGGAGGGGTGTGTGTGGCGGGGTGAACCCCGCCCTACGGTGATGCGGGTCGGGGGGGCGCGGATCAGGTCGGGGGCGCGAGGCGGGGTGAACCCCGCCCTACGGTTTGGTGACGCGCGGTGCGTTCCCGACGCCGCCCGTCGGGAACGGGATTGCCGTTTCGTGCGGCGGGGCGTAGGGCGGGGGGATGCGTATGTTATTCCTTGGCGATGTGATGGGGCGGGCGGGGCGTGCGGCGGTGACGGCGCGGCTGCCGTCGCTGCGCGCGGACTGGGCGCTGGATTTCGTGGTGGTCAATGGCGAGAATGCGTCGTCCGGAGCGGGACTGACGGGCGAGCATGCCAAGGCGCTGCTTGCGGCGGGGGCGGATTGCATCACGCTGGGCGACCATGCCTTTGACCAGAAGGACATGCTGTCCTTCATCGAGACCGAGCCGCGGATCATCCGGCCCATCAACTTTTCCAAGGTCGCGCCCGGCAAGGGGTGGCGGGTGTTCACCGCGACGCAGGGGCGCAAGGTCCTTGTGGCGCAGGTGCTGGGGCAGGTCTTCATGAAGCGGCCTTTCGACGACCCCTTCTCGGCCATCGAGGGGGTGCTGAAATCCCATGCGCTGGGCGCGGCGGTGCAGGCGGCCATCGTGGATGTCCATGCCGAAGCGACGAGCGAGAAGATGGGCATGGGCCATTGGTGCGACGGGCAGGCGTCGCTGGTGGTGGGCACGCATACCCATGTGCCTACGGCAGATGCGATGATCCTGAAGGGGGGCACGGCCTACCTTACGGACGCGGGCATGTGCGGGGATTATGACAGCGTGATCGGGATGGAGAAGATGGAGCCGCTGCGCCGCTTTGTCACCGGCATGGCCAAGGCGCGGTTCGAGCCTGCGGCGGGCGAGGCCACGCTGTCGGGCGTCTTTGTCGAGACCGATGACCGGACGGGCAAGGCGCTGCGGGTGGTGCCGGTGCGGACGGGCGGGCGGTTGCAGGAAAGCGCGCCGTGACCACGGGCAGTCTGGCCACCGCGCGCTGGTTCCATGTGGCGCTGCTGCTGATGCTGGGCCTTGGCTGGGGTATGACGCAGCCCTTGGGCAAGATGGCGACCGAGGACGGGCACGGTCCTTTCGGGCTGATCTTCTGGCAGCTGGTGGTCTGCATGATCGTGCTGGGCGCGATCAGCCTGCCGCGGGGCAAGGGGATCGTCTGGACGTGGCCCGCGATGCGGTTTTACGGCATCGTGGCGGCGCTGGGGACGCTGGTTCCCAATGCGACCTTCTATCTGTCGGTCGCGCGCCTGCCGTCGGGGGTGATGTCCATGATCATTTCCGCCGTGCCGATGATCGCCTTTCCGCTGGCCCTGCTTCTGGGGATGGAGCGGTTCCGCTGGCTGCGGCTGGCGGGGCTGTGTCTGGGCCTGACGGGGGTGGCGCTGCTGGCCGCGCCGGGGGCCGTGCTGCCGGAGGCGGGGATGGTGGCATTCCTGCCCGTCGCGATGATCGGGCCGCTCTGCTATGCGCTGGAAGGGCTTTATGTGGCGCGCAACGGCACGGCGGGGATGGATGCGGTGCAGGCGATGTTCGGGGCGTCGGTCGCAGGGCTGCTGGGATGTCTGCCGCTGGCGCTGATGACGGGGCAGATGTTCGATCCCTTTGCCGGATTCGACCGGCCCGAGGCGGCATTGGCCGTATCGTCGGCCATCCATGCGCTGATGTATGCCGCCTATGTCTGGCTTGCGTTCCGCGCGGGGGCGGTCTTTGCCTCACAATGTTCCTATATCGTGACGGGAGCGGGAATTTTCTGGGCAATGGTCCTGTTGGGGGAAAGATTTCCTCCTTCTCTGTGGCTGTCGCTTGTTTTGCTTCTGGTCGGTGTGGCATTGGTCAGCCCGCGCGAGAAGGCCGGACGCGAGGTATCGCCCGCCCTGTGACGCGCCGGAGCGAGGAAGCGGGGACCGGAATGTTCGGATTTGAACTGGCGGCAGAGTGGCAGCCCTGGGTCGCGCTGGGCATCCTTGTGGTGATGTTCACGCTTTTCGTGCGCGAGACCTATCCGGTCGAGGTGACGGCGATCGGCGGGGCGGCGGTGATGCTGGTCACGGGCATCCTGCCGGTGAAGGACGGGATTTCGGTACTGTCCAATGCCGCGCCATGGACCATCGTCCTGATGTTTCTGGTGATGGGCGGGTTGGTCCGGACCGGCGCGGTCGAGGCGGTGGTCCGCATTGCCGAGCGCCATGCGGGCGACCATCCCAAGGCGACCATCGTGGTGCTGTTCGGGGTGATCGCGGCGGCGTCGGGCATCATGAACAACACGCCCTTGGTGGCGGTGATGATCCCCGTGGTGATCCAGCTGGCGGTGAAGCTGGGGACGGCTCCGTCCAAGCTGTTGATCCCGCTGTCTTACATCACCGTCCTTGGCGGGATGATGACGCTGATCGGGACATCGACCAACCTGCTGGTGGACGGGGTGGCAGCCAAGGCGGGGCTGGAGCATTTCTCGATCTTCGAGATTGCGCCGCTGGGGCTGGCGCTGACGGTGGTGGGGGGCATCTTCCTTGCGCTGACCGCGCCGAAGCTGTTGCCGGTGCGGCAGAGCATGGGCGTGCTGCTGAGCGACCGGCGGAAGATGAAGTATTTTACCGAGGTCGCGATCCCCGAGGACAGTCCGCTGATCGGGCAGGCGGTGCTGGAGATCGACCTGTTCAAGCGTGACGGGGTGCGGCTGATCGACGTGCTGCGGGGGGATGCGTCGCTCAGGCGCGATCTGGCGCCGGTGGTGCTGGAGGCGGGGGACCGCGTGGTGTTGCGGACCGAGATGACGGAGCTGCTGGGATTGCAGGGGCGCAAGGACCTGCATCTGGTGGACAAGCTGTCCTCGACCCGGACCGAGACGGTGGAGGTTCTGATTTCGCCCGGGTGCCGGATGGAGGGGCGGCGGCTGGGCGAGTTGCGGCTGCGGCGGCGGTACGGGGTCTATGTGCTGGCCGCGCATCGGCGGAACCAGAATATCGGGCGGCAGCTGGACGACCTGACCGTGCGGGTTGGGGATACGCTGCTTCTGGAAGGGTCGGTGGAGGATATCCAGCGGCTGGCGGCGGACATGGATCTGGTGGATATCACGCGCCCGTCGATCAAGCCGTTCCGGCGGTCGAAGGCGCCGATTGCGGTGGCGGCGCTGGCGGGGATCGTGATCCTGTCGGCATTGGATGTCGCGCCGATCATGGCGCTGGCGCTGCTGGCGGTGGCGCTGATCCTTGTGACGCGCTGTGTGGATGCGGAGGAGGCCTTCACCTTTGTCGACGGGCGGCTGATGGCGATGATCTTTGCCATGCTGGCGGTGGGCGAGGGGTTGGACCAGTCGGGGGCGGTGTCGCTGATCGTGACGGCGGTGGCGCCGAAGATGGCGGGGCTGTCGCCGTTCCTGATGATCCTTGCGGTCTATTTCCTGGGGCTGATCCTGACGGAATTCCTGTCGAACAATGCGGTGGCGGTGATCTATACGCCCATAGTGATCGAGCTGGCGCAGTCGCTGGGGGTGGATCCGCGCGGCTTTGTCGTCGCGGTGATGTTCAGCGCGTCGGTGGCCTTTGCCACGCCGGTGGGCTATCAGACCAACATGATGGTCTACGGGCCCGGGGGATACCGGTTCTCGGACTTCATGCGGGTGGGGATACCGCTGAACATCCTGACGGGGTTGGTGGCTTCGGCGCTGATCCCGGTGATTTGGCCGCTGTAGGGAGTGGACGGGATGCGGGTTCTTGCGGTGCTGGCGCTGGTGGCTCTGACCGGATGTGCGGGGGGCGGGCAGGCCCCCGTGCCGCAATCGGCGCGGCTGTCGGCAGAGGTTCTGACGGTGGTTCTGGGCGACGGGACCGTGTGCCGCGCGGATTGGGCGGCGGCGGGCGGCGCGGGGCGGCTGGAGCGCTGTGGCGCGGGGTTCGATTATCGCGTGGCGGTGGTGGAGAAGCCCAACCTGCTGCGGCAGTTCTGGACGGGCCTGACGCAGGCGCTGGGTGCCGAGGGCGCGGTGCCGCCGATGGCGCGGGTGGAGATTTCGGGCGACGGGCGGGTGTGGGAGTTCGTCTCGCCCCCGCCGGTGGAGTAAGTGCCCGTCCGGCGCGACGGAACCGGCGGGCGGTGGCGTTGAACGGGGGACACCGTTTGACAGGAGAGTTCCCGATGTCTGGTCTTGCCGCGCCGCGCGTTTCCGTTCCGCTTCGGTCATGGGCCACGCCCCTTGTCGTGGGGTCGTTCCTGATGATGGGGGCGACGGGGGTGGCGATGTTCTTCCATGTCGAGACGGGGCTGATGAAGGGCCTGCACGAATGGGCGGGCTGGGCGCTGCTGGCGGGGGCGGGGGCGCATCTGTGGCTGAACCGGCGGGCGTTTTCGGCCTATCTGCGGCGACCGTTCGCGGCGGGGATCATGGGTCTGGGTGTGCTGGGCGTGGCGGCGGGCTATCTGCCGGTGGCGCCCGCGGGCGGGCCGGGGGCGGCGGTCGAGGCGGTGCTGGGCGCGGTGGAGCGCGCGCCGGTCACGGTGCTGGCCGATCTGGCGGGGCAGGATGTGGCGGCGGTGGTCGGGGCTCTGGCGGCGGCGGGTCTGTCCGGTGCGGGACCGGATAGTACGGTTGCGGACCTGTCGGGCGGGGACCGGGGGCTGCAATTCGCCGCGCTGGCGGCGGTTTTCGGGCCTGCGGCGGAGTGAAGGCAGGGCGGGCGGGGTTGCCGTTCCCTGCCCGCCTTGTGTATAGGACGCCATCACCCAATCAGGGCGCACGGAGCAAGGGTCATGGCAGGCCATTCTAAATGGGCGAACATCCAGCATCGGAAGGGCAAGCAGGACAAGCTGCGCTCGAAGATGTTTTCCAAGCTGGCGAAGGAAATCACCGTCGCCGCGAAGATGGGCGATCCCGACCCCGACAAGAACCCGCGCCTGCGTCTGGCGGTGAAGGCGGCGAAGGCCGTGTCGATGCCGAAGGACGTGATCGAGCGAGCGATCAAGAAGTCGCAGGGCGGGGATGCGGAGGATTACACCGAGATCCGCTATGAAGGCTATGGCGTGAACGGGATCGCCATCATCGTCGAGGCGATGACGGACAACCTGAACCGCACGGCGTCGAATGTGCGTTCCTATTTCACCAAATGCGGCGGGAACCTTGGTCAGACCGGATCGGTCAGCCATTCCTTCGACCGGGTGGGCGAGATTTCCTATCCCGCTTCCGCCGGGTCGGCGGATGACGTGATGATGGCCGCGCTGGATGCCGGGGCGGATGACGTGGAGTCCGACGAAGAGGGGCACTGGATCTATTGCAGCGTGGAAAGCCTGTCGGAAGTGTCCGACGCGCTGGAGAAGGCGCTGGGGGAATCGACCGAGTCGAAGCTGGTCTGGCGGCCGCAGTCGCGGACCGAGGTCGATCTGGAAACCGCGCAGAAGCTGATGCGGCTGATCGACATGCTGGAAGAGGATGACGATGTGCAGACCGTGACGCACAATTTCGACATCCCCGAGGATGTGGCGGCGCAGCTGGGCTGATCCGCGCGCGACGGGACGGAAAAGGGGGCGGTCTTCGGGCCGCCCTTTTGCATTGCAGGGAAAAGGGCAGCCCCCGGCGGATCATGTCCGCGCGGGGGCGGCAAGGAACGGCGGCCCGAGAGGGTTACGCCGCGGGAGGCGGGGGCGGGCGCGGACGGTTCCGCGGCGCGAGGAGGCGGCTTTCGAAGCGGCTGTCGCGCCAGTAGGCGTGGTTTTCCAGCGCGATGGAGAGGGATTCGAACAGCGTCACCTCTGCCACCGGAAGGCGCAGCGTCACGTCGCAGAAGGCCATGCGTTCTGTCGTCGTGTCATTGGCCGCGATGCGTGCCGAGAGCATGATGACAGGCAGTTCGGGGGCAAAACGGCGCAGGCGCATGCCGAAGTCGATCATGTCCACCTTGTCGCCGAGGGCATCGGCATCGACGAGGGCGATGTCGTAGCTGGTGGCGTAGTTGTCGAACCATTCGAGCGGCAGGTGGCGCAGGGCGACGGTCGTGATCCGCGCGCCCTGTGCGGCCAGTGTGGACAGGATCGGGGAAAGTGCGCTGCCCGCATCGGCGCAGAAGGCCACGACATGGGCGGGTGTGCCCTGTCGCGGGGCGGCGGATTCTACGGAAAGGGGGGTATCGTCAGGTGTCATGGTGCCTGCGGGGGCGGGTTGGGGTGGGCGACAACGCGGAGGGATGCAATCGGGTTCCATGAAAAACGGGGAGAGTGGAGAAAATTAATTCTCGTTAAAGTTGTGATTGCGACCGGTTCTGTCAAGGTCCTGAAATGGCCATGCTGTCGATTGCCTGCTGTCGCGGGCGCAATTATACTGTTGGTCAGGAAGAGGCAGCGGGATGTCCCCGACCTGTCCTGCACGATGGAATGGTGCGGAAGTGAATATCAAGAGTCTGGCACAGCTGCGGTCCCTGCTGTTCGAGATGGAAAAGACCGTGGGTCTTGTCGATCTGTCCCAGAACGAGCGGGATGTGCTGTACGCGATCAACGAGGTGTCGCAGGGGACGCCCCGCGCGGCGCGGTCTGACGCGATCCGCAACCATCCGCTGGCGGCGGCCATTCCGCAGGCGACCTATCACCGCGCGCTGAAAAGCCTTATGCAGCGGGGGCTTGTGGCCCATGCGCCGGAAACGCGGGCGGGGCATTACGTCGTGACCGACAAGGATGGATCGTGAACGGGAGCGGACAGGCGGGAACCGGGGGATCGTGACGTCATGCAGATGCGAAACACGCCGGGCCCGCTGTTCCATTTCCTGATCGCGAGCGGACTTCTGCTCGCCTCGTTCGCGATGTGCGAATTCTTCCACCTGTTCGACCCGACGCACCGGCATCCGCATCCGCGACCCGAGGTGCATATGCTGTTCGTGCCGCACGGGATGATCGTGCTGCTGGCATGGATCTATGGCTGGATCATGGTGCCGCTTCTGTTGCCGGCGATGCTGCTCAGTTCGGCCTATATCGTCGGGCCGGAGCATATGACGCCGACGGTCGCGCTGTTGACGCTGTCGCGGCTGGTGCTGGTGATGATTGCGATGGAGGCGATGAAGCTGGTCTGCTGCGATGCGCGGCGGGATGGCGGGCGGGCGGGGGTGATGGCGCTGTTTGCGGCGGGGACGCTGGCGACATTGACGTTCAACGTGTTGCGGATGGCCTATAGCCCGTGCTGCGAAATGATGACGCTGGCCGAGCGGGTGATGACCTATGCCATGGCGGTGGCGGCGGATCTGGCGGGGCTGGTGATCGTGATGCTGGGCGCGATGTTCCTGTTCCGCGCGCTGCGTCACGGCTGAAGCAGGCAGGCGCGGGCGGCGGTCTGCATCGCGCGGGTGAGCGGTGCCAGCGCGGGCGCGGTCAGGCGCGCGAATTGCCAGTGCAGCGGGACATCCAGCGGGCGGTCGGGGGCAAGGTCCACCAGCGCGCCCGAGGCGATGAGGGGCGCGGCCAGAGGTTCGGGGTTCAGGCACCAGCCCAGCCCCGCGCGGCAGGCATCGACAAAGCCATGGGACGAGGCGAGGCGGTGGCTGGGAAAGCCTGCGCGGCTGGCCTGTCCGCCGGTCATTCCATCGACCCAGACATGTTGCAGCCGGTCCTTGTCGGAAAAGGTCAGCGCGGGCGCGCGGGACAGGGCTTCGGGCGTGGGGCCGTCGGGCATCCAGCGCGCGGCATAGGCGGGGGCGGCGGTGGCGCGATAGCGCAGGCGGCCAAGGGGGAGCGTGTCGCAGCCCTGAAGCGGGCCCGGATGCGAGGTGACGGCGGCCGCCACCTCTCCGCGACGGAGCCAGTCCTGCGAGACGTCCTGATCGTCGATGACGATGTCGAAGAGGAAGCCGGTCGTCGCGGCCAGTGCGGGGATGACCCATGTGGCAAGGCTGTCGGCATTGACGGCGATGCGGAGTGTGGCAAGGCCCGCGCCGATGCGGGGCAGGTCGGCGGAAAGGGCATGTTCGAGAAGCGCCACCTCGTCATGGTGGCGGATCAGGCGCAGGCCGGTTTCCGTGGCGGTGCAGGGCGTTCCGCGCCGGATCAGCAGCGTGCCGATGCGTTCTTCCAGCGCCTTGAGGCGTTGCGAGATGGCGGAGGGGGTGACGTGCAGCTCTGCCGCCGCAAGCTCGAACGAGCCGCGGCGGTGCACGGCGGCGAGGGCGGCGAGCTGGGCGGGGTCGAGCATTAGCGGTACTTAATCAGTCGGAGAAAGATTAAATGGATTGAGGCGACAGGGGCGGGGTAGGTCAAGGGGGAAATGTGGTTTTGGGCAGGACGGGCAGCAGTGCCCCACCTGCGGGACGGGGAAGATGACGGCGGGATTTGCGGCGGGGTCGGGGTTTCTGGTGGCGATCAGCCTGATCGCGGCCATCGGGGCGCAGAATGCCTTTGTGCTGCGGCAGGGCATCCGGCGCGAGCATGTGCTGCCGGTGGTGCTGGCCTGTGCGCTGTCGGATGCGGTGCTGATCGCGGCGGGGGTCGGCGGGTTCGGGCTGGTGTCGGGGGCGGTGCCGTGGCTGGCCGATGTGATGCTGTGGGGGGGCGTGGCCTTTCTGGTCTTCTATGGCGGGTTGCGGTTCCGTGCGGCATGGCAGGGGGGCGAGGCGCTGATGCCCGCGCCGGGGGGGGCGGAGCCTTTGGGGCGGGTGCTGGCGACCTGTCTGGTGCTGACCTGGGCCAATCCGCATGTCTATCTGGATACGGTGGTGCTGCTGGGGTCGATCAGCGCGCAATATGCGCCGATGGGATGGGCCTTTGGCACGGGTGCGGTGGCGGGATCGCTGGTCTTTTTCTCGGCGCTGGGGTTCGGGGCGCGGCTGCTGGGGCCTGTCTTTGCCAAGCCGCGGGCGTGGGTCGTGCTGGAGGTGGTGGTGGGTTGCACCATGTGGGCCATCGCGGCAAAGCTGGCGCTGGCGTGACGGGGTGCGTGTCGGTTCCGCACTGGCAAAGGGCCGCCGGATCGGGTTAGGTCGGGCGCATGGCCGGAGCGGAACAGAGTGATCTTGGACGGCCCCTCGAAGGGGCGCTGTGGATGCTGGCGACGGGGCTGTGCTTTGTCGGCGTGACGGGGATCGTGCGCTATCTGGGCACCGACCTGCCCGCCGCGCAATCGGCCTTTGTCCGCTTTGGCTGGGGCGTGGTCTTCCTGTTGCCGAGCCTTTGGGTGTTGCTGCGGCGGGGATTGCCTGCGGGGACGCTGGCGCTGTTCGGGTGGCGGGGGGTGGTGCATACGGCCGCCGTGATCCTGTGGTTCCATGCCATGGCGCGCATCCCCGTGGCCGAGGTGACGGCGATCGGCTATCTGAACCCCGTCCTTGTCACGCTGGGTGCCGCGCTGTTCTTTGGCGAGGCGCTGGCACTGCGCCGCATCCTTGCCGTGGTGGTGGCGCTGGGCGGGGCGCTGATCGTGATCCGCCCGGGCCTGCGCGAGGTGACGGACGGGCATCTGGCGCAGCTGGGCGCGGCCTGTTTCTTTGCCGCCTCCTATCTGTTTGCCAAGCGGCTGAGCCAGTTGGCACCTGCCGGCACGGTGGTGGCGATGATGTCGCTGACGGTGACGGTGGGGCTGTTGCCGCTGGCGGTCTGGGTCTGGGTGCCGATGACGGCGGCGCAGTTGGGCTGGCTGGGTCTGGTGGCGGGGTTTGCCACGACGGCGCATTACTGCATGACGCGGGCCTTCCGCGCGGCCCCGCTGGCCGTGACGCAGCCGGTGACGTTCCTGCAATTGGTCTGGGCCACGCTTCTGGGCGCGCTGGTCTTTGGCGAGGGGGTGGATGTCTTCGTCCTGCTGGGGGGCGCGGTCATCATCGGGGCGATCAGCTACATCACCTGGCGCGAGGCGCGGATCAAGCGGCGCGCCGTGACGCCGGCCGAGGCCGAGACAACTTTGTAATCCGTTAAAATCGCGGGTGCTTGTCACAAAGGGGCCGGAAAGTCCTAAAGCGCGGTTAACTGCGGCGGGCCAGTCTTGCCCCTGCCTTCGGGCATGGGTGGGAACGGGTGATGCTGGAATTCGTCAGGGTCGGGGTGGCCACGGGCGCGCGTTTCGCGCAGCCCGTCGCGCAGGCGCAACTGGTGGTGGAGGCGGGGGGCGGGCTGCGGCTGTTCAACCCCGCGCTGGACGAGGTGGTGCGTCTGGCGCTGGGGCCTGCGGGCGCGACCGTCACGTCCTTTGCCGTGCAGGGGGCGGCGGCGCGGGTGGCGGTGACGGTGGGGGGCGTCGCGGGCAGTCTACAACGCGAACTGGTGGCGGCGGCGCAGGTTGCGGGGGCGGGGTCGCTGACCGGCTTTCTGGCGACGGGGGTGGCCGGTCAGGCGCAGGCGGTGGAGATGGTGGCGCTGGGCCTTGGCGGGGTCAATTATCTGGCCTGCGCGCGCCCTGCGGGCAGCGGGGTGGAGCTGTTCCGGATCGGGGCGGATCAGGCGCTGGTGCGGGTGGCGGGGGTGGCGGATACGGCGGCGCTGCCGCTTGCCGCGGTGTCGGCGCTGGCCGTGGTCGAGACGGGCGGGCAGGTGTTCCTTTATGCCGGATCGGCGCGGGAGCACGGGATCACCATCCTGTCGGTGGGCGCAGGGGGCAGCCTGACGCCGGTGGGCAGCATCGGGGCGGCGCAGGGGCTGGGTCTGGCGGGGGTCTCGGCGCTGGAGGTCGTGGGGGCGCATGGGGCGACGTGGCTGGTCGCGGCGGCCTCGGGGACATCGGCGCTGACCGTGCTGCGGGTGGACGCGGGGGGCGCGCTGGTGCCGGTCGATCAGGTGATAGACGAGTTGGGGACGCGGTTTCAGGGGGTCACCGCGCTGGACGTGGTGGTGCACGAGGGCTGGGTCTTCGTTCTGGCGGCGGGCGCGGATGAGGGGATCACGCTATTCGCGCTGCTGCCCGGCGGGCGGCTGGTGCATCTGGCGACGGTGGCGGACAGGGTCGATCTGGGGATCGCCAATGTGTCGGAGCTGCGCGGGGTGGTGGTGGACGGGGCCTTGCAGGTGGTCGCGCTGTCGGGGGCCGAGGCGGGGGTGACGGTCCTGTCGGTGGCGCTGGCGGGGCTGGGGCCCGCGCCGGTGGCGGGCGGTCTGGCCGGAGGGGCGGGGCGGGACGTGCTGATGGATGGCGCGGGGGCCGAGACGCTGGTCGGGGGCGGGGGGGCGGACATCTTTGTCATGGCGGCAGACGGGCGGCGGGATGTGATCGCCGATCTGGACCCCGTGCTGGACCGGATCGACCTGACGGGCTGGTCGATGTTCCGCAATGCGGGGCAGTTGGCGGTGACGCTGACCGCGACGGGGGCGGTGCTGCGGTTCGGGGCCGAGGAGCTGGAACTGCGGACGGCGGCGGGGCGCGCGCTGACGTTGGCCGAGGTGGTGCGGCTGGTGACGCCGCTGCACGGGCGGCTGCCGGTGGCGGGCATCGTGCCGTCGACAGGCGGGGGGGAGGGCACGGGGGGGACTGGCGGGGGTGACACCGGGACTGGCGGGGGGCCTGACGGCACGGCGGGGGCGGATGTGCTGGTCGGGCTGGACAGTGCGGATACGCTGCGCGGCGCGGGGGGCAATGACACGCTGGACGGGCGGGGCGGGAATGACCTGCTGGACGGGGGCGAGGGGAATGACAGTCTGTGGGGGGGCGCGGGGGACGACCGTCTGGACGGGGGGGCGGGCAATGACCGGCTGGAGGGCGGGGACGTGGGTGATCTGCTGACCGATGCGGGGGGCAATGACGTGTTTCTGGGCGGGTCGGGGAACGACACGGTGCAGGCGGGGGGGGGCGAGGATTCCGTGCTGGGCGAGGCAGGGGCGGATGTGCTGGGCGGCGGGTCTGGCAATGACACCCTGTCGGGCGGGGCGGGCGAGGATGCGCTGTCGGGCGAGGAGGGGGCCGATCTGCTGGACGGGGGCGAGGGGAATGACAGCCTGTGGGGGGGGGCGGGGGACGATCTGCTGGACGGGGGCGCGGGGGAGGACCGGCTGGAGGGCGGGGACGGCAACGACCGCCTGTCGGGGGGGGCAGGCAATGACACGCTGGCGGGCGGGGCGGGTGGCGACCTTCTGGAGGGTTGGGCGGGGCATGACCGCCTGTCGGGGGGCGACGGTGCCGACACGCTGGACGGCGGGGCGGGGGATGACTGGCTGGAAGGCGGCGAGGGCACGGATGTCCTGCGCGACGGCGAGGGCAATGACACGATCCTTGCGGGCGGGGGGGACGAGGTCATCATGGCGGGGGCGGGGAATGACTCGATCCTTGGCGAGGGGGGCAATGACCGCCTGTCGGGCGGGGACGGGGCCGATCTGATCTTTGGCGGCGACGGGAATGACTGGCTGTCGGGCGATGCGGGGCAGGACCTGCTGGACGGGGGCGAGGGGGCGGACCGTTTGCAGGGGGGTACGGGGAACGACACGCTGGCAGGCGGGGCGGGGGAGGATGTGCTGTCCGGAGAGGAGGGGAACGACCGGCTGGCCGGAGGGGAGGGGCGTGACCTGCTGGAGGGCGGGACGGGCGATGACGTTCTGGACGGGGGCGAGGGGGATGACACGCTGGCGGGCGGAGATGGCAATGACAGGCTGGCAGGGGGCGGGGGCGCCGATGTGATGGATGGCGGCGCGGGGGACGATCTGCTGGAGGCGGGCGACGGGGCAGACCGGATCGCCGATATCTGGGGCGGCAATGACACGATCCTTGCCGGAGCGGGCAATGACATCGCCGATGCCGGGATCGGGGCGGATTCGCTGCTGGGCGAGGAGGGCAACGATACGCTGTCGGGCGGCGAGGGGAATGACAGCCTTTATGGCGGCAGCGGCGATGATGTCCTGTGGGGCGGGACGGGGAATGATCTGGTGCTTGGCGGGGTCGGGGCGGATCGGCTGGACGGGCTGACGGGGGATGACCGGCTGTCGGGCGAGGAGGGGGACGACACGCTGACGGGCGGGGCGGGGGCGGATCTGCTGTCGGGCGGGGCGGGGGGAGATTCGCTGTCCGGCGAGGCGGGAAATGACGTGGTCGAGGGTGGCGAGGATGACGACCGCATCTTCGGCGGGGACGGGGCGGATGTGCTGCGCGGGGATGGCGGAAACGACTGGATCTGGGGCGGCACCGGTGCGGACCGTCTGACCGGCGGGGGCGGTGACGACGTGCTGAACGGGGACGGCGGCAATGATCTGCTGGAAGGGTCGGAGGGGGCCGATGCGCTGTGGGGCGGGGCGGGAAATGACACGCTGCGCGGGGCCGAGGGCGATGACCGCGCCGGTGGCGGTGAGGGGCGCGATCTGCTGGACGGCGGGGCGGGGAATGACACGCTGGAGGGCGGGACGGACGAGGACACGCTCTATGGCGGCAGCGGGGCGGATCTGCTGCGCGGGCGGGCGGGGGCGGATGTCCTTTACGGGGGAGAGGGGGACGACATCCTGTGGGGGGATGCGGGGCGGGACGTGCTGTGGGGCGGGCTGGGGGCGGACCGGTTCGTGTTCGGCAGTTTCGTGCAGGGCGATGTGGATGTGGTGCGCGATTTCCAGAACGGGATCGACCGGATCGAGTTGCAGGGTGTGGGGGGGATGGGTGCCCTGTCGGTCCGCGCCTATGCGGGCGGGGCCGAGATCGTGGTGCGGGGTCAGGTGATCCGGCTGGAAGGGATCGGCCCCGCGCTGCTGGACGCGGGGGATTTCCTGTTCACCGCGGGGTGAGGCGGGCTGTCACCGCCCGACGCCGACATAGGTTTCGAAGCCTGCGGCAAGGGCATCGTCGCGGTTGTAGATGTTGCGAAGGTCCGCAAGGCGGGGGGTGGCCATCTTGCGCGCGAGTTTCGCAAGGTCGAGCGCGCGGAATTCGTTCCATTCGGTCAGGATCACCAGCACATCGGCGCCCTGCGCGGCGTGGTAGGCGTTTTCGACCCAGCGGACATGGGGCAGCAGCGCCTCGCCCTCGCGCCGCCCTTCGGGGTCCATCACGCGGACCTTGGCCCCGCCGCCCACCAGCGCGGGCACGATGGTGAGCGAGGGCGCGTCGCGCATGTCGTCGGTGTTGGGTTTGAAGGTGACGCCGAGGATGCCCACCGTCTTGCCGTTCATGGTGCCGTCGAGGAGGTCGACGATCTTGTCCAGCATCCGCTGTTTCACCTGATCGTTCACCTTGATGACGGTTTCCACGATCTGCATGGGCACGGCATGTTCCTGCCCGATGCGGGCGAGCGCCTTGGTGTCCTTGGGAAAGCACGACCCGCCATAGCCCGGGCCTGCGTGCAGGAACTTGTTGCCGATGCGGCCGTCCAGACCGATGCCCTTGGCCACGGATTTGATGTCGGCGCCGACGCGTTCGCACAGCGCCGCGATTTCGTTGATGAAGGTGATCTTCGTGGCGAGGAAGGCGTTGGCGGCGTATTTGATCATCTCGGCCGATTCGAGCCCCGTGAAGACGATGGGGAAATCGCGCAGGAAGAGCGGGCGGTAGATGTCGGAGAGGACCTTTCTGGCGCGGTCCGTCTCGATCCCCACGACGACGCGGTCGGGGCGCATGAAATCGTCGATGGCGGCCCCTTCGCGCAGGAATTCGGGGTTCGAGGCGATGTCGAATTCGGCTGCGGGGTTGGCGGCGCGCACCGCCTCGGCCACCTTGCGGTTGGTGCCGACGGGGACGGTGGATTTGGTGACGACGACGGCATAGCCGGTCAGGGCGCGGCCGATCTCCTCGGCGGCGGACATGACATAGCGCAGGTCGGCATGGCCGTCGCCGCGGCGGGTGGGGGTGCCCACGGCGATGAAGACGGCATCGGCGCCGTTGACGGCGGCGGCAAGGTCGAGCGAGAAGGTGAGGCGGCCGGCGGCGACGTTCTTGGCCATGAGGTCCTGAAGGCCGGGTTCGAAGATCGGGATTTCGCCGGCGCGGAGGCGGTCGATCTTGGCGGGGTCCTTGTCGACGCAGACGACGTCATGGCCGAAATCCGAGAAACACACCCCCGAGACGAGACCCACATAGCCCGTCCCGATCATCGCAATCTTCATCTCTGGTCACCCGTGCTGCACATCAATGCCCCTTGTGTAGCAGGGCGTCGGGTGGGGTCAAAGGGCGCTGCGCCCCGAAAGGCGGGGCACAGCGCGCAGGCGGGCGGGGCGGATCAGGACATCCGCAGCCACAGCGCGGGGGCGTTGGCGGCGTTGACCTCGGCCTGGGCGAAGTTCCAGATGGCGGGCGGGGCCGATGTCCAGGGGATCGTGCGGCGCACAACCTTGCGTAGCGTGATCGAGGGGGCGAAGCCGCCGTTGATGTCGGGGGTGGCCGTGGTGGGCCATGTCGAGATGCTGGCGCTGGAGGAATGCCGGAAGCCCACCCAGTAGATGCGCCCCTGCCGCAAGGCGGCACCGATTGCCGCGGTCTTCATGCCTGCGATGGACAGGTCGAGATCGCCACTTTCCGCGATAAGGGTGGCGGGGCGGCCCATGGCATCGGCGGCGTAGATGAGACCACGTCCGACGGCCAGGGAGACACCGGCGGTGCAATTGGCCGAGATGCGGTCGACGACCATGTCGGTGCGGGCAAGGAAGGGGTAGAGGTCGGTGCGGCCCGCCGCGCCCTGAAGCGTGCCCGTGGGGCCGCCGCCTGCGCCGCAGGTGGTGGGAAAGACCTCGCCGGGGTTGGGGATGATCCAGGCGATGCTGGCCTGCCCGTCAAGCCGGACGGTCTGGCCGCCCAGACGGGTGGAGAATTGTCCGGTGGTGCCGTTGTACCAGACCGTACCGTCCGCGGGGCTGTCGGGATCGGCGGGCTGGCCTTGCAGGACGAGGGGCTGGGCAAATGTGGTGCGGGCGGTGGCGGGATCGACCGAGAGCGCCGTCGCGAAGGTGGCGCCGTCGGGGCTGAGTTTCAGGGCAAGGGTGTCGCCCGCTTCCAGACCCAGTTGCGCGCGGGTGGAGTGGGCGGTCTTGAAGGCGATGCGTGCGGACTCGGCGGCGGCTGACTTGTTGAGCGCGGCTTCGATCCCCGCGCCGGCGTGGTTGAACAGCACCGCGGGGGTGTTGACGGCAAGGCGGTTCGTCGCGTCGCCCGTCGCCCCGCCGATGCCCATCGCCACGGCGCGGGCCGAGGCGCTGCCCATGTCGAAATCGGTCACGGTGGGGCCGAGGGTCACGGTGGTACCGTGCAGCAGCGTGGCACCCGTCGCGCCGGGCTGGGCGGGACCGAGGTTGAGCGTGGTGGTCGAGCCCGCCACGCCGCCCGTGGCGATGTTGACCGTCTTGCTGTTCCCGCCCGAGGTGGCGCCCGCGCCCAGACCGTAGGTGGCATTGCCGGTGGAGGTGCCCAGCGATGCCTCGGGCGCGGTGGCGGTGAGGGGGGCGGCAAAGGTTTTCGGACCGGTGAAGGTCTGGCTGCCGCCCAGTACGGCGAATTCCGACGAGATGTCGGGAAGGGTATAGCTGCGGGCCGTGCCGGCGGGCAGCGCGCCGAGGTCAAGGCTGGCGCTGCGGGCGGGATCGGCGGGGTCGCAGAGGGTGACGGGTGCGGCGATGCCTTGCGGGACGGAGAGCAGGCCGCTGGCCGGATCGGCGGCAAGGGCCGTGGCAAAGGCGGTGCCGTCCGCGCTGATGCGGAGGGCGAAGCTGTCCGATCCGGTCAGGCCAAGCTCGGCCCGGCCGGACCATGCGGTCTGGAAGAGGAGGCTGGCGGTATCGGCGGGGGCGTTCTTGTTCACCTTGATCTGGTGGCCCGCGCCGTCATGGGAAAACAGGCTGGCCGGAGCGGCGAGCGAAAGGCGGTTCACCGCATCGGGCGTGGCGGCGATGCCGAGACGCGGGACGGTTTCGGGATAATCGGCCGAGGCGGTCCATGTGCCGTCGGAATGGACGAGGGTGATGCTTTGCGACAGGAGCCGCGCGGTCCAGCCGTTGCGGGGCTGCACATAGGCCCATGCCCCGCCCCAGAAGGCCGCGATCTGGCCACCGCGCCCTGCCCAGTCGCCGGTGGCGGCGGGCGGGATGATGTGGCGGTCGCCTTCGGCCGGAAGGGCGGGGGGCGTGGTGCGGTCGTCGTCCAGCACGGCAAGATGCACCACGATGTCCAACAGGCGGAGCGCCTCGTTATGGGTGACGTGCTTCTGGGCCTGCGAGGGCTGGATCAGCGGCAGGTTCAGGAGGGGCGTTTCTTCGGACATCGCGGGTTCCTGCGTTGGGGAAGGGTTCGGCGCGGGAGTCTCCGGCGGCATGGTGAACGGTGCGTGAAGGGGGCGCGCGGGCCTTACAATGGGCGGCGGGCTTGGCTAGTGTCGGGGAAGGCTGCGGCGGGACGTGGAGGACGGGGTGGCGGAACATGTGCTGGTCGCGGGGGGCGCGGGCTATGTTGGCGCGCATGCCTGCAAGGCGCTGGCGCGGGCGGGCTATGTGCCGGTGACCTTTGACAATCTGGCGACGGGCTGGGAGGCGGCGGTGAAGTTCGGCCCCTTCGTGCGGGGCGATCTGATGGACCGCGCGGCGGTGGATGCGGCGATGGCCGCGTGGCGGCCCGTGGCGGTGATGCATTTCGCGGCGCGGTCGCTGGTGGGCGAATCCATGCGCGATCCGGGCGCCTATTGGCGCGAGAATGTGGGGGGCGCGCTGAACCTGATCGAGGCGAGCGTCGCGGCGGGGGTGGGGGAGTTCGTCTTTTCCTCCACCTGCGCGACCTATGGCGATCAGGACGGGGTGCTGCTGGACGAGGATACGCCGCAGCGGCCGATCAATGCCTATGGCGCGTCGAAGCTGGCGATCGAGCAGATGCTGGGCAATTTCGGGGAGAGCCACGGCCTGCGGTCGGTGATCTTCCGCTATTTCAACGTGGCGGGGGCGGATCCCGATGGGGAGGTGGGGGAGAAGCACGAGCCCGAGACGCATCTGATCCCGCTGATGCTGGAGGCGGTGGAGGGCAAGCGCGGGGCGCTGACGGTGTTCGGGTCGGATTACGGGACGGCGGATGGCACCTGTGTGCGCGATTACGTGCATGTCGCCGATCTGGCGGAGGCGCATGTGCGGGGGCTGCGCTGGCTGCGGGACGGGCGGGGGAGCCGTGTGTTCTGCCTGGGGACGGGGACAGGCTATTCGGTGCGCGAGGTGATCGAGCATGCGCGGGTGGTGACGAACCGCGCGGTGCCGGTGGTCGAGGGTGCGCGGCGCGCAGGCGATGCGGCGGCGCTGGTCTGCGGGTCGGCGCGGGCGCGCGACGAGCTGGGCTGGGAGCCGCAGCGGGGGCTGGGCGAGATGATCCGCGACGCGTGGCGCTGGTCGCAGTCGGGCGGGTATTGAGCGGGGGGCGCATGGGCCTTTGAGCCTGACCCTCTGCGAGAGGGGGGCGGCGCGGTCGGGTGGCGTTGCTTTTGTGGCTCCCCGCCGGGGCGCTGCCCCGGACCCCGGAGTATTTGGGCCGAGATGAAGGGGCGGGTCAGGCTGCTGCCTCGAGCGCGGCGCGCAGGTCTTGCGCGGTCAGTTGCACGGGGTTGCCCTTCATGGAGGAGGAGGCGAGGGCGGCTTGGGCCGTTTCGTCGTGGAGCGAGGCGGGGAGGCCTTGGGCGGTCAGGCCGGGCAGGCCCGCGTTGCGCGCCCATGTGGCGAGGGTTTCGGGGGCGTCTTCGGGGCGGCCGCCGAGGGTTTGCGCGATGTGGTGGAAAACGGTGTCGAGGCGGCGGGCGGTTTCGCCTGTGGCATGGGCGCGGTTCAGGCGCAGGACGGGGGCGAGGAGCGCGCCGCAGATCGCGCCGTGGGGGGCGGGGGTGAGGCCGCCGATGACGCCTGCAAGGCCATGGACCGCGCCGAGGCCCGCATTGGCCAGCGCGATGCCCCCCGTCAGGGAGACATGGGCGAGGGCATCGCGGGCGTCGGGGTCTTCGTTTTCCATCAGGCGGTGGAGGGCTTGCAGGCCTTGCGGGATGGCGGGGGCGGTGAGGGCGTCGGTGAAGGGGGTGGCCTTTGAGGAGACGTAGGGTTCGATCACCTGCGTGATGGCGTCGAGGCCGGAGGCGAGGGTGGTGGCGCGGGGGGTGTGGTCGGTCAGGGCGGGGTCGACGATGGCGAGGCGGGCGAGCATGCGGTCGTCGCGGAGGCTGACCTTGCGGCCGTGATCGGGCAGGCCGATGACGGCGTTCTTGGTGGCCTCGGCCCCCGTGCCTGCGGTGGTGGGCAGGGCGATGAAGGGCAGGGGCGGCGCGGCGAGGGGAAGGCCCTTGCCCACCACCTCCAGATGGTCGAGCGGGTGGGTGGGGGCGGGGATGAGGGCGGCCAGCGCCTTGCCCAGATCGAGCGCCGCGCCACCGCCGAGGCCTGCGACCCAGAGGGGCGCGAAGGGGCGGGCGGCGGTGAGGGCCGCTTCGAGCATTGGCAGGGTGGGTTCGGAGGCGCAGGCGAGGGCGAGGGTTTCGATGCCCGCGGCGTGGAGGGCGTCGCGGAGCCATTGGGCGCGGGCGGGGTTGGCGCCGTGGACGATCAGGCCGCGGGGGCCGAAGGGGGCGAGGAGGGCGGGGGCCTTCTTCGCCTCGCCGCGGCCGAAAAGGATGCGTTGGGGCATGGCGATGGCGAAGGGGGGCATGGGGCGGGCCTTTGGGGTTCGTGGCGGTGCGGGTTGCCCCCCGTCCCTCTCTGCGGGGGGACGGGGTGGCGGCGGTCTGTCGGTGTGACGGGGCGGGAGTGGTCAGACGGTCATGGTGGCGGCGACGGCGCGGCCCCAGCGGGCATATTTGGCGGCGCGGGTGCGGTCGTCCATCGCGGGGGTGAAGCGGCGTTCCAGCGCCCATGTCTTCTGGAAGTCGTCGGGCGGGGGGCAGATGCCTGCCTGCAGCCCCGCGAGATAGGCCGCCCCCAGCGCGGTGGTTTCGGTCACCACGGGGCGGTCGACCGGCGCGCCGAGGATGTCGGAGAGGAATTGCATCGCCCAGTCCGACGCAGTCATGCCACCATCGACGCGCAGGATGCCGTCGGCGGCGGCGCCCCAGTCGGAGCGCATCGCCTCGAGCAGGTCGCGGGTCTGGTAGCCGACGCTTTCGAGGGCGGCTTTCGCCAGTTCGGCGGGGCCGGAATTGCGGGTCAGGCCGTAGACCGCGCCGCGGCAGTCAGGCCGCCAGTAGGGCGCGCCGAGGCCGGTGAAGGCGGGGACGAGGACCACGTCCTGCGAGGGATCGGCGGCATCGGCCAGCGGTTGGGTCTCTTTCGCCTCGCGGATGATCTTGAGGCCGTCGCGGAGCCATTGGACGACGGCGCCCGCGATGAAGATGGAGCCTTCGAGCGCGTAGGTGGTCTGGCCGTTCAGGCGGTAGGCGATGGTGGTCAGGAGGCGGTTCTTGGAGGGCACCATGTCCGCGCCGGTGTTCAGCAGCGCGAAGCAGCCCGTGCCGTAGGTGGATTTCATCATGCCCGGCGCAAAGCAGGCCTGACCCACGGTCGCGGCCTGCTGGTCGCCCGCGACGCCGAGGATCGGGATGGCGCGACCGAAGAGGTCGGGGCGGGTGGTGCCGTAATCGGCGGCGCAGTCCTTCACTTCCGGTAGCAAGGACATGGGGATGTCGAGGAGGGCGCAGATTTCGGCGTCCCATTCGCCGCGCGCGATGTTGTAGATCAGCGTGCGGGCGGCGTTGGTGGCGTCGGTGGCGTGGACCTTTCCGCCGGTGAGTTTCCAGATGAGGAAGGTGTCGACGGTGCCGAAGGCAAGCTCGCCCCTTGCCGCGCGGGCGCGGGCGCCGGGGACGTGGTCAAGGAGCCATTTGATCTTGGTGCCCGAGAAATAGGGGTCGAGCAGGAGGCCCGTGCGGGCGGTGATCATGGGTTCGTGGCCTGCCGATTTCAGCGCGGCGCAGGTGTCGGCGGTGCGGCGGTCCTGCCAGACGATGGCGCGGTGGATCGGTTCGCCGGTAGTGCGGTCCCAGATCAGGGTGGTTTCACGCTGGTTGGTGATGCCGATGGCGGCGATGCTGTCGGCGCCGATGCCTGCCTTTTCGATGGCGGCGCGGGCGGTGCCTGCCACGGTGGACCACAGGTCCGACGGATCATGTTCCACCCAGCCGGAGGCGGGGTAGTGCTGGGGGAATTCCTCTTGCGCCACCGCGCGGACCTTCAGCGCGGCGTCGAAGATGATCGCGCGGGAGGAGGTGGTGCCCTGATCGATGGCGAGGATGTGGGTCATGTCTGCCCCTCTGGTCCCTGTCGTTTCTTCTTGCTGGTAGAGACACTCGCCCAGGCGCAGGGAGCGGCGCAAGCGGGGAATAGGCCCGCGGGTGAGTGGCTCGACAAGAAAGAAGGGGCGGGCGCCCCGTGGGACGCCCGCCCTTGTGGATTAGCCCTGCTGCCAGGACTTGATCAGCTCGTCATAGGAGATGGTTTCCCCCTGCGGCTTTTCGTTTTCCAGCTTGCCGACCGGCGCGCCGGGTTCGTCGATCCAGACCTGCGGGTCCTGCGGTTCGT
The DNA here is from genome assembly GCF_009908265.2 of Paragemmobacter amnigenus. GTDB lineage: Bacteria > Pseudomonadota > Alphaproteobacteria > Rhodobacterales > Rhodobacteraceae > Paragemmobacter > Paragemmobacter amnigenus. The sequence goes on along the minus strand of NZ_JAAATX020000004.1, from coordinate 325,645 downwards.
TCATCTTCGGACCGATGTCGCCCTGAACGCCAGCGCGTTCCAGACGCTCCAGCACCTTTTCCTGCTCTTCGCAGAGGGCATCGAGCGCTTCCTGCGGGGTCTTGGCACCCGACATGGCGTCGCCGATGTTCTGCCACCACAGCTGCGCCAGCTTCGGATAGTCCGGAACGTTGGTGCCGGTGGGCGACCACTGGACGCGGGCGGGCGAGCGGTAGAATTCCACCAGACCGCCGAGTTGCGGCGCGCGGTCGGTGAAGGACTGGTGCTGGATGGTCGATTCACGCGCGAAGGTCAGGCCGACATGCGACTTCTTCACGTCGACCGTCTTGGAGGTGACGAACTGGGCATAGAGCCATGCAGCCTGTGCGCGGTCCGTCGGGGTGGACTTCATCAGCGTCCAGGAACCCACGTCCTGATAGCCGACCTTCATGCCGTCGACCCAGTAGGCGCCGTGCGGCGAGGGGGCCATGCGCCACTTGGGCGTGCCGTCCTCGTTCATCACGGGCAGACCTTCCTTGACCATGTCGGCGGTGAAGGCGGTGTACCAGAACATCTGCTGGGCGATGGCGCCCTGTGCGGGCACGGGGCCGGCTTCGCCGAAGGTCATGCCCTGCGCTTCCGGCGGGGTGAACTTCTGCAGCCATTCGATCGCCTTGGTCACGGCGTAGACGGCGGCCGCGTCGTTGGTCGCACCACCGCGCGCCACGCAGGAGCCGACGGGCTGCGAGTTCTCGTTCACGCGGATGCCCCATTCGTCGACCGGCAGGCCGTTGGGTTCACCCACGTCGCCCATGCCGGCCATGGACATCCACGCATCGGTGTAGCGCCAGCCGAGGGACGGGTCCTTCTTGCCGTAGTCCATGTTGCCATAGACGCCGGTGGCGGGGCCGCCCGCATAGGACATGTCGCGGCCGGTGAAGAATTCCGCGATGTCCTCATAAGCGGACCAGTTCAGCGGAACGCCGAGGTCGTAGCCATATTTGGCCTTGAAGTCGTCCTTGGTCTTCTGGTCGTTGAACCAGTCGTAGCGGAACCAGTAGAGGTTCGCGAACTGCTGGTCGGGAAGCTGGTAGAGCTTGCCGTCCGGCGCCGTGGTGAACTTCGTGCCGATGAAATCGGCCAGATCGAGGTTCGGGTTGGTGACGGAGGCGCCTTCGCCTGCCATCCAGTCGGTCAGGTTGCGGGCCTGCTGGTAGCGCCAGTGGGTGCCGATCAGGTCGCTGTCGTTGATGTAGGCGTCATAGATGTTCTCGCCCGACTGCATCTGCGTCTGCAGCTTTTCCACCACGTCGCCTTCGCCGATCAGGTCATGGGTGACCTTGATGCCGGTGATGGCGGTGAAGGCGGGTGCCAGCACCTTGGCTTCGTATTCGTGGGTGGTGATGGTTTCCGACACCACCTTGATTTCCATGCCTGCAAAGGGGGCGGCGGCATCGATGAACCACTGCATCTCTGCCTCTTGGTCGGCGCGGGAAAGGGTGGACTGATCACCGATTTCCGCGTCGAGGAAGGCCTTTGCGGCCTCCATGTCGGCCCAGGCCGGGGCCGAGCCGAAGGCGATGAGCGCAAGGGTCATCGCGGTTGCCGTCTGTCTGAGTCTCATTATGTTCCTCCCAGAATGTGAGACGTGACGTCTTCGTTCTGCCGCGGGGGCGGGGTCGCATCCTGCCCCCGCGGCGCTTTCATGCCTTGGATCACACCCAGCGGAAGACCGCGGCGGCATAGATCAGGCAACAGATCAGCGCGCCCCAGAGAGGTGCGCCGAAAAAGAAGAGCCAGCCCACGCAGATGAAGGCAGAGCCCAAGAGCGAGATGAAGAGCCGGTCGCCGCGCGTCGTCTCGATCCGCAGGACGCCGCGGCGCGGGGTTTCGGGGAAGCGGATCGCGAGCAGCGTGAACAGGATCAGCAGGCAGGCGATCACGTAGAAGAACAGCGCGACGGGGAAGGTCCAGGCCATCCAGCCGCCGGGGATCAGGGGGGCGAACCAGTCGATGCCGTCCTCGGTGCGCGGGACTGCGGCGACGAGGGCCGCGAGGATGGCGGCGAGGGCGCCTGCCGTGACAAGGTAAATGGTGGTCCAGCGGGAGGCGGTCATCACACCCTTCCCAGGGCGAAGCCCTTGGCGATGTAGTTGCGGACGAAGTAGATCACGAGCGCGCCGGGGATGATGGTCAGCACACCCGCGGCGGCGAGCACGCCCCAGTCCATGCCCGACGCGGATACCGTGCGGGTCATGGTGGCGGCGATGGGTTTGGCGTTCACGGATGTCAGCGTGCGCGAGAGCAGCAGTTCCACCCACGAGAACATGAAGCAGAAGAAGGCCGCGACGCCGATGCCCGATGCGATCAGGGGCATGAAGATGCGGATGAAGAAGCGCCCGAAGGAGTAGCCGTCGATATAGGCGGTCTCGTCGATCTCTTTCGGCACGCCGCGCATGAACCCTTCGAGGATCCAGACCGCGAGGGGCACGTTGAAGAGGCAGTGTGCCAGCGCCACGGCGATGTGGGTGTCGAAGAGGCCGACCGAGGAGTAGAGCTGGAAGAAGGGCAGCGCGAAGACGGCCGGAGGGGCCATGCGGTTGGTCAGGAGCCAGAAGAACAGGTGCTTGTCGCCCATGAAGTTGTAGCGCGAGAAGGCATAGGCCGCGGGCAGGGCGACGGTGATCGAGATCACCGTGTTCATCACCACGTAGATGATCGAGTTCACATAGCCCATGTACCATGACGGATCGGTCAGGATCACCGCGTAGTTGCGGAAGGTCAGGTCGTTGGGGAAGAGCGTGAAGGTCGAGGTGATCTCGGTATTGGTCTTCAGGCTCATGTTCACGAGCCAGTAGATCGGGATCAGCAGGAACAGCAGATAGAGGGTCATCACGACCGCAGAACCGCGCAGGCGCATGTTATTTGCCCTCCTCTTTGTCGAGATTTGTCATGACGGTGTAGAAGACCCATGACACCAGCAGGATCACGAGGAAGTACATGATCGAGAAGGCGGCGGCGGGGCCGAGGTCGAACTGGCCGACCGCCATCTTCACGAGGTCGATGGACAGGAAGGTGGTGGAGTTGCCCGGTCCGCCGCCCGTCACCACGAAGGGTTCGGTGTAGATCATGAAGCTGTCCATGAAGCGCAGGAGTACGGCGATCAGCAGCACGCCCGCCATCTTGGGCAGTTCGATGAAGCGGAAGACCGACCAGCGGCTGGCCTGATCGACGCGGGCGGCCTGATAATAGGCTTCGGGGATGGATTGCAGGCCCGCATAGCACAGGAGTGCGACGAGCGAGGTCCAGTGCCAGACATCCATGACGATGACGGTGACCCAGGCGTCGAGCGGGTCGTTGGTGTAGTTGTAGTCGATGCCCAGTTCGGCGAGGTAATGGCCCAGAAGCCCGATGTCGACGCGCCCGAAGATCTGCCAGATGGTGCCCACGACGTTGAAGGGAATGAGCAGCGGCAGCGCCATGAGGACGAGGCAGACCGAGGCCCAGACGCCCTTTTTCGGCATGTTGAGCGCGATGTAGATGCCCAGAGGCACTTCGATGGCAAGGATGATGGCGGAGAAGAGGATCTGGCGGCCCAAGGCTTCGTGCAGGCGGTCGGAGGTGACCATCTCTTCGAACCATTCCAGCCCCGCCCAGAAGAACTGGTTGTCGCCGAAGGTGTCGTTGACCGAGTAGTTCACGACCGTCATCAGCGGCAGGATGGCCGAGAAGGCCACGATCACGAGAACGGGCAGGACAAGGAACCAAGCCTTGTTGTTCTGGGTCTTTTCCATCAGGCGGCCCCCCCGAGCGGTGCGACGCGCCAGTCGTCGGCATAGACGTTGATGCGGTCGGGCGTGAAGCGGACATGGGTCAGCGACGCGCCCACGGGCATGCCTTCGGGCGCGATGACGTTGACGGTGGCCCCTGCGACATCGCCGCGGATGATGCGGTGGCGGCCCACATCCTCCACCCGGCGGATCTTGATGGGCAGGCCGTCGCCTTCGGTGAGGACGGCGTATTCGGGGCGGATTCCGATCTGGGTGCGACCCGTCATTGGCCCATAGGCCGCACCCAGCGGGATGGAGGCGCCTTGCAGGTGCGCGGTGCCACCCCGGATTTCGGCGTCGAGCAGGTTCATGCCCGGCGAGCCGATGAAATAGCCCACGAAGGTATGGGCGGGCGTTTCGAACAGGTCTTCGGGCGTGCCCATCTGGACGACGCGGCCGTCATACATGACGACGACCTTGTCGGCGAAGGTCAGAGCCTCGGTCTGGTCATGGGTGACGTAGATCATCGTGTGGCCGAATTCGCGGTGCAGCTGTTTGAGCTGCGTGCGAAGCTCCCACTTCATGTGGGGGTCGATCACGGTGAGCGGTTCGTCGAAGAGGATGGCGTTCACATCCTCGCGCACCATCCCGCGGCCGAGGGAGATCTTCTGCTTGGCATCCGCCGTCAGGCCGCGCGCCTTGCGGTCGAGCATCGACTCCATCCCGATCATGGCGGCGATCTGGTTGACGCGGGACTTGATGTAGCCTGCGTCCATGCCGCGGTTGCGGAGCGGGAAGGACAGGTTGTCGCGCACGGTCATCGTGTCGTAGACGACGGGAAACTGGAAGACCTGCGCGATGTTCCTTTCGGCCGTTTCGGCGTCGGTCACGTCGCGGTCGCCGAAGAGGACGCGGCCCTGCGAGGGTTTCAGGAGGCCCGAGATGATGTTCAGGAGCGTGGTCTTGCCACAGCCCGAGGAGCCCAGCAGCGCATAGGCGCCGCCGTCCTGCCAGACGTGGTCCATCTGTTTCAGGGCAAAGTCATGCTCGCCACGCGGGTTGGCGTAGTAGCTGTGGGCGAGGTTCTGGAGGGTGATCTGGGCCATGGTCAGGCTGCCGCCGCATAGGACGCAGGCGCGGCAAGGCGGCCTTCGGCGTCGAAAATGTAGACATGGGCCGGGTCGAGCCAGACGCTGACCTCGTTGCCCGCTTGCAGGTCGTGGACACCGTGGACGAGGCCGACCCAGCGGTCGGTGCCATGGGTGAGGTGGAGGAAGGTTTCCGAACCCGTGATCTCGGTCACGCCTAGGGTGCAGCGGAATTCGACGGCCTGCCCGGAATGGGTGTTCAGATGCAGGTGGTTGGCGCGGAAGCCTGCGGTGTAGCGCCCGTCGGGAAGGCCGGCGAAGGTGCCGTCTGCGGGGCCGTTGGCGTTGCCGCCGAAGTTGATGCGGTGGCCTTCCTTGAAGCAGGAGACGAAATTCATCGGTGGGTCGCTGAACACGCGCGCGGTGATGGCGTCGGCGGGCTGGCGGTAGACCTGCGGGGTGGGGCCGAACTGGGTGACGCGGCCTTCCCAGAGGGTGGCCGTGTTGCCGCCGAGGAGGAGCGCCTCTTCGGGTTCGGTGGTGGCGTAGACGAAGATGGCGCCGGATTCCTCGAAGATGCGGGGGATTTCGGCGCGGAGTTCCTCGCGCAGCTTGTAGTCGAGGTTGGCGAGGGGTTCGTCCAGCAGCACCAGACCCGCCCCCTTGACCAGCGCGCGGGCAAGGGCGCAGCGCTGCTGCTGGCCGCCGGACAGTTCGAGCGGCTTGCGCGTCAGCATCGGGGTGAGCTTCAGCATCTCGGCCGTGGATTTGACGGCGCGGTCGATCTCGGCCGCGGATTTGCCCATCAGGCGCAGGGGCGAGGCGATGTTTTCGTAGACGGTCAGCGCGGGGTAGTTGATGAATTGCTGGTAGACCATGGCGACCTTGCGGTCCTGCACGCGCACGCCGGTCACATCGGTGCCGTGCCACAGGATGCGGCCCGTCGAGGGCGCATCAAGCCCCGCCATCAGGCGCATGAGCGAGGTCTTGCCCGAGAGCGTGGGGCCAAGGAGCACGTTCATCGTGCCCTTCTCCAGCGTCAGGGTCGTGGGGGCGATATGGGTCTGCCCTTTCACGATCCGGCTCACTGATTGCAGTTCGAGCGCCATCCGTCCCCCTTCATTCTGCCGCGGGGCTGACCGCCCCGTGGCCTGCGGCGCCGGACATGTAAGCGTCAAGCGCAGCGATCTGTTCCCCGGTCATGCGAAGACCGAGCTTTGTGCGACGCCAGACCACATCGGCGGCGGCGCGGGCGAATTCATGGGCCATGAGCCAGCGGACCTCGGCCTCGGTGAGCGTCGCGCCGAAGTCGCGGCCAAGGTCGGCGGCGCTGCGGGCGGTGCCGAGGATGGTTTCCGCCTCGGTCCCGTAGGCGCGGATGAGGCGGGCGGCCCAGTAATCGGTGAGGAAGGGGAAGCGCGATTTCAGCGCGGCGGTCAGCGCGGGGACCGCGTCATGGGCGAAATCGCCGCCGGGCAGGGGGACGCGGGCGGTCCAGGGGCCGGTGGCCTGCGGGAAGAAGGGCTGGAGCTTTTCCAGCGCGGATTCGGCAAGGCGGCGGTAGGTGGTGATCTTGCCGCCGAAGACATTGAGGAGCGGCGCGCCGTTGCCGTCGAGCGAGAGGACATAGTCGCGCGTTGCCGCGGTCGCGGATTTCGCACCGTCATTGTAGAGCGGGCGGACGCCGGAATAGGTCCAGACCACATCCTTCACCGTGACGGGCTTGGCGAAGTATTGCGAGGCGAATTTCAGCAGGTAGTCGCGTTCCTCGTCCGTGCAGGCGGCGTCCTTGGGAGCGCCGGTGTGGTCCTTGTCTGTGGTGCCGATCAGGGTGAAGTCCTGCTCGTAGGGGATGGCGAAGATGATCCGCCCGTCGGTGCCCTGGAAGAAATAGCAGCGGTCGTGGTCGTAGAGTTTCTTCGTCACGATATGGCTGCCGCGCACGAGGCGGACGCCTTCGGAGGAATTGATGCGGGCGACGTTGCGGATCACATCCTCGACCCAAGGGCCGCCTGCGTTGACAAGGCCGCGGGCGCGGTGGGTGCGGCGCCCGTCGGGGCCGTCGGTGACGATTTCCCACAGATCGCCCTGACGCGTGGCCGAGGTGACGCGGGTGCGGGTCAGCACCAATGCGCCGTGTTCGGCGGCGTCGCGGGCGTTGAGGGAGACGAGTTTGGAATCTTCCACCCAGCAGTCGGAATATTCGTAGGCGTGGCGGAAGCGGGATTGCAGCGGCTTGCCCGCCGGATCGCGGGTCAGGTCCAGCGTGCGGGTGGCGGGCAGGATGCGGCGGCCGCCCAGCGTGTCATAGAGGAAGAGGCCCAGCCGGATCAGCCATGCGGGGCGGCGCCCCTTCATCCACGGCATCAGGCGGGCGAGCAGGCGGCCCGTGGGCGTGTCGCCCTCGAAGCGCATGTCGGGGTGGTAGGGCAGCACGAAACGCATGGGCCACGAGATGTGAGGCATGGCGACGAGGAGGGTTTCGCGTTCCTCCAGCGCCTCGCGCACGAGGCGGAATTCGAAATATTCAAGATACCGCAGCCCGCCGTGGAACAGCTTGGTCGAGGCCGACGAGGTGGCGGAGGCCAGGTCGTTCTGTTCGGCCAGCACGACAGACAGACCGCGACCAGTGGCGTCGCGGGCGATGCCGCAGCCATTGATGCCGCCCCCGATGATGAAGAGGTCGGCCACATCGGGCCTGTTCTTCGTGGTCACGCCGGTCTCCTCCCTAGCGGGCTGCAGGTTGAAACGAATCGCGCCTTTTGGTCAATCCGTTTTTTTCGTTTATGCGCGATTAATGAAAAAACGAACATTGGCGCGCAAGTGGCGTCGGGTAACCCGCTGATAATTCAGCGGTTCGGCTGCAAGCGCGCATTTTCGCGCTGCGCCGCGGCATGATGCGGGCCGCGGTTGCGGCGGATTTTCCGGCTTGATCGTCCGTATCGGTTTGCCGAAACTGCGCGATCAGGGGCGAAGTAAAAGGAACGTCCGGTGGCGCTGAGTTTCCGTCAGAGCGAGATACTGGAGATCGCCCGCGCCGAGGGGCGGGTGATGGTCGAAGACCTTGCCCAGCGGTTTGACGTGACCTTGCAGACGATCCGCCGTGACCTGACGGAACTGGCCGATCTGGGGCATCTGGACCGCGTGCATGGCGGGGCCGTGCCCAAGACGGGCGTGGCGAACCTTGGCTATGAACAGCGGCGGCGGATGAACGAGGGGGCGAAGGCCGCCATCGCGCGGGCCTGCGCGGCAGCGATTCCGGAGAATTGCTCGCTCATCATGAACCTAGGCACGACCACCGAGGCGGTGGCGCAGGAGTTGCTGGGGCATCGCAACATCACGGTGGTGACGAACAACATGAACGTCGCCAATACGCTGGCCGCCAATCCGGGCTGCGAGATCATGGTGGCGGGGGGGGCGTTGCGCCGGTCGGATGGTGGGCTGGTGGGGGAGCTGACGACGCAGTTCTTCGAGCAGTTTAAGGTGGATTACGCGGTGATCGGGGCGTCGGCGCTGGATCGGGACGGGGACCTGCTGGATTTCGATCTGGCCGAGGTGCGGGTGTCCAAGGCGATCATCCGGCAGGCGCGCAAGGTGTTTCTGGTCTGCGACCATTCCAAGCTGGACCGGAGTGCGCCTGCGCGGCTGGCGTCGCTGTCGGAGATCACGGTGGTCTTTACCGACCAGCCGCTGCCGCAGGAGCTGGCGCGGAAATGCGCGGAATGGGGGACCGAGGTGGTGGTGGCGACGGAGACCCCGCCCCGGACCTGATCCGGGGCCCGGTGGGGCGGAGGGAGGCCCCGGGTCAGGCCCGGGGCGCGGGGTTTGCCTCAGGCGACAGGCGTCACCCATGCGGCGAGGAGGTGGCGCGCGCGGGCCATGCCTTCGGGGCCGGGGGCGTGGCCGACGCGGTCTTCGAGGATCAGGTCGGGATGGGCGCCTGCGGCGGTGAGGCGCTGGTGGGCGGATTGCGCCTCGGTCGCTGGGATGACCGTGTCCTGTTGCCCGTGGGCGATGAGGATCGGCGCGGGGGAGGGGGTGAGGGGCGGCTGCGTGGCGAGGCGGCCGGAGAAGGCCACGAGCGCGCCGACGGGCCAGCGGCCGGACGCCACGGCGTCCAGCGCCATGATCGCGCCTTGGGAGAAGCCGATGAGGGCAACGCGGGCGGGCTGGCCGGAGAGGCCATGCGCCGCGATGGTGTCGGACAGGACGGCGTCGAAGGGCGCGCGGGCCGCCGTCACGCGGGCGGCGCGGTTGTCGGAGGTGACGCCTGTCACGCTGAACCATTGGCGGGCGGGGCCGCCGGGGGCCTGATCAAAGGCGAAGGGCGCGTCGGGGGCGGCGAAGGCAAGGCCCGGCAGGGCGAGGTGGTCGGCCATCCATGCGATGGAAGACCCATGCGCGCCGACGCCGTGGAGGAGGATGGCAAGGTGCGTCATGGAACCAGCCAGTCCAGTTTCGGACCAAGCGGCACGATCCCGTTCGGATTGAGCGCCTTGATCGAGTAGTAGCCGCGCTTGATGTGGTCGATGCTGACGGTTTCGGCGATCCCCGGCAGGCGGTAGACGCGGGCGCTGTAGGCGGTCAGAAGCGGGTAGTCCGACAGACGGCGCAGGTTGCACTTGAAGAGGCCGTGATAGGCCGCGTCGAAGCGGGCGAGCGTGACGAAGGCGCGGATGTCGGTTTCGGTGAAGCGGTCGCCGTGCAGCCATTGCCGCCCGTCCGACAGGCGGGTTTCCAGCGCGTCGAGGGTGGCGAAGACGTCGCGGAAGGCTTCCTCATAGGCGAGCTGGGTGGTGGCGAAGCCGGCGCGGTAGACGCCGTTGTTGAGCGCGGGGTAGATCGCGTCGTTCAGCGCGTCGATTTCGGCGGCGAGGTCGGCGGGGTAGAGGTCGGGGCCTTTCGCCAGCGCGCCGAAGCCTGTGTTGAGGATGCGGAGGATCTCGGCGCTTTCGTTGTTGACGATGGTGCCGGTCGCCTTGTCCCAGAGGACGGGGACGGTGGCGCGGCCGCTGACCTGCGGGTCGGCCTTGGTGTAGAGATCGTGCATGTAGGTGGCGCCGTTCACCGGATCGGCACCGGCGGCGAAGCGCCAGCCCTGATCGGTCAGTTCCGGTTCGACGATGGAGATGGTGATCGCGTCCTCCAGCCCCTTGAGCTTGCGGGCCATCAGGGTGCGGCAGGCCCATGGGCAGATGAGGGCGACATAGAGGTGGTAGCGCCCCGCTTCGGCCTTGAAGCCGCCGGTTCCGGTGGGGCCGGCGCTGCCGTCAGGGGTGACCCAGTTGCGGAAGGTGGATGTCTGGCGGACGAAGCCGCCCTTTTCATCCTTGGCCTGCACGGGGTCCCATTTGGCGACCCATTTGCCGTTGACGAGCATCAGGCTTTCTCCGTCACGATGATGCGGGTGCCCCACGGGTCCGTCAGGTCGGTGGTGCGGCCCGCCTTGGCGCGGATCGCGGCGGTGGAGGCAGCGTCGGCAAGGATTTCCACGGCGGTGAGGCCGGTGGAGGGTGTGCGGGGGCCTGCGCCGCGGCTGTTCCAGATGTTGGTGGCGAGGTGGTGGTGATAGCCGCCCGCGCCGTAGAAGGCCGCGCCGGGGTAATGGGCGGTGACGGGGAAACCGAGGGTGCCGTTGTAGAAGGCTTCGGCCTGTTTGACATCGCCCACCTGCAGATGGACGTGGCCCACGGTCGTGCCTGCGGGCGCGCCTTGCCACGGGGTGCGGGCGGCGGCGGCGAGGTCTTCGATATCCAGCGGGTCGGTGGTCATGTGGATCGTGCCGTCGGGTTTCGTCCACTGGTCGCGCGGGCGGTCGACGTAGATTTCGATGCCGTTGCCTTCGGGATCGGCGAAATAGATCGCCTCGCTGACCTTGTGGTCCGAGGCGCCCTGCACGGGAAGGCGGGTGTTGCTGGCATGGTGGACCCATGCGCCCAGCGAGGCGCGGTCGGGCATCAGGATCGCGGTGTGGAAGAGGCCCGCCTCGCGCGGGGAGCGTTCGCGCGCGGCGGGGTCGGCGATGAGCCGCACCAGCGCCCGGTTGCCCGCGCCCATCACCGCCTCGGCCTTGTCGGAGCGGAGTTTCTCCAGTCCGAGGGCGCGGGCGTAGAAGTCGGCGGTGCGGGAAAGGTCGTGCACGGTCAGGGTGACGGTGCCGATTTCCATGGGGGCTGATGCGGTGCTCATCGCGTTTCTCCGGCCAGGGTGTCAGCGCTTGCCGACAGCGTAGGCGCCGTCGCCCAGCAGGGCCAGAGCCCAGAGCGTCAGCGTCCAGAAGGCGGGGAATTCCCAGCCGCCGTTCGGGTTCGAGAAGAAGAAGCCCGCGGCGAAGTGGGGGGTGTAGATCGAGCCGATGAGGATGACGGAGAGCGCGAGCGAGACGATGCGCGTCTTGAAGCCCGCGATGAGGGCGAGGCCGCCCAGGAGTTCGGCCGCGATCACGACATAGGCGAGGATGGCGGGCAGGCCGATCGATTCGAAGAAGCCTGCGGTCCCGGCGGGAGTGAAGATGAAGATCTTGAGCCCTGCATGGAGCAGGAACCACACGCCCGAGGTGACGCGGAGCAGCGTGGCGGCGAGGTCGGCATTGCTGGCCGAGGCAGAGGAGGAGGTGATGGCGGTCATGGTCAGGTTCCCTTTGTGGTGGCCGTCCTTGGGGGCGGCGGTGAGGGGAAGATGGACCAATTCCGAAGGGATGATAATTCCGCTGTTTGGAACTTAATTCCTTCTGAAATGGAAGTTATTGCCCCTGTGGCACGGCCCAGTCCACCCCGCCGCGGAAGCGGGCGGCGAGGAAGTCGACAAGCACGCGCACCTTGGCGGCAAGGTGGCGGCCCGGGGGATACATGGCGTAGATGCCGCCCGGCGCCTCGCGGTAGCGGTCGAGGAGGGTGCGGGTGCGGCCTGCGGCAAGGCTGGGGGCGGCGACGAAATCGGGCACATGGGCGATGCCGAGGCCGGTTTCGGCGGCCTGAAGGCAGGCTTCGGCGTTGGAATAGCGCAGACGTCCCGTGAGGGGCACGGTCAGCGCCGCATCGCCGTCGCGGAAGCGCCACAGGAGCGGGTCGCGGAAGTTGGTGTCGATGATGCATCGGTGGCGCGGCAGGTCGGTGGGGTGGGCGGGCGCGCCATGGGTGAAGAGATAGGCGTCGGAGGCCACGACGACGGTGTGCATGTCGCAGAGTTTGCGGGCGATCAGGCTGGTATCGGTGACGCGGCCCGCGCGGATGGCGGCGTCGAAGCCTTCGTCTACGAGGCTGACCATGCGGTCGGTGAAGGAGACGTCGAGTTCGATTTCCGGATAGAGGCGCGCGAAGTCGTTGAGCGCGGGGACAAGGCGGAGAGTGCCGAAGGTGAGCGGCGCGGTGAGCCTGAGCCGCCCGCGCGGGGTGGCGGCGCGGTCCTTGACCTGTGCGTCCAGCGCGTCGAGGTCGTCGATGATGGCGCGGATGCGGTCGTGATAGGCCTGCCCCACTTCGGTCGGGGACAGGGCGCGGGTGGTTCGGTTGAGGAGCCGCACGCCGAGTTCGGATTCGAGCCGCGAGATCAGCTTGGACGCCTGACCTGAGGAGAGGCCCATGCGGCGGGCGGCGGCGGCAAAGCTGCCGGTTTCCATCACGGCAAGAAACAGGCGGTCGCAGTCGAGACGATCCATTCGGCACCATAGGGAAGGGGTGATGCGGATAAGGCGCCGTTTACTGCCGGATTGGAAGGAGAAATTGCGCCCGCCTGTGCGGGGCGGGCGCAGCGGTCAGGCGCGTATGCGCAGGCCGGCCGGGTCATGCAGCGGTTCGACCGCCAGCGTCGCGGGCAGGGTTTCGCCAGCCACGACAAGGGCATAGCGCCCGTCTGCCAGCCAACCGTCCGTCACGCCCGCCGCGTTGCGGACATAGCCGAAGCCGATGCTTTTTCCGATGGTATAGCCATAGCCGCCCGAGGTGAGATAGCCCACGGGTTCGCCGTCGCGCAGGATCGTTTCGCGCCCGACAAGGACGGCGTCGGGGTCGGAGAGGGTGAAGCCCGCGAAGCGTTTGGAGAGCGGTTTGCCCTGTGCGGCCAGCAGGGCGTCGCGGCCCATGAAGGGGATGGCAGATTTCAGTTTGACGGCCCAGCCCAGACCGGCCTCGAAGGGGGTGTCGTTGGGGGTGATGTCCGAGGACCATGCGCGGTAGCCCTTTTCCAGCCGCAGGGATTCCAGCGCGCGATAGCCGACGGGGCGGATGGCGGTGCCGCCTGCGGCCATAAGGGCGTCGAAGACCGCGCCGGTATGGGCGAGGGGGGTGTGGAGTTCCCAGCCAAGCTCGCCCACATAGGTCACGCGCAGGGCGCGGACGGTGGCGCCGGCGATGGTGATTTCGCGCGCGTGGCCGAAGGGGAAGGCGGTGTTGGACACGTCGGCGGTGGTGACTTTCGCCAGCACGTCGCGGGCGAGGGGGCCCATGAGCGAGAGGGTGCCCCAGTCTTCGGTGACGTCGGTCAGGGTGCAGCCCTGCGCGGGCAGGTGGTCGGCGATCCATGCGAGGTCGTGCGTGCGGAAGCCGGTGCCGGTGACGATGTAGAAGCGGTCATCCGACAGGCGGGCGACGGTGAGGTCGGCCTCGATCCCGCCGCGGGTGTTGAGGAGTTGGGTATAGGTCAGGCGGCCCGTGTCGCGGGCGACGCGGTTGGCGCAGATCCATTCCAGCGCCTCGGCAGCTTTCGGGCCGGTCAGTTCGTATTTGGCGAAGGAGGACTGGTCGAAGATGCCCACCTTTTCGCGGACATGGGCGTGTTCCTGTCCGACGGGGGCGAACCAGTTCTGACGGCCCATGGAATAGACGTCGCGCGGTTCCATTCCGGCAGGCGCGAACCAGTTGGGGCGTTCCCAGCCGAGTTTGGAGCCGAAGACGGCGCGGTGGTCCTTGAGCCGTTGGTAAATGGGCGAGGTGATGCGGGGGCGGCCGCTTTCGTATTCCTCGTGCGGGAATCCGATGGTGTAGTGTTTGCCGTAAGCCTCCATCGTGCGGTCGAAGACCCAACCGCGGTCGCGGTGCAGGCCGGAGAAGCGGCGGATGTCCACGACCCAGAGGTCGAGGGGCGCTTCGTCCCGCATGACCCATTCGGCCAGAACCCAGCCCGCGCCGCCCCCCGATGCGATGCCGAAGGCGTTGAAGCCTGCGCCGACATACATGTTGGCGCATTCCGGCGCGGGGCCGAGGATGAAGTTGCCGTCGGGGGTGAAGCTTTCGGCGCCGTTGATCATCTGTTTCACGCCGGTCTTTTCAAGCGCGGGGACGCGGGCGATGGCCTGTTCGAGGTGTTGGGCGAAATGGTCGTAATCATCGTCGAAGAGGCGGAATTCCCAGTTCTTGGGGATATCGCCCTGCACCCAGCCCTGCGGGTTGGGTTCATAGCCGCCCATGACCAGCCCGCCCACCTCTTCCTTGAAATAGGTCCGGCGGTCGGGGTCGCGCAGGGTGGGGGCGTCGGGGGAGAGGCCGTCGATCTTCTCGGTGACGATGTACTGGTGTTTCACGGGTTGCAGGGGGACGTTGATGCCTGCCATCGCGCCGATCTCGCGCGCCCACATGCCGCCGCAGTTGACGACCTTTTCGCAATGGATCGTGCCTTGGTCGGTATGGACGGCGGTGATGCGGAGGCCGTCCATGGCAAAGCCGGTGACGGTGACGCCTTCGTGCAGGCGCGCGCCATGCATCCGCGCGCCCTTGGCGAGCGACTGGGTGATGTCGGAGGGGCTGGCCTGACCGTCGGTCGGCAGCCAGCTTGCGCCCACGAGGTCGGAGGTGTCCATCAGCGGCCACATGCGCTTGACCTCGTCCGGCGGGATCAGGTGCATTTCCATCCCGAAGGAGCGGGCGGTGGTGGCGAGGCGGCGGTATTCGGTCCAGCGGTCGGGATTGGTGGCAAGGCGCAGGCAGCCGGTCATCTTCCAGCCGGTATCAAGGCCGGTCTCTGCCGCGAGGCCCTTGTAGAGGTCGACCGAGTATTTGAGGACGCGGGTGATCGAGGCCGAGGCGCGGAGTTGGCCCACCAGCCCTGCGGCATGCCATGTGCTGCCCGAGGTGATCTTGCCCTGTTCCAGCAGCACCACGTCGGCCTTGTGGTCGCGCGCCAGATGGTAGGCGGTGGAGCAGCCGATGATGCCGCCGCCGATGACGACGATCTGCGCGTGGGTGGGAAGGGTCATGTCTGCTTTCCGTGCTGGGAGCGGTAGAGGTCGAGCGCGGCGGCAAGCCGGTCGAGGTTTTCGCGGGCATAGGCGGTGTAATCCGCGCCGGGGGCCGAGAGGTGGAGGGCCGAGACCATGGCCCACATCGCCTCGCGCAGGAGGCTTGTGCAGTGCATGGCGTCGAAGGCGCGGCGGAGGGGTGCGGCGGGCGCTTCGCCGAAATAGGCGCGAAGGAGGGCTTCGGTTTCGTCGGGGGCCATGCCTGCGTTGGAGGCGGCGCCCGCAAGGTCGAAAAGCGCGGTGCCGAAGCCTGCATATTCGTAGTCGATCAGCCAGAGGCGCTGGCCATCGTCGAGGACATTGGCGGGCAGGAGGTCGTGGTGGCCGAAGATCAGGGGCAGCGGCACCTGCGCGGATTCCAGTTCCTCCGAGAGTGACAGGAGCGCGGGGAGGTCGGGCAGGAAGGGGCTGTCGCCCGCGCGCAGGGTGCGGGCATAGTCGCGGATCACGTGGAAGGGCCAGAAGAGGAAGGCCGCGCCCGAGACATGGGCGGGCATTTCGGCGTGGAAGCGGCGGAGGAGGTCGCCCACGCGGTCGGGATTGGCGCGCAGGTCGCCCTGGCCCCATGTGCGGGCGTTCAGGAATTCCACGACCGACAGACCGGGTTCGGCATGGCGCAGGGCGGGGCCGAATCCCGCGGCATGGGCGGCGCGGGCCACCATCACCTCGCGCCCGCGGTCGACATGATGGAAGGGGAAGTCGCGGCCGAGGCGGACGACATGGGTTCCCGCATCGTCGGTGACCTTCCAGCTTTCGTTGGAGAGGCCGCCCAGCAGGGGTTCGGCGGTGATCTGTCCCTGCCACGGCAGGGCGCGGATGACGTCGGGGATCATGGGCGCTTCCATGGGGCGGGCAGGGCCAAGGTTCGGCGGGCAAGGCAGGGACTGTCAACGGCCTTTGCAGGCTGTATCGACGTCGGCCGACCGGATCGGCGCGGGATGATGCCGCGACAGCCGGAATGCAGGGGGGTGGAGGGTGCGGCGGGACCGGCCGAGGCTGTGGTTGCCCCGCGTACCAGTCGTGCGCGGGCAGCGCCCTAGCTGGCCAAGGCGAGCGGGGCGGCAAGCTGGTAGCCCCAGCCGCGCACGGCGCCAAGCGGGTTGCCGTCCGCGCCTGCCGTGGCCAGTTTGCGCCGCAGCCGGGTGAGGCGCACCTCGATCGCGCCGCGCGTTCCCGCACTGCCACTGATCCGTTCGATCTCGGCCGAGGAAAGCCGACCTTCGGGGGCGGACAGGAACGCGCGCAGGAGGTCCACCTCGCTGGAGGAGAGGGGAACGGTGGCGGCGGGACCGGCAAGGACCATGCGCTGCGGGTCGAACCTGAGGACGGGGTCGGCGGCGGCGGGCAGCCTGCGTTCCAGCGCGCGGATGGCGGCCACCAGCTCGCCCGGGGAGTAGGGTTTGGGAAGGTAGATGTCGGCCCCGCTTTCATACCCGTGCTGGCGTTCGGCCGGATCGATCCGCGCGGTGAGCATGATGATGCCGACGGCCCCGTAATCGCGGCGCAGGCGGCGGGCGAAGGAGATGCCGTCCTCGCCCGGCAGGTTGAGGTCGAGGATGAAGACCCCCGCGACCGCCTGGGCCGAGGGTGTGCCGAGGGCTTCGACATTGGCATAGGCCGTCACGGCGAAACCTTCGTCCGAAAGCACTTCGGCGAGCGTTTCGCGCAGGTGGAGATTGTCCTCGACGATGGTGACGGTCAGCATGGCAATGTCAGATGGAAGCGGATTGTCGTCCCCTCGGGCGTATAGCGGACCGATCCGCCGAGCAAGCGCGCCAGCGTATGGACAAGATAGAGGCCCAGACCAGAGCCGATGCGGGAATGGGCGAGGGTGCTGCGGTAGTATTTGCGGAACACCTTGTCGGGGTCGGGCAGGCCTGCGGGGCCTGCCTCGTTCTCGACCGTCAGGGTGAGGACGTCGCGCAGCCGGATGTAGCGGATGCGGATGTCGGTGTCGGGGGCGGAATACTTGACCGCGTTGTCCACCAGATTGCCCAGCGCGACCTTGAGCAATACGGGATCGGTGGTGATCTGTGCGTTCTCCGGCACGTCATGGTGGATGCGCGCCGTGCCGTAGGGGCGCAGCACCTCGGCCAGCAGGTCAGCCAGCGACAGGGGCGCGGCGACGACCTTCTTGTCCCCGATTTCCAGTCGGGCCACGTCGATGCTGCGGTCGATGATCCCGTTCAACCCGTCGATCGTCTCTTCGACCCTGAGGCGTTTGTGGTCGGGAAGCGCCTTGCCGCCGAGCGACATGCGGATCACCGCCATCGCGTTGCGGGTTTCGTGGCCGAGCATGTCGATGAAACCCAGAAGGAAACGGCTGTGTTCCCGTTCGGCGGCGCGGCGGGCCTCGGCCGAGAGCAGGGCGGTTTCTGCGTCGCGCAGCGCGGTGACGAGGGTTTGTCCATGGCGATGGAGGATAAGGAACATCAGGATGCCGGTGACGGTGCCGTGGAGCATCGTGTTGAACTGGCTGGGCAGGCGGCTTTTTGCGAAGCCGAGAAAGGAGAAGACCCACAGGAAGATCGAGAATGCCAGCGCGACATAGACCACCCGCAGGGTGGTGCGTCCGGGCGAGGCGTCCTGTTTGCCAAGAAAGATATTCGCCAGAACGACGAAGGGCAGGCCAAGGATGCACAGCGCATTCACGGTGAGTGCCATGGCAATGAACCCCGCGGCAAAGAGGGTCAGCGCCACGAGGGAGAGGGCCTGCAGCACGTCGAACAGGCGCATGGTCAGCGGTGGCGGCGCGAGGCGGCCAATGACCTGCCGGTGAAAGGCGATGGAAACGACGACCACGATGATGACGAGCAGACGGTAGGTCGTGCCCGATGTTCCGGCCGCCAGTCCCGGCAGAAGGACCGGGCCATAGCCGAAGCCCAGCAGGTTCTGCGCCGACCAGACGGTTTGCAGCAAGGCGAAGTTGCGGAAGAGCGGCTCGCCGGTCGACCGCGCCATGAGGGCGGACCAGACCAGCAGCGCCAGCATGAGCGTCAGGTAGAATGTCTGGAGAAGATTGAGGCGGAGGTTGGACTCGACCGAATCGTTGATCGGTAGCGCCCATACATGTGGCGAGACCGAGCCGACCGAGCGGATACGCAGGTAGATGGTCAGGGGCGTGTCCATGGCAGGCAGGACATAGCCGCTCAGCCCATAGGCGGGGCGGGCGTGCATGTCGACCGTGACCCAGTCCCCCGACTTGTCAGGCGCGGGGGTGAAAAGGGTGATCTGGTCGAGGACCGGCGGAAAGACCCGCAGGCGGACGGGCGATCCATCAGGGGCCGGGGCGATGTCGACCTTCAGCCAGAAGGCCGCCGAGGAATAGCCTTGGCTGGTCGGCAGGGGGACGGGTTCGAAATCGCGCTGCCGGACCGCGTCAAAGTCGAGGCTGGCGGAGGGGTCGGTATAGAGAGCCGCGCCGATGACAAGATCGTCGGCCCGCGCCGGTGCGGAAAGGCCGATGAGGGTCACGAGGCAGAAGAGCAGGAATGCGACCAGTGCGCAGCCGCCGTCACAAGGGCGGCGGGACATCGCGGGGAAGGGACCTGTTGCTAACATGCGGCGCGCCATGGCCGTTTGTGCCATGAGTGTCCAGTCGACACACGTTGACTTTCGGATGGGTGTGTATGGGTTAAAATTTACCTATGGTTGAAAATTACATACCTAGGGTAGACCCAATTTACTTACAAAAGCTTACAATATACGCAGCAGAAGCGAGGTCGAGGGAGGGTTGCTCATGACTGGTGAAGATGTCGCCGATTACTTCATCGGGCTGGCGGCGCAGCTGCATGACGAATGCATCGTCGAGGACGAGGATGATCTGGCGCGGCTTGCGCTTTTGCTGCCGTCGTTGTGCGACGCTCTTCGCCAGGCCGATCCGGTGAGCGCAGTTGCCGCATCCGCGCTGGCGCGGGCCGAGCAGGTGATGGCCGAGATCGCGGCGGTTTGAACCATCCCGGGGTGATTGTGCCGCCCGGACGGACCGGGCGGCGGTCGGGTCACAGACCGTATTGTTCGCGTGCGTAACCGCCCAGCCCCACCGCATCGAGCCGTGCGAGCGGGGCGAGGAAGGTGACCTGGATCACGCCGGGGGCGCGGCCGATCTCGATCGCGCCGTTGACGGTGGCGCGGTTTCGCACCTCTGCGACGGTCATGCCCAAGAGCTTTGCCGCCCGCGCCAGCCCGTTCTCGATGGCGGCGTTCAGGTTGGCGGCGGTGCCGATCACAGAAACCGGCGCGACCGGTTCGATCTGGGTGACGCCCCATTGACGGGCGAGGCGTTCGGCCTTGGCGCGTTCGGCAGCCGAGAAGGGACGCGCCATCGGGGGGAGGTCCTCCTCGAGCGGGAAGAGGACCGGCCCGTCGATCGGGTAGTTCTTGACCACCTCGACCTGCAGGGTCACGCTGCCGGCCACATCCATGGTGTGGCCCGCGATTTCGCCGTCGCCCTGTCCTGCGTGCATGTCGCCGAGATAGACGCCCGCCCCCGGAACCTTGACCGGCGCGACGAGGATGGCCCCTGCCCGCACGGCGTCGATGTCCATGTGGCCGTCGGTCTTGTGCTGGGCGAGTTGTTCGGCGGTGATGCCATAGTCATGCGGCGCGCCGACGAGGAAGGCGCCGAAGTCGCCCGCGTTGTGGCTGTCGGGCATGGCCATGGACGGGCAGGTGCCAAGCTGGCCGAGGAAGGGCCGCATCCGCACGATGGTGCCCGGCATGTCGGAGGGCGCGAAGACGAGGATGGAATGCTGGCGGCTGCCATCGGGCAGGGCGGCGTAATGTTCGGCATTCCTTGCGATCGTGTCGACGGCGGGTTGCGGCAGGGTCAGGCCCACGGCGCGGGTTTCGTCGAAGGTGACGGTATAGCCGTGCACAATCTCGAACGGTTTGACGGCATTGCCGCAGGCGTTGCAGCGGACCGAGTCCTGACCGATGCCTTCGACATGGGTTTCCGGCCAGACGGTATCGCAAACAGGGCAGCGGGCGGCGACATAGGGATCGCCAAGGCAGAAGCCTTCGGGCGAGCTGTCATGGCCCGAGGCGGTGGCGATGGAGGTTACGGTGATGTCGCGGATGCGGATTGCCACGGCATCCCCCGGTTCGGCCCCTTTGACATGGACGGGGCGCGTCACCTCGTGCCCGCCGCGCAGGCTGGGGGTGATCATGGGGCCCCAACATCCCGGCGCGGTATTGGCGATGATGGTGCCGCCGTTTTCGACCGGTCCCAGCATGGGTGCGGCCGGATCGAGCACGCTGTTGGTGAATTCCGAGACGACGACGCTGCGCCGTGCCGCGGACAGGTCCTGATTGCCGTCTGCCATTGCGATCCTCCCGTTTGTTCTGTGGCGGGCCTGTCGGCCCTGCGCCAGAGGTAGGCACAAGACGCAGCGCGACAAGGCGCGGCCTGCGGATCAGTCGCGGAGCGAGGACAGGGTGGCGATGAAGCGCGAGAAGAGTTCGCCCTGCGAACCGATGCCGAGTTTGGTGTAGATGTTGCGCTTGTGGATCCGGACCGTGCCGGGCGAGATGCCCAGCGCCTGACCTGTAGCCTCGGCCGAGTGACCCCTGAGGGTGTATTCCACCACCTCGGTCTCGCGCGCGGTGAGGAGGTTGCGCCCGACGCTGCGGAAGGCGCGGTCGATCAGCGAGGTGAGGGCAGGCGCGTTGCCGCCCGACGGGCCGTCACCGAAGCGGCGGGCCAGATCGGACCAGTTGTGCCGGATCGCGGCCGCCACG
Organism: Paragemmobacter amnigenus; assembly: GCF_009908265.2. Classification (GTDB taxonomy): domain Bacteria; phylum Pseudomonadota; class Alphaproteobacteria; order Rhodobacterales; family Rhodobacteraceae; genus Paragemmobacter; species Paragemmobacter amnigenus. The sequence continues at coordinate 304,838 of NZ_JAAATX020000004.1, read as the reverse complement.
AAGGGCAGCACCGCGGCAAGGTCGCGGAATTCGCGGGCCGAGAAGGCGCGGCTGCTTCGCATTGCGGAGAGGACGACGCTGACGCCCTGACCGGCATCGACCATGAAACCGATCTCTTCGGCCAGTTCGGTGCGGATGTAGTAGTTCCGGAAATATTCGCCCTGATAGAAGCGGTCGGGAGCAAGATCGCGCAGGCGGACGAGGCGGGGCAGCGGGCCGGTGGTGGCGTTCAGATAGAACGGATCGAGCAGGTAGGGTCCGGCCTGATAGTCTGCCACCATCACCTTGCGTTTCCATTCGGGAAATTCGTCATGCAGCGCGAGCGGGCGCTGGTCGCCGCGATAGGCGAAGGTGACGCTGTGTTCGAAGGGTGCGACGGTGCGGAGTGCGCTGACCAGTGCGGGGGCGAAGTCCGCCCCGTGCAGCGCGTCGATCACGCGCGCGGATGCCTCGTGCCAGTCCATCTGCCTTGGTCCGCCCTTTCCGGTCCCGACTATGCCTTTTGGGATATATACAGGCTTTGACGCCGTTCATACGCTTGTCACCGGAAAAACGGATAGGCGCGACGCGCCGGATCAACGGGAAAGCGGCAGGAGATGACCGTTCCGGAGGAAGGCCAGCAGAGCGACGGGCGGCCGGTGATCGCCGAATTCGTCGGAACCACCAAGCGGTTCGGCGAGGTGCTGGCGGCGGACAGGCTGGATCTTCGGATCCGGCGGGGCGAGTTCCTGTCTTTTCTGGGCCCTTCGGGATGCGGCAAGACGACGGCGCTGCGGATGCTGGCAGGGCTGGAGGCGCCCAGCGAGGGGCGCATCCTGATCGACGGGCAGGACATGGGCGGGGCGCCTGCCCATGCGCGGCCCGTGAACATGGTGTTCCAGCAATATGCGCTGTTTCCGCATATGACCGTGGCCGAGAATGTGGGCTATGGCCTGCGCCAGCGTCGCCCGCGGATGGAGCGGGCCGAGATCGCGCGTCGGGTGGAGCGTGCGCTGGAGACGGTGCGGCTGTCGGGTTTCGGGCCGCGGCGCATCTGGCAGATGTCGGGCGGCCAGCAGCAGCGCGTCGCGCTGGCGCGGGCCATCGTGAACGAGCCGAAGATGCTGTTGCTGGACGAGCCGATGGCGGCGCTGGATGCCAAGCTGCGCGGCGAGATGCAGATGGAGTTGCTGTCGCTGCAGCGGTCGCTGGGGATCACCTTCGTTCTGGTCACCCATGACCAGCAGGAGGCGCTGTCGATGTCGGACCGCATCGTCATCATGGGGCAGGGGCGGATCGTGCAGACCGGTACGCCGCGCGATCTGTATGACCGGCCCGCCAACCGCTATGTCGCGGGGTTCGTGGGGCAGGCCAATATCCATGAGGGGCGGGTCGAGGCTTTGGCCGGTGACGGGCTGGCGCGGGTGGCTCTGGGCGGCGGTCTGTCCGTCACGGTGGCCGCGCCCTTTGCCGTGACGGTTGGCATGGCGGTCGAGGTTGCCGTGCGCCCCGAGGCGCTGCGCCTGTCGTCGGGGGCTGCGGACGGGGCCGATGCCATGGTGGCCGAGGTGCTGCACAAGACGTTCCTTGGCGAGCATATCGAATGTCTCTTGCGCCACGAGGTGCTGGGACAGGTTCAGGTGAATGTTCCCAGACAGGCAGAAAGAAGCCTGCAGGGTGCCGACGTGGGCGCGCGCGTCCACGTGCTGTGGGATCATGGCTGCGGCCTGATCCTTGGACGAGACTGACATATCCAACAAGGGAATGGACCCATGCAAGACGACAAGGCTCCGATCACTCGGCAGAAGTTCATCGAAGAGTTGCTGCGATACCGGAAAGGTTCGGTCACGCGACGCCATTTCCTTGGCGTGACGGGGCTGGGGACGGCGATGGCGGTTATGGGCGGGGGCCTGCCCCTGCTGTCGCCCCGCCGCGCCTTTGCACAGGGGATCGGCGATCAGGTCGTGCTGGCGACATGGCCCAACTACCACGATCCGGCGAATTTCGACGCCTTTGCCGCCGAGACGGGAGCGGCGGTGCAGGTCAATGTCTTCGGGTCGAACGAGGAGATGCTGGCCAAGCTGCAGGCGGGCGGGTCGGGTTGGGACGTGTTCGTTCCGACGAACTACACCATCACGACCTATGTCGAGGCCGATCTGATCGAGCCCTTGGACCTGTCCAAGCTGCCCAATTACGATGCGGCCTCGTTCGAGGCGCGCTTTGCCGATGCGGGCACGGTGGATGGCAAGCTTTACGCCGTGCCGAAGAACTGGGGCACCACGGGGATGGCGTGGGACAGCAGCAAGGCCAAGGCGCCCTTCACCAGCTGGAAGGAATTCTTCGATGTCACGCGGACCGATTTCTCGGGCCGGACGATGGTCCATGACTATCAGCTGACCACGATCGGCAATGCCCTGAAATACTTTGGCTATTCCTTCAATTCTGTCGATCCGGCGGAACTGGCGGATGCCGAGAAGCTGCTGATCGAGATCAAGCCGCATCTTTTTGCCATCTCGTCCGACTATCAGCCGGCAATGCGGAACGGGGATGCGTGGCTGACCATGTGCTGGACCGGCGAAGGCAAGCAGATGAACCGCGACATTCCCGAAATCCTGTTCGCGGTGGGCAAGGATGGCGGGGAAATCTGGTCGGATTACTACGCCATTCCGAAGAACGCGCCCCATCGCGATGCGGCCTATGCGCTGATCAACTATCTGATCGATCCGGCGGTGAACGCAAGGGAGGCGGCCGCGCATGGCTTCCCCGTGGCGGATGCGCGCGTCAATGCGCTGTTGCCGCCCGAGGTGCTGTCGGATCCGATCCTCTATCCGGCGGCAGAGCTGCTGAACGCGCAGGAATTCGGGGCTGCGGTGACGCTGACCGATCCCAACCGTGCCGAGGTGATGGCGCGGTTCAAGTCGGCCTGAGGAGATCGGCGGGATGGCCATGTCGCGGCAAGGTGCGCGTTATCTGCTGCTGGGCCCTGCGGGGCTGTGGTATGCGGCGCTGCTCGTGCTGCCGCTGGCTGTTGTGCTGGTCTATTCCTTTGGCGAGCGTGCGGCGGCGGGGGGCTATGCCCCCGCCTTCACGCTGGCGCAATATGCCAATCTGGGAAGCCGCTGGACGGCTTTCCAGAACACGCTGGTCCTTGCGCCTGCGGGCACGCTGGCGGCCCTGCTGATCGCCTATCCGCTGGCCTATTACCTTGCGGTGCGGGTCGATCCGAAATGGCGCACGGTGCTGCTGGTGCTGGTGATCGTGCCGTTCTGGACGTCGATCCTGATCCGGTCCTATGCGTGGATCTATCTGCTGGGCGGGCGGGGCATCCCGCAGTTGCTGGCCGATCTGGGGCTTGGGGACTGGCGGTTGATCAACACGCCCTTTGCGGTGCTGGTGGGGATCATCTACGGCTATCTGCCGCTGATGGTCTTTCCGATCTATGTGAGCCTTGAAAAGCTGGACAAGCGGCTGCTGGAGGCGGCATCGGACCTTGGCGCGCCCCCGTGGCGGCGGTTCGTGCAGGTGACGCTGCCGCTGTCGTTGCCCGGGGTGGCGACGGGGTCGATGCTGGTCTTCATCCTGCTGATGGGCGAGTATCTGATCCCGCAGATGCTGGGCGGTGGAAAGGTCTTCTTCGTCGGCAACGCGCTGGTGGACCTGTTCCTGCAATCGCGCAACTGGGCCTTCGGATCGGCGATGGCCGTGACGCTGGTGGCGACGATGCTGGTGGTGGTTACGGTCTATATGCGGTTTCTCAAACGCATCGGCGCGGCGCGCGACGATGTCGGGCTGATGTGAGGGGGCGATGCGGATCTACGCCCTTTCCGTCTACCTGTTCCTGTACCTGCCCATCGGGATCATCGCCCTGTTCAGCTTTTCGGCCGGACGGTCGGCCAGCCAGATGCAGGGCTTTTCGCTGCAATGGTACGGCAAGGCGCTGTCGAACCCGTTTGTCATCGACGCGCTCAAGACCTCGGCCACGGTTGCCTTCACTTCGGCGGTGCTGGCGTCGGTTTTCGGGACGATGGCGGCACTGGCGCTGGCGGGGATGAAGGGGCGGTTGCGGGCGCTGTTCGACGCGATGGTCTATGTCGCCATCATGATCCCCGGGATCGTGATCGGGATTGCCACGCTGATCGCGCTGGTGACGGTGTTCGACGGCGTCAATCCGTGGCTGGAGCCGTTGACGGGATACCGGCTGTCGATGGGATTTGGCAGTCTGACGGCGGCGCATGTGCTGTTCACCATGTCGCTGGTGATCGTGATCGTGCGGGCGCGGATCGAGGCGCTGGACCGCACGCTGATCGAGGCGTCGGGCGATCTGGGGGCCGGGCCGGTCGCGACCTTCTGGCAAGTCACGCTGCCATTGCTGTCGCCTGCGATCCTTGCGGGGTTCCTGCTGTCCTTCACCTTCAGCTTCGACGATTTCATCATCGCGTTTTTCGTGGCGGGGTCGGAGACGACGCTGCCCATCTACATCTTCTCGTCCATACGGCGCGGCGTGACGCCGGAGATCAACGCCATAGGGACGATGGTGATGGGGGCATCGCTGCTGCTGCTGGTGGTGGCGCAGGTGATGTTGCGGCGGGCCGGCGGGAACAACAGGACATGAAGGGGGAGGGCAGGGCGATGAACGGCTGCCTTGAAGGACGCGTCGTCCTTGTGACCGGCGCAGGGTCGGGGATCGGGCGGGCGGGTGCGATTGCCATGGCGGGCGAGGGGGCGCTGGTGGTCGTGACCGATCTTGACGCGGGGCTGGCCGAAGCGACGGCCGGCGCCATCACGGATCAGGGCGGGCGGGCAGAGCACCGCCCGCTGGATGTGCGTGACGATGCCGCGGCCCGCACGCTTGTCGACGAGGTGCGCGCGCGTCATGGCCGGATCGACGTGCTGCATTCCCATGCGGGTGTGCAGATCGCGGGGCGGCTGGAGGAGGTGACGGCCGCGCAGATGGATCTGTCATGGCAACTGAATGTGCGATCGCATTTCGTGCTGGCGCAGGCCGTCTTGCCCGCGATGCGGTCACAGGGCGGGGGGTCCGTCATCGTCACGGCGTCCAATTCCGGCTGCCAGTATGATCGCGGCATGATCAGCTATGCGACGACCAAACACGCCGCCGTGGCGATGGTGCGGCAGATGGCTGCGGATTACGCGCGCGAGAACATCCGGTTCAACGCGCTGTGTCCCGGATTTGTCGACACGCCCTTCAACGCGGGGTTCGAGCGGCAGATGGGCGGGCGCGAGCGGCTGGAGTCCTATGTGCGCGACACGATCCCCATGGGGCGCTGGGCCAGTCCCGAAGAGATCGCCGACGGGATCGTGTTTCTGGCATCGGACCGGTCGTCCTTTGTCACCGGTCTGGCCTTGGTGATCGACGGGGGCGAGGTGCTGTGACGGGGTGCACCGCAGGGGGACGGTCAGCCAGCCTTTGACTCGGAATCGCGGGGAGACGTCCCCGCAGGCGGCTGCCGGAGCCACCGCTTCGGCCCGTGACGCGGTCGTGCGTGGCGCCGCGTGACAAGAAGGTGGCGCGGTGGCGCCCAAATTTCCGCGCAATTAAGAAAGATTAATACGGACTTGAAACAGGTCCGGACCCGCCGCAGCGCGAAACGGGCCGAGAGGCAGGTTTTGTGCAGGCGGGTGCGTCCGAATGGCGACGATGATCTCAGGGCTTGGCGGAAGCGCGGGCTATGGGGAGCAATCCTTCAAGACCGCGACCGTTTCGGGCAATCTTGATGACGGGTTCGTCAACGTCAACGTGACCTCGATCTTCGGGTCGGGCGGCATGACGGTCGGCGGGACCGGATATACCAGCCTTTTCATCAGCTCCAACGGTCTGATCACCTTTGGTTCGGGTGTCACGACCTATACGCCGTCATCGCTGACCTCGCTGGGACAGCCGTCGCTGGCCCCGTTCTGGACCGATATCGACATCAGCAAGGGGGGCGACATCTACTGGGATCTCGATCCCGTCAATGGCAGGATCACGATCACATGGCTGAACGTGGCGCCCTATACGGGGACGGGGCAGAACAGCTTTCAGGTTGTTCTGACCTCGACCGGCAGTGGCGACTTCACGGTCGAATACATCTATGAAAACATAGGTTTCACCAATGGCTATGCCGGCCATGCCACGACCGGTTTCTATGACGGCACGACCCAGACCCTGCTGGAAGGGTCGGGCGATCCGGCCATGCTGTCGACCTATGCGACCAACGATTTCGACACCAACGATCCCGCAGGTGTCTACGGGCTGGGCTTCGAGGGAGGCAGCAGTTTTGTCGGAGACGGGATCGTCGACGGCACGTCGGGCAATGACGTCATCGGTGCCGCGTTCACGGGCGATCCGGACGGGGACAGGGTGGATGGCGAGGATGCCACGGGCCTTGCCGGAACGACGGGACATGACGATTACATCCGCGCCGGTTCGGGGGATGACACGGTCAATGCGGGTCTGGGCAATGACATCGTCTTTGGCGACGCCGGCCGTGATGCGGTTTTCGGCGGATACGGGGCTGACACGCTGTCGGGCGGGGCGGGGAACGACTCGGTCGATGGCGGATCGGGAAATGACAGCCTGTCGGGCGGCGATGGCGACGACACGCTGGTCGGCGGGGCCGGAGCGGCGGGGGCCACCTATGCGCCGGTCTATACGGAAGTCACCCTTGCCACGCAGGAGATAGCCGGAACCTCGGGCCGACCGGAATTCACGGTTCGGACGTGGTCGAACGAGAGCAACCTGACCACCGGCAGCAACAGCGGCGTGAGCGGGTTCCGGATCGGCAACGGGGATTCGAACGAACTGCACACGCACATGGCCTCATCGCGGCTGGCGGGGGGACAGGTGCGGTTCAACGGGCTGGATTCGAACGAGGCGGCGACGATCCAGATCGACGGTGTCACGGTCAATCTGGCGACGGCGGTGGCCGACGGCAGGGTCAGTTTCAACGGTGGCGGCGTCTACGGGATCAACGGATCGGGTCAGATCGTCCGCATCGCAGGCACGGGATCCAACCCGTCGACCATCGGGACGCTGACGATCAATGTCCCCTATACCTCGGTGGGGATCCTTGCCTCGGGGTCGAACAACACGTCGAGTGCCGGATTTTTCTACGAGTATTTCGTCAACACCCAGCCTTTGCCAGTTGCTGCCGAAGCGGGGGGCGACGACCTGCTGTCGGGCGGGGCGGGCAATGACCTGCTGGAGGGCGGGGACGGAAACGACACGCTGGCGGGTGGAGAGGGCAGTGACCAGCTGACCGGTGGAGCAGGGGTCGATGTCGCCGATTATTCGGGGTCTGCCTCGGGTGTGACGGTTGATCTTGCGGCGGGGTCCGGATCGGCGGGCGATGCGGCGGGCGACAGTCTTGCCGGGATCGAGGCGCTTGCGGGGTCCGCGCAGGATGACCGGCTGTTCGGGGATGGAGCGGGAAATACGCTGTCGGGCGGGGCCGGTGATGATTCACTGGACGGGCGCGGCGGGGATGACCGGCTTTATGGCGGGGCGGGGCAGGACAGCCTTGTCGGCGGGGCAGGCGATGACCTTTTGTCCGGGGACGAGGGTAATGACCGTCTGGAGGGCGGCGAAGGCGCCGATACGATCATCGGCGGCGCGGGGGCGGATACGCTGGTCGGTGGCAACGATGGCGACGTGGTCGACGGGGGCGACGGCAACGATACGCTGGACCTGTCGGCCTGGGGCTGGCGCAATACCAATGTGGTCTATGACGCGGTCGATCGGCGCAACGGCTTGGTGCAGTTCCTGAACCAGACCGGCGCGGTGATCGGGACGATGCAGTTCCAGAATGTCGAGACCGTGGTGCCCTGTTTTACGCCGGGGACGCGGATCACGACGCGGCGGGGTGAGGTGGCGGTCGAGGATCTGCGGGCGGGGGATGCGGTTCTGACGCGCGACAACGGGTTCTGCCGGCTGCTCTGGACGGGGCGGCGCAGGCTGGAGCGGGCGGCGCTCCTTTCCGCGCGGGACGGGCTTTGTCCGGTTCGCATCAGGGCCGGTGCGCTGGGCAACGGGGTGCCTGCGCGGGATATGACGGTGTCGCCGCAACACCGGATGCTGCTGCAGGGGCTGCGGGCGGAGCTGCTTTTCGGAGAGCCCGAGGTGCTGGTTGCCGCAACGCATCTGACGGGGCTGGACGGGGTCGACAGGGTCTGTCCGGATGGTGTCACCTATGTCCATATCCTGTTCGACGGGCACGAGATCGTCTGCGCCGATGGCGCGTGGAGCGAAAGTTTCCAGCCGGCACGGCCGATGGTCGACGCGATGGACCGGACGCAGGCCGAAGAGATCCTGCAGATCTTTCCCGCGCTTGCCACGTCGCGGACGGCCTTCGATGCGGCGCGGTTGACGCTGAAGTCGCACGAGGCGCGGGCACTGCTGGCGGCCTGAGCGCGGTTCCGGACTGGAAGCGCGGGGTGCTTCGCGTCAAGGTGCGGGGCGGGTCGCGGCAGCAGGTCGCGCGCAGGAGGACAGGAGAGGCGGATGGCGAAGAAGGTCTGTGTGGTTACGGGTGCCGGGCGCGGGATCGGCGCCGCCGTGGCGCGCGAGATGGCGGGGCGGGGCTATGCGGTCGCGCTGATGTCGCCTTCGGAGAATTGCGAAAGGCTGGCGGCGGACCTTGGCGGCGTGGCGTGGCGCGGGGTGGCGCAGAGTGGGGACGATCTGAAGGGGATCGTCGATCTGGCCATGGCGACATGGGGACGGATAGACGCGGTGTTGAACCACACGGGCCATCCGCCCAAGGGCGAGTTGCTGGAGATCACGGACGAGAACTGGGATCTTGCCAATGACATGATCGTCAAGTCGGTGGTCCGTATGGCGCGCCTTGTCACCCCGATCATGGAGGCGCAGGGCGGCGGGTCGATCGTCAATGTCACCACCTATGCCGCCTTCGAGCCGTCGCCGTGGTTCCCGGCCTCGTGCGTGTATCGCGCGGGGGTGTCGTCCTTCACCAAGCTTTATGCCGACCGCTATGGGCCAAGGAATATCAGGATGAACTGCCTGATGCCGGGGTTCACCGACAGTCTGGATGTCGGCAAGTTCGCCGATCTGCCCGCGCTGAAACGCATCGCGCGGGTGGAAGAGCAGGCCAAGGCGGCGGCTTTCCTGCTGACAGACGATTCCTCCTATGTCACGGGGCAGAGCCTGCGGGTGGATGGCGGGATCACGCGTCACGTCTGAGCGCCTGCCAGAGGCCGCGCGCTGCTAATACACCCATTGGCGGAACAAATTTCTGCGCCCATCGGGCGGTCGCTAACATCTTCGGCGGACGGCGATTTCCGGCGGGGAGGCAGGGCATGACCGACGACATGCTGCACGTTATGGAATGGCATAACGGCGACAAGGTCTTTTCCCCGTTCTCGGGTGCCGAGATGGATCGCAGGCATCGCGCGATGCGCGAATGGATGGCCGCGCAGGGGGTGGATGCGGTCCTCTTCACCTCGTATCACGGGATTGCCCATCTGTCGGGCTGGCTTTTCTGCCAGTTCGGACGGCGCTACGGGATGGTGCTGACGCAGGACAACGTCACGACGATCTCGGCCGGCATAGATGGCGGTCAGCCTTGGCGGCGGGGCGTCGGCGGGAATGTCACCTATACCGACTGGCGGCGGGACAATTTCTATCGCGCGGTGCGGCAGTTGACGGCGGGCGTGCGGCGGCTTGGGATCGAGTTCGACACGGTGTCGATGGATTTCCGCCGCAAGCTGGAACACGCGCTGCCCGGTGTGGAGTTTGTCGATGCGGCGCTGCCCTCGATGTGGCTGAGGACGGTGAAATCGGCGGAGGAGCAGGCCCTGATCCGCGAGGGCGCGCGGATTGCGGATACCGGCGCCTTGGCGGGCGTGGCCGCCATCCGCGCGGGCGTGGGCGAGCACGAGGTCGCGATTGCCGCGACCAATGCCATGATCCGCGAGATCGCGGCGAGTTTCCCGCAGGTCGAGCTGATGGACAGTTGGACGTGGTTCCAGTCAGGGATCAATACGGACGGCGCGCATAATCCGGTGACAAACCGCGTGGTGCAGGCGGGGGATATCCTGTCGCTGAACTGCTTTCCGATGATCTTCGGCTATTTCTCGGCCCTTGCGCGGACCCTGTTCTGCGGGCGGGTCGATGCGGCCAGTCTGGACATATGGGAAAGGAACATCGCCGTGCACCGGCGCGGGCTGCAGCTGATCCGTCCCGGTGTGAAATGCTGTGACATCGCGGCGGAGTTGAACGGGATGTACCGCGAGTGGGGGATGCTGAAGTACCGCTCGTTCGGCTATGGCCATTCCTTCGGTGTGCTGTCGCATTACTACGGCCGCGAGGCGGGGGTCGAACTGCGCGAGGATGTGCAGACTGTGCTGGAGCCGGGCATGGTGGTGTCGATGGAGCCGATGGTGATGATCCCCGAGGGGATGCCGGGGGCGGGGGGATATCGCGAATGCGATGTCGTCATCGTCACCGAGGACGGCGGCGAGGTTCTGGGACAGTTTCCCAGAGGGCCGGAACAAAACGTCATCGGCGCATAAAAAAAGGGGCCGCCACGGCGGCCCCGAGTCGGGGAGCTATCTCTTTGAATCAGGCGAATTCCGTCTGCAGGGCCGAGAGGATGCCGCGGGTGCAGACCTCGAGCAGGATATGTCCCTTTTCGACCGAGGCTTCCTTGGGCGAGGAGAGCGTGCCGGAAATGGGGGTGAGCTCGGGGCGGACGGGATAGACGTCATAGGGCGGGAAGCTGGCAGGGGCCACATCCAGCGCGCGGTCGAGTTGGACGAGGTCGGGATAGAGCGCCAGCATGAGCGAGGTTTCCAGCACCCCGCCATGTTCCAGATCCCAGCCGGGGAAGCCGTCGGGATAGAGCTTGGTGATCGCCTCGGGGTCGACGAAATCCCAGTAGGACAGGACCACGATCTTCATGTCCGTGATGCCGTCCCAGCGCAATTCGCGCAGGGCGAGGTCGATGGCTTCGATGATGAACCACGAGTTTTCGAAATGGCCGTTCACCATGCAGATCTTGCGCGCGCCGTGGCGGGCGAATTCCTTGATCACGTCCTTGAGTGCGGCGACCAGGGTCGCGCCATCAAGGCTGGTGGTGCCGGGCATGTGGTTGCCGCCGCCGCATTTCTGCTGCGACTTGTAGCCATAGGTGAAAGGCGGCGCGACCAGCGCGCCCATGTCCACCGCGACGCGGCGTGCGAATTCGGTGGGAAGCAGCACATCGACATGCAGCGGCATGTGATGTCCGTGCTGTTCCATTGAACCCAGCGGGATCAGGATGGGCGTGCGCCCGTCCTTCATCGCCTCGTGGTAGTCGGGCCATGTGAGTTCGGAGGCGAAAGCGGAGGTGTGCTTCAAGCCGGGAGTGTGTTTCATCGCAGGCCTCGTGGATTTGGCGGTTGCGAGGAAAGTACTTGGCGGAAGGTGCATAAGGAAAATATATAGTCCCAATCACTGGATCAGGGGCGCAAATCCATGCCGGCTTTCACCAACCTGCCGACCGATCTGTTGCGGACCTTCATCGCGGTGGTGGAACTGGGCGGGCATTCCAAGGCAGGCGCCCTGCTGGGGCGCAGCCAGCCTGCGGTCAGTCTGCAGATACAGCGGCTGGAGGAGCTGGTGCGCGCGCCGCTGCTGTCGCAGGAGGGGCGGTCCATCCAGCCCACGCAGGCGGGCGAGGCGCTGCTGTCCTACGCGCGCGAGATGGTGCGGATCAATGACGAGGCGGTGGCCTATTTCCACCGCGCCACAATTGCCGGTGTGCTGCGGATCGGCTTGCCCACGGATTATGCCGTGAGCTTCCTGCAGGACACGCTGACCGCCTTTCTGAGTTCCCATCCCGAAGTGGAACTGGAAATCTACTGCGATCTGAGCCGCGAGTTGCACCGGCTGCTGCGGGCCGAGGAGCTGGACGTCATCATCGCCACCATGCCACAACCGCGCATGCCGTATCTGTCGCGGGCCTGGGTGGAGCAGCCGATCTGGGCGGCGTCCGAATCGTTCCGTCCGGTCGAGAACATGCCGGTGCCGCTGGGCGCGCATCTGGAGGGCTGCGATTACCGCGCGCGCATGATCGGGGCGCTGGAACAGCAGGGACGGCGCTGGCGGATCGTCTATACCAGTCCCGGGATTTCGGGCCTTCAGAACGCTGTCGCGAGCGGCCTTTGCGTGACCGCCCTGACGCAGGCGACGCTGTTGCCGGGGATGCGGCAACTGACCGAGGCAGAGGGTTTTCCCGTTCTGGATCCGCTGCGTATCGGCCTTTTCTACAAGCATCCGCGTCTGACGGCGTCCGGGCTGCAACTGGTGAGCGATCTGGTCGCCAGCATCGAAAGCGTGGGGGCCGGTATCCGCGTGCTGCCAAATTGAACCGCGCCAACGATAAGGTTGGCAAATGGATCAATTTCAATAACCGATTATGTCCTTGAGCGGTCCCCGCCTAACGTGAAGGCAATAAGAACCGCACTCACCAACAGGACAAACAGATATGACCAAGACCCACCTTTCCGGTGTGTCCGGTGCCGTCACGCGCCGGTCCCTTCTTGCCACCGGCGCCGCCGCACTGGCGATGCCCATGCTGTCGCGCCGCGCCTTTGCCGCGCCGACCGAGCTGACGATGCTGGCATGGTACGGCCATGCCGAGCCGGACATGGTTGCCGAGTTCGAGGCCGAGAACAACGTCAAGTTCGTTCCGAAATACTATACCGGCGGCGACAACATGCTGGGCCTGATCTCGCAATCGCCGGCGGGCACCTTTGACGTCATCCTGTCGGATGCGGAATATGTGCAGGCGCTGAACGCGGCGGGTTATGTCGAGGAGCTGGACCCGAACGATTACGCGCTGGCCGACTATTTCCCCGAATTCCAGAATTTCCCCGGCAACTGGCAGGACGGCAAGCTGTTCTCGCTCGTGGCGCGGTTCGGCTTCCTTGGCGTGGCCTACAACACCGACGCCCTGACCGAGGCGGAAGCGGCAAACTACAACATCTTCTGGGATCCGAAGCTGACGGGCAAGGTGGGCCATTTCGACTGGCATCTGCCGAACCTTGGCCAGATGAGCCTGCTGGCCGGCAATGCCTCGGCCTATGACATCGACGAGGCGGGCTGGGAGGCGGTCAAGGAAAAGACGCTGTCGCTGCGTCCGCAGGTCGGCGGGTTCTTCGACTATGGCGGCACCTTCTCGTCGCTGAATGACGGGCAGATGCTGGCCTTTGCGGGCATCGGCGACTGGATCACCGGCACGCTGGAAAAGAACGGCGCCAAGGTGCGCTCGGTCATTCCGGAGCAGGGCGGTCTGCAGTGGTCGGAATGCTTCTCGATCGGGAAAGGGTCGCAGAAGGCGGAGCTGGCCAAGAAGTGGATCCAGTACGTCACCTCGGCCAAGGGTCAGGCGAAATCGGCCCAGATGGCGGCCTATCCCGCGCTGATCCCGAACGCCAAGGGCTGGGAGGTGCTGCAGGCCGAAAATCCGGCCGAGGCCAAGCGTCAGGGTATGACCAAGGATGCGGGCAACGCGATGGACATGATCCGTGCGGGCCGCATCCAGTACCGCCAGTGGCCGATCCAGCAGGATCTGGAGACGTGGAACGACTTCTGGTCCGAGTACAAGGGCGCCTGACATGCGCGTCGGAGCTGCCATCGCAACAGCAGGGGGGCGGCGCAAAGCCGCCCCCCGTCTTGCAACACCAAAGACAGAGAAGCGCGCCATGCGATCCCGGCTGTCCCTATACGGTCTGACATTCTCGCTGCCGCTTCTTGTCTGGCAGCTTCTGTTCTTTGTGTTCCCGCTGGTCTTTCTTGTCGCGCTGAGCTTCTGGACGGTGAAGAACTTCACCATGACGCCGGACTTCGACACGGTGAACTGGGTGACCATGTTCTCGCGCGGGGTGTTCTGGCAGGCCTATGGCACGACCTTTGCGCTTGCCACCGTAGCAGCCGCGCTGACCAGTGCGCTGGCCTTTCCCTGCGCCTATGCCATCGCCTTCAAACTGTCGGATACGGCGCGGCGCTGGGCGGTGTTCCTGATGGTGATCCCGTTCTTCACCAGCTATCTGGTGCGGGTCTATTCCTGGCAGATCTTCCTGTCCGATGCGGGGATCGTGAACGTCATGCTCGGCTATGTCGGGCTTGGGCCTTATGGAATGCTGAACACCAAGGGCGCGACGCTGGTGGGCTATCTGACGCTGGCCTTTCCGCTGGTCGTGCTGCTGCAACTTTTCAGCCTTGCCTTCATCGACCGCAACCTGATCGAGGCGGCGCACAACATGCGCTGCGGGCGGATGCGGACCGTGTTCGAGGTGGTGATCCCCTCGGCCCGCGTCGGGCTGGTGATCGCGGCGCTGTTTGCCTTCATCCTGAGCTTTGGCGACTTCGTCAGCCCGATCTATCTGGGGGGTGGTGATCCGACCACACTGTCCATCCTGATCACTGACACCACGAAATCCGGCCAGCAATGGCCCCGCGCGGCGGTGATCGCGCTGACCATGATCGCGACGCTTCTAGTCGTGGCCTTTGTCGCCGTCCGCTTTGCCTATGCGGGTCGCGCATCGAAAGAGGTGGGGAAATGAGCGGATCGGAACATATCAACCGCAACCGCGCCGTGGACTGGGGGCTGAAGCTCTATGTCCTGCTGGCCTATGCCTTTGTCTTTGCACCGATCGCGGCGAGCTTCGTCTTCTCGTTCAACTCGGACCGGTTCCCGTCGATCCCGCTGGGCGATTTCACGCTGGACTGGTACCACGCCGTGGCATCCGACCCGCTGGTCTGGGAAGGGCTGCGTAACACGTTGACCGTCGGGGTGATCGTGGGCGTGATCTCGACCGCGCTGGGCTTCGGTGCGGCCTATACCGACTATCGCTACAAGTTCTTTGGCAAGCAGGTCTATCTGGCGCTGGCGCTGCTGCCGCCGACGATCCCGGTCATCATTCTGGGTCTGGCAATGCTGGCCTATCTGTCGCGGATCGATCTGTCGGGCAATGCGCTGTCGGTCATCATCAGCCATGTCGTGGTCTGCGCGCCCTTTGCCATGGCGGTGATCCGGCTGCGGCTGAACCAGATGGACCCCGCGCTGGAACCCGCCGCCTGGAACCTTGGCGCGTCGGAATGGCAGACGATGCGGCATGTGATCCTGCCCTTCTGCAAGCCCGCCGTGTTCGGCGCGCTGTTCATCACGATGGCCGTGTCCTTCGACGAATTCGCCGTGGCGTGGTTCGTGTCGGGCCTGAACGAGACGCTGCCCGTCAAGGTGCTGGGCTTCCTTCAGGGGCAGGTCAGCCCGCGCATCAACGCCATCGGCACCTTTGTCTTTGTCACATCCATGACGCTTGTGATCCTTGCCCAGCTTCTGCTGACGGGTCGCGGCGCGAAAGCCCGCCTTGCTGCGGCCGGACAGGAGTAAATCGGATGGAACGCGATACGCTGGTTTCCTTTGAGGGAGTGGTCAAGCGGTTCGGCAACTTCACGGCCGTGCAGCGGATGGATTTCGAGATCAAGAAGGGCGAGTTCCTTGCGATCATGGGATCGTCCGGCTGCGGCAAGACGACGACGCTGCGGATGCTGGCGGGTCTGGAGGCACCGACCGAAGGGACGATCCGCCTGTCGGGCAAGCCCATCAACCATCTGCCCACCTGGCAGCGCGACACGCCGATGGTGTGGCAGAGCCTTGCGCTGTTCCCGTTCCTGAACGTGCGCGAGAATGTCGAGTTCGCGCTGAAGATGCGCGGCGTGGGCAAGGCCGAGCGGCGGCGGCGCGCCGAGCAGTGGCTGGACCGGATGCAGATCTCGGAATTTGCCGAGCGCAACATCGCGCAGCTTTCGGGCGGGCAGCGGCAGCGCGTGGCGCTGGCGCGGTCGCTGGTGGTGGAGCCGGAAATCCTGCTGCTGGACGAGCCGCTTTCGGCGCTGGATGCCGCGCTGAAGGTGCGGATGCAGGCGGTGCTCAAGACGCTGCAGCGCGAGACGGGGATCACCTTCGTCTACGTCACGCACAGCCAGTCCGAGGCGTTCTCGATGGCCGACCGCGTGGTCATCATGTCGCGCGGCGTGATCGAGCAGATCGGCACCCCGCAGGAGATCTATCGCACGCCACGCACGAAGTTCGTGGCGGATTTCCTTGGATCGTCCAACATCTTCAGCGGCAAGGTCGCCTCGGTCAGCGAGGGGGCGATGGAGATCGACGCGCCGTCGGGCCGGATGCGGCTGGCCCTGCCCGATACCGCCCGCCGGTCGCGTCCCGTGCCGGGATCGACGGCGACGGTGACGGTGCTGGACACGCGGATGGGCCTGTCGGTCGCGCGTCCCGCCGATGCGGTGAACGTGGTTCCGGCCAAGGTGATCGGCGAGGAATTCGTGGGCGCGACCGCGACGCTGTATCTGGAGACCGACCACGGTCAGGAAATCCGTGTCCAGATGGGTCACGAGGCGCTGGAGAACCTGCCGGTCGGGATCGGCCAGCGGCTTTACGCGCACTGGTCGCCCGCCGACGGCCACCTTGTCGCCGAGGTCTGAGATGCGCCCGCCCCTTGGCATGCTGCCGCTTGGAAGCATCGCCGGGGGGCGGTTCGCCCCGCTGATGACGGACACCAGCGCAGGAGGGTCTGCCATGTCGCATATCTTCATCGATGCCGCCGGAATGCGGCGGGTCCGCACGCCCGTTGCCCCCGCGCGCCGGGCGTCCCCGTCGCGGTTCGCGGCGTGGGTTCGGGCGGTGCTGGGTCTGCGTGTGACGGGCTAGGCGGTCTACGACCATTCTCCACTTGAGCGGTGGCCCGCAACGGGGCAGCATTCCCCGTGGCGCGGGGTGTTGCAAGTCCGTGCCTGAGGCCTGCGTGAACCGGGGGAGGACGGGATGCGCGACCGCGACCATGTGCACGAGATCGACAGGGTGCTGAACGGGTCGCCGTCCGGCAGGGACGAGGTCGTGGCGCAAAGCTGGCGGCGCTGTGTCGAGGAATACGGGCTGGACCCCGCGCGCCCCAGCCCCGCCCATATCGTGACCGAAACCCAGTTGCGCGAACACCGCGAGCAGTCCGAGCGACTGATCGCCATCGCGCGCAGCGGGCTGGAGGCGCTGTTCCGCCAGATCGCGGGGCAGAAATACGTGCTGTTGCTGGCCGATGCCAAGGGCGTGACGGTCGACTATTTCGGCGATCCGAAATTCGAGGACGAGTTGCGCCGCGCGGGGCTGTATCTGGGATCGGACTGGTCCGAGACGCTGGCGGGCACCTGCGGGGTGGGGTCGTGCATCGTGACCAAGGAGGCAATCACGATCCACCAGAGCGACCATTTCGACCTGACCCATACGCCGCTGTCCTGCACCGCCGCGCCGATCTTCGACACGGGCGGCAATCTGGCGGCGGTGCTGGACATCTCGCTCTTGCGGTCGCCCCAGCCGAAGATCAGCCAGAGCCTTGCGCTGAACCTTGTGAAGGCGAGTGTGCGGCGGGTGGAGATGGCGAACCTGATGGCGATGAACCGCGGCGACTGGGTGTTCCGCTTTTCCACCAGCCCCGAGTTTCTGGATGTGGACCCGGATGCGGCGGTGGCGCTGGACGGATCGGGGCGGATCATCGGCATGACGCATGGGGCCGAGACGGTGCTGCGGCGACAGGCAGCGGGTCCGGTTCTGGGCGAAAGGATCGACCGCTTTTTCGACCTGTCGGTGGACAGCCTGCCCGACCTGATGCGGGGGCGGCCGACCGAAGAGCGGCTGATCCAGTTGCGCGACGGGCAGGGGATGTTCGGCCATGCCATCGCCCCGCAGTCCGAGAGGATGCCCGCCGTGGCGCGATCCGGCATGGCTGCGGCCTTCCAGAGCATCGGCGGGGCCGATCCGGTGATCCAGCGCCTTCTGGCCGAGGCGGCACGATTGGCACCGACGACAATTCCCTTGCTGGTCGCGGGCGAGGTCGGGACGGGCAAGGACCGGCTGGTGCGGGCGATCCATACCGCACAGGGCGGCAGCCGTCCCTTCGTCACCTTGCCCTGCGCGGGGCCTGCCGCAGGCTGGGAAGTGCTGGCTGAGGCTGCGGCGGGTGGCACGTTGTTTCTGGACGCGCCCGAAGATCTGGGCGTCGAGGGGCAGGGGCGGCTGCTTCAGATCATCGCGGGCTTCGATGCACTGCCACTGCGCCGCCGCCCGCGCCTGATCACCGCCAGTGCGGCTGACCTTGCGGGCATGGTGCGGGGCGGGGCGTTCCGCGCCGATCTGTTCTTCCGGTTGGCGGCAGTCACGCTGACCCTGCCGCCCTTGCGGCTGCGGCAGGATTTCGACTGGCTTGCCGATCGCATGATGCGCCAGTTCGGCCATCTCCGCCCCGATACGCTGCGCCTGTCTCCGGCTGCGCGGGCCGAGTTGAAGGCACGGCACTGGCCGGGCAACCTGCGGGAACTGGCCAATACGCTGGAGGTCGCGGTGGCGCTGGCCGAGGGATCGGTGATCGACCTTCCCGACCTGCCGTCTGCCCCGCTGGCCGCCGAGGCCGGAGCCCCGGAATCGCTGGCGGCCATCCTTTCCGCTTGCGGGGGGAACATGTCGCTGGCGGCGCGGCGGATGGGCGTGAACCGGTCGACGATCCTGCGCCGTGCGCGGCGCGAGGGGCTGTTGCCGCATTGAACGGCTGCGCGTTGCAGCCTGTGTTGCGGGCGATGTTGCGCGTGCAACAGGATGGGCCGGAAAGTGTGTTGCGCGGCTGCGGCAGGCCATTCGGTCCGTGACAGCGCGGCCCGCTGCCGCACCCTTGCACCAGCAAGAGCGAAAAAACGGGAGGAACAAATGCTCGACACCACCGCGAATGCCGAGGTGCAGGGAGTGCTCGACACGTTCGGGGCGGCGCTGGAGCGGGGCGACATCGCCGCCGCCCTGGCCTGCTTTCAGGACGACTGCTATTGGCGCGACCTTGTCACCTTCACCTGGAACATCCACACGAGCGAGGGGAAGGATGCAATTTCGGGGATGCTGAAGTCGCAGCTTGCCACGACCAAACCCACGGGATGGAAGATCGCCGAGGGAGAGACGGCGGCAGAGGATGGCGGCGTGACGACCGCATGGATCGAGTTCGAGACGGGCGTCGCGCGGGGCTATGGTCTGGTGCGCCTGATCGGCGGGAAAATCTGGACGCTGCTTACCACGATGGTGGAGCTGAAGGGGCATGAGGAGCACAAGGGCTTCAACCGGCCGCTGGGGGCCAAGCACGGCGCGGGCAAGCACCGGCCAAGCTGGAAGGAAGAGCGCGAGGCCGAGGCGCGCGAACTGGGCTATACTAGGCAGCCTTACGTCCTGATCATCGGCGGCGGGCAGGGCGGCATCGCGCTGGGCGCGCGGCTGCGGCAACTGGGCGTTCCGGCCATCATCATCGAGAAGAACGAAAAGCCCGGCGACAGCTGGCGCAACCGGTACAAGTCGCTGTGTCTGCATGACCCCGTCTGGTACGACCACCTGCCCTATATCAAGTTCCCCGAGAACTGGCCCGTCTTTGCGCCGAAGGACAAAATCGGCGACTGGCTGGAGATGTACACCAAGGTCATGGAGCTGAACTACTGGGCCAAGACCACCTGCAAGTCGGCCAAGTATGACGAGAAGACCAAGGAATGGACGGTCGTCGTCGAGCGCGACGGGCAGGAGGTGACGCTGCGCCCCAAGCAGCTGGTGCTGGCCACCGGCATGTCGGGCAAGGCGAATGTGCCGACCTACAAGGGGATGGAGACATTCAAGGGCGACCAGCACCATTCGTCGCGCCATCCGGGGCCGGATGCCTACAAGGGCAAGAAGGCGGTGGTGATCGGGTCCAACAACTCGGCCCATGACATCTGCGCGGCGCTTTGGGAAAATGATGTCGATGTCACCATGGTGCAGCGGTCGTCGACGCACATCGTGCGGTCGGATACGCTGATGGATATCGGGCTGGGCGGGCTTTATTCCGAACAGGCGGTGCGGTCGGGCATGACGACCGAGAAGGCGGACCTGATCTTCGCCTCGCTGCCCTACAAGATCCTGCACACCTTCCAGATCCCGCTTTACGAGAAGATGAAGGAGGTGGATGCCGACTTCTATGCCGGACTTGAAAAAGCAGGGTTCTGGCTGGACTGGGGCGCCGACGGGTCGGGGCTGTTCATGAAATACCTGCGCCGCGGGTCGGGCTATTACATCGATGTGGGCGCCAGCCAGTTGATCATCGACGGCAAGATCAAGCTGGCGCATGGCAACGTGAAGGAGATCGTGCCGGATGGCGTGGTGCTGGAGGATGGCACCAAGCTGGAGGCGGATGTGATCGTCTATGCCACGGGCTACGGGTCGATGAACGGCTGGGCGGCGGACCTGATCGGCAAGGATGTGGCCGACAAGGTGGGCAAGTGCTGGGGGCTGGGGTCGGACACGCCCAAGGACCCGGGGCCGTGGGTTGGCGAGCAGCGCAACATGTGGAAACCCACGCAGCAAGAGGCGCTGTGGTTCCACGGCGGCAACCTGCACCAGTCGCGCCATTATAGCCAGTTCCTGTCGCTGCAACTGAAGGCGCGGATGGAGGGGATCGACACGCCGGTCTATGGCGTGCCCGAGACCTATCATCTGGGCTAGCGCAAATCCGGCCTGCCGTGGCGACGCGGCAGGCCGGGCCTGTCCGGTCAGGCGCGCAGCGTCTGGATAAGGGTGCTGTCCGGCACGCGGGCCAGCGCGGCGCGGATCGTGGCTTCGTCGGGCATGAGGCAGGCCGCGGTGGATAGCGCATCGGCAATGGCGGCAGAGGGGGCTGCCACCGAGACGGAGCGCCAGACCGGAGGCGCGCTGTCGCCCGTGCGCGGGTCGAGGATGTGGCCGACCTGTCCCCTCGGGTCCAAGACCGTGCCGCGCGGCGCGGATGTGGCCAGCGCCTGCGCCGCCAGAGGATGCAGCGTCCCGTCCGGCAGATGGACGGGCCAGCGGCGGGGGCCGAGAGCCTGCATCTCGCCGGTGTCGATCAGGACGTCGGTCAGACCTTCGCCCTGCAACAGGCGCGCGATGCGGTCGGCAACATAGCCTTGGGCGATGCCGTTCAGCGTCAGCGCCATGCCCCGCGGCAGTGTCACGCGGTCGGCATCACGGGCCACGCGGTGCCAGCCGGTAATGGCCAGCGCGGCGCGGCGTTCGGCTGCGGTCGGGGGGCGGCCGGCGGTGGCGGCTTCGGCCTGCATCTGCCAGAGCCGCTGCACCGTGGGATCGAAAAGGCCCTCCGTCGCGTCATGGATGCCCGCCGCGATGGACAGGCATTCCAGCAGTTCGAAGGGCGGCGCGTCGATGTGGCCCGTGGCGTTCAGCCGCGACAGGGTCGAGTTGGCGCGGTAGAGGCTGAAGATATCCTCCAGCCGGTCGATTTCCCCTGCGGCGCGGGCGGTCAGGGAGGCGGCCTCGGGGTGGGTCAGCCGGATCGTCGCGGCAGAACCCATGGCGGTGCCGGTCCAGACGAAGGGCCGGGCTGCGTGGGCCGGTCCGGACAGGGCCAGCGCGGCGGTGATCAGCAGAAAGCGGCGGCGGGTGGTCATGTCAGCCCCCTTCGTGGGAATGGGACAGCGCGCGCAGGCGGGCGTCGAAGTCGGGGTCGTCACCGGCGACGATGGTGTCCCCTTGGGGTGCGATGACGGCGTCGTCGGGGACCTGATCCAGTGTCACCACCGTGCCGCCATAGTCTGCGGCAAAGGCCAAGGCGCGGCTGCGGTCGGCAAATGGCACCAGTTCCGCCGCCCCCATGCCGCCCGTCCGCGACGATCCGATGACATAGAGGGCCGTTTCCGCGCCGGTCCAGTTCATGCGCCCCGGCTCTTCCCATGTGGCCGCCGGAGCGCCCATGTCATTGACCCAGATGGCAAGGATCTTGTGGTCGCGTTCGGGCAGGCGCGCATAGGCGATGGCGTCGCTGACCTGACTGAAGAACAGCGGCGCGCCGGGCAGGCCTTCGAGATGCACCTGCGCCTTGGGGCCGGGGTGTTCGGTCAGGTTCATCTGGCAGTAATGGCCGATGGTTTCAGCGGTCAGCGCGACCGGATCGGTGGATTGCGCCATCTCCTCCTTGCAGGCAGATAGCAGAAGCAGGGAAAGGATGAAAAGCTTTTTCATGGGGTCACCCGACGGAAGGCGGTCACTGCAAGGGCCAATGCGGCAACAGGCCAGAGGAAGATCGACAGCGCCGATTGCCAGAGGGGAAGCGTAGCGGCGGCACCGCCCACGCCGGCCGCAGCGGCGGTGGCCTGCGCGGAGGCAAGGTTGAACAGCCGGAAGGCATCGGCGGGATTGGCCAGCAGGAGGCGCGGAAAGACATGTTCGGTGAAACTGCCGCCCTTGTCTGCGACGACCGCTGCCAGAAGGCCAAGATCGTAAAGCACGATCAGCCCCAGCCACAGGCCCACAGCCAGCCCGGCCGCGCCCGACGGTCGCCGCGAGAGCGCCGAGAGTGCATAGCCCGCCCCGAGGAAAGTCGCGCCGAGCAGGACCGACGTCCATGTCAGCCGCCAGAGCGCGGGCAGCCCCTCCGCCGCCCCGGGGTCGGTCCAGAATGCCGCTACCGCCGCCGCGCCATAGCCTGCCACGACCGCGAGCGACAGCACGGACAGATGCGCCAACCCCTTGCCCGCCAGCAGTTCCGCCCGTCCTGCGGGATAGGTCAGCAGTAGCGGAAGGGTGCCGCGTTCCACCTCTCCCGCCACGGCGTCGAAGGACATCAGGAGCGCCACGAGCGGCACCAGATAGACCGACAGCGAGGTGAGGGATGCCACCGTGACCGACAGCGCATCCACGCCCAGCTGACCCGTGGGGGCCGAGCCTGCGGCAGAGAGGACGAGCGAGAAGACGACCATCAGGGCGATGGCGATGGCGACCCAGCGGTTTCGCAGGGCGATGCGGAATTCGACATGGGCGGTGGCGAGGATGCGGCGGATCATTGGCCGTCCCTTTTGCTGTAATGGGTGTAGATGTCCTCGAGGCTGGGCGGCACGATCTCGACATCCGCAAGCTTGGGGCGCAGGTCTGTGATGCGTGCCAGCAGGTCCAGCTTTTCGCCTTGGGTGCAGGTCAGGCGCAGGTCCGCGCCCGTGCGGATCGCTGCGGGCAGGGCGGCGGCGATGTCGGTTGCATAGCCGTTGATCGCGGTCAGGTGCATCTGGACGGGAAGGTCGGCGGCGCGGCGCAGGTCGGCCATGCTGCCTGTCGCCATCAGACGGCCCTTTGACAGGATCAGGATGCGGTCGGTGCGGGCCTCGACCTCTGTCAGGGCGTGGGACGAGAGGAGGATCGCGGTACCGTCCGCCGCCATGCCGTCGAGCAGCGTATAGAAGTCGCGCCGCGACACGGGGTCGAGGCCGGAGGTCGGTTCATCAAGCACCATCAGGCGGGGCCGCCCGATCAGCGCCTGTGCCAGACCCACACGCTGGCGCATCCCCTTGGAATAGGTCCCGATCCGCCGCCGCGCGGCATGGCCGAGCCCCACGCGGTCCAGCAGTCCGGTCGCAACTGCGGGGTCCTGCCCGCGCAGGCGCAGGTAGTGGGTGATCTGTTCCAGTCCCGTCAGCGCTGGGTGGAAGGCCGCGTTCTCGGGCAGATAGGCCACCTGATCGCGCGCCTCGGCCGATCCGGGGGCGGCGCCGCAGACCGTGACGCTGCCTTCGGTTGCGGGGATCAGGCCGAGGATGATCTTCATCAGCGTCGACTTGCCCGCGCCGTTATGGCCCAGAAGCGCCACACGCTCGCCCGCTGCCACGCTGACCGACAGGTCGGTCAGCGCCGCCACCCCGTCGAAGCGTTTAGTGAGATGCGAGATCGTCAGTATCGGTGTCATCTTCGGTTCCTTGCGCCCAGCGACCGCGGGTTCCGGCTTCCATCGCGGCGATGTCAGCGGGGACGGGCAGGTCGGTCGGAGCCATCAGCGGTGCACTGTCGACCACGCCGCCGGGAAGGGTTGCGGGAAAGCTGGACTGGCTCCAGCGGATCAGTTGCACGGCAGGTGCGCCGGTCAGCAGGGCGGCGGCGGGTTGGGACCACAGGATGTGATCCATCAGGTCGTTGGGGCGGAAGACGCCATCGGCGATGCCGTCGCCGTTCAGGTCATAGGCGGGATGGTCGGACCAGTAGTTGCCGCGTCCCTCATGGCTCCACTCCATATGGCGGGTGCCGACGTATTTGACCTGTTCGCGGTTGCCGACGAAGGCGTTGCCGGTCAGCACGTTGCGTTCCGACCCGGCGGTGAAGTGGATGCCGATGCCGCAGCCTTCGAAGCGGTTGCCCCAGATCAGGTTCTTGTTGGCGTTGTAGATGAAGAGGCATTTCTTCTGCCCGCCGCGCACCAGATTGCCGGTGACATCGGCGCTGTTGGCGAAGTTCAGCATCAGCCCGTGTTCGCGGTCGTTCAGAGAGCGGTTGTCGCGGATCACCACCCGGTCCGAGAACATGATGGCAAAGCCCAGATGGTTGCCGATGGAGATGTTGCCCGACACTTCGGAGTCGTGGGTGTACATGTAGTGGACGGCAAAGCGCAGGTCGCGCATGAGGTTGTCGCGGTAGGTCCCCTTGCGCGAGGCGTTGGAGAAGATGCCGTCGCGGCCCCAGCGGATATCGTTGCCTTCGACCACGGTGCCGGGGGCGTTCCAGATGTAGATGCCGTTGCCGCGCTGGTTCATGCGGGCGTCGCGGCGGCCTTCGATCGTGTTGCCGCGCACCTGCGCGTCGTGGCCGCCATGCACGTCGATGCCGTGCATGTTGCCGGTCAGGCGGTTGCCTTCGATCCGCGCGCGGTCGGCGCCCTTGACGATCTTGATGCCCGCGTCGAGGTTCTGGTTCGCGCCCCCCGATCCGGTGACGGTGACGCCCGTTACGGTGACGTCATCGGCGGTGATGGTGACGACCGTGCCCTGTCCCTGACCGTCGATGACGGTGGCGGGGCTGCCTTGCAGCGTCAGGGGGCGGTCGATGGTGACGGGGCCCAGATAGGCCCCGTCGGAAAGGCGCAGCACATCGCCGGGGGACGATCCGGCGATGGCTGCGGCCAAGGTGCCTGCCCCCGGCGGCACGTCGATCTGTCCGGCCCAGAGGGGCTGGGCCAGAAGGGCGGTCACGAGGGGCAGAAGGAGGCGCATCTTGTCACGCGCCTTTCGGTTCGACGAACATGCGGCCGCGCATTTCCATGTGCAGCGCGTGGCAGAACCACTGGCAGTAGTACCAGTAGACGCCCGCCGCCGCCGCCGTGAAGGTGATGGAGGAGGTCTGCTGCGGCCCGATTTCCATCGCGACGCCATGGTTGCCCATGGTGAAGCCGTGGGTCAGGTCGTCGATGTCGTCGAGGTTGGTGATGATGACCGTCACCTCGTCGCCTTCCTTCACGGTGAAGGACTCCAGCGCGAAGTTCGGCGCCTGCGAGGTCATGTAGACGCGCACCTTGGTCGGATCGTCCTTGTCACGGATGACCATGTCCTGCCAGTCGTCCAGATCGACGCCGTCCGCTTCGGCCTGCGCGCGGGTTTCGGCCCACATCGCATCCTTGCGGTCCCAGACCGACTTGATCCCCGTCAGCTTGGACGCATGGACGGCGATGGCGTCATGCGGTTCGGCGAAGTTGGGGCCGTCATGGATCACCACCATCCTGTCGCCCGAGATGTCGATGAGCTGGTCATTCTCGGGCTTCAGGGGGCCGACGTTCAGGAAGCGGTCCTTCGAGAATTTGCACAGGCAGACCAGCCATTTGCCGTCGGCATCCAGCGTTTCGCCCATGGACGTCTTCAGGTGGCCGGGTTGGTACTGCACGTCCACTTTATCAAGGATCGGGTCCACCGCTTCGCCGTTATAGGCGGCGATGGCCTTTTCGATGTTCCACTTCACCACCTGGCTGTCGAGGAAGAGCGAGGTGAAGGCATTGCCCTGCCCGTCAAAGGCCGTGTGCAGCGGGCCGAGGCCCAGTTCCGGTTCGGCCACCACGACCGAGCGCGGGTCGGCGTCCGAGGCGAAGATGGTGTCCAGCTTCGTGACGTCGATCACCGTGACGGTGGGCGACAGCTTGCCCCCAATGCAGAGGTGTTTTTTGTCCGGCGCCATGTTGCAGCCGTGGGGGTTGTTGGCGATCGGGATGTAGCGGGTGTAGTCCTTGTTCTGGCCCTTGCGCCCGTCGATCACCTTGACGCCGTTGACTTCCTCATAGTCGCCCTCGGCGATGGCGCGTTCGATGGCGGCGATGTTGAAGACCACGACATGGTCCATCTCGGACGCCGTCATGTCGGTCAGCGTCATGCCCATTTCCGAGTTGTAGGAGGTGGAGAAGGCCCATTTCCCCTCATAGTCCGCGTCGCAATTGTCGAGGTTGCCGGACACCAGCACCTGCCATGCCACGTCCCACTTGTCGGCATCGACGGCGGTGAAGACGTTCACATAGGTCGACACGTCCTGCATCGTGGAGCCGTCATTGTTCAGCGGCGCCTCATCCTCGCCGTTGCAGAAGACGTAGTTGGTGCGCGGCCATTTCTGCGGGCGCATCCCGTGGATGCCCTTGGCATTGGGGATTTCGAGGATGGCGTCGCATTTCATCACGTCGCCGCGCACGCGGGCGACGCGGGTGTTGGCCTTGTCGTTCATGAACAGGAAGCGGCCGTCATAGCGCCCCTCGGTCATGGACATGTGGACATGGTGCAGGTCGCCGTTGTCGTGGATCTTCTTGCCGTTGGCGGCGAGGATCTTCTTCGTCTTGTCGGTCATCGTGCGCTGGTGGATGCGGATGGATTCATTCGTCTCGCCCCAGCCGGTGGCGGAGCAGCGGTTGAACACCGGCACGCGCATCAGTTCGCGCATGGAGGGGATGCCGAGGATGCGCATCTCGCCCGTCTGGCCCGAGGACCAGAAGCCGTAATATTCATCGAGCTGGCCTGGGGCGACGTTGAAGCTGCCCTCGGCGGCGCGGGCGGCGCCCGCGGTGGCAAGGCCGAGGCCCGCCGCGCCGGTTCCCAGTGCAAGGCGCCCGCCGAAGGCGCCCGCGACCGCGGCACCGCCTGCGGTGGCCCCCAGAAGGCCGCGACGGGAGATGCCGGTTTTCTGTCCCTCAGACATGATCTGTCCTTTCTCAGTTGGTGACAGGTTTCGCATTCGGATGGCCCGCAAGGTTGCGGGGAACATCCATGGTTCCGACCTGCGCGCGCCGCTTCATCTTCCGGATGACGACGGGGCAGGTGGTTTCGGACTGGTAGAGCACCTGGCAGTGCAGGCAGTTGATGCACTCGTTCGGATTGATCTCTCCGGTCGGGTGGATCGCCTGCACGGGGCATTGGTTGGCGCAGGTTTGGCAGGGGTTGCCGCAGTCGTGATACCGCTTCAGCCAGTCGAACATCCGCAGGCGGGCGGGGATGGCGAGTGCCGCCCCCAGCGGGCAGAGGTAGCGGCAGTAGAAGCGTTCGACGAAGAGCCCCGCGATCAGCAGCGCGGCGGCATAGGCCACGAAGGGCCATGCGCGGACGAATTTCAGGATGATGGCAGTCTTGAAGGGTTCCACCTCGGCCAGATGTTCGGCCTGTTCGATGCTCATCAGGCTGACGCCGAAGAGGCCGAGGAAGATCATGTATTTGATTGGCCACAGGCGTTCGTGCAGGCCCCATGGCAGGGTCCATTGCGGGATGTGCAGCTTGCGGGCGATCTGGTTGGTCAGTTCCTGCAGCGCGCCGAAGGGGCAGAGCCAGCCGCAATAGGCCCCGCGCCCCCAGAACAGCAGCGCGGCGGCGACGGCGAACCACAGGATGAAGGTCAGCGGGTCCAGAAGGAAGGCCTGCCACGAGAAGCCGGACACCAGCGCGCCGAACAGCGCCATGAGGTTGACGACGGACAGTTGCGCATTGGCATACCAGCCCAGATAGACCAGCGTCACCGTCAGGAAGGCCATGCGGAACCAGTAGAAGGCGCGTTCGTGGCGGGTGGCGAAGCCCTGGAAGAAGAAGGTGGCGGTCAGGATCAGGAGCATTCCGCCCAGCACCGCAATCTCGACCGAGGAGGCGGCCCAGATCTTCTTCCACAGGTCGGCCTGCGCCGCGCCCTCGTCGCGGGTGGCGGTGGCCTCGGCCGCTTCGGGTACGGGGGCGGGGGCTATGGCGCGCAGGTAGCGGGCAGGAAGCTGGTAGCCCAGATCGAAGGTGGTGAAGACCTTTTCGACCGGTCCCACGGCGCGCTGCACCAGCAATTGCAGGCGGAAGGGTTTGGCCGGGTCGAAGCCGGTATCGGCGGGGATGCGGAAGAGGTCGGCCTCGGTCACGGCGGGGGCACCCTCGGCGGCGATGGGGCCAAGCCTGCGGTGCATCTTGTCGCGGAAGCGGACCGAGATGTCGTCCTGGACCAGAACGATGCGGTCGAAGATCCCGCCGCGCACGTAACCCGACCCCTTGAAGGAATAGAGCCCCCGCCCCGTCACCATCAGCGCATGGTCACCCGGTTGCAGCCAGTCTGCGACATTCGCCGCCTCGGCCTCGCCCAGCAGTCCACGGGCGATGGCGGGGACGGAGACCAGCGCGGCCTGCATTTCGATGAAGGTCGTTTCGGGCGGTTCGGTCAGCGCCCGTGCGGTCGCGCGCGGATCACCCAGCGCGGCGAAGGCGGTGTTGACCTGTCCGACATCCAGCGCAAGTCGGCGCAGGGTGCCGTCGCCTTCGGCTTCGGGCCAGTCGGCAGGGGCGGGGGCATCGGGCGCCAGTTCGAACCGCGGCCCCGTGGACGTGGTATCGGCGGCAAGCCCGCCCAGCCCCAGCGCGCGGGCGACTTTCAGGCCCGAGCGGATGATCGAATCGTCGATCACCATGACGGTCACGGTCGCACCCGAGATGATGTCGACCTCATGGGACGTGCCGCCGGACTGTGCCTCGGCCACCAGATCGAGGCCGACATAGGCAGCGGCCATCGCCTTGACCTTCGTGTCGGGAATCCCGATCAGGACGATGGGTTCGGAATGTTTGACCAGCTGGACGCCGATGACGCGCGCATCCGCGTCGATGGCAACGGCCGTGTGGATCGGCTTTCCGGAATAGCCCGTGGTGCCCACGAAATCCGACGTGATGAAGGCCCAGCCGAGCGTCTGCCCGTCCTTGAGAACCGGTGCGACGGGCAGATCGTCGCGCGGTGCGCCAAACCCGTCGGCCCCGGGCACGAGGGTGCCGGCATCGATATCGGCAATCAGATCGGCCAGCACCGGCGCGGCGGCGGCAGGTGACGCCGCCCAGAGAAGCAGCGCAAGCAAAGCCGTGATCAATCTGGGAATCATTCGTGGTGTCCATACATCTTGACGGCTCAATCCCACGGCGGCGCGAGTCGTTCCTTGATTGAAATCAACTCAAGGGACGGGGTCGGGATTTTCCGTCACGGATTGGAAATGCCTTTGATAAATGGACGCGAGAGTTAGATAAAAATATAATAAAAACAATAATATGAATTATGACGCCGAGTTTTCGGGTCGCTGCGTTCAAAGCGGGTTATCACAATCTCTGGCGACGATGCGGCGCTTTGAATTGATAAATATCAATCAAATGTGCTAAACTTGCCGTGCACCCAAACGGAGAATGTCATGCGTCCGTCCGACCTGCCGGAGATTCGGCATCTGCCACTCTTTCGCGACATGTTGCAGGCGAATTTCGAGCAGCTGATGCAGGGTGCCTATGCCCAGAGCTTTCCCGAAGGGCTGATGCTGATCCGGCAGGGGGATCCTGCGGACTTTCTGCATATCGTGGTCGAGGGGATGGTGGAGCTGTTCGCCGAGTGGAAGGGACGCTCGGCGAGCATGACGGTGGTGCAGCCGGTGGGAACCTTCATTCTGGCCGCTTGCATCCGGGATGCGCCGTATCTGATGTCGGCCCGCACGCTCGAGCGGTCGCGCATCATCATGATCCCCGCTTCGGATCTTCGGGCGGTGTTCCGGCGGGATGTCGAATTCGCCGTGTCGACCATCAACGAACTGGCGACGTGCTACCGCGCCGTTGTGCGCCACGCCAAAGGGTTGAAGCTTCGCGACTCGCGCGAGCGGGTCGCTGCCTATCTGCTCAAGCGCGCCGCGCAGGCGGGGCAGGCGGAATTCGATCTTGGCATCGAAAAGCGTGTCATTGCCTCGATGCTGGGCATGACGCCAGAGAACCTGTCGCGCGCGCTGAAGTCGCTGGCAGAGGACGGGGTACGGGTGCAGGGACAGCGCGTCACCCTGTGGGACAGGGCCCGCCTGCTGCCCGTCGCGCAGCCTGATCCCCTGCTGGACGGCCCGGGCTGACGGCGGCGGGAATCGGTGGCCCTGCGAGGTCAAGGCACCTTTGCCCGCCATTTTGCGAGTGCATCGCAATATACTTGAAATTAATTCGCATTGTCGGCTATAGTCCAAGGATTAAAGGGTCGCACTGCGCCCTTTGCTGATTCTTGCCCGGGCGCGGATGCGCTTTGCGGGACAATGGTACCAGCTTTCATCGGACTTTGGTCTGATGGAGGCTCATACCTATTTCACAACCCTGTCGGACCGTCGGCCTTTGTTCCGGCCCAGTCAAACGGTGATCATGAGCTATCCGAAAGGGCAGGTTCCACCTGTCCGTCCGTCACGGCTAGCACAGGGACAACCGCAATGGTCACGCTGAACCTCAACGACCTCGCCCATATTCTGGAACAGATCCGTATCGCAGAGCAGCACACGGCGCTGATCAATGAATGGATCGCCCGCGAATCCTCGTTGCCCGAGGCGGAAAGGACGCCCCTGGTTGAAATCCAGCGGCAGACGATGGAGCAGCTGATCTCCAGCCCGCTGGTGCCCTATGGCCTGCGGACCGTGACGGGCGAACTGAACAACTACCAGCCCGGCTATGTGTTCAACGGGACGTCGGATCAGGCGATGGTGCGGCTGTTGCAGCCGTTCTACATGGATGCCGAAGCCAGCCCGCGGACCGGCGAGGGTACCAGCTATGCCCAGTTGTCCGGCTCTGTCTACGACAGCGAACCGCGGACGGTGTCTAACCTCGTCGCGGACCAGTCGCTCTACAATCCGGCGGCGATCTCGGCGGCGCTGGCCATCAACGGGGTGATCGGTGCGGCGAACCTGACCGCGACACAGGAGATCTATACTGCGGTCAAGGCCGCGCTGGCCGAAGCTGGCATCGTCGGCCTGCCGACCGACAGCGAGATGAAGGCCATCCTGACCGCAGGTGGATTGCCGCCCGCCGACCTGTCTGCCGAACCCACCGCGGCCCAGAATTTGGTCGTGACGCTGGCCGCGAACGATATCCAGCTGGACGGCGTGAATGTCGCGCTGGGCAACGTTGCGGCCGACCTTGGCGATACTGCCCCTTACAACAGCTTCTTCACCATCTTCGGCCAGTTCTTCGACCATGGGCTTGACCTGACCTCGAAAGGGGAAGCAGCAGGCACGGTGTTCATTCCGCTGCAACCGGATGACCCGCTGTATGTCGCGGGCAGCCATACGAATTTCATGGTTCTGACCCGTGCAACCAATGTCTCGGTCCTGCCCGGGGCTGACGGGCAGTTGGGCACGTCGGACGACATCCGCGACAATACCAACCAGACCACGCCGTGGATCGACCTGAACCAGCTTTACACCTCCAACCCGTCGCATCAGGTCTTTCTGCGCGAATTCGTGACGGGTCCGGACGGGACGCCGGTCGTGACCGGCCGCATGCTGGAAGGGCAGAAGGACGGCGCGCCGACATGGGCCGATGTCAAGGCGCAGGCGCAGAATGTGCTGGGCATCCAGCTTTCGGACATGAACGTCCATTCGGTGCCCGCCCTGCTGACCGACCTTTATGGCAACTTCGTTCCCGGTCCGAACGGGTTTCCGCAGGTCATCCTGACGCTGACCTTCGACGTTCCCGGCGCCACGGAGCCGGTGCAGGCCGTGATCGTGCGCGAGGGTTTTGTCATCCGCGACGCGGACAACAAGGTGATCGACAGCTTCGATCCGTCGGATGTGACGCTGGAAAGCCTGCCTACCGGCATCGTTCCTGCCGGCGCGATCGGCGTGACGGCGGATTATGCCTCGGCCGGACGGGCCTTCCTGAACGATATCGCGCATGACGCGACACCCAATGCGAACGCCACCGCCGATGCGGATGCCGAGATCAGCGCACCCGGTTCGCAGTCGGCGGACGCGCGCGGAAACCTGACCACCTATGACAACGAACTGCTGGACCGCCACTTCATCGTGGGCGACGGGCGCGGGAACGAGAACATCGCGCTGACGGCGATCCACACGATCTTCCATAGCGAGCACAACCGCCAGATCGAGGCCGTCAAGACGTCGCTGATTGCTGGCGCGACCACGCCGGAAGGTCTGCGGCTGCTGAACGAATTTCTTGTGGTCGATGTCGAGGCGGCGCCTGCGACGGGTGCCACGCTGGTCTGGGACGGCGCGCGCCTGTTCCAGACCGCCCGCTTCTCGACCGAGATGGTCTACCAGCACCTTGTGTTCGAGGAATTCGTCCGCTCCATCGCGCCGCAGATCGACCCCTTCGTCTTCTCGAACTCGGTCGAAATTCCGGTGGGCATCAGCCAGGAATTCGCGCAGGTCGTCTACCGCTTCGGCCATTCGATGCTGAATGAGACGGTCGACATGTTCGGCCTGACCCAGGCGGCGGGCGCGTTGGGCATCGACAAGATGGACCTGTTCGACGCCTTCCTGAACCCTGTCGCCTTCGAGGCGCAGGGGGTCGACGCCCATGACGCGGCGGGGGCGATCCTGCTGGGCATGACCCGCCAGCATGGCAACGAGATCGACGAATTCCTGACGACCGCATTGCGGAACAACCTTGTCGGCCTGCCGCTGGACCTTGCCGCGCTGAACATCGCGCGGGCCCGTGAAACGGGTATCCCCTCGTTGAACGAGGCGCGGTCGCAGTTCTTTGAACAGACCGGCAATACCTATGTGAAGCCTTACGAAAGCTGGACCGACTTCGCGGCGAACATCAAGAACCCGATGTCGGTCATCAACTTCATCGCGGCTTACGGCACGCATCCCACCATCCTTGCCGCCACCACGATGGACGCCAAGCGCGATGCAGCCATCAAGCTGGTTCTGGGGGGTGAGGATGCACCGGCGGACCGGATCGACTTCCTGAACGCGAAGGGTGACTATGCCGGCGGCAAGCTTGGCGGTCTGAACGATGTGGACTTCTGGATCGGCGGTCTGGCCGAGGCGAAGATGCCGTTCGGGGGGATGCTGGGGTCGACCTTCACCTTCGTCTTCGAGGCGCAGATGGAGGCGCTGCAGAACGGCGACCGGTTCTATTACCTGTCGCGGACGCAGGGTATGAACCTGCTGACGGAACTGGAAAGCGACAGTTTCGCCGACCTGATCCGTCGCAACACCTCGATTGAACATGACGGACTGGCGATCAACGGCGCGGCTTTCCAGACGGCAGACTGGGTGCTGCAGGTCAACAAGGCCAAGCAGTGGAACGAAGGTATCGGCGACGCCGATCCAACGCGCGAGGCGGATGTGCTGTCCGCGATGCTGGGCAATGACAAACTGGTCGAGCGGGGCGCGAACTACCTGAAGTATCTGGGCGGCGAGCATGTCGTGATCGGTGGCACCAATGCGGCGGATACGATCATCGGCGGAGCCGGTGATGACGGTCTGTGGGGCGAGGATGGCGACGACGTGATCGAGGGCGGCTTCGGCGTGGATCACATCCATGGCGGCGACGGGTCCGACATCATCACCGACAGCGGCACCGACGTCGGCGCGGCGGATGTGCTCAAGGGGCAGGGCGGCGATGACATGATCAACGGGGGTATGGGTCTTGACCTGATCTTCGGTGGTGACGGGCGCGACGTGCTGGCTGGCGGCGACGAGGCCAAGGATGTCTTCGGCGGACAGGGCGACGACTTCATCCGTGCAGCCTCGGGCGGCGGCGGGATATATTACGGCAACGAAGGCAACGACTGGATGGAAGGTCAGGGGAACATGAACACCCTGACCGGCGACAACTCGGAGCTGTTCTTCAACAGCCGCATCATCGGCCATGACGTGATGCTGGCGGGCGAGAACGACACCGATTTCGACGCGGAATCGGGCGATGACATCATGGTCCAGGGCATCGGGATCAACCGCAACAACGGCATGGCCGGTTTTGACTGGGTGACCTACAAGGGCGCGGATTACGTCGTGGATGCCGACATGAATGTCAGCATCTTCGTCAACCAGCAGAACAACATCCTGCGCGACCGCTTCGACCTTGTCGAAGGTCTGTCGGGCTGGAAAGGCGATGACAAGCTGACGGGGCGCGAGGTTCCGGTCGGCGCCTATGACCCGAACTTCAACGCGGCGCAGACGACGCCCACCTCGCCCATCGAGAGCTTCTCGAACGTCCTGCTGAAGAAGAACCTTCACCTCGTGGACGGGCTTTCTGACCTGGTTGCCCATCTGGACGAGTTCCAGGTGTTCAACCCAGCCGATCTGGACGACGCGGGCAATGTGGTGAACCCGAACCCGATCACCGAAGTCGGGATCATGGATACATCCGACGGTTCCGACATCCTGCTGGGTGGCGGCGGGTCCGACGTGATCAAGGGCATGTCGGGCAATGACATCATCGACGGCGACAAGTGGCTGAACGTCCGGATCGAGGTGCTGGACGCTTTTGGCAACGCCTTTGCGACGACGGATGGTCTGACCAAGCAGGTCGTGTCGCTGGTGACGGGTCCGGTGATCTATCTGGGCCAGAAGTTCCAGACCGTGGCGGGACAGCCGCTGTTTGGCGGCATGACGCTGGAGCAGGCGCTGTTTGCCCGCAAGGTGAAGGCCGCGGATCTGAACGTGGTGCGCGAAATCCTTGACGGCGACGCGCAGGACACGGGCGAGGACGTGGCGGTCTACTGGGACGTGATGGGGAACTATACCATCACCAACAACGGCGACGGCAGCTTTACGGTCACGCACGACAACCAGGCCGTCGGTCCCGTGGACCCGGCCACGGGCCGCGCCCTGCGGAACGAAGGCAGCGACCGGCTGACCAATATCGAAGTGCTGCGATTTGCCGACATGGATCTGCGGATCCAGAATTCGGCACCGCAGGGCGGGCCTGTGATCAGCGACACCACACCGACCGAAACGCAGACGCTCACCGCCAATCTCGACACGCTCGTGGATGGCAACGGGTTCAGCAACGGGCCGATGTTGTTCCAGTGGCAGATGTCCACGGATGCCGGGGCGACATGGACCGACATCGGCGGGGCCACTGGCGAAACCTTCACACCCACACAGGCGCAGGTGGGCAGCATCCTGCGTGTCGAGATCTCCTATGTCGACGGGATGGGCTACACCGAGACCGTGGCTTCGGCCCAGACGGATGTGGTGGGAGACTTCTTCTTCTCGCCGGCCGATTTCTCGGGGAACACCCGCAACGGCACTGCCGGGGCCGACTCCCTGACCGATCTGACCGGAAACAACACGTTCAACGGTCTTGCTGGGGATGACACGATCACGGGCGGAATTGGACAGGACACGGTCAATGGTGGCGATGGCAATGATCTGATCTCCACCGGCGCGGGCGCCGATCTGGTGAATGGCGGGGCCGGCAATGATGTGATCTCCACCGGCGCGGATGCCGATTTGGTGAATGGCGGGGCCGGCAATGATGTGATCACGGGCGGCACCGGCAATGATGTCCTGAACGGGGGCGAAGGTGACGATACCTTCACCTACAGCATAGCCAATCCCGGCCTGTTCGGTATCACCACCACGGACGGTCGCGACCGTATCGACGGCGGTACCGAGACCGGTGTCGGCGACACCTTTGTGCTGAACGGCAACAACACGTCGGAGACTTTCACGATCTTCACGCGGGCTGCCTTCTTTGCCGCAAACCCGCTGCTTGCACAGACCGCAATTGCGGCGTCGACGGAAATTGTCATCACCCGCAATGGCACCAACAATACCTCGGTCATAGCAGAACTGCGCGAAATCGAGGAGATTGTGATCAACAGCAACGCGCAGTTGACCGCCAATAACGGGGATGGGGTGCTGAACGGCGGGTTGATCGCAGGTGACACGATCAACATTCAGGGGAACTTCACCGGAACCAGCCTGAATTACTCGACCATCACGATCAACGGCGATGCGGGTGACGATACGGTCGACATCTCGGCGCTGGAATCGGCGCACCGGATCGTGTTCCGCACCAAGGGCGGCAATGACGTGATCGTGGGCAGCTTGCGCGCGCAGGACGTGATCGAGGTGCCCGCAGGGTCCGATCCGGCCAGCTACGCGGCCGAGGCCAACGGCGACGGCACCGTCACCCTGTCGAACGGCAGCCATTCCGTCACCTTCACCGGATCGCTCGACGACCTGCCGGTACTGGTCAGCGACAGCGGGGCCGATGACGGCGCAGATGACGGGGCCGATACGGGCGAGGAGGAGGATCCCGACGACGACAACGGCAATGACGGGACCGAGGAAGAGACCGAGGGCGAGGGCAGCGGCACGGGTTCGGGCAGCGGCAGCGGCTCTGGCTCTGGCACGGGCGGCGGCACCGTCACGCCTCCGCCGGTGGTCGAGGGTGTGGTGCTGATGCCGGGCTCCACCGCGGGCGTCATGGTCGGCGATGCGGGCGATGATGTGGTGGTCGGCGGCGAACAGGGCGATGCCCTGCTCGGCAAGGGCGGCGCGGATATCCTCCTGGGCAATGGCGGCAATGATGTGGGCGTCGGCGGCAGCGGTGGCGACACCGTCGAAGGCGGCGCGGGCCGCGATGTCCTGTTGGGCGGAGAGGGCGACGATCTCTTCATCGCGCAATCCGGCGACGGGGCCGACATGATCTTCGGCGGGGCCGGGTCCGACACGCTGGACCTGTCGGCACTGACTGAGGGGGCAACGGTCGATCTGGGGGCCTATACGCCCATCGGCACGGTCCGCACCGGCGGCGTCACCGACCATCTGGTGGGCGTCGAGAACGTGATTGGCAGCACCGGCGCGGATGTGATCAAGGCCTCGCTCGGGATCAACGTGATGACGGGCGCGGATGGCGATGACATCTTCGTCTTCGTCTCGGCCGGGACGGCGGATGGCGATGTGATCACCGACTTCCGTCCGGGCGACCGGATCGACCTGTCGGGGATCGACGCGGTCACCGGCACGGCGGGTAACCAGGCCTTCACGCTGGCCGGTCAGGGCACCACGGCGGCGGGCAGCCTCGTGATCCGCGAGATCGCCACCGAACATGGCACCGACACGCTGATCGAGGGCTTCACCGACGCGGATGAGGAGGCCGACTTCACCATCACCCTCCGCGGGGCCCATAACCTCGACGGGTCGTCGTTCAACTTCTGATCCAGTCCGCCCCGGCCCGTCATGGGCCGGGGCCTCCTGCGACAATAAGGCCGCCTTGCGGGTATGTGATGATGTACGACCGGGAACTGACGGAACTTCAAAGCCTTATCGGCCAGTGGGCGACAACGGGACGGACCGATGTTACGGAATGGGGCGCCAACGAGGTGTTGACGATCCTTGCCGGACAGGCCGAATTCCGCGAAAAATTCGTGGCGCTGCTCCAGCAACGGCTGGGCGAGCCGATCCACTGAGCGATATCCGCGCCCCGCCCTGTCGGCGGGGCAAATCCTTTAAAGACACTGAAAAGACAATGCCGAACATTCTTCACCGCTGCGAAAAGGCGGGCCTTCGCATGACGGGTCATCGACGGCTCGTCGCCCAGATCATCGGCGAGGCAGCCGACCATCCCGATGTCGAGGAACTTCACCGCCGCGCGCACAGGCTGGACCCGAAAATCTCGCTGGCCACCGTCTATCGCGCCGTCCGGCTGTTCGAGGAGGCGGGCATTCTGGAAAAGCTCGACTTCGGCGATGGCCGTGCGCGGTACGAGGATGCGAACCGTGCCCATCATGACCATCTGATCGACCTGACGACCGGTCGTGTGATCGAGTTCGTCGATCCCGAGATCGAGGAATTGCAGCGCCGCATCGCGAACCGTCTTGGTTATAGCCTTGTGGGTCACCGGTTGGAACTGGTCGGCATTCCGGTCAAGAACTGACCCCGGGGGCGGCGATGGCGCGACCGGCAAGACCTGCGGGCAGCTCTGCCGGTTCTGTCACGATCAGCGGCTGGCAGCCGGGAAGCGCCTGATGCAGGGCACGCTCGACCGCGGCTGAAATGCGCGCCGCTTCGGCCAGAGGCATGGCAGGGGGCAGGCCAAGCCGGATTTCGGCAAAGCTGGCCCGTCCCGCCTGACGCGTCCGCAGCGAGACGAGTGTTGCTGCGCGTCCGCTCTCGGCTGTGACGATGGCGCGGATGCGGTCCTGCTGGTCTTCCGGCAAGGCCTCGTCGATCAGGCCGCGCCATGCCCCGTGCAGGACGGTCGATCCGCTCCGCATGATGTTGATCGCGACCAGCCCCGCGACCAGAGGGTCGAGCAGATGCAGTCCCGTCTGTGTCGCGCCCAGAACGCCGATGACGACCGCAGCCGAGAACAGGACGTCGGCCAGCAGATGCCGCCCGTCGGCCTGCAGCGCGGGTGACCCCAGCCGTCGGCCCTGTCGCAACAGCACCGTACACCAGACGGCGTTGATCGCACTTGCCAGAAGGGTCAGGCCAAGACCGGTTCCCGCCGCCGTGATGGGTTGCGGGTCCACCAGACCCCGTACCGCCTGCCAAAGGATCGTGACCCCCGCCGTCAGGATCAGCGCGCCGCCGAACAGCGCGCTTGTGAGTTCCGCCTTGTGGAAGCCATAGGGGTGGCGCGCATCCGGTGGTCGGGCGGCAAGACGGATCGACAGAAAGGCCACTGATGCGGAGGCAAGGTTCACCAGACTTTCCGTGCCGTCCGAGAAGAGCGCGACAGATCCGGTGATCCACCACGCCACCGTCTTGAGCGAAAGCACGGCAAGCGCGACAAGGATACTGGCTGCGGCGATCTTCTGGATGGGGGGCATCGGATCCGGCGGATGATATTCAGTTTCATTAATCCGCTTTCGGCGCGAAAATGAAGGAAAAAGCGCGGGTGCGGCGGATCAGGCCGCGGGAAGGCGGATCGTCACGCAAAGACCCTGCGCGGAATTCTCGAAACTGACCGACCCGCCCGCCGCCACGACCAGCTCGTCGGCGATGGACAGGCCAAGTCCGCTGCCGTTACCCGAGGTATCAAGCCGCTGCCCGCGCAGGCGCAGGCGGTCGATCTGGTCGGGCGGCAGTCCCGGGCCATCGTCGCGGACCATGACCAACGCCTCGCCCCCTTCGCGGCGGGCCGTGAGGTGGACGGTTCCCCTTGCATGGGCCGCGGCGTTTTCCACCAGTGCGCCCAGCGCCTCGGTCAGGTCGGCGGCGTCCATGCGTGCGTGCAGGCCTGCGGGCGGGTCGATCTGCCAGTCCAGCGTGGCGCCGCGGGGGGTGCGCCGGACGACGGCGGCAACCCCCTGCAGGCAGCGGGCGATATCGGCTGCGGAACCGGGTGTGGCGCCCGCCATGCTGGCGCGGGCAAGTTCACGCTCCACTTGCAGGTGGATCGAACGGACAACGGTTTCGATGCCACCGGCCTGCATGTGCAGGCCCTGTGTCCGCAATTGCGCGGCATCCCCCAAAAGCGCCTGCAGCGGTGTCTTCAGCCCGTGGGCAAGATCGGCCGCGCGTCGGCGCGAGCGTTCGATTTCGGTTGCGCGGTCGTCCAGCAGCGCATCGATCTGCCGCGCGAGCGGGCGCAGTTCCGCGGGAACCTCTGTCCCGATCCGGTCGACCCGTCCTTGTGCCAGCGCGGCCAAACGCTGCCCCAGCGTGGCAAGCGGGGCAAGGCCGACGCGGATCTGAACCGCCCCTGCGGCAAGGATAAGCAGACCCAGCGCGGCAAGCCACGGCAGCATCTCGTGCCGGAAGGCCTGTTCCGCCGCATCTATGCGCGCACGGTCCAGCGCTGTGATAATCCGCAGCGTCCTGTCGCCGGCCGGCGTGGGCCGGATGACACTGCGGTCGAGGGCCAGTAGGCGCGTGCCCTTCGGCCCGGCCAGCGTCAGCAGCACATCCGCGCCGGGCGAGGGGGCTTCGGGAAGCGTAAGGGTGAAGTCCCAAAGCGAGCGCGAGGCGAAATCCTGTCCGCCTGCCGTCACCAGCCAGTAGCGGCCGGAAAATGGCCTCTGATAGGCCGGATCGGCGGGGGGGCGTTCCAGCGTCAGGCTGCCGTCCCCTGCCGGTTCAACTGCGGCGACCAGATAGTCGGACAAATCCGACAGGTCCGCCGCGATGGCGCGTTCGGCGTGGCGGGTGAACAGGGTGGACAGCCCCATCTGGGCGGCGGCAAGCGTGAGGAGCAGAACGATGCCACCTGCCAGTGCCAGCCGCAGTTGGAGCGAGGCGCGCGTCATCCGGCCGCCTCAGGCGCCCGGGCCGAAGCAATAGCCGAAGCCTCGCCGCGTCTGGATCGCCTCTGCCCCCAGCTTGCGTCTCAGGCGGGTGATGATCGCCTCGATCGCGTTCGCCTCGCGCGCGTCATCTGTGCCGTAAAGATGGTCGACCAGTTCGTGGGGCGGAACGGTCCGGTCGCGGTTCAGCAGCAGATAGGCAAGCAGGCGGTACTCCAGCGGCGTCACCGCCACCGGCATTCCGTCGCGGCTGACGGTCATGCGGTTCAGATCCACGGCCAGCCCGCCCGAGCGGTGGACGGGCTGCACCTGCCCTGACGCGCGCCGGACAAGTGCGCGGGCACGTGCGGTCATCTCTTCGACCATGAAGGGTTTGGGCAGGTAGTCGTCCGCCCCCGCCTCGATCCCTTCGACCCGTTCGCTCCACGTGCCGCGGGCTGACAGGACAAGGACCGGAAACGCCCGCCCTTCGGCCCGCCAGCGCTTCAGCAGCGTCAAACCGTCAAGGCGCGGCAGACCGAGGTCAAGAATGACAAGATCGTAATCCTCGGTCCCGCCACGGAACCATGCCGTTTCGCCATCCGCCACGGCATCGGTCAGAAATCCGGCCGAGGTAAGCGCAGAGGAGACAAGTTCGGTGATCCGGGCATCGTCTTCGACAACGAGGGCGCGCATCAATCATCCACTTCAAATCTCAGGATACGCCCGGTGGCGGCATCCACCTTCACTTCCAGAACCCGCCCGTCGCGGCCCAAGAGTTCCAGATCATAGACCATCCGCCCGCGCTGACGGTCAAGTTCGGCGTCGATCATGCGGGCGTCATAGCGTCCCTCGATCCCCGAAAGGATTACCTCGAGCGGCAGGATCGCACCGGCAGATACGCCACTGCGCGCGCTGTGCCCGTCATCATCGCCGCGGTCATCGTTGTCGTCGTCATCGCGACCATCGGCGCTGTCATGTCCGCCATTATGGTCGTCGCCCCCGCCGTTGTCCCCGCCGCCGCTGTCGCCATCCTTGGCCGCGACCGGTGTCGCGACGGCGAGAAGCGCAAGAAGAAGGACGAGGGCCGGTCGGATCATGACGCATATCTAGCGCAACGCACCTGACAAGTCGCTGACAGAAGCGGTCAGGTGGCTGTCAGGCGGACTGTGCCAAAGCTGTGTCACTCCCCGAGGGGATTCAACAGCAAGTTCTGGAAAGGGTATCGATCATGAACGCAAACCAGCTCCGTCGCGCAGGACATATCTCGATGGCATTCGCCCTTGTCGCGGCGACTGTCGGCGCGCTGTCGCTGATGTCGGTGACAAGCACTGCCTATGGCAAGGAAGGTGCGGACGACTCATCGGGCGACGACCGTGGCGGTCGGGGTCGCGGCTCGGATGACGGCGCGGGCGACGATCATGGCCGTCGTCACGGTGGGCACGGCGCGGATGACGGGATCGCCCGCAGCGGCGAATCGGCCGTTCCGCTGGGACAGATCGCAGCCGACTGGGAGGCGCAGGGCTGGCACGTCCTGCAGATCGAGCGCGAGGACGGCACCTTGGTCGAGGTGGACGCGGTCGATCCCAAGGGCATCCGCTATGAAATGCTGGTCGATACCGCGACCAACAAGATCCTCAGCCAGCGTCTGGACGATTGAGACAGGCCGGAAAGGTCGGGCAGTGTGAAAAGGGGCAGGCGAAAGCCTGCCCCTTTTTCCGTTTCCACCTGCGATTTCGGGTCAGCCTTGCCCTTCGCCCCATGTTCCCGTGCAGCTTCCCTTTGCCGGAACAATCGGCAGGTCGGGAATGGCTGATGTGCCCGCGGGCAGGTCGCTTGTCAGCGGCGCGCCATCGCGCCCGCGCAGCGCGAACCATTTTGTAGGATGGTCGATATGGGTGAAGAACAGCAGCTTCTGGCGCACCTGTGACAGGGCGCGCGGGCGTCCGAAGGTGTCGCCGAAGACCCATGTCCGGTCGCTGGGGTCTGCGTAGAAGGCCAGCATGTGCAACTCGTCCGCGCCGCTGCGCGGGCTTTCGGTGATCAGAAGGCCAAGGCGGTCGGCGGGCATACCGGCGCAGACCGCCATTTGCGAGACGGTCACGCTGATATCGTCGCAATCGCCCGTGGCGCGTTTGCCCGCAAGGATGGTCGCGGCCAGCGGTGTCCACACATCCGCCCCCGGATCGTTTCTGAGGGCGACGCGCTGTTTCACGCGGCTGTCGATCTGCTTGAGCGTGTCCAGACCGGTCCCGCGCGGCCAGCCTCCGGCGTCATAGGCGTCCTGCATCGCCACGCAGCTATGGATCGGTCCAAAACTGCGCGCCATGATCGTTGCCTGCGGAACAGGCATTGCCAGCGGGGTACTGTCGGGCAGGGAATCTGCGGCGAAGGCCGCAGGGGCCGCCAGAAGTATGGCAGTCATCGCGGCTATGAACCGGCGCATCACGCAGTCCTTCCATTCGGCACGAGAGTAGCAATAGGTATTAAAATAGTATGGACCCCCTGCGGTAACAATCTAGACGTACGATTTAAATTTACATCCAAAGGGATGTTTTTTCCGGGCGCGCTGGCTGGGCCCGCCGTCGGCAATCGGGGATTGCAGGAAAAATCCTGATGCAATTCGGGGTGGCGCGGGCGCCTGAATTCGTGACTTTTCCTGCAATTTCGCACAGTCCGATTGATGCGGATCAAGTTTTGACCCATACTTCGGGATGAGTATCCCGTCCGCTGGGCAATCCATGCCCGCGAGACAGGACCCGATGTCGAACCTGCTCATATTCCCTGTACTGGGGCCCGTCCTTGTGGCCGTCGGGCTGTCCGGTCTTCCTGCGCCAGCCATTGCGCAGTTCCGTCTGCACGAAGAGGTGGCCGAGCTCTGCCATGCCCCGCCCGTAACCGCCGCGGAGCTGGACCTGTACCGCATTCGGGACGATTTCGATCTTCTGCTGATGGCCCTGTCCGACAGTTGCCCCGAAGTGGCGATGCTGTTTGCGACCTTTTCCGTCGGAAGCGTGGTGCACATGCTGCCGCGGACACCGCTTGACTTCACGCGCCACACGGAGCCCCACCATTTGCTGACGCTGGTTCACGCCCCGCAGTGATCCGTACCGTGACCGTCGGGGCTTGCCCGTGTCGCGCCTGCCGATCATGGTGCCGAAGGGAACAGCACAGGGGGGCGGTGCGATGATCGGATTACCTGCGAACGGGCTTTTCGTCGGGCGCGTCTGGCGCGA
Organism: Paragemmobacter amnigenus; assembly: GCF_009908265.2. GTDB lineage: Bacteria > Pseudomonadota > Alphaproteobacteria > Rhodobacterales > Rhodobacteraceae > Paragemmobacter > Paragemmobacter amnigenus. The sequence continues at coordinate 261,334 of NZ_JAAATX020000004.1, read as the reverse complement.
GGGGATCGGTCCGTCGCTCGTGACGGTGCGCGACGGGATCGTGGTGGACATAACCACCCCTGCCGCACCAACCATGCGTGATCTGCTAGAGCAGGCCGACATTCCGGCCTTTGTCGCCGCCATTGCGGGCGAGGACGTCGCGCCGCTGGACCGGATCGCGGCGGCGTCGGTCGAACCGCAGGGCGGAGGGACGCGGCTGCTTGCGCCGGTCGACCTGCAGGCGATCAAGGCCTGCGGCGTGACCTTTGCCCGCTCCATGATCGAGCGGGTGATCGAGGAACGCGCGGGCGGTGATCCGGCACGCGCCGATGCGATCCGGGCGCGTGTGGCGGGGGTGATCGGGGACAGCCTGCGGAACCTGATCCCCGGATCGGAAAAGGCCGCCGAGGTGAAGGCCCTGTTGCAGGCCGAGGGGCTGTGGTCCCAATATCTCGAGGTGGGTATCGGACCCGATGCCGAGGTCTTCACCAAGGCACCGCCGATGGCCGCCGTGGGATGGGGGGCGTCGGTCGGGCTGCACCCCGTCAGCCGCTGGAACAACCCCGAACCCGAGGTGGTGCTGGCCTGTGACAGTACGGGCCGGATCGTGGGTGCCACGCTGGGCAATGACGTCAACCTGCGGGATGTCGAGGGTCGCTCGGCCCTGCTTCTGGGCAAGGCCAAGGACAACAATGCCTCGGCCGCGATCGGTCCGTTCATCCGGCTCTTCGATGCGACCTTCACGCTGGACGATGTCCGCAGGCTGGAGCTGACCATGACCGTCACGGGCGAGGATGGTTTCCGTCTGGAAGGGCGTTCGTCGATGGCAGAAATCAGCCGCGACCCTGCCGATCTGGCGGCGCAGGCGCGCGGGCGGCATCACCAGTATCCCGACGGCTTCGTCCTTTACTGCGGGACGATGTTCGCCCCGGTGCAGGACCGCGACGGGCCGGGGCAGGGCTTCACCCACCATCTCGGGGATGTCGTCACCATCGCCACGCCGCAGCTTGGTGCGCTGGTCAACACGGTGCGCCTGTCGACCGAGGCGCCGGAATGGACCTTTGGCGCTGCCGCGCTGATGCGGAATCTGGCATCCCGCGCGCTTCTTTAGAGGTGTTGCACCCTGCCCGCCCTTGACCCGCAAGGGCACGAATGCCACATCGGCCCGAGGTCTGACCGGAGGAAACCATGCCCGTCTATCGTTCCCGCACCACCACCCATGGCCGCAACATGGCCGGCGCCCGGGGTCTGTGGCGCGCAACCGGCATGAAGGACGGCGATTTCGGCAAGCCGATCATCGCGATCGTCAACAGCTTTACTCAGTTCGTCCCCGGCCACGTGCACCTGAAGGACCTTGGCCAGCTTGTCGCGCGCGAGGTCGAGGCTGCGGGTGGCGTCGCAAAGGAGTTCAACACCATCGCCGTCGATGACGGCATCGCGATGGGGCATGACGGGATGCTCTATTCGCTGCCCAGCCGCGAGATCATCGCGGATTCGGTCGAATACATGGTCAATGCCCATTGCGCCGATGCGATGGTCTGCATTTCCAACTGCGACAAGATCACACCCGGCATGCTGATGGCCGCGATGCGGCTGAACATTCCGGCCGTCTTCGTGTCGGGCGGGCCGATGGAGGCCGGCAAGGCGCTGATCAAGGGCAAGGAACTTGCGCTTGATCTTGTCGATGCAATGGTCGTTGCGGCCGATGAAAGCTACACCGACGCCGAGGTCGAAGAGATCGAAAAGGCCGCCTGCCCGACCTGCGGGTCCTGCTCGGGGATGTTCACGGCCAATTCCATGAACTGCCTGACCGAGGCGCTGGGGCTTTCCCTGCCCGGCAACGGGTCGACCCTTGCCACCCATGCCGACCGCAAACGACTGTTCGTGGAAGCGGGGCATCTGATCGTGGACCTTGCCAAGCGGTATTACGAACAGAACGACGACAGCATCCTGCCGCGCAACGTGGCGAACAAGAAGGCCTTCGAGAACGCGATGGCGCTGGATATCGCCATGGGCGGGTCCACGAACACCATCCTGCACATTCTGGCCGCGGCGCATGAGGGCGGGGTCGACTTCGATCAGGACGACATCGACGTCCTGTCGCGCAAGGTGCCATGCCTGTGCAAGGTCGCGCCCGCCAAGCAGGATGTGCATATGGAGGACGTCCACCGCGCGGGCGGGATCATGGCGATCCTCGGCCAGCTCGACAATGCGGGGCTGCTGCACCGCGATTGCGTGACGGTCCATTCGCCCACCATGGGCGCCGCGCTGGACCATTGGGACATCAGCCGCACCAACCACGAGAATGTCCGCCATTTCTTCAAGGCCGCACCGGGCAATGTGCGGTCGGCCACCGCATTCTCGCAGGACAAGCGCTATGCCGAACTGGATCTCGACCGCGAAAAGGGCGTGATCCGCTCGGCCGAACATGCCTTTACCAAAGAGGGCGGTCTGGCGGTGCTCAAGGGCAATATCGCGCTGGATGGCTGCATCGTCAAAACCGCGGGCGTGGACGAGTCGATCTTCGTCTTCTCCGGCCCCGCCAAGGTCTATGAATCCCAGAACGACGCCGTCGCCGGCATCCTGAACAACGAGGTGAAGGCGGGCGATGTGGTGGTGATCCGCTACGAAGGGCCGAAGGGCGGGCCGGGGATGCAGGAGATGCTCTATCCGACCAGCTATCTGAAATCGAAAGGGCTGGGCAAGGTCTGCGCCCTGTTGACCGACGGTCGCTTCTCGGGCGGCACCTCGGGCCTGTCCATCGGCCATGCCTCGCCCGAGGCGGCATCCGGTGGCGCGATCGGTCTGGTGCGCGAGGGCGACATGATCGACATCGACATCCCCAACCGCACCATCACCCTGCGGATTTCGGATGCGGAACTGGCGGCACGCCGCGCGGAACAGGACAAGCTGGGCTGGAAGCCTGCCAAGCCGCGTCCCCGCAAGGTGACGACCGCACTCAAGGCCTATGCGCTTTTCGCGGCTTCGGCCGACAAGGGTGCCGTGCGGGTGCTGCCCGAAGGGGCGTGATCGGCCTGACCATCGCGGGTCGGTGACGGAGCGGGCGATGCCCGCTCCGTTTCCGTTTCAACCGCCCGTGTCGGAGACAGCGCGCAGGACCGTCGCCTGCGGGACAGATTCCTTGCGGGAGGGGGCCAAGGATGCATCCATCATGACCGAAACCGTTTCGGCCCGCACAACCCTGACGGGCATCCTTCTGGCACTGGGCGGCAGCATGATGCTGTCGGTCAACGATCTGGCAATCAAGTTCCTGTCGGGGGACTATGCGCTGCATCAGGTCATCCTGATCCGCGCGGGGATCGGCATGGCCTTCCTGTTCGGGCTGATGCATTTCTCGGGCACGGGGTTCCGGCAGGTGCTGACGCGACGGGGCAAGGATCACCTGATCCGCGTGGGCTTTGTCATGGTGTCCAACGTCACCTATTTCCTCGGCCTTGCCGCGCTGCCTTTGGCGGATGCGGTGGCGATCGCCTTCATCTCGCCCCTGCTCGTGACGCTGTTGTCGGTGCTGGTGCTGGGCGAGGCGGTGGGGCCGCGCCGCTGGGCCGCGGTGGTGGTGGGGATGGTGGGCGTGGTCGTCATGCTGCGGCCGGGGGCGGGGGTGATCCAGCCTGCGGCGGTGCTCGTGCTGATCTCGGCTTTCTGTTACGCCTCCAGCCACATGATGACGCGGCGGATGAAGGATACGGAAAGCGCGGTGGCGCTGTCCTTCTATGTGCAATGCGGGTTCATCGTGGTGTCGTCCTGCATGGGCCTTGTGGTGGGGGACGGGCATCTGTCGGGGTCATCCGATGCCTCGCTGGCCTTCCTGTTCCGGACATGGGTCTGGCCGCCGGTGCAGGATTGGCCTTGGTTCCTTGCGACGGGGCTGTCGGTGGCGATCGGGGGGCTGATGGTGAGCCAGGCCTACCGGCTGCTGGAGGCGGCGCTGGTGGCGCCGTTCGAATATGCGTCGATGCCGCTGGCGATCTTCTGGGGGGTGGTGGTGTTCGGGACATGGCCGGACCTGACGGCGGCGGCGGGGATTGCGCTGATCTGCGGGGCGGGCCTTTATACGCTGTGGCGCGAGACGGTCAGGCGGAAGAAGGATGTGACGGGTGATCCCAGAGGCAGTGATCTTTGACATCGGCAATGTGCTGACGCGCTGGCAGCCGGAGGCGTTCTATGACCGCGTGATCGGGGAGGAGCGGCGGCGGGCGCTGTTTGCCGCCGTGGACCTGCACCATATGAACGATCTGGTGGACGAGGGCGCGCTGTTCCGCGAGACGATCTATGACTGGGCGGAGCGGCATCCCGGCTGGGGGCCGGAGATCCGCATGTGGTATGACCGCTGGATCGAGCTGGCCAGTCCCCGGATCGAGGGGTCGATCCGCTTGCAGCGCGCGCTGCGGGCCAAGGGGGTGCCGGTCTTTGCCCTGACCAATTTCGGGCGGTATTCCTTCGAGGAAGCGGTGCCGAAGATGGACTTCCTGATGGACTTCGACCGGCTTTACGTGTCGGGGCGGATGGGGGTCATCAAGCCCGATCCGCGCATCTACGAGATGGTGGAGCAGGACTGCGGTATCGCGCCCGACCGTCTGCTGTTTACCGATGACCGCGCGGACAATATCACGGCGGCGGCGCGGCGCGGCTGGCGGACGCACCAGTTCGAAAGCTGGGAAGGCTGGGCAAGGCGGCTGGTGGCCGAGGGGTTGCTGACCAACAAGGAGGCGGGACTGTGAGCGTGGAATTCGTGCCTTTCGAGGCGGAGCGGCTGTTGACATGGGGCGGGCTCATGGCGGCGCTGGAGGCGGGGCACCGGCTGCCGCAGCCCGATATCAAGGACCTGTTCTGCTATCGGGGCAGCGATACCATCCTTGACCGCGCGACATGGATCGACGGGCTGGGCGCGCTGGTGAAGGTGGCGACGGTGGTGCCGGGCAATGTGGCGCGCGGGCTGCCGACGATCCACGGGTCGGTCACGCTTTATGACGATGTGACGGGCGAATTGTCGGGGCTGGTGGATTTCCATCTGGTCACAAAATGGAAGACGGCAGGGGACAGCCTGTTTGCCGCCAGCCGTCTCGCGCGCAGGGATGCGCGGCGCTTCCTGCTGGTCGGGGCGGGCAAGGTGGCGCAGTCGATGGTCGACGCATACCGGTCGGTCTGGCCGGAGGCCGAGTTCACGGTCTGGAGCCGCTCGCGCGCCAGTGCCGAGGCGATGGGACTGCCTGTGGCGGAGGATCTGGAGGCAGCGGTCAGGGCGGCGGATGTGATCTGCACCGCCACCATGGCGACCGAGCCGCTGATCCGTGGCGACTGGCTGCAACCCGGACAGCATCTGGACCTGATCGGGGCCTACAAGCCCGGGATGCGCGAGGTGGACGATTCCGCCATGCGCCGCGCGCGGGTTTTCGTCGATGCGCGGGCGACGACGTTGCACCATATCGGCGAGCTGATCGAGCCGCTGAAATCCGGCGCCATCACCGAGGCGGATATCGTGGCGGATTACTGGGACGATCCCGCCCGCTTTGTCCGGCGGTCGGCGGAGGAGATCACCATTGCCAAGAATGGCGGCGGGGCGCATCTGGACCTGATGACGGCGATGTATATCCAGAAGGAATGGCGCGCGCGCTGACCTTACTGCGCGGTGCGGATGCCCGGAAAGATGCCGCGAACCCAGTCAAGCTGGGTCGAGATGCGGCTGAAGCCCGATACGGACCCATAGACCGCATCGTCGCCCCATGTGTTGGTGGCGGCGATGGCCCAGCCTTCGGCGGTTTCGATCCACGCCGCCCCGCCACTGTCACCGCTGCCAAGGATACCTTCCAGCGCGTCCACGGGCCCTTCGTCCCCCGTGACGCTGCTGCTGCCTTCCTCGTCATCCAGATCGACGATCAGGTTGTTCTCGCCATAGTCCCCGTCAACCTCGTCAACGATATTGCGGGCTGCGGCGGGCGTTTCCCCCTCGAAATCGTAGAACGCGTCCGCTTCGCCCGCGGAACCGATCCCGCGCGAGCCGTAGCCCGTGATCGTTAGCACACGACCCAACTCGTCCTCTCCGGCATAAAGCGGTGGCTGCTCTCCCGCATCGGTGACGGGACCATCGAGCACGACGATGGCAAGGTCATAGCCGGAGGTGTCATCGCTGTCGGGATCGTAGAAGGGGTGGATGTGGACCTCGATCCCCTCATAGGCCGTCCCCTCGCGCGACCAGTAAAGCCAGGTTCCGGCACCTTCCCCCGTGCCGAAGTTGTGCGCGGCGGTCAGCACATAGCCGTACTCTTGGTCATTGCCGATCCATGTCCCGGATCCACCATAACTTTCGCCGTCATGCAGACCGAAGATCGCCATGAACTGCGGTTCGGCGGCGAGGGCGACATGGGCGTCGAAACCTTCCGCCTCCTGCCCTTCACCTCCGCCGTTCTGCTGCCATATGCTGTCGAGGATCACAACGGCATGGGACGGCTGCAACGGGGCCAGAAGGCCGACGGAAAACAGGCAGGTGTAAAGCAGACGCATGGCAACCCGGACAACATCACTGTCCCGACATTATGGGTGGCTTCATGCCGCGTCAAACAGGGGGTTTTCGGGAAATGGTCGGAGCGAGAGGATTCGAACCTCCGACCCCCTGCTCCCGAAGCAGGTGCGCTACCAGGCTGCGCTACGCTCCGACCGTGGGGGGTGGGTTACAGTCCCGCGCGGGCATTTGCAAGGGGGATGGACGGGATTTGCCGTACGGATTTGCGACCGGTCAATCCTGCCGTTCGGGAATTCCCATCCTCTGCATCATCACGCTGACCCGAGGGGTGGAGCCGGTTTCCGGCCGGCTTTTGGTCGACAGCACGGGGCGATTGCCCGACACGCTGGGCGTGCCTTCGCGCAGGACGATGTAGATACCGGACGCGATGATGATCGCGCTGCCGATGGCGGTGCCCAGATCGATCGATTCGTCAAAGAAAAGCGTGCCGAACACCGCGGCCCACAGGATTTGCGAATACTGCATCGGCGCGACGATCACCGCGGGGGCCGTGCGATAGGCCTTGATCACCAGAAGCCCCGCGATGAAGGAAAACAGGGCGATGATACACATCAGCCCGAGATGGGACACCGGCATGGGCACATAGACGAAGGGCAGCGCCGCGCCCATCGCCAGCACGTTGGCCAGCATGGGATAAAGCATCAAGACCGCCGACCGTTCGTTTCCGCCGATCTTGCGGACGATGACCGAAGTCAGCGCCCCCGTCACTGCCGCGGACAGCGCCGCAAGATGGCCAAGGCCAAGCTCCGCCTCGCCCGGACGCAGGACGACGAGCACACCAAGCAACCCCACCACCACCGCAAGCCCGCGCCGCGCACCCACCCTTTCGCCCAGCAGCGGAATCGCCATAAGCGTGATGAGCAACGGCATGGCGAAGAAGATCGCATAGGCCTGCGCCATGGGCAGCCGCGAAAAGGCGAAGAAGCCTGCAACACCCGTCAGGACGGCCGAAACCGCGCGGGCCAGACTCCACCACGGATGGCGCGGGACAAGGTTCTCGTCCCGCCGGTCGCCCAGCAGCATCACCGTGACAAGCGGAAAGGACAGCAGCCCCGAAAAGAAGATGATCTGGACGGCCGAATAGCTGCTGCCCAGATACTTCACCACGACGTCATGCGTGGCATAGATGCCGAAAGCGGCCAGCGACAGGACGGCGCCCTGGATGTTGTTGCTTGAAACGGTCATCGGTCGGGCTTTCGGCAGCCGGTGGGAGCGCTAACCTAATGGACCGGACTGCAAGCCCGCGCAAGGTGGGGTTGCGCGGCATTGCAGCGGAAACGGGGCGGGACGGGCAAAACTGCCCATCCCGCAGCAATGTCAGAGCGAGGCGTCGAGTGCGGCGAGGATCGCGTCGCCCATCTGGCTGGTCGAGACGGGCTTGCCGCCTTCGGGGCCCATCAGATCGGCAGTGCGGACGCCGTCTGCCAGCACCTTTTCCACGGCCTTTTCGACGCGGGTCGCATCATCGCCCATGTCGAAGCTGTAGCGCAGCGCCATGGCGAAGCTCAGGATGCAGGCGATCGGGTTGGCCTTGCCCTGACCCGCGATGTCGGGGGCCGAGCCGTGCACGGGTTCATAAAGCGCCTTGGGACGCCCGTTCGCCATCGGCGCCCCGAGCGAGGCCGAGGGCAGCATGCCCAGCGAGCCGGTCAGCATCGCCGCCGCATCCGACAGCAGGTCGCCGAACAGGTTGTCGGTCACGATGACGTCGAATTGCTTGGGCCAGCGGCACAGCTGCATCGCGCCCGCATCGGCATACATGTGCGAAAGCTGGACGTCGGGATATTCCTTGTCATGCACTTCCTGCACGACCTGACGCCACAGGATGCCGGATTCCATGACGTTGGCCTTCTCCATCGAGCAGACCTTGTTGTTGCGGCGGCGGGCCAGTTCGAAGGCCGACCGCGCGACACGGGCGATTTCGGATTCCGTGTAGCGCTGGGTGTTGATGCCGACGCGTTCATTGCCTTCGGTGAAGATGCCGCGCGGCTCGCCGAAATAGACGCCCGAGGTCAGTTCGCGGACGATGACGATGTCGAGGCCCGCCACGACTTCTTTCTTCAGCGACGAGAAGTCTGCCAGCGCGTCGAAGCACTGGGCGGGGCGCAGGTTGGAGTAGAGGTCCATCTCCTTGCGCAGGCGCAGCAGGCCGCGCTCCGGCTTCACCGAGAAGTCGAGAATGTCGTATTGCGGGCCGCCCACGGCACCCAGAAGGACCGCGTCCACCTCCTGCGCCTTGGCCATCGTGTCGTCATGCAGCGGCGTGCCGTGCTTGTCATAGGCGCAGCCGCCGACAAGGTCTTCGGTCACGTCGAAGGTCACGCCGCGTTTCGCGCCGAACCAGCCGATGATCTTTTTCACCTCGGCCATGACTTCGGGACCGATGCCGTCACCGGCGAGGATGAGAAGGGAGGGATTGGCCACGGGGACGCTCCTGCAAGCAGTATAAGGGTTGCGGCGTGGCCTAGCGGCTTGGCCCTTGCTGGTCAAGCGGGCTGGGGCGCCCAGGCCTGCGGCGCAAAAGAGGTAGGTGGCTTGTCGCAGGGGAAACCGTGGTCTAGCTCTGGCTTTCGGGGGTGAATGGTAGCCTGCGGTTGGTGTTGTGCGGGAAGACATATTCGAAGAGCGCATTTATCGTCCGGACAGAAAGTCCCGCGCGGTCCGTCTTTGCCTGATCGGTGCGGCAATCGATTTTGCCGGACTGGACGAAGCCTTGATCGTTCTGCGCCATCGCTATGTGCTGGCGCATTATTTCGGCTTTCTGGTCGTCGCGAATCTGGCCATCTATATGCTGGACCTGACCGAAGCGCCGGTCGATGTGCTGCTGCCTGCAACGGTGCTGGGCCTTACGGGTCTTGTCCTGTCGCTTCTGGCCTATATCGCCGTGGCCGCGCGGATCGTGGGGCGCATCGCACCCGGACGCAGGGTCTGGATGACGCCTGGCATCATGATGTCAAGCTGCGTCATGGTCTGGGTCGCGCACGAGGTGCAGAGCGCCGTGCTGCCCGCCCATCATCACGGCGCCATCCCGCTGTATTTCTGGCTCACGGTTTTCGTGATCGCCGAAGTCTGCGCTGTCGTGATCTTCCGCGGTCCTGTGCCGCGTGCACTGTCACGGCTTCGGCAGGGGATCGTTCTGACTGCACCCCTGCCGGATGCGGATGGCGGGACAGACGGGGCGCTTGTGGCAGAACCGGCAGAGGCCCGTCCTGACGGCGAAGAGCTGCGCGCGGGCAGCCTTCGGATCACACCCGAACAGGTCGAGCGTCTGGAGGCGAGCGGCAACTATGTCGTCGTCCACCTTGCCACGGGGCGCCATCTGGTCGCCGGTCCCTTTGGCGACGTCAGCGCGCGCATGCCGTCACGGCTTGGGCTGCGGGTGCACAGGTCGCATTGGGTCGCGCGCAGGGTGATCGGACGACTGGTGCGGTCGGGTCGGGATATGTGGATCGTCCTTGCCTGCGGAACAAGGGTTCCGGTCGGGACAAGCCTGCAGGACGGTGTGCAGGATTGGCTCGGCCGGTCGGGCATTGGCGTCGAGCGGGTTCCGCCCTCCAAGGGGGGGCGATGATGACGGCGTCGCCGGAACGGCCTGTCGCGGTGGTCCTGCTCTCGGGGGACACCTTCCATTTCGCGCGGGGCGAATTGCTGCGCGTCATGACGCACCGTTATGTGCTGCCTCATTACCTTCTGATCGTGGCATTCGTCACCCTGCTGGACAACCGTCTGGCGGTGGTTCGGCTGTCGGTTCCGGATCGGTTGCAGATCGGCCTTGCCGGTTCCCTCAGCGCGTTATGCGCCATTGCCCTCGCCCTTGTGCTGATCGAACGGTTCAGCTTGCGCACGGGCGGGGTCCGCATCCATGCGACCCATATCCTTCTGGCGGCCACCCTGACCGGCGTGCCTGTCGGGAATTTCGTCTCGATCCTGAAATCTGCCGGTGAAGAGATCACCCTTGGCCGCACCCTCGTTCTTTGGGCCTTCTACTATGTGGTGGCCGAGATCGTGGCCCACCTCATGCTCTACTTCGTCTTTCCCCGCGCCTTGCGGGACATGCGGAAGCGAAACCCGAAGTCCGAACCCGACGAGCCCGAGCCGTCAGGCAGTGACCGGGACGACTTCGTCCAGATCGGGGCGCACAGGATCGCTGCCTGCGAGTTGCGGCGCATCACGGCCGAGGGAAATTACGTGATCGTCGAAACCGCCAGCGAAAGGCGCTTTCTTCCCGGACCTTTCGGAAAACTGGTCGATACGCTGCCCGAACGGCATGGTCTGCGCGTGGGGCGGTCCGACTGGGTGTCGCGTGCGGCTGTTGTCGCCGTGCGCGACAACGGGCGGGACCTTGTCCTTCTCTTGCAGAGCGGTGCCGAGATCGCGGTTGCACGGGCGCGGCGGCGTCCGGTGGAAAGCTGGCTTCGCGCTGCGGGTTTGCTGGACTAGCTTTGCGGTCGCAGATCGACCCAGACGGGGTAGTGATGCGAGGTGGCGGCCAGATCGGCGGCAAGCGCAGACCCCGCGGGGGGCCACAGCACCCCCGCACCGGTCACCACCAGATCGGCCGAGGGCAGGACATAATCCAGCCTCAGCCCCCCGAGATCGTCGTAAATGGCCGTGTCCAGCGCCGGATCGCCCAGATGTTCCGGTTCCCGGCGTCCGTGTGATCCGGCGGGCGCGGGATCCTGAAGCGCGGGATGCGCAAGCAGCGCCTGCAGTGCGGCGGGTCTGCCTTCCCCGTCCATCGGGTCAAGATTGGCGTCGCCCAAAAGGACGAAGGGCGGTGGCGGGGCGGGCAGGCCAAGGCTGCCGGAAAGAAGATGCAGCCAGAATGCGGCCTCGTCATGGTTGCGCCGACCGTTTCGATCCTCTGGCCCGTCAAAGGCCGGTGGCGTGGCGTGCCAGACAAGAAGCGCAAGCGATGTCTCGCCCCAGTTGACCGGAACGATCACGTGACTGTGCGACGACAGGCGCTGGATTTCGGACAGCTGCGCGGGTGTTCCCGCAGGCATCAGGCTGTCGGGCAGGTCGCGCCAGAGAAAGGCCGAATGGTCTGTCACCGCCTCCACCCGCAGTGGCAGGCGCGACAGGATGACCGTCCCCCCCGATCCGGGAAACCGGCCCCAGCCCTGTGCATCCTGCGCCTCGCCGCTGCGCCCGTCGCCATCTGCATCCAGTCCGGTTGGCACACCCGCATTGCCGCGTGGTTGGAAGCGATGCGGATAGGCCAGACCCGCGCGCGCCAGACGGTCGGCAAAGGCCGACAGGGCCACCCCGCGGGCGTCGGCATCGAAGCCGGTCAGGACAAGGATGTCGGCATCCAGCCGGCCCAGCACCCGGACCGCCGCCGCCACCTGCGGATCGCGCCCGCCCGTGATGTCGCGCAGCAGCAGGCCCGGCCCGTCGCGTTCCAGCCCGATGTTCCATGTCGCGACGCGCAAAGCCTCGTCTGCGGCACAGGGCGCGCCGAGGCACAGCGCGGCAAGGCAGGCAATCAGGCGGCGAGCGCGTCGGAATGTTCGGTTTCGCTGGCACGGATCTTGGCGCGCACCATCTGCGCGATCCGGCCAAGGGCGATACCGCGCATCATCAGGCTTGCCGGAAGAAAGGACCATGCCGCAACCACCCAGATCATCACATGCGGGGCGGTCAACGACTGGGGATCGATCCCGCCCAGTGTAAAGCGCACCACCACAGGCATCAGGAATGGCAGCATAAACCCTAACGCGATGTTAATGCGCGCGTCGCGATCCAGCCGCGCGACGATATCCGACCCGCTGGTCGGGTCGAAGGTGGGCAGGTTGACCCAGACATTGAAACTGCGCCGCGGATTGGGCCAGCCGCGCAGCAGCGCCCAGAAGATGATCAGCCCGACGAGGCAGATCAGATAGGCGATCCCCGCCGAGGAGCGCAGCGTGGACAGCTCGGCCTCGGTCGCCGAGGGGGACAGCATGTCGACGACCAGCCGCACGGGGCTGAAGGGCATGTCCATCGCGCGCCCGACCAGATAGCCCACCGCCTCGACCAGCTGGCTGAAATTCGACGGGTCGGTGCGGCCCCGCTCGATCAGCGACAGCGCAAGGATGGTCACAAGGATCAGGCCGAAGCGGATGCGGTTGAAGGGCGGCGCGTCGCGGAATTCGATCAGGCCCGGCGCGCTGGCAGTGTATTCGGCATAGGTCAGGAAGGCGGCAAAGAGCGCGACAAGCGCGACGGTCTGCTGCGCTTCGGGTGGCAGGCCGGGAACGACCGCCGCAGGCAGGACGACAAGCCCCGCGATCAGCAGGGCACGCATTATCGCACCGGGTACCCGTTGGACCACTGCACCGTTTCCTTCCGACCGCCCCGCCGCCGGTTTGCCCGACGTGCCGGATACGGTGTATTTCCGCGCATTGTGGCGGACTGCCTCAATCTTGCCCAATTTGTGCCTACTTTCGGCGAAGCTGACAACACCTGTTCGTAGGTATGCGGGTCATTGGGGCCATTTCACGGACAATGTGTCGCGCGATTGCATCAAGATTGCGGAAAGAAAAGGGCCGCCCCGAGGGCGGCCCAAGATGTTGTGGTATTTGGCTTTTCTGCCACCAGTGCCGACAGGCCGGCGCGGCGGCCGGCGTCACGCCCAGGGGCGCAGGGTGGCGTTCTTCGCCTCGAAGCTGTCGATCGCGGCGGCCTTTTCCAGCGTCAGGCCGATATCGTCCAGACCGTTCAGCAGGCAGTGCTTGCGGTGGGGGTCCACCTCGAAGCTGAAGGTCTGCCCGTCCGAGGTGGTGACGGTCTGGCTGGGCAGATCGACGGTGACGCGGGCATTGGCGCCCTTTTTCGCATCGGCCATCAGGATGTCGACCTGTTCCTGCGGCAGCACGATCGGCAGGATGCCGTTCTTGAAGCAGTTGTTGAAGAAGATGTCGGCAAAGCTGGTGGAGATCACGCAGCGGATGCCGAAATCCAGAAGCGCCCAAGGGGCGTGTTCGCGCGACGAGCCGCAGCCGAAATTGTCACCGGCGACGATGATCTCCGCCTTGCGATAGGCGGGCTGGTTCAACACGAAATCGGGGATTTCCTGCCCGTCCTGGGTATAGCGCATCTCGTCGAACAGGTTTTTCCCGAGGCCCGACCGCTGGATCGTCTTCAGGAACTGTTTCGGGATGATCATGTCGGTGTCGATGTTGACCAGCGGCATGGGGGCCGCGATGCCGGTCAGGGTGGTGAATTTGTCCATTTGTCCTGTTCCTTACACCGTCTCGCCCATCATCTCGCGCACATCGGTCAGATGACCGGTGATCGCGGCGGCGGCTGCCATCGCGGGCGAGAGAAGGTGGGTGCGGCCACCACGGCCTTGGCGGCCTTCGAAGTTGCGGTTGGAGGTCGCGGCGCAGCGTTCGCCGGGGGAAAGCTGGTCGGGGTTCATGGCAAGGCACATGGAGCAGCCCGCCAGACGCCATTCGAAGCCTGCGTCGATGAAGATCTGCGCCAGACCTTCCTCTTCTGCTTGCGCGCGGACGAGGCCCGAGCCGGGGACGACCATGGCGCGCATGCCGTCCTTGATCTTCTTGCCCTTCAGGATCGCCGCGGCGGCGCGGAGGTCTTCGATCCGGCCATTGGTGCAAGAGCCGATGAAGACCGTGTCGATCTTGATGTCGGTCAGCTTCATGCCGGGGGTCAGGCCCATGTATTCGAGCGAGCGCTTGGCCGCCTCGACCTTGCCGCCGGTGAAATCCTCGGGCGCAGGGACGACGCCGGTGATGGGCAGCACATCCTCGGGCGATGTGCCCCAGGTCACGACGGGGGCGATGTCTTCGCCTTTGATCGTGACGACCTTGTCGAAATGCGCGCCTTCATCGGTGAAGAGGGTTTTCCAATAGGCGAGTGCGGCTTCCCACTTGGCACCCTTGGGCGCGTGGGGGCGGCCCTGCACATAGGCGAAGGTCTTTTCATCGGGGGCAATCAACCCCGCGCGGGCGCCGCCTTCGATGGCCATGTTGCAGACGGTCATGCGGCCTTCCATCGACAGCTCGCGGATCGCCTGACCGCAATATTCGATGACGTAACCCGTGCCGCCCGCCGTGCCGGTCGCGCCGATGACGGACAGGGTGATGTCCTTGGCCGTGACGCCGGGGCGGAGCGAGCCGGTGATTTCAACCTTCATGTTCTTGGATTTCTTCTGGATCAGCGTCTGGGTGGCCAGAACGTGTTCCACTTCGGACGTGCCGATCCCGTGGGCCAGCGCGCCGAAGGCGCCGTGGGTGGCAGTATGGCTGTCACCGCAGACGACGGTCATGCCCGGCAGCGTCCAGCCCTGTTCGGGGCCGACGATGTGGACGATGCCCTGACGGATGTCGGACACGGGATAGTAGTTGATCCCGAAATCCTTGGCGTTCTTGTCCAGCGCTTCGACCTGAATCCGCGATTCCTCGTTGTCGATGTGCTTGTCGCGGCCTGCGGTCGTGGGGACGTTGTGGTCCGGCACGGCGATGGTCTTTTCCGGCGCACGGACCTTGCGGCCCGTCATGCGCAGCCCTTCGAAGGCTTGCGGCGAGGTCACTTCGTGGACGAGGTGGCGGTCGATATAGAGCAGGCAGGTGCCGTCTTCGGCCTGATGGACGACGTGGTCATCCCAGATCTTGTCATAGAGGGTGCGCGGAGCGGTCATGGCTCATCTCTTTCGGATATGGCTGTGATTGTGGCGCAGGGCGCCGGGGACGCGGGCAGGCGTCAGATAAGTCGTGCGAGGACGGACCGGCTTTCGCGGGTGAAGCGCCAGGGCAGGCGGGCGTGATCGGCCATGTCGAAGAAGCGGGTCATGGGGCGCTAGATACGCTCGAATCCCCTTTGAGGCAAGCTAGGTTGAAGGGTTGTGATGGCGGAGGGGACGGATGCGCTGGATCGGGGTCGTGATGGCGGGGATCGGTGCGGATCGGGCGGAGGCCGAGGGGATGACGCGGCGGGGATACGAGATGCCGCCCTATGCGGTGCAGGGGGTGGAGGGCGCGCGGGAGGTGCGCGATTACAGGCCGCGCGTGGTGGCGGAGGTGACGGTGCGGGGGGATCGGCGGGCCGCGGTGAATACGGGGTTCGGGCTGCTGGCGGGGTATATCTTCGGCGGCAGTGACGGGGGCGGGAAGATCGCCATGACGGTGCCGGTGGAGCAGCAAAATCAAGGGCATGGCCTTTGGGTGGTGCGCTTTACCATGCCTGCCGCCGCGGTGGCGGCAGGGTTGCCCACGCCGCGGGACGGGCGGATCGTGCTGCGCGAAGCGCCTGCGGCGCGGATGGTGGTGGAGGGGTTTTCGGGGATGCCCGAGGGCGAGGACATGGCGGCGCGGGCAGCGGGGTTGAAGGCGTGGGCGGAGGGGCGGGGTCTGCAGGTCGTGGGTGGTCCGGTCTATGCTTTCTACGATGCGCCATGGACGCCTGCGGCGGCGCGGTTGAACGAGGTGGCGTGGGAGGTACGGTGAGGGGCAAGAAATTTCTGGCGAAATTTCTTGGGGCGATCCTTCTGGCGAAGGATCGGTGCCATTTGAGTCCGGAGCGCGGGATGTCGCGGGCGGGGTTCTTTCGCAGAAAGAACGGGGCCACGCGTTTTGCCCAGAAAACGCGTGTTGCCCTTGCGCTTTGTCCCGCCCACCTGTATCGCGCGCGCTTCGCGTGCCGTTGAGATACGGGGCGCGCGATGTTACCTTGTGGGGTAAGCCCCGCGCCGGGGCGGGGCGGCGCGCAACTTCTGGAGGACGATGTCCTGTCCCATTCTGACCCAACGACCGGGCTGCCGGTCGGGCCGAGGGCACCGCGCATGAGCGATGCCGCCACGGCAACTGCGCCCAGCTATACGTCCGAAGAGATTCTGGCTGCCGTCCTGAAATCCGTCGATGACGACAAGGCCGAGGATATCGTGCAGATCGACCTGCGCGGGCGGTCGGATGTGGCCGATTACATGGTCATCTGTTCCGGCCGGTCGTCGCGGCAGGTCGCGGCGATTTCCGAAAAGTTGGTGGACCGGCTGAAGCAGGAGTTCCGCGTGTCGTCCAAGATGGAAGGCAAGGAAACCGGCGACTGGGTGCTGATCGACACGGGCGACGTGATCGTCCATGTCTTCCGCCCCGAGGTGCGCGAGTTCTATCAGCTTGAAAAGATGTGGCTTCCGGGAAGCGCCCATCGCGGGGCCTGAGGGCCGTGCGGGTGCATCTATGTGCCGTGGGCCGGATGCGGGCGGGCCCCGAGCGTGAGCTGATCGACGATTACGTGACGCGGTTCGACCGGACGGGGCGGGCGCTGGGCCTTGGCCCTTTGAGCGAGCACGAGGTCGAGGATCGCAAGGGCGGCGGGATGGAGGCGGAGGCGGAGTTGCTGTCGCGGGCCATTCCTGCGGGTGCCCTGCTGGTGACGCTGGACGAGCGGGGGAGGGTCATGTCCTCGCCCGAGTTTGCCGCCGAGATGGCGCGGTGGCGGGATGGCGGGCGGCAGGATGTGGCCTTCGTCATCGGCGGGGCGGACGGGATTGCGCCGTCGCTGCGGGCAAAGGCGGATTTTTCGATCAGTTTCGGGCGGATGGTCTGGCCGCATATGCTGGTGCGGGTGATGCTGGCCGAGCAGCTGTACCGCGCGGCGACGATTCTGGCGGGGGGGCCCTATCACCGCGTCTGACGGGGTGGCCAAGGGGTTGGGAACGCTGGATTTACGGTCGCCTCCGGCAAGATCGGGCCGTGCCGCGGGCTGTGCAGACGGTTGTGCCGCAGACTGTACATACGCACGGAGCCATCAGCAGCCATTAACCATGATTCCCGCGACGGCGCAGGAAATCGCAGCCGCGTGAGGTCGCGCGCGTTGCCCGCCTGCGCGGCGGGCGGTATGGAACGTGCAAGACCAAGAAAGGGTACCGCGCCATGACCGTTCCGAAGCCTGTCGTCCTGTGCATCCTTGACGGCTGGGGCCTGTCCGACCGGCAGGAGGGCAATGCCCCCGCACAGGCGCATGTGCCGAATTTCGACCGGCTGTGGGCGACCTGTCCCAAGGCCACGCTGGTCACCCACGGGCCGGATGTGGGGCTGCCCTCGGGGCAGATGGGCAATTCCGAGGTGGGCCATACGAATATCGGCGCGGGGCGCGTAGTGGCGATGGACCTTGGCGCGATCGATCTGGCGGTGGAGGACGGGTCTTTTGCCGCGAACCCCGCGCTGGTGGAGTTTGCCGCGCGGGTGAAGGCGGCGGGGGGTGCTGCGCATCTGATGGGCGTCGTGTCGGATGGCGGGGTGCACGGGCATATCGCCCATGTGCTGGCGGCGGCGCGTGCGATCACGGCGCTGGGCGTGCCGGTCTGGCTGCATGCGATCACGGACGGGCGGGATGTGGCGCCTTCGTCGGCGGAGGGGTTCGTGGCGGAGCTGGTGGCCAAGCTGCCGGTGGGGGCGCGGGTGGCGACGGTGATCGGGCGCTATTGGGCGATGGACCGCGACAACCGGTGGGAGCGGGTTTCCCGCGCCTATGCCGCGATGGTGCGGGGCGAGGGCGAGCCTGCGGCGGATGCCGTGGCGGCGGTGGCCGCGTCCTATGCCAAGGGCGAGACGGACGAGTTTCTGGCCCCCACGGTGGTGGGTGGCTATGGCGGCGCGCGGGATGGCGACGGGGTCTTCTGCCTGAACTTCCGCGCGGATCGGGCGCGCGAGATATTGGCGGCGATCGGGCAGCCCTCCTTTGATGCCTTCGACACAGGCGCGCGGCCGGTGTGGTCGGCGCTTCTGGGGATGGTGGAATATTCCGACGCGCATAGCGGATATATGGCGACGGCTTTCCCGAAGCGGTCGATCGTCAACACGCTGGGCGAATGGGTGGCCAAGCAGGGGCGCACGCAGTTCCGGCTGGCCGAGACGGAGAAATACCCCCATGTCACCTTCTTCCTGAATGGCGGGCGGGAGGAGCCTTTCGCGGGCGAGGACCGCTTCATGCCGAAATCGCCCAAGGTGGCGACCTATGACCTGCAACCCGAGATGAGCGCGCCCGAGGTCGGCGCGAAGCTGGTCGAGGCGATCCGCCATGGCTATGACCTGATCGTGGTGAATTTCGCCAATCCCGACATGGTGGGCCATACCGGTGACATGGCGGCGGCGATGCGGGCCTGCGAGGCGGTGGATGCCTGTCTGGGCGATGCGCTGGCGGCGCTGCAGGCCTGCGGGGGCGCGATGGTGGTGACGGCGGATCATGGCAATTGCGAGCAGATGGTGGACCCCGTCACGGGCGGGCCGCATACGGCGCATACAACCAATCCGGTGCCGGTGGTCCTGTTCGGCGGGCCTGCGGGGGCGCGGTTGCGGGCGGGGCGGCTGGCCGATCTGGCGCCGACCGTGCTGCATCTGATGGGGCTGGCGCAACCGGCCGAGATGACCGGACAAAGCCTGATCGCATGAGGATGCGCGCGGCCCTTCTTGCCCTGTCCCTGATGGTGGCCGCGCCTGCGGCGGCGCAGGGTGTGGCGGAACAGGCGGCGAAGGCGTCGGCCGATCTGCAGGCGGCGGTGGCGGGGTTGCAGGAGGCCGAGGCGGCCAAGGACCGCGTGGCCGCGCTGACCGCGACGATCCGCGCCTATGAGGACGGGCTGGCCGCGCTGCGCGAGGCGCTGCGGCAGGCGTCGCTGCGCGAGACGGCGCTGACCCTGCGGTTCGAGACCGAGCGCGAGCGGATCGCGCAACTGGTGGGGGTTCTGGCGCGGATGGAGGCCGAGCCCGGGCCGCTGCTGTTGCTGCATCCGACGGGGCCCTTGGGGACGGTGCGGTCGGGGATGATGCTGGCGGATGTGACGCCCGCCTTGCAGGCCGAGGCGGGGCGGCTGCGGGCCGAGTTGCAGGAATTGCAGGAGTTGCGCGATCTGCAGGTGGCGGCGGGGCGGACCCTGTCCGAGGGGCTGGGCGCGGCGCAGTCGGCGCGGACGGCGCTGTCACAGGCGATCAGCGACCGGACGGATCTGCCGCGCAAGTTCACCGAGGACCCCGGGGTGCTGCGCGGGCTGCTGGAAAGCGCCGATACGCTGGAGGCCTTTGCCGCGGGGCTGGCGCCGGACGGGACGGCGACCGAGGATTTTGCCGCCGCCAAGGGGCGGCTGCCGCGCCCCGTGCTGGGATCGGTGCTGCTGCGGCCGGGGGAAACCGATGCGGCGGGAGTCACGCGACCCGGGCTGACGCTGTCGACGCGGCCGCGCGCGCTGGTCACGGCGCCATGGCCTGCGACGATCCGCTATCGGGGGCCGCTGCTCGACTACGGAAATGTGATGATACTGGAACCCGGGGGCGGCTATCTTCTGATCCTTGCGGGGTTGGGAACGGTCTATGGCGAGGTGGGCGAGGTCGTGGCGCAGGGGGCGCCGCTGGGCCTGATGCCGGGGGACGAGACGGCGCTTGCGGACATTCTTGCCACCGCCGAAGAAGGTGGTGGCGCGCGCGAGTCGGAAACGCTTTATTTGGAATTGCGGCAGGGTGCCGAGCCGGTGGACCCGGAACCTTGGTTCACCGAAGGAAGGGGTTGAAGGAAGATGAGGAAGTTCGTGATGGCCGCGCTGGGCGGCACGGTGGCCGGAGTTCTGCTGACCACGCAGGTCGCGGGGCCGCTGATCGCGCAGGAGGCCGAGCGGACGGAAAACGTCTATGAGCAGCTGGACCTGTTCGGCGACATCTTCGAGCGCATCCGCGCGCAATATGTCGAGGAAGTGGACAGCAAGAAGCTGGTCGAGGCGGCGATCAACGGGATGCTGACCAGCCTTGACCCCCATTCCAGCTATCTGCCGCCGGAAGATTTCGACGACATGCAGGTGCAGACCCGCGGCGAGTTCGGGGGGCTGGGGATCGAGGTCACGCAGGATCAGGGCTTCGTCAAGGTCGTCTCGCCCATGGACGGCACGCCCGCCGATGCGGCGGGGATCGAGGCGGGGGATTTCATCACCCATGTGAACGGCGAGAGCGTGCTGGGCCTGACGCTGGATCAGGCGGTGGACATGATGCGCGGGCCGGTCGGGTCGGAGATTATCATCACCGTGGTGCGCGAGGGGACGGACGAGCCCTTCGACGTGTCGATCATCCGCGACACGATCAAGGTGACGGCGGTCAAGAGCCGCGTGGTGGGCAACACGGTCGTGCTGCGGATTACCACCTTCAACGACCAGACGACGCCCGGTTTGCAGGAAGAGCTGGGCAAGCGGGTGGCGGAGCTGGACGGGCTGGCCAATGTGGACGGGTTCGTGGTGGACCTGCGCAACAATCCCGGCGGGTTGCTGACCGAGGCGATCAGCGTGTCGGACACCTTCCTTGAAAAGGGCGAGATCGTGTCGACCCGTGGCCGCGATCCGGCGGATGGCGAGCGGTTCAACGCCACCTCCGGCGACATGGCGGGGGGCAAGCCGATCGTGGTACTGATCAATGGCGGCTCTGCCTCGGCCTCGGAGATCGTGGCGGGGGCGTTGCAGGACCATCGGCGCGCGATCGTGGTGGGGACCAAGAGCTTTGGCAAGGGGTCGGTGCAGACGGTGGTGCCGCTGCGCGGGGATGGCGCGATGCGGCTGACGACGGCGCGCTATTACACGCCGTCGGGCCGGTCGATCCAGGCGCTGGGCGTGATGCCGGA
Organism: Paragemmobacter amnigenus; assembly: GCF_009908265.2. Taxonomy (GTDB): domain Bacteria; phylum Pseudomonadota; class Alphaproteobacteria; order Rhodobacterales; family Rhodobacteraceae; genus Paragemmobacter; species Paragemmobacter amnigenus. The sequence continues at coordinate 240,216 of NZ_JAAATX020000004.1, read as the reverse complement.
TATCGTGGTGAACCAGCCGGTGCAGCCGCCCGCAGACCCCGCCGCCGAGGGCGAGGAGGCGGTGCCGGAATTCGCGCCGCAGTCCGAGGCGGATCTGCGCGGCATCATCTCGAACGATTCGATGACCGAGGACGAGCGCAAGCTGCTGGAGGAAGAGCGCGCGCGGGTCGAGGAGACGGCCAAGCTGCGCGACGAGGATTACCAGCTGGCCTATGCCGTGGATATCCTGCGCGGGCTGAACGCGGTGGCCGCCCCCGCGGCGGCGGAATGAGCGGGAGAGGGGGCCGTCCGGCGACGGGCGGCCCGTCTGGCATGACCGATCCCGAAACGCTTCCCTATCGGCCCTGTGTCGGGGTCGTCCTTATCAACCCGCGGGGGGAAATCTTCGCGGGGCAGCGGCTGGATGCCACGGTGCCCGCATGGCAGATGCCGCAGGGCGGGATCGACGAGGGCGAAAAGCCCCGCGCCGCCGCGCTGCGCGAGCTGTGGGAGGAGACGGGCGTCACCGCCGATCTGGTGGAGTTCGTGGCCAAGACCGAGGGCTGGGTGACCTATGACCTGCCACCGGATTTGCTGGGCAAGGTCTGGGGCGGCAAGTATCGCGGGCAGCGGCAGAAGTGGTTCCTGTTCCGCTTTCTGGGGACCGACGATCAGGTGCGGATCGACAGCGAACATCCCGAGTTTTCCCGCTGGCGCTGGATCGGGGCGGGGGAGATGGTGGCATCCATCGTGCCCTTCAAGCGCAAGGTCTATGAGGAGGTCGTGGCGGCATTCAGGGAGCATCTGGCGCCCTGAGGGGGGCGGGGTAAGCCCCGACCTGTGGCCTTGATCCAGACGAAGCGTGACAGTGGGTTCCGGACCGTGGCCCAAAGCCACGGTCCGCGCACGACCTTCCGGCGCGGCCACGGGCCGCGCGTTCGGCGGGGAAATCGTCCACCGGACGATTTCTCGCCCCGCCTCACCCCCACCGGGACGTGCGCCATGGGCACCCGCCCCGGCAGGTCGCGCGGACCTAACGGCGGGGCAGGAAAAGGCCCCACTGGGGCGTTTTCCTCTCCCTTGCACTGATGTCTGGGGAAGGGTGGAGCCCGTAGAGGCGGGGTGAACCCCGCCCTACGCCTGAGCCCGTAAAGGCGGGGTGAACCCCGCCCTACGCTGCGGTCTGGATGCCTGCGACCATGTCCTTGACCATCGGGATGACCTTTTCACCGTAAAGGCGCAGGCTTTCGCAGAGCTGGTCATGCGGCATCGGGCCGGTTGCGTATTTCATGTCGAAGCGCGTCACGCCGAGGGCGGTGACGGCGGCGGCGATCTTTTTCGCCACCGTCTCGGCGCTGCCGACATAGAGCGAGCCGTGCCGGATTTCCCCCATGAAACGGTCGGGGGTGACGGGGGGCCAGCCACGTTCGGCGCCGATGCGGTCGAACATGGCCTTGTAATGGGGCCAGAGCTGTTCTGCGGCCAGTTCGTCGGTTGCCGCGATATGGCCGGGGGAATGGATGCCCACGGGTTTGACCGTGCGTCCCATCTGGGCGCAGGCGCGGTGGTAGAGGTCGACATAGGGTTTGAACCGGCGCGGGTCGCCGCCGATGATGGCGAGCATCAGTTGCAGGTCGTGGCGGACGACGCGGACCACCGATTCCGGACTGCCGCCGACGCCGACCCAGACCTGCATCCCCGGCCCGAGCGTGGGATAGACGCGCTGGTTCACCAGCGGCGGGCGGGTCTGGCCGGACCAAGTGACCGCCTCGTCCCGGATCAGGTGGGCGAAGAGGTCGAGCTTTTCCTCGAACAGGAGTTCGTAATCTTCCAGTTCATAGCCGAAGAGGGGGAAGCTTTCGGTGAAGGAGCCGCGGCCGAGGATGACTTCGGCGCGCCCGTTCGAGATGGCGTTGAGCGTGGAGAAGCGCTGGAACACGCGGATCGGATCGTCGGAGGAGAGCACGGTGACGGCAGAGCCGAGCCGGATGCGCGAGGTGCGCGCGGCGATGGCCGAGAGCACCACTTCGGGGGCCGAGACGGAGAAATCGGCGCGGTGATGCTCGCCTATGCCGAGGAAGTGGATGCCCAGTTCGTCCGCCAGCACGCCCTGTTCCACCACCTCGCGCAGGACGGCGTCATGCGGTTTCAGCCGGCCATCGGGGCCGAGCGTGGTATCGCCGAAGGTGTCGAGTCCGAGTTCGACCTGCATGGGGGTCTCCGTTTGCCTGTGCGGGCAGGATAGGGGGAATGGCGGGGCGGCGGAAGCCCGCATGGGCGCAGGGTGGATGCGCCCCGATGCAGAGGTTGCGCGGGAACCGCCCGCCGGTCTGGGGGCCAGCCCCCGGACCCCCGGGATATTTCGGGACAGAAAATGGAGGAAGGGCGGCGCCCCTCAGGCCACGTCGCGCATCTGGAGCTGGCCGCCGGGGCCGGGGCGGACCTCGAAGCGGGAGATCTTGCGGACGAGGTCCGAGAGTTTCGCGCTGCCATAGGTGCGGGTGTCGAAGTCGGGGGTGCCTTGGGTGATGAACTGGCCGACCTGACCCAGCGAGTACCATTCGGCATCGGGGTCGATGGCGCGCATGGCGGCGACGATGAAGGGGATGGCCTTGGCGGGGGCTTCCTTGGTGCCGGGTTTCGGCGTGTCGGGCTGTTCGGTGCGGGCGGTGCCGCGCGCGGGGGCGGGTTCGGGTGCGTCATCCGCCGCGCCGAGGTTTTCGACGTAGATGAAGCGTTTGCAGGCCATGCGGAAGGCTTCGGGTGTCTTCTTCTCGCCGATGCCGAAAACGTCCAGCCCCTGTTCGCGGATGCGCGCGGCGAGGCGGGTGAAGTCGCTGTCGGAGGAGACGAGGACGAAGCCGTCGAAGAGGCCCGAATGGAGGAAATCCATCGCCGCGATGACGAGGCCGATGTCCGAGGCGTTCTTGCCCTTGGTGTTGGAGAATTGCTGGTCGGCGACAAGGCCGAGGGCCGCCACCTTCTTGGCCCATCCGGCAAGGCGCTGGGCGGACCAGTCGCCGTAGATGCGGCGGACGGAGGCTTCGCCTAGGCCCGCGATTTCCTCGAAGATCGCCTCGGCATAGCCGGAGGGGACGTTGTCGGCATCGATCAGCACGCAGAGGCGGGGGGCGCGGGGTTCGGGCATCGGGGTTCTCCTGTCCGTCCTTCATGCCCCAAAGCGCGGGGCGCGGAAAGCGAAAGCGTGCGGGGCAGGAACGGCGGGCGGGGGATGGGGGTTCTGCCGGTGAAGCGCAGGAGGACATGCGATGCCCGATATGACGATCACCGCCCTGTTCGATGCCCGCGAGGAGGCCGAGGCCGCCATCGACCGGCTGATCGCGCTGGGGCTGCCGGTGCAGAATATCCATATGACCGGCGAAGGCATCGGCGAGGAGGAGGTCGACCCGCGCCCGCTGTTCGACCGGATGCGCGACTATCTGCTGCCGGACGAGGACCGCGATGTCCTTGAACGGGCGGTCGAGGAGGGGGCGGTGATGGTGACCGCGCTCTCTGTGCCGCTGGAGATGGAGGCGGTGGCGGTGGCCGCGCTGGACGATGCGGGGGCGGTGGAAATCGACGAGGAAGAAAGCGCCCTGCACGAGAGCGGCTTGCCCGACATGGACGGATCCTCTGCACCGATGGAGTTCGGACCCGAGGGGGATGATGCGCGCACGGGGGATGCGGGCGATGTCCTTGCCGGGATTTCGGAGTCGCTGGAGGGGGGAACGGGGGGGATGCGGGGCATGGGGGCGGCCCATGCAGGGGCGGTGGCGGGTCGGGCGCGGCTGGTCCGGCGCTATCCGCGCAAGGGCGCGGACGGGGTGGCGCCAGAGCGGGACAACCTGCCGTCCTAGGCCGTCAGCAGCGCGGCGGTCGCGGGGATGGCGGCCAGTGCGTCGGCGGGCGCGATGCCGAGGAGGAGGCCGCGTTGGCCTGCGTTGATCCAGACTGTCGCGGCGGTGGTGGCGGTCGCCTCGATCATGGTGGGGACGGGGCGGCGCTGGCCGAAGGGGGAGATGCCGCCGACCTTGTAGGCGGTTAGTTTCTCGGCCTTGGGCGCGGGCATCATGGCGGCGGATTTGGCCCCGAAGGCGGCGGCGACGCGCTTCATCGACAGGTGGCGGTCGGAGGGGATGACGCAGCAGGCGGGTTTGCCGTCGACTTCGACCATCAGGGTTTTCAGGGTGAGGGCGGGGTCGAGGCCAAGCGCCTGCGCGGCGGCGAGGCCCACGGCATCGGCCTTGGGGTCGTAGGCATAGGGGTGGAGGGTGAAAGGGATGCCCTTGGCCTTGAGTGCGGTGGTTGCGGGGGTTTCGGGCATGATCGCTTTTCTGTGCGCTGACTGCGGCACGGTCACCCGGTCAATCCCGCCCCGGGCTTGACCCGGGGCCTCCATTTCGTCCGGGGGCGCGCTTGGGCAGGGAGGTCCCGGGTCAGGCCCGGGACGGGGTCCCTGCCATCCTGACCCTTGGGGTGGGCGGGGTTCACCCCGCCCGTCAGAACACCACCACCGCGCGAATGGACTTGCCCGCATGCATCAGGTCGAAGCCTTCGTTGATGCGTTCCAGCGGCAGGATGTGGGTGATCATCGGGTCGATCTCGATCTTGCCGTCCATGTACCAGTCGACGATCTTGGGCACATCCGTGCGCCCGCGCGCGCCGCCGAAGGCGGTGCCTTTCCAGACGCGGCCCGTGACGAGCTGGAAGGGGCGCGTCTCGATCACCGCGCCCGCGGGGGCCACGCCGATGATGATCGACTGGCCCCAGCCGCGATGGGTGCATTCCAGCGCGTCGCGCATCACCTTGACGTTGCCGGTGCAGTCGAAGGAGTAATCCGCCCCGCCGATCTTGTCGAAGGGGGTCTTGGTCATGTCCACGATGGCCTGCACGACCGAGGTGCCTTCGGGCAGTGACTTGGGGTTGATGAAATGGGTCATGCCGAAGCGTTCGCCCCATTCCTTCTTGTCGTCGTTCAGGTCCACGCCGATGATCATGTCGGCACCGGCAAGTTTCAGGCCCTGAATCACGTTCAGCCCGATCCCGCCAAGGCCGAAGACGACGGCCTTTGCGCCCGCTTCCACATTGGCGGTGTTCAGCACCGCGCCCACGCCGGTGGTGACGCCGCAGCCGATGTAGCAGATCTTGTCGAAGGGGGCGTCCTCGCGCACCTTGGCCAGCGCGATTTCGGGCAGGACGGTGTGCTGGGCAAAGGTCGAGCAGCCCATGTAGTGATAGATGGGCGTGCCATCCAGCATCGAGAAGCGGGTGGTCCCGTCGGGCATCAGGCCCTGTCCCTGCGTCGCGCGGATGGCGGTGCAGAGGTTCGTCTTGCGCGAGAGGCAGGACGGGCATTCGCGGCATTCGGGGGTGTAGAGCGGGATGACATGGTCGCCGGGTTTCAGCGTCTTGACGCCCGGGCCGCATTTGACCACCACGCCCGCGCCTTCATGGCCGAGGATCGAGGGGAAGATGCCTTCGGGGTCCGCGCCCGACAGGGTGAATTCGTCGGTGTGGCAGATGCCGGTGGCCTTGATCTCGATCAGGACCTCGCCCTCCTTGGGGTCGTCGAGGTTCACTTCCATGATCTCAAGCGGTTTGCCTGCGGCAACGGCAACGGCGGCGCGGGTGCGCATCGGGGATCCCTCCGGTTGGAAATTTCGGGCAGGCTGGGGGAAAGAGCCGGAAAATGCAACGCGGGAAACGGCGGGAGTTGGCCGGTTTGCGCCCTTTGCGCGGGGGGGCGGGTTGCCGGATCGGGAACGCAACAGCAGGCTTGGCGTTGGATGCAAGCGAGGCGGTCGGTCTGCCGCCATGGAGAGGGAGCGAGGCGATGCGGGCGATGATGCGTGGCGTGGCATATGTGGCCGTGGCGGGGTTCATGGCGGCCTGCGTGCCGGTGGAACCCGGTACGGGCGGCGGGCCGGGCGGCAGTGTGAACCAGTGCGGGGCGCTGGATCTGCAATTCCTTGTCGGCGGTCCGGCAACGGCGCTGGAGACGATGCGGTTCAACAAGCCGGTACGGGTGATCTATCCCAATACGATGGTGACCCAGGATTACAGCTCTGACCGGCTGAACTTCGAGGTGGATTATTCGGGCCGGATCACGCGGGTGAGTTGCGGCTGAGGTCCGGCGGCGGCGCGGGCGAAATCCGGCGCAGATATTGCGCCGATCTCTGACGCAGGAACCGCTTTCGCGCAGGAAAAAGGCCGCCGGTCTGCCGGCGGCCTTGACCTTGCAGAGGTCGCGCGGGGATCAGGAGGGGATGCGATAGGTGGTGTGGCAGTCCTTGCAGGCCCCGCCGACGCCCGCCATGCCCGCCTGCACGCCTTCGAGCGTGGTGGCGTCCATGCCTTCGGCCGCGGCCTTGAGCGCGTCGCCCTTCTTCACGAAGTCGTCCCAGTTTGCCCAGATATCCTCTTTCGCGGTGGATTTCGGATCTGCGGCCTGTGCTTCGAACTTGGCCGCGATCTCGGCGGCGGCACCGGCGATGGCGGCCTTGGCCCCTTCGGCGGCGGCGGCGTCGAAGGCGGTTTCACCACCCGCCATCTTGCCGAGGATGCCGGTGTTCATGCCGATCACATCCATCAGTTCCTGACGGGCCTTGACGGTGGGATCGGTGGCTTCGGCGGCGATCGCGACGCCTGCGACCATGACGAAGCCCGCGACGAGGGCTTTGGTGGCGAATTTCATTTCCTATGGCTCCCTGCTGGAAAAGTTGCGTCAGTATAGGGCTGAGAATGAATCGCGGAAGTGACCTTGTCACGGGCGATCTGGGCCATTTCCCCCACATCACGGAAAGTTGGGTCTTGGCGGTGGACTTTCCGGCGGATGCCGCTAGGAAAAGGAACGAAGCATGAACATTCGGGCCGCAGATGAGTCGCCGCCGTATCCTGTCCCTGTGGTTTCCCCGTCTGGCCGCCGAGCGGGCGCTGCGCCAGGCGCGGGGGGGTGCGGCGGGGCTGGCGGGGCCGCTGGTGGTGGTGGGCGAGCGCAACGGGGCGCAGGTCGTGACATCGGTTTCGGCGCGGGCCGAGGCGGCGGGGGTGGCCCCGGGCCAGCCGCTGCGCGATGCCGGGGCGATGTGTCCCGATCTGGTGACGGTGCCCGAGGATGCGGCGGGGGAGGCCGCGTTCCTGACGCTGCTGCGGCGCTGGGCGGGGAAGTTCTCGCCCTGGGTGGCGGAAGAGGCCCCGGCGGGGCTGGTGGTGGATCTGACGGGCTGCGCGCATCTTTTCGGGGGCGAGGCGGCGCTGATGGCGCAGGTGGAGGCGGATTGCGCGGAAATGGGGCTGAGCCTGCGCGCGGCGGTGGCCGATACGGTGGGGGCGGCCTGGGCGCTGGCGCGGTTCGCGGGGCGGGGGGATGTGCCCCTGCGGTCGGGTGACGCGATCGAGCAGGAGGCCCATGCGACGCGGTCGCGGGCGGCCAGACGGCGGGGGTGGGAGAAGGGGGGCGCGCTGCCCGCGGGCGGCGTGGGGGCGGTGGCCCCGCGCGGGGTGATCGCGGCGGAAGGCAAGGTGAGGCAGGCGTTGGGCCCGCTGCCGGTGGCCGCGCTGCGGCTGGCGCCGGAGGCGGTGGAGGGGCTGGTGCGGCTGGGCCTGCGGCGGGTGGAGGATGTGGCGGTGCTGCCGCGCGCGGCGCTGGCGCGGCGGTTCGGGGCGGGGGTGCTGCGGCGGCTGGATCAGGCGCTGGGGCTGGAACCCGAACCGGTGACGCCCGCGGGCGCGCCCTTGCATTTCGCGGCGCGGATCAGCCTGCCCGAACCCATCGGGCTGCTTGCGGATGTGGAGGCGGGGGTGGACCGGCTGCTGCCGGTGCTCTGCGCGCGGCTGCGGCGGCACGGGCGTGGGGCGCGGCGGGTGCGGGTGCAGGCCTTCCGTGCGGATGGGCGGGTGGAGGTGGCGGAGGTGGGCCTTGCCCGCGCGTCGGACCGCGAGGACCGGATACGGCCGCTGCTGTGGATGAAGCTGGGCGATCTGGATGCGGGCTTCGGGATCGACATGCTGCGGCTGGAGGCGGTGGAGACCGAGGCGCTGGCCCCTGTGCAGCACCGCAGTCCGGTGGGGGTGGCGGGGGTGGCGGCGCAGGGGGCGGGGCTGGATGACCTTCTGGGCAAGCTGGGCGTGCGGCTGGGGGCCGAGGCGGTGACGCGCTTCCATCCGGGTGAGAGTCACGTGCCGGAGAAGGGCGCGCAGGTTCTGGCCGCCGCATGGTCGGAGCCTTTCGCGGGGCCGTGGCCCAAGCGGGGGCTGCGGCCCTTGCGCCTGTTCCGTCCCGAACCCGTGGGGGCGCCGGAGGATGACCCGACGCCGCCCGCGCGATTCCGCTGGCGGCGGCGCGAGATGGTGACGCGGTTCGCCACGGGGCCGGAGCGGATCGCGCCGGAATGGTGGCTGGACGATCCCGACTGGCGGACAGGGCCAAGGGATTACTGGCGGGTGGAGACGGAAGGGGGCGAACGGCTGTGGCTGTTCTTTGCCCATGGGGGGGATGTGACGGGGGGGTGGTTCTGTCACGGGGGGGAGTGAGGGGGGCGCCTGTGGCGGGGTGAACCCCGCCCTACGGGGCGTTTCGGGGGCGGATCAACCCGGGTGACGGGGGCGGGAAGGGGGGGAAGTGGCCGGAGGGGCGGGACCTGCGTGCCGGTCCTGCGGGCCTTTGCGCTCTTGCCGTGGTGTCCGAATTCGGGGGGAAGGCGGGGTGAACCCCGCCCTACCGGTACCGGACGGGTAGGGCGGGGTTCACCCCGCCGCCACCTCAGATCGCCTTGAGCAGCGCCTCGCCGCCCGAGATTTCGCAGGTGCCGGGGCTTTCTTCCATGTGCAGCGCCTTGACCACGCCATCCTCGGCATAGAGCGCATAGCGCTTGGACCGCGCCAGCAGGCCCACGGGGGGCGCGTCGAAGGCAAGGCCCATTGCCTTGGTGAAGCTGGAATCCGCGTCGGCCAGCATGGTGATGCCGGCATTGGCGGCACCCGTCGCCTCGGCCCATGCCTTCATCACGAAGGGGTCGTTGACCGAGACGCAGATGATCTCGTCCACGCCCTTGGCGGCGAAGCCGTCCTTGGTGCGGATGAAGCTGGGCACATGGGCGGAATGGCAGGTGGGGGTGAAGGCACCCGGAACGGCGAAGATCACCACCTTGCGGCCCTTGGCGCGTTCCTGAACCGACACGGCCTCGGCTCCGTTTTCGCCCATGCGGATCAGTTTGGCATCGGGCAACGGCTGGCCTACGGAAATCGTCATTCTTCGTCCCTCATCAAGTTGCGTTCCTCTAAGGGGGGGATATAGGGTCCGGCCCTGAATTCGGCCAGAGTGGAAACGGGGGAACGCATGGCGCATGTGGTGATCGTGGGGGCGGGGCAGGCGGGGGCGGCCTGTGCGGCAAAGCTGCGTGCGCTGGGGTTCGACGGGGCCGTGACCCTCATAGGCGAGGAACCCGCGCCGCCCTATCAGCGCCCGCCGCTGTCCAAGGCCTATCTTCTGGGCGAGATGGAGGAAGAGCGGCTGTGGCTGCGGTCGGCGGAATTCTATGCGGATCAGGGGATTGCGCTGCATCTGGGGGCCAAGGTCGAGCGGATCGACACCGCCGCGCGGGTGGTTACGGTGGGCGGCGAGGCGGTGGCCTATGACGAGCTGGTGCTGACCACGGGGTCGGTGCCGCGGCGGCTGCCTGCGGCGGTGGGGGGCGATCTGGCGGGCGTCTTCACCGTACGGACGCTGGCCGATGTGGATGCCATGCGGGGCGAGTTCGTCGCGGGGCGGCGGCTGGTGATCGTGGGGGGCGGCTATATCGGGCTGGAGGCGGCGGCGGTGGGGGCCAAGCTGGGGCTGGATGTGACGGTGCTGGAGATGGCGCCGCGCATCCTGCAACGGGTGGCGGCGCCCGAGACGTCGGATTATTTCCGCGCGCTGCATGGGGCGCGGGGGGTGAAAATCCTTGAGTCTACGGGGCTTGATCGGCTTTTGGGCGAGGGGCGGGTTACGGGCGTGCGTCTGGCGGACGGGCGCGAGCTGGCGGCGGATTTCGTGATCGCGGGGGTGGGGATCGTGCCTGCGACGGGGTTGGCAGAGGCGGCGGGGATTGCCTTGGACAACGGGATTGCCTGTGACGATCAGGGCCGCACCTCGGCCCCGCATGTCTGGGCGGCGGGGGATTGCGCGTCCTTTCCGTGGAAGGGGGGGCGGCTGCGGCTGGAATCGGTGGGCAACGCCATCGACATGGCCGAGGCGGTGGCCGAGAATATCTGTGGCGCAGCAAAGGCTTATGAGGCCAAGCCGTGGTTCTGGTCGGACCAGTACGATTGCAAGCTGCAGATTGCGGGGCTGAATTCGGGCTATGACCGGATCGTCACGCGGGCCGGTGACGGGGGGGCGGTGTCGTTCTGGTATTATCGCGGGGCCACGTTGCTGGCCGTGGATGCGATGAATGACAGCCGCGCCTATATGGTGGGCAAGCGGTTGATCGAGATGGGGAAATCGCCCGCGCCAGAGATTGTGGCGGATCAGGCGGTGGAGTTGAAGGGGCTGCTGAAGGCATGAGGATCATCGGCGGCCAGTTCCGCGGGTTGCACCTTGCCCCCGTGGGCGAGGGGGATGCCAAGGCGCATCTGCGGCCCACGTCGGACCGCGTGCGGGAGTCGATCTTCAACCTGTTGATAAATGGCGGTTATGGCGACCCGATCACGGGGGCGCGGGTGCTGGACCTCTTCGCGGGGACCGGCGCGCTGGGGCTGGAGGCGGTATCGCGGGGGGCGTCGCGGGTGGCCTTCGTCGATGACGGGGCGGCGGCGCGGGCGCTGCTGCGCCGGAATATCGAGTTGACGCGGACGATGGGGGTGACGGACGTCTGGCGGCGGGATGCGATGCGGATGGGGCCGAACCGCGGGGCGGGGTATTCGCTGGTGTTTCTGGACCCTCCGTACCGGATGGGGCTGGGGGAGAAGGCGCTGGCCTCCTGTGTCGAGGGTGGGTGGATCGCGCCGTCCGCGCTGGTGGTGTGGGAGGAAGGGGTGCCGCCCGTGGCTCCGCAAGGCTTTGATATGCTTGACCAACGCAGCTATGGCGATACGGTCGTAACCATCCTGAGGGCGGGGGAATGAGGCCCGCTGCGGTGATCTTCGACTGTGACGGGGTGGTCGTGGACAGCGAGCATCCGACGCTGGTCATGGTGCGGGACGATCTGGAGCGATACGGGCTGCGCCTGACGCTGGAGGAGCTGGAGGCGGGCTATATCGGCGGGACGGTCGAGACGGTGGCCGAGAAGGCGCGGGCCAATGGGGCGCGGTTGCCCGAGGATTGGGTGAGCGATTTCTACGCGCGGATGTATGCGATGCTGCGGGCGTCGGTGCCTTTGGTGAAGGGGATCGTGGGGGTGCTGGATGCCCTTGATTCGGCAGGGATTCCCTATGCGATGGGGTCCAATGGCACGCCCGAGAAGATGCAGATCACGCTGGGCCAGCACGGGTTGATCGACCGGTTCCGCGGGCATCTTTATTCCGGGCAGGCGCTGGGGCGGCCCAAGCCTGCGCCGGATCTTTACCTGCATGCGGCGGGGCGGTTGGGGGTGGAACCAAGCGCTTGCGTGGTGGTCGAGGACAGCGCGGCGGGGGCGCGGGCGGCGCGGGCGGCGGGGATGCGGTGTTTCGGCTATGCGCCGAGGGGTGTGCATGACGGATTGCTGGCCGAGGGGGCGATTTTGTTTAACGACATGGCGGAATTGCCTGCGCTGTTGGGGGTTTAGCGGTTCGGGGCCGTGCAGGCGGTTGTGCCGCAGGCTGTGCAGACAACTGTACATACGCGATTTCCGCACATGGGCGCATGATATGTGGTTAACGGTGCGCTGGTGCGAGGCGGGGGCGAAATCTGGCGCAGATTTCGCGGCGATTTTTGATGCAAAAATCGCGGTGACGCGGTCGGGCGGGGGCCGGAATTTGCGTCAAATTCCGGCGCGGTTTGTGCGTCACAAACCGCTTTGCGGGAGGACTGTCAGGATTTCTTCCAGCGGCTTTTTCCGTTTCGCCACCGCCGGAACGGTGGCGTTGTCGGCGGGCCAGCCCACGGGCAGGATCATCACCGGTTTCTCGTGGTCGGGGCGGCCCAGCAGGCGGCCGAGGAATTTCATCGGGTTCGGCGTGTGTTCGAGGCAGACCAGCCCCGCATGGTGCAGCGCGGCGATGAGGAAGCCGGTGGCCAGACCCACGCTTTCGGGGACGTAATAGTTCTTGTAGCGCGTGCCGTCATGGGTGAGGCCGTAGCGCTGGGCGAAGACGACGATCAGCCATGGCGCATCGGTCAGGTGGGGCTTGTCGGCCCCCGTGCCGATGGGTTCCAGCGCGGCCAGCCATTCGTCGCCCGCAGAACCGGCGTAGAAGGCGCGCTCTTCCTCCTCGGCCCCGGCGCGGATGCGGGATTTCAGGGCGGGGTCGGAGATCGCCACGAAATGCCATGGCTGGTGGTTCGCGCCAGAGGGCGCGGTGCCTGCGGTGGCGATGCAGGTTTCGATGATGGCCTGCGGGACGGGGCGGGTTGAAAACTGGCGGACGGAGTGGCGTTTCCGCATGTAGTCGAGGAAGGCGCGGGCATCGGCCAGCGCCGTGTCGTCGGGTTTCTGCACGCGGTCGGGCAGGGGGAGCGGTTGGTATGTCACCTCGCCCTTGCGATACATGTCAGCCCCCTCCGATCAATGCCCCTGCGGCAAAGACCAGAGCACCGCCGAGCACGACCTGCAAGGCCGCGCGGAGGAAGGGGGTTTCCATGAAGCGGTTCTGGATCCATGCGATGGCCCAGAGTTCGATGAAGACGACGACCACGGCGATGGTGGTGGCGGTCCAGAAATCGGGGATGAGGTAGGGCAGCGCGTGGCCCATGCCGCCGAGCGTGGTCATCACGCCAGAGGCGAGGCCGCGTTTCCAAGGGGAGCCGCGACCGGACAGCACGCCATCGTCATGCGCGGCCTCGGTGAAGCCCATGCTGATGCCTGCGCCGACGGATGCGGCGGTGCCGACGAGGAAGGTGGTCCATGTGTCCTGCGTGGCAAAGGCGGTGGCGAAGATGGGCGCGAGGGTGGAGACGGAGCCATCCATCAACCCCGCAAGGCCAGGCTGGACCCATGTCAGGATGAACTGGCGGCGGGCGGAGCGGTCCTCGTCGCTGCGCGCGTCTTCGGTGAGGTGGGTGTCGGTCAGTTCGCCCGCGCGGCGTTCATGGCCCGCCTCGGCCGCGGCGAGGTCGCCCAGCAGTTTGCGGGTGGCGGCGTCGGTCGTGGACTGGGCGGCGCGGGTGTAGAAGCGGTGGGCTTCCTGTTCCATCGCCGCCGCCTCGCCGCGGATGGTGTCGAGGGGGAGGTTGGCCGTCAGCCAGACGGGTTTGCGGGCGTAATGGCCCGCGACATGTTCGCGGCGGATCAGGGGGATGACGTCGCCAAAGCGGGTGCGGTGCAGGTCGATCAGGCGCTGGCGGTGCTGATCCTCTTCTTCTGCCATGCCGTCGAAGATGGCGGCAGAGGCGGGGAATTCGGCGCGGAGCCGTTCGGCATAACTGCGGTAAATGCGGGCATCGTCTTCCTCGGACGAGATGGCGAGGGCAAGGATTTCCTGTTCCGTCAGGTCGGAAAAGCGGCGTCGGTTGGAAAGGCCGGGGATCATGGCGGGTGTCCAGTTTGGAATGATTCTAAGATAGCGGGGTCGGGTGCGGGTGCAAGCGGGATAATTTGAACCGAACGGTTCAGTTTGATCTTGAAAGGGCGGGGCGGAGCGCGCATATGAAGTGAACCAATCGGTTCAGTTTGAAGGAGAAGCCCCGATGAAACGTCTTGTTCCGCTTGCTTTTGTCCTGTCGCTCTTGCCTGCGCTGTCTGGTCCGGTGATGGCGGGGAGCTGGGGGTTCGACCTGCCGGTGCTGACATGGCCCGAGGGCGGGGCAGAGGCGGATGGTGCCGTGACGCTGGGCAGCAAGGGCGGGCGCTGAGGCTGGGCGTTGCCCTAGTCGATGGGGCGGATCAGCTTTTTCTCGAGCACCTTGATGACGGCGGCGAGGTCGTGGCCGCGGCGGAGCACCTGTCCGTCCATGCCGGTGACGGAATACATGCCCTGCCGCGTGCGAAGTTTGGGGCGTTTCTCGATGCGGTAGAGCGGGTGTTCGGCGGTGCGGCGGAAGACGGAAAAGACCGCCATGTCGCGCAGGGCGGCGATGCCGTAGTCGCGCCATTCGCCGGCGGCGACCATGCGGCCATAGAGGGCGAGGATGACGGAAAGCTCTTTCCGGTCGAAGCTGACCTGTTCTTGCAGGGTGTTGTGGATCGGGAAAGGGGTCGGTGGCTGGACCGTCATTCGGCAAGCTTACGCCCTTGGACCGGCAAATCAAGCCTTGGCGATGCCGTGATGATACCCCTGTAATTCCGCGATCTGATCGCAATTCCGCCCCGATCGGGGGCGACAAGGAAGGCCAGACAACGGGCCGGGGCCGTTATGACAGCCCCCACCAAGCGTCGGTTCCGGCCGGTCTGTCCCAAGTCGGAGGCCCCCGTCAAGCGCGACGGGGGCCTTTCGATTCCAGGGTCAGGGGAAGGCGGGGGCGCGGCGGATGATGCCGGTTTCCAGCCCGCGCCAGTTCTTCTGCACCGCGTCGAGCCGTTTGAGCGTGGCAGGGTGGGCGGGGTCGAGCACGCCGAGTTTCACCAGGAGCGCCGCGATGGCGCCTTCGGCCCCGCGCGTGCCGCCGTCGGTGATCTTGAGCGCGATGCCCATGCGGCGTTCGGGGATGATGGCGATGAAGACTGCCTCGGCCCCTGTCTTGATGGCGACGCGGCCATCCATGGCGCGCATGAGTTCGGTGCAGGCGCGGCCTTCGCCTGCGACCATTTCCGGATATTGGCCCATGGCGCGGGTCAGGCGGTGCATGGCGCGGTCGCGGGCGTCACCGCTGCCGGTGGCGGCGGCGAAGCGGGCCATGGCGCGGGCAAGGCCGTGGACGGAGGTGGCGTAGTTGGGGGCGGAGCAGCCGTCGATGCCATAACCGGGCGAGGTTTCGCCGGTGGTTTCCTCGAACGCGGCCTTGACGGCCTGCTGGACGGGGTGGTCGGGGTCCACGTATTCCGGCCCGCCCTTGATGTGGCGGTTGAGGGTGAGGAAGCCCGAATGCTTGCCCGAGCAGTTGTTGTGGCACTGGCAGGGTTTTTCATCCGCGCGGATCAGGCGGTTGCGTTCGGCGGTGTCATAGGGTTCGTGCGCGCCACAGCGCAGGTCGGCCTCGGAGAGGCCCAGGTCGGAGAGCCAGCGGGTGACGGCCTCGGTATGGATGGCCGCGCCCTGATGGCTGGCGCAGGCAAGGGCGATCTGGCGGTCGGTCAGGCCGTGGGCATCGGCGGCGCCGGATTCCAGCAGCGGCAGCGCCTGCAGCATCTTGCAGGAGGAGCGGGGGAAGATGGTGGCGGCGGGATCGCCCCAGCTTTCGACGATCTGGCCCGTTTCGTCGCAGATGACGGCATGGCCGAGATGCGTGCTTTCCAGCCGCCCCCCGCGCCAGAGTTCGATCATCGGGACGGGTGTTGCGGCTGTGACGGTCATCGGGCGGTCCTCCATCCTCTCACACATGCGCGATTTTCTGCCCGAGGGGCTTTTACGTATGGGTGTTTTACGGTTAGAAGGGCATATCGAGTTGGCAAGTTCCGCGCCACAGGAAAAGGCCCCCGACAGCCCCGAGACGGGCGGACGGAGGGCGGTGGGCGGACCCAGAGGCAAGTGGAGGCCCGCCCCATGACCACCCTGTTCGGCCGCGTCCTTGGCGCTGCTTTCCTTGCGGCAAGCCTGTCCGCCCCTGCGGCGATGGCGCAGGAATCCGACAACCGTGTCGCGGTGACGTCGGACTGGAACGTCTTTGCGGAGGAGAGCCCCAAGGAATGCTGGGGCGTGACCGTGCCGAAAGAGACGGTCAACACGCGCGACGGACAGCCGGTTTCGGTGCGGCGGGGCGATATCCTGCTGTTCGTGACCTTCCGCCCCGGCGCGCCGGGCGAGATTTCCTTTACCGGCGGTTATCCCTTTGCCGAAGGGTCGACGGTGGGCGTGAATGTGGATGGTGCCAGTTTCGAACTCTTTGTCGATGGCGAATGGGCATGGCCCGCCTCGCCCGAGCAGGATGCGGCGCTGCTGGCGGCGATGAAGAAGGGGTCGACGGCCATTCTGACCGCACGGTCGGGCAAGGGCACGCAGACGCAGGACACGTTCAGCCTGCGCGGTTTCACCGCCGCGATGACCGAGGCCGAGGCGCGCTGCAAGTAAACGGCGGGGTCTGGCGGTCCGGCGGGGCGGGGCCCGCCTTTCGGGGCATGGCTGGCGGAGTTGTCGTTCTGACGCCCGATGTTCCCTTGGGTGGCAGCAAGGTTTGATCGGCATCGGCCCCACGCGCCGAGGGCCGCGGCAGGAAAGTCCGGCCGATTGCGGAGGGTCGTTTCATCCGCATGGCGGTGCCTTGGACGGGCAGAGGTTCGACGTGGCCGCAGATGCGCGCCGTGGACCAGGCATAGCCATGATCTTTGGCTGCCCCTTCCATCGTGGAAACGAATCAAGGCATCCCGATCCGATGCCGGAAGACCCGTTCTGCGCGGGCGGAATACGGGAAACCGATTGCTCTTGCGGTTGGGCTGGCCAGCGGTCCTTTGGCAAGGCGTTGATTTGCTTGTGATTGGCCTGCGGTGCTTGCTTCTTGGGGGCAATGCGGGCGGCATAATCGTTGATTGGCGTTCTGGATCACCTATGATCGACCAATCGGTCAGCCAATAGACCAGTATCTTCGGTAAGGAGTGTCTGATGCTCGCCAGCAATGCCAGCCGCGCCCCAAGAGACATCATGCGCCCGGTGCCGGACCTGCAATCGATGCATGTGGATGACTACACCGATCAGCTTCACCGGATCTGCGGGCGCTTCCGGGTCGAGGCGAAGCCGACGCAGCGGGCCGAAATCCACGGCGCGGTCAAACGGCGGACGCTGTCCCGCTTTGACGTGGCGATGGTCACGCTCGATGCAAACCGCGTGGTCCGTGACGGTGCCATGATCCGCAAGGACCCGGGCGAGCACCTGTTCCTGATCTATCAGGCCGAAGGGCAAAGCACGATCCTGCAGAATGATCGTGTGTGCCGCCTTTACCGCGGCGATTTCTTCATTGCGGATTCGTCGGTTCCTTCGGAGTTCATCTATGAGGGCCGCCATTCCACGCAGATTTCGCTGCACTTGCCACGCGACGAGATGGTGGCCCGCATCGGCAAGGATTGCGTCGGTGGCACGGAAATCGAACGGGGCGACACGCTGAGCCTTGCGATGGGCGGCGTGTTGGACCGGATGCTGGAAACCGATGCAGGCTCTGCCGCGCTGGGTGAGGCGCTGATCAACATCCTGAGTGCCTATTTTCACGCCCGCGCCCGTGGAAACGAGAGCGTTTCGGCACGCCTTTACCGTCGTGCGGTGCAGCAACTGGAAGCGCAGGCGCGCGACAGCAGCTTCGGGATCGATGCCTTGGCCACGGATTGCGGGGTGTCGCGCCGGACCTTGCAGCGGGTCTTCGCGGAGCATGGCGACAGCTTTTCCACCCGGCTTCAGGCGTTCCGTCTTGAACTTGCGCGGGCGCGGCTGATGGCGGGGGAGGAGAACATCGCCAGTTTGGCCTTTGATTGCGGTTTCAACGACCTGTCGAACTTCTACCGCCTGTTCCGCGACCGCTTCGGTGTCAGTCCAGGGAAAGTCAGGGCCAAGCCACTCGTGTCCTGAGCGGGCGGTCTGGCGACGGTGGCATCATCTGCAAATCCTGCTGGCACCAACCGCCAAGACGCCGGGCCCGATCTTCTTCAGCGTGACGCGAAATGCGTCCAAGGGGAGGAGAGACACATGCACGATTTCAACCTGACCATCGATGGCAGGGCCTATCGGACCGCCGCGCGGTTCGATGTCATCAATCCGGCCACCGGCAAACCCGCCGGAACCGCCCCGAATGCCACTGCGGCCGATCTGGACGCGGCGGTGGCTGCGGCGAAGGCCGCCTTTGCGACGTGGTCACAAACCAGTGATGCCGACCGTCAGGCCGCATGCGGCGCGGTTGCGGCAGTGCTGGGCGACCATGCCGAGGAACTTGCCGCCCTTATCACCGCCGAACAGGGCAAGCCGCTGAACGGTCTGGGTTCGCGCTGGGAGATGGGCGGGGCGCAGGCCTGGGCGGGCTTTACCGCGGGACTGTCGGTTCCGGTCAAGGTGATTCAGGATGACAATGCGGGGCGGGTGGAACTGCACCGCAAACCTCTGGGCGTGGTCGGGTCGATCACGCCGTGGAACTTTCCCGTCATGATCGCGGTCTGGCACATCCTGCCTGCGCTGCGGACCGGCAATACGGTGGTCATCAAACCTTCTCCGTTGACACCCCTCGCCACGCTGCGGGCGGTCGAGTTGATGAATACGGTCCTGCCTGCGGGTGTGGTCAATATCGTGACGGGCGACGACACGGCCGTGAATCTGGGCGCGGCCATGTCGGCCCATCCCGATATCCGCAAGATCGTGTTCACGGGATCCTGCGCGACGGGGCAGAAGGTCATGCAATCCGCCGCGGCCACGATGAAGCGGTTGACGCTGGAACTGGGTGGCAATGATGCGGGGATCGTGCTGCCGGATGCCGATCCGGCGGCCATTGCCGAAGGGCTTTTCTGGGGGGCCTTCATCAATAACGGCCAGACCTGCGCGGCGATGAAGCGTCTTTATGTCCATGACAGCATCCACGATGCGGTCTGCGATGCGCTGGTCGCCTATGCCTCGAAGATTCCGGTGGGCAACGGGACGGAGGAGGGCTCCGTGCTCGGGCCGATCCAGAACAGGATGCAGTTCGACAAGGTGGCCCGCCTTGTGGCCGATGGTGCCGCACGCGGAAAGGTGCTGCTGGGCGGTGCGCCGGGCGAGGGCCTGTTCTTCCCGCCGACCATCATTGCCGGTCTGCGGAACGGCGATCCGCTGGTGGATGAAGAGCAGTTCGGCCCCGCCCTTCCGGTGATCCGCTACACCGATCTGGACGAGGTGATCGCTGCCGCGAATGACAGTCCCAACGGGCTGGGCGGGTCGATCTGGACGAGCGATCTGGAAAAGGGCCGCAAGCTGGCACTCCGCATGGAATGCGGTTCGGTCTGGATCAACAAGCACGGCGCGATCCAGCCCAACGTTCCCTTTGGCGGGGTGAAGGCCTCGGGCCTTGGCGTGGAGTTCAGTGACGAAGGCCTTGCCGAATACACCGATCTTCAGGCCGTCTTCAGCTGACCCGCGACTGAGCCATGCAATTCAATCCCGCTTCAAGGAAACAAGACATGAAGACACCCTATAGGCTTGGGGCCCTGACCCTGGCTCTGCTCTTGCCTGCGCTTTCGGCGCAGGCCCATCCCCTCGACGGGCTTTCGGGCGAGGAATACAAGGCGATCAACAAGATCCTGCGCGATACGGGCACCGTGGGGGACGAGACGCTTTACCCGTTGATCGAGCTGCAGGAACCCCCCAAGGCCGAGGTGCTGGCCGCGACCGAAGGGGCCATGCCCGACCGCAAGGCGATGGTGCAATATACCTCGGCCGAAGGGTTCCGCGAGGCCGTGGTCAACATCACGAAGGGAACGGTGGAAAGCGACGCGGCGATCCCTGCCGATGCGGGCCAGCCGATGATCCTGTTTACCGAATTCGTGGGCGCGATCGAAGGCGTGCTTCAGCATCCCGATATGGTGGCGGCGCTGGAAAAGCGCGGGCTGACGCCGGATCAGGCCTTCTGCCTGCCGCTGACTGCGGGCAATTTCTTTACCGAGGAATACACCGACGGCGCGCGTCTGATGAAGGTGCCCTGCTATCAGGTGCCCGAAGGGTCGAATTTCTATGCCAAGCCGATCGAAGGGCTTTTCGCCGTCTATGACATTGCCAAGAAAGAGGTTCGCGGCGTTCAGGACAGCGGCGTGATCCCGATCCCGACGGATCCGTGGGGTTACACGCAGGACGAGGTCGAGGCGCGGGTGCCGCTGCGGCCGAAGACCAACCCTGCCACACTCTCGCAGCCGGGCGGCCCGAACTTCACGATCGACGGCAGCGAAGTGAACTGGGACATCTGGCGTTTCAATTTCCGCGTCGACAAGCGCCCCGGCCTCGTGCTGTCGGACATCGACGTCAAGGATGGCGAGGCGTGGCGGTCCGTCATTTACCAGATGCACCTGTCCGAGGTCTTTGTCCCCTATATGGACCCGTCCGACGCGTGGTATTGGCGCACCTACATGGACTCGGGCGAATACGGGTTCGGCCTTTTCCTCAGCCCGCTGCGGCCGGGTGTGGATTGTCCCGAACACGCGACGTTCCTGCCTGCCATGATCGCCGACGACTTCGGCAACCCGCTGGAGATTCCGGACGCCATCTGCATCTTCGAACGGTCCATCGGCGATCCGGCATGGCGTCATTTCGAAGTCTTTGCCCAGACGCCCGAAGCCCCCGTCCCGGCCGAGGGCCGGCCGGAGACCGAGTTGGTCGTGCGGACCGCATCCGAGGTGGGGAACTATGACTACCTGATCGACTACCGCTTTCACCAGCATGGCGAAATGCATCTGATGATCGGCGCGACCGGTCTGGACGCCGTGAAGGGTGCTGCCTCCACCTCGATGGATGATCCGACGGCGGCAGCGGAAACGCAGTATGGCACGCTGATCCAGCCGAACCTTGTTGCGGCAAACCATGACCATTACTTCAACTTCAAGGTGGACTTCGACATCGATCAGCCGGTCAACGATGTTTCCACCATCGACATCGTGCCTGCGACGGTGCCCGAGGGATTGCCGCGCCGGTCGATGTGGAAGGCCGAGAACCGGCCGATCGCATCCGAAAAGGACGGGTTCTACAAGCTGGACCCGAACCAGCCGCGCTATACGCTGGTGACCAACCCGACGACGAAGGGCCCGCTTGGCCATGCGCCGGGCTGGATGATCGATGATGCCGACGTGGCCTATTTTCCCTTCGATTTCGAGAATGATCCGCCCTTCATGCGGAATGGGTGGATACAGTTCTCGAATTGGGCGACCGCCTATGACCCGACGCAGCGCTATGCGGGGGGCAAGTATGCGATGCAAAGCGATGGCTCGGACACGCTGGCCCAATGGGTGAAGCAGGACCGCCCGCTGGATGATACCGATCTGGTGACCTGGGTCACCGCCGGTTTCCACCACGTGCCGCGGATGGAAGATTGGCCGGTCATGTCGACGCACTGGAAGTCGATCCATATCCAGCCGTTCAACTTCTTTTCGCACAACCCGGCGCTGACGATCCGCGACCCCCATCACGACGAGAACCACAGCCACGACTGACATCTGGCGAAGCAACAGAAAAAGGCGCGGGCGACGGGTCGCTCGCGCCGTGCCAAGAGATCGGCGGGCCCCCTTGTCCTTTCCAAGGGACGGCTTTGCGCGCGGGAGGCTTTCGTTTTGCGGGCGAATCCCCTATATGCCTGTCTTCCCAGCCGATCAGGACGACGACCATGACCGCCACCGCGCCCATCACGCAGGACGTGCTGACCATTCCGCGCAAGATGCCGGAAGGGGGCAGGACGAATATCGTCGGCCTGACGCGCGAGCAGTTGCGCGAGGCGCTGGTCGCGGCGGGGACGCCCGAGAAGCAGGCGAAGATGCGGCTGGGGCAGATCTGGCAGTGGGTCTATCACTTCGGCATCCGCGATTTCGCGGCGATGACCAATCTGGCCAAGGATTACCGCGCGCTGCTGGCCGAGCATTTCGTGATCGAGCTGCCCGAGGTCGTGTCGCGGCAGGTGTCGGCGGATGGCACGCGGAAATATCTGGTGCGGATCGCGGGCGGGCACGAGGTCGAGACGGTCTATATCCCCGAGGAGAACCGCGGGACGCTGTGCATCTCCAGTCAGGTCGGCTGCACGCTGACCTGTTCCTTCTGCCATACCGGCACGCAGAAGCTGGTCCGCAACCTGACGGCGGGCGAGATCGTGGGGCAGGTAATGCTGGCGCGCGACGATCTGGGCGAATGGCCCGTGCCGGGCGAGCCGAAGGACGAGACGCGGCTGGTGTCCAATGTCGTGCTGATGGGCATGGGCGAGCCGCTTTATAATTTCGAGAATGTGCGCGACGCGATGCGGGTCGTGATGGATGGCGAGGGGCTGAGCCTGTCGCGGCGGCGGATCACCCTGTCGACGAGCGGCATCGTGCCCGAGAT
Organism: Paragemmobacter amnigenus; assembly: GCF_009908265.2. GTDB lineage: Bacteria > Pseudomonadota > Alphaproteobacteria > Rhodobacterales > Rhodobacteraceae > Paragemmobacter > Paragemmobacter amnigenus. The sequence continues at coordinate 218,010 of NZ_JAAATX020000004.1, read as the reverse complement.
CGCGCGCACGGCCGAAGAGATCGGCTGTCTGCTGGCCGTGTCCTTCCACGCCACCACGGACGAGGTGCGCGACCGGCTGGTGCCCGTCAACAAGAAGTGGAACATCGAGACGCTGCTGAACGCGTTGCGCGACTATCCGCGGCTGTCGAATTCCGAGCGGATCACGTTCGAATACGTGATGCTGAAGGGCGTGAATGACAGCGATGCGGATGCGCGGCGGCTGGTGAAGCTGATCGCGGGGATTCCGGCGAAGATCAACCTGATCCCCTTCAACGAATGGCCCGGCGCGCCCTATGAGCGGTCGGACTGGGAGCGGATCGAGGCTTTCGCCGACATCATCTACAAGGCCGGTTACGCCAGCCCCATCCGCACGCCGCGGGGCGAGGATATCATGGCGGCCTGCGGGCAGTTGAAATCGGCCACCGAGCGGGCGCGCAAGAGCCGCGCCGAGATCGCGGCGGAGGCGGGGCTCTGATCCTGCGGGACGGGCAGGATCGCCCGTCCTAGGCGGCTTCGACCACGGGTTCGGGTTCGGGGTCGGCCTTGCGGTGCCGCGCGCTCCAGCGGTCGAGGATGGCGAACATCACCGGATTGGCGAGGATCGAGATCATCGCGCCCGCGACGACGAGATCCTTCGCCTCGGTCGGCAGGATCGCCATTTTGGTGCCCATGACGACGAGGATGAAGGAGAATTCGCCGATCTGGGCAAGGCTGGTGGCGATGGTCAGGCCGGTTTCCTTGTCATGGCCGAAGGCGCGGACGATGCCGTAGGCGGCGATGGATTTGACCACGAGGATGATCAGGACCGTGCCGATCAGCGCCAGCGGTTCGGTGAGCACGATCATCGGGTTGAAGAGCATCCCCACCGAGACGAAGAAGAGCACCGCGAAGGCGTCGCGCAGCGGCATGGTTTCCCGCATCGCCTGTTGCGAGAGGGTGGAGCCTGCCATGACCATGCCCGCGAAGAAGGCCCCCAGCGCGAAGGAGACGCCGAAGATCTGCGACGAGCCGTAGGCGACGCCGAGGGCTATGGCGAGGACGGCGAGGCGGAAGAGTTCGCGGCTGCCGGTATGGGCGACGTAGTGCAGGATCCACGGGATCAGCTTGCGGCCCACGATCAGCATGAGCGCGACGAAGGCCGCGAATTTCGCCAGCGTCACGGCAAGGGTGGCGGTGACGGGGCCGAAGCCCATGCGCACCGCCTCCTGTGCCGCGCCGTCGGTGACGGGTTGCGCCGTGCCGCCGAGCAGGCCCGCAAGCGGCGGGATGAGGACGAGGGAGAGGACCATCACCACATCCTCGACGATGAGCCAGCCCACCGCGATGCGGCCTCGGTCGGAGGTGACGAGGTTGCGGTCCTGCAGCGCGCGCAGGAGCACGACGGTGGAGGCGACCGAGAGGGAGAGGCCGAAGATCAGCCCCGCGCCGATGCCCCATCCCATGAGGAGCGCAAGCGCAAGGCCCGCCGCCGTGGCGACGAGGATCTGGCCGATGGCACCCGGGATGGCGATGTTCTTTACCGACAGGAGGTCTTTGAGCGAGAAATGCAGCCCCACCCCGAACATCAGGAGGATCACCCCAAGTTCGGCCAGTTCCGTCGCCAGTTCCTGATCGGCCACGTAGCCCGGCGTGAAGGGGCCGATGATGATGCCCGCCAGAAGATAGCCCGCGATCATCGGCAGCTTCAGGCGATGCGCCACAAGGCCGAGGAGGAAGGCGAGGGAAAGGCCGATGACGATGGTGGCGATCAGGGGGGTGTCGTGGGGCATCGGCTCTCCGTCTGTTGTGATGGCATGAGGGCTCCGGCTGCGCGGATGCAGGCGGGGCCCCTTGGCGTGGTGCTTGGGATCGTTCCCAAACTATGCACCCGAAATCACGATTCAACCGAAGGATTTTTATCGGGCGGTCACGAAGGCGCGGGTTTTCTTTCAGAGTGTTACGAAACGGGCCGTCAGGGGCGGTTTTGCCTTTGGCATCGGCGGGGTTGACCCGTTCCGGCGGGGTGGTAGGCCTTGGGCATGAGCCTTCCGGTGATCCCCAACGCGGCCGCGCGGCGGCATTTCCTGCACCGTCACGCGCTGGCCGAGGGGCCGACGGGGGCCTGTTCCGGCGCGGCGCTGGCGGGGTTGGTGGACCGGATCGGGTTCGTGCAGGTGGACAGCATCAACACGGTTGCCCGCGCGCATGACATGATCCTGTGGTCGCGGCGCGGGGGCTATCGTCCGGCGGCGCTGAAACGCGCGCTGGAGGGGGAGCGCGCGCTGTGGGAGCATTGGACGCATGACGCGTCGATCCTGCCGGTGGGGCTGTGGCCGATGTGGCGGGCGCGGTTCGCGGCGGACGAGGCGCGGTTGCACGGGAATTGGCGGCGCTGGTTCCGCGACGGGTATGAGGCGCAATTCGGTACGATTCTGGACCGGATCGCACGGGATGGGCCTGTTTCGTCGTCCGATGTGGGCGAGGGAGAGGTGCGGGGGCGGGGGGGCTGGTGGGACTGGCATCCGTCCAAGGTGGCGCTGGAATGGCTGTGGCGGACGGGGCGGATCGCGGTGACGCGGCGGGACGGGTTCCGCAAGGTCTATGACCTGACGGAGCGGGTGATCCCTGCGGCGGTGCGGGCGGTGGAGGTGCCGGAGGGTGCGGTGGTGGACTGGGCCTGTTCGTCCGCGCTGGAGCGGTTGGGGTTCGGGACGGCGCGCGAGGTGGCGGCCTATTGGAACGCGGTTTCCGGCGAGGTGGCGCGGGAGTGGCTGGACGCGGCGCTGCGGGCGGGGCGGGTGGAGGAGGCGGTGGTCCTTGGCGCGGATGGCGCGGGGCGGCGGGTGTTCTGCGTGGCGGGTCTGGCGGGGGCGGATGTGCCGGAGGTGACGGGGCGGCTGCGGGTGCTGTCGCCCTTTGACCCCGCGCTGCGCGACCGCGCGCGGGCGGAGTTCCTGTTCGGCTTCCGCTACCGGATCGAGGTTTTCGTGCCCGAGCCGAAGCGGGTGTTCGGGTATTATGTGTTTCCGCTGCTGGAGGGGGACCGGCTGGTCGGGCGGATCGATGTGAAGCGGGCGGGTGCGGTGCTGGCGGTGCGGGCGGTCTGGCCGGAGGCGGGGGTGGTGTTCGGCAATGGCCGCGTGGCGAAGCTGGAGGCAGAGCTGGCGCGGCTGGCGGGGTTCGTGGGGTGCGAGCGGGTGGACTGGGCGGAGGGGTGGGTCAGGGACTATCCGGCAGGCTGGGGAAGCTGAGCAGGATGTCGGTCAGGGTTATACGGTCGATCACTTCGCTCTCGCGGCGCAGTTCCCTCGCGCCAAGCCTTGCGTAGAAGTCCTGCGCGCGGGTGTTGCCCGACAGAACCCATGCGGTGAAGGGGGCGTGGCCCCGCACGGCGGACAGAAGGGCGCGGCCGTGGTGCTGGCCGTGGTGCTGGCGCAGGACGTAGAGGGCGAGGAGTTCGTCGGGGTAGTCGTCTGCAAGGGACGGATCGCGCTGTCGGCCCATCGCGGCGAAGCCGATATCGGGGATGACCGCGATGCGGGAGTGTCCGGAGGCGATGGCAGCCTGCCACAGGCTGCGGCGCGACGTGGTGTCGTGACGGTCGATCTCGGCGCGGGGGAGGAGGCCGGGATAGGTTTCGTGCCACGATGTGACGTGGATTGCGGCAATCATTGCTGCATCTTCGGGGTAGGCAAGCCGAACCAAGTTACCCATGACAAACACCTGATTTTGGTCTGATGCGATACCGTTACGCCCGCGCGAGGCTAGCAGGCGTTTGGTGGAGCGGTCGAGGCGCCACCGAAGAGTGGTGATGGCCTTGACCGATACTTCTGCGGAAAAGGCGCGAGGAGGGGCGAAAGGTGCCAGTGGCACGTTTCGCCTCTCCGCCGGTAGGTCCGCGCGCGTCACGCCGGGGCGGGCGCCCATGGCGCACGTCCCGGTGGGGGTGAGGCGGGAAAAGAAATCGTCCGGTGGACGATTTCCCCGCCGAACGCGCGGCCCGTGGCCGCGCCGGGAGGACGTGCGCGGACCGTGGCTTTGGGCCACGGTCCGGAACCTGTCGTTGCGCCTTTGCGCCTCACCTGAGCCGCTTCAATATCTCCAGCGACGGATAGCCGTCCGGCACCATGCCGATGCTGCGCTGGAAGGCGCGGACGGCGGCCAGTGTCTTGGGGCCGATCTTGCCATCCGCCCCGCCGGTGTCGAAGCCTGCGGCGGTCAGGCGCTGTTGCAGTTCGAGGTTCTCGGCAGCGGTCAGCGCGCGGTCGTCGCGGGGCCATGCGGCGCGGATGGGGTCGCCGCCGGCCAGCCGGTCCGACAGGTGGCCGATGGCGATGACATAGGCGTCGGCGGCGTTGTAGCGTTCGATGGCGCGGAAATTGGCATAGATCAGGAAGGCCGCCCCCCGCGCGCCCGCGGGCATCAGCAACGCGGCGGGGCCGTGGTCGGGCAGGGGCTGCCCGTCGGCGCGGCGCACCCCCATCGCGGCCCAGTCGGCGGAGGACAGGCGGTTCCCCTTGCCTTCCAGCCCGTAGTCGAAGCCCGGGGGCAGGGCCACTTCCATCCCCCATGGCACCCCCGGCTGCCAGCCGGATTTCGCCAGATAGGCGGCGGTGGAGGCCAGCGCGTCGGTCGGATCGTCGGACCAGATGTCGCGCCGCCCGTCGCCGTCGAAATCCACGGCAAAGGCGTGGAAGCTGGAAGGGATGAATTGCGTGTGCCCCATCGCCCCGGCCCAGCTTCCGGTGAAGTTTCCCGGCCGCGCGTCGCCCCTTTGCAAAATCTTCAGCGCGTCGATCAGTTGCGCCTCGAAGAACCGCCCGCGGCGGCCGTCATAGGCCAGCGTCGCCAGCGCCTCGATCACCGGAATGTCGCCGCGGTTGTCGCCATAGCTGGATTCCAGCCCCCAGACGGCGGTGATGACCTCTTTCGGGACGCCATAGGTGGCCTCGAGCCGCGCCAGCAGGCGGCGGTGCTGGCGCAGGGCCTTCTTGCCGTTCTCGATCCGTTTGTCGGACACGGCGCGGTCGAGATATTCCCAGATCGTCTTGGTGAATTCGGCCTGGTTGCGGTCCTTCTCGATCACGTCGGCATTGTAACGCACGCCGCGGAAGGCGCGGTCGAAGGTGTCGGGCGAGATGCCTGCGGCCAGTGCGCGGGGGCGGAAGCCTTCGATCCATTGCCGGAGCCCCGCCTGCGAGCCGATCTCTGTCACGATGCCGCCTCCGCGCGCGAGTTGTTCCGGTGCGCCAAGGTGCGGCAAGGCCGAGGGGCCTGCAAGGGCCGGGAGGGGAAGGAGCGAAAGGGAAAGGAGGGCTGCGCGCATGAAATGACCTGCCTGTAAACGGGACTGCTTTTCTTGTGGTTGTGGGGAAAGATAATGCAGCACGGCCCGCGCGCAAAGGCGCGGGGCAGGGGGGCGGGCGGAGTTCTGCCGGATCAGCGGCGCTTGCGGATGACCTTGCGTTTCAGTTTGGCATCGCGGGCGGCGGTGGCACCGGGTTTGCGGGGGGCGAAGCGGCCCTTCTTGCCCGCGCGCGGGCTGCGCGGCAGGGCGGCCCCGTCGAGGGACAGAAGTTCGAGGGTGAGGCCACCGGTGACGGGGATCGCCTCGGCCAGCCGGACGGTGACGCGCTGCCCGATGCCCAGCGTCAGGCCGGTATCGGCCCCCATGAGGGTCTGCGTCGCCTCGTCATAGTGGAAGAATTCGCGCCCCACCTCGCGGATCGGGATCAGCCCGTCGGCACCGGTTTCGTCGAGTTTGACGAAAAGGCCGAAGCGCTGCACGCCCGAGATGCGGCCGGTGAATTCGCTGCCCACGCGGTCGGACAGGTAGGCGGCGAGGTAGCGGTCGTTGGTGTCGCGTTCCGCCGTCATCGACCGGCGCTCGGCGTCGGAGATGAGCTTGGCGGTTTCGTCCAGCGCCTCGATGTCCTGCGCCGACAGCCCGTCCTTGCCCCAGCCATGCCCTGCGATCAGGGCGCGGTGGACGATCAGGTCGGCATAGCGGCGGATGGGCGAGGTGAAATGCGCGTAGGAGCGCAGCGACAGGCCGAAATGGCCGAAATTCTGCGGGTGGTAATAGGCCTGCGTCATCGACCGGAGCGTGGTGATGTTCATCAGCTCGTCGAATTCCGTCCCCTGCGCCTGTGCCAGAAGGCGGTTGAGGTGGGCGGTCTTCAGCACCTGCCCCTTGGCCAGCGTGAAGCCCGATGCCTCGGCCACCTCGCGCAGGGCGTCGAGTTTTTCGGGGCTGGGTTCTTCGTGGACGCGGAAGAGGAGGGGGCGTTTGAGGCGGGTGAGTTCCTCGGCCGCGGCGACGTTGGCGAGGATCATGAATTCCTCGATCAGGCGGTGCGCGTCGAACCGTTCGCGGAAGGCGACCGAGACGACCTTGCCTTCGTCGGACAGGATGATCTTGCGTTCGGGCAGGTCGAGATCGAGCGGCTGGCGCAGGTGGCGGGCCTTGGTGGCGGCCTGATAGGCGGCGTAGAGCGGCGCGATGATGCGGGGGATCAGCGGCGCGGTGCGGGGCGAGGGGTGGCCGTCATGGGCCTGCTGCACTTCCTCGTAAGTCAGCGAGGCGGCGGAGCGCATCATGCCGCGGAGGAAGCGGTGGGAGATCTTGTTCCCTTCGGCATCCAGTTTCAGGCGGACGGCAAGGCAGGGGCGGTCTACGCCTTCGTGCAGCGAGCAGAGGTCGCCCGAGAGGACATCGGGCAGCATGGGGACCACGCGGTCGGGGAAATAGGTCGAGTTGCCGCGTTTGCGCGCCTCGCGGTCCAGCGCAGAGCCGGGGCGGACGTAATGGGCGACGTCGGCGATGGCGACCCAGACGATATGGCCGCCGGGGTTGTGGCTGTCGGTATCGGGTTCGGCAAAGACCGCGTCGTCATGGTCGCGGGCATCAGAGGGGTCGATGGTGACGAGGGGGAGGTCGCGGAGGTCTTCGCGGGCGTCCATCGGGGCGGGCTTTGCCGCCTCGGCCTCGGCCAGGACGGGGTCGGGGAAGCGGTCGGGGATGCCGTGCTGGTGGATCGCGATGAGCGAGACGGCCTTGGGCCCCATCGGATCGCCAAGGCGGGCCACGATGCGGGCGCGGGGCAGGCCCATGCGTTTGGGTCCGTGCTGTTCGGCCTCCACCAGCTCGCCGTCGCGGGCATCGAGCGTGTCGTCGCGGCCGACGATCCAGTCTTTGTCGGCGCCCTTGTCGATGGGGACGATGCGCCCGCCTTCGGCAGAGGTGCGGAAGATGCCGAGGATCTTGATCGGGTTCGATCCAAGGCGGCGGATCAGGCGGGCTTCGTACTGGTAATCGTCGAGATCGACCTTTGACAGGCGGGCAAGGACCCGGTCACCGGGACCGAGGGCGGGGTCGCCCTTTTTCGGGAGGAAGAGGATGCGGGGGGCGTCTTCCGCCGCGCCCTGCCATTCCATCGGACGCAGGAAGATGTCGCCTTGCCCGTCGGGCGGCAGCGCGGTGAGCAGGGTGACGGGGGGCAGCGTGTCGGGGTCGCGATAGGTGCGGGCCTTTTTCGTGACCGCGCCTTCGTCTTCCAGCTCGCGCAGGAGGCGTTTGAGGTCGATGCGCGCGGCGCCCTTGATGCCGAAGGCCTTGGCGATGTCGCGCTTGGCCGAGAGGCCGGGATTGTCGGCGATCCATTGAAGGATCTGGGCTTTGGTGGGGATCTCCTGCATGTCCCTCGCCTATCACGGGTTGCGGGGAAAGGCCATTGCTTCGGGCGGCGTTTCCGGCCCGACCCCCGGGGGCTGTCTGCCCCCGGACCCCCGAGGATATTTGCGGAACGGATGAAGGGCTGTTCCTGCCCTTTGGGCCTGCGGGCGCCTGCGTCCTGTCAGAGCGTCAGGGTCATGTCGCGGTGGGGGATGCCCGCGTCCATGTATTCGGGGCCGGTGGGGGTGAAGCCCAGCCGTTTGTAGAAGCCGATGGCGTGGGTCTGGCTGCCGAGCTTGGCGGTGGTCATGCCGCGGGCGCGCAGTTCGGTGATCGCGGCGCGGATGAGGGCCGCGCCGAGGCCGGTGCCGCGGTGGGGGGTGAGGACGCAGACGCGGCCGATCTTGCCTGTGGTGCCAGAGAGGAGCAGGCGGGCAGAGCCGACCGGCGCGCCGTCCACGGTGGCGAGGAGGTGGATGGCGTCACCGTCCCTGTCGTCGATCTCGTCCGCTTCGGGGACGCCCTGTTCTTCGATGAAGACCACGCGGCGGAGGTGGCGGCAGGTGGCGATGTCGCGGGTGGGTGCGATGGTGATGGTCATGGTCAGGGTGCCGCGAAATAGTCGCGCAGGATGCGGGTGTAGATGGATTTGAGCTGGTGGATCTGGGCGATTTCGACCCGTTCGTCGACCTGGTGCATGGTGCGGCCGACGAGGCCGAATTCCACCACGGGGCAGTGGTTTTTCACGAAGCGGGCGTCGGAGGTGCCGCCTGTGGTGGAAAGTTCGGGGGTGATGCCGGTTTCGGCCTGCACGGCGCGGGAGATGAGGGCGGAGAGGTCGCCGGGGGGGGTGAGGAAGCTTTCGCCGCTGATCTGGATGCGGGTGGCGATGGTGACGCCGGTTTCCTGTTCCACCTTGGCGGCTTCGGATTTCAGCCATGCGGCGATGGCCTCGCCGGTATGGGCGTCGTTGAAGCGGATGTTGACGGTGGCGCTGCCCTTGGCGGGGATCACGTTGTTGGCGGGGTTGCCGCAGTCGATCGTGGTGATCTGCAGGGTGGAGGGATCGAAATGCGCGGTGCCGTCGTCCAGTTGGTCGGGCAGGCGGGAGAGGAGTGTGGTCAGCGCGCGCATCGGGTTCTTTGCGCGGTGGGGATAGGCGGAGTGGCCCTGCACCCCCGTCGCGGTGAACCATGCGGTGAGCGAGCCGCGGCGGCCGATCTTCATCATCTGGCCCATATGGTCGGGGCAGGTGGGTTCGCCGACGAGGCAGTGGGTCATGCCTTCGCCGTTCTGCGCCATCCAGTCGAGGAGCGCCACGGTGCCATCCTGCGCGTCGCCTTCCTCGTCCCCTGTGATGGCGAGGATCACGGCGCCGTCGGGGGGTGTTTCCTGCACGAAGTCGATGGCGGCGGCGGCGAAGGCGGCGACGCCGGATTTCATGTCTGTGGCACCCCGGCCATACATCCAGCCGTCGATGATCGCCGCGCCGAAGGGGTCTTGTGTCCATGCGGCGAGGTCGCCCACGGGCACCACATCGGTATGGCCGTTGAAGCCGAAGCTGCGGTTCGCGCCGCGCGTGCCCCAGCGGGCGAAGAGGTTGGGGGTGCCGTTGCGGTCGACCCGCGTGCAGGTGAAGCCCGCCTGCGAGAGCAGCCCCTCGAGCAGCGTCAGCGCGCCGCCTTCGGCGGGGGTCACGGTGGGGCAGCGGATGAGGGCGGCGGTCAGGGCGGCGGGATCGGTGGGCATGGGGCATCCTGTCAGGGCTTGGGCGATGGATAGCCTGCGGGCGGGGGGGGCCGCAACCGGCGTGGCGGAATTGCTGCGGCGGGGCGGTGGCGGATCGCGGGGCGGTTGAAAGCGCGCGGGGGGCGCGGCATCATGGCGGGTATGGATTTGTTCGCGCCCGTCTGACGTGACCCGCTGGATCGCCCTGTCGGATCAGCCGCCCCCGCCCGGTTCGCCGGAAGAGGGGGTGATCGCCCATGGTCTGCTGGTTTTCGAGATCGACCTGCCGCTGGCGGGGGCGGGTGTCCTGCTGGACATGCGGGACGAGGGCGGCGCGGTGGCGCTGTCGCTGTTCCACGATCTGGGGGCGGGGATCGCGCTGATGCACCGGCGGGGCGGGCGGCTGGTCCGGCATCTGCTGCCCGGGCCGCTGTGGCAGAAGACGGGCGTGGCGCGGCTGACCTTTGGCTGGGACCTGACGGCGCGGCGCTGGACGCTGGTGCTGGAGCAGGGGGGGCAGAGGCTGGCCGCGGGGGGCGAGGGGCCCTTGCCGATCGACCTGCGCGAGTTGCATCTGCTGTGCGCGGGGGGCGCGGGGGTGCGGCGGCATCCGGCGGTGCTGTGGTTCGGGGCGGCGCCGGGGGCGGCGCTGCCGGGGCCTACGGGCTGGATCGGGGTGGCGACGCCGGTGGAGACGCCGCGGGGCGTGGTGGCGGCGGGGTCGCTGAAGCCCGGGGACCGCGTGATGACGCGGGATCAGGGGGCGGTGCCGCTGGTCGGGGTCACGCGGCTGGCCGTGCCGGGGCGGGGCAGTCTGGCGCCTGTGCGGCTGCGCGCGCCCTTTTACGGGCGGCGGGCGGATATCCTTGTGTCGCCGGACCAGCCGGTCTGGATCGGCGGGGCGCAGGCGGAATACCTGTTCGGGGACGAGGAGGTGCTGGTTCCGGCGCGGCATCTGGTGGACGGGCAGATGGCGCTGGCCGATCCGCGCCGCGCGGTGGCGGTGGGGGTGGTGCTGGACCTTGGCCTGCCCGAGCTGGTGGAGGCGGATGGCTGTCTGTTCGGCACGGCGGGGCCCGCGGGCGCGGGCGGCGCGCGGCGGGTGCTGGAGCCGTTCGAGGTGCTGCCGCTGCGGCAGGCGCTGGCGATGGCGCAGCGGCGGGCGGTGTAAGGGTCAGTCGAAGAAGGGCGTCATCTGGGCGACGACCACGGAATTTTCATCCAGCGCGCGCTGCATGAGGGTGCGTTCCTCGGCGTCGATCTCGTCCCCGGCCTTGAGCCGGTCGTCGAGCGTGCCGTAGCCTGACACGTCGAGGGGGGCGAGGTCGGCCTGTTTCAGGATGGCGACGGTTTCGCGGACGGCCTCTTCCTCGTCCACGCCGGAGGCGTAGATCATCAGCGCGGCGCCGGTCGACTTGTCGGGCAGGCCGTCGCCGGGTTTGCGGCCGACTTCGACCACCAGCGTATAGACCTGCTGGGGGCGCTTTTCGCGCTTGGGCTTGTCGCTGTCCTCGGTCATGGGGCCCCCCTTTGGCCACGGATCACCCCGCCCTGTTAGCACCCGTCGGGGCGGAGCGCAAAGCGGGCTGGGCGGGATATTTTGTTAACGAAGATTAAGATGTGACGATGTGCGGTCGTTTCCCCACGGGCGAAGGGGCGGGGTGAGCGCGTGTCGGACGGAGAAATGCGGATCGATTCCGCCAGTGCACTGCAGATGGCGCAGACCATCTTCGGCGCGGGCGTGACCATCGTATCGGCCAGCTATACGGGCCAGTCCAATCAGGTTGGCATCTATTCGGGGGCCGACACGACCAGTCCGGGCGTCGCGCCGTCGGATAGCGGGCTGATCCTGTCGACGGGCAAGGTGGCCGATTTCACCCAAGGGGCGGGGGACGCGAACCTTTATCCCAACACCTCGACCGACTATGGCACGGCGGGCGATGCGATGCTGTCGCAGGTGTCGGGTCAGACGACATTCGACGCGGCGGTCTTTTCGGCCACCTTCGTGCCGACGGGGGATGTGCTGACGATGCAGATCGTCTGGTCTTCCGAGGAATATCTGGAATTCGTCCATCAGGGGTTCAACGACGCCTTCGCCATCTGGGTGAACGGGGTGCCTGCCGCGCTGACCGTGGGGACGGGCGACATCACGATCGACAACATCAACACGGTGTCGAACGAGAACCTCTATGTCGACAACCCGCATACGTCCAACACCTATAACACCGAGATGGACGGGTTCACCGTCGCGCTGACGTTGAAGGTGCCGGTCAACCGCGGGGTGCAGAACACGTTCCGCATGGCGATCGGGGATGCGGGGGACGGGATCTATGACTCCACCGTGCTGATCGCGGCGGATTCGGTGCAGGTGGCGCTGATTGCGGCGGATGATGCGGCGACGATCCGCAAGGGCACCGCGCTGGCGGTGGATGTGCTGAAAAACGACCGGTCGAGCTTTACCGGGGCGCTGACGGTCACCAAGATCAACGGGGTGGAGGTCCGCGCGGGCGACAGCGTGACGCTGAATTCCGGCGATGTGGTGACGCTGGGCGCGGACGGGAAGCTGCATGTGCAGTCGGTGACCCATGCCGATACGCATGTGCTGACCTATGAGGTGACGGACAGCGCGGGCAATACGGATGTGGCCTTTGTCTCGCTGACCATGGTGGCCTGTTTCACGGAGGGGACGCTGATCGACGTGCCGGAGGGGCGGGTGCCGGTCGAGGCGCTGCGGGCGGGTGATCCGGTCGAGACGCGGGATCACGGGGTGCAGGTGCTGCGCTGGGTCGGGCGGACAGTGCGGGCGGCTGTGGGGGCGGATGCGCCGGTGGAGATTGCGGCGGGCACCTTCGGCGCGCACGGGACGCTGCGGCTGTCGCCCTGTCACCGCGTGCTGGTGACGGGGGCGCGGGCGGAGCTGCTGTTCGGCGAGGCGGAGGTGCTGGTGAAGGCCAAGCATCTGGTGGACGGGCGTGCGGTGCGGGTGGTGGAGGGGGGCGAGGTGGCCTATCTGCACCTGTTGTTCGACCGGCACGAGGTGGTGATGGCGAACGGGTTGCCCTGCGAGAGCTATTTTCCGGCGGCCTCTACGCTGGGCGGGTTCGATGCCGAGGTGCGCGACGAGGTGTTGCGGCTGTTTCCGGCGCTGCGGCAGGGTGCGGTCGGTTACGGGCAGTTGGCGCGGATGGAGGTGAAGGGGCGCGAGGCGGCGGTGCTGGTGGGGTGAGGGGGGCGGGACGGCCGCCGCCCGTGGCTTGGGGCCACGGGCGATGACCAGGCGTTGCGCCTGTGGGTGGAAGCCCGGCATGGCGGGGTGAACCCCGCCCTACGCAGCGTTGGTGCGAGCGGGCGGGTCGTGCGCGGCCCGTGCCTGTAGCACGGGCCGGAACCTGCTGTTGCGCCTTGGCGGGTCAGGGCGGGGTTTCCCCCGCCGACACGGATCAATCCCGCAGAAGCTCGTTGATCGAGGTCTTGGCGCGGGTCTGCGCGTCGACCTTCTTCACGATCACGGCGCAGTAGAGGTTGATGCCGCCCTTGGAGGGCATGGAGCCTGCCACGACGACCGAACCGGCGGGAACCTCGCCATACATGACCTCGCCCGTTTCGCGGTCGACGATCTTGGTCGATTTGCCGATGAACACGCCCATGCCGAGGACCGAGCCTTCGCGCACGATGCAGCCTTCGACGACTTCGGAGCGCGCGCCGATGAAGCAGTTGTCCTCGATGATGGTGGGCCCTGCCTGCATCGGTTCCAGCACGCCGCCGATGCCGACGCCGCCCGAGAGGTGGACGTTCTTGCCGATCTGCGCGCAGGAGCCGACGGTTGCCCAGCCGTCCACCATGGAGCCTTCATCGACATAGGCGCCGATGTTGACGAAGGAGGGCATCAGCACCACGCCCTTGGCGATATAGGCGGAGCGGCGGACGATGGAGCCGGGGACGGCGCGGAAGGCGGCCTTGCGCCAGTCATCCGCCGTCCAGCCCTGCCATTTGGAGGGCACCTTGTCCCACCAGTTCGCGCCGCCGTTGGAGCCGGAGATTTCATACATGTCGGTCAGGCGGAAGGACAGCAGCACCGCCTTCTTGGCCCATTGGTTGACGTGCCACTGCCCGTCGGCCTGACGTTCGGCCACGCGGAGCTTGCCGCTGTCGAGTGCGTTGAGGGTGGATTCGATCGCGTCGCGGGCTTCGCCCCTGGTCGCGGGGGTGATGGTGTCGCGGGCGTCCCACGCGGTTTCGATGGCGGCTTCGAGCGCGGCGTAGGACATGGCAATTCCCCCCTTTTGATTGGTCCGGTCCGGTGCGACCCTATAGAGAGGGCGAAAGGCCCGTGCAACAAGAGGAACGGCATGAACCCCAAGGACGACGGACGCGCGCATCCTTTCCGCGACAGCACGCAGGACGCGGCGGCGGCAGAGCGGTTGCCCGACACCGCGCAGACGCGGGCGCCGGCCTATCGGCTGGCCTTCACCGACACGGATTTCCTGATGCGCGAGGAGCTCAGGCCGGTGCGGTTGCAGCTGGAACTGCTGAAGCCGCAGATGGTGCTGGACGAGCGGGGCATCCGGTCCACCGTCGTGGTGATGGGATCGGCGCGGGTGCGGCCCGACGGGGCGGGGCCTGCGGGGGCGCTGGCGGGGTGGTATGAGGAGGCGCGCAAGCTCGCGCATCTGATCACGGTCGAAAGCCTGAAGAGCTACGGGCGCGAGCTGGTGGTGGTCACGGGGGGCGGACCCGGCATCATGGAGGCGGGCAACCGTGGCGCGGCCGAGGCGGGGGGGCAGTCCATCGGGTTGAACATCGTGCTGCCGCACGAGCAGGCGCCGAACGGCTATGTCACGCCGGATCTGTGTTTCAACTTCCACTATTTCGCGATCCGCAAGATGCATTTCCTGATGCGGGCGCGGGCGGTCTGCATCTTCCCCGGCGGGTTCGGCACATTGGACGAGATGTTCGAGGCGCTGACGCTGATCCAGACGGGGCGGATGAAGCCGGTGCCGTTTTTGCTGTTCGGGCGGGCGTTCTGGGAAGGGGTGGTGAACTGGCAGGCGCTGGCGGATCAGGGGCTGATCAACGCGGGCGATCTTGAGCTGTTCCGCTTCGTCGAGACGGCGGAAGAGGCGGTGGAGGCGATATTGGGCGAGGAGACACCCGCCTGAGGGGACTCGTCTTGTCAGTGAATGTTCTTATAATGTTCTTTTGGGAACATCTGCGAATCCCCTTGGCCCATGGCTTTCGTCGAATTGTCGGCCCTTTCGAATTTCACTTTCCTTCACGGGGCGTCGCATCCCGAGGAGGTGATGGCGCGTGCCGCCGAGATGGGGATGGCGGGCGTGGCGGTGGCGGATGTGAATTCCGTGGCGGGGATCGTGCGCGCCCATGCCAAGGCGCGGGAACTGGCGCGGCTGGCGGGCGAGGAGGGGCGGGACTGGCCGGGGACGCGGCTGATCCCTGCCGCGCGGATCGTGCTGCGCTGTGGGTTCACGGTGACCTGCCTGCCGGAGGATCGGGCGGGGTGGGGGCGGTTGTGCCGTCTGATCTCTCTCGGCCGGTTGCGGGCGGTGAAGGGGGAGTGTGAGCTTGGCCCCGATGATCTGATCGCGTGGGGGGCGGGGATGGTGCTGCTGGTCCATCCGCCCGCGCGGGGGCAGATGGAGGCGTGGCGGGCGGTCGTGGCGCGGCTGGTGGGCGCGTTCGGCGGGGCGTGTTTCCTGCTGATGGCGCCGCGCTATGACGGGCAGGACCGCGCGCGGTTCGCGCGGCTGGCGCGGTTGGCGGAGGGGGTGGGGATGTTGCCTGTCGCGTCTGCGCTGCCCCTGATGCATCACGGGTCGCGGCGGCGGATGGCGGATGTGCTGACGGCGATCCGGCTGGGGGTGCGGGTGGATGCGCTGGGCCGCCGCGCGCTGCCCCATGCCGAGCAGCGGTTAAGGTCGGAGGCCGAGATGCTGCGGCTGTTTTCCGGCCATGATGAGGCGGTGCATCGGGCGGGGGAGGTGGCGTCGCGCCTAAGGTTCTCGCTGGACGAGTTGCGCTATGAGTATCCGTCGGAGGTGACGGGGGGCGAGACGGCGGCGGAGCGGCTGGCGCGGCTGGCCTGGGCGGGGCTGGACTGGCGATATCCCGATGGCGCGCCGGAGCGGGTGCGGGCGCAGATGGAGCATGAGCTGCGCCTGATCGGGAAGCTGCGGTATGAGCCCTATTTCCTGACGGTGCATGACATCGTGGATTTCGCGAGGGCGCGGGGGATCCTGTGTCAGGGGCGGGGGTCTGCGGCGAATTCGGTGGTGTGCTATGCGCTGGGCGTGACGTCGGTTTCCCCCGAGATCGGGACGATGGTGTTCGAGCGGTTTGTCAGCGAGGCGCGCAACGAACCCCCCGATATCGACGTGGATTTCGAACATGAGCGGCGCGAGGAGGTGATCCAGCACATCTATGCGCGCTATGGGCGGCATCGCGCGGGGCTGTGCGCGACGGTGATCCATTATCGCGGCAAGCGGGCGGTGCGCGAGGTAGGCCGCGCGATGGGGCTGAGCGAGGATACGCTGGCCGCCATGTCGAGCCAGATCTGGGGCTGGGGCGGACCCGGGCAGATTACGGAGGTGCGGTTGAGGGAGATCGGGTTGGACCCGAGTGACCGTCGGCTGGCGCTGACGCTGCAGCTGATCGACGAGATACAGGGGTTTCCGCGCCATCTGAGCCAGCATGTCGGCGGGTTCATCATCACCGAGGGGCGGCTGGATGAACTGGTGCCTATCGAGAATGCGACGATGGAGGATCGGACCGTCATCTGCTGGGACAAGGATGACATTGATACCTTGGGCATCCTGAAGGTCGACGTGCTGGCCTTGGGGATGCTGACCTGCATCCGCAAGGCGTTCGACCTGATGGAGCGGCATCATCAGGTGCGCCATTCGCTGGCGAGCCTGCCCGCCGAAGACCCCGCGACCTATGACATGCTGTGCCGCGCGGACAGTCTGGGCGTGTTTCAGGTGGAAAGCCGCGCGCAGATGAATTTCCTGCCGCGGATGCGGCCGCGGACCTTTTACGATCTGGTCATTCAGGTGGCGATCATCCGGCCCGGGCCGATACAGGGGGATATGGTGCATCCCTTTTTGCGGCGGCGGAACGGGCAGGAGGTGGTGCGTTTTCCGTCCGACGAATTGGGGCGGGTCTTGGGCAAGACGCTGGGCGTGCCGCTGTTTCAGGAACAGGCGATGCAGATCGCCATCATCGGGGCGGGATTCACGCCGACCGAGGCCGACCGTCTGCGCCGGTCGCTGGCGACGTTCAAGAAGCACGGGAGTGTCAGCGAGTTCCGCGAGCGGTTCATGGCGGGGATGGCGGCGAATGGATACGAGGAGGACTTCGCCGCGCGCTGTTTCGCGCAGATCGAGGGGTTCGGGAGTTACGGATTCCCCGAAAGCCATGCGGCGTCTTTCGCGCTGCTGGTCTATGCCAGCGCGTGGTTGAAGCGGCACCATCCGGGGATATTTGCCTGCGCGCTGCTGAACAGCCAGCCGATGGGGTTCTATGCGCCCGCGCAGATCGTGCGGGATGCGCGGGAACATGGGGTGGTGGTGCGCCCGCCCTGCATCAATGCAAGCCATTGGGACAATGTGATGGAACCCGACGGGCGGGGCGGGTTGGCGCTGCGGCTTGGGTTCCGGCAGGTGAAGGGGATGCCGGAGGAAGAGGCGCAATGGATCGTCGCGGCGCGGGGCAACGGCTATGCGGCGGTGGAGGATGTGTGGCGCCGTGCGGGGCTGGGGGCGCGGATGCTGGCGCGGCTGGCCGAGGCGGATTGTTTCGCGGCCTTGGGCGTGACGCGGCGCGAGGCGTTGTGGGCGGCGAAGGCCTTGGTGGAGGGCAGCCCCCTGCCCCTGTTCGCAGGCGACATGGATGGCGAGGGCATCGTGGAGCCTGCCGTCAGCTTGCGCGAGATGACGGTGGGTGAGCAGGTGGTGGAGGATTATGTGTCGCTGCGCCTGACGCTGAGGGCGCATCCGATGGCGCTGCTTCGGCCATGGCTGACGCCGGAAGCGGCTTGAAGGGTCCGCGGGCGCGGGGCAGGCTGGCGGGGCATGGACAGGAGGGGCGCATGACACCGGAGCGGCTGGCGATCGAGATGGGGCTGGATATCCCCGACTTTGACGCGATGGGGTATTACGGGGCGGATTACGGGACGATGAAGCCCTATCACCGTGTGGGCAGCCTTCTGTTCCTGTCGGGCCATGTGGCGCAGGTGGGCACGGAGATCACGCATAAGGGGCGGCTGGGGGCGGATGTCACGACCGCAGAGGGCTATCAGGCGGCGCGGCGGACGGGGTTGAACGTGCTGGGCGGCATCCGGCAGGCGGTGGGGTCGCTGGACCGCGTGAAAAGCATCGTGCGGACGCTGAACTTCGTGGTCTGCACGCCGGACTACGAGGATGTGCACAAGGTTTCCAGCGGGCTGTCGGACCTGTTCGTGGAGGTCTTCGGGCGCGAGCGGGGGCTTGGCGGGCGGGCCACCATCGGGGTGATGGCGCTGGCGGGGGGTGTGTGCTTCGAGACCTGGGCGACGGTCGAGGTGGAGGATTAGTCGAAGGCGAGCTGGTCCATCTTCTGCGCCAGTTTCACGTCGAGATCGGTCAGGCCGTGGGTGTCATGCGTGGTCAGCGTGACGGTGACGGTCTTGTAGACATTGGACCAGTCGGGGTGGTGGTTCCACTTCTCGGCCCAGAGGGCGGCGCGGGTCATGAAACCGAAGGCTTCGACGAAATTGGCGAAGGTGAACACCTTGGCGATGCAGCGCCCGCCTTCGATCACCATCCAGCCGGTGGCGAGCAGGGGGGCGAGGTCGGCTTCGGTGACGGGCTGGTAGGCTGGGCGGTCGGGCATCCTTGCGATCCTCTGCGGGGCAAGATTTTTCTTGCGAAAAATCTTGGGGGCGAAATTTCTGCGAAATTTCAGGGCCTTGTCGGTGGTCGGAGCACGAATGTTCGCAAGAACATTCGTGGCAGGATTCTTCGCCAGAAAAATCCTGTTTGGCGGGGCGGTCAAGCGGGGGATCAGTCCTCGGCGGTGACGCGCCGGAAGGGGCCATAGGCGGTGAGCACCTCGATCTCTTCGTCCACGGCGCGGCGTTCGGCCTGCAGGTAGCGGGCGACGGCATCGCGCAGGCCGGGGTCGGTGATGTAGTGCAGCGAGTGGACGGGGGTGGGCAGGTAGCCGCGGGCAAGCTTGTGTTCGCCCTGTGCGCCCGCCTCGACCCGCGGCAGGCGGTGGGCGATGGCCCAGTCGATGGCCTGATAGTAGCAGAGTTCGAAATGCAGGCAGGGGTGGTCCTCGGTGCAGCCCCAGTAGCGGCCGAACAGCGTGTCGCGCCCGATGAAGTTGAGCGCGCCTGCGACAGGGGTGCCGTCGGGGCGTTCGGCAAGGACGAGGAGCATGTCGCGGCGCATCGTGGCGTGGGCTTCGGTGAAGAAGCGGCGGGTGAGGTAGGGGGTGCCCCATTTGCGCGCGCCGGTGTCCTGATAGAAGGTCCAGAAGGCATCCCAGTGGCGGGGTTCGATGGCGTCGCCCGTCAGGTGACGGATCGTCAGGCCTGCGGCGCGGGCGGTTTCGCGTTCCTTGCGGATCATCTTGCGCTTGCGCGAGGAGAGGTCGGACAGGAAATCGCCGAAGGTCGCGTAGCCGCGGTTTTCCCAGTGGAATTGCTGGGTGACGCGGTGCAGCAGGCCGTGGCGGGCGGAGAGCGTCTCGGCCTCGTCCCCCGTGCAGAAGGTGATGTGGAGCGAGGAGAGTTGGTTGCCGTGGGCCAGACCGATGGCGGATTCGATCAGGGCGTCGCGGGCATGGGGGGCGTCGGGGGCGGCGAGGAGGCGGCGGCCCGTGGCGGGGGTGAAGGGGACGGCGATCTGGAGCTTGGGGTAGTAGCGCCCGCCCGCGCGTTCATAGGCCTGCGCCCAGCCGTGGTCGAAGATGTATTCGCCTTGGCTGTGGGTCTTCACGTAGAGGGGCGCGACGGCGAGGGGGCGGTGGTCGTCGCGGATCATCAGCGGGCGGGCCTGCCAGCCGGTGCCCGTGCCGGTGGAGCGCGAGGTTTCGAGGGCCGCGAGAAAGCGGTGGGTGGTGAAGGGGTCGACGGGGCGGCTGCCATCGGCGGATTCGGGGCAGGCCAGCGCGTCCCAGTCGGCGGCGGGGATGGCGGCGAGGTTTTCGAGGAGGTCGGTTTTCATGGCCCTGCCGGTCACGGGGTGGGAAGGCGGGGGGCCGTCTGCCCCCCGTGCCCCCCGAGGATATTTGGAGACGGAAAATCTGGGGGGGATGGTGGGGCGGCGGAGACCCGCGTCAAGCGGGCAGGGCGGCGGGGTAGTGTTCGAAGGTGACGTTCTGCGCGATGCGGCGGGCGGCTGCCTCGGCCTGCGGCGATTTGATGGTCCAGCAGAGGATGGCGGCGCCAAGGGCGGCGAGTTCGGCCACGCGGGGGCGGGACAGGTCGGTGTGTTCGTGGCTGATGAAGCTGGAGGCGGTGCGGTCGTAATCGGGGATGGGGCGCAGGCGGTCGCAGGTTTCGGGGGCGAGGGGGGCCCAGTCTTCGGGATCGTAGGCCGAGGTGGTCAGGCCGCGCGGGATGGCGGGGGCGAGGGTGGCCATGCGGGCGATCATGTGGGGGTTGAAGGACATCAGCGCCACGGGGCCGTCATAGCCCGCGAGGGCGGCGGCTGTGGCCTGTTCCAGCCGCCCGTCGGTTTCGGCCATGCGGAGGGTCTGGTCCTTGAGCTCGATCAGGAGCGGCGCGCGGCCTGCGACGAGGGCGAGGATTTCCGACAGCGTGGGGATTGTCTCGTCGCCGCCTTTCAGCGGGATTTCGGCCAGTTCGGCGGCGGTGAGGTCGCAGAGCCAGCCCTCGCGCGGGGTGAGGCGTTCCAGCGTTTCGTCGTGGAAGACCATCGGCACGCCGTCGCGAGAGAGTTGCAGGTCGATCTCGATCGCGTAGCCCGCGTCGATGGCCGCGCGGATGGCCGCGCGGCTGTTTTCGGGGCGTCCCCGTGCCACGTCGTGCAGCGCGCGATGGGCGATCGGGGCCGTGAGGAAGGCTGCGGGCAGGGGGACGCGCATCGGGGTCAGCGGATTTCGAAGATGCCTTCGATCTCCACCGCGACGCCCAGAGGCAGCGAGGCGGCGGAGACGGCCGAGCGCGCGTGGCGGCCCGCATCCCCCAGCGCTGCGACGAGGAAGTCGGAGGCGCCGTTGATGACCTTGGGCTGGTCGATGAATTCGGGGGTGGAGTTGACGAAGCCCGTCAGCTTCACCACGCGGACGAGGCGCGAGAGGTCGCCGCCGCAGGCCTTTTTCACCTGTGCGAGGAGCGAGACGGCGCAGCATTTCGCGGCCTCGGCCCCCTGTTCGATGGAGAGGTCGTCGCCCAGACGCCCCTTGATGAGGCCGCCCGCGTTCTGGCTGATCTGGCCCGAGACATGGACGATGTCGCCCACGGTGACGAAGGGGACGTAGTTCGCGGCCGGAGCGGGGGCGTCGGGCAAGGTGACGCCGAGTTCGGCGAGGCGGGCTTCGATCTGGGACATGGCTTCCTCCGGATTGGTCGGGGCGGAGGCTAGCGGCAGCGCCCGCCCCCGGCAAGGCCGGGAAGCGACGCTTTGTGGCGGGAATTCGGGCGCGGTCAGGATTCGCGGAAGGCCTTGCGGAAATAGTCGGTGAAGGGTTGGAGGAGATAGGCCATCGGGGTGCGCGCGCCGGTGCGGATATAGGTTTCCACCGGCATCCCGGGCAAAAGCGCGAGGTCGCCCAGACGGCGGAGCTGGTCGGGGGGCAGGGTGACCTCGGCGCGGTAGTAGGATTGCCCTGTCGCCTGATCGACCAGCGCATCGGCCGAGACGAGGGCGAGGATGCCTTCGAGTTCCGGCGTGGTGCGCGAGGGGAAGGCGGGCAGGACGACGCGGACGGACTGGCCCACCTGTATCTCGTCGACATGGATCGGGCTGATGCGGGCGGCGATCACCAGCGGGCGGTCCTGCGGGACGATGTAGAGGATGGGGTCGGCGGGGCGGATCACCGCGCGCGGCGTGGTGACGGCAAGGCCCAGCACGGTGCCCGCCACCGGCGCGCGGATGTCGAGCCGCGCGACGCGTTCGGTCAGGGCGCGGCGGCGTTCGGCCAGTTCCAGTTCGGACGAGCCGATGTCGCGCAGGAGGGTCGATGCCTCTTCGCGGCGGGCGGCGGCAAGGCGGAGGATTTCAAGGTCGAATTCCGTCTCGCGCCCTTCGGCCTGTGCGCGGGCAGCGGCGAGTTCGCCGATCTGGCCCTGAAGCCCCGCCTGTTCGCGTTGCAGCGCCAGCACGCGGCCTGACTGTGCCAGACCCTTGTCCAGAAGCGATTGCTGGTCGGCCAGTTCCTGTTCAATCAGGTCGAGCTGGGTTGCGAGAGCGGCGGCCTGCGCGTCGATGCCCGCGATCTGGGACTGGGTCTGGTCCTTGCGGCGGGCAAGCTGTTCGGTCTGTCTAGCCAGCGTGTCGCGGCGGGCGTCGAAGAGGCGGAGCTGCCCGTCAAGCTGTTCGGCCACGTCGGCGCGGTCGGCGGCAAGGGCGGCAAGATCGGGCGGGACGCTGACGGCGGGGGCATCGTCACGTTCGGCCTCGAGCCGCGCGCGGCGGGCGCGGCTTTCGAAGAGTTGCCCTTCGACGATGGCGAGTTCCGAGGACAGGAGGTTTCCGTCGAGCGAGAGCAGGAGGTCGCCTGCGGCGACGCTCTGGCCTTCGGTCACGGCGATGGAGGCGATGACGCCGCCGTCGGGGTGCTGGACGATCTGGCGGTTGCTTTCGACCTCGATCTGGCCGGGGGCGACGATGGCGGCATCAAGCGTGGTGCCGATGCCCCAGACGAGGAAGGAGACGCCGAGAAGTGCAAGCGTCACGAGACCGGTGAGGACCGAGCCGCGGGCGGACCAGGCGCGGGTGCTGTCGGTCATCGCACACCCCCCGGCGCGGCGGAGCGGGTGATCTCGTTCGCGTTCTGGACCATCTCGCGCAGGATCTGGTCGCGCGGGCCGAAGGCGCGGCGGGCGCCTTCCTCGATCACGAGGAGAAGGTCGCATTCCTGGATGGCGGCGGGGCGGTGGGCCATGATGAGGACGGCCCCGCCCGCGGCCTTGTGCGCGCGGATGGCGGAGTTCACGGCGAGCGAGCCTTCGTTGTCGAGGTTGGAGTTGGGTTCGTCAAGGATCAGCAGGACGGGATTGCCATAGAGCGCGCGGGCCAGCGCGATGCGCTGCATCTGCCCGCCGGAAAGGCGGCCGCCGAGCGAGTTGAGGCGGGTGTTGTAGCCGTCGGGCAGGCGCAGGATCATGTCATGGGCGGCGGCGGCCTGTGCGGCGGCGATGACCTTGTCGTCGTCGGGCTGTTGCAGGCGGGCGATGTTTTCCGCGATCGTGCCGTCGAAGAGTGTGACGCGCTGCGGCAGGTAGCCCAGAAGCTGGCCCAGACGGTCGGACGGGAACTGGTCGAGCGTGGCGCCGTCAAGCCGGATATGGCCCGCGGCCGGGCGCCAGATGCCGGTCAGCGCGCGGGCGAGGGTGGATTTTCCCGCGCCGGAGGGGCCGATGACGCCCACCGCCTGCCCGGGTTGCAGGGCAAAGGAGAGGCCGCGCAGGGCGGCGTTGGTGCTGCCCGGCGGGGCGACGGAGATGCCCGCCACCTCGAGCCGCGCGGCGGGGCGGGGCAGGTCGGTGCGCGGCGGTTCGGGCGGAACCGTGGACAGCAGCGTGGCGAGGCGGTCCATCCCCTCGCGCGCGCGGGTCAGGATGGACCATTGCGCGACGGCCTGTTCGATGGGTTGCAGCGCGCGGCCCATCAGGATGGAGCCTGCGATCATCGCGCCGCCGGTCAGTTCGCCCTGAAGGACGACCCATGCGCCAAGGCCCAGCATGGCCGATTGCAGGAAGAGCCGGAAGGTGCGCGAGAGCGCGGCGAAGCCGCCGCCGGAATCGGCGGCAAGGATACCGTCGGCCAGTGCGCGGGACCGCGCCTGTTGCCAGCGGTCGAAGGCGGCCTCGGTCATGCCGAGCGCGCGGAGGGTTTCGGATTCGGCCTTGAGGAGTTCCGAGCTGCGGTTGGCGGCGATGGCGGCGGCATTGGCGCGGCCGAGCGGCCCGCGCGTCATCCACTGGTTCGCCAGCGTGATGAGAAGGATGAGGATGGCGCCCGCCACAGACAGCCAGCCCATGAGCGGATGCAGCACGAAGATCGCGGCGATGAAGATGGGCGTCCATGGCAGGTCGGCCAGTGCCGCGACGAGGGGCGAGGACCACAGGCGCTGCACCGCCTCGACATCCTGCTGGGCGGCGAGGGCGGGGCCGTCGTCGGGGGCGACCATCAGGCGGCGGATGGCGGCCGAGAAGGCGCGGCGGTCGATGCTTTCCTGAAAGCGCGCGCCGATGCGCGACAGGATGCGTGCCCGCATCGCGTCGAGCACGCCCATGGCGAGGAAGAGCAGGATCACGATGGCCGAAAGCGCGACCAGCGTCGCCTCGGACTGGCTGCCCAGCACGCGGTCATAGACCTGCAGCATGTAGAGGGGGCCGGTCAGCATCAGCAGGTTGATGAAGACGGAGAAAAGCGCGACGGCCACGAAGAGCGGTCCTTGCGCGCGGCGGGCATTGGCCAGTTCGGCGGCGCCCTGTCTTTGGTCTGCCCGGTACATCCGGCGGTCCCTCGTTACGCTACAATCGTCGGCCGGTCCGCCGGCGGGAAACCGCATGGCGTGGCCGGATCGACACGGTCTTGCGGTTGCCTTGGCCCGGTTCAGGACATATGCCTTGAACACGGGGGTCGGCACCGTAGGTGGTGTGGGACCCTTCGGAAAAGTTGAACGATGATCCCTGCATTCTCATTACCCGCTTTCCTGACCAAGTCCAATGATCCGTCTGCAACCCCGCGCCGGACACGCAGCCGTGCGCGGTCGCTTGGCGCGGTTGCGGTGGCAGCCCTTGTCAGCGCCTGTGGTCCGGCGGCGGTTCCGTCGGGGATCAATGATCCCAACGAGGCGCGCAATCGCGACATCCACGCCTTCAACCGCGGGGTGGACAGGATGCTGCTGCGGCCCACGGCGAATACCTACAGTTCCATCCTGCCCGAGCCGGTGGAGCAGGGGATTTCCAACTTTGCCACCAATCTGGATGCGCCGGGCGATGTGGTGAACAACCTGCTGCAATTCCGGCTGGGCAAGGCGGCAGAGAACACGCTGCGCTTTGCCATCAATTCGACCATCGGGATCGGCGGTCTGTTCGATCCGGCAACCGCGATGGGCGTGGCGGGCGATCCCACCGACTTTGGCGAGACGCTGCATGTCTGGGGCGCGCCGGAGGGGCAATATGCCGAAGTGCCCTTCATGGGGCCGACCACGGACCGCGATCTGGTGGGCGTGATCGTGGATGTGGCGCTGAACCCCGTCCGGCTGGCCCTGCCCGAGCCGGAATCCTATTACGCGACCGGAACCAAGGTCGCCTCGCGTCTGAGTGATCGGGCCCGCTATGGCGATACGGTCGATTCGGTCCTATATGAAAGCGCGGACAGCTACGCGCAGACGCGCCTGCTTTACCTGCAAAACCGGCGCTTCCAGCTTGGCCAGTCCGCCGCGGGCGGCGAGGCGGCCTTTGAAGACCCCTATAGCGATTTCGAGGATCCCTATGCAGAATGATCCAACAGGCGGCCGGATCTCGCGGCGTTCCTTCACCTCCATCGCGCTGGCGGCCTCGGCGGCGTTCGGGATGCCGTTGCCGGTCTTTGCACTGACCGTCGATGACGCGCGGGGGCTGATCGACAAGGCGGTGGCGGATGTGAACCGCATCATCGGGTCGGGCAAGTCGGAAGGCCAGATGTATGGCGATTTCGAGCGGCTCTTCGTGAAATATGCCGATGTGCCGGTGATCGCGCGGTCGGCGCTGGGGCCTGCGGCGCGGCAGGCGTCGGCGGGGCAGCTGTCGGCCTTCACCAAGGCCTATCAGGGCTATCTGAGCCGGAAATACGGCCGCCGCTTCCGCGAATTCATCGGGGGGCGGATCGAGGTGACGGATGCCCGCCCGATCAAGAGCTATTTCGAGGTGATCTCGGTCGCCTATCTGCAGGGCGAGGCGCCGTTCGACCTGCGCTGGCATGTGTCGGACAAGTCGGGGCGCAACCTGTTCTTCAACATCATCATCGAGGGGGTCAACATGCTCGCCTCCGAAAGGACGGAGATCGGGGCGCTTCTGGACAAGAACAAGGGCGATATCGACCGGCTGGTGGCGGAGCTGAAGACGATCTGACCCCCCGCTGACCCGTTGTCACGAACCCGCCGGAGCGATCCGGCGGGTTTTTCCATGCGCGCGGGATCAGTACAGGCCGAGGAGGTCTTTCAGCAGCGACTCCACGGGGTCTTCCTGCGAGCGGTCGCGGGTGGGTTGGCCCTGCGGCACGCCGCCGCCTGCCTGCGGGTTCTGGTATTGCGGATCGCCATACTGCGGTTCGGGCGGCAGGCGGGGTTCGGGGATGTCCATCGGCAGGGGCGAGACGGGCACGCCTTCGTGGACGCGCACCATCACCTCGTGCCAGATTTCCGCTGGAAGGCCGCCGCCGGTGACGCCGGTGAGCGGCGTGTTGTCGTCATAGCCCATCCAGACACCCGCCACGTAATCGGCGGTGTAGCCCACGAACCACGCATCGCGCGCGGCCTGCGTCGTGCCGGTCTTGCCCGCGGCGGGGCGGCCTTCCAGCCGCGCACGCGTGCCGGTGCCGCCTTCGATCACCTGATTCATCATGTAGGTCAGGAGGCGGGCGGATTTCTCCTGTATCACCCGCTCGCCGATGCCGCCTGCGGCACCGATCAGCGGTTCCTCCTCGCCCTGCAGGCGCAATTCGACAAGGCCATAGGGCGTCACCGACGACCCGCCATTCAGGATGCCCGCATAGGCGCCGGTCATTTCCAGCAGCGTCGATTCCGACGCACCCAGCGCCAGTGCGGGCCCGTCGGCAAGGTTGGACCGGATGCCGAAGCCGGTGGCGACGTTACGCACGAGGTCGCGCCCCACGGTTTCCGAGACCTTCACGGCAGGGATGTTGCGGCTTTCCTTGAGCGCCTGGGTCAGCGTGATCATGCCCTTGAACTCGTTGTCGTAATTCTTGGGCGTCCAAGGGCCGGAGCCGGGGATGTTGATGGTGGTGGGCGTATCCTCGACATAATCCTCGGGCGACCAGCCAAGGTCGAGGGCGGCGGCATAGGCAAAGGGTTTGAAGGCCGATCCCGTCTGGCGCAGGGCCTGCGTGGCGCGGTTGAAGCTGCCCGCTGCCTCGATCTTGCGGCCGCCGACCATGGCGCGGACGGCCCCGTCGGCGGACATGACGACGATGGCGGCCTGCGCCTTGGACCCGTCCTTGATCTTGGTCTCGAAGACATAGGCCAGCGCCTCTTCCGCCGCCTTTTGCAGGCGCTGGTCGAGCGTGGTGCGGATCACGACATCCTCGGTCGTCTCGGATGTCAGGAAGGCGGGGGCGGTTTCCATCACCCAGTCCGCGAAGAACCCGCCCGAGCGTGATGCCGCCGCCTCGGACAGTTGGGCGGGATTGGCGCGGGCCTCGGCGGCCTGTTCGGGGGTGATGTAGCCCTGCTCCTCCATCAGGCCAAGGATGACGCTGGCGCGGGCGCGGGCGCGGTCCATGTTGTTGGTGGGCGCGAAATAGGACGGCGCCTTCAGCAGGCCCGCCAGCATCGCCGCCTCGGCCGCGTTGACCTGATTGGCGGATTTCCCGAAATAGCGCTGCGCCGCCGCCTCGAACCCGCGGGCACCGGCGCCGAGGTAGGCGCGGTTGAAGTAGATCGTCAGGATCTCTTCCTTGGAATATTTCGCCTCCATCGCCATGGCGTAGGGGACTTCCTTGATCTTGCGCCAGATGCCGCCCTTGCGGCAGTCGGCCTCGTAATCGGCCTCGGATTTCCATTGCGACTGGTCATAGGGCACGCCGAGGCAGAGGAGTTTGGCCACCTGCTGCGTGATGGTGGAACCGCCATTGCCTTCCAGAGGGCCGCGCCCTTCGGCAAGGTTGATGCGGATGGCCGAGGCGATGCCGCGGGGCGAGATGCCGAAATGGCGGTAGAAGCGGCGGTCTTCGGTGGCGACCACTGCGTCGTGCAGGAAGGGCGAGACGGTTTCGGCGGTGATCATCCCGCCGAAGGTTTCGCCGCGCCAGGCGTAGACCTTGTCATTGCGGTCGAGGAAGGTGACCGACCCGCGCGAGCGGGCGTCGATGAGATCGGTGACGGGGGGAAGCTGGACGTAGAAATACAGCACCACCAGCCCGAGCACGGTGGCCGAGACGAGGCCGACCGTCTTGGTTATGCCCCAGATGATGCGCCAGAAGAAGCCGAGCGTGCCAAAGACCAGACGGCCGATCAGCCCGCGCTGTTTCTGCGGGCGCTTGGGGGCGGGTTTGCGCGGTTTGCCGCCGCCGCCACCGCCGCCACCGCGACCGCCGCCCGTGCTGCCATTGCCGCCGCCGCCGCCGCGTGCCGGTGCCTGCCGCGCCGGAGTGTAGCGGCGGTCCGCCACAAGCGGTGTGCGCCCGTTACCCGATCCTGCCATGCCCAAATCTGCCCGCCAGTTCCGCCCGACCATCGCGCGGTGGTTTTGCCGCAATCTAGCCTGCCACCGCAGGAATGTGGAGACGGCATCGCATTCGCGCATAGGCGGCGATTCGCTTACGCGATGCGTCCAATTTTTAATCAATTGCGACCGAAAGTGCAAAAATTGTGCAGTTTGTCGCGTTTCGGGCGGCGCAGGCAGGGGCGGTTTCCTTGTGCTGCACCTGCACGGTCCTCCTTCATGGCGGGGCAAGGGTCCGCACGGGCCTCCGCCAAAATGGAAGGGGATGGATGTGAAACTCATCATTGCTGCAATCAAGCCGTTCAAGCTGGAGGAGGTGCGCGAGGCGCTGACCACCATCGGCGTGCGGGGCATGATGGTGACCGAGATCAAGGGCTTCGGTTCCCAGTCAGGCCACACCGAAATCTACCGCGGTGCCGAATATGCCGTGAACTTCGTGCCGAAGGTCCGGCTGGAGATCGTGGTGAGCGACAGCCTTGCCGATCAGGTCGTCGAGACGATCCGCGCCACCGCCAAGACCGACAAGATCGGGGACGGCAAGATTTTCGTGCTGGATGTCCAGCAGGCCGTGCGCGTGCGTACCGGCGAAACGAATGACGATGCGCTCTGAGCGTCGCAGGGAAGGGGAAAGCGTAATCATGAAGCAGTTTGCGAAAGTTTCGGGTCTGGGTGCGCTGGCGTCTGCCGCGCTGACCGCCCTGCCCGTCTGGGCGCAGGAGGCGACCGAGGCGACGGCAGAGGCCGCCGCCGAGGTGGTGCCGGTGATGGACAAGGGCGACGTGTCCTGGATGATGGTGTCGACGGTGCTGGTGCTGTTCATGACCATTCCGGGTCTGGCGCTGTTCTATGGCGGTCTGGTGCGGGCCAAGAACATGCTGTCGATCCTGATGCAGACGACGATGATCGCCTGTGTCCTGATGCTGGTCTGGGTGATCTACGGCTATTCCTTCACCTTCGGCGGGTCGACCAGCCCGTGGTGGGGCGGCACCGGCAAGCTGTTCCTGTCCGGCGTGACGGCAGACAGCATGGCGGCCACCTTCAGCGCGGGCTATGTAATCCCGGAATATCTGTTCATCGCCTTCCAGATGACCTTTGCGGCCATCACCCCCGCCCTGATCATCGGCGCCTTTGCCGAGCGGGTGAAGTTCAGCGCGGTGCTGGTCTTCTCGGTCCTCTGGGCGACGTTCAGCTATTTCCCGATCGCGCATATGGTGTGGGACGCCAACGGCTATCTCTTCGCCAAGGGTGCCATCGACTTTGCGGGCGGCACGGTGGTGCATATCAACGCGGGGATCGCCGCGCTGGTGGGCTGCATCGTGATCGGCAAGCGCGTGGGTTACGGCAAGGACAACATGGCGCCCCATTCGATGGTGCTGACCATGGTCGGGGCCTCGATGCTGTGGGTCGGCTGGTTCGGGTTCAACGTGGGCTCCAACCTCGAGGCCAATGGCGGCGCGACGCTGGCGATGATCAACACTCTCATCGCGACGGCTGCCGCGACGGTGGCGTGGTCGCTGATGGAAGCGGTGGCGCGCGGCAAGGCGTCGATGCTGGGCGCGGCTTCGGGCATGGTGGCGGGTCTGGTCGCCGTGACGCCCGCCTGCGGCACGATCGGCCCGATGGGTGCGATCCTGCTGGGGGTGCTGGCCTCGCTCTGCTGCTACTTCTTCGTGACGGTCGTGAAGCAGAAGATGAAGTATGACGACAGCCTCGACGTCTTCGGCATCCACGGCGTGGGCGGGATCGTCGGCGCGGTTCTGACCGGCGTCTTCTCTGCCGCCGCCTTTGGCGGGGTGAAGGGCGACGACTATGCGATGATGTCGCAGCTCTGGATCCAGATCGAGGGCGTGCTGATCACGGTTGTCTGGTCGGGTGTGGTGTCCTTTGTCCTGTTCAAGGCGATCGACATGACGATCGGCCTGCGCGTGGACAACGATACCGAGCGTCAGGGTCTCGACCTCGCCTCGCATGGCGAGCAGGCCTACCATTCGTGATCTGCGGCGGGGCTGCCTTCGGGCGGCCCCCCGTCACCGGCGCGTCGGGGCTTCCTCCTCCCGCCCCTGCCGCGCAAAGAAGAACGGCCCGCAGGATACTCTCCCTGCGGGCCGTTTCCGTTTCGGGGCAAGATTTTTCTGCGAAAAATCTTGGGGGCGATCCTTCTGGCGAAGGATCGGGGCCTTGTCAGCCCGCGACCTGCGCGATGGCGGCGGCGAGGATCGGGACGGTGCGGGCGTTCAGGCCCGCGATGTTGATGCGGCTGTCGCCCACCATGTAGATCGCGTAATCTTCGCGCAGGGTGTTCACCTGCGCCTCGGTCAGGCCGAGGCGGCTGAACATGCCGCGATGGGTGGCGACGAAGTCGAAGCGGTCGGAGTTGGTGGCGCGGCGCAACTCGTCCGCCAGCGACTGGCGCAGGGTGAGCATGTTGAGCCGCACCTCTTCCAGTTCCGCCATCCAGTCGGCCTTGAGCGCCGCATCCTCGAGGATCATGGTCACCAGACGCGCGCCGTGGTCGGGCGGGAAGCTGAAGTTCTGGCGGTTGAGGAAGTTCAGGTTGCCCTGCAGCACGCCCTTGCCCGCAGCGGCGCCGATGCCGATCAGGATGCCGGTGCGTTCGCGGTAGATGCCGAAATTCTTGGAGCAGGAGGCGGCGATCAGCACTTCGGGGAAGGCCGCCGCGATCTTGCGCGTGGCGGCGGCATCGGCGTCGAGGCCGTCACCGAAGCCCTGATAGGCAAGGTCCACCAGCGGGATCGCGCCGCGCTGCGCGAGGAGCGCGATGACCTGATCCCACTGGGCGGCGTCGAGGTTCGCGCCGGTGGGGTTGTGGCAGCAGCCATGCAGCAGCACCACATCGCCCGCCTTGACCGTGGCGAGGTCGGCCATCAGCCCCGCGAAATCGACGCCGCGCGTGGCCGCGTCGAAATAGCGGTATTCGGCCATCTTCATCCCGAGGAATTTGATGATGGACGGGTGGTTCGGCCATGTCGGGTTGGAAATCCAGACGGTGGCATCGGGGGTGGCAAGGCGGATCAGTTCCAGCGCCTGCCGGATCGCGCCCGTGCCGCCCGGCGTGGCGATGGAGGCGATGCGGTCGGCGGCCACGGCATCACAGAGGATCATGGAGGAGAGGGCCGCGTTACAGGCCGGTTCGCCCGCAAGACCCGTGTAGGTCTTGGTCGTCTCGGTTTCCCACAGCTTCTTTTCCGCGGCCTTGACGGCGCGCATGACGGGGGTCAGGCCGGTGGCGTCCTTGTAGACGCCGACGCCAAGGTCGATCTTGGTCGTGCGCGGGTCGTCGCGATACATGGCGATGAGTTGCAGGATCTTGTCCTGCGGCTGCGCCTTCAGCTGGTCGAACATGGTTTATCCCTTTTCCACGGGCAGGTCGTCGAACATGCCCCATTCCGCCCAGGAGCCGTCGTAGAGGCTGTGGTTCCTGTGGCCGATCCGTTCCAGTGCGAGCGAGAGCACCGCCGCCGTCACGCCCGAGCCGCAGGTGGTGATGGCGGGTTTTGTCAGGTCCACGCCTGCGGCTTCGAATGTGGCGCGCAGGTCGGGGACGGATTTCATCGTGCCGTCGGGGTTCAGGACCGTGGCGAAGGGCACGTTCTTCGATCCCGGGATATGGCCTGACCGCAGGCCGGCGCGGGGTTCGGGCGCCTCGCCGCGGAAGCGGGCGGCGGAGCGGGCGTCGAGGATTTCGGCCTCGCGCAGTTTCGAGGAATGGGCCACTTGGGTGACGTCCTTCACCAGATGGTTCTGGCGCGACACGGTCATGTGGCGGTCCTTGACGACGGGGGGGAGATCCTCGATCTCGCGCCCTTCGGCCCGCCATTTGGGAAAGCCGCCGTCGAGGACGGCCACGTCCGTCTTGCCCATCAGGCGGAAGGTCCACCAGACGCGGGCGGCGGAGAAGAGCCCCGCGCCGTCGTAGATCACGACCTGATGGCCGTCGCCCACGCCCATGGCGCGCATGCGGGACATGAATTTCTCGGTCGGCGGGGCCATGTGGGGCAGGGCGCTGCGCTGGTCCGAGATTTCGTCGATGTCGAAGAAGCGCGCGCCGGGGATGTGGGCGGCGTTGTATTCGGCGCGGGGGTCGCGGCCTGCATCGGGCAGGTACCACGAGGCGTCGAGGATACGCAGGTCGGGGTCGCGCAGATGCGCGCCGAGCCAGTCGGTGGAAACGAGGGTCTTGGGATCGTCGGTCACGGGGGCCTCCGGCCTTGCGGTCAGGGGGCAAGTAGCCGGATCGGGCCTTTGTGGCAAGGGTGGGGCGGGGTCAGGGGGGCGATTTCTGACGCAGAAATCGCGGCGTTTTCTGCACGCAGAAAACGGGGGGCTGGCGTTGCGGCGGGGGGACCGATTTCTGCGTCAGAAATCGGTGCATTTTCTGCGTCAGAAAATGCTTCAGTCGCGCTTGGACATCTTCAGGAGGCGGGCCTTTTCGCGGTCCCAGTCGCGTTTCGCGGATGTCTCGCGCTTGTCGGCCAGTTTCTTGCCCTTGGCGATGCCGAGCTTGATCTTCACGATGCCGCGGTCGTTGAAATACATCTTGATGGGAACGATCGTCATCCCCTCGCGCGCGGTGGCGTTCCAGAGGCGGGAGAGTTCCTTTTTCGACACCAGCAATTTGCGGCGGCGGCGTTCCTCGTGGCCCCATGTCTTCGCCTCGCGGTAGGGGGCGATGTAGCCGTTGATGAGCCAGAGTTCCCCGCCTTCGACCGAGGCATAGCTTTCGGCGATGTTCGACCCGCCCTGACGCAGGCTTTTGACCTCGGACCCTTGCAGGATGATGCCTGCCTCCAGATCGCTTTCGATGTGGTAGTCGAAGCGGGCGCGGCGGTTTTCCGCGATGAGTTTGGAGTTGGGGTCGGATTTCTGGGCCATGGTCCGCCCGAGATAGGCGATGGGGCGCGCGGAGTCCAGTTCAGCGGCGGCGCGATCGGGTGAGGGTGTAGAGGCCGGAGGCGACGATGAGGGCGGAACCGGCCAGCGTCAGCGCGTCGGTGCGTTCGTGGAAGACGAGGGTGCCGAGGATCATCGCGAAGACGAGGCGGGTGTAGCGGAAGGGGGTGACGACGGAAACCTCGCCCGTCCGCATGGCGATGGTGAGCGCGTTGTAGGCGAAGATGCCGCAGGCGGTCATGGCGGCGATCTGGGCCGTGGCGGTGGCGTCGGGAAGGCGCGCGCCGCCCGTGACGGTCAGGATCACGGCACCGGCGAGGGCGAGCATGGTCATGCCGATAAGGCCCAGTTGGCGGTTGGACAGCGCGGGGGGCGCGGCGCGGGTGGCAAGGTCGCGGCCTGCAAAGCCGATCATCCCTGCCACGGTGACGAGGGAGAGGAGGGTGAAGCCTTCCACGCCCGGCCGCAGGATCAGCAGGACGCCCGCGAAGCCCGTGGCGATGGCGGTCCAGCGGCGCCAGCCGACGCGTTCCCCGAACAGGAGCGCCGCGCCCGCGACGACGACGAGGGGGGTGGCCTGCAGGATGGCGGAGGCGGTGGAAAGGGGCGTCAGCGCGATGGCGAGGGAGTAGAAGAGGCGACCCGCCACCTCGAAGGAGGACCGGATGAGGAGGGGGCGGGACAGGAGCGCGGGGTGGAGGAGGGTTTCGCCCGCGCGTTTGGTCAGGAGGGCGAAGAAGGCCGCGCCCGTCAGGCCGAAGATCAGCAGGGCCTGACCAAGGGGGATATGGGCGGTTGCGGCCTTGAGGAACATATCCTCGACCGCGAAGCCCGCCATGGCGGCGACCATCCAGAGCGACCCGCGCAGGTTGGTGCTGCGCGGGGCCTTCGGCGTCACAGGATGCCTGCGTGTTCCATCGCGGCCTGGATGCGGGCTTTGGTGGCGTCGGTCAGGCCCACCAGCGGCAGGCGCACGTCCTCGGTGCAGCGGCCAAGGAGCGAGAGGCCGTATTTCGCGCCCGCAAGGCCGGGTTCAAGGAAGATCGCCTCGTGCAGGGGCATCAGGCGGTCCTGGTATTCCAGCGCCTTGCGGTAGTCGCCTGCCAGCGTGGCGGCCTGGAATTCGGCGCAGAGCTTCGGCGCCACGTTGGCGGTGACCGAGATGCAGCCGACCCCGCCATGGGCGTTGAAGCCCAAGGCGGTGGCATCTTCGCCCGACAGCTGGATGAAGTCCGGCCCGCAGGAGGCGCGCTGCATCGAGACACGCTCGATCTTGCCGGTGGCGTCCTTGACCCCGATGATGCGGGGGAGTTGCGCCAGTTTGCCCATGGTTTCGGGCGTCATGTCCACGACCGACCGGCCGGGGATGTTGTAGATCACGATGGGCAGCGTGCAGCAGTCGTGCAGCGCGGTGTAATGGGCGATAAGCCCTGCCTGCGTGGGCTTGTTGTAATAGGGCGTGACGACCAGCGCGGCATCGGCGCCGACGCGTTCGGCGTGCTGGATCAGGCGGATGCCTTCGACGGTGTTGTTCGACCCCGCGCCCGCGATCACCGGCACGCGACCGGCGGCGAATTTCACGACCGCCTCGACGACCGCCTCGTGTTCTTCGTGGCTGAGCGTGGGGCTTTCGCCCGTCGTGCCCACGGGGACAAGGCCGGTGGAGCCGCTTTCGATCTGCCAGTCGACAAGTTTCTTCAGCGTATCCAGATCGACTTCGCCGTTCCTGAACGGCGTCACCAGCGCGGGAATGGACCCTTTGATCATGGAACGCTTCCTTTGGTTTCGGGCGAGGACCGCCCCGTTGCAAACGCGCCCTTCCTAGCCTTGTGGCAAAGGCTTGCCAAGTGGGGCAGGCGATGACGTGCTTGTGGGTTGCGGGGCGGGGCGGGCTGGGGCAGGATTGGCGTCAAGGATCACTAAAAATCAAAAGATGATCGGGCAGAGCGATGGCAAGGACGCGCACCTTCGGGTGGCTTTTTTCGGCATTTCTGGTGGCGGTTCCTGCGGGGGCCATGGCCGATGCGGCGGGCGCGCTGCGCGCGGCGCAGGATCGCGCGGCGGCGGGCGACTGGGCCGGGGCTGCGGCTGCGGCGCAGGGCGGCGGTCAGGTGGCCGCCGACATCATCGAATGGCAGCGCTTGCGGGCCGGTGACGGGCGGCTGGGTGAATACGAGGATTTTCTGGCGCGGCGGGCCGACTGGCCGGGGATGCCGCTGTTGAAGGAGAAGGGCGAGGAGGCGGTGGCGCGGTCCACCGATCCAAGCCGCGTCGTGGCCTATTTCGGGGGCGGCTTGCCGGAGACGGCGGAGGGGTCGCTCGCGCTGATCAACGCGCTGCGGGCGCTGGGGCGGGGCGAGGCGGCGGAGGCCGAGGCGTTCCGGGCCTGGACCGAACTGCCCTTCGGGCCGGAGGAAGAGGCTGAAATACTTGGCCTTTATGGCGAGGCGTTGAAGGTCGCGCATGAGGTGCGGCTGGACCGTCTCTTGTGGCAGAACCGCGTGGCCGAGGCCAAGCGGATGCTGCCGCGCGTGGGGGCGGGGTGGCAGGCGCTGGCGCAGGCGCGGATGGCGCTGCGGGCGGATGCGGACGGGGTGAATGCGCTGATCGAGCGGGTGCCTGCGGCGTTGCAGGGCGATCCCGGGCTGGCCTATGAGCGGTTCGACTGGCGGTTCCGGCGGGACCGCGACGACGATGCGGCGGAACTGGTGGTCGCGCAGTCGCAAAGTGCGGCGAGCCTTGGCGATCCGGCGATGTGGGCGGACCGGCGGGCGGCGCTGGCGCGGTCGCTTCTGCGGGCGGAGAAGCCCAAGGTGGCCTATCGCGTGGCGGCGTCGCATTTCCTGAGCGAGGGCAGCGACTACGCCGATCTGGAGTTTCTGGCAGGCTTCATCGCGCTGCGGAAACTGGGCGATGCGGAGACGGCGCTGCGCCATTTCCGCAACCTGCGCGCGGGCGTGGCGACGCCCATCTCTGTCGCGCGGGCGCATTACTGGGCGGGGCGGGCGCTTCTGGCGGCGGGGGACCGTGCGGGTGGCACGGCCGAGTTGCAGGAGGCGGCGAAGCACCACACCGCCTATTACGGGCTGCTGGCGGCCGAGGCCTTGGGGCAATCGCTGGACCCGTCGCTTCTGTCTGATGCGCGGCCTGCGGATTGGCGGGGGGCGCGGTTTGCCCAGTCCTCCGTGCTGGAGGCGGCGATGATGCTGTCACGGGCTGGGGACCGGACGCTGGCCAAGCGGTTCTTCCTGCATCTGGCGGAAAGTCTGGACGGGCGGGAGCTGGACCAGCTGGCCGATCTGGCCCTGCAGATGGACGAGCCGCATATCGCGGTTCTGGTGGCCAAGCAGGCGGCGGAGCGGGGGATCATCCTGCCGCGCGCCTATTACCCTGTGCCGGGTTTCGTGCCGGGCGAGGGGCTGGCGGTCAGCCGCGCGCTGGCCTTGGCGATTTCGCGGCGGGAGTCGGAGTTCGACCCCGCGGCGCGGTCGGCGGCGGATGCGCGGGGGTTGATGCAGGTGCTGCCGTCCACGGCCAAGCTGGTGGCGCCGCGTGTGGGGCTGTCCTATGACGCCGGAAAGTTGAACGATCCGGCCTATAACGTGCGGATCGGGACGGGCTATCTGGCGCAACTGGTTGAACAATTCGGGCCTTCGGTCGCGCTGGTCGCGTCGGGCTACAATGCCGGGCCGGGGCGGCCCAAGCGGTGGATCGGGCTGTTCGGCGATCCGCGCGATCCGGCGGTGGATGTGGTGGACTGGGTCGAGATGATCCCCTTCACCGAGACGCGGACCTATGTGATGCGCGTGACCGAGAGCCTTGTGATCTATCGCGCGATCCTGCGCGGGTCGGTGGGGCCCGTGAACGTGACGGGGGAATTGCGGGGCTGAGCGGAGTCCGTTCGCGACCCCTGCTGTCGCGGCTGTCACAGACGCGGTTGCCCAAGGGTTGTGCAATCGGGGAATGGCCACGCGATACCTTCCCCTTTTCCTGCGCCATTCGCCCACGCCCAAGGTGCAGAACTTTGCCCTGCTGGCGGGGATCGAGGCGAGCGTGCGGGGCACGCTGATCTCGGCCATGCCTCTGGTCGTCTATGACGCGCTGGGCAGCGCCGAGGCGACGTCGTCCACCTATTTCTGGGCGGGGATTGTCGCTCTGTGCTGGGGGTTGATGGTGCCGTGGTTCACGCGGCATCTGCCGCGGCGGTGGATGTATACGGCGGGCTGTCTGCTCTATCTGGTGGGGATGGGGCTGGCGATTTCGGGCAGTGCGGTGCTGGTGCCTTTTGCGCTGATGTGCCTGTCGGCGGCGACGGCGACGACCTTCGTCTGCTTCAACGCCTATGTGCTGGATTACATCGACCGCAGCGATCTGGGGCGGAGCCAGTCGACGCAGATGGTCTATGCGGCGGGGCCATGGGCGGTGGGGCCGATGACGGGGGTCTGGCTGCATGACTGGTGGGAGCCTGCGCCCTTCCTGCTGGCGGGGGCATTCGCGGTGCTGTTGCTGGCGGTGTTCTGGGTGCTGCGGCTGGGCAATGGCAAGCAGATCCAGCGGGCGAAGGGGCCGGCGCTGAACCCGCTGGCCTATCTGGGGCGGTTCTTCCGGCAGCCGCGGCTGATCGCGGGGTGGATGTTCGCCGTGATGCGGTCGAGCGGGTGGTGGGTCTATGTCGTCTATCTGCCGATCTTCTGCATCGAGGCGGGCTTGGGCAACAAGGTGGGGGGCGTGGCGCTGTCGGTTTCCAATGCGCTGCTGTTCATCTCGCCCGTCATGCTGCGTTTCGCGCGGCGGACATCGGTCAGGCGGGCGGTGCGGGTGGCCTTTGGGCTGTGCGGTTTGTGCTTTGTGATCAGCGCCTTGTTCGCGCCGCTGCCTTGGCTGGCGGTGCTGGCGATGATGGCGGCGTCGGTGTTCCTTGTCCTGCTGGATGTGGTGGGGGGGTTGCCCTTCCTGATGGCGGTGAAGCCGTCGGAGCGGACCGAGATGTCGGCGGTCTATTCCAGTTTCCGCGATGTCAGCGGCATCGTGACCCCTGCTGCGGCCTGGGCCGTGCTGGTGCCCTTCGGGGCGCCGCTGGCGGCGTTCTTCGCGGTGACGGGGGCGGGGATGCTGGGGGCGTTCGGGGTGGCGTCGCGGTTGCATCCGCGGTTGGGGACGGTGAGGCCGTCGCATGGGGGGCGTGGCGCAGGCGAAATCTGACGCAGATTTCGCGGCGATTTCTGCACGCAGAAATCGGTGGGAGACGATGGTCAGGGGCCGTTTTCTGCGTGCAGAAAACGGAGCGATTTCTGCGGCAGAAATCGCTTTTGTTAGGAAAGTGTTACAGCGGCGGGCGCTGTGGGGCATGAAAAAACGCGGGCCGATTGCGCGGTCCGCGTTTCATCCGTCACCCTGACAGGGCGGGGTTAATCAATCCAGCAGACGCCGCGCGATGACCTGCGCCTGAATCTCTGCCGCCCCTTCGAAGATGTTCAGGATACGCGCGTCGCAGAGGATGCGGCTGATCTGGTATTCCAGCGCAAAGCCGTTGCCGCCGTGGATCTGCAGCGCGTTGTCGGCGGATGCCCATGCCACGCGGGCGCCCAGAAGCTTGGCCATGCCGGCCTCGAGGTCGCAGCGCTTGTCATTGTCCTTTTGCCAGGCCGAGAAATAGGTGAGCTGGCGCGCGACCATGATCTCCACCGCCATCATCGCCAGTTTGCCGGCGACGCGGGGGAATTCGATCAGGGATTTGCCGAATTGCTTGCGGTCTTCGGCGTATTTCATGCCGACTTCCAGCGCCGATTGCGCCACGCCCACGGCGCGGGCGGCGGTCTGGATGCGGGCGGATTCGAAGGTCTGCATCAGTTGCTTGAAGCCCTGCCCTTCGACGCCGCCCAGAAGGTTTTCGCCTTTGACGCGGAAATCGTCGAAGTTGACGGTGTATTCCTTCATCCCGCGATAGCCGAGGACTTCGATCTCGCCACCCGAAAGGCCGGGGTCGACGAAGGGCGTCTCATCCGTGCCGGGGGTCTTTTCGGCGAGGAACATGGACAGGCCGCGATAGTCGGTCGTGCCGTCGACGGTGCGGGCAAGGACCGTCATCACATGGGTGCGGGCGGCGTGGGTGATCCATGTCTTGTTGCCGTTCACGACCCAATCGTCGCCATCGCGCCGCGCGCGGGTGCGAAGCGAGCCGAGGTCGGAGCCGGTATTCGGTTCGGTGAAGACGGCGGTGGGCAGGATCTCGCCAGAGGCGAGTTTCGGCAGCCACTTTGCCTTCTGTTCGGGCGTGCCGCCGCAGAGGATCAGTTCGGCGGCGATTTCGCTGCGCGTGCCGAGCGAGCCCACGCCGATATAGCCGCGCGAGAGTTCTTCGGACACCACGACCATGGAGGCCTTGGACAGGCCGAAGCCGCCGAACTCTTCGGGGATGGTCAGGCCGAAGACGCCCATTTCGGCCAGCGCGTCGATGATCTCCATCGGGATGAGTTCATCCTTCAGGTGCCATTCATGCGCGTGGGGCGTGACCTTTTCGTCGGCAAAGCGGCGGAACTGGTCGCGGATCATTTCCAGCTCTTCGTCCAGACCCGTCGCGCCGAAGGTGGCGCGGCCGTGGTTATCGCGCATGAGTGCCACAAGGCGGGTGCGGGCGGCGGCGGTGTTGCCTCGGGCCATGAGGGTGACCGCCGCCGCGCCGGGCTGGGCCGGAGAGAGGTCGAGTTCCTGCAAGCGCGCGACCTCCCCCTGGCTCATGGGAATGCCGCCGTGGATCTGGTTGAGGTATTCGCCATAGGCGATCTGGAGGAGCAGCGCCTCCATTTCCGAGAACTGGCCCGCGGTGTCGAGGCGTTGCGCCCATGCCTGCATCTGGCGCAGGGATTCGGTGTAGGTCGCAAGCCATGCCAGCGCATGGGCGGCATACTGGTGTTCTTCCAGCGCCTGACCCGAGACCTTGCCCGCGACGGTGACCATTTCGCGAAGGTTTTCGCGGGCTTGGGTGAAGATCGCCTCCACCTCGGGCAGGGCGGCGGCGGTGAGGCCGAGGATATCTGCGAGGAGGGGCGAGGTCGTCATCGGCTGGCCGTCATGGGGCATGGTGGACACCTTCAGGGCTTATTCTGCGGTTGCGAGATAGGTAGGATGTTTGCAGTCGCAGAGCAACTTAATTTCGCGCTGAAAAGATCAAGTGAAGGAAAATGTCGCAGCGGAATTTGCGGGATGCGGGGTGCGGGGGTGGTGGAAGCGGGCCAAGTGCCTTTGTGCGCTGTGTTAATTGGCGGGACGGGCCGGTTCGGGGTGGTACCGGCGGTTGTGCCGACGGTTGTACCGCAGGCTGTCAGCACGCTTCGGGCTGCGGCTTTACCGTTTACCAAGCTTTGTCGGGGCGAGTCGCCCCTTTCCTTTGCGTGGTGGCGGCGGCATCGTCGCGGCGGAACGGAGGGTGGCGATGGACAGCATGATGGCGGGGCTTGATCCGGCAATGTTCGCGGTGGCGCTGGTCGTGGCGGCGGTGGCGGGCTTCGTGAAGGGGGCGGTGGGGTTCGCCATGCCGATGATCATGATTTCGGCCCTGTCGTCCTTCATGCCGCCCGAGCAGGCGCTGGCGGGGCTGGTGCTGCCGACGCTGGTGACCAATGTCAGTCAGGCGCTGCGGCAGGGCTGGGGCGAGGCGGTCGGCACGACGCGGACCTATTGGCGGTTCCTGACGGCGATGGTCGTGGGGATCGCACTGTCGGCGCAGATGATGGCGGAGGTTCCGGTGGCGGTGCTGTTCGTGGCGCTGGGCCTGCCGATCACGGCCTATGCGACAAGCCAGTTGGCGGGGGTGCCGCTGGTCCTGCGGCTGGAGCACCGGCGGGGCGCGGAATGGGGGCTGGGCGCGCTGGGGGGGCTTTACGGCGGGTTTTCGGGGGTCTGGGGTCCGCCAATGCTGGTCTATCTGGCATCCACGGGGGTGGGGAAGGTCGAGATGGTGCGCGCGCTGGGCGTGGCCTTCCTGCTGGGGGCGGTGGTCCTGCTGGCGTCGCATCTGGAGACGGGGGTGATGGATGCGGGCACGCTGGCCTTTTCGGCGGCGCTGTGCGTGCCGGCGCAGATGGGGATGGTGGCGGGCTATCGGGCGCAGGACCGGCTGGATCAGGCGCGGTTCCGGCGCTGGACCATGGTGGTGCTGGTGGTGATGGGGCTGAACCTGTTGCGGCGCGGGCTGATGTGAGCGGTCGGGTCAGGCCACCCGTGCGCGCAGGGTGCGCAGGTGGGCGGGCACGTCGCGGGCGGAAAAGGCCGCCTCTTTCACCAGCCAGTCGAAATGCTGGCTGAGCTGTTGCACCCTGACCGAGTCGCGGAAGGCGAGGTAGTGGCGGCCGAGGTAGATGACGGCCAGAAGCGGGCCGAAAATGGTGACGGGGGCGGAAAAGACCCGCCGCGCGTCGAAGAGGTAAAGCCGCAGCGCGGGATAGAGCTGGTCGGTGAGCTGGATCAGGCGGTCGAGCTGTTCGGCGCGGATGTCGGGGGGGAGGCCGTCGTAATAGCCGGTGCCGCCGGCGAAGGCGGCGAGTTCATGGAGCGGCAGGGCGATTTCGTAATCCGAGCGGGACTGGCGCATCCATTGCAGCCGGTCCTCGGAGGCGCCGATGGCCTGTTCGGCGGTGCGGCCCAGTTGCGGGCGGTATTCCCATTCCATGACCGCGCGGGTCTTGAGCATGTCGGGCAGGGTCGCGGGGACGTGGCGGATCTTGTAGCCCGCCGCCTCGCGGTGCCATGCGAAGATCGTCTCGTCGATCAGGGCGCGGGGGGCTTCGGTCACGGTCAGGCTGGTGGCGAGGAGGTCGGCCACGGGTTCGGGGCGACCGGTCAGGCCCAGAAGCCAGTCGGCCGAGATGCCGAGCGCCTGCGCCACATCGGCGGCAAGCTGGGCATTGGGCAGGCGCGTGCCGGGCGCGAGGAGTTGCGAGAGGGTGGAGCGGTCCACCCCGA
Organism: Paragemmobacter amnigenus; assembly: GCF_009908265.2. GTDB lineage: Bacteria > Pseudomonadota > Alphaproteobacteria > Rhodobacterales > Rhodobacteraceae > Paragemmobacter > Paragemmobacter amnigenus. The sequence goes on along the minus strand of NZ_JAAATX020000004.1, from coordinate 176,119 downwards.
CGGCGCGGGCAAGGGCGGCGCGGGTGATGGCGCGGGTCGCCATCGCCTCGGCCAGGCGGGAGCGGAAGAGGTCGGCGCGGTCGCGTTTGTCCATTTTGTCACCTTTGGTGATTTTATACACCATACGTGAATTTTCGTTTCGTATCTTCCGAATTCTGTCCGCTTCGTTCAGATGGTAATCTGGAAAAACGAAACAAAGCTACATCCGGGACCTATCTTGCGCCAAGCCGACATGACGACCCCTGCCGTGGAATGGCCCACGCTGATTTTGCTGGTGGCGACCTTTGCGGTCTGGGGATGGGCGACGACGCAGGGCTATGCGGTCCATCCCGTGCTGGGGATCGTGGCGGCGGGGGTGGCCGTGGCGCAGTTCTCGTCCTTGCAGCACGAGATCCTGCATGGCCATCCCTTTCGGTCGCGGCGGCTGAACGAGGCGCTGGCCTTTCCGGCGCTGGCGCTGACGGTGCCTTACGGGCGGTTCCGCGACACGCATCTGGCGCATCATCACGATCCGATCCTGACCGATCCCTATGACGATCCGGAATCCAACTATCTGGACCCCGTGGTCTGGGCGCGGGTGCCGGTCTGGATCAAGCCGTTCTACCGGTTCAACAACACGCTGTTCGGGCGGGTCACGCTGGGGCCGGTGCTGGGCAACATCCTGTGGCTGCTGACGGAGGCCAAGCTTCTGCGCGCCGGAGCGGCGGGGGTGCGGCGGGATTGGGCGCTGCATCTGGCGGGGCTGGTGCCGGTGGTGGCGTGGCTGTGGGTGGCGGCGATGCCGTGGTGGGCCTATCTGCTGGCGGCGTGGATCGGGCACGGTCTGTTGAAGATACGCACCTATCTGGAGCATCGCGCGCATGAGGCGGCGCGGGCGCGGACGGTGGTGATCGAGGATCGGGGCCCGCTGGCACTGCTGTTTCTGAACAACAACCTGCATGTGGTCCATCACATGCATCCCGCCGTGCCGTGGTACCGCCTGCCCGCGCTTTATGCCGCAAACCGCGACCATTACCTGCGCCGGAACGAGGGGTATGTCTACCGCTCATACCTCGACATCTTCCGCGCGCATCTGTTCCGCGCCAAGGACCCTGTTCCCCATCCGCTGATGCCCGGCCCGCGCGAGGAGGAGGCGGGGGTCGCGGGGCAGGGGGCAGCGGTCTAGGGGCAGCTGCCCCGTCCGTTCACGCAAAGCTGCACGCGCGATGCGCGTCTTTCTGCTAGGCTGTCTGCGAAAGCGGAGGTCCAGCCATGCGTCGCGTCCTGCTGCCTGTTCTGATCCTGAGCCTGTGGTCCGCGCTGCCGGTGGCGGCAAAGCCCGTTCCCTATGTGCTTGAACCCGCGGAATCCGTCGTGGGGTTCGAGACGGATTTCGGACCCGATCTGATCACCGGTGCCATGCCGGTGAAATCGGCCGATCTGGTGATCGATTTCGACCGCGTGGAGAATTGCCGCATCGCCGTCGCGCTGGATGTGGCGGGGGCGCAGGCGTCCTTTCCCTTTGCCGCGCAGGCGATGAAGGGGCCGAAGGTTCTGGATGCGGTGGCCTTTCCCGAGATGTCCTTCCGCTCTACCTCTGTGCGGACGGAAGGCGATGCCGCGCGGGTGGAGGGGGAGTTGACCATCCGCGGTGTGACGCGGCCCGTGGTGTTGAAGGCGGAAATCTACCGGCAGAAGGGCACGGTCGCGGGTGATCTGCGGCAGTTGACGGTGCGGCTGACGGGGGCGGTGCAGCGGTCGGATTACGGGGCGACGGGGTGGAGCGACATGGTGGGCGACGAGGTGAGGCTGGTGATCCTCGCGCGGATCGCGCAGTCGGAATGATGTGGCACAACGGGGCGGAGAGTTTCGGCATCGTGTCGCGGGCGCTGCATTGGGCGGTCGCGCTGATGGTGCTGGTGATGCTGTCGCTGGGGTTGCGGATTTCCAGCATGGAGCCGGGGCTGGCCAATCTGTGGCTTTATTCGCTGCACAAGTCGCTGGGTCTGGTGACGCTGGGGCTGATGGTGGTGCGGGTGGTGTGGCATGTGATCTCGCCCCCGCCGCGGCCGATGGGGGGCGGGTGGCAGGCGGTGCTGGCGCGGTGGGTGCATCGGGGCATCTATGCGCTGATGTTCGCCATACCGCTGTCTGGCTGGGGGGCGAGTTCGGCCACGGGGATCGAGGTGATGGTCTTCGACCGCTGGGTCGTGCCCGCGATCGCGCCAGTCTCTGCCCTGTGGGAGGAGCGGGGATTCGCGCTGCATGACGTGCTGGGCAAGGTGCTGATGGCGGTGATCGCTCTGCACATGGCGGCGGCGCTGAAGCGCGAGATGGAGGGCGACGGCACCCTGACGCGGATGATCAGGGGCCGTGCGCGATAGGCGTCAGACGGTGTGGAGGTAGAGGTCGTAGTCGACCTCGCTGACCGTGCGGGCGACGCGGGCATATTCGGCGGCCTTGATGGCGGTGAAGGTGCGGTGCATGTCCGCGCCCAGCGCATCCTTGAGGAAAGCCGAGGCTTGGGCTGCCGCGATGGCAGAGCGCCAGTCGACGGGGATCGGGGGGGCATCCTGTGCCTCGGCGTAGCCGTTGCCGGTGGTTTCCGGGCCGGGGTCGATGCGGTGGCGCAGCCCGTGACGGATGCCCGCAAGGACGGTGGTCGCCACGAGGTAGGGGTTGGCATCCACGCCGGCGGGGCGGTGTTCGATGCGGCGCGCGCGGATGTCGCCCGCAGGGATGCGGAGGGCGACGGAGCGGTTGTTGACGCCCCATGTCGGGCTGACGGGGGCATAGCTTTGCGCCGCAAAGCGCCGCCATGAATTGGCATGCGGGGCGAAGACGAGCATGGATTCCCCCATCGTCGCCCGCAATCCGCCAAGGGCATGCAGGAGGGTGGGGTTCCAGTTGCCTTCGGTTTCCTCGACAAAGACGTTCTTTCCCGCGCTGTCCATCAGGGAGACGTGGAAATGCATCCCCGATCCGGCGTAATCCTCCACCGGTTTGGCCATGAAGCAGGCGGTGACGCCGTGCTGGCGGGCCTGCAGGCGGACGATGCGTTTCAGGCGCATCAGGTCATCGGCGGCCTGCATCACGTCGGTGCGGTAGTGCAGGGTCAGTTCATATTGGCCGGGGGCGTATTCCGAGATCATCGTCTCGGCTTTGATCCCGGCCTTGTCGGCGGCGGCGTAGATGTCGCTGAAGAGCGGCAGCATTCCGTGCAGGTGGTCGACGGAATAGACCTCGGTCTTGTGGGAGCCGCGGCCGTCGAGCACGTCGCGGGCGGGTTGCACCTTGCCGTCGGGGCCGCGGTCGTTGGAGAGAAGGAAGAATTCCAGCTCGAACGCGCCTGCGGGGTAGAGGCCTTCGGCAGCCAGCGCGTCAACCTGCCGTTGCAGGGCGTGGCGGGGGTCTGACGTCATGGGGTTGCCGTCGAGGTCGTACATCGACAGCAGGAGTTCCCCCCGCGCGGGGCGGGTGGCGTGGAGCGGGATGAGGCTGCCGGGGATGGGCCATGCGCGCAGGTCGCCGTCGCCCTGATCCCAGATGAGGCCGGTTTCGTGCACATCCTCGCCGCAGATATCCAGACCGAGGATGGAGATGGGCAGGTGGCGGCCATTGTCGTAGATCGACAGGAGTTCATGGCGGCGGATGATCTTGCCGCGCCCGATCCCGTTCGAATCGTGCAGGACGATGTCGAAGGCTTCGATTTCGGGATGGGCGGCGAGGAAGGCTTCGGCCTCGGCGCGGGTGGAGCCGGAGGGGCTGCGTTGGGTCATTGGTCGCTCGGGAACAGGTCGGTGAGGATCGCGTCGAAGGCGCCGATCAGGCGGTCGATCTGGCGGTCGGTGGTGGCGGGGCTGATCAGCATCATGTTGTGGAAGGGCGCGATGAGGCAGCCGCGGTTGAGAAGGGCGGTGTGGACCGCGGCCTCGACCTGCGGCTGGTGGGCGGCGTGGGCCTCTGTGCCGTTCTTCAGGGGGCCGGGGGCGCAGATGAATTCCACCCGCGCGCCGACGCGGACGACGTGCCATGGCGCGCCGTGGCGGGTGATCGCGGCGGCGAGGCCGGTGGCGAGGCGGTTCGCGCCCGCCTCCATATGGGCGTAGTTTTCGGGCGTCATCACGTCGCGCAGGGTGGCGGTGAGGCAGGCGAATTGCATCGGGTTGGCCGACAGCGTGGTGCCCATGCCCGAATGGCCGGATTCGCGCGTTTCGTCATAGGCGGCGAAGCGGTCGGCCACGGATTGGCGCATCCCCCAGACGGCGGTGGGCATCCCGCCCGCGACGCATTTGCCGACGACGAACATGTCGGGGTCGAGGCCATGGACGGCGGTATAGCCGCCGAGGCCGGAGGAGATGGTATGGGTTTCGTCGATGATGAGGAGCGCGCCGTATTGCGTGGCCAGCGCCCGGAGGCCCGCGTGGAAGCCTTCGGCGGGCAGGACCATGCAGGAATTGGTCATCACGGGTTCGGTCAGGATGGCGGCGACGTCGCCCTGTTTCAGCAGCGCCTCGACCCCTGCGAGGTCGTTGAATTCGGCCACGGTGGCGGCGCGGGTGAGGTCCTGCACCTGTCCGACCAGCCCTGCGCGGTTGGCGGGGGTGCCGTTCACCAGTTCCACCATCGTGTCATCCAGCGTGCCGTGATAGCAGCCGTTGAACACCAGCACCTTGGGCCGCCCCGTCACCGCGCGGGCGACGCGCAGCGAGAAGCGGTTGGCGTCGGTGGCGGTGGTGGCGATCTGCCAGCGGAAGGCGCCGAAGCGTTGGGTCAGCAGACGACCCGCCTCCATCGCGGCTTCGGTGGGGAGCATGTAGGTAAGGCCGCGGCCTGCCTGCGCCTTGATCGCCTTTGCCACGGGCGCGGGGGAGTGGCCGAACATGGAGCCTGTATCGCCAAGGCAGAAGTCGTCGATGCGGTGGCCGTCGATATCGGTCAGTTTCGCGCCCTGCGCCTTGGCCACCAGCGGCAGGTGGGGCATGGGCCAGTCGGCCATCCAGTGCATGGGCACGCCGCCAAGGTAGTTTCCTGCGCCTTTTGCCAGAGCCTCGGCCGCCTTGGGGCGGGAGGCGGCGTAGCGTTCCGCCTCGCGCGTGGCGATGGCGGCGAGGCGGGGGCGGGGGATGCCGGCGATGGTGTCGGTGGTCATGGGTCGTGGTCCGCTTGATCTGTTCCGCTTATGGCGCGGAATTTGATCAAATGCAAATGCTGGCGGTGGTGCAGCGGGGGCCAGCCCCCGCACCCCCGGAGTATTTGGGCCGAGATGAAGGGGCGAGTCAGGAGGTGACGCGGATCTCGATCAGGCGGGGGCCCTGGTGCGGTTGGCGCAGGGCGTCGTGGAGGGCTTGGGGGTCTTCGGGGACAGAGGCGAAGGGCAGGTCGCAGGCGGCGGCGAAGGGGGCGAGGTTGAGGGGGGAGGGGGTGCAGCCGATGATTTCGGTCTGGGCGTCGCGCATCGCCTCGGCAATCTCGCGGTAGCTGGCGTTGTTCCAGACGAGGAAGGTGAGGGGGAGGTGTTCGTCCACCGCGACGCGGAGTTCGGCGGGGTCGAATTGCAGACCGCCATCGCCGATGAGGCAGAGGGTGGGGGTGGCGGGGTTGGCGATGGCCGCGCCGATGGCGGCACCCGGGCCGAAGCCGAGCGCGCCGAAGCCGGTGGCGGCGTTGAACCAGCCGCCCGGGCGGTCGTGGTCGTAGTAAAGGTTGGCGGCGTAGACGGGTTGGGTGCTGTCACCCACGATCTGGGCGTCCGGGATGGCGTCGCGGATGGCTTCGACCATGGCGAGCTGGTGCGGCATGCGGGGGTGGAGGGGGGCGAGTTCGGCGCGGGCCTGTTGCCGTGTGGTGGCGGCGCGGGCGGGGCCGTCGGCCTGTCTCGAGGCGAGGTGGGGGAGGAGGGCGGCGAGGGTGGCGGCGGTTTCCGCGCGGATGGTCAGGGCGGCGGGGTGGCGGGCGAGCTGGTCGGCGCAGACATCGACGCGGATCATGGAGGAGAGGTCGGGGAATCCGCCGCGGACATACATGTCGTAGTCGGTGGGGCCGAGTTCGGTGCCCAGCGCAAGGATGCGGTCGGCCTGCCGGATCAGGTCGCGGGGGGCGTCGAGCGAGGGCGAGGCGGGGACGGCGAGGGGGTGGGCGTGGAGCATCCCGCGCGCGTTGACGGTGAGGATGACGGGCGCGTCGAGGCGTTCGGCCAGTTGGCGCAGAGCCGCGTCGCAGCCGCGCGCGCCGCCGCCGGCGAGGATGACGGGGCGCGTGGCGGCGTTCAGGAGGTGGGCGGCTTGGGCAATCTGTCCGGGGTCGGGGGCGGGGCGGGCGGGCAGGGGGGCGCGGGGGGCTTCGGCTGCCGCAAGGGGCATGACGTCGGTGGGGATTTCGATATGGACGGGGCCGGGGCGGCCCGTCAGCAGGCGGGCGAAGGCGCGGTCGAGGAGGGGTTCGAGATCGGCGGGATCTTCGAGCCGTTCGGTGGGGCAGAGGGCGCGGACCATCGCGGCCTGATCGGGGAGTTCGTGCAGGAGACCCAAGCCGCGGCCCAGCGAGGCGCGGCGGTTCACGCCGGAGATGACGAGGACGGGGACGCTGTCGGCCTTGGCCTGTGCCATGGCGGTGAGCGCGTTGGTCAGGCCGGGGCCGGTGATGACGAAGGCGACGCCGGGCTTGCCCGAGGCGCGGGCATAGCCGTCGGCCATGAAGGCCGCGCCCTGTTCGTGGCGGGGGGTGACGTGGCGGATGCCGCCGCCTGCGAGGCCGCGGTAGAGTTCGATCGTGTGCACGCCCGGGATGCCGAAGACCACGTCGACCCCGCGGGCGCGGAGTCCTGCGACGAGGGCCTGTCCTACCGTCCTCATGCCGCTTTCCTTTGCGTTTCGGTGAAGGTGGCGATGCGGTCGCAGGCGGTGGCGATGCGGTCGTCGGGCTGGGTGAGCGAGAGGCGGAGCCAGCCGGCAAGCGCGGAGCCGAAGCTTTCGCCGGGCATGGTCGCGACCTTTTCCCGTTCGAGCAGGAGGCGGGCGAAATCATCGCCCGACAGGCCGGTGCAGCGGATGTCGAGCAGGGCGAACATGCCCGCCTGCGGCATGTGAACGCACAGGCCCGCCACGCCGTGCAGGCGGTCGCGGATCAGGGCGGCGCGGCGCTGGAAGCGGGCCATCATGTCGGCGGCAACGGGCGAGGGGGCGGAGACGGCTTCGGCTGTCATGTCGGCGATGAAGGGCTGGCTGCCGAAGAGCATGGTTTCCGACAGCGGCAGGAGGCGGGCGCAGAATTCCGCGGGGCCCACGCACCAGCCCGAGCGGAAGCCCGGCGCGGCATGGGATTTCGAGATGGAGGAGGCGACGATCACGCGATCGGCAAAGTCGGGCAGGTCGAGGGGGGAGGCGAAGGTGGTGCCGGGGAAGCAGAGATCCTCGTAGACCTCGTCGCAGAGGACCCAGAGGTCGTGGTCGCGGGCCAGCGCGCAGAGGGCGGCGAGGTCGTCGCGCGACAGCACCGCGCCGGTGGGGTTGTGCGGGCTGTTGAGGAAGAGGAGGCGCGTGCGCGGGGTGATGCGGGCGGCGACATCGGCGGGTTGCATCCGGAAGCCTGCCCCGGGGCGGAGGGGGACGGGGACGACATCGGCGCCGGTGGCGCGGATCAGCCCTTCGTAGGTGGCATACATGGGATCGCCCACCAGCACCTCGTCCCCCGTGGTGACGATGGCCTGAAGCACGGCGTAGAGCGTGGTCTGCGTGCCGGGGAAGCACATCACCTGATCGCGGGTGACGGGCCGGCCGCGGCGGGCGGTGTAGCGGGCGGCGAGGGCGGCGGTCAGGTTCGGCTCGCCCCGCCCGTTGCTATAGCCGGTGCGGCCCGCGCGCATGGCGGCGGCGGCGGTGTCCATCAGCGCGGGGGGCGTGGGGACGTCCGGTTCGCCGATGGTGAGTTCGATCACCGCTTCCCCCGCCGCGGCCATGCGGCGGGCGAGCATGTGGATGTGCCATTTGTCACCGCCGAGTCCGGCAAGGCGTTCGGTTACGGGGGCGTAGCGCATTCAACCTGTCTTTCGCTGGTCGGAGTGGTAGGCGGAGGCGGGAAAGGTGATCCCGAGGATGGCCGCGATCCCGTCGAGCGCGATCCGCAGCACCTCGCCTTCGGCGAAGCTGTCGGGGAGGGAGCCGCCTTCGATCCACAAGCCGTCAATCAGGGCGTTGCAGGCGATGGCCTCGCGGCGGTCGCGGGCGGGGTCGGCGGGGCGGGGAAGGGCGGCGATCAATTCTTGCAGGCGGTCGCGGTAGCCCAGATAGGTCGCCTCGTGCGTTTCGTGCAGGGACGGGTCGCTGCGGCCGAGATGCATGTAGCCCGCCCAGACGCCGACACTGACGGGGGTCATGACTGGCGGGCGGAAGTTGGCCGCGATGAAGGCGGCAAGGCGGGCGACGGGATCGGCGGCGGGGATGGTCTCGATCGCGCGCAGGGCGTGGGCGGTCATCTGGTCCATCACCTGACGGTAGGCGGCGTTGGTCAGGTCTTCCTTGGACGAGAAGTAGTGCCGGATCAGACCCGCCGTCACGCCGGCCCGCGCCGCGATGGCGCGCACGGTCGCAGCCTCGGGGCCGCCTTCGGAGACGAGTTCCATGGCCGCCGCGATGAGGTCTTCGCGGCGTTTCTCCTCGCCGGCGCGGCGATAGGGGCGGCGTTCGGGGCGTTCGGTCATCGGGTCCATGAATTATACATTTGAATAATAGCGGGCAGGCGGAGTGGTGGCAAGCCTGTTGCCACAGATCGTGCCACAGGACAAAGCCAAAGCCAAAGGCGACGGACGGGAAAAGGAATGGGGGCGGGATCAGTGCCGCTGTCGGGGGGGCGTGGCGTGGGGGGCGTCCCCGCCCGCGACATCCCCGTCCGCGACATCCCCGTCCGCGACATCCCCGTCCGCGACATCCTTGTGCACGATGACATCGGTCTGGGGATAGGCCGTCAGGATGGCGCGGCGCAGGCCCGCGCCGATGGCATGGGCGTCGCGCAGGGACTGGTCGCCGTCGAGTTCGATGTGGATGTTGACGAAGACGCGGCTGCCTGCCGTGCGGGTCTTGAGGTCGTGGAAGCCGTGCACGCCCGGCCAGTCATGCGCGATGCGGCCGATGCCTTCGACGATTTCGGGATCGGCGCGGCGGTCCATGAGCGCGTCCCACGCACCCTTGCCGATGCGGGCGGCACCAAGGCCCAGCATGGCGGCGGCGCCAAGCGCCACGACCGAGTCGATGCTGCCAAGGCCGAAGCGGCTGGAGGCCCAGAGCGACAGGATGGAGCCGATATTGGGCAGAAGGTCGCCCAGATAGTGCAGCCGGTCCGCCGCGACGACGCGGCTGCCGGTGCGGCGGGCGACGCGGCCCTGCCACCAGACGAGGCCGAGCGTCAGCACGATCGAGACGCCCATGATGGCGATGCCCAGCCGTTCATCCGTCAGCGCCACGGGTTCGGGCGCGAGCAGGCGTCCGGCCGCGCTCCATGCGATGGTGCCTGCGGCGATGGCGATAAAGACGGACTGGCCCAGCGCGGCGAGGTCCTCGGCGGAGGTATGGCCGAAGGCGTGATCCTCGTCGGCGGGCTTGGCGGCGTAGAGGATGGCGGCCATCGCGCCGAGACTGACCATGAGGTCCATCGCGCTGTCGGCCAGCGAGGCCGCGACAGAGAGCGCGCCGGTCTGGCCGAAGGCCCAGAGTTTCAGCCCGACAAGGCTGCCGGCCACGAGGACCGAGGCCAGACCTGCGGAGAGGTTCATGCGGACGGTGGAAGGTCGGGTCATGGCAGGCTCCGGTCACGCGCCGCGTGGTGTCTGGCGGCGCGCTAGCAAAGGTATGCCTTGCCGATCAAGCGAAAGCGACTCGCAGCTTTGTCATTCGATGGTTTCGTCGGGTTTCACGCCCCAGAGCGCGGTCTTGCGGATCCAGCCCTCTTCGCCCTGCACCGACAGGCGGCACCAGTCGGGCAGGCATTCCTCGATCCAGCCGATGACGTTGCGTTCGGCCTTGAAGGTGACGGTGGCGTCATCCTGCGGGCGGGCGCGGAATTCGGCCATGTCGACGGCGACAAGGGCCGAGCGGACGCCGGAGAGCAGCGCGTAGTTGACCCAGCCGCCGAAGCCTTCGGCATCCTCGACCCGGCGCCAGTGTTCGTATTCGGCGGTTATCTTGAGCGGCATGCCCGAGCGGGTGAAGACCCAGTCGATCCGGTGCGTCAGGCCCGGGCCGCGGCGGGCGTTGCCGCCATTGCCCTTGAGGCTGACGAAGCGGGGCAGGGGCAGGTTGGTGACCGAGCCCTTGGACATGTCGCGGGCAGGCGGGCGGGCGGCGGTGGCCTGCGCGGGGGCGGGCTGGGCCGGAGCGGCGAGGGCGGGGGTTTCGGTGGCCGCCGCCGCAGCGGGGGGCGGGGCTTGGCCACTCTGGGTTCCGGCGCTTTGGGTTTCGGCGCTGGCGGGGGCGGGTGCGGCGGCACCTGTCACCAGATCTGCCGGTCGCGGCATGGGGCGGAGGGTTTCCGCCGCCAGTCCCGTCGCCGACAGGATGAGCGCGCCCGCAAGCGCCGCCCTGAGAATGATCGCCATCGCGTCCGCCCGTCCTTGCCGCGGTTCCCCCTGCGGGGGCCGCTGTTGCCGCCTCTGGGGTCCGCGTCGTTGCGCGGACCTTTGCGGGGGCTTGTACCTTGCCCCGCTTCCCGCCACTTTGCCATTCCGAGGACGGATTTGGAAGTGCAGGGAGACGCCAATGCCCGCAGGACGGCTGAGTGTTGTCGTGACGCGACGGTTGCCGGAACCGGTGGAAACGCGGATGAAGGAGCTGTTCGACGTCGATCTGCGCGATCCCGACACGCCGATGTCGCGCGACGAGCTGGCGGCGGCGATGCGGCGGGCGGATGTGCTGGTGCCGACGATCACCGACCAGATCGACGCGGGCCTGCTGGCGCAGGCGGGCGAGAAGCTGAAGCTGATCGCGAATTACGGGGCGGGGGTGGACCATATCGACGTGGCGACCGCCCGCAGCCGCGGGATTCTTGTGTCAAACACCCCCGGTGTGGTGACCGAGGATACGGCGGACATGACCATGGCGCTGATCCTTGGCGTGACGCGGCGCATCCCCGAGGGGATCGCCATGATGCAGGCCGAGGGCTGGTCCGGCTGGTCGCCCATGGCGATGCTGGGCGGGCGGATCGGGGGCAAGCGGCTGGGCATCCTTGGCATGGGGCGCATCGGGCAGGCGGTGGCGCGGCGGGCGCGGGCCTTCGGGATGCAGATCCATTACCACAACCGCCGCCGCCTGCGCCCCGAGGTGGAGGCGGAGGTCGAGGCGACATGGTGGGAAAGCCTTGACCAGATGGTGAGCCGGATGGATGTCATCTCGATCAACTGCCCGCATACGCCGTCGACCTATCACCTGATGAACGCGCGGCGGCTGAAGCTGATGAAGCCCTCGGCGGTGATCGTGAACACGAGCCGCGGCGAGGTGATCGACGAGAATGCCCTGACCCGCATGATCCGCGCCGGAGAGATCGCGGGGGCGGGGCTGGACGTCTACGAGCGCGGGGCCGAGATCAACCCGCGCCTGCGCGAGCTGCCCAATGTGGTGCTATTGCCGCATATGGGATCGGCCACGCTGGAGGGCCGGATCGAGATGGGCGAGAAGGTGATCATCAACATCAAGACCTTTGCCGACGGGCACCGTCCGCCGGATCAGGTCGTGCCCGGGATGCTGTAGGGGCGCAAGGCGGGGGTGACGGCGGGAGGGGGTCAGACCCGTTCCAGCGCGATGGCGATGCCCTGCCCCACGCCGATGCACATGGTTGAAAGCGCGCGTCGGCCGCCGGTTTCCTGCAAGTCCAGCGCGGCGGTGCCCGTGATGCGCGCGCCCGTCATTCCGAGGGGATGGCCCAGCGCGATCGCCCCTCCGTTGCGGTTCACGCGCGGGTCGTCATCGGCGATGCCGAGCTGGCGCAGGGTGGCGATGCCCTGTGCCGCGAAGGCCTCGTTCAGTTCGATCACGTCGAAATCGTCCTGCCGCAGTCCGAGGCGGGCCATGAGTTTCGTGCTGGCCGGTGCGGGGCCGATGCCCATGATGCGGGGGGGCACGCCCGCCGTGGCGCCGCCGAGGATACGGGCAAGCGGGCGCAGCCCGTGGCGCGCCATGGCAGGTTCCGAGGCCAGCAGGAGCGCCGCCGCGCCATCGTTCACGCCCGAGGCGTTGCCTGCGGTGACGGAGCCGCCGGGGAAGAGCGGCGCGAGTTTCGCGAGGGATCCGGCCGTGGTGGCACGGGGATGTTCGTCTTGCGCCACGCGAAGGGGGTCGCCCTTGCGTTGCGGGAGGATGACGGGCGTGATCTCGCGCGAGAGCCTGCCATTGGCCTGCGCGGCGGCGGCCTTGGTCTGCGAGGCCAGCGCCATGGTATCCTGCGCCTGACGGTCGATGCCGTAGTCATCGGCCACGTTCTGCCCCGTCTGCGGCATGGAGTCGGTGCCGTAGGCGGCCTGCATGGCGGGGTTGACGAAGCGCCAGCCGATGGTGGTGTCGTGGATTTCGGCATGGCGGGAAAAGGCGGTGTCGGCCTTGGGCATGACGAAGGGCGCGCGGGACATGGATTCGACGCCGCCTGCGACCATCAGCTCTGCCTCGCCCGAGGCGATCTGCCGCGCGGCCATGAGGACGGCATCCATGCCCGACCCGCAGAGGCGGTTGATCGTGGTGCCGGTGACGCCGACGGGCAGCCCTGCGAGCAGGAGCGCCATGCGCGCGACGTTGCGGTTGTCCTCGCCCGCCTGATTGGCGCAGCCGAGGATCACGTCATCCACGGCGTCCCAGTCGGTGCCTGCATTGCGCTGCATCAGCGCGCGCAGCGGGATCGCGCCGAGGTCGTCGGTGCGGACATGGGCGAGGGCCCCGCCGAAGCGGCCGATGGGGGTGCGGATGTAGTCGCAGATATAGACGGGGGTCATTCAAGGCTCCGCTCGGGTCAGGGCCGCCGGTGCGGCGCGGAGCAGCATTTCGCCGCCTGTCGGGGAATGCAATTCGTCTCGCGACAGGGCAGGCGTTTTCTGCGCGGCAGGGGCGGGCATCCGATCCGCGCGGGGCGGGGTGGCCCTTCAGACGCGGTAGTAGTCGCGATACCAGTCGACGAAGCGGCGGACGCCGTCGCGGATGGCGGTGCGGGGCAGGGGGCCGGTCAGCGCCTCGATCAGCGTCGCATCGGCCCATGTGGCGGGCACGTCGCCAGGTTGCATGGGCAGGAGGTTCTTTTTCGCGGTCGTGCCCAGCGCCTCTTCGATCGCCTGCACGAAATCCATCAGCCCCACGGGCGCGCCGTTGCCGATGTTGACGATGCGGAAGGGGGCGACGGGCGAGAGGCTGTCGCGGTCGCCTGCGCTGTGCCGTGGCGGGACGGCGATGAGGCGGATGATCCCTTCGACCAGATCGTCGACATAGGTGAAGTCGCGGCGCATGTCGCCGTGGTTGTAGATGTCGATGGGTTCGCCTGCGAGGATCGCGCGGGTGAATTTGAACAGCGCCATGTCGGGGCGGCCCCATGGCCCGTAGACGGTGAAGAAGCGGAACATCGTGGTGGGGATGGCGTAGAGGTGGGCGTAGGAATGCGCCATCGCCTCGGCCGCCTTTTTGGTGGCGGCGTAGAAGGACATGGGAAGGTCGGCCTTGTCCGTCTCGGCATAGGGCATGGCGGTATTGGCACCGTAGACCGAGGAAGTGGAGGCGATCAGCAGATGCGCGGGGCGGGTGGCGCGGGCGGCCTCGAGCACCTGGAAGGTGCCGGTGAGGTTGGCGTCGACATAGCTGCGCGGCGCGTCGATGGAGTGGCGCACGCCGGCCTGTGCGGCAAGGTGGAGGATGGCGTCGGCGCCTTGGGCGAGGGCGGCGACGCGGCCCTCGTCCTCGATCCGGCCTTCGACGGGGCGGAAGGCGGGGTGCTGCGCCAGCAGGGCGTGGCGGCGCTGTTTGAGCGTGACGTCGTAATAGGGGGTCATGGCGTCAAGGCCCGTGACCTGCCAGCCCGCGGCCAGAAGGCGGTGGCAGAGGTGGTAGCCGATGAAGCCCGCCGATCCCGTCACCAGCGCCCGTTTCGCCATGATCACACCCCTTTTGTCACGTCACCCGCCACCTGTCGCAGGGGCGGGGGAAAAATCAAGCCCGCGCGTCGGGGGGTGACGGGGGCGCATGATTTTCTGGCGAAAATCATGCGGGGCAAATCTTCTGCGAAGATTTGGGGGGGATGGGGGGATCCTTCGCAGAAGGATCGCGTGAAACCTCTTCGCGGGGCGGATTTTGCGGTCAGAAGCGGTGGGGCAGCAGGGGGCGCAGGTCCATCTCGGTCGGGCGGCCCGCGATGATGTCGGCCACGAGGCGGGCGGTCACGGGGGCGAGCGTCAGGCCGATATGGCCGTGGCCATAGGCATGGATCACCTCGGCCCCTGCGCGGGAGGGGCCGATGACGGGGACGGAATCGGGCATCGACGGGCGGAAGCCCATCCACTGGCGCGAGGGTTCGGGCAGGTCGGGGAAGATGGCGCGGGCCCCTTCGACAAGGCGCGCGATGCGGTGCGGCGAGGGGGGCGCGGTCAGCCCGCCCAGTTCCACCGTGCCTGCCACCCGCAGCCGTCCCTGCATCGGGCAGAGGTAGAAGCCCCGCGTGGTCGGGCAGGTGGGTCGGGTGACGGGGGGGCAGTCCATGTCCCATTCGACATGGTAGCCGCGTTCGGTGTCGAGGGGCACGCGGTCGCCTGCCATGGCGGCGAGGCGGCGGGAATGGGCCCCTGCGGCGATCACCACGCGGCGGGCGTGCAGGTGCAGGCCGGGGCCGGTGAGGGTGACGCCGTCGACCTGCCGGTCGAGGCGGTCGGCGCGGGTGGCGATGATCTCGGCGCGGCGGGTGACTTCGGCGGCGAGTAGGGCGACCATCCGGCCGGGATCGTCGAGGAAGACGGCCTGCGGGAAGAAGGCGGCGCCGCCCTCGACCTCGGGCAGGGCGGGTTCCATCTGGCGCAGGGTGGCGGGGTCGATCAGGTCCACCGTGACGCCGAGGCTGCGGCGGAAGGCCATGTCGGTGGCGGCGGCGCGGAAGGCGGCGGCCTTTTCGTAGACATAGAGGCAGCCACGCTTTTTCAGGATGTCGCCGCCGCCGAGACGGTCGCCGAGGTCAAGCCAGTCGGCGGTGGCGGTGGAGAGGAGGGCGGCGATGGTGCGGGCGTTGGCCTCGGCCCTGCGGGGCAGGGATTGCAGGGCGAAGCGGGCGAGCCAGGGCAGGAGCGCGGGCAGCGCGGCGCGGCGGATGGCGAGGGGGGAATTGCGGTCGAAGAGGAGGGAGGGGAGGTTTTTCAGCACGTCCGGCGTGCCGACGGGCAGGACGGCGTAATCGGCGATGGTGCCGGCATTGCCGTAGCTGGCCGCCGTCTCGGCCACGGTTGCGGCGGGCGGGTGGGGGTCGAGGAGCGTCACCGCGTGCCCCTGTGCCAGCAGGCGTTCGGCCACGGCCAGACCAACGACGCCCGCGCCGATGACGGCGATTTCGGTGGTAACGTGGCGGGTCATGGCGGTGCGGTCCGGTGGGGCGCAGGATGGGCGCTATAGCCCATCCTGCGGGTGCCTTACATGCAGGCGGCGTAGAGGGCGCGGGTATTCTCGCGCGTCATCTCGATCGGGTTGCCGCCGCAGGACGGGTCTTCCAGCGCCATGTCGGTGAGTTCGTCCAGACGCGCGGCCTCGACCCCCATGGCTGTCAGGTTGGCGGGGATGTTCAGCGTGGCGCGCAGGTCCATCACCGCCTTGCGGAAGCCGTCGAAGCCGCCCGCGATGCCGATATAGGCGGCTGCCTTTTCGAGACGCGCCTCGATCGCGGGGCGGTTGAAGTCGAGCACCATGGGCATGACCACGGCATTGGTGGTGCCGTGATGGGTGTTGTAGACCGCGCCCACGGGATGCGAGAGCGAGTGGATCGCGCCCAGACCCTTCTGGAAGGCGACCGCGCCCATGGCGGCGGCGGACATCATATGCGCCCGCGCCTCGAGGTTGGCGGGGTCGCTATAGGCGGTGGGCAGGTTTTCGAACACCAGCCGCATCCCTTCGAGCGCGATGCCCTGCGACATCGGGTGGTAGAAGGGGGAGCAGAACGCCTCGAGGCAATGGGCCAGCGCGTCCATGCCGGTGCCTGCGGTGATGAATTTGGGCATCCCCACGGTCAGCGCAGGGTCGCAGATCGTGACGGCGGGCATCAGTTTGGGGTGGAAGATGATCTTCTTCTTGTGCGTGACGGAATTCGTCAGCACGCCCGCGCGGCCCACTTCCGAGCCGGTGCCTGCGGTGGTGGGGACGGCGACGATGGGGGCGATCTTGTCGCCATCGGCGCGGGTGTACCAGTCGTCGATATCTTCCAGATCCCAGACCGACAGGTCGGCCCGCTGATGCGCCATCAGCGCGATCATCTTGCCGAGGTCGAGCGCCGAGCCGCCGCCGAAGCAGATCACGCCGTCATGGCCGCCCGCCTTGTAGGCGGCGATCCCTGCGGCCATGTTGCCTTCGTTCGGGTTGGGGTCGACTTCGGAGAACACTGCCGATCCCAGCCCCGCCTTGGACAAGACCGCTACGGCTTCGGCCGTAATGGGCAGCGAGGCGAGCGCCTTGTCGGTGACGAAGAGCGGCTTGGTGATCCCTGCGCCCTTGCAGTGATCGGCCAGTTCCGCGATGCGGCCCACGCCGAATTTGATGGCGGTGGGATAGGACCAGTTCCGGTTGGGAACGTTGTGGGTCATGGGGTCAGACCTTCTTGAGGTGATAGGATTTCGGACGGGTCACCGAATGGAACCCGAGATAGGACAGGCTGCCGCCGCGACCCGTATCCTTGCACCCTGTCCAGCAGAGCGCGGGGTCGAGGTAGTCGGCGCGGTTCATGAAGACCGTGCCGGTTTCGATGCGCTGGCCGATGGCCTGTGCCGTCTCGTAATCCTGCGTCCAGACCGAGGCGGTCAGGCCATAGGGCGAGTCGTTCATCAGGCGCACGGCTTCTTCATCGTCCTTGACCTTCATGATGCCGACGACGGGACCGAAGGATTCCTCGGTCATCACGCGCATGGAGTGGTCGACATTGACGAGGATTTGCGGCGCGAGATAGGCGCCGCCGTCATCGGCGGGGAAGAGGGCGGGGTCGATCAGGGGTTTGGCGCCTGCGGCCACGGCCTCGGCGATCTGGGAGCGGACCACGGCGGCGAAGCGCTTGTTCGCCATCGGCCCGAGGGTGCTGTCCGCGTCGAAGGGGTTGCCGAGTTTCAGGGTTTTCACCCATGCCACGGCCTTTTCGACGAAGGCGTCGTAGAGCGATTCATGCACGTAGATGCGTTCGATCCCGCAGCAGCACTGGCCCGCATTGTACATCGCGCCGTCCATGAGTGTATCGACGGCGGCGTCGAGGTTCGCGTCGTGGCGGACATAGCCCGGGTCTTTCCCGCCCAGTTCGAGGCCGAGGGGGGTGAAGGTTCCTGCGGCGGCCTTTTCCATCGCGACCCCGCCCGCGACCGAGCCGGTGAAGTTGACGAAGCCGAAGGAGCGCGCGGCGATGAGCGATTCCGTCGTGGCATGGTCGAGGACGACGTTCTGGAACACGTCTTCCGGCACGCCTGCGGCGTGGAAGGCCTCTGCCAGACGCTCGCCGACCTTCATGGTCTGGCTGGCGTGTTTCAGGATCACGGTGTTGCCCGCGATCAGGGCGGGGACCAGCGTGTTGATGGTGGTCAGGTAGGGATAGTTCCACGGGGCCACGATGAAGACCACGCCCACCGGATCGCGGGCGAGGTAGCGGCGGAATTTGTCGCTGTCCTCGATCATCTGCGGGGCGAGGGTCGCGGCGGCGATGTCGGACATGTATTCCGTGCGGGCATTCACCCCGCCGAATTCGCCGCCGAAGCGGGTGGGGCGGCCCATCTGCCAGGCCAGTTCCTCGACGATCACGGCCGACATTTCGTTCAGCTTCTTCACGCCCGCCTTGACCAGCGCGATGCGGTCCTCCAGCGGGCGGGCGGCCCATGCCTTTTGCGCGCCCTTGGCGCGGGCGACGGCGGCCTGTGCGGCCTCGGGCGTCAGGGGCATGCGTTCCAGATAGACCGATCCGTCGACCGGCGAGATGAGTTGGATGGGTTTCATGTTCGGCGTCCTTGTAGGGCGGGGTTCACCCCGCCGATCCGTCCCAGGGCGGGGTGAACCCCGCCCTACTTATGCGCGTTCCAGCAGTCGCTGGAGTTCGAAATCGGTCACCACGCGGTCCGTTTCCGAAATCTCCCACTGCGCGGCGTGGTGGTAGTGGTCCACCACATCGTCGCCGAAGGCCGCGCGCAGCATGGACGAGCCATGCAGGCGGTCTGCGGCCTCGCGCAGGGTTTTCGGAATTTCGCGGATACCGGCGGTGTTGTACATGTCGCCCTTCATCTCGGGCTCCAGCTCCATCTTGCCTTCGATGCCTGCAAGTCCTGCGGCCAGAAGGGCGGCGCAGCAGAGGTAGGGGTTCACGTCGGAGCCGGGGATGCGGCATTCCACGCGCACGGCCTTGGTATGCTCGCCGCAGATGCGGAAGCCTGCGGTGCGGTTGTCCGCGCTCCACACCGCCTTGGTCGGCGCGAAGAGGCCGATGCAGAAGCGTTTGTAGCTGTTGACGTAAGGCGCGAGGAAGGCGGTGATTTCCTGTGCATGGGCAAGCTGGCCCGCGAGGAAGTGCTTCATCGTGGCGGACATGCCGTGTTCGTCATCATGGTCGTAGAAGGCGGGTTTGCCGTCCAGCGTCCAGAGCGACTGGTGCACGTGTGACGACGACCCCGCCTTGCGGTGGTCGTATTTCGCCATGAAGGTCACCGACTTGCCCTTCAGATGCGCGATCTCCTTCACGCCCTGCTTGACGATGACGTGGTTGTCGGCGGTGTCCAGCGCGTCGGAATAGCGGTAGTTCACCTCGTGCTGGCCGCTGTCGGCCTCTCCCTTGGTGTTTTCGATGGGGATGCCTGCCGCGTAGAGGTGGTTCCTGACGTCGCGCATGAGGCTTTCTTCCTTGGTCGTCTGGAAGATGTGGTAATCCTCGTTATAGGCGCTGATGGGCTTGAGGCCGCCGAAGCCGGTGTCGCGCAGGTCTTCGTAGGCGTTCTCGAAGATGTAGAATTCGAGTTCCGTCGCCATCATCGCGTCAAAGCCCATGGCGCGGGCGCGGGCGACCTGTCTTTTCAGGATGGCGCGGGGGCTGACGGCCACCTCCTCATGCGTGTGGTGGTCGAGCAGGTCGGCAAGGCAGAGCGCGGTGGCGGGCAGCCACGGGATACGGCGCAGGGTGGCGAGGTCGGGTTTCATGACGTAGTCGCCATAGCCCTTTTCCCAGCCGGCGGTCTTGTAGCCGGGGACGGTGTTCATCTCCATGTCCACGGCGAGGAGGTAGTTGCAGCAATGGGTTTCCTTCCAGCCGCCATTCACGAAGAAGGCGGCGTGGAAGCGTTTGCCCATCAGCCGCCCCTGCATGTCGACCGAGGCGACGAGGACGGTGTCGATCTCGCCGCGGTCCACGGCTTCTTTCAGGGCGTCGAGGGTCATGTTGCCGGGCATGTCTTGCTCTCATCTGTTGTGCGGTGCGTCTGGCCCTTGGCCGGGCCGGGGAACGGGCTGGGTCGCTCAGACGGAACGGGCACCGCCGAATTCGGGCTTGCGGGGCCAGCAGTCGCGCAGAAGGGGGTCGGAGGGCGGCATGGCGGGGTCCGTGGGTTGGACGGGGAATTTGATCATATCTTTGCGGGCCGCGTCGCGGAAGGCAAGGGGCCTGCGCGGCGGGGCGGGCCGCGTCATGCCGTCACCCCGGCGGGAAGGGCGGCGATGGCGGCCGACAGGACGGGGGCAAGGGTGCCGGCCATGGCCTGTTCGGCCGCGGGGGTGGCGATCAGGTCGTTGCGGATTTCCAGCATGGCATTGGGCAGGCCATAGGGCGTGGCCTGCAGGCGCAGGGTGTGGGTCACATCGTCCAGCGCGGAATAGGGTTCGTTCCATTCGGCGCGGAGCGGCGTGCGGGCGCGGGCTTCGGACAGGATGGTGCGGGGCAGGGTTTCGTCGGCATCGTGGATGACGCCGAATTCCACCGCGCGGGGCGTGCCGAAATAGACCGGCGTGAAGCTGTGGATGGTCACCATCACCGGGGCAAGGCCGCGGGCGAGGCGGTCCATCAGCAGGGAATGCAGGCCATGGTGGAAGGGAGTATAGACCGCCGCCGTGCGCGTGGCGCGCTGGTCGGGGGTGAGGGCGGCATTGCCGGGGATGTCATGCACCTCGGATCGTGCGGGCATGGCGCCCGCCATATGCGGCGCGCGGTTGAGATCGTAGACAAGCCGCGAGACGGGCGCATGGACCAGCACGGCGTCGAGCAGGCGCGCAAGCCCGCGCGCCACGCCCAGCGCGCCGGGGTCCCAGGCGATATGGGCCATGCGCTGTTCCGCCGTCAGGCCCAGATCGCCCCAGCGCGCGGGGATATGGTTCGAGGCATGTTCGCAGACCAGCACCAGACGCCCACGGGCCGTGCCATTCTCGACCACGGGCGGAAAGACCGCCGTATTCCCCGTTCCGCCCGCGTTCATGGCGCGAGTCCCCTTCGCCGCTGATGGGGCCAAGAGTTCCGCCGCGGCGTGGGACTGTCAAGAATTTTTCGGCCCGCGCATTTCTGTTACAAACTTTTCTGACTTGGACGGTTGCGGGAATTCGGCCACGCTGGCCGAATGTGCCCCGGGCGGGGGAAAGAGGAGGCCGCATGGACGCTGCGCTGACGATCGAGGACCGGATGCGCGGCGCGATGGGTGACCTGACGCGGGCCGAACGGCAGTTGGCGGGGCATATCCTGACGCATTATCCCGTGGCGGCGCTGGGATCGATCACCGAACTGGCCAAGGCGGCGGGGGTGTCGAATCCGACGGTGGTGCGGCTGTGCCAGAAGCTGGGCTACAAGGGCTATCCCGATTACCAGCAGGCGCTGCGGGGAGAGGTAGAGGCGATGCTCGTCTCGCCGCTGGTCAAGCATGACCGCTGGGCGGGGGGGGTACCGGATACGCATATCCTCAACCGTTTTGCCGATGCGGTGGTGGGCAATCTGCAGGCGACGCTGGGGCAGATCGACCATGCGGAATTCGACGCGGCGGCGGCGCTGCTGGCCGATCCGGCGCGGCGGGTCTTTGCGATGGGCGGGCGGATCACCCATGCGATGGCGGATTACCTTGTCACGCTGATGCGGAATGTTCGGTCGGATGTGACGCTGCTGTCGGGGATGTCGAATACGTGGCCGCCCGCTCTTCTGGACATGCGGCGGGGGGATGTGCTGGTCGTGTTCGACATCCGCCGCTACGAGAATTCGGTGCTGCAACTGACCGAGCTGGCGCTGGAGCAGGGGGCGGAGGTGATCCTTGTCACCGACCGCTGGCTGTCGCCCGCCGCCGCCCATGCGCGGCATGTGCTGGCCTGCCATATCGAGGCGCCGAGCGCGTGGGATTCCACCGTGTCCCTGCTGGTTCTGGTGGAGACGCTGCTGGCGTCGGTGCAGGACCGGACGTGGGAGGTGACGGAAGGGCGGCTGAAGCGGCTGGAGGAGCTTTATGCCAAGGCGCGGTTCTTCCGGCGGCACCGGTAGGTGGGCAATAGTGCCCATCCTATGGCCAGTTCCGCGCGCTGTGCAGGACGCGCAGGATGGTGACGGTGTCTTCGGCGAGGGCGTAGACGAGGATATAGTTCGGGTGCACCACCATCTCGCGCGTGCCGGCAAGGCGGCCGGTGCGATGGGCGCGGGGGTTGGCGGGAAGGCGGGCAACGCGCTCGAAGATCGTGGCGCGAAGGGCCGCCGCTGCGACCGGATTGTGGTCTGCGATAGGCATGGATCGAGGCCACGTCGAGACGGGCGCGTCTACTCCAGCGGACTTCTGTCTCGGACACGGATACGGATCAACTCGTCAATTTCACGGATCGCTTCTTCATGGGACAGGAGCGGCCCCGGGTCGTCAAGCGCCTCTTGCACCTTGCGGCGGAACCATTCGTCGTGGGTTTCCTCGGACACGGTCAGGCCGGGGGGAAGGCCGCCCTCGCGCGCGACGCGGGTCAGCAGGATGCGGACGGCGTCCGAGAGGGTGAGCCCCACCCCTTCGAGCGCGGCGGCGGCGCGGGTCTTGACGTCTTCGTCGATGCGGATGTGGAGCATGGTGGTGTTGGCGGGCATGCGGGCTTTCCCTTGGACCTGCGGGCAAGGGTGTATCTCGATTGAGATACAGTCAAGGGGGTCTGCGGGGCGTGGGGGCGGGGTCAGGCGGCCGCGGCCCGCCTTGCGCCGGAGATGCCGTTCATGGTGACCGCGACCAGCAGGACCGCCCCGCCGAGGAAGGTGGCGGCAGAGGCCGTCTCGCCCAGGAACAGCCAGACCCAGAGGGGGGCGAGCATCACCTCGATATTCGACAGGAGCGCGGATTCGGCGGCGGGGACCACGCGGCTGCCCAGTTCGTAGAGCACCATCCCCCCCGACAGCGTCACCGCCCCCATCGCCATGGCCCAGAGCGCGTCGGGCAGGGGGACGGCCAGCGTCTGGCCCATCTGCGCGGCGACGGTGGCGCCTGCGATGATCGAGAAGAGCCCGCCCAGCAGGACCGAGGGCAGGCTGTCCGACACCTTGCCCCAGCGCAGGGTGACGGTGAATACGGCAAAGCCCAGCGCCGAGAGGAGTGCTGCGGCATTTCCCGCCAGCGCGCCGCCCGACAGGTCGCTGCGGACCATGATGAAGATGCCCGCCAGCGCCACGCCCATGGCGGCCCATGTCTCGGTCCGGACGCGTTCGCCCAGCGCCATCCAGCCGATCAGTGCGGTCAGGAAGGGCGAGGCGGAAAAGAGGAAAACGGCATTGGCGATGGTGGTGGACTGGATAGAATAGATCGCGCCGCCGAAGGCCCCCACCAGCCCCAGCCCGCCCAGCGCGCCCGCAAGCCCGACCGAGCGGATGGCGGGGAGGGGCGAGCCGCCCGCGCGCCACATCAGGAAGCCCAGAAGCACGGGGATCATCCCGACCGAGCGCCAGAACAGCGTGGCCCATGTGCCCGCGTCATGGATCTGGCGGAAGATCAGCCCCTGCAACGACCATGTCACGCCTGCCGCGACCACCAGCACCATGCCCGTTCCGTAGCGCATCCGTCCCTCCGCCCTTGACCGACATCAGGAGCACGGGGCGCGGGGTGGCGTCTGTTCCAATCCCGACTTGCGTGCCGCCTTTTCCGCAGGGGCCGCGGATCAGCCCTGCGCGCCGCTGCCGTCGCGCCAGCGCATGACCATGGGATAGCGGCGGTCGAGCCAGAACGCCTTTTGCGTGAGCCGCACGCCGGGGGCGGACTGGAAGCGCTTCCATTCGCTGGTATAGAGCAGCCCTTCCACCCGTTTCACCGTGGCAAGGTCGTGGCCCTGTGCCACGATCTCGGCCACCGACAGCTCCTTTTCCACCAGTCCTTCGAGGATGGCGTCAAGCACCGGATAGGGCGGCAGCGAATCCTCGTCCTTCTGGTTGTCGCGCAGTTCCGCGCTGGGGGGCTTGTCGATGATGGCGGGGGGGATCACCTCGCCGCGCGGGGCCTTCATCCACGGGCGATGATGGGCGTTGCGCCAGCGGCAGGTGTCGAAGACGCGGGTCTTCCACAGGTCCTTGATCGGGTTGAAGCCGCCGTTCATGTCGCCGTAGATCGTGCAATAGCCCACCGCCACCTCGGACTTGTTGCCGGTGGTCAGGAGCATCGCGCCGAACTTGTTGGACAGCGCCATGAGCAGGAGGCCGCGCAGGCGGGACTGAATGTTTTCCTCGGTGATGCCCGGCTGAGTTCCGGCAAAGAGGGGGGCGAGTGCGGTACCCACGGCATCCTGCGGGCCGGTGATGGGCAGGGTGTCGAGCCGGCAGCCCAGACGCCGCGCGCAATCGGCGGCATCGTCGAGCGAGCCTTGCGAGGTGAAGCGCGAGGGCAGCATGACGCAATGCACGTTCTCCGGCCCCAGCGCATCGGCGGCGATGGTGGCGACGAGCGCGGAATCGATCCCGCCCGAGAGGCCAAGGACGACCTTGGAAAACCCCGATTTGCCCAGATAATCGCGCAGGCCGATGGTCATGGCGCGATAGTCGGCCTCGGCCACGGGGGGGATGTCGGCCATCAGGCCGCGCGCGGCCTGCCAGCCGTCGGGGGTGCGGGTGAAGTCGACATGGGTGATGCAGTCCTCGAACTGGGGCATCTGCACGGCAAGGTGTCCGCCCGCGTTCAGCACCATGGAGCAGCCGTCGAACACCTGATCGTCCTGCCCGCCGGTCATGTTCAGATAGACCAGCGGCAGGCCCGTTTCGACCACCCGCGCCACCATCAGGTTCAGCCGCAGGTCCGGCTTGCCGCGGTGATAGGGCGAGCCGTTGGGGACGAGCAGGATCTCGGCCCCCGTCTCGGCCAGCGTTTCGGCCACGTCGGGGTGCCAGCTGTCCTCGCAGATCGGGGTGCCGATGCGGAGGCCGTTCACCACATAGGGGCCGTGCACATCGGCAGGGGTGAAGAGGCGCTTTTCGTCGAAGACGCCGTCATTGGGCAGGTGGTGTTTCAGCACGCGCGCCGACACCTTGCCGTGCTGGAGAACGTACCAGGCGTTGTAGAGCGCCCCGCCGTCGGACCACGGCCCCCCGATGCCGAGGGCTGGGCCATCGGCGCAGGCCGCCGCCAGCGACTCGACCGCCGCCATGGCATCGCGGACGAAGGCGGGTTTCAGGATCAGGTCCTGCGTCTGGTAGCCGGTCACGAACATCTCGGTCAGGGCGACCATGTCGGCGCCTGCCGCGCGCCCCTCGTCCCATGCGGCGCGGGCCTTGGCGATGTTGCCCGCGATGTCGCCCACCACGGGGTTCAGTTGCGCCAGCGTGAGGCGGAAGGTATCGGCCATGCGAGGACATCCGTTGCGTCTTTGGTCCGTTCTAGCAGAACCCCCGCCGAGGGAAAGGTGCGCGCCTTGCGGCAGGGCGGGGCGGCGGCTAGGGTTCGCGCAGGATCATGGGCGGGGCGCGGCGCGGATGCGGGTGACGGGACGGGCGGTTCTTGCGGTGTGGCTGGCGTTGGCGCTGCCTGTGGCGGCGGTGGCGCAGGACGGGGGCGAGGTCGTCACCAAGCAATATGACGACGGGTCCGTCTACGAGGGCACCTTCCGCAACGGATTGCAGCACGGGACCGGCACATACCGCCTGCCCAACGGGTTCGAGTATTCCGGCGAATGGGTGGACGGCAAGATCACCGGACCGGGGCGGGCGCGCTATCCCAACGGGTCGGTCTACGAGGGGGCGTTCAGGGACGGCCAGCCCGACGGGACGGGGCGGATCACCTATTCCGACGGCGGCAGCTACGAGGGTGACTGGGTCGCGGGCGCGATCACCGGCAAGGGCGTCGCACGCTATGCCGACGGGTCGGTCTATACCGGCAGTTTCCGCGACGGGCGGCACGAGGGCGAGGGCGTGCTGGAGGCAAAGGGCGGGTTCCGTTACGAGGGCAACTGGTCCGACGGTGCCCTGCAGGGCGAGGGCCGCGTCACCTATCCCGATGGCGCGGTCTATCAGGGCGCTCTGGTGGCGGGCCAGCGCGAGGGGGCGGGGACGCTGACCCTGCCGGACGGGATGGTCTATGTGGGCAACTGGTCGAAGGGCCAGATGAACGGGCAGGGCAAGCTGACCTATCCGGCGGGCGACGTCTACGAGGGCGGCTTTGCCGAGGGGCAGAAGACCGGCAAGGGGCGGCTCGCCTATGCCAATGGCGATGTCTACGAGGGCACCTTCGCCGCCGACCGGCGCAGCGGGCAGGGGGTGTTCCGCGCGGCCGACGGCTATGTGCTGGAGGGGAACTGGCGCGCCGGGGTGCTGGAGGGGCAGGGGAAGCTGACCTATCCCGACGGGTCTGTCTACCAGGGCACGCTGAAGGCGGACCGGCCGGACGGGCGGGGCAGGATCACCTATCCCGGCGGCGCGAGTTACGAGGGCGACTGGAGCGCGGGGGTGATCGGCGGGACGGGGCGGGCGACCTATGCCGACGGGTCGGTCTACGAGGGGCCTTTCAAGGATGCGCGGCCCGACGGGATCGGGACGATGACCATGCCCGACGGCTATGTCTACAAGGGCCAGTTCAAGGCGGGCCAGCGCGAGGGGTTCGGGCGCGCGGTCTGGCCCGATGGCACGGTCTATGCGGGCGAATTCCGCGCGGGGCTGCGCGAGGGCAAGGGGCAGCTGACCATGCCCGACGGCTTTGCCTATGTGGGCGACTGGCTTGGCGGCGAGATCCACGGGCAGGGCACGGCGACCTATGCCAGCGGCGATGTCTATGTCGGGGCCTTCGAGAAGGGGCGGCGTCAGGGGCAGGGCAAGCTGACCTATGCCTCGGGTCAGGTGGCCGAGGGGGTGTGGCTGAACGGCATCCTCGTCGCGCCGCCGGAGGCACCCGCAGAGACGGGCGAGGCGGCGGCGCCTGCCGAACCTTCCGTTCCGGCAGAGGGGGGCAACTGACCCGCCCCTTCATCTCGGCCCAAATACTCCGGGGGTTCGGGGGCTGGCCCCCGATATGCGGCGGGGGAGGCGGGGTCAGACTTCGGAGACCACCGCCTCGGGCAGGAGGCGGGCCACGTCGCCGGCGTTGCACAGTTCGGTCGCGGCGGACATGACGGCGGCGGCGGCGGCGGCGACGCCCTGCGAGAGCGCCGCATCCTCGGACTGCCCGCGGGCGAGGGCGAGGACGTAGCCCCCTACGAAGCTGTCGCCTGCGCCGACCTTGGAGGTGACCTTCACCTTCGGGGCCTTGGCGAAGATGCGGCGGGTGGCATCGGCAAGGACCGACCCGTCCGCCCCGCGCGCCACGATCACCTTGCGCGCCACGCCGCGGCGGACCAGCGACTGGGCGAAATCGGCGGTGTCGGCGCGGGTGTCGAGGGTGCGGCCTGCCAGCGTCTCGGCCTCTTCGCCGTCCATGCGGAGGACTTCGAGATCGGGGATGGGATGCGTGACCGCCTGCGTCAGGGCCGCCCCCGATGTATCCACCACCACGCGCATTCCGGCCATGGCGGCGGCAAGGCGGGCGGGGAAATCCATCGGTACGCCGGGCGGCTGGCTGCCCGAGATCACGGCGAAACCGCCCGGTTTTCCGGCGGCGCGCAGCAGCATGAAGACGCGGGCCTGATCCTGTTCCTGCCAGACGGGGCCGGGGAGCATGAAGCGGTATTGCCGGCCGGTGGAAGCTTCGTTCACCGTCAGGCTCTGCCGCGTTTCGCCCGGGCCGGTGATGCCGAGGAACATGACCCCCTCGCGCCGGATGAGTTCGGCCAGACGGTCGCCGGTCAGCCCGCCGAGTGCCACGAGGGCAAGGGATTCGCCCCCCAGCGCGTGGATGGCGCGGCTGACGTTCAGACCGCCGCCGCCGGGGTCGAGTTGCGGGTCGGAGCAGCGCAGTTTTTCGTCCGGCACCATCCGCGGCACCGAGGAGGCCATGTCGAGCGCCGGGTTCAGCGTCAGCGTCAGGATCGAGGCGGGCTGCGAAATCTTGGCTTG
Organism: Paragemmobacter amnigenus; assembly: GCF_009908265.2. GTDB lineage: Bacteria > Pseudomonadota > Alphaproteobacteria > Rhodobacterales > Rhodobacteraceae > Paragemmobacter > Paragemmobacter amnigenus. The sequence goes on along the minus strand of NZ_JAAATX020000004.1, from coordinate 148,537 downwards.
GTCAGGCATTTCGCGGCCCCTTTCGGTCGGTCGTTCCGGTCGGGGCGCATGATAGCGCTAACGGATGGTATGGGGCAAGGTGGTGCGGGGCAAGCGGTGGCCTTGCCCCGCCCCTGCCTTAGAGCATGAGCTGGTAGCTGGCCGGAACGTAGCGGAAGCCGTCGCCATTCGCCTCGACATAGCCGATGGCGGGGAAAGGCATGTGGTAGCCCGCAAAGGGGATGCGGTCGGTGGCGAGCATCCCGAGGATCTGGCGGCGGGTGGCGGCGGCCTGTGCCTTGTCCTGATCGAAGCGGACCTCCCAGTCGGGATGGGCGAGGGACCAGACATAGTGGTTGGTGGTGTCGGCAAGGATCGCCATGCGGGCGTTGCCGCTTTCCAGCATATAGGTGAAATGGCCGGGGGTGTGGCCGGGGGCGGCCATGGCGGTGATGCCCGAGACGACCGCGCCGCCGTCATCGAGGAAGCTGAACTTCTCGTTCAGCGGTTTGACCTTGGCGTCGAACGTCTCGTTCCCGGCGGCGGACCAGGTGTTGTGTTCGGTCGCGCCGGTGACGTAGCGGGCATTGGTGTAGGTCGGGCTGCCATCCTCGCCCGAGAGGCCGCCGATATGGTCGCCGTGCATGTGGGTGATGATGACGATGTCGATCTGGTCGGGGGTGATGCCCGCGCCGGAAAGGGCGGCGGTGGTGGCGGTGGCGTCAAGGCCCGTGTCGAAGAGGACAAGCTCCGCGCCGGTGTTCACCACGACGGGGGTGAAGAAGTTGAAGGTCCGGTCGGCGGGGATGAAATTCGCGGCGGAGACGGCGGCGAATTCCTCGGCCGGGACGTTCATGCCGAAGGTTTCCTGCGGCTTGTCGCCCGCGCGGGTGCCGGCGAGGATGGTCGTGACCTCGAAGGCGCCCAGTTTCACGCGGTGGAAGGGGGCGTGGCCTGCGCCCTGCTGGGGCGCGGCGGCAAGGGCGGGGCGGGCGGAAAGCAGCGCGGGGGCGGCAAGCGGAAGGGCGGCACCGGCAAACAGCGCCGAGCGGCGCGACAGGGTCGGGGTCGTCATGTGGCATCCTCCGGTTTGAAGTACTATCCGGAAGGATAGGGTCGGGGCGGGGGCGGGCCAGTCACGGTGACGTTAACGGGTGCGAACGGGCGCACAGTCGCTGTGCGGTTGTGCGGGGTGGGGGCATGGGAGCGTCGGGCAGGTCTGGGTTTCGCCCGGGGCCAAAGCCCCGGGCGGCGGCCGCACCGCCCCCACGGGGCGGCCGCACGTATACGTGCGACCACCCCGCGGTGCGGCCGCCGCCCTGCCGTTGCGCCGGATCGGGGCTATTCCCACCACGGGTCGATGGCGGCGATGTCGTCATCCGACCAGCCGAAATGGTGCGCCAGTTCATGCACCACCACATGCGACACCAGATCGCCCAGACCCACATCTCCGCGGTCGATCCATTCTTCAAGGATCGGGCGGCGGAAAAGCCAGACCACGTCGGGATGCTGGGGCTGGTCCATCACCGATTTCTCGGTCAGGGGGGTGCCTTCGTAAAGGCCGGTGAGTTCGTAGGGGTCTTCCAGACCCATCGCCTCCAGCACCTCGTCGGGCGGGAAGTCGGTGATCCGCAGGGCGACGCGCGTTGCCGCGTCGCGCCACGGCTGGGGCAGGTTGACCACGGCGTCATGGGCAAGCTGTTCGAACAGCGCAAGGTCGGGGGCGGTGAAGCCGTCCCATCCGGGCGCATCCTCGTCGGGGTTGTCGGCTGTGGTCATGCGGGCCCTCCATCCCCCAGATATGGACAAAAGCGCCCGCCTGTGAAAGAGGAACGGGGTTCCAACGGAGCCGTTCCCCCATGTCCACCGCTTCTGCCGTCACCACCCGTTTCGCGCCCTCGCCCACCGGTTACATCCATGTGGGCAACCTGCGCACCGCGCTGATGAATTACCTGATCACCCGCAAGGCGGGGGGGACCTTCATCCTGCGGCTGGATGACACGGATCAGGAGCGCTCCAAGCAGGAATATATCGACGGGCTGATGGAGGATCTGGACTGGCTGGGCATCCGCTATGACCGCGTGGAACAGCAGTCCAAGCGGCTGGCGCGCTATGCCGAGGCGGCCGAGCAGTTGAAGGCGGCGGGGCGGTTCTACGAGTGTTTCGAGACGCCGACCGAACTGGACCTGAAGCGGAAGAAACTGCTGAACATGGGCAAGCCGCCGGTTTATGACCGCGCATCGCTGCACCTGACCGAAGAGCAGAAGGCGGCCTATCGCGCCGAGGGGCGGCAGGGCTATTGGCGCTTTCGTCTGGATCAGGAGCGGATCGAGTGGCGCGACGGGATCATCGGGGACATTTCCATCGATGCGGCGTCGGTGTCGGACCCCGTGCTGATCAAGGCGGACGGGCAGGTTCTTTATACCTTCGCCTCGTCGGTGGATGACGTGGACATGGGCGTCACGCATATCGTGCGGGGCGCGGACCATGTGACGAATACCGCGACGCAGATCCAGATCATGAAGGCGCTGGGCGGCACGCCGCCGCAGTTTGCCCATCACAGCCTGCTGACCGGCCCGCAGGGCGAGGAATTGTCCAAGCGTCTGGGCGTGCTGAGCCTGCGCGACTTGCGGGCGCGGGGGGTGGCGCCCTTGGCGCTGATGTCGCTCATGGCGCGGCTGGGGTCGTCGAAGCCGGTGGAACTGGCGTCAAGCATGCAGGACCTGATCGACGGGTTCGATGTGGGATCCTTCGGCGCGGCGCCGACGAAGTTCGATGCCGAGGACCTGTTCCCGCTGACGCGGGCGCATGTGCAGGGGCTGCCCTATGCGGCGGTGGCTGACCGGATCGCCGCGCTGGGCGTGCCGGCGGGCGAGGCGGAGGCGTTCTGGAACGTGGCCAAGGGCAATATCACGGTGCTGGACGATCTGGGCGAGTGGTGGACCCTGTTCCGCGACGGGGCGGAGCCCATGGTCGAGGCGGGCGACGAGGAATTCGTGGCGCAGGCGGTGGCGATGCTGCCCGCGCGGCCCTGGACGCAGGCGACCTGGGGCGAGTGGACGGAGGCGGTGAAGGCCGCGACGGGGCGGAAGGGCAAGCAGCTTTACATGCCGCTGCGCAAGGCGCTGACGGGGCGGGCGAACGGGCCGGAGATGGCGGATGTGATGCCGCTGTTGAAGGTGGTTAAGGCGGGCTGAGGGCGAATTTTCTGGCGAAAATTCGGGCGCTTCGGTCCCGACGTCGTGACGGTTGAAACGTCGGACCGGGGGTTTTGCACCCCCGGACCCCCGCAGGATATTTGAGAACGGATGAAGGGCAGGGGCCTTTCGAAGGGGGGACTGGCGTGACGGCGGCGGGGATGGCGGGGCCTGAACAGGCGAAGTTCGTGTCGGGCAACCTGTTCCGGCATATCGCGGTGATGTCGCTGACATCCTCGGTCGGGTTGATGGCGATCTTCGTCGTGGACCTGATCAACATGCTGTACATCAGCTGGCTGAAAGACCCCGAAAAGACGGCGGCGATCGGCTATGCGGGGGCGGTGCTCTTCTTCACCACGGCCTTCGGGATCGGGCTGTCGGTGGGGGTGTCGGCGCTTGTGTCGCGGGCGGTGGGGGCGCGGGACGTGGCGCTGGCGCGGCAGCGGACGACGGAGGGGCTGTTGCTGGGCGTGGGGTTCGGCGGGGCCTTTGCGGCGCTGGTCTGGCTGGCGCTGCCGTGGATCGTGGCCCTGCTGGGGGCCACGGGCGGCACGGCGGAGGAGGCGCTGCATTTTCTGCGGGTGCTGGTCCCGTCGCAGCCTTTGCTGATGGTGGGCATGATCGGGGCGGGGGTGCTGCGGGCGCATGGGGATGCGCGGCGGGGGATGATGGTGACGGTCTGGGGGGCGGTGGTGCTGGCGGTGCTGGACCCTGTGCTGATCCTCTGGGCGGATCTGGGGCTGACGGGGGCGGCGCTGGCGGGGTGGGGGTCGCGGGCGGCGATTTCGGGCATGGCGCTGTGGCCGGTCTGGCGGCATTACGGCGGGTTCGGGCGGCCGTCAGTGCGGTCGGTCTGGCTGGCGGCGGCGCCGATCTTCGCGATTTCGGGGCCGGCGATCCTGACGCAGCTTGCCACGCCGGTGGGGCAGGCGGTCGTCACGCGCATGGTGGCGGGACATGGCGAGGCGGCGGTGGCGGGGATGGCCATCGCGGGGCGGCTGACGCCCGTGGCCTTTGGCATCATCTTCGCGCTGTCGGGGGCGGTGGGGCCGATCATCGGGCAGAACCTTGGCGCAGGCCGGATGGACCGCGTGCGGCGGGCATTCCGCGAGTCCATCGTCTTTGCGGGGCTGGTGATCGTGGGGATGTCGGCGATCCTGTTCCTTGCGCGGGGTGCCATCGCGGATGCTTTCCATGCGACGGGGCAGACGCGCGACCTGATCTACCTGTTCTGCGGGCCGCTGAGTTTGCTGTTCTTTTTCAACGGCCTGATCTTTGTCGCCAATGCCGCCTGCAACAATCTGGGGGCTGCGATGCAGTCGACCATGGTGAACTGGGGGCGGCATACGATCGGGACCGTGCCCTTTGCATGGGCGCTGGGCCTGTGGTGGGGGGCGGAGGGCGTGCTGGTCGGGCAGGCGGTGGGGGGCATCCTCTTCGGGCTGCTGGCGGTCTGGCTGGCGCTGCGGGTGATCGACCGCGTCGAGGCGGGCGCGCGGGTTTGATGCCTTTTGCGACGGGGTGTTTTGCCCCGTTGTATACCGTGGCATCCAAAATTTTGCTTGCCCGGTGACGCGGCCTCGGGGTATTGCATGGGGGTCAGCATCGGGAGAATCCGGCGCTCGGGGCGTGCCCCTTGTGAGCCGGTGCCGAAGGAGCAACCGCCCCGGTAAACTCTCAGGCAACAGGACCGTTGCTGGCGAAGAACTCTGGAGAGTGGCGCGGACGCGCCCGCCGAAGGGATAACGATCTCAGGCGCCCGAGGATCGGGCAAGGACAGAGGGGGCATCGTGGGACAGGGATTGGCCTGTCCGGACGGTGCCGCGTTTGCAAGACCGGCGCTGATGACGGGGGAGGGACGTGGTGTCCGACCTGAAGCGATTGGGTCTGCATGACCTGCATGTGGAACTGGGGGGCAAGATGGTCCCGTTTGCCGGATACGAGATGCCGGTGCAGTATCCCGCGGGGGTGATGAAAGAGCATCTTCACACGCGCGCGGCTGCGGGGCTGTTCGATGTCAGCCATATGGGGCAGGTGATCCTGCGTCCGAAGAAGGGGATGGAGGCGCTGTGTCTGGGCTTCGAGGCGCTGATGCCGGTCGATGTGGCCGGGCTGGCGCAGGGGCGGCAGCGATACGGGCTGTTCACCGACGAGACGGGCGGGATTCTGGATGACCTGATGTTCGCCAATCGCGGCGACCATCTGTTTGTGGTCGTCAATGCGGCCTGCAAGGAGGCCGATGTGGCCCATATGCGCGCCCATCTGGGCGACGTGGCGGAGGTGGAGTTCCTGTCCGACCGCGCCCTGATCGCGTTGCAGGGGCCGGGGGCGGAGGAGGCTTTGGCGTCCCTTGTGCCGCAGGTTGCGGCGATGCGGTTCATGGATGTGGCGATCTGCGCGTGGCAGGGGGCCGAGCTGTGGGTGTCGCGGTCGGGCTATACCGGCGAGGATGGCTATGAGGTTTCGGTGCCCGATGCGGCAGCGGAGGCGTTCGTGCGGGCCTTGCTGGCCTGCGACGGCGTGATGCCCATCGGTCTGGGCGCGCGGGATTCCCTGCGGCTGGAGGCGGGGCTGTGCCTCTATGGCCATGACATCGACACCACGACCAGCCCCGTCGAGGCCGGTCTGACATGGGCGATCCAGAAGGCCCGCCGTGCGGGTGGCGCGCGCGAGGGCGGCTTTCCCGGTGCCGCGCGCATCCTGCGGGAACTGGCCGAGGGGCCGGAGCGGTGCCGCGTGGGCCTGCGCCCCGAGGGCCGCGCGCCGATGCGCGAGGGGGTGGAGCTGTTCGCGACGGATGGCACGTCCCTTGGCCGCGTGACATCCGGCGGGTTCGGGCCGAGTGTCGAGGCCCCTGTCGCCATGGGCTATGTGCCTGCGGCATTCGCGAAATCCGGTCAGGCCGTCGAGGGCGAGGTGCGCGGCAAGCGCCTGCCCGTGACGCTGGTCGATATGCCTTTCAACCCCACCACCTACAAGCGTTGAGGACGTGCGATGAAGTATACCGAAGAACATGAATGGCTGCGGGTCGAGGGTGACTATGTCGTCGTCGGCATCACGGAACATGCCGCGACACAACTGGGCGACGTGGTCTTTGTCGAGCTGCCCGAGACCGAGACGATGGTCGCGGCAGGCGACGAGGTCGTGGTGATCGAGAGCGTCAAGGCGGCGTCCGACATCCTTGCCCCCGTGGATGGCGAGATCGTCGCGGTCAATTCCAAGCTGACCGACAACCCCGGTCTGGTGAACGAGGACCCGACGGGGGCCGCGTGGTTCTTCAAGATGAAGCTGGATGACCTGTCGGTTCTGGACCAGTTCATGGACGAGGACGAGTATAACGACCTGATCGGGTGATCCCGGCAAGCCGTTGATAGGCAAAAGTTTTCCAAAACTTTTGCAAATTCCTTCGAAGGAATTTGGCGGGCGCGTGCGGCGGCCGTCATGCCCAAACCCGCATCCGGTGAGGCCGCGCCATGTCTTACACACCTGTCGACTACAACCCCTATGACTTCGCCAACCGCCGCCATATCGGGCCTTCGCCGTCCGAGATGGAGGAGATGCTGAAGGTCGTGGGCGTCAAGACGCTGGACGAGCTGATCGACCAGACGGTTCCGGCATCCATCCGGCAGAGCATCCCCTTGGGCTGGGCGCCGCTGTCGGAGCATGAGCTGCTGGCGCGGATGCGGGCTGTGGGGGCGCGGAACAAGGTGATGACCAGCCTGATCGGGCAGGGCTATTACGGCACGGTGACGCCGCCTGCGATCCAGCGGAACATCCTTGAGAACCCCGCGTGGTATACGGCCTATACGCCCTATCAGCCGGAGATCGCGCAAGGTCGGCTCGAGGCGCTGCTGAACTATCAGACGATGATTGCCGACCTGACGGGCCTGCCGGTGGCCAATGCGTCGCTGCTTGACGAGGCGACGGCGGCGGCCGAGGCCATGGCGATGGCCGAGCGGGTGGCGAAGTCGAAGGCCAAGGGGTTCTTCGTCGATCAGGGCTGCCATCCGCAGACGATCGAGGTCATCCGGACCCGTGCGGTGCCGCTGGGGATCGAGGTGATCGTGGGCGATCCGGCCAAGATGGAGCCGGAAAAGGTGTTCGGGGCGATCTTCCAGTATCCGGGCACCTATGGGCATGTCACGGATTTCACAAAGGAAATCGCGGCGCTGCATGCGGCCAAGGCGGTGGCTGTCGTCGCCACCGATCTGCTGGCGTTAACCATTTTGAAAGAACCGGGCGCGATGGGGGCGGATATTGCCATCGGGTCCAGCCAGCGGTTTGGCGTGCCGATGGGGTACGGTGGCCCCCATGCGGCCTTCATGTCCTGCAAGGATGATTACAAGCGCGCTATGCCGGGGCGGATCGTCGGCGTGTCCATCGATGCGCGGGGGAACAAGGCCTACCGGCTGTCGCTGCAGACACGCGAACAGCATATCCGGCGTGAGAAGGCGACGAGCAACGTCTGCACGGCGCAGGCGCTGCTGGCGGTGATGGCGTCCTTCTATGCGGTGTTCCACGGGCCGAAGGGGCTGCGCGCCATTGCGGAACGGGTGCATTTCCTGACCAACCGTCTGGCCCGCGCCCTGAAGGCGGCGGGGGCGAAGGTCAGCCCCAAGGCGTTCTTCGACACGATCACGGTGGAGGTGGGTGTCGGGCAGGCCGGTATTCTGGCCGCCGCACGGCATGAGGGGTTGAACTTCCGCAAGATCGGCAGCGACCGCGTCGGCATCTCGCTGGACGAGACGACGGATGAAAAGGTGCTGATCCGCGTGCTGCGGGCCTTTGGCATCGAGGGCGTGCCGCCCCACCGCGCGACGCTGGGCTTCCCCGAGGAGATGGTGCGGACGACGGAGTACCTGACCCATCCCGTTTTCCACATGAACCGCGCGGAATCCGAGATGATGCGCTACATGCGCCGTCTGTCGGATCGCGACCTTGCGCTGGATCGGGCGATGATCCCGCTGGGCTCTTGCACGATGAAGCTGAACGCGGCGGCAGAGATGATGCCGATCACCTGGCCGGAATTCGGCACGCTGCACCCCTTTGCGCCGGCGGATCAGGCGGCGGGATACCGCGAGGCGATCGAGGACCTGACGGCCAAGCTGTGCGAGGTGACGGGGTATGATGCCTTCTCCATGCAGCCCAACAGCGGTGCGCAGGGGGAATATGCGGGACTTCTTACCATTCAGGCCTATCACCGTGCGCGGGGGCAGGGGCACCGGAACATCTGCCTGATCCCCGTGTCGGCGCATGGGACGAACCCTGCCAGCGCGCAGATGGCGGGGATGCAGGTGGTCGTGGTGAAGTCGGCGCCGAATGGCGATGTGGATCTGGAGGATTTCCGGCAAAGGGCTGAAGAGGCTGGGGAAAATCTGGCGGCCTGCATGATCACCTATCCGTCCACGCATGGCGTGTTCGAGGAAACGGTGCGGGAGATCTGCAAGATCACGCATGAGTTCGGGGGGCAGGTCTATCTGGATGGCGCGAACATGAACGCGCTGGTGGGGCTCGTGAAACCCGGCGAGATCGGCAGCGATGTGAGCCACCTGAACCTGCACAAGACCTTTGCCATTCCGCATGGCGGCGGTGGTCCCGGCATGGGGCCGATTGGCGTCAAGGCACATCTGGCGCCCTATCTGCCGGGGCATCCGGAGACGGGTGGCTCGGAAGGGCCGGTATCTGCGGCGCCTTACGGGTCTGCCTCCATCCTGCTGATTTCTTGGGCCTATTGCCTGATGATGGGGGGCGAGGGGCTGACGCAGGCGACGCGGGTGGCGATCCTGAATGCGAACTATATCGCGGCGCGGCTGAAGGGGGCTTATCCGATCCTGTTCATGGGGAACAAGGGGCGGGTGGCGCATGAGTGCATTCTGGACACGCGGCCCTTTGCGGAGGTGGGCGTGACGGTGGATGACATCGCCAAGCGGTTGATCGACAACGGCTTCCACGCGCCGACGATGAGCTGGCCGGTGGCGGGCACGCTGATGGTGGAGCCGACGGAGAGCGAGACGAAGGCCGAGATCGACCGGTTCATCACCGCGCTGATGGCGATCAGGGCCGAGATCGAAGCCGTTGAAAAGGGGGAGATTTCTGCCGAGGATTCGCCCTTGCGCCATGCGCCGCACACGGTGGAGGATCTGGTGGCGGACTGGACGCGGAAATACCCGCGCGAGCAGGGCTGCTTCCCGCCCGGGGCGTTCCGGGTGGACAAGTACTGGCCGCCCGTGGGCCGCGTGGACAATGTCCATGGCGACCGCAACCTGATCTGCATCTGCCCGCCGGTGGAGAGCTATGCCCAGGCGGCGGAGTAGGGCGGGGTTGTCCGGCTTTCGTGCCGCAAACAGTACCGCAAAGTGTACATACAAATTGGCGCACCTTCGGGTGCGCCTTTTTGGTTTCTGTGCGTGGGTGCGCAGGGGGTGATCTGGTGGCTGCAAGTGCGAGGGCGCGCGAAAGGTGCCAGTGGCACGTTTCGCGTGACCGGTGGTAGGGGCGCGCATGATCCGCCGGGGCGGGTCGTGCGCGGCCCGTGCCTGTAGCACGGGCCAATCCTGACCGTTGCTCGGATTGGCCCCCAGAGTTGACGCCGTCCGACGGCACGGTTAGCCCTGCGTCCGGCGTGGAGGGATCATGGACGCGCGGCAGGAGACATTCACAGCCGGACTGGTGACGGCGCTGCCCATCGGGTTGGGCTATTTTCCCATCGCCTTCGCCTTTGGTGTGGCGGCGACGGGGGCGGGGCTGAGCGGGTGGGAGGCGGCGGCGCTGTCGGTGATCATCTATGCCGGGGCGTCGCAATTCCTTGCGCTGGCGCTGCTGACATCGGGGGCGGCGCTGCCGGTGGCGGCGTTCACGCTGATCGCGATGAATTTGCGGCATGTCCTTTATGGCCCTGCGCTGATGAAGGCGGCGGGGGGCGGGGCGGGCAAGCGGCATGCGTGGCTCTGGGCCTGGGGACTGACGGACGAGGTGTTCGGCGCGGCGCTGGGCGAGATCGCGCGGGGCAAGCGGTTTTCCGAAGCGGGGATGTTCGGGCTGGGCCTTCTGCCCTATGCGGCGTGGATTTCCGGCACGGTGGCGGGGGCGCTGGCGGGGGGCGGGGCGCTGGAGGGCTGGCCGGTGCTGCAGGCGGGGCTGGGGTTTTTGCTGCCCGCGCTGTTCCTTGCGCTGCTCTTGTCCATCCTGACGCGGCCGCAGGTGCCGGTGATCACGGTGGCGGGGCTGGCCTGCGTGGCGGGGACGCTGGCGGTGTCCTCGACCGGCGGCATCCTTGGCGGGATGGTGGCGGGCGCGCTGGCAGGCGTGCTGCGGAGGGCGCGGGGATGAGTGGCGAGGTGCTGGTGCTGGCGCTGGTCGTGGGGGCGGCGAACTGGGCCTTCCGCTATCTGCCGATCCGCTTTGGCCTTGGCAGTGGCGGGGGCGCTGGCGGGGGCGACGGGGTTCTGGCGCGGTTTCTGGCCGCCGTGGGGCCTGCGGCGATTGCCACGCTGTTCGTGGCATCGAGCCTGCCTTTCGTGCAGGCGGGCGCGGTGGCCGCGCCGCTGGCGGGGACGGCGGGGGTGGTGGCGGTCTGGGTCTGGCGGCGGTCGGTCGTGCTGGCCACGCTGGCGGGGGCCGTGGCCTATGCGGCGGGCTTCGCGCTGGCAGGTTAGGGCTTGCACAGCGGGGCGCGCGGCGCGACCATCGGACAGGGACAAGAGGGAGTCGCGCCATGTTGGAGATCAGTCCGGAAAAGGTGGTGCATGTGATCTTCCAGTCGCGGGAGGGCGACGCGGCGGATGGCGAGTTGCACGCCTTCATCGAGGGTCTGAACGATGACGAGAAGGCGCATCTGACCGCCATCGCATGGGTCGGGCGCGGCGCTTTCGAGCCCGAGGACTACCAGACCGCGGTCGAAACCGCCTATGCCGAGGCGACGATCCCGACGGACCAGTATCTGATGGGGATGCCGCATCTGGCCGAGAATCTGGAGGCGGGGCTGGAGGCGATGGGCATCGACGTGACGGAAGTGGAGAGCGATTTCCTCTGATCGTCGGGTGCCGGATGGAGCGGCGGTCCGGTCGTCGGCGTCTGCGTGCGGCCTCCGCGGCAGGGGACGTTCCGTCCCCTCTTGGCCGCAGGGCGGCCAATTCACCCCTTGAGGGTATTTGGACCAAGATGAAGGGGCTTGAAAGGGGGGCCGCCCTCTCCACATATCATGAAAATTGCATGTGATGGAGGGCCGGATGGCCGAGGCGGTGAAACTGTGCTGTGTGGCCTGCGGGCAGATGAACCGCGTGCCTGCGGCGAAGCTGGCGGCGGGGCCGAAATGCGGGGTCTGCGGGGCGGCGCTGGCGGACGGGCGGGTGTTCGAGCTGGACGCGGCGGCGCATGACAGGGCGGTGCGGGGGGATGACCTGCCGCTGCTGGTCGATTACTGGGCGGCATGGTGCGGGCCCTGCCGGATGATGGCACCGGAATTCGCCAAGGCGGCCAAGGCGATGGCCCCTGCGGTGCGCTTTGCCAAGCTGGATACCGAGGCGCATCCGGCGGTGGCGCAGCGGGCGGCGATCCGGGGGATTCCCGCGCTGGTCCTGTATCATCGCGGGCGCGAGGTGGCGCGGCTGGCCGGGGCGCGGCCGGCGGCGGATATCGCGGCCTTCGTGCGGTCGCATGTCGCGGCGGGGACGGGGTGAAAACCGCGCCTCCGGTCGCTTGACAAGGCGCGGGCTTTGCGCGAGAACGCCCGCGCGGATGGGGCAGTAGCTCAGTTGGGAGAGCGTATCGTTCGCAATGATAAGGTCAGGGGTTCGATCCCCCTCTGCTCCACCAGATCCTTCCCCGACAGATGACTGACGATCCCTTGCCCGCCTGTCCGGCGGGTTTTTGCATTTCGGGCGGCTGGTCAGGGGTCGACGAAGGTGGCGGCGATGCGGGCCGCCTTGTCCGAGATGGACAGGAAGGCGGCGGCGATGTCGGGGTCGAAATGGGTGCCCGCGCCCTGCGCGATGATCTCGAGCGCGGTGGATTGGGGCATGGCCTCTTTGTAGCAGCGTTTGCTGATGAGGGCGTCGTAGACATCGGCCACCGCCATCAGCCGTGCCGAGACGGGGATACGGTCGCCTGCGAGGCCGTCGGGATAGCCCTTGCCGTCCCAGCGTTCGTGATGCGAGAGGGCGATGTCGCGCGCCTCGCGCAGGAAGCGGCTTTTGAAGGGCATGGCCTGTTCGGCGCGCACCAGCGCGTCATGGCCAAGGCGGGTGTGGGTCTTCATGATCTCGAATTCGTCGGGGTCGAGCCGTCCGGGTTTGAGCAGGATGCGGTCGGGGATGCCGACCTTGCCGATGTCATGCAGGGGGGCGGCGCGGACGATGATCGCGGCCTCGTCCTCGGTCAGGAAATCCGCGAATTTCGGGTGGGGCCGGAGGGCGGTGACCAGTGCCTCGATATAGAGCTGGGTGCGGCGGATGTGGTTGCCCGTTTCGTTGTCGCGGGTTTCGGCCAGCGAGGCGAGGGCGACGACGGTGACATCCTGAAGCGCGGAAATCTCGGCCGTGCGGCGCTTCACCTCGGCCGTGAGGTAGGCGTTGTTGTCGCGCAGCAGGTCGCGGGCCTGTTTGAGCTGCACATGGGTGGCGACGCGGGCCATGAGGATGGGCGGGCTGATCGGTTTGGTGATGTAGTCGACCGCGCCGAGTTCCAGACCTTCGCGTTCGTCCTTCATGTCGGCGCGGGCGGTGAGGAAGATCACGGGGATGTGCTGGAGGTGGGGCTGGGCCTTGATCGCGCGGCAGACGTCCCAGCCCGAGATGCCGGGCATGACCACGTCGAGCAGGATGAGGTCCGGCGGGTCGCCGGAGGAGAGCATCTTGAGCGCGCGTTCGCCGCTGGAGGCGACCTTGACCCTGTAATGCAGGCTGAGGAGGCCACCGATCAGTTCGATGTTTTCTGGCGCGTCGTCGACGAGGAGCACGGTGTGTTTGAAGCCGGTCGCCATGGGGGATGTCCTTGCTAGTCGAAGCCGCGCAGGGCGAGGATCGACAGGGCCGTTTCGTAGTCATATCCGGTGATGGCGCGCTGCAGCCGGTCGAGGTCGGGGCCCAGATGGGCGCGGGCGGCGGGCGAGAGGCGCTGGAAGGCGGCGGGGACCTGGAAGTCGTCGGCCGCGAGAAGGGCGGTGAAGCCGCGCAGTTCCCGCGCCGCGCCGTCGGCGTCGTCCGCCGCGGGCGGCGGCGGCGGGGCGGCGGGGGGCGCGTCGAAGACGGCGGTCAGGTCGGCAAGAAGGCGGTCGAGCGGGCGGGAGAGGGCGTCGAGGAGGGCGGAAAGCTCGTCCTGCGCTGCGCCCGCCCGCGTTGCGGTTTCGAGCGCGCCGGCGGCGGCCGAGAGGAGGGGCGCGCCGATATTGGCGGCGACGCCCTTCATCGTATGGGCGGCGCGTTCCAGTTCGGTCAGGTTGCCTGCGGCGAGCGCGGTCCGGCAGGCGGGCAGGAAGTCGGGATTGCGTTGGGCAAATCCGCGCAGGATCGACAGGGCCAGCGTCACGTCGCCGCCCGTGTTGTGCAGGAGGGCGGCGGGGTCGATCAGGTCGGAGGACGGGAGTGCCGCCGGTGACGGGGCATCGTGCGCGGGGGCGGGGGCGGTCTGCGCCATGTCGGGCAAGGCGGGGCCCGTGTCGGGCACCCAGCGGTCGAGGATGCGCCACAATTCGCGGGGGTCTATGGGTTTGCTGACAAAGTCGTTCATGCCTGCGTGCAGGCAGCGGTCGCGGTCCTCGGCCATGGCATTGGCGGTGAGGGCGATGATCGGCAGGTCCTGCCGGTCGGGCAGCCTGCGGATGGCCTGCGTAGCACTGATGCCGTCCATCACGGGCATGTGCATGTCCATGAAGATGATGTCCCACGGTTCCGCCGAGGCGCGGGTCACGCCGTCCTGACCGTTCACCGCCGTCTCGATGGTCAGGCCGCGCTGGCCGAAGAGGCCGACGGCGACCTCGCGGTTGATCTCGTTATCCTCGACCACCAGCACGCGCAGGCGGGAATAGTCGCGCGCCACGCTGTCGCGTCTGGGCCCGCGTCGGGTGTCGGGCGCATCGGCGGTGCCGGAGGGGGCGGGGAAGATGGCGTTGTGGAGGGTGTGCATCAGGGACGAGCGCAGCGCGGGTTTGCAGAGCGTGTCGTCAAAGGTGTCGTGGATGCGGGCGGCGTGGACGATCTCGAACCCCAGTGTGGAGAGGAGGACGAGTTTCGGCAGGCGCGGCAGGTCGAGCCTGCGGACGGTGGCGGCAAGGTCGGGGCCGCTTTCGCCGTCCAGCGTGCTGTCGATCAGGGCGACGTCGATCCCGCTGCCGGCAGGGTCGGCCTGCAGGAGCGCGCGCAGCGCCTCGCCCGAGCCGAGGGGGACCGGAACCGCCCCGAGCGAGCGCAGGAGATCGGCGATGGCGTCGCGGGCGGAGTCGTTGTCGTCGACCACCGCCACGATGCGCCCGTGCAGGGGCGAGGTATCGGGCAGGGGCGGCTGGCGTTCGGCATGGGGCAGGCGCAGGGTGAACCAGAACTGCGAGCCCTGCCCGAATTCGCTTTCCACACCGACGGTGCCGCCCATCATCTCGGCCAGTTGCTTGCAGATCACGAGGCCCAGACCCGTGCCGCCGAAGCGCCGCGTGGTCGAGGCATCGCCCTGTTCGAAGCTGCGGAAGAGCTGGCCGATATGGCGGGGGTGGATGCCGATGCCCGTGTCCCTGACCCCGAAATGCAGGACGAGGTGGGTGTCGTGCTGTTCCAGAACCGAGGCGTCGACCACCACCTCGCCCTTTTCGGTGAATTTGATGGCGTTGTTGACCAGATTGATGAGGATCTGGCCGATCCGCAGCGGATCGCCGTGCAGGGTGGCGGGCACGTCGGGGGCGATGCGGAAGACGAGTTCCAGCCCCTTGGACTCCGCCCTGTCCGACACGACCGAGACGAGGTCGCGGAACAGGGTTTCGCTGGGGAAATCGGTCTGTTCGATGGTCATGCGGCCGGCCTCGATCTTGGAGAAATCGAGAAGGTCGTTGATGATCGACAGAAGGTTGCGCGCCGATTGCTGGATGCGTTCGACATGGTTGCGCTGGCGCGGGTTGAGGTCGGTGTCCAGAACGAGGTTCGCCATGCCCATGATCGCGTTCATGGGGGTGCGGATCTCGTGGCTCATATTGGCGAGGAATTCGGATTTGGCCTGCGCGGCCGAGAGCGCCTCTTGCGTGGCGGCCTGTAGCTGGAGGTTCTTGTCGTTGAGTTCGCGGAAGAGTTCGTTGCGCGATTTCTCGTTCAGGATGGCCGAGAGCCGTTGCAGCCGGTCCGGTGACGGCATGCGGGCGGGAAGGGGGAAGCTGCGCGTGACGGGCGGGCCGGGGGGGAAGCCGGGCGTGTCGAGGGGGGCAGCGGCGGGCGTATCGGGCGGGGTCTGCCGGATGCTGAGCCTGAGGTTGGCCTGTCCCTGCCCTTCGGCAAGCTGCACATGGGCGAGGGCGGCATGGCCCGCGTTCAGGCAGTGGCGCAGGTCCTGCGAGAAGGTGCCGGTGAGTTCCGCCGCGATGTCGCGGGTGCCGGTCAGTTCCGAGACGAAGGCGAAGTAGCGCGCGCGCGCCTCGTGCAGGTCATCTTCGGTTTCGACGCGGAGCGTGGCGAGGTCTGCCATCACAGCCACCGGAACAGGACGCAGCCCGCGTCGTCATGCGGCTTGCCCAGCGTGGTGGCGAGGTTGCGGGCAAGGGTCTGGGCGGGGACGCTGCGGTTTTCCTGTGCGTAGCGCGGGCCTTGCAGTTCCGAGATGCCGTCGGTCCACATCAGGAAGGTGTCGCCGCGGTCCAGCGCGCCGTCCTGCGCCAGCAGGCCCGGCAGGCGCGAGCCGAGCAGCCCGTCCTTGGACACGCCGCGCCAGCGGTCGCCCACCACCCGTGCCACGCCGGTATTGCCGACCCCGACATAGGAAAAGCGCGCGGCGGCGGTGTCGATCAGCAGAAGGCCCACGGCGGCCCCGATGGTGCCGATGAGGGTGGCGTGGATGTCGCGCATGAGCAGGGCGGGGTCCTGCCCCGCCCATGTCTGGACAAGGGATTCGATCCGGCCGCGCAGGCTGTGGGCCCGTTCGCCATGGCCGGTGACATCGGCGATGGCCAGAAGGATGCAGTCGCCCACGGGCCGGATCAGGGCGAGGTCGCCGCCGCGGATCGTGCCGGGCATGGGGCGGACGAAGGCGCCGGCCTCCCACCCTGTGGCGGCGAGGGTCGGGCGCGGGGGCGGCGGCGGGCCGTCGGGCAGGGCGGGGCGCGCGGGTCTGCCTCTGCCGCGCCCGCCGATGGTCTTTTGCGCGATGACGAGCGTGCCCTGCCCCGGTTTGGACGAGATGCTGAACCCGTCCGCCATCCGCCGCACCCCCGGCAGCCCCAGACCGAGCGTGTGGCCGGTGGTGAAATGGTCCTTCATCGCAAGGGCGATGTCGTCGATGCCGGGGCCGTAGTCGCGCGCCGAGATTTCCACCGACTGGCCATCGCGGCCCGAGGTGAAGGCGAGGGTGATCTTGCCGCGGCCTGCGTATTTCAGGATGTTGGTGCCCAGTTCCGAGACGATGGTTGCCAGAAGGCCGCGTTCCATATCGTCGGCAAGGTCCATCCATGGCAGTTTTGCCATGCGGCTGATCGCGATCCGCAGGTCGAGCGTGTCGGCGATGGGGAAGGTGACGGAGCCGTCGGGGACCGGGCGTTGCTGCATGGCCTAGACCGCGAAGAGGGCAAGCGCGTCGTCCAGCCCGAGCGCGCCCTGTATGCCCGAGATGTCGGCGTCGGATTTGACCAGATGGCTGATGATCCCCGGGCGGAGCCCGACGAAGACCGTGCGCGCGCCAAGGTGGCGCACCAGCGTCGCCACCGTCCGCAGGTCGTGGAATTCCTGCACGTCCATGTAGTTGACGCCCGTCAGTTCGAAGATGACCGCGGTGGCCTTCTGTTCGCACAGGGCGTCGATGGTCAGGCGTTCGAGTTCCTGAAGCCGGCCCTGCCCCAGATCGGGCGGGGCGGTGATGACGAGGCAGTCGTTCACGCGTGTCCGCACGACCGAGCGGTCGCCCTGCATCTGCCGGTGGTCCTGCCTGCCGGACACGGCGCGCCTATCCCGCGACCGGCCGTTCGGACCCGAAGAGCTCGCGCCCCGCGCCGACCGAACGCAGGGCAAGTTCGAAGGAATCGCGCAGGGTCGCGGTGGTGCGGACATCGCCCACATTGACGCCCAGTTCGACAAGAGTGCGGGCGATGGTGGGCGAGACGCCGGAAATGATCGTTTCGCATCCCATGAGCTGGGTCGCGCGGGTGATCTTGATCAGCTGGTTGGCGACGGCCGTATCCATCGCGCCCACGCCCGAAATGTCGAGCACGAAGACGCGGGCGCGCGTCTCGGCTATCTTGTTGAGAGTCTTGGTCATGATGTCCTGCGTGCGTTCGGAGTCGATGACCCCCACGAGCGGCAGGAGCAGGATGCCTTCCCAGATCGGGGTGACGGGGGTGGACATCTCGAGCAGGGCCTTGCTGCCGGCCTCGATCTTCTCGCGCTGGCTGCGGGCGATTTCCTCGATCACCACGAAGGCGTCGAAGAACATCAGCTTGCCGACGGAGTCGATCGTCGCCTCGATCTGTTCAAGGCGGTCGTCCATGTGGCGCAGGCGGCGGATGATGGATTCCGAGCTGCGGCAGACGCCAGCGAAATAAATGTCGTTGGGCAGGTTGATATGGGCATGGACCGCCCCGACATGGCGGCGCGAGGCCATCCACTCGGCGTCGATCTGCGCCTCGAAAAAGGTTTTCCAGTGCAGGACCTGCATCGACTTGACGCGGGCAAGGCGGCCTTCGTTATGACTGAAGAAGGTCTGGTATTCGTCGTGGACGGCGAGCCAGTGATAGAATTCCTCGATATGGTCGTCGATTTCGGGAAGGATGACGGAGCCCGCTGCCCTGACAAGGGCGAGGTCCTCCGGACCGATCCGGAACTTGTGCATCACATCGTTCACTGACTCTCGGTTTGGCATTGCCTGTCCCTGAATTAATCTATGTGAACGTTATCAGCCGCATTCCCGATCCGCAATATAAGGGATGGGCTTCCGGGGCCGGTTTGATCCACGAGGGTCGGGGTTTTATTTATCTTTAGTTAATTTTTATCTTTTATATTTTTTAAAGTAAAAAATGGCAAGAAAGTCCATTTATGGCAAGCAGATCAGAGTAAAACTTTAGTTACGACTACCACTTTAGTATATAAAAATTCTGACCTTTGGCCTGAAAAATCAGACCAAGCGTCAATGAATGACGTAGGGGGGTCTTGTTTGTGCACGGCTTTGACCGAATTATTATAACGATAATGTTCGGCACGTTTTTAGGCAGATTGCACGATTTTTCGCGGTCTATGTGGCGGTTCAGTAAACGATAAGACGCATTTGCGATCCGGGGGAAGATACAGGAAAGGCGCTACCGTGCAGGGCGAGACGATCAGTGTGCTTGTGGTGGACGACCACACCCTTACTGCGGAAATGACCAGTGCATGGTTGCACAACGAGGCGGGGTTCCGCACGGCTCATGCCGAATCCGTGGATTCGGCGTTGAAGGTGATCCGCGAGGACGGGGCCTATAGCGTGCTGCTGCTGGACCTCGACATGCCCGGGATGAACGGTGTGGAGGGGGTGGAGCGGATGGTTGCGGCCAATGCTCCGGGATCGGTCGTGCTGTTTTCGGGGCAGGTGCGCGCCGAGGGGGCGCTGCGGGCGATCGAGATGGGCGCGCGGGGGTTCATTCCCAAGACGCTGCCTCTCAAATCTCTGGCCAATGCTGTGCGCTTCGTGGCCCTTGGCGAGACGTTCCTGCCGCATTCCTTTGCCGTGTCGCAGCGCAGGCCGACGCGGCGCAAGGCGCAGTCCGACGCGCTGAGCCCGGCCGAGATGGATGTGGTCAAGGGGATCACGCGCGGCATGACCAACAAGGCCATCGCGAACGAGCTGGGCCTGTCGGAGATCATGGTGAAGGCGCATGTGCGGTCGATCTGCGCCAAGCTGAATGCCGCCAACCGGACGCAGATCGCCCTGACGGCGGTCATGCAGGGCATCGGCTGAGGCCATGACCCACAGGAACGGCGCCACGTTCCGTGGCAGGCCAGAGGTGACGCCCGCGCGCGGCGCGGCGCTGGTATTCGCGCTGGCGCTGCTTTTCGGTCTTTTCTGGGCGGGTGCCAGCGAAAAGGCGGCGGTGACGTCCTTTGCACGGTCCTTCGAGGCGCGTTTCGCGGCCGAGATCGACCGTCGCAAGGCCGTTCTGGACGGGTTTGCCAATGCCGTTGGTCAGTATGACGTTCCCGATCCGCAGGTGCGGCAGCTTGCCACGGATCTTGCCGAACCGGTGGGCGCGTGGTTCGTCATCGTCCGCCCCGGACAAGAGGCGGTCTACGAAATGATGACGCTGGGAGATGGGGCCATCCCGCCGTCGATCGCACGGACGGACCAGCGCTATGCCGTGCCGCTCAAGGCGGAAAAGCGGGCGTCGGTCACCAAGGCGGCGGTGCTGACCGATGTGTTTATCGGACTCAAGAGTGCTGTGCCCACCGTGTCGCTGGTGCGGGAGGTCAGTTTCGGGCAGCAGTTACGCTATGTCTATCTGTCCCATTCCGTGGACAGTTTCGGCCCGCTTCTGGACGTGGATGCACCGGTCGGGATGCATGTCGACCTGCGCGACGCGAACGGTGCGCGGGTGCAGCACGCCGAACGGTGGATCGACAATCTGAGCATCCATGACTCGTGGCTGGTTTCGGTGTTCTTCACGAAACATGCAGTCCATGAATTGCCCTTCGGCTGGACAGTCTCTGTCCACCGGCACTGGTTGCGGCCATCGACACTGGCCATTCCCGTGCTGTTCGCGGTTGTCATGAGCCTCTTGGCGCATGTCCTGCTGCGCCGTGCGCCCCGCCCGCAGCCGGTGGATGCGACCCAGCCGTTGCGGGACCGGCTGGCCTTTGTCCTGACGCTGGGGCATGAGTTGCGCTCGCCGCTCCTCTCGCTGCTTTCGGCCATCGATGCGGTGAAGCGCAAGCCGGACCGCGGGGCCGAGGCGTTTCTGGATCACGCCACGCGCGAGGCGCACGGGCTGTTACGGCTGATCGACGACGTGCTGGACTGCGCCAAGCTGAGCCAGTCGGATATCCTTGTGCACGAGGAACCCTATAGCCCCGAGGAGTTGGCCCGCGCCTGCATCGAGACGGTGCAGCCGACGATCTATCCCGGTGTGCAACTGGAGGTGACGGTCGAGGGGCTGGCGGAGCCGCTGGTCGGGGACCGGTCGAAGATCCGGCAGATCCTGCTGAATTTCCTGACCAATGCCGCGAAGTTCACGATGCAGGGGACCATCGCCCTGAAGGTCGGGGTGCGCGAGAAGGCGCCGGGTCTGGCAGAGGTCGTGATCGTGGTGAGCGATACGGGCGAGGGGATGGACGAGCGTACGCTGTCGCACCTGTTCCAGCGCGCCGGCGTGCTGGAGGGCGGGGTGGAGCGCAATCCCAAGGGCAACGGGCTGGGTCTGGTGACGGCGCGGCTGCTGGCCGAGGCGATGGGCGGCACGGTCGGGGCGGACAGCAGGCAGGGCAGCGGCAGCATGTTCTGGCTGCGGCTGGACCAGCGCGTGGCACCCGGGCAGCCGAAGGGCGCGACCCTGTCGGATGCCTGCCTGCGGGGGATGCGGATCGTGGTGGCCGAGGATGACCCCATCATCGGGCGCGTGATCGTGGACGATCTGTCGGCCTGCGGGGCGCAGGTGACGCTGGTGTCGGACGGGCAGGAGCTGGTCGATATCTGTCTGGCCGAGAGCTTTGATGTCATCCTGACCGATCTGCGGATGCCGCGGGTGTCGGGCTATGACGCGATTTCCCGCATCAGGTCGACGCTGCACGATGCGGTGCCGCCTGTCTTTGCGATCAGCGCGCATTACGCCGCCTCGCCCTTTGCACAGGATGGCGAGGGGTTGTTCGACGGGGTGCTGCCCAAGCCCTTTACGGTGCGGAACTTCGTCGCGCTGCTGGGCGAGATGCACGAGGCGGAGGAGGAGGTCATCGCGCATGACCTACCGCAGATGGAGGCGCTGTTGCGGGCCTATGGCGCGCGGGCGGGTACCCTGGCGCAGGAGGTTTGCGACAGTGTGACGTCGGGCTATGAGGAATGCCGCCAAACGCGGGAGTTGCAGCGGATCGGCGCGATCTGTCACCGGCTGTCGGGGGTGACGCTGACCATCGGGATGAAGCGGCTGGGTCTGCAACTGCTGGAGGTCGAGCAGTTGTGCGAGGCGGGCGACCCGCAGGCGGTGGAAGAGGCGCTGGTCCGGCTTGGTCCGGTGATCGCCGAGGCCTGCGATCTTTTGCGCGCGCGGGCCGAGAAGGCGGTGCTGGCGGCGGCGGCCTGAAGGCGGCGGGGGATGCATGGGCTGCGCGAAAGATTTGCGGGCCATTCGGATGGTTGGGGCGATGCGCTGCCCATCTACCTTGCAGACCTTTGCCACTGGCGGGATGGCTGGACTGTGACGCGAATTTGCACAACCTAGGGGCGGCCAATTCCGGTGGGACAGTGCGTCGCGAACCGGACGGCCAAACGGGCAGGACCATAAAGAATGAACCGTCTCGCGGGTGCGTCGGCGCACCGTTACGATGATTTCTCGCACCTTCTGGGGCTGCGGCTTCTGAAGGTTGTCATGCTGTTCTTCAGCTTTCTGATCACGGTCCTGCTCTATCGCCGTGTGGTGGTGGGAGAGACGGAGAGCTTTCCGGTCTTCGTGGCGCTTTACTGCGTGGGGTGCGGCATCTACGCCATACGGTCGCGGCTGAGCGGGCGACAGATCATCCTGTTCCTGCTGACGCTGTTCGGATCGGCCGCTCTGACGGGGTTTGCCGTGAACGGGCTGGCCTCGGGCGGGCCCTATCTTTTCTTCGTGGCGCTTCTGCTGGCCGGTATCCTGGACACGCGGCGCGCGCGGTTCGCATCGCTGCTGCTGCTGGCGATTCCGCTGGCCGCGGTCTTTGCGCTGGCCGTGGCGGGGCTTTATATCCCGCTGCCGCCGGATATCGGGGTGCACCTGTCCTCGCCCAGCAACTGGTTGCTGATGGGGTGCCTGCAGCTGATGACGGGGATGTTGCTGTACCTTGTGTCGGGCGAGACGCGCAGGGTCATGGTGGACTATCAGGACACGCTACGCCGCGGGCTGATCAATGCCATGGTCGCCATCACGCGCCATCGCGACAACGAGACGGGCGCGCATCTCGAGCGGTGTTCGCAATATGCGCGCGCGCTGCTGGGTGCGGCACGGGAGGCGGGCATCCGGGGGGCGGCGGAGATGAACGAGACGGATCTGGCCGAGGCCGTCCGCCTGCATGACATCGGCAAGGTCGCGGTGCCCGACAGCATCCTTCTGAAGCCCGGACGGCTGTCGAAGGAAGAGTTCGACGCGATGTCGGTCCATGCCAGCATGGGCGGCCAGATGATCCGCGATTTCACCGAAAAGAGCGGGTTGGACGACGAGCCGGTGCTGACCATTTCGGAGGATGTGGCGCGCTATCACCATGAGAACTGGGACGGCACCGGCTATCCCGAGGGGCTGAGCCGCGACGATATTCCGCTGGCGGCGCGGATCATGGCGCTGATCGATGTCTATGACGCGTTGCGGTCACAGCGCCCCTACAAGGCGGCGCTGAGCCACAGGGAAGCCTTGCAGAACATGTCGCAGCTGGTCGGCACGAAGTTCGACCCCGATCTCTTCGCCGCCTTCGACAAGGTCAGCGTGGAATTCGCGCGGATCTTCGAGCAATACGAGCAGGACCATCCCGCAAGCTGACAGTCACCAGCGGTTGGAGCGCAGGTAATTCTCGTCCACGGGGGGATAGGCTTCGCGGTCGGCCAGATAATCCTCGTAGGACAGGATCTCGATCCAGACGATGCTGCTGCTGCGGACCAGACGCGTGCCGGACAGCGTCCGCAGGGGGAAGTATTCGCGCCGTTCGATCGCATCCAGCACGCGGCCGTCATTGCTGATGAAGACCAGTCCCTTGAGAGATCCGCCATTGGTGAAATGGATGCGGACGGGGACGCCCGGCTTCTTGATCACTTTGCTGCGCTCGAAATGCATTCCGGAACTCCGATGGTGTGCACGCAGCTTAACAGCAGCGGGACGGACGTAGAATTCACTCCGGATGGTCTATTGGTATGTGTGTTTATCCTAATTGCAAAACCATCGGATTGATTTCCCCCTTGGGTGCAAATTGCATCCAAAAGCCGGACCGGCCTCGACTTTACGCATCCATGATTTTTACCTACCGTCCGGTTCTGTTTTACGCGGCAATTTCCCGGGGGATCACGGAATGGCTTTCGGCAGGGCGCAGCGCACGGGCACACCGCAGGCGGTTCCGCTGCGTACGGTGACGGCGGCGGCGGCGGCGGTCACGGAGCCGGAGGCGCAGGCGGCCGCGCTGAGCGCGGAAAACGACGAATTCTACCCCATCATGGACGAGGTGCGGCAGTCGCTGGTCGAGATCTTCGACGCGACGCGCCTGAACCAGTTGAACCCGCAGGATGCGCGGGCCGAGATTGCGGGGGCGATCCGGCGCATCCTTGCGCGGCGGCAGACGCCGGTGCCGACCTTCGTGGCCGACCGGATCGTGGACGAGCTGGTGGATGACGTGCTGGGCTTCGGGCCGCTGGAGCCCTTGCTGGCGCAGGACGACCTGAGCGACATCATGGTCAATGGTCCGAAGGAAATCTATGTCGAGCGGGGCGGGAAGATCCACAGGGTGGATGTGCAGTTCCGCGACAATGCGCATCTGCTGAACATCTGCCAGCGCATCGTGTCGCTGGTCGGGCGGCGGGTGGATGAATCCTCGCCCATCTGCGATGCCCGCCTGCCGGACGGGTCGCGCGTCAACGTGATCGTGCCGCCCCTCGCGCTGAAGGGGCCGACGCTGACCATCCGGAAGTTCCGCAAGGAAAAGCTGACGCTGAACGATCTTGTCCGCTACGGATCGATCACCGCGGACGGGGCGGAGCTTTTGCGGATCATCGGGCGGACGCGGTGCAACACCATCGTGTCGGGAGGGACGGGGTCGGGCAAGACGACGCTGCTGAACTGTCTTGCGGGCTTCATCGACAAGTCCGAGCGGGTCGTGACCTGCGAGGATTCGGCTGAGTTGCAGTTGCAGCAGCCCCATGTCGTACCGCTGGAGACGCGGCCGCCCAATCTGGAGGGCGAGGGCGAGGTGAAGATGCGCGATCTGGTCCGCAACTGTCTGCGGATGCGGCCGGACAGGATCGTGGTGGGCGAGGTGCGCGGGGGCGAGGCGTTCGACCTGTTGCAGGCGATGAACACGGGGCATGACGGGTCGATGGGCACGGTGCATGCCAACAGCCCGCGCGAGGCGCTGCGGCGTCTGGAAAGCATGATCACGGCGGCGGGTCTGGCGCTGCCTGCGCGGCAGATCCGCGAGATGATCGCCAATTCGGTCGAGGTCATCATCCATGCCGCGCGTCTGCGGGACGGGCGCCGCGTCATCACCCATGTCACCGAGGTGGTGGGCATGGAGGAGGACACGATCACGACGCAGGATATCTTCGTCTACCGGATCGAGGGCGAGGATGCGGATGGCCGGATTCTGGGCCGTCACAGCGGAACGGGGATCACCCAGCCCAATTTCTGGCCGCGTGCCACCTATTTCGGCGAACAGCAGCGTCTGGCGGCGGCGCTGGGCGCGCTGAACGCGCGGCGGAATTCGGCCGAGGACGCCGAGTTGGGGATCGTCTGAGCATGTCCGCGCTGGTCAGTGATCCTGTCATGAGCCTGCTGTTCGGCCTGTCCGTCACGCTGACCGTGGGGCTGGTGCTGATGGCCTTTGCCGGAGGCGACCGGAAGGGCAAGTCTGCGCTTGACGCGCGGCTGCTGGCCGCGGGGTTGGTCAGTGTCGCCTCGGTCGAGCCAGATGACGAGGCGCGGGCGCGCGAGGAGATCCAGAAGGCGCTGAACGAACTGGAGGCGACGCGGCAGCGCGAGGGGCGGTTCCTGCTGGCGCGGCTGCTGAAAAGCTCGGGCACCGAGCGGTCGGTGGAGCGGCATCTGGGCTATACGGCGGCGGCGACGGTGGTGATGGCGCTGGTGCTGTGGCTTCTCGACCTGCCGCTGCTGCAGGTGGCGCTGGGGGCTGTGGGTCTGGGGATCGGGGCGCCGCTGCTGCAGGTGCGGATTCTGGCCAGACGGCGGTTGAAGCTGTTTACGGATGACCTTCCCGATGCGCTCGACCTCATGGTGCGGGGGGTGCGGGCGGGGTTGCCGCTGATCGAGTGCCTGCGGCTGGCCGCGACGGAGTGGCGCGATCCGCTGCGGCGCGAGCTGTTCCAGATCATGAACGATCTGGGCGTGGGCCTGTCCATGCGCGAGGCGGTCGCCCGCTTTGCCGACCGCGTGCCGGTGCGCGAGGCGCGGCTTTTTGCGATCGTCGTGGCGATTCAGGCCCAGTCGGGCGGGAACATCGCGGAGGTTCTGACCAATCTGGCCAACCTGCTGCGTGACAAGGCGACGCTGCAGGGCAAGCTGCGGTCGATGACGGCCGAGGCGCGGACATCGGCCCTGATCATCGGGGCGGTGCCGGTGCTGCTGATCGGGGCGCTTTCGCTGCTGGCGCCCGACTTCCTGCGTCCGCTGATCGACACGGAGACCGGCAATATCATCGTGGGCGCGAGCCTTGGCTGGATGCTGGTCGGCGTGGTGGTGATGCGGTCGATGATGCGGATCGAATTGTGATGCGGGAAGAGGTGCTGTCGCTGGTCCTGTCCTTTGCGCCGCTCGCGCTTGCCGCGATTGCGGCGGTGACGACCTATGTCCTGCTGGCCGGACCCGGCCGGACCGAAAGCTCGGCCCTTGCGCGGCGGGCGCGGTCGATCCTGCAGGATGCAGTGCAGCAGGAACGGCGCAAGTCCATCTTGCGCCACCCGCTGGCCTGGCTGTCGGGCAAGCTTGCGCTGGACGAATGGCGGCAGAAGGCCATCGACTGGATCTGGGACCGGTCGACCTTTGGCAAGCAGCGCCGCGTGCTGCTGCGTCAGGCGGGGCTGCGCGCGCCGCGGATGTATCTGTATTTCGAGGGTGTCCGCGCGCTTCTGGCCATTCTGCTGGCGGCGGGGACGTTCCTGTTCCTGAGCGGGATGCCGCGCGGACCGGGGGGGCTGGCGACGGTGGCGCTGACGGTGCTGGCCTTTGCGGTGGGGATCTACCTGCCCGAAGGCTGGCTGAAGCGGCGGATCGCGGCGCGCAGGCGGGCCTTTGGCGATTACTGGGACGATGCGATCGGGCTTTTGATCATCTGTCTGGATTCCGGACTGTCCATCGAGGTGGCGATGCGGCGGATCGCGCAGGAACTGGCCCCCGTGGCACCGATCCTGGCCGAGGAATTCGTGATCACCGTGGCCGACCTGTCGCTGCTGAAGGAACGCCGCATGGCCTATGTCAACCTGTCACAGCGCATCGACCTGCCCGGGGTGAAATCTGTCACCATCGCGCTGGTGCAGGCCGAAAAGCAGGGTGCCTCGATCGCGCATTCGCTGCGGACGATCTGGGCGGCGAACCGTCAGGCCCGTCTGGCCAATGCCGAGGCGCGGGCGGCGTCGCTGGGCCCGAAGATGACGGTGCCGATGATCGTGTTCTTCCTGCCGGTGCTGTTCGTCGTGATCATCGCGCCCATCGTGCTGACGGCGGATTTCTAGGTGGTGTCCATGCGGTCCTTCCTTCGGTCGGAAAGCGGTGCGGCGGCGGTCTATATCGCGCTGGTATCGCCCATCCTCATCGGCTTTGCGGCGCTGGGCAGCGAAGTGGGCATGTGGCTGCTGACGCAGAGGAAGATCCAGCACATCGCGGATGTCGCGGCCTATACCGCGGCGACGCGGTCGCTTTCGACGGATGACATCGGGAAGGTGCGGGAGTCTGTCATGGACCGTGCCAGCGGCGCGGGTCTGCTGGCGGATGACGATCTGGTGCTGACGCTGCCCCCCACGACCGGCAGCTATGCGGGGCGCAAGAACCATGCAGAGGTGACCGTTTCCCGCGCTTTGCCGCGCTATCTGACGGCCCTGTTCAGCACGACAGGTGCGGCTGACGATGTGCTGATCACGGCACGGGCGGTGGCCGGCGTGGACCCCGAAAGCGGAGAGCAGGCCTGCATGGTAGCGCTGGGCAAGACCGGTGTGACGCTGTCGATCGGCGGGTCGGGGGAAGTCACCATGGTGAACTGCGCGGCGGCATCGAATTCGGTCGCGTCCAATAGCGCGCAGAGGGTCGGCAACAATGCGGAACTGACGGCGACCTGTGTCTATACCGTGGGTGGAACGGACAACCTGCAGGAAGATAACGTCAAGATCACCTATACCGATCCCGAATGCGCGGCCCCGAAGATCCGGCAGCGGCCGTCTGCCGATCCATATGCCGATCTGCACATGCTGACTTCGTCCGAGGTCGGCGGGATCAATGCCGTTTCCCCGACTGCCGATCCGGTCAATGCAGGCGGGGTGGTCTATGCGGCGCGGCAGAGCATTTCTTCGCTGGGCGAATTGAAGATTGCGCGGTTTGACGATCTGAATCTGAAGGGTGAGGTCCGTTTCGAACCGGGTCTCTATATCATCGACGGTGCAAGGAACGGCGACCTGACGATCAACGCCGGAGCTGTCGTCGAAGGAGAGAATGTCAGCTTCTATCTGATGAACGGCGCGACGCTGTCGGTGAGCGGGAGTGCACAGGTCAAGCTGACCGCGTATAACAAAGCCACCAGCAACAGAACGGACCCCTATAACGGCATCCTGTTCTTTGGCGACAGGGTCGGGACCGAACTGAAGCATTCCTTCACGGGCAACAATGGCACGGTGCTGTCGGGTCTGATCTATTTCCCGAATGACGAAGTCGAGTTTTCGGGCAATACGAACCGGGATGTCGTGGAGCCTTGCATCCGGCTTCTGTCCGGCCGGATCACGATTTCGGGCAATTCGACGGTCGAACTGGACGATTCCTGCGATTTCCGGTCGGCAATGCCGCCCAATGCGCCGAAGATCACGGCACAGCAGCGCATCTCCCTCAAGGAGTAGCGGGCTTGCGGATCACGACGTGGCGGTCTGACGACAGCTTGATCGTGCCCGTGAGGATCGACGGGACGAGGCTGACGAAGTCATAGGTCACGGTCAGGCGTCTTGTCGTGAAATCCTCGGAATTCACCGTCGTCGGCGCGAGGTCCAGACTGACGTCGAGGCGGAGCGGATCGACGAAGAACACGCTGTCGACCACCGCCTGTTCCATCGCGGACTCGGTCGCGGTGGGGTTTATGTAGAGGATGCGTGCAGCCCTGTCCGCCCCGAAGCTGAGCGCCTGCTGCATGTAGAGCGCGCGTCCGATCTCGATGATGCCGAAGGTCAGCGTGATGAGCGGAAGGGAAATGAGGGCGGTTTCCACCGCCGTGGCACCACTTGTATCGCGGAAGAAACGGCGCAGGGTCATCGCAACTGCACCCGCAATTCGCTTGTCAGTTCCCGTGGCCCGTATCCCTCGATCGGGAGGGGAGGGGTGAAGGGGATCTTCGTGCTGATCTTGAACACCAGTTCCCATGGCATGCCGGTGGCCGTACAGCTTGCCGTTTTCTGCACCGTACAGAGCGCTTCGGCGAGATCTTCGATCCCGCAGAGGCATCTGAGCTCCACCAGAACTGCACCGGTGCTGCCGGACGTCGGCAAGCCCGCGTCTGTCAGTGCCGCGCGCAGTATGGCGGACAGCACTGCCGTGTCCTGCGTGAAGAGTGCGGCCTCGGCCGTCTCTCGGACGGTCTGGTTCAGCCGCGCCTGTGTGAAGGCCTGCGAGCCGAGGTTCAGCATGCCGACAAGCAGGATCAGGAACAGCGGACTGAGAATCGCGAATTCGATGGCGGCTGCCCCGGAGGTTTCCGTCAGGAATTGGCGCAGCCGGCGCATGGGTCAGGACGCCTTTTTCCCGAACAGCCGCGACAGGAGCGGTTTGGTCTGCCGCGTCCTTGGCACGATGGGCGTTCCGGTCTTGGATTCGAGATAGCGGGTGAAGTCCTGCAGGGCCGAGGCGGTGGGGGCGGTTTCGGCCAGCGTGCGGGCGGCGGCGTCGCTTTCGATGGCGAGGGGGCCGAACTCTCCGACCTGGACCATCCGGCCGCCGCGCAGGAGGTCGGTATAGAGCGAGGAGGAGATGACCCCTTCGGAGGCGGGCGTCCAGCGGTTCAGCACGAGATCGACCGGCGGCATCCCCTCGCGCAGTTTGGCGGAGAGTTGCTGGATGCGGTGCAGGAGGTGGAAGCTGCGAAGATCGGGCAGCCCGACGAGGCCGACATGTTCGGTCATGGCCAGAAGGCGGCTGTGCAGGGTGCTCCATCCGCCGGGAAGGTCGATCACGACATAGTCGACCAGCATCCGCGCCTGATCGAGGATGTCGACGAAATGGTCCACCTTGAGCGCGAAGCCCGGCTCCAGCGAGGGGACCGAGCAGAGCACCTGCAGGCCGGCATTGCGTTCATGCGCGATGCGGGCGATTTCCTGTGCCGAAATGGATTTCGGATCGCGCAGCAGGTCGTGGACCCCGCGCACCGGTGTGATGCCGAAGGTCATGGCGACGCTGCCCGTATGCAGGTCGAAATCCATCAGCATGACCTTTTTGTCGGGCACCTGCGACAGCAGCACCGCCGCATTCTGCGCCACGGTCGAGGCGCCGGTTCCGCCGCCGCAGCCGAAGAAGGCGAACATGCTGGCGGTCTTGCGGTTTTCGGCCCGCGCGAAGGAACGGCTGATCGAGGCGACCAGCAATTCGGGCGAGACGGGGGTGAAAAGGTAATCGGACCCGCCCCTGTCCAGCAGCTGGCGGTAGCGCCCGATGTCGTTGTTGCCCGACAGCACGATCAGTTGCGTATGCGGTGCGCTGATCTCGGCCACGCGGTCGAGGTCGGGGATGGGGCCGTCATGTTCCAGCAGCAGAAGCTGGGGCGTCCCGCCGGTGGGATAGTGGTTGACCAGATCGTCGATCCCGCCGTGATAGGCCTCGTATTGGGCGCGGGTCAGGAGCGGGTGGGATTTGAGCGCCTTGAGCACCTCGTAGACGCCTTCGCTTTTGGCGAAGGCGGCGATGGTGCTGCGCGGAATGAAGAGCGAATCCTGGATCATTATCGTGTTTCCCCGCCGGTCAGGATTTCGACCAAGCGTTCATTGCCCCCTTCGATCAGTCGGACCGTCACCTTTTCCGGCTCGGCCGCGGAAGCGGCCGTGGCGGTCGGGGCCGGGGCTGCGGTCGGGGTCGGTTCCTGTGTCTGAGCCGCTGCAGGCTCTGCCACGGCGGGGGCGGCAGGCTCTGCGGCCATAGCGGGTTCGGGCGTCGGGGCCCCGGGGCCCTGTTCGAAGCCCAGGATGGAGGCGATGCCGGATGGCTCGGAATCTTCGAGTGCGCGCAGGGCGAGCGAGATCTGGCCGCTGGCCATGGCCGAGAAGAGGACGGCGGCCTCGGCCTCGCCCAGTTCGAGGGTGACCGTCTCGCCGTCGAGGGTGACGTCGGATTGCGTCCCGTCCTCTTCGGCCTGTTCGCCCGCGGTGCGGTTGGTGACGCGGCCCGAGGGTGTGGTGCCCACGGCAAGGACGCGCACGTTCTTGAGGATGGTCTGCGAATAGCTGCTGGCGCGGCCGTCGCCGTCGAAATCGCCGTCCACCGTGTGGATCACGTCGACGCGGTCGTCAGGGAGGATGAACCCGCCCGCAAGTTTCTGCGGCGTGACCGCCAGACCCACCGCCCGCATTCCCGGCTGCAGCGTCAGCGACATGAAACCGGCGGGGCCGTCCACGAAGACGCCGGCATTCACCGGCTCTCCGGCCAGCACGTCGCGGCGCAGGAGCTTGCCCGTCACGCCGTCCGGAAAGCGCGCATCCGGTCTGGTGGCGGTGATCGCACCGGCGGGAACGGCGGAGATGAGTTGTTCCTGCCAGCGCAGGCTGGACCCGTCCACGAGCGTGCCCCGCGCAAGGTCGCCTGCAAAGACGAGGACCTGGCTTGTGGTGGGGGCGACCGTCTCTTCCTGCGCGACCTGCTGCTGCGCCATCCGCGCATATTGCATGAGCCCGAGTGTTCCGAGACCGGACAGCACCGCCAAGAGAAGGATTCGGCTGCGTCGCATGGATCGTTGCACTCCATCAATGGCCCCGCTGCAGGGGCCTGCCTTCTGTTCCACCCCGTCGGCCCTGCGGGGCCGGACGGTCTGCCGCCGCGCCGTCTATTGGCGCGGCAGGATGTGCCCGTAAGGCCCGGTGACACCGAATCCGCCAAGGAAACGGCTTTTCACCTCGTCATTGTCCTCGACCGCGCCGAGCAGGAAGGTTTCCGCATCATCGGGATCGCCCGCCTGAAGGGTCGGGTCGCCGTCGATGTTCTCGGGCGAGTCGCCGTTCACGAGATAGGGCGTGACCACGACCACCAGTTCGGTCTGGTTCTTCTGGTAGGCCGAGGACCGGAACAGCGCGCCGAGGATCGGGACATTGCCCATCCACGGATATTGCCGCGCGGAGCGGACGCTGTCGCTTTGCAGCAGGCCCGCGATGGCGAAGCTTTCGCCACTTTGCAATTCGATCGTGGTGTCGACCTTGCGCGAGACGAAGGCGGGGTTGTCGTTCACGCGGCGGGACCAGTCGACCTCGCTCACCTCGGGCATGATCTGCAGGCGGATGACGCGGCCGTCCAGAACCTGCGGGGTGAAGGCGAGCTTCACGCCGTATTCACGGTAGGTGGTCGATTCGCCATCTTCGGTGGCGGTCGTGATCGGCACTTCGCCACCCACGACGAAGCTGGCGGTCGATCCGTTCACCGCGACCAGTGTCGGGTTGGCCAGACGGCGGGCAATGCCCTTCGTCTCGAGCGCCTGCAGCAGAAGGTCGACACTGTAGGGCTTGCCGTTGGCCGAGAGTCTCAGGTTGCGGCTGATCGTACCGAAGGGGTCGCCATTCGTGCCTTCCATGCCCTGAGGGTCGCGGAAGGTGTTGATGCCCAGCTCCTTGCCGCCGCTGCGCGAGAGTTCGAGGATATTGACCTTGAGCATGATCTGACGCGGGTCTGCGACCTTGAGCGCGTCGATCACGTCGCCGTCGCTGTAGGAGCGGGCGATGTCGAGGATGCGGCTCGCCTCGGCCTCGTCGCCCACGATGCCCGCGACGAGGGCGCGGCCGTTGACGTTGCGGACCTCGATGTTCGCGCGGGGCGAGACTTCGTCAAGGATGTTCTGGAGCTGGGCGAAATCCTCGCGCACGGCGACCGAGAGGGTCAGGCGGGCGGTGCCTTCGGCATCGCGCAGCATGACCTGCGTGCTGCCCGCCGCGAGGGGGGTGACCAGCAGGCTTTGTGCCGAGAGCAGGGTGATGGAGGCGACCTTCTGGTCGGCCACGATCACATCGGCCAGACCGAAGGGGACGTCGATCACCTCGGTCTCGCCCATGGCGAGGCGCAACACCTTCACCTCTTGTGCGGTGGCGGTGCCGGAGGGGGTGGTGGCCGCAAGCAGGACCAGCGCCAGAAGGGCGAGGAGAGATCCGAGCCGGACCGAGGCTGCGCGCCCCGCGATGATGAGCCGATGCGGGGTCATTGGAGCGGTGCCACCCTTTCAAGCATCGCCGCATTGTTGGCGATGGTCACATTGGCCGCATCGTGGCGGCGCGCTTCGGCCAGATAGGCGGATGCACGGGCGTAATCGCCGCGCAGCATGTAGGAATAGGCCATGTTGTTGAAGAGCATGGCGCGGTCGGTCTCGCGCAGGAGCAGTTCCTTGTAAGCGCGGTCGGCGGTGCGGAAATCGCCGGTCATGTCCGAGGCGACGGCAAGGCCCATCAGCGCGCGCCGGTCACCGGTGCGGAAGGGCTGGGCCGATTGCAGCGTGGTCTTGGCCTTGGCGTAGTCCTTCTGGCCGATGAGCGTGTAGCCCTGGCTGACGGTGGCGGCTGCGGTGGCGGGATCGGTGGCGGGGCCGGTTGCCGGTACGCAGCCGGCCAGCAGAAGGCCGAGTGCGAGGCAGCGTGCCACACCCATCGTTGAAATCGTGCCGGTCAACTTTGTCAGTCCCTGCCTTATTTTATCACGGCACACCGCCACGCGATTGTTGATCTTGATATTAAACAGCAAACGCAAGAGCAGTAATCCAGCCATTGGAATTGGGGTCTTTATCGAAAGATAAAATTATAACTTTAGTGAAGTAAGCGAGTGGAAAAAAGATCGCCGCACATTAAAAATTTGCCAGACGATCAAATCATTCTTATGTGAATCTTCAGGCCACGACTCGTCCCGTGCACGTAAAACCGGGCTGGAGTGGATCACGCAAAAGAAGGGTGAAGCTCATGAAAATCAAGAATTTCGTCAAGAGCGTTGCGCGGTTTGGGCGCGACGAGAACGGTGCGACTGCGATTGAGTACGGGATTATTGTTGGGATCCTTGCAGTTATCATCATTGCAGCTTTCACCACGCTTGGTGGCGTAATCGAAACAACGTTTGATGACGTAAAAACCAAGCTTACTACCACGACCACGCCGTAAGGCCGCGAACACTGCGGCTTGGTCGAGCTTGTGTTGTTGAAATAGGTAGGGTCCATTATGAAAGTGGTCTCTACTTTGTTACTCGACATTGGAACACTCTTTTGCGCGAGAGCTGCAAGATATGTTTATTCAGCGGTTTTGGCCACATGCTGGTTTCTCAGTTTTTGCGACAGCGTGCACTGTCGTACTGACCTCAGAATCCGCCCACGCCAACCACGACGAAATACGCATCGCCACCAATGTCTGGCCGGGATATGAGCCGCTTTACCTGATCGGGGCGCATGCGCCCTCCGATGCGTCGCGGCCGCTGGAGCTCGTGCGGTACTGGAACGCGTCCGAGGTGACGTCGGCGCTCGAGATCGGGCTGGTTGACATGGCGGCGCTGACGCTGGACGAGGCGGTCTCCTCGGCCGCGCGGGGGACGGAGCTGGTCGTCGTCGCGGTGACGGACATCTCCAGCGGGGCGGATGTGATCTGCACCACCACGCCGGATGCGGCAGTGCGCGACCGCGTCTATGCCCATGAGAGCACCGCGCTGGGCGAATATTTCCTGTATCTTTATCTGTCGCGGAACGGTCTGGCCCTGTCGGACGTGACGCGCGTCAATGCCTCGGTCGACGAGCATCTGGACCTCTTGGTCGCGGGGACGGCGGATACCTTCCTGACATTCAACCCCTTTGCCTCTGATCTTGTGGCGGCGGGGTGTGCGCCGATCTTCGATTCGTCGCAGCTGGGCCCTGCGATCATCGACGTGCTGGTCGTCCGCAAAGAGCGTTACGACGACCGGATGCAGGGCGATGTCGCGGCGATGATGCGATCCTTTCAAGAGATTGCAGGGCGCATCCGCGCGAAGGATCCCGAACTGGTCCCCGCCCTTGCCGCGGGGCTGGGGGTGGCCGAGGACGATGTCTATGCCCAGTATGACGGGCTGACGCTTCCCACGGCGGCGGAGGGCGAGGCGATCCTTGCCGCGGAGAGTTTCCGAAGGCTGGTGTCGGGCATCCATGGCTGGCTTGTGGAGACCGGGCGCAGCGATCTGGCCTTGCCGGATCTGCTGGACCGGATCGAGCCGCACGGAACCGGTCGCTGAGATGCGGATCCGGCCGGGGTTCAGCACGACCATGACGGTCCTCATGTCGGCGATCTTCGTATCGGCGAATGCTGCCATCATGGCGCTGGTGATCCAGTCGGCCTATTCGTGGATGTCGCGCGTGACCGAGCAGGAACTGCTCGAGATGACCTTTTCGCTGCGCGTCCTGCTGGAAAGCCAGCTCAGTCAGAACACGATGCGCGAGTTGCGGCACAGTCTGGCCGCGATGCAGGGGCGCGACGGGTTTGTCGATGCCTTCCTGATCAATGGCGGGGAGGTGATCGCCTCGGCCTCGCCGCGCCGGTCGGCGGTGCCGGTGGACGAGTTGAAGGCCTCGCTCGGGATCGACCCGAGCCAGAAGAGTTCGGCCGTCCTGACATGGCACGGGGACCGGCTGTTCACCCGCACGAGCATCTGCCTGCCGGTCGCGACCGTCTCGCCCGCCTTTGCGCTGAAGGAAACCTGCAGCGACCTTTACGTCGTGATGAGCACGCAAAGCCAGAACGCTCAGCTTATCCAGACCTTCGTGAAGCCCGTCATCTTTGCCGGTTTCGTCTTTGTGGGAAGCGTGTCGTGCTTCTGGCTGCTGATGCGGCGCTTTCTGTCCAGACGGATCGGGCATATCGCCAGCTATTTCGAAAGCAATCCCGCGACCGGCCAGATGAAGCCGCTGGTCGATCCGCGACAGGACGAGTTCAGCTTCTTCTCGCGGGTGCTGAACCTGTTCATCGCGCAACTGAACCGGACGACCGAGGCGCTGCGGAGCGAGGCGCATTACGACAACCTGACCGGCGCGATGCGACGGCCGCGGTTTCAGGAGCTTTACGCGCATGACCACCGCGAAAAGGACTATTACCTTGCCATAACGGATATCGACGATTTCAAGTCGATCAATGCCAGCCACGGGCACAGGGTCGGGGATCTTGTCCTTGGCCGACTGGCGCGGAACCTGCTGTCCGTCATTCCCGAGGCCGAGGTCATCTGCCGCTTTGGCGGCGAGGATTTCCTGATCCTCGTCCCGGTGGAGGCGACGGGGCCGTCGGCGCAGGCCTTCTTCGCGCAGGCGGTGGAACGCATCGCGGCCACGGAGATGCGCTTTGACGATGCGGTAGCCTTTTGCACCATATCGCTGGGCTTCGGGCTGCTGCGGCGGGGTGACAATATCACCGTGGCGTCCGAGCGGGCCGACATGGCCCTGCGCTATGCCAAGGCCACGGGCAAGAACCGCGCGGTCGAGGCGGACGCGCATCTGCTGGAGCAGCTGGGATACAGCACCGAGACACCCAAGCTGATGGATCTGGTGCAGGCAATCCGTGCGCGCGAGATCTGCTTTCACCTGCAGCCCATCGTTGCCATCGGGTCGGGCCTGCCCGTCGGCTACGAGGCGTTGGTGCGCTGGCAGCGACCGGATGGCAGGTTCGTTCCCTTGCCGTCCTTCATCACGCATTTCATCGCGGCGCTGCGTGACAAGGGGCTGGTGCAGGACATGGCGGCGATCGTGCGCGCGGCCCTGCCACCCCGCCCGCCCGACGGGGCGGATGCGCCCTATTTCTCGTTCAATTATGATCCGTTCGACCTGTTCAACCAGTTCGAGAACAACGCGCTGACGCCTGTTCTGCTGGAGCTGGTGAGAGAAGGCTACCGCATCGCCATCGAGGTCACGGAAACCCCCTATCTGGAAAAGATGCAGCCCGACCAGATCGCGCGGAACCTTGCGAAGATCCATGACTGCGGGTTCCTCGTCTATCTGGACGATTTCGGGAAGGAAGGTTCGGGGCTGGAGCGTCTCGCCTCGTTCGATTTCGCCACCGTCAAGGCCGACAAGTCGCTGATCGCCGGACTGCGCGAGTCCGGTCGGCGCCGGCACATCATCCGCCTGATCGTCGAACTGACCGGATCGATCGGGGCGAGCCTGGTGGTCGAAGGGGTCGAGACCGAGGAGGACAGTGCGATCCTTGCCTCGCTCGGGGTGCGGTATGTGCAGGGTTATCTGTTTGGAAAACCACACAAAATCAACTGGAACACCGATCCGGGCCGAGGTGCGGGATGACAGGCGGAACCCAAGAGCTGGCCGGTGCGGACATGCCCGATGCCATTTCGGACGCGATCAGGATGGCGATCCGCCAGATATGGAATTCGCTTGTGATCACCAGCGCGGACCCCGGCTATCCGGTGATCTATGCCAATCCCGCCTTCTGCCGGATGACGGGATACGAGCTGCACGAACTGGTCGGACGGTCGCTGTCGATGTTGCAGGGGCCCGAGACGGACCCCGAGGTGATCGCCCATCTGTCGAAGTCGATCCGCGAGGGGCGGGGCTTTGACGGGGTGGCCTACAATTATCGCAAGACGGGCGAACGCTATCTGGTGCACTGGACCGTCACGCCGGTGCTGAACGATGCCGGCGAGCCGCAATACTATGTGTCGATCCAGTCGGACATCACGGACAAGCCTTTCGGGCTGAACAGTTTTTCGGCGCTTTACAAGGCGCTGCACGTGATACCGGAACCGATCTTCACGATCGATACGGACTATACCCTGACCTTTGCCAATGTGGCCTTTACCTCGCTTCTCAGATGCCGGCAGCGGGTCAATCTGCGCGACCTTGTGGTGGGGGATTTCGCGGTGGCCGCGCAACTGCTGGAGCAGGCCCGTGCGGGCAACGCGCTGGCCACGGCGCGCGGGATCGTGCCGTTCCGCGGGCTGGACGAGGAGATCTGCTATCTGGACCTGACCGCCTGCCGTTTCGATGCCGGACCGGCTGCCGAGGCGGATATCATCGTGGTGGCAAAGGATGTGACGCTGCACATCCTGCAGAACCGCGAACTGTCCGAGGCGGCCTCGACCGATCTGCTGACGCGGCTGCTGAACCGGCGCAGCGGCGAGGCGCTGTTGCAGCACGCCCATGTGCAGGTCAAGACGCAGGGGGCGCAGGCCGCGCTGGTGATGTGCGATCTGGACCGGTTCAAGGATATCAACGACATCCACGGCCATCTGGTGGGCGACCGTGCCATCCAGCGCGTGGCGCGCGTGCTGCGGATCGAGTCGCGGCGCGAGGATGCGGTGGTGCGCTGGGGCGGGGACGAGTTCATGATCCTGCTTTTCGACACGGACATCACTGCCGCGACCGAATTCGCCGAGCGGATGAAGGTCGTGATCGAGGAACAGGTCGATCCGCAATACGGACGGCTGACCATGTCCTTCGGGGTGGCGATGCTGTCGCCCGACCGGTCGCTGGACGAGACCTTCGCGCAGGTGGACAGCGCCATGTATGCGGCCAAGGATCAGGGCCGGAACCGCGTGGTGGTCGTCTAGCGACCGGACGGCGCGGCGCGACCCTGCGGGCGTAGGGTCGGACCGCGGGCCGGTGATCCGCGACCGGCTGATCAATTTTTCCCCTAACAGAACGCGGCCTTGCGCCGTTCCTGCAAGCGATGGGGCGGGTCTGTCCCGCAATGCGCGAAAGGGGGACGGGATGTCGGGGGCTGTGCTTGAACTGGAGGGCGATCTGCGCGCGGGCGATGCGGAGGCCCTGCGGGCGCGTCTGCTGGGGGCGTTGGCCGAGGGAGATGTCGTGCTTCGCACGGCGGGGCTGACGGCTGTGGATACGGCCGTGGTGCAGGTCCTGCTGTCGGCACAGCGGACGGCGCGGCAACTGGACCGGAACTTGCAGATCGATGCGCCACAGGCAGGGGCGCTGGGCGTGATGGCGGCGCGGCTGGCGCTGGGCGATGCCCTTGCCGCCTGAACTGCCCGATGCCGGAAAAGAGATAGAGAGCCGAGAAACATGTCCAAGACAGTACTGACCGTCGATGATTCCCCGTCCATCCGCAGGATGATCGCGATGACGCTGGAAGAGGCCGGCTATGCCGTGATCGAGGCGGTCGACGGACAGGACGGGTTGGCCAAGGCGCTGGCCCAGCCGGTGGATGCGATCATCACCGACCAGAACATGCCCAATCTTGACGGGTTGGGGTTCATCCGCGCGCTGCGCCAGCATCCGGCGGGCAAGGGCGTGCCGATCGTCGTGCTGTCGACGGATTCCGCCGAGGATCTGAAGGCACAGGCGCGCGAGGCGGGGGCGCTGGGCTGGATGGTCAAGCCCTTTACGCAGGACAAGCTGCTGGCCGTGATCAAGAAGGTGCTGGGCTGATGACCGACGATATGGCGGCGATCTTTCGCGAGGAATTGCGCGATCTTCTGGAAAGTCTGGAACGGGGCCTGCTGGATCTGAAGAAGCGGCCCGGCGACATGGCGCTGGTCAATCAGGTGTTCCGCGACCTGCATACGGTCAAGGGCAGCGGGGCGATGTTCGGCTTTACCGATCTTGCCGCCTTCATCCACGAATTCGAAACGGTCTTCGACCGTATCCGGTCGGGCGCACTGGCCGTGGGGGCGGAAATCCTGCGTCTGGCGCTGGCCGCCAAGGACGAGATCCCGGGGCTGGTAGAGGGCGAGCCGGACCCTGACGGGCGGCGCGCGGCGATCCTTGCGGGGCTGAAGGCGATGATGGCGGGCGGCGAGGTCGAAGCGCCCGCCGCCGTCACGGCACCGGTGGCGGCCCTGCCTGCGGCGGACGCACCGTCGCGGCTGCGCTTCCGGCTGTCGGGGGCTGCGCTGGCGATGGGCGCGCGGCCCGAGATCGTGCTGGACGAGCTGCGCGGGCTGGGGGCTGCGGGGATCGTGGCCGATCTTTCCGATGTGCCGCCGCTGCA
This sequence comes from Paragemmobacter amnigenus, assembly GCF_009908265.2. Lineage (GTDB taxonomy): Bacteria > Pseudomonadota > Alphaproteobacteria > Rhodobacterales > Rhodobacteraceae > Paragemmobacter > Paragemmobacter amnigenus. The sequence continues at coordinate 108,947 of NZ_JAAATX020000004.1, read as the reverse complement.
CTGGCTGGACGTGGAAGGCTGCGCCATCGGCTGGGAGATGGACCTGCCTGCGGGGGTGGATGCCGCGCAGGTGGAAGAGGTTTTCATGTTCGTCGATGCCGACTGGCGGCTGGAGCCTGCGGCGGGGACGGATGCCCCGGTGCTGACAGAGGACGCGGCACCGCCGGACGCGGACACCGGACCTGTGGCGAGCGCCCCTCCGGCGGCGGCTGCCGCACCCGCGCGCGAGGCACGGCAGGGGCCACGATCCGCGTTCCGGCCGAACGGCTGGATGCGCTGATGGATGCGGTGGGCGAGCTGGTGATCGTCGAGGCGCGGCTGACCGAACTGGCGCGGCAAAGCCGCGATCCCGCGCTGATCGCCACGGCGGAGCAGATCACGCGGCTGGCCGGTGGCCTGCGCGATGCGACGATGACGATGCGGATGGTGCCGATGCGGTCGCTGGTGGGGCGGTTCCGGCGGCTGGTGCTGGACCTGTCGGACAGTCTGGCCAAGCCCGTGGAATTCTCGGTTCTGGGCGAGGATACGGAACTGGACAAGACGGTGATCGAGAAGCTGGCCGATCCGCTGGTCCATATCCTGCGTAACGCCATCGACCACGGGATGGAGACGCAGGCCGAACGCTCGGCCGCGGGCAAGGCGCGCGAGGGGCTGATCGAGCTGTCGGCGGAACATGCGGGGGCAGAGGTGCTGATCCGCGTGCGCGATGACGGGCGGGGGATGGACCCCGAGAAGATCCGCGCCAAGGCCGTGTCGCAGGGGATGATCGCGCCCGACGCGCAACTGACCGACGCGCAGATCTTTGCGCTGGTGTTCGAACCCGGCTTCTCGACCGCCGAGAAGGTGACGGAACTGTCGGGGCGGGGCGTGGGAATGGACGTGGTGCGCCGCACCATCGAATCCCTGCGCGGATCGCTGGAGATCGAGAGCCGCAAGGGCAAGGGCACGACCGTGACGCTGCGCCTGCCGCTGACGCTGGCGATCATCGAGGGGCTGCTGATCGAGGTGGCGGGCGAACGCTACACCCTGCCCATGGCCAGCGTGCAGGAAATCGTGGAACTGCCCGCCGAAAAGGCACAGCCCAAGCGGACGGGGGATTTTCTGGATATCCGCGGGGGATTCGTCCCCTTCCTGCGGCTGCGCCACCTGTTCGACTGCGGGGGCGAGCCAGGGGCGGCGCAGAACGTGGTGATCGTGATGTCGGGCGAAAGCCGCGTGGGCATCGTGGTCGACCGGATCATCGGGACGAACCAGACCGTCATCAAGCAGATGTCGAAGCTGCACGCGGGCGTGCGGGCCGTGTCGGGGGCAACGATCCTTGGCGACGGGTCGGTCGCGCTGATCCTTGACGTACAGCATCTGGTGGGCATGGGGCGGGCGCAGGACGGCGCCGCGCGGGAGGTGGCGGCATGAAGCTGCATGATCTGAGGCCGCAGAAGAACCTGACGGTGGTGACGATGTCGCTGGGCACGCAGACGCTGGCCATTCCGGCGCATCTGCTGCGCGAGATCCTCGACCCGCTGCCGGTGACGCGGGTGCCGGGGGCCGGGGCGCATGTGCCGGGCGTGGTGAACGTGCGCGGGTCGGTGGTACCGCTGGCCGATCTGAAACAGGTGCTGACCATCCCCGACGAGGGCGCCGACGACCGCCGCCGCATCCTTGTGCTGGAGGTCGGGGTGGCGGGCGAGGCGACGGTCGTGGCCATCGAGGCCGATGCCGTGCACGAGGTGTCCACCATCGAGACGGCGGTGATCGAGCCGGTCCCCGCCTCGGCCAGTTCGTGGCCGCCGGAATACCTGACCGGACTTTATCGCGGGCCGCAGGGTTTCATCCTGCTGCCCAACCTTGAGACCATCTTTTCCAACCTCGCCAGCCGCTCGCTGGCTGCGCAGCCTTGAGGGAGAAATCCATGCGCCTGACCATCAAGACGAGACTCGTCGCCACCTTCCTAATGATCTTCGTGCTCTGGGCGGTATCGACGGTTCTGGCAATCCACAACCTTGGCACTGCCGCGGAAAGCTATTCCCGCGCGATGGACGAGGATGTGGAGGAGCTGCTGGAGATCGAAGATATCGTCACGGCCAAGATGCAGGTCCGCGCGATCGTGGGGCGCATCCTTGTCGGGCTGCCCAATGCGCCCGCCGACCATATCCCCAACCTTCGCAAGCAGCTCGAGGCGCAGGCGGCCGAGGTGGACCGTCTGATCGCGAAACTGCGCGAGACGGCGACCGAAGAGGACGTGCAGCGCGCCGTGGACGAATTCGATGCGATCCACAAGGAGGCCTTCCAGTTGCAGGTCCGCATCGTGCAGACCGAGCTGGCGGGGAATGGCGATCTGGCCAACACGCTTTACCACACCGAGGCGCAGGCGATGCAGGAGCGGATCGTTGCCGCGCTGTCCGACATGCGGATGATCGTCAAGGATCGTGCCCACGCCAACGAGGCGGCGAACACGGCCGCCTTCGAGTCGGCGCGGATGCAGATGATCATCCTGTTCGTCGTGTCGGCGCTGGTGGCGACGGGGTCGGCCTTCTTCATCGTGAGCGGCATCGCGCGCGGGCTGAAGAAATCGGTCGACATGGCCGCTCTGATTGCCGAGGGCGACCTGCGCCGGACGGCCGAGGTGAAGGGCAATGACGAGATCGCGGACCTGCTGCGCGCGCAGAACGACATGGTCGCAAAGCTGCGCGAGGTGGTCACCAGCGTGAACGGCGCGGTTCGCAACGTGGCGTCGGGGTCGACCCAGATGGCGGCAACGTCCGAAGAGCTGAGCCAGGGCGCGACCGAGCAGGCCTCGGCCACCGAGGAATCCTCGGCTGCGGTGGAGCAGATGGCCGCCAACATCAAGCAGAGCGCCGAGAATGCGAGCCTGACCGAGAAGATGGCGACCAAGTCGGCGGACGATGCCCGCGCCAGCGGCAAGGCCGTAGCCGAGGCCGTGCAGGCGATGCAGACCATCGCGGACCGCATCATGATCGTGCAGGAGATCGCGCGTCAGACCGACCTGCTGGCGCTGAACGCCGCGGTCGAGGCGGCGCGGGCGGGCGAGCATGGCCGCGGCTTTGCGGTCGTGGCGGCGGAAGTGCGCAAGCTGGCGGAACGCAGCCAGACGGCGGCGGCGGAAATCTCGTCCCTGTCGGCCTCCACGGTGCGGACGGCGGCGAGCGCGGGCGAGATGCTGCTGGGGCTGGTGCCGGATATCGAGAAGACCTCGGCGCTCGTGACCGAGATCTCGGTGGCGTCGCGCGAACTGGCGACGGGGTCGTCGCAGATTTCGATGTCGATCCAGCAGCTGGACAAGGTCACGCAGGAAAACACCTCGGCCGCGGAACAGCTGTCGGCCAGCGCGACGGAACTGGCGAGCCAGGCCGATGCATTGGCCGAGGCGATCGGGTTCTTCCGGGTCGAGGAAGGCGCGGTCGCTGCGGCGGGTGTGCGGAGCAAGTCCGCGCACCATGCCGGTGCAGGCGCGGCTTTGTCGCGCGGCAAGGCCAAGCCTGCGGGGCGTGACGGCGGCTTCGACTTCGACCTGGGCGATCTGGGCGATGATCTGGACGCGCGCTTCACGCGTGCGGCCTGAGGGGGACGCGATGAGCAGCGTGGACGTCGTCACCTTCATCGCGGAAGGGTCGCTTTACGCGGTGCCGGTCAGCCGTGTGCAGGAAATCCTTGACCTGCGCCCGGTGGCGGCGATGCCCAACGCGCCGGCCCATCTTCTGGGGATCATCGACCTGCGGGGGGCCAATATCCCCGTGGTCGACCTGCGCCGGCTGCTGGGCCGTCCGGCGGGCGAGGATACGGCGCAGAGCCGTATCCTTGTCGTGTCGGTGACGCATGGCGGAGCGCGGGCGACCATCGGGGTCAAGACCGACCGCGTGATCGAGGTGACCGCGCTGGACGATCCCGAGCTGCGCCCGCTGGAAGAGGCGGAGCTGCTGCAATGGTCGGGCAGCGCCATCGCGGGCATCGGGCGCTGCAAGGGCGAGGTGGTGAGCGTGCTGGACCTTGACCGGTTGTTCACCCGCCGCGATCTGGCGGCGGCGCCAGTTCTGGCCGCGGCCGATCTGGACGACGTGGCCTGATCCCATGACCCAGACGGCGAACCACACCACCCATGGCGACCGATTCCGCGAGCTGATCCGGTCCATCACCGGCATCAGCCTGCCGCCGAGCAAAGTGCAGATGATCGACCAGCGGCTGCGGCGGCGTGTCATGGCCTTTGGCCTGCCCGACACCGAGGCCTATCTTGAAAAGCTGCTGGGCGGGGCGCTGCCCGGCGATGAATTGCGCACGGTGATCGACCTGATCACCACCAACACCACCAGCTTCTTCCGCGAGGCGGACCATTTCGACTATCTGGCCGACCACATCGCGCGAGAGATCGCGGGCAAGGCCGGTGCGGGGCGGCGGGCGCGGCTGAAGCTGTGGTCGGCGGCGTCGTCAGAGGGGGCCGAGGCCTATACCGCGGCGATGGTGCTGGAGGAGGCGCGGCGCAAGGGGCTGCCCTTCGACTATGCCATCCTTGGCACCGATATCAGCCAGCGGATGCTGGAACGGGCCGAGGCGGCGATCTATGGCAACGACCAGTTGACCACGGTGCCGACCGACCTGCTGCGGCGCTATTTCCTGTCGTCGCGCGATCCGTCGGTGGCGGGCAAGTCGCGCGTGGTGCCGGAACTGCGCCGCCATGTGCGGTTCCGCCATCTGAACCTGATGGACGAGACCTATCCCGTCGACCGCGATGTCGACGTGATCTTCCTGCGCAACGTGCTGATCTATTTCGATCCCGACGACAAGGAGCGGGTGGTGGAGCGGTTGGCACGGCATTTGAAGCCCGGTGGCTATCTGCTGGTGGGCCATGCCGAGAGCATGGTGGTGCGTAACGATAACCTGCGGCAGGTCAAGCCGACGATTTTCCAGAAGATCTGACATGCCCCTCACCCCATCCGAACCCGTCAAGGTGCTGATCGTGGACGACTCGACCTCGGCCCGCGCGATGCTGCGGTCGATCGTCGAGAAGGACCCGGGGCTGACCGTGATGGGGACCGCGCCCGATGCCTTTGCCGCGGCGAAGATGATGAAGGCGAACCTGCCGGACGTGATCCTGCTGGATCTGGAACTGCCGGGGATGGACGGGTTGACCTTCCTGCGCCGGATCATGGAGCAGCGGCCGATTCCGGTGGTGGTCTGTTCCGGCTTCACCGCGCGCGGGTCCGAGCAGAGCCTTGCCGCGCTGGAGGCGGGGGCGCTGGAGGTGATCCTGAAGCCCGGCGCGGGGGATGAACGCGCGCGGGCCGAGGCGCAGGTGCGGATTTGCGACGCGCTGCGCGCGGCCAGCCAGTCGCGCAGCGGGCGGGGCAGCGTGCCGGGCGCGCTGCGCGGGCCGGGGCAGAAGCTGTCGGCGGACGAGGTGCTGCCGCCGCCGAACCTGTCCAAGCCGGTGCCGGTGACCGAGCCCGTGGTGGTGATCGGTGCCTCGACCGGCGGGACCGAGGCGCTGCGCGCGCTGCTGATAGCGCTGCCGCCGGATGCGCCCGCCATCGCCATCGTCCAGCACATGCCCGCAGGCTTTACCACAGCCTTCGCGCGGCGGCTGGACGGGCTGTGCGCGGTCGGCGTGTCCGAGGCGGTGGATGGCGCGATGCTGAAACAGGGCGAGGTGCTGATTGCGCCGGGGGACCGGCACATGATGCTGCGCCGCCTGCCTTCGGGATACCGCGTCAACGTGGTCGAGGGGCCCTATGTCAGCCGTCACCGCCCGTCGGTGGATGTCCTGTTCCGGTCGGCGGCGACGGCGGCGGGGGCGAATGCGCTGGGGATCATCCTGACGGGGATGGGCGATGACGGCGCGCGCTGCATGGGCGAGATGAAGGCGGCAGGCGCGCTGACGCTGGCGCAGGACGAGGCGAGTTCGGTTGTGTACGGGATGCCGCGCGAGGCGGTGAGGATGGGCAGCGCGGTGCAGAGCGTCGCGCTGGACCGGATGGCGGCGGCGATCATGGCCTTTGCCCGCCGTCACAGGACAGGAGTGCAGGCATGACGATCGCAACCCCCGTTTCCGCCCAGCAGCGCCGCGCGGCCCCCGGGGATGCGCTGTCAGGCGTGCTGCGCCTTGCCGAGGACTGTTTCGTGCAGGCGGGCGACGGGCTGTCGCGCGCGGTCGAGATCCTGCGCGGGACCGAGGCGCTTTTCGCGCGGCTGGACGTGACGCTGGGCGAGGAGACGAGCCGCCAGCTCGGGTCGCTGATCGCCGAGACCTTCGGGAATGTGGGCGTGATCCGCGCCGATTTCGACACGTTCCTGAGCCAGAGCGAGGGGCTGCGCGCTGCCGTCCGCAGTGTGCGGGTCGAGGTGAGCGAACTGGACCGCGTGGTGCGGACGATTTCCAACGTGTCGATCAACGCGCGCATACAGGGCAACGGGCTGGTGCCGCCGCGCCCGCAGGTCAATTCCTTTATCGAGCGGCTGGCGGCCATGGCCTCCGAGGCCGAGGGCATCCTGCAGGAGGTCAAGGATGCCATGGTGGGCATCGGCCATGATACGGCGGCGATGGACCTTGCCCTGCAGGAGTTGCGGCAGGAATTGCTGGTGCAGGTGCTGCCGACGCTGAGCCGTTTTGCGGGCATCGCCCAGAAGGTGCAGGACGGGCGGGCCGAGATGACGCGGATGAGCGCCGACCTGTCCGAGCGGATGCGTGACGTCTTTGCCGAGGTGTCGCGGCTGATCATGGCGCTTCAGGCGGGGGATTCCACCCGCCAGCGGCTGGAGCGGGTACGCGAGGTGGTGGATGCCGCGGGCAGCACGGGCGACGCGGCGCTGGAGGCGGTGCTGGTCGATCTGGCGCGCGGTCTGGCCGATGCGGCGCGGACCGATGCCGAGGACGAGGTGGGCATTTCGGTCGCCGCGCTGGAGATGGTGCGGCGCAATGCCGAACAGGCGATGAATGCCGCCCGGGTGTTCTATTTCGCGCAGGCCGGACGGGGCCGCGACGGCGCTGCGGGCGAGGGCAGCGGGCCGGGGCAGCTGGAGGCCAGTCTGGGCCGCGTGCGGCGGCATCTGGTGGCGATGCGGGCCTGCGCGGATGACCTGCGCGGGCGGCTGGACCTGATCCTGAAGCACGAGGCGACGATCCGCCAGATTGCCCAGCAGGTGCGTCTGTCGGGGCTGAACGCGGTGCTGATCTGCGCCAAGCTGGGCGAGGAGGGGCGGTCGCTGCGCGAGCTGGCGCAATGGCTGCGGATGCTGACCGATGAAAGCGACGCGATCGTGCAGCGGTTGCAGGTCAATCTGGGCGAGACGCGGACGCGCACGCGCGAGGCGGGACAGGCGGGCGTGGACCGGCTGGAGACGGCGCTGTCGGGCTTCATCGGGGATGCCGAGGCGCTGAACGGGGCCATGACGCAGATCGACAGCGTGGTGTCCGAGACGGCGCGGGGCTTTGACGCGGCGGGGCGGGAACTGCCCCACCGGCTGGGGCAGGCCGCCGGACGGCTGGAGGCGTTCCGGATCGCGCTTGCCGATGTGCGGACGCTGTCGGTGTCGCTGGGCCTGCGGAGAATGCAGCTTGCCGATCCGGTGCTGCCCTTTGCCGCGGGCAGTGCCGCCGCAGAGCTGCTGGCGGGGCTGCGGTCGCGCTGCACCATGCAGCAGGAGCGGGCGATCCATGACGGGATCGTCGGGACGGGCGCGGCACCTGCGGCCGTTGCCCCGCCCCCGCAGGCGGTGGCCGAGGAATCGCTGGACGACATCCTGTTCTGACGCGCCTGTCCGCGCGACTGCGGTCAGGCGGGCGCGGACCGCGGATTTGACAGGGATCAAGGCGCGGGCGGCGGCAGGATGCGACCTTGGCAGCAACGGACCGCGCCCTACCGGAGAGCTGCCATGTTGCGCCACAGTCTGCCCGTGTTCCTGCCGCTTGCCCTGATCCTGTCGGTGGCGGGCGTGGCCTATACCGTCACCATGGGGCATCTTGATCCCCAGCGGCTTGTCGCGGCGGCGCTGACGGGGGCGGTGCTGGCATTGGGGGTGACGCCTCTCATGCTGCGGGCGCGGGAATGAGCGGGGAGAGTGTGTGATGGCACCCAAGGGATATTCGCGCCTTCAGATCGCGCTGCACTGGGTCGTCCTGCCGCTGATCGCGGTCAATCTGGTCTTCGAGGACTGGATCGAGACCGCTTGGGAGCAGGTGGAACATGGCGGGCCTGCCCTCTATGACGCGGGCGCGCTGGCCCATATCGGGGTGGGCGTGGCGGTGCTGGTCCTTGCGCTGTGGCGTCTGGGGCTGCGGCTGGGGCGGGGCGTGCCGGACCTGCCCGCGGGCAATCCGCCGCTGATGCGGGTGGCGGCGCATCTGGGGCATTGGGCGCTTTATGCCGCGATGATCGGGGTGCCGGTCGTCGGGCTCATGGCGTGGTTCGGCGGGTCCGAGGATCTGGCCGAGCTGCACGAGCTGGGCAAGCCGGTCTTCATCCTGCTGGTCGCGGGGCATGTGGCGGCGGCGGTCTGGCATCAGGTCGTGCTGAAGGACGGGCTGATGGCGCGGATGAAACGGGCGGGATAGGCCGGTTCAGGCGTTCAGGAAGACGCGGGCCGTTTCCTCGAATTCGCGCGGTTTCTCGGCGTGGAGCCAGTGGCCGGTGCCCGGGATCTTCGCAAAGCGCGCGGCGGGAAACAGGGCGCGGATCGTGTCGCGATATTCCGGTTTGACGTAATGGCTGTCCGCCCCCGTCAGGAACAGCGCGGGGCGGTCGAATTGGCCTTGGGTGCCGGGCCAGCCGACGATCTTTGGCATCTCGCGCGCCAGCGTGTCGAAGTTCAGCCGCCAGCGCGGGCCGCCTTCGGCCTTGAGGTCCAGCGATTGCAGGAAGAAGGCGCGCAGCGAGGGGTCGTCGATATGGGCCGAGAGGCGGCGGTCCGCCTCGCCGCGCGTTGTCAGGCCGGTGAGGTCGAGGGCGCGCATGGCGTCGATGTGGCGGGTCTGGTCGTGGCTGTAGGCCACGGGGGCGATGTCGGCCACGATCAGGCGGCGGATCAGGTCGGGCTGGGTGAGCGCCAGTTGCATCGCGGCCTTGCCGCCCATGGAATGGCCCAGAAGGTCGACAGGCGCGCCGACATGGCGCGCGACTTCGGCCAGATCGGCGGCGAGGTCGGGGTAGCTGTGGCTTTCGGTGCGGGGGCTTTCGCCGTGGTTTCGCATATCCACAGCCCAGACGTCGCGGGTATCGGCCAGACGGCGGGCGATGACGCCCCAGTTCCGGCCCGAGCCGTAAAGGCCATGCGCGATCACCAGCGGGGGATGGGTCCGTTCGCCACTGGCAGGGTGGTGGATCAGGTTCAGCATTGTTTCCCCCATGCCGTCGCGCCGTTTCCGGCGGGGTGGTTTTTCCGCCGCAGTCTTGCCGCTATTCTGCCGCAATCCACAAGGGCTTCGGGCGGGGTTCGGCCATGACGGCAAATGCGATCATCCTGCGGCAGAAGACCGGCCGTCTTGCCGAGGTGCTGGAAGAGCGGGCGGGCGTCAAGGGGCCGACGCTTCAGGCGCGGTTGCAGCGCGCGCGGCGGCTTTTGCCGCGCGAGGTGCGGGCGGCGGGGGCGCGGATCGTGGCGGCGGAACGCAGGGCGGACGAAGGCGGGATGCGCGACAGCGACGCGCTGCGGTTCGATCAGGATTACCGTCTGGTGCTGCGGCATCTGCAGGGGCTGGATGCCCGCGCGCGGCAAAGGGCGCGGCGCTGGGCCCTGCTGCGCGACGGGGTAACGGCCTTTGCGGCGGGGATGCTGCTGGGCTTGGGTCTGGTCTCGTCCGGGGTGATCTGAGCGGGCCGCCAAATGCAAGGGCGCGCCGTCCTGCGACGGCGCGCCCTGCGAAGTTCCGTAAGGAAATCAGAGGTTCGGGTAGATCGGGAAACGCTGGCAAAGCGCCTCGACCTCGGCCTTCACCTTGGCTTCGACCGCGCCGTTGCCATCCTCGCCATTGGCGGCAAGGCCGTCGACGACTTCGGTGATCCAGCGGGCGATCTGGCGGAATTCCTCTTCACCGAAGCCGCGGGTTGTGCCTGCGGGGGTGCCCAGACGGACGCCCGAGGTGATGGTGGGCTTTTCGGTGTCGAAGGGGATGCCGTTCTTGTTGCAGGTGATGTGGGCGCGACCCAGAGCCTTCTCGGTCGCGTTGCCCTTCACGCCCTTGGGGCGCAGGTCAACCAGCATCAGGTGCGTGTCGGTGCCGCCGGTGACGATGTCCAGCCCGCCCTTCATCAGCTCGTCCGCCAGAGCCTTGGCATTGGCGACGACCTGCTTCTGGTAGGTGACGAAGCCGGGTTGCAGCGCCTCGCCGAAGGCCACCGCCTTGGCCGCGATCACGTGCATCAGGGGGCCGCCCTGGATGCCCGGGAAGATGGCCGAGTTGCACTTCTTCGCGATCTCTTCCGAGTCGGTCAGGATCATGCCGCCGCGCGGGCCGCGCAGGGTCTTGTGCGTGGTGGTGGTGGCGACATGGGCATGGGGGAAGGGCGAGGGGTAGAGGCCCGCCGCGACCAGACCGGCGAAATGTGCCATGTCCACAAGGAGATAGGCGCCGACCGAATCCGCGATCTCGCGCATCCGCTTGAAGTCGATGACGCGCGGGATGGCCGAACCGCCGGCGATGATGAGCTTCGGCTTGTGCTCGGCCGCCAGTTCCGCGACCTGATCGTAATTCAGTTCGAGGTCCTGCTTGCGCACACCGTACTGGATGGCCTTGAACCACTTGCCCGACTGGTTGGGCGCGGCGCCGTGGGTCAGGTGGCCGCCTGCATCCAGCGACATGCCGAGGATGGTGTCGCCGGGCTGCAGCAGCGCCTGGAAGACGCCCTGGTTGGCCTGGCTGCCCGAGTTCGGCTGGACGTTGGCGAAGCCGCAGTTGAACAGCTTGCACGCCCGCTCGATCGCCAGATTCTCTGCGATGTCAACGTATTGGCAGCCGCCATAGTAGCGCTTGCCGGGGTAGCCCTCGGCGTATTTGTTGGTCATCACCGAGCCTTGCGCTTCCATCACGGCGCGCGAGACGATGTTTTCCGAGGCGATCAGTTCGATCTCGTGCCGCTGGCGGCCGAGTTCCTGCGTGACGGCGCCGAAGAGTTCGGGGTCGCGCGAGGCGAGCGATTCAGTGAAGAAACCGGAGTCGCGGTGGGGGGCGTTCATGTGCTCTCCTTAAGGCGGTGCCAAAGGCGGTGGTCGCGGGCTTGCGCTGCATCTAGCGCGAAGGAACGAATGCGGAAAGGCAAGAAAACGACTCCAAACCCTGTCGCTGCGAAATAAATGGACGGATCGGAAAGAAGGTTGCCCATCGGAACGGTCAGGCAGGGGTTGAGTTCGCGCCCTGCGCCCCGCAAGACTGTGGCGCAGGCGCAAGTGGTGCGCGGGACGGGGAGCCTTTGCCAGATGCCGTTTGACCGGATCGCCTTCATGGCCTCGACCGCGCCGGCGGCGGTGGAGGCGCTGCATGTGCTGACGGCCCGTTACGGGCAGGTGCCGCTGGAGAAGGCAGATGTTGTGGTTGCCCTTGGGGGTGACGGCTTCATGTTGCAGACCCTGCACGAGACCGAGGCGCTGGCCCTGCCGGTTTACGGGATGAATTGCGGCACGATCGGGTTCCTGATGAACGCCTATCAGCCCGGCGACCTGCCCGCGCGGGTGGCGCAGGCCGAGGAGGCGGTGCTGAACCCCCTGCGGATGCGGGCGGTCGGCGTGGATGGCGTGGTGCACGAGGCGCTGGCGATCAACGAGGTAAGCCTGCTGCGCGCGGGTCCGCAGGCGGCGAAGCTGCGGGTCATCATCGACGGGCGGGTGCGGATGGAGGAGCTGGTCTGCGACGGGGCGCTGGTGGCAACGCCCGCGGGATCAACGGCTTACAACTATTCGGCCCATGGTCCGATCCTGCCCATCGGGGCGGATGTGCTGGCGCTGACGGCGATGGCGGCATTCCGGCCAAGGCGGTGGCGCGGGGCGCTTTTGCCCAAGACGGTGACGGTGCGGTTCGAGGTGCTGGAGGCGGCGAAGCGGCCGGTGATGGCGGATGCCGACAGCCGCGGGTCGGTCAGGGCGGTGGCGAGCGTCGAGGTGCGGTCGGAACCGGCGGTGCGGCACCGCATCCTGTTCGATCCGGGGCATGGGCTGGAAGAGCGGCTGATCAACGAGCAGTTTGTCTAAGTCCCTGCGGACGCACGGTTTATTTGCGGCAGAGGGCGCGCGGAGCCGTGCCGCGGGTTGTGCAGGCGGCTGTACCGCAGGCTGTGCATACGCGCGGTGGGGTGCGGGGGCGTTAACCATGGGGCGGAAAGGGGTGATTCGCTCCGCAGGGAGCGCTTCAGCCCTTCCAGCCGTCGAGTTTGCGGTAGAGCGTCGAGGGTGCGATTTCCAGCACGCGTGCGGCCTTGGGGACCGAGCCGTCGAAGCGGGCCAAGGTCGCCTCGATCACGATGCGTTCGATCTCGGCCAAAGGGCGGCCGACCAGCGTGTCGAGCGCGGGTTCCTGTGTGAGCGGGGCAAGCGTCGCGGGGGGCGGGGTGAAGCCGCCCTCGTCCGCCACGATGTCGGGTAGCATGTCGGGGGTGACAGGGCCGCCTTCGTTCATCACCACGACATGGCGGATCACGTTGAGAAGCTGGCGCACGTTTCCCGGCCATGGCAGGCGGCGGAAGAGGGCGGTCACCTCGGGCGAGAGCCCGTCGAAGCGGCGGCCTTCCTCGGCCGCGAAGCGGGCAAGCGCGGCCTCGGCGATCTCGATCACGTCGTCGTCGCGTTCGCGGAGCGGCGGCATGTGGATCGGGACGACATATAGGCGGTAGTAGAGATCCTCGCGGAACTGGCCGCGGCGGACGGCGTCGAGCGGGTCCTGATTGGTGGCGCAGACGATGCGGACATTGACCTTGCGCGGGCGGGTGGCCCCCACGGGCTGCACGGTGGAGGTTTGCAGGAAGCGCAGCAGTTTGGTTTGCAGCGCGGGGGCCATCTCGCAGATTTCGTCAAGGAAGAGGGTGCCGCCATCGGCGGCGGCGGCGGCGCCGGGCTTGTCGGAGATGGCGCCGGTGAAGCTGCCCTTCACATGGCCGAAGACTTCTGATTCCAGCAGATCCTGCGGGATCGCGCCGCAGTTCAGCGCGATGAAGGGGCCGCCCGCGCGGGCGGAATTGTCATGCACGGCAAGGGCGCAGAGTTCCTTGCCGGTGCCGCTTTCGCCGGTGATGAAGACGGTGGCCATGGACCGCGCGACGGAGCGGATCTTGGCGTGGATGCGGGACATGGCGGCAGAGGAGCCGACGAAGGCGCCGGTTTCGGGCAGAAGGGCGGCGGGCGTGACTACGGGGCGTGGCGCGGGTGGCGGGGCGCGGCGGGGGCCGGAGCGACCGGCGAGCGCGTTGTCCACCGCGCCCAGAAAGCGCGTCTCGTCAAAGGGTTTGACGAGGAATTCGTGGGCACCGGCGCGCATCGCCTCGACCGCCTTGTTGATCGAGCCGTTGGCGGTGATGACGATGACGTTGACCTCGGGGCGGAGGGCCAGCATCTCGCGCATGAGGTCGAGCCCGTCGCGGTCGGGCAGCATGAGGTCGAGAAGGATGACGCTGGAGCCGGTTTCGAGGAAGGCGGCAAGCCCTTCGGCGGCGGTGCCTGCGGTGCGGACGGCGTGGCCCGCATTGGTCAGGACCGAGCGGTAGACCATCTGGAGCGAGGGCGTGTCCTCGATCAGGAGGAGGGGCGTCTGCGGCATCAGCTGGCCCCCGCATCGGGAAGGCGGGCCGCGAGCAGGGCGATGACGCCGCGCAGATCAGCAAGGAGCGGTGCGGCAAGGCTGTCGATGCGACGGGCGGCGCGGTCATGGGCGGCGGTGTTGATCTCGACCGCCAGCGCGTGCAGGCCGGCGGCCCCGATGGTGCCCGCCACCGAGATCAGGACATGGGTCTGGCTGCGGATGAGGCTGTGGTCCTTGTCCCGCAGGGCGGCGGAGAGGGTCGCGTCGACGCCGCGCAGATCGGTGACAACCTGCGCGAGGATGCGCGCGGCCATGTCGGGGCCGGCGAGGGCGAGGATGTCGCGCAGGGCCTGACCGTCGCCCAGCAGGCCGATCGCGGCGGGGGCGGTCATGCCGCCCCCTGCCGCGGGGCGGGGTGGGTGATATGGGCAGCAGGCCGGATCATGCGTTCCAGACTACCCGCGCGGGGCGGGTTGTCCAGTCTGGCTTCGCCCATCCCCGCCGTCAGGCGCGGGCGAGGCCGAGGCTTTGCAGCGCCGTGCGGATCTCGTCCAGGATGGCGGGATCGTCGATGGTGGCGGGCATCTTGAAATCCTGCCCGTCGGCGATCTTGACCATGGTGCCGCGCAGGATCTTGCCCGAGCGGGTTTTGGGCAGGCGGTCCACCACGACGGCGCGTTTGAAATCGGCGACGGGGCCGATCTTTTCGCGCATGAGGGTGACGCATTCCTTGACGATGTCGGCATGCGGGCGGGTGCAGCCCTTGTTCAGGCAGAGGAAGCCCAAGGGGGATTGGCCCTTCAGCTCGTCCGAGATGCCGATGACGGCGCATTCGGCGACGTCCTTGTGGAAGCCCAGCACTTCCTCCATCGCGCCGGTCGACAGGCGGTGGCCCGCGACGTTGATGACGTCATCGGTGCGGGCCATGATGTAGAGATAGCCGTCCTCGTCGATATAGCCCGCATCGCCGGTTTCGTAATGGCCGGGGAAATGGGTGAGGTAGGATTTGCGGAAGCGGTCCTCGGCGTTCCAGAGCGTGGGCAGGGTGCCGGGGGGGAGGGGGAGTTTGATGGCGATGGCGCCCAGTTGGCCGGGGGCGACGGGGTGGCCGCCTTCGTCCAGCACCTGCACGTCGAAGCCGGGCATGGCGACGGAGGGGGAGCCGACCTTGATGGGCAGCTGTTCGATGCCAAGGGGGTTCGCCGCGATGGCATAGCCGGTTTCGGTCTGCCACCAGTGGTCGACGACCGGCACGTTCAGGTGGCGGCTGGCCCAGTTGATGGTGTCGGGATCGGCGCGTTCGCCGGCGAGGTAGAGGGCCTGCAGGTTGGTCAGGTCGTAGTCCTTGACCAGATGCCCTTCGGGATCGTCGCGCTTTATGGCGCGCAGGGCGGTGGGCGCGGTGAAGAAGGAGCGGACCTTGTGTTCGCTGATGACGCGCCAGAAGGCGCCCGCGTCGGGGGTGCCGACGGGTTTGCCTTCGTAGACGAGGGTGGTGCAGCCCGCGATGAGGGGGGCGTAGCAGATGTAGCTGTGGCCCACGACCCAGCCCACGTCGGAGGCGGCCCAGAACACATCCCCCACGCCGCAATTGTAGATGGCGCGCATGGTCCATGCGAGTGCGACGAGGTGGCCTGCAGTGGGGCGGACGACGCCCTTGGGCGCGCCTGTGGTACCGGAGGTGTAGAGGATATAGGCGGGGTGGTTGCCTTCCACGGGTTCGCATTCGGCCGGTTCGACGCCGTATTGGAAGGAGTGCCACGCCACGTCGCGGCCTTCGATCAGCTTGGCCACTTCCTGTTCGCGCTGGAGGATCACGCAGAAGTCGGGCTTGTGGGTCGCCATGTCGATGGCGGCATCGAGGAGCGGTTTGTAATGCACGACGCGCGAGGGTTCGATGCCGCAGGAGGCGGCGATGATGGCCTTGGGCGTGCAGTCATCGATGCGGACGGCGAGTTCGTTGGCCGCGAAACCGCCGAACACCACCGAATGGATCGCGCCGATGCGGCCGCAGGCGAGCATGGCTTCCAGCGCCTCGGGGACCATCGGCATGTAGATGATGACGCGGTCGCCCTTGGCGACGCCCTTTGCCTTCAGCGCCCCTGCGAGGCGGGAGACGCGGTCGTGAAGTTCGGCATAGGTGATGACGTGTTTGGTCCCCGTCACGGGGCTGTCATGGATGATGGCGGGCTGCTTGCCGCGTCCGGCGATGACGTGGCGGTCCACGGCGTTCCAGCAGGTGTTGACGCGGGCGTCGGTGAACCATTCATACAGCGGCGCGCGGGACGCGTTCAGCGCGTGGGTGGGTTTCGACACCCAGTCGATGGCCCCTGCGGCGTCGAGCCAGAAGCCTTCGGGGTCGGCCTGCCATTTCGCATAGAGTTCACGGTATGCCATCGTATGCCCTCCTCCACGAGTTGCGGTTTGTTACGCGACGGCGGGCTGTTCACGCAACGCTGTTACCGTGAACAGGGGGCGGGTGCGGCAAAAAGTTTTGCAGATTTGGTGCGGGTGGGCTGCAAAGTTTTGCAAATATTTGGGAATTTCGCGCGGGGGAGCGAAGCGGGGCGGGGTTTGCAAAGTTCGGGGCGACTCGGTTTGCAGGTGGGGAGGGGCGCGAGTGTTGGTTTTGTCTGGTGGTGCGCGACGGGCGGGGATCACCCGGGCCCAAAAGGCCCGGGTGGCGGCCGTCCCGCCCCCCCGGGGCGGCCGCACATATATGTGCAGCCACCCCGGCGTGACGGCCGCCACCCTGACGACGCGCGGTGCCGGGTTCGCGTGTGCCGTAGGATGGGCAATATTTCCCATCCTACGGCTTAGCCGTAGTGTGTCACCGGCGTTCCGGCCAGCGCCGAGATGTTCAGCAATCCCCGCGCGGTGATGGCGGGGGTGACGATATGGGCCTTGTTGCCCATGCCCATCAGGATCGGCCCGACCTCCAGCCCGTTCGCCTTCATCTTGAGGATGTTGCGCGAGGCGGCGGCGGCGTCGGTCGAGGCGAAGACGAGGACGTTGGCCGCCCCTTCCATCCGCGAGTTCGGGAGCAGGCGGTCGCGCAGGGACTGGTCGAGCGCGCTGTCCACGTTCATCTCGCCCTCATAGCAGAAATCGGGTTCGCGCGCGTCGAGCAGTTCGAGTGCGGCGCGCATCCGCTGGGCTGCGGAATTGTCCATGTTGCCGAACTGGCTTTGCGTGCAGAGCGCGATCTTGGGGACAAGGCCGAAGCGGCGGACGTGGCGGGCGGCACCGATCACGGTTTCCATGATCTGCTGCGGGGTCGGTTCGGGGTTCACCTGCGTATCCGCGATGAAGAGCGGCCCGTCCTCGAGGATCATGAGCGAGAGCGCGCCGACGGGATGCAGGCCGCCCCGCGCCAGAACCTGCCGGATGTAGTTCAGGTGCCAGTGATACTGCCCGAAGGTGCCGCAGATGAGGCTGTCGGCCTCTCCGCGATGGACCATGATCGCGCCGATGGCGGTGGTGTTCGTCCGCATGACCGCCCGCGCGATGTCGGGCGACACGCCGCGCCGCGCCATCAGGTCGTGATAGGTGCCCCAGTAATCGCGGTAGCGCGGGTCGTTTTCGGGGTTCACGAGGTGGACATCCTGACCGGGCCGGATGGGCAGGCCCGCGCGTTCGCAGCGCATCTCCACCACTTCGGGGCGGCCGATGAGGACGGGGATGTCGTTGGTTTCCTCCATCATCGCATGGGCGGCGCGCAGGACGCGTTCATCCTCGCCCTCGGCAAAGACGATGGTGCGGGAGGCGGCGCGCGAGGCTTCGAACACGGGGCGCATGATGAGGGCGGATTTGAAGACCGATCCGTCCAGCTTGCGCTTGTAGGCGTCGATATCCTCGATGGGCCGCGTGGCGACGCCCGACTCCATCGCGGCCTTCGCCACGGCGGTGGCGACGACGCCGATCAGGCGCGGGTCGAAGGGTTTGGGGATCAGGTAGTCGGCACCGAAGGACAGCTTCTCGCCGGAATAGGCGGCCGCTGCCTCGGCGCTTGTCGTGGCGCGGGCCAGCGCGGCGATGCCTTCGATGCAGGCCAGTTCCATCTTCTTGTTGATCTCGGTCGCGCCCACGTCCAGCGCGCCCCGGAAGATGAAGGGGAAGCAGAGGACGTTGTTGACCTGATTGGGGAAGTCCGACCGACCCGTCGCGATGATCGCATCCGGCGCGACAGAACGGACCTGATCGGGCAGGATTTCGGGCGTGGGGTTGGCAAGGGCAAAGACGATGGGGCGGGGGGCCATCTTGGCCACCATCGCGGGCGTCAGCACGCCGGGGCCGGAGAGGCCGAGGAAGAGGTCCGCGCCCGCAATCACCTCGTCCAGCGTGGCGGGGGTGGTGCCTTGGGCATAGGCCTCTTTCTGGGCGGTCATCTGGTCGTGGCGGCCTTCATAGACGAGCCCCGCAAGATCGCAGAGCCAGACATTCTCGCGCTTGACGCCAAGGTTGAGGAGCATGTTCAGGCAGGCGATGCCGGCCGCCCCGCCGCCGGTGGAGACGACCTTGATATCCTGAAACCGCTTGCCCGCGACGAGAAGCGCGTTGGTCGCCGCCGCGCCCACCACGATCGCGGTGCCGTGCTGGTCGTCATGGAAGACGGGGATGTTCATCCGCTCGCGGCACAACTTTTCGACGATGAAGCAGTCGGGGGCCTTGATGTCTTCGAGGTTGATCGCGCCGAAGGTGGGTTCGAGGGCACAGACGATCTCGGCCAGTTTCACCGGATCGGGTTCGTTCAACTCGATGTCGAAACAGTCGATATTGGCGAATTTCTTGAAGAGGACGGCCTTGCCCTCCATCACGGGCTTCGACGCCAGCGCGCCGATGTTGCCAAGGCCGAGGACGGCGGTGCCGTTCGAGACGACCGCGACGAGGTTGCCGCGCGCGGTGTAGCGCGAGGCGGTGGCGGGGTCGGCCTTGATTTCGAGGCAGGCTTCGGCCACGCCGGGGGAATAGGCGCGGGACAGGTCGCGGCCGTTGGCCAGAGGTTTGGTGGCGCGGATCTCCAGTTTCCCGGGCTTGGGGAATTCGTGGTAGTCCAGCGCCGCCTGCCGCGCATTGTCGCGACCGTCACCCTTTGCCTGTTCGTCCATCGTCCCCCCGCCCGTTTTGTTCAACGTTAAACTATTTTCTGGCGTCCAATTTGCTGTCCTTTCCAATAGGCGTTTTCGGCCCCGCTTGCAAATCCCCGGAAGGCGCGGCCATTCTTCGCAGCGATGGACGGAGGGGAAGATGTTCGAAGTCAAAGGCGAAACGCGGGCCGAGGTGCGGTTGCCGACGCAGGAATTGCGCGACGACCTGCCGTTCTGGACGAAGAAGCTGGGGTTCCGGCTGGACATGATCTATCCGGCCGACAACCCGGAAGTGGCGGTGCTGTCGGGGCACGGGTTGCGCCTGCGTATCCAGAAGGGGGCGGTGGAGCATCCGGGGACGGTGCGGATCCTGACGGATGAGGAGGGGTTCGCGGGGGGCGAGCGGTTGCTGGTCGCGCCCAACGGCACGCGGGTGGAGATCGACCAGGCCAACCCGCCCTTGGTGCTGCCGCCGACGGAACATGCCTTCGTCGTGCGGCGGCTGGCGGAACAGGCGCCCTGGATCATCGGGCGGGCGGGGATGCAGTACCGCGATCTGGTGCCGTCGCGTCTGGGCGGCGCGATGATCGCATCGCATATCCGCATCCCCGATGGCGGGCCGGTGCCCGACATGGTGCATTTCCACAAGGTGGGCTTCCAGCTGATCTTCTGCATCAATGGCTGGGTCGATGTGGTCTATGAGGATCAGGGGCCACCGATCCGGCTCACGGCCGGGGATTGCTTCATTCAGCCGCCCGAGATCCGGCATCGCGTGCTGCATGCCAGCGACGGGATCGAGGTGATCGAGATCGGGGTGCCGGCCGAGCATATCACCGAGATCGACCACGAGATGGTACTGCCGACCCCCCATCTGCGGCCGGACCGCGAATGGCAGGGCCAGCGCTTCGTCCATGATCAGGGCGCGAAAGGGGTGTTCCGCCCCTTCCGCCTGCCGGGCTTTGTGGCGCGGGATACGGGGATCCATGAGGCGACGAAGGGGGTGGCGTCGGTGATGGTGGCGCGGCCTGACGGGGGCGGGACGGCATGGACGAAGCATGGCGGGAATATCCTGTTCTGTTTCGTGATGTCGGGGAGCTTCGTGCTGGAGGGCGAGGGGAAGGACCCCTTCCGCCTGTCGCCCGGCGATGCCTTTGTCATCCCGCCGGGGATGGCCACGCGCTATGCCGATCCGACGGGGGATCTGGAGCTGCTGGAGGTGACCTTGCCGGGCAATCCCGCAACCACGGTGATCTGACGGCGCGGGCGTGCCGCCCGCACGCCATGCATCGGGGGGCATTCTTCTCCCGTCGCCGCGCGGGCGCGGCGACTCCCCTGAGGATATTTGTCGACGGAAAATGCGGGCGCGTTCAGGGTTCCTTAACCGGCGTGGGAGAAAGTCGGGCTTGCGGTACAGGCGGGGACGCCGATGACCGCGACGGGAAATGGCACTCCGTCCGGGTTCCGGGCGGAGTGTTTTCCATTTTCCGTCCGGAAATATCCTGCGGGGGGTGAGGCGCGGCACGCGCCGAGGGGGGCGCAAAGCCCCCCTGATCCTTCACGGGCAAATCGTGACTGCTTGCCAATCGGGGCGCAGCCTTCCAGACTGTGACCATCCGGTCAGATTTTGCAGGAGCCGCGCCCCATGACCCTTCTTGCCAGAGCGACCGAGGTCCGCGAGCGGGCCTATGCGCCCTATTCCCGTTTCAAGGTCGGGGCCGCGCTGCGGACGGTCGACGGGGCGGTCTTCACCGGCTGCAATGTGGAAAATGTCGCCTATCCCGAGGGCACTTGCGCCGAGGCGGGGGCGATTGCCGCGATGGTGGCGGGCGGAGGGCTGCGGATCGCGGAGGTCTGCGTGATTGCCGACAGTCCTGAGCCGGTGCCGCCCTGCGGCGGCTGTCGGCAGAAGATCGCGGAATTCGCCGCGCAGGACGTGAAGGTCACGCTCTGCACCACGGACGGGAAGGCGCGGGTGATGACGGTGGCGGAGTTGCTGCCCGGGGTGTTCACCGCCGCGCATATGGACCGGGCCTGAGGTGGACGCGCGGGCGATCATCGCGAAGCTGCGGGACGGGGGGCAGCCTTCGGCGGACGAGCTGGGCTGGTTCGCGCGCGGGCTGGCGGATGGCACGGTGAGCGACGCGCAGGCGGGGGCCTTTGCGATGGCCGTCCTGCTGCGGGGTCTGGGCGAGGCGGGGCGCGTCGCACTGACGCGGGCGATGCGGGATTCGGGGCGGGTGCTGGAGTGGGACCTGAACGGGCCTGTGATCGACAAGCATTCCACGGGCGGGATCGGGGATTGCGTGTCGCTGCTTCTGGCGCCCGCCTTGGCGGCCTGTGGCGCCTATGTGCCGATGATTTCGGGGCGGGGCTTGGGCCATACCGGCGGGACGCTGGACAAGCTGGAGGCGATTCCGGGGTTCCGCACGGGGTTGGGCGAGGAGGCGCTCAGGCGGCAGGTGGGCGAGGTGCGCTGTGCCATCGTGGCGGCGAGTGCCGAGATCGCGCCGGCGGACAAGCGGCTTTATGCGATCCGCGATGTCACCTCGACGGTGGAGAGCGTGGACCTGATCACGGCGTCGATCCTGTCGAAGAAGCTGTCGGCGGGGCTGGAGGCGCTGGTTCTAGATGTGAAATGCGGGTCGGGCGCGTTCATGGATACGCTGGAGAAGGCGGAGGAACTGGCGCGGGCGCTGGTCACCACGGCGCAGGGAGCGGGGTGCATGACGCGGGCCTTGGTGACCGACATGAGCCAGCCGCTGGCCACGGCGGCGGGCAATGCGCTGGAGGTGATCGAGGTGATGGAGACGCTGACGGGGACATCCGTCAACGTGGCGCTGTGGGATCTGACGGCGGCTTTGGGGGGCGAGGCGCTGGCGCTGGGCGGGTTGGCGGCGGATGCCGAGGATGGCGAGGGGCGGATCATCGAGGCGCTGGAGAACGGGCAGGCGGCGGAGTGGTTCGGGCGGATGGTCGCGGCGCAGGGCGGGCCTGCCGATTTCGTGGAGCGCTGGCCGGACCGGTTGCCGAGCGCGCCTGTCGTGCTGGAGGTGCCCTGTGACAGCGACGGGTTCATCGTGGCGATCGACGGGCGGGCCTTGGGCGAGGCGGTGGTGCATCTGGGCGGGGGACGGCTGCGCGAGGGGGACCGGATCAACCCGTCGGTGGGGTTGAGCGATCTGGCAGGTCTGGGCGAGGGCGTGTCGCGGGGCGTGCCGCTGGCCATGGTCCATGCGGCCGATCAGGCGGCGGCGGAGCGGGCGGTCAAGTCAGTGCAGGCGGCCTATCGCGTGGGGACATCCGCGCCGGACGAGCCGCCTTTGGTGTTGAAGCGGGTGGGATGATGGCGCGGGCCTTTCTGGTGGTGATGGATTCCGTGGGCTGCGGGGGCGCGCCGGATGCCGATGCCTTTGGCGATGCGGAGTCCAACACGCTGGGCCATATCGCGGCGGCCTGTGCGGAGGGGCGCGCGGAGGAGGGGCGGAGCGGGCCGTTGTCTGTGCCGAACCTCGATGCGCTGGGGCTGGGGGCGGCGGTCAGGCTGGCCTCGGGCCATGCGATGCCGGGTTTGACGGCGGTGCCTGCGGGGCGCTGGGGTGCTGCGACCGAAGTGTCGCGGGGCAAGGATACGCCGTCGGGGCATTGGGAACTGGCGGGGGTGCCGGTGCCGTGGGACTGGACCTATTTCCCCGATACGGTTCCGGCCTTTCCCGACGATCTGGTGGCGGAGGTTTGCCGGTTGGCGGGGGTTGCGGGGATATTGGGCAACTGCCACGCCTCGGGGACCGAGATCATCGACCGGCTGGGGGCCGAGCATCTGCGGACGGGGTGGCCGATCTGCTATACCAGCGCGGACTCGGTCTTCCAGATTGCCGCGCATGAAGAGGTGTTCGGGCTGGAGCGGCTGGTGGCGCTGTGTCGTGATCTGGCGCCGCGGCTGCATGCGATGAAGGTCGGGCGGGCGATTGCGCGGCCTTTCGTGGGCGCGCCGGGGGATTTCCGGCGCACGGGGAACCGGCGAGATTTCGCGATTGCGCCTCCCGCGCCGACGCTGCTGGATTGGGTGCAGGTGGCGGGGCGGGTGACGCATGCGGTGGGGAAGATTGGCGATATCTTCAGCCATCGGGGGATTTCGCACCTGCACAAGGGCAAGGATGATGCTGCCCTTTTCGATCATCTGGACCGGCTGGGGGCAGAGGCGGAGGAGGGGTCCTTGACCTTTGCCAACTTTGTCGAGTTCGACACGAATTTCGGGCATCGCCGCGATGTGGCGGGCTATGCGCGGCAGCTCGAATGGTTCGATGCGCGGGTGGGGGCGTTTCTGGCGCGGCTGGGGCCCGGGGATCTGGCGGTGTTCACGGCGGATCATGGCAATGATCCGACCTTCCGCGGGACGGAGCACACGCGCGAGAGGGTGCCGGTGGTCTGTCATGGCGCGGGGGGCGGCAGTTTCGGGCTGTGCGGGTTTGTCGATGTGGGGGCGTCGGTCGCGGCGCATCTGGGGATTGCGGCGCAAGGGCCGGGGAGGAGCTTCCTGTGATTTCGACCATGCCGAAGGTGGAATTGCACCTGCATCTGGAGGGGGCGGCGCCGCCCGCCTTCATCCGCGGGCTGGCGCAGGAGAAGAAGGCCGATATCGGCGGGATTTTTGATGAGCGGGGGAATTACAGGTACAAGGATTTCTGGGATTTCCTGAAGGTTTACGAGGCGGCGACGTCTGTCCTGACGACTCCGGACGATTACGCGCGGCTGGTGCTGGCGGTGCTGGAGGAGAGTGCGAAGTCCGGGGTTGTCTATAGCGAGACCTTCCTTTCCCCCGATTTCTGCGGGGGCCGCGATGTGGGCGCGTGGCGGGAATACCTGCATGCCATGCGCGAGGCGGCAGACAGGGCCGAACGGGAGATGGGCATCACCCTGCGGGGGATCATCACCTGCATCCGGCATTTCGGCCCCGAGAAGGCGCGGGAAACCGCGCTTTGTGCGGCCGAGACGGCGGGGGACTGGATCGTGGGTTTCGGCATCGCGGGCGACGAGAAGGTGGGCAAGCCCAAGGATTACCTGTGGTCCTTCGACTGCGCGCGCGAGGCGGGGTTGCGGCTGACCGCCCATGCGGGGGAATGGGGCGGGCCGGAGTCGGTGCGCGATGCCGTGCGCGATCTGGGGGTGGAGCGGATCGGGCATGGCGTGCGGGCGATCGAGGATCTGGCGCTGGTCGATGAACTGGCCGAGCGGGGGATCGTGCTGGAGGTCTGCCCGGGATCGAACATCGCGCTGGGCATCTATCCCGACTGGCGCAAGCATCCCATCGGAGAGTTGCACCGCAGGGGCGTGAAGGTGACGGTGTCGACCGACGATCCGCCCTTCTTCCACACCACCATGGCGCGGGAATATGACCGGCTGAACGCCGCCTTCGACTGGGACGAGGGGGTTTTTGACGGGATCGCGCGCACCTCGCTTGACGCCGCCTTCTGCGATGGCGATACGCGGGAGCGCATCAAGAAAAAGCTGGAGGCCCGCGATGCTTGACCATCTGACAGTCGTTTCCCATCCGCTGGTCCAGCACAAGCTGACGCTGATGCGCGAGAAGGACACCTCGACCGCGTCCTTCAGGCAGCTGCTGCGGGAAATCAGCCTGCTGCTGGCCTATGAGGTCACGCGGGAACTGCCGATGACCACCAAGCGGATCGAGACGCCGCTGTGCGAGATGGATGCCCCCGCGATCGAGGGCAAGAAGCTGGCGCTGGTGTCGATCCTGCGGGCGGGGAACGGGTTGCTGGACGGGATACTGGAGCTGGTTCCGGCGGCGCGGGTGGGGTTCGTGGGGCTGTACCGCGATCCGCAGACGCTGCAACCGGTGCAGTATTACTGCAAGCTGCCCGAACAGCTGGAGGATCGGGTGACCATCGTGGTCGATCCGATGCTGGCCACCGGCAATTCCAGTGCGGCGGCGGTGGACCTGATCAAGCAGAAGGGCGCGCGGAACATCCGCTTCCTGTGCCTGCTGGCCGCGCCCGAAGGGATCGCGCGGATGAAGGAAGCCCATCCCGATGTGCCGATCGTGACGGCCTCGGTCGACAGCCATCTGAACGACCATGGCTATATCGTTCCGGGTCTAGGGGATGCGGGCGACCGGATGTTCGGTACAAAATAACGGGTTGAGCCCCCTTTACCCCGACCCCTCTCCCGTTGCATGATCTGGCCACGCTACTGGGGGGTAGTCATGTTCGTGAAGGTTTTTGTCGGGGCCGTTCTGGCCTCGGCTCTGGGTGTTTTCGGCGCCCTCGCCCAAACTGCCGCCGATGTGGGCGGGCCGCGCGAGCGGCCTCCGGCGGATTTCCGTGGACAGCAATTCGTCGACAGCCGCGGCTGCGTCTTCCTGCGCGCCGGAATCGGCGGGGCGGTGAACTGGGTGCCGCGCGTGGACCAGAACCGCAAGGCGATGTGCGGCTATCCGCCCACCTTTGGCGGCGGCAAGCCCGTGGCCGTGGCGGCGGCGCCTGCGCCCGCGCCTGCCCCTGCCGTGGCTGCCGCGCCCAAGCCGCAGGTCGCGCCGAAGCCCGTGGTGCGCGCGGCCGAGCCGCCACCCGAAAGCTATGTCCCCGCGCCGGTCCGCAACGCGCAGGCGGCCCCCGCACCGATGCCGCGTGTCGCGCCCGTGCTGGCAGCGCCCGCGCCGCTGCCGGTGGTGCGGAGCATGGAGCCGTCCTTCTCGGGCAGCCGGATCGGGTGCACGCGGTCGGCGCCCGTGCCGCAGCGGCTGCAACTGACCAATGGTGGCAGTGTCGTGGTCTGCACGCGCGGGGATGGCAGTCTGGATGGCCTGCGCGCGCCGGTCTATCCGCGCGGGGCGGGGGTGGGGGCGTCGCTGACGCCGCCCGCCGTCGCGGCGCCGCGTGCGGTCGTGCCGCTGGGCCAGCCGTCGGGGATCGGGGATGGCCGTCCGGGTGCGCGGGTGGCCGGCGTTGTGCCGGTGCCCGAAGGCTATCGCGTGGCGTGGGAGGATGACCGGCTGAACCCGCTGCGCGGGGTGGGCACGGCCCAAGGGCAGGCGATGCAGGATCAGGTCTGGACGCGCAAGGTTCCGGCGACGCTGGTCGCGGATGCGCCGCGCCGGCAGCGGGTGAACGAAGGCGAGGTCGTGCTGTCGGCGAAGAACGCGCCTGCGGCGGCGGCCCCGAAGGCGGCGGGTGGTCGCGTCTATGTGCAGGTCGGCAGCTTTGGCGTGGTGTCCAATGCGGCGGGCGCTGCGGCGCGGCTGGCGGCGCTGGGTCTGCCGGTGGCGCAGTCGCAGGGGCGGATCGGGGGCAAGGTGGTGCAGGTGGTGCTGGCCGGTCCCTTCGGATCGGCCGCCGAGGCGCAGGGCGCGCTGGGCACGGTGCGCGAAGCGGGCTTTGGCGATGCCTTCCTGCGGTGACGGGGGCGCGGCTGCGCGCTGTCACTTGCAGATGGACTTGAGCGCCTCCCAATCCTCGACATTCAGAAGCGCGCGGGGCGTGCCGCCGCGATAGGGGTCGGCCTCGATCAGGCCGAGCGTGCTTTCCCCCGTGGGGTCCAGCGCGAAGCCATAGGCGGCGGAGGAGACGGCGGCGGCGTCGAAGCGGGAGAGCAGCGGTTCGGCGGCAGGGGCGGGGCGGGGGGCGGCGAGGAACGCCTCGCCATAGCCCGACAGCGCGCCGTCGGGCAGGGTTCCGGTGGTCAGGAGCCGCAGGGTGGCGGCAAGGCCCGCATGGCGCAGGATGGGCAGCATCGGGTCTTCGGTTTCGGCGCGCAGGGTTTCGGCAAGGGCGAAGCCTGCGGGGGCATCGGGCAGTTGCGCCGCGTCGATCATCGGCGCGCCCAGCAGGATGACATTGGCGGGCAGGGCGGCGGCTTGGGGCAGCCCCTCTTTCAGAACGACGAATTCCACGCCGGTCCCGCCGAACAGCCGTTCCGACAGCAGGTCCAGCGCCCGTTTGCCAAGCGGGGTGGAGCAGGGCGCGCCGGTCAGGCGGGTGATGTCGGCCAGCGCCTGCCCCGCGATTTGCAGACGGGTGGCAGGGGGCAGCATGGCGGCGGTGTGGCGCACCAGCGCGTCGGGCAGGAAGATCGCGCCCACGGCAAGGATGGCCAGCGTCGCCCCGCCAAGGATCGTGCCGCGCAGCCGGCCCGAGCGGGGCTTGCCCTTCTTCAGCGCGCCGCGGATGGTTTCCAGCGCCGCGATCATGTCGGCATCATCGATTTCCAGCGTCTCGTCCGTGTCGAAACCGGGGGCGTAGAGCGCGGGCAGCACGCCGGGGTTCAGCCGTTCCACGGCGGGCAGGGACCAGTGGGACAGGGCAAGCTCGCTGCGCGGATCGGAGAGGACGAGGGTGGCGTCGCGGAAGGCCACGACCACCTCGCGCCGCTGCGCGTCCGGCGCATCGCGCCAGAGGCCGGGGCTTTCCAGCCTCTGGTATTTCGTGAGCGCGGTCATTGCGCGGGGTCTGCCTTGGCCTGTCCTGTCCAGTTGCAACAGACGTTACCGCAGCGCCCTGTCCGCCACAAGCAACGGGGGGCTGGCCTCCCTCTGCCGTCGGCAGCGACTGTCAGGCGTCCAGCAGTTTGGCCACGGCGCGGAGTTCGAATTTCTGGATCTTGCCGGTCGAGGTCTTGGGCAGTTCGGCAAAGACCACGTGTTTCGGCGTCTTGAAGCCCGCCAGACGTTCGCGGCAGAAGGCGATCAGCTCTTTCTCGGTGGCGGTCTGCCCCGGTTTCAGCTCGACGAAGGCGCAGGGCACTTCGCCCCATTTCTCGTCCGGTTTGGCGACCACGGCGCAGAGCAGGACGGCGGGGTGGTGCATCAGCGCGCCCTCGACCTCGACGGAGCTGACGTTTTCGCCGCCGGAGATGATGATGTCCTTGGCGCGGTCGGTGATCTTGATATAGCCGTCGGGATGCTGGAAGGCGATGTCGCCGGAGCGGAACCAGCCGCCCTTGAAGGCCTCGGCCGTGGCCTTGGGGTTCTTGTAATAGCCCTTCATCACCATGTTGCCGCGCATGGCGATCTCGCCCAGATGCGCGCCGTCGCGGGGGACGGGGTTGCCATGGGTGTCGTGCACCTCGGCCCCTTCGAGCATGGGCATGGCGATGCCGGTGCGGGCCTTGTAGGCGGCGCGGTCGTCTTTCGATGCGCCGTTCCATTCGTCGCGCCATGTGCATTCGGTGGCGGGGCCGTAGGTTTCGGTCAGGCCGTAGACCTGTGTGACGTTGAAGCCCAGCGGTTCGAAGGCGGCAAGGGTGGCGGCGGGGGGCGGGGCGCCTGCGGTGAAGACTTCGACGATATGGTCGAAGGGGCGGCGGTCGGTTTCGGGGGCGTTGATGATGGTGTTCAGGACAATGGGCGCGCCGCCGAAATGGGTGACGCCCTCATCCGCGATGGCGTCATAGATGGCCTTGGCCGTGATGTCGCGGCAGCAGACGAGGGTTCCGGCAAGGATGGGGGTCATCCATGTGTGGGTCCAGCCGTTGCAATGGAAGAGCGGCACGATGGTCAGGTAGACGGGGTGGAGCACCATGCGCCATGACAGGATGTTGGCGGTGGCGGACAGATAGGCGCCGCGGTGGTGGTAGACCACGCCCTTGGGCCGCCCCGTGGTGCCGGAGGTGTAGTTGATGGCGATGGATTCCCATTCATCCTGCGGCATGATCCATGCCGCGTCGGGGTCGCCCTGTTCCAGCAGCGCGTCCCAGGTCAGGTAATGGCCCGATGCGGTGAAGCCTTCGTCCACCACCTCGATGATCCGGGGGGCGGGGCCTTCCATGCGTTTGATGGCGTCCTCGGCCAGCGGAAGGAAGGCCGTGTCGCACAGCACGATCTTTGCGCCTGCATGGCCGAAGATATAGGCCACCGTATCGGCGTCGAGGCGGGTGTTGATCGTGTTCAGGATGGCACCCGCGGCGGGGACGCCGAAATGGGCCACGGCCTGCGGCGGGATGTTAGGCATGAGGGTGGCCACCACATCGCCCGGCGCGATGCCGTGGCGGGCAAGGGCCGAGGCGAGGCGCGTCACCTGTCCGGCATAGTCGGCATAGGTCAGGCGGGTGGATTTCCAGACGACGGCGGTGCGGGTCGCGTGCAGGTCGGCGGCGCGCTTGAGGAAACTGAGCGGTGTGAGCGGGACATAATTCGCCGCGCATTTTTCCAGACCCGTCTCGTCGGCCAGCCAACCCATCCGTCACTCTCCCCTTGATAATTATGCGTCATGTCGCTTTCGGGCGCGCAATGGGCAACCTAGCAGGCTTCACAGAGGATGCGAGAGGGACGAAAAGGCAATTTCATGGGCAATTCCGACAGGACGCTGGCGGCGGCGGGGTTCATCTTCGTCTATGCGATGGTGATCGGGTTCACCGACAATTACGTGCGGGTGATCGCCTCCGAGGTCGGGCTGTGGCAGTTCCACTTCACGCGGACCTGCATGGCGATGGTGCTGCTGGGGGTGGCGTCCTATGCGCTGGGGTTCCGCGTGCGGCCCAAGCGCTGGGCGGGGGTGGCGGGGCGGTCGGCGATCCATGGGCTTGCCATGCTGATCTATTTCGGGGCGCTGGCCTTTCTGGATGTGGCGCTGGTGGCGGCGGGGCTGTTTTCGGCGCCGATCTGGGTGCTTCTGATCTCGCGCTTTGTCTATGGGCATCGCTTCGGGCCGGTGCAGGTGGTGGCGGTGGTGCTGGGCTTTGCGGGCGTGATCCTTGTGCTGGGGCCCGAGGCGATGGCGGGGGCGTCCTTGCCTGCCGTGCTGCCGGTGCTGGCGGGGGCGATGTATGCGATGGGCAATATCGCGACGCGCGAATGGTGTGAGGGCGAGGAGGCGGCGACGCTGACCGCGGGGTTCTTCGTGGCGCTGGGGGTGCTGGGGGCGATCGGGATGGCGGTGCTGACGCTGGCGCCGATGGCGGTGCCCGAGGGGACGGCGGGGTTCCTGCAGCGCGGGCCGGTTGCGCCTTCGGGGACGTTCTATTTCTGGACTTTCGTGCAGGCGACGGGGTCGCTGGTGGGGGTGGGAATGATGATCCGCGCCTATCAGATCACCGATGCGGCCAAGGCGAGCGTGCTGGAATATGTGATCCTGCCGGCCTCGGCCTTCTGGACCTTCGTGCTGTGGGGGACGGGGTTGGCGCCGCTGGCGGCGTCTGGGATGGTAATGATCGTGGCGGCGGGGACACTGATCGCGTTCAGGGGGCGGGTGGAAGAGGTGGGGGCGTAGGGACTGCGCTGGTCCGCGGGGCTCAGAGCGCATGGGCGTGACGGTCGGGGATCACCCGGGCCCAATGGCCCGGGTGGCGGCCGCACCGCCCCCACGGGGCGGCCGCACGTATAGGTGCAGCCACCCTGCGGTGCGGCCGCCACCCTCGCGTTGCGCCAACGTTTTTTCTATTCTATCGCAACGCCTTACGCGTCGCCCACCGCTTCGCGCCAGTGTTTGCGGCAGAGGCTGACATAGGTCTCGTTCCCGCCGATCACCACCTGTTCGCCCGCCGTCAGCGCCCGCCCGTCGGGGCCGCGGCGGATGACCATCGTGGCCTTTTTCCCGCAATGGCAGATCGTGCGGACCTCGCGCATCTCATCCGCCCAGGCGAGCAGGGCGGCGGAGCCGGGGAAGAGGTTGCCCTGGAAGTCCACGCGCAGGCCGTAGCACATCACGGGGACCTTCAGGTCGTCCACCGCGCGGGCAAGTTGCCAGACCTGATCCTTGGACAGGAATTGCGCTTCGTCGACGAAAATGCAGGCGACGGGGCCTTGCGACAGGCGGCTCCTGATCTTTTCGAACATGTCCTCGCCCGGGGCGAAGGTGTCGGCATCCTCGCCGATGCCGATGCGGGAGGCGATGCGGCCTTGCCCTGCGCGGTTGTCGAACTGCGCGGTGATCAGGTAGGTCGCCATCCCCCCCTCGCGGTAGTTGTGCGAGGCTTGCAGGAGCAGGGTCGATTTGCCTGCGTTCATGGTCGAGTAATGGAAGTAGAGCTTGGCCATGCGCGGGGATTAGCGCAAAGGCCCGTGCGTGGCTAGGGGGGGCAGAACCCGGGGGGCTGTCGGCCCCCCCGGACCCCCCGAGGATATTTGTGAACGGATGAAAGGGCTTAGCCCCTGCGTCCGCCTTGCCCTTGCTGGCGCGGCTTGCCCGTGTTGCCCGAGCGGGTGGGGCTGCCGCCGCCGCCCATGGGGCGGGCGGGTTTGGCGCCCTGTTTCGGCTGGGGCTTGGGGGCCTGCGACTGGAATTCGGGGCGGGAACCCTGCGGCTTGCCCTGCGGTTTCTGGCCCGGACGGCCACCGCCCGGACGTTGACCGCGGTTCTGGCCGGGTTTCGGGGCGGCTGCCACGATATCGGCGGCCCATGGGGCGCCGCCGATGACCGGAATCTGTTTTTTCAGAACCTTTTCAATTGCTTGCAGCTCACCCATCTCGGCCGGGGCGCAGAAGGCGACGGCGTTGCCCTCGGCCCCCGCACGGGCCGTGCGGCCGATGCGGTGGACGTAGTTTTCCGGCACGTTGGGCAGGTCATAGTTGTAGACATGCCGCACGCCGGGAATGTCGATGCCGCGCGCGGCGACATCGGTGGCGACGAGCACGTCAAGCTCGCCATTTCGGAATTCGGTCAGCGTGCGGTCACGCTGGTTCTGGCTTTTGTTGCCGTGGATGGAGCCGACCTTGAAACCCCATTGTGCCAGCAATTTGCTAAGTTTCTCTGAACCGTGCTTGGTGCGGCCGAAAACCAGCGCCTGTTCGCCGGGATGTTTTTTCAGATAGTCCTCGAGCAGCTTCGCCTTGTCGCCGTTGGGGATGAAATGGACGCCCTGGACGATCTTTTCGGCGGGCTTGCCCGGGGGGGCCACCTGCACGCGGACGGGGTCGCGGAGGTAGGTTCCGGCGATCTCCTCGATATCCTTGGGCATGGTGGCCGAGAAGAGAAGTGTCTGTCTTTTCAGGGGGATATGCTTTGCGATCTTCCGCAGGGCATGGATGAAGCCCATGTCGAGCATGTGGTCGGCCTCATCCAGCACCAGATAGCCGGTGTTCTGCAGCGAGACGTCGCCGCGTTCCAGAAGGTCGATCAGGCGACCGGGGGTGGCCACCAGCACATCCGCCCCGCGCGCCAGCGCCATGGCCTGCCGGTTGAGGGACGCGCCGCCCACCACGGTCAGCACCTTGACGGGGGTGCCCTTGGTGAAAATCGTAAGGTTGTCAGAGATTTGCGTGACGAGTTCGCGGGTCGGGGCAAGGATCAGGGCGCGCACGTTGCGCGGGCCCGGCGGGTGGCCGATGTCCAGAAGGCGGTGCAGGAGCGGCAGGCCGAAGGCGGCGGTCTTGCCCGTGCCGGTCTGGGCCAGACCCATCAGGTCGCGGCCCTTCATCACATGGGGGATGGCCTGCACCTGAATCGGCGTGGGCAGTTTGAGGGTGGTTTTTTCCAGCGCTTTCAAAATCTTGGGCGAAAGGCCGAGGTCGGCGAAAGTGGTCATGTGTCGTGTCTTTCCGGCCCTGTTCATAGGCCAAGAGGGGCCGCAGCAAGGGCGGCCGGTGGCAGTGGGTGCGCCGATCGCGCGGCGCGGAACCCCTGCGTGAAGGTGGGAACCTGTGGCCCGGTCCAGCTCCCTAAACGGGCTGCTCACGCGGCAGCGGAGGGCGGGCGTGAGGGGGAGATGGGGCTTTTCGGGTGCAAAGTCAACCGTCACGTCGTCCGTGCCGCTGGCTGTGCCGCAAGCTGTCAGCACGCGGCGCGCGGCGGGTTCGGGTTTCGTCAAGCTCTGGCAGGCAGGGTGGGCGGGTTGATCGGACGCGGAGGGTGCGATGGAACCGGCGAGGATGCGGGGCAAGGCGGCGGCGCATTACCACTATATGGCGGACGCGATGCGGCGGCTGGAATGGGACCTGCATCACCGGATCGAGGTGACGGGGCGCATTCCGGCCGAGTGGCACGAAATCGCGCGGGAGGAGCCGCAGGGCGGGACCGAGCGGGTGTCGCTGCGGCTGGACCGCGACGTGGTGAAGTTCTTCCGGTCGATGGGCTTGGGATATGGGCCGCGGATCAACCGCGTGCTGCGGTCCTATATGCATGCGCGGCTGGCGGGGGTGATCCGGGGGGCCGAGACGGCGCCGCAGTTCCGGCTGCCGGTGGAGGGGGAGCGGCCGATGTGGGGCGAGACGGCGCGGGTGATGGGTCTGGGCGAGGGGCCGGATGCGGCGGAGCGCGAGGCGGAGGCGCGGGCGCGGCTGGAGGAGCGGGTGAGGGGGGTGGGGTTGTGACGCGGGGCGGAATGGCGGGGTGAATCCCGCCCTACGCGGCTTTGGTGCAAGGGCGCGCGAAAGGTGCCAGTGGCACGTTTCGCGTGACCGACGGTAGGGGCGCGCACGTCCCGGTGGGGCGGGACGTGCGCGCCCGTCCTGCGGACCTTTGGGCCACGGGGCGGACCTGACCGTTGCGCTGGTTTCTTTACATTCAGGAGCCGTAGGGCGGGGTTCACCCCGCCTTTGGCTTACCCCTGCAACGTCCGCACGCCGTACCCTTCGCCCCGTGCCTTCATCGCCGCCACTGCCGCGATGGAGGCGGCGGCGGTGGTGAAGTAGGGGATCTTGTCCATCAGCGCGACGCGGCGGATGTCGCGGCTGTCGGACACCGCCTGTGTGCCGTCGGTCGTGTTCAGCACCAGCGCGATGTCGCCGTTCTTCAGGCGGTCGACGATGTTCGGGCGGCCTTCATAGACCTTGTTCACCCCCTCGGCCTTGACCCCTTGGGATTTCAGCCAGTCGGCGGTGCCCTTGGTTGCCACGATCTCGAACCCCATGGCGATGAGGTCGCGCGCGGCGGAGGCCAGCGTTGCGGTCTTGTCCATGTCCTTGACCGACAGGAACACGCGGCCCGATTCCGGCAGCATAGTGCCCGCGCCCATCTGCGCCTTGAGGAAGGCCAGCGCGAAGCTGCGGTCCCAGCCCATCACCTCGCCCGTCGAGCGCATCTCGGGGCCGAGGAGGGGGTCGACGCCGGGGAAGCGGGCGAAGGGGAGGACGGCTTCCTTCACGCTGAACCACGGCGTGATGGGGTTCGCCAGCGTCAGCGCATCGGCCAGCGGCAGCGGGCTGTCGGGGCCGACGCCTGCCGGATAGGGCGCGCGTTCGGGGAAGTTCGACAGCGGCTCGCCGGCCATGAGGCGGGCGGCGATGGAGGCGATGGCGCTGTCCGTCGCCTTGGCCACGAAGGGCACGGTGCGGGACGCGCGGGGGTTCACCTCGAGGACGTAGATGACGCCGTCCTTGATGGCGAATTGCACGTTCATCAGGCCGACGACATGCAGCGCGCGGGCCATGAGGACGGTCTGGCGCTTGAGTTCCTCGACCGTTTCGGTGCTGAGCTGGTGGGGGGGCAGGCAGCAGGCGCTGTCGCCGGAATGGACGCCCGCCTCTTCGATATGTTCCATGATGCCCGCGACATGGACGTTCTCGCCGTCCGAGAGGGCGTCGACGTCCACTTCCACCGCGCCGGAGAGGTAGCTGTCGAGCAGCACGGGCGAGGTGCCCGAGACCTGCACGGCGGTGGCAATGTAGCGTTCCAGCTGGTCGTCGGAGCGGACGATTTCCATCGCGCGGCCGCCGAGGACGTAGGAGGGGCGGATGACGAGGGGGTAGCCCACCTGTGCTGCGATGGCGAAAGCCTCGTCGCGGCTGTGGGCGATGCCGTTTTCGGGCTGTTTCAGGCCGAGGTCGTGCAGCAGGTGCTGGAAGCGTTCGCGGTCTTCGGCCAGGTCGATCGCGTCGGGCGTGGTGCCGAGGATCGGGATGCCCTCTTCATGCAGCGCGTTCGCCAGTTTCAGGGGGGTCTGGCCGCCGAATTGCACGATGACGCCGTGCAGCGTGCCGTTGTCCTGTTCCACGCGCAGGATTTCCAGCACGTGTTCCAGCGTCAGGGGTTCGAAGTACAGGCGGTCCGACGTGTCGTAGTCGGTGGACACGGTTTCGGGGTTGCAGTTGACCATGATGGTTTCATAGCCCGCGCCGGTCAGCGCGTAGCAGGCATGGCAGCAGCAATAGTCGAATTCGATGCCCTGCCCGATGCGGTTCGGGCCGCCGCCGAGGATGACGACCTTTTTCGCGCCCGAGGGGCGGGCTTCGCATTCCACGTCGCCCATGACGGGGCTTTCATAGGTGGAATACATGTAGGGCGTCTGCGCCTCGAATTCGGCGGCGCAGGTGTCGATGCGCTTGAACACGGCGGTGACGCCGAGGTTGCGGCGGGCGCGGCGGACCTGCGCCTCGTCCCGGCCGGTGAGTTTGGCAAGGCGGGCGTCGGTGAAGCCCAGCATTTTCAGGCGGCGCAGGTCGTCCGCGGTGACGGGAAGGCCGTCCTTGCGGACCTGCGCCTCGGTGTCGATGATTTCGCGGATGCGGGCGAGGAACCACGGATCGAATGCGGTGGCGGACTGGATGTCGTCATCGGTCAGCCCGTGGCGCATGGCCTGCGCGATGACGCGGAGGCGGTCGGGGGTCTGCTGCGACAGGGCCTTGATGATGGCGGCTTTGTCCGGTGCGCCGGGTATGGCGATTTCGTCAAAGCCGGTCAGGCCGGTTTCCAGCGAGGCCAGCGCCTTTTGCATGGATTCGTGGATGGTGCGGCCGATGGCCATGGCTTCGCCCACCGATTTCATGGCGGTGGTGAGGTTGGGCTCGGAGCCCGGGAATTTCTCGAAGGCGAAGCGGGGGATCTTGGTGACGACGTAGTCGATCGAGGGCTCGAACGAGGCGGGCGTGACCTTGGTGATGTCGTTGTCCAGCTCGTCCAGCGTGTAGCCCACGGCGAGTTTCGCGGCGATTTTCGCGATGGGGAACCCCGTGGCCTTGGAGGCCAGCGCCGAGGAGCGCGAGACGCGGGGGTTCATCTCGATCACGACCATGCGGCCATCGGCGGGGTTGATGGCCCATTGCACGTTGGACCCGCCGGTTTCCACCCCGATCTCGCGCAGCACGGCGATGGAGCCGTTGCGCATGATCTGGTATTCCTTGTCGGTCAGCGTCAGCGCAGGCGCGACGGTGATGCTGTCGCCCGTATGCACGCCCATCGGATCGACGTTTTCGATGGAGCAGACGATGATGGCGTTGTCGGCGCGGTCGCGCACCACCTCCATCTCGTATTCCTTCCAGCCGAGGAGGGATTCATCCACCAGCACCTGCGCGACGGGCGATGCCTCGAGGCCGGATTTCACGATGGCCTCGTAATCGTCGCGGTTGTAGGCCACGCCGCCGCCGGTGCCGCCAAGGGTGAAGGCGGGGCGGATGATGGCGGGCAGGCCGACATATTCCAGCGCGGCCATGGCTTCGGCCACGCCGGCGGCGATGTCGTATTTGCCGGAGGGCAGTTTGGGGGCGGCGACGATGGTGGCCTTGGGGTTTTCAAGGCCGATGCGATCCATCGCCTCGCGGAAGAGCTTGCGGTCTTCGGCCATTTCGATGGCCTGACGGTTGGCGCCGATCAGTTCCACGCCGAATTTTTCCAGCACGCCCATGTCGGCGAGTGCCAGCGCCGTGTTCAGGCCGGTCTGGCCGCCCATGGTGGGAAGGAGCGCGTCGGGGCGTTCCTTTTCGATGATCTTGGCGACGACTTCGGGGGTGATGGGTTCGATATAGGTCGCGTCGGCAAGACCCGGATCGGTCATGATCGTCGCGGGGTTCGAGTTGACGAGGATGACGCGGTAGCCTTCCTCGCGCAGCGCCTTGCAGGCCTGTGCGCCCGAATAGTCGAATTCGCAGGCCTGCCCGATGACGATGGGACCGGCGCCGATGATCATGATGGAGGAGATATCGGTTCTTTTCGGCATGGTCCTGTCCCGCATGTGCCATCCCGCAGCATGAGTGCAGCGGGTGGTGGATTCGTGCTTCGCGCAAATTGACGGGGGTTTAGGGGAGTAGGGGGCGCGGCGCAAGCGGTTGTGGCGGTCAGCGATTTCTGTCGCAGAAATCGCGCAAAATTCTGGCGCAGAATTTTGCGGGTGGCTGGCGTCGCGCGCTTGGAGGCGAAATCTGTGCCGGATTTCGCGGCATTTTCTGCGTCGGAAAATGCCTGCGGCGGGCGGTTCGGGGCGGCAGGGTGTCGCGCATGGGCTGGTCGGGGCACGGGGGGGGTGCTATCTCGGCCCGCGATGCAGGGGAGTTGGGTCGCGTGATCCTTTTCGAACATGGTCCGGGCGGAGAGCCTGCGCTTTTCGACGAAGCCCGCGAGGTGATCGTGGCGCGGCGGGCCGATCAGGTGCGCGCGGCCTTTGCCCGTGCCGATGCCGCGCGGGCGGCGGGGGCGTGGGTTGCGGGCTATGTCGCCTACGAGGCGGGCTATGCGCTGGAGCCGAAGCTGGCGGGGCTGATGCCGCGGCGGCGGTCGGGGCCGCTGGTGGCGCTGGGCCTCTTTGACGGGCCGCGCGATGCGGGGCCGGTGCTGGCGCGGGCGGGGGCCGAGGCGGGGCAGGCGCGGCTGTCGGGGCTGCGGCGGGGGATCGGGCGCGGGCGCTATGACGCGGCCTTTGCGCGGGTGGCGGACTATATCGCGGCGGGGGATTGCTACCAGATCAACCTGACCTTCCCGCTGTCGGCGCGGCTGGAGGCGGGCACGGCGCTGGGTCTTTATGGCAAGCTTCGGGCGCGGCAGGCGGTGGGATACGGCGTCTATGCCGATCTGGGGGCGGGGCCGGTGGTCATCTCGCGCTCGCCCGAGCTGTTCTTCCGCGTGGAGGGGGGCGTGATTTCGGCGCGGCCCATGAAGGGGACGGCCCCGCGCGATCCGGACCCCGTGCGGGATGCGGCGCTGGCGGCGGAGCTGGCGGCATCGGAAAAGGCGCGG
Organism: Paragemmobacter amnigenus; assembly: GCF_009908265.2. Lineage (GTDB taxonomy): Bacteria > Pseudomonadota > Alphaproteobacteria > Rhodobacterales > Rhodobacteraceae > Paragemmobacter > Paragemmobacter amnigenus. The sequence continues at coordinate 71,304 of NZ_JAAATX020000004.1, read as the reverse complement.
GCCGAGAACCTGATGATCGTCGATCTGCTGCGCAACGACATCGCGCGGATCTCCGAGGTGGGGTCGGTCAAGGTGCCCGAGCTGTTCGCGGTGGAGCCTTTCGCCACGGTGCACCAGATGAGTTCGACCGTGCAGGGGCGGCTGGTGGCGGGGGCCGATCTGGGCGGGCTGATGGCGGCGCTTTTTCCCTGCGGGTCGATCACGGGGGCGCCGAAGATCCGCGCGATGGAGATCATCCGCGAGGTCGAGGGGCGGGCGCGGGGAGTCTATTGCGGGGCGATGGGCTGGATGGCGCCGGGGGGGGATGCCGCGTGGAACGTGGCGATCCGCACGCTGTCGCTGTTCCCCGAGGGGCGCGTGGTGCTGAATGTGGGCGGCGGCGTGGTGCAGGACAGCACGGCGGCGGGCGAATGGGAGGAGGCGCTGTGGAAGGCGCGTTACGCGGAAGGGCTGGAACGGCGCGTCTGATCGAGACGCTGCTGTGGGACGGGGCGCGGTTTCCGCGGCTGCCCCTGCATCTGGCGCGGCTGGCGGCGGGGGCTGAGACGCTGGGCTTTGCCCATGACGCGGTTGCGGTGGAGCGGGCATTGCGCGCGGCGGTGGGGGACGGGCCGCTGCGGGTGCGGCTGACCATGGGCCTTGCGGGGGATGTCGAGGTGACGGTGGCCGCGCTGCCTGCCGCACGGGCGGAATGGCGCGTGGGGCTGGCGGGGGCGCGGCTGGCCTCGGGCGATCCGTGGCTGCGGGTGAAGTCGACGCGGCGCGGGGTCTATGACGCGGCGCGGGCGGCGCTCCCTGAGGGGTTGGACGAGGTGGTCTTCCTGAACGAGCGGGACGAGGTCTGTGACGGGACCATCACCACGGTCTTTTTCGACCGCGGGCAGGGGATGCGGACGCCGCCTGTGTCGTCGGGGCTGTTGCCCGGGGTGTTGCGGGCCGAGATGGCGGTGCCGGAAGAGGTGCTGCGGGCCGAGGATCTGCCGCGCGTGCGGCTGTGGGTGGGCAATGCGCTGCGCGGGCTGATGCCGGCGCGCTTTGCCGGATAGCGGGGCAGGGGGCGCGCGCGCCCCCTCTGGCCCTTGCGGGCCATTCACCCCCTGCGGGTATTTGGGCCGAGATGAAGGCGGGGGGGTGGGGGGCGTGGAAGCGGGCCTTGACTTCGCACGCGGCAAGGGGTGTATCGGCGCGATGACAAAAGATGCCTCGCAAGGGGGAGCATGATGCACGCCTATCGCAGCCATACCTGCGCCGAACTGAACACCGCCCATGTGGGCCAGACGGTCCGCCTGTCGGGCTGGGTGCATCGCGTGCGCGATCATGGGGGCGTGCTGTTCATCGACCTGCGCGACCATTACGGGATCACGCAGGTGCTGGCCGACAGTGACAGCCCTGCCTTTGCCGAGATCGAGAAGGTGCGGGCCGAATGGGTGATCTGCATCGACGGGCGGGTGAAGGCGCGGGATGCGGCGCTGGTGAACCCCAAGATCCCGACCGGCGAGGTGGAGGTCTATGCGACGGGGATGACGGTGCTGGGTGCTGCGGAAGAGCTGCCCATGCCGGTCTTTGGGGAGGTGGATTATCCCGAAGAGACGCGGCTGACCTATCGCTTCCTCGACCTGCGGCGCGAGAAGCTGCATCGCAACATGATGCTGCGGTCGAACGTGGTGCGGTCCTTGCGCAACCGGATGTGGGGGCAGGGGTTCAACGAATTCCAGACGCCGATCATCACGGCCTCCAGCCCCGAGGGCGCGCGCGACTTTCTGGTGCCGAGCCGTCTGCATCCGGGCAAGTTCTATGCGCTGCCGCAGGCGCCGCAGCAGTTCAAGCAGTTGATCATGGTGGCGGGGTTCGACCGTTATTTCCAGATCGCGCCCTGTTTCCGCGACGAGGACCCGCGCGCGGACCGGTCGCCCACGGATTTCTACCAGCTTGACGTGGAGATGAGCTTCGTCGAGCAGGAGGATGTCTTTGCCGCCGTGCAGCCTGTCATCCAGGGGCTGTTCGAGGAGTTCCGGCCTGACTGCAAGGTGCCGTCGGACTGGCCGCGGATTGCCTACAAAGATTCGCTGCTGTGGTACGGGTCGGACAAGCCGGACCTGCGCAATCCGATCAAGATGCAGGTGGTGAGCGAGCATTTCCGCGGGTCGGGTTTCGCGGTCTTTGCGAAGCTTCTGGAGAACGAGGGGACCGAGGTCCGCGCCATCCCCGCGCCGACGGGGGGCAGCCGGAAGTTCTGTGACCGCATGAACGCCTTTGCCCAGAAAGAGGGCCTGCCGGGGATGGGCTATATCTTCTGGCGCGAGGCGGAGGACGGGTCGGGGATGGAAGCCGCCGGTCCCTTGGCCAAGAATATCGGGCCGGAGCGGACGGAGGCGATCCGCCAGCAGCTTGGGCTGGGTCTGGGCGATGCGGCGTTTTTCCTTGGCGGGAAGCCCGAGCAGTTCGTGGCCTTCGCGGGCAAGGCGCGCAACGAGATCGGGCGGGAGTTGGGGCTGGCGGAGACGGATACGTTCCGCTTTGCGTGGATCGTGGACTTCCCGATGTATGAAAAGACGGATGACGGGAAGATCGACTTTTCCCACAACCCCTTCTCCATGCCGCAGGGCGGGATGGAGGCGCTGATGGGCGATCCGCTGGCCGTGCATGCCTATCAGTATGATCTGGCCTGCAACGGGTACGAGCTGATCTCGGGCGGGATCCGCAACCACAAGCCCGAGATCATGTACAAGGCCTTTGAACTCGCCGGTTATCCGAATTCCGAGGTGGACAAGCGGTTTGGCGGGATGGTCAAGGCGTTCAAATATGGGGCTCCTCCTCACGGGGGCTGTGCCATGGGGATCGACCGCGCGGTGATGCTGCTGGCCGACGAGCAGAACATCCGCGAGGTCATCATGTTCCCGATGAACCAGCGGGCGGAGGATCTGCTGATGGGCGCGCCGAGCGAGCCCACGAACGAGCAGCTGCGCGAGCTGCGGTTGCGGGTCGTGCCGAAGGACCAGTGACGGGGATTGCCCTGTCGGGACGGGAGGGGCGCCGGTGGGCGCCCCTTTTGGTTTGATCGGGCAAGCGCGCGACCATCGTCGCGCGCGCCGTGACCAAGCTTCCACCCGTTCCGCCCGTGCCCAGACCGGCGGAGCGGGTGGATGACCCCTCGCGGCTTCGTTGCCTCAGCCGCGATCGGACCGGCGAAACTGTCCACCGGACAGTTTCGCGTCGGTCCTCTGGCCGATGCCCCGCCACTCGCCAAGCGCGGGTTTCCCTGCCACTCTGGCGCATCCCCGCCCGCCCGAGGTGATCCATGCCGCCGCATCCGCCGCTCTACACCGCCTCGGTTCCCGTGTTCCGCCACTATCTTGACCGTGTCGCGGGGATGGTGGAGCGGGCGGGGACGCAGGCGCTGGACCACCGGATCGCGGAGAGTTTTCCGGCGCGGCAGCAGTTCGGCACGGCGGCGGGGTTTGCCCTGCGCGTGGCCTGTCCGCTGGCGGGGCGCGCGGTGCCGGACCTGCCCGCCGCGCTGGGGCCGCGGCTGGCGGTGGCGCGGGCCACGCTGGGGGGGATGCGGCCCGGGGAGTTTGCGGGGGCGGAGGGGCGGGTGATCGCGCATCGCGCGGGCTTTGCCGATCTGGAGCAGGACGGGGCGGCCTTCCTGCACCTGTTCGGGATGCCGAATTTCCTGTTCCACGTCACCATGGGCTATGCCGCCCTGCGCGCGGCGGGGGTGGCGCTGGGCAAGGCGGATTTCGACGGGCTGCACAGCTATCCCGAAGGGTTTGCCTTCTGATCTTGCGGCCCGCCCCGTCGGCGGGGCAAGGTGGGCGCGAACGGATGGAGGCGGCGATGGCGGGCGTGACGGTGGATGGCTGGAAACCGGCGGACTGGCCGGGAGCGGAGCCGCTGGAGGGGCGCTATGCGCGGCTGGAGCGGCTGGATGCCGATGCCCATGCCGCCGACCTGTTCGCGGCCTTCGCGGGCCATGACGGGCTGTGGGATTACATGCCCTATGGCCCCTTCCATTCGGCGGCCGCCTATCACCGCTGGGCCAAGGAGGCGGTGGCGGGGCGCGATCCGGTGTTCTGGGCGATCCGCGAGGCGGGGGCGGCGCATCCGTCGGGTGTCGCGTCCTTCCTGCGGATCACGCCCGATCACGGGGTGATCGAGGTGGGGCATATCTGCCTGTCGCCGCAGCTTCAGCGCGGGCGGGCGGCGACCGAGGCGATGTTCCTGATGATGGACTGGGCCTTTTCCCACGGCTATCGGCGGTACGAGTGGAAGTGCAACGCGCTGAACCTGCCGTCGCGGCGGGCGGCGCAGCGGTTGGGCTTCTCCTTTGAGGGGGTGTTCCGCCAGCACATGGTCATCAAGGGGAAGAACCGCGACTCGGCGTGGTTTTCCATCATCGACAGCGAATGGCCCGCCCTGCGCGAGGCCTATGCGGCGTGGCTGTCGCCCGCGAATTTCGACGCAGGCGGACGGCAGCGCGAGCGGCTGTCGGACCTGACGCGGCTGGTGCGCGCGGCATCGGACTCGGCGCTGTAGCGCGGGTCAGGGCGGGTAGAGCGCCACGATGCGCGCGTTCAGCGCGTCGCGCAGCGGGGGTGGCACGGGGGCCGGATCGGGCAGGGGGATCATGGGTGCGGACATCGGGGCAGCTCCGTCCTTGGCGTCTGTCTGCACAAGGCCACAAAACCGTAACGGTTCCGTTAAGGGGGGTGCGGCGGTGCCGCCCCTTGCACCGGCGCAGGGGCGCACCCATAACGCAGGCGAGAGCTTGTGCATGAGGGAACCATGATCGGACGTCTGAACCATGTCGCCATCGCCGTGCCGGACCTTGCGGCGGCGTCGGAGCAGTATCGCGGCACGCTGGGCGCCAAGGTCGGCGCGCCGCAGGACGAACCCGATCACGGGGTGACGGTGGTCTTCATCGAACTGCCCAACACGAAGATCGAACTGCTCTATCCGCTGGGGGAGAACTCTCCCATCGCCGGTTTTCTGGAGAAGAACCCCGCGGGCGGCATCCACCACATCTGCTATGAGGTGGACGACATCCTTGCGGCGCGGGACCGGCTGAAGGCGTCAGGCGCGCGGGTGCTGGGGTCGGGAGAGCCCAAGATCGGCGCGCATGGCAAGCCCGTGCTGTTCCTGCATCCCAAGGATTTCAACGGCTGTCTGGTCGAGCTGGAGCAGGTGTAGGGCCATGAGCATCACCTCGGCCATCGTGCTTTATGCCGTCTGCTGGTTCATGACCTTCTTCATCGTGCTGCCCATCCGTTTCGTCAGCCAGGGCGATGCGGGCGAGGTGGTGCCGGGCACGCCAAGGGGCGCGCCGGCCACGCATATCGTGGCGCGCAAGGCGAAGATGACGACATGGATCGCGGCCATCGTCTGGGCCGTGCTGGCGGGGATCGTCCTGTCGGGCGTCATCACCGTGCGCGACATCGACATGCGCGGGGTGATGGGCGGCTGAGGGGGACCCCCCTAGCGGAACATCACGCTCGCGCCCTTGCTGCCGATACGGTCCGAGACGGTGATCCCGCCGCGCCATTTCTGACCGTCGAAATGGCGATATTGCAGATCGCGCAGTTTCTGGCCGTAGCGGGTGCGAAGGCTCTGCGCTGCGGGCTGCACGTGGACATTCGCCACATGGCCCGTGCAATAGGCATGGGTCGCCACCGGATAGATCAGGGCCGAGGAGATCAGGTCGCAAATCTGGATCATGGCGTGATTGTCGCTGTGTCCGAACGCCGGCAATTCCAGCAGGCGGGAGTAACCGGGGGCTGCCGTGGCGAATTTGCGCGTGAAGATGGAATGGGAGGCGTTCACGTTCTTCGGTTTGTTGCGGCCATCGACGATGCAGAAACCTTCGGAGTCCTGTTCCTCGAGGAAGGCGTCGAAGGATTGCGTCAGGGCCTGAAGCGACGAGGTGTAGACGGCGGTTCCGTTGAAGGGATCGCCGGGTTTCTTGACCCAGAGGCGCGACATGAGCCGGATTGCGTTACGCTCCAGCACACCGACGATGTGGTCGAGAAAGCCTGTGGCGTGGCTGCGCTGGCGGGCCGAGCCTTGCAGGAGGCTGTGGCGCAGGTCACTTCCCTTGACCTCGCCCAGGATCGTGTCGGGGAAGAGGGTGCTGGGGTAGTTCAGATTGGGGAAGAACCGCGCCTTCAGCGACAGGAAATCCGTCGTCACACCCCGCAGGATCGTGGCGTCCATCACCAGCGCGGTCATCAGGAAAACGGGTTGGTCGTTCGGCTTGGGCGGATCGGAGACGGCGCCGAGGTCACCGGATTCATCGACGTAACACAGATACAAGGTTCACCCCGAACGTAATATGGCCACCCGAAGGTGGCCATACGATGTGCTGCCGCATGGGTCAGCGAAGGCATTTTGCTACCCCAGAGGTAGAGTGCGGTTGCCTGACTGTCAAGTGGGTGCACGCTGCGGCAGGCGGTGCACCAGATGGGTGAAGGTCGCCACGCCGAGCACGGGGATCACCAGATTGACCAGCGGCAGCGACAGGGGGGCTGCCATCAGCACGCCCGCGCCCCAGATGCGGGCGCGGTTGGCGCGCCAGAGGGCGGCGGCGGCGGGGCGGTCCATCCGGCGCTGGGCCACCAGCGTGAAATATTCCCGCCCCAGAAGGTAGCCGTTCACCGACCAGAAGAGGAGCGGCACGAAAGGCCCCGCAAAGGGCCAGAGCAGCAGCGCCACGAGATTCGCCCCCAGCACCAGCCCGAAAAAGCGCAGCGCGCCCGCGATGCCTTCGGCCAGTCCCAGCGGTCGGGGGGCGGGAAGGGCGGGGTAATGGCGGTCCTCGACCGCGTCGGCCACCTGTTCGAGGAAGAGCCCCGTGAAGGCCGAGGCGACGGGCACCATCAGGAAGACCGAGGCGAAGAGCATCAGAACGACCGATCCCACCGAGAGCGCGGTATCGATCCCCCCCACGGGGCCGAGCAGCGGCAGGTCGGTGGTGTCGGGCACCAGCCACTGGATCACCCCCACCCCCGCCGCATAGAGCGCGACGAGCAGCGCCAGCGTCAGCGCCACCCCCGCCAGCAGCACGCGGCGGAAGCGGGGATCGCCCACCTGTCCCAGCGCGGCGGAGAAGCAGGAGAGGATCAGGCCCATATCAGCACCACGTCACCACCCGCGACAGGTCGGGGCGGGGGCGGTCGGGGGCGGCGGCGGGGCCGCGCGTGCCGATATGGACGATGCCCGCGACCCATTCCCCGACCGTGCAGCCGAAGGCGCGGGTGATGAAGGCGCGGTCATGCGCCACCCATCCGGTCAGCCATTGTGCGCCCCATCCGGCGGCGGTGGCCGCGTTGACGAGGTTCAGGCAGAGAGCGCCCGCCGACAGCGTCTGTTCGATTTCGGGCACCTTTTCCGCCGGGACGGGGCTGGCGATCACCACCACCGCCAGATGCGAGCGGTCGAACTGCCCGCGCCCCTTTTCGATGCGGACGGGGTCGTCGCCCATCTCGCGCGCCCGCGCCTCGCCCAGATCGGCCCAGCGGGACAGCGCCTCGCGCCCGCCCACCACCAGCCGCCACGGTTGCAGGTTGCCGTGGTCGGGCACGCGCAGGGCAGCGGCGAGGATCGGCTCCAGCGCGGCGCGGTCTGGGGCGGGGCCGGTCATGGCCTTGGACGGGTAGGAGGCGCGGGTGGCGAGGAAGTCGAAGGCGGCGTCGGTGCGGGTCATGTGGGGCCTATGCGGGGCAGGGGTCGCGGGTCTGGCTATGCGGGCGGGGGCGGCGGGGCAAGGGGGAGGATGGCGGATCAGGGCGCGGAAAGGCCGCGTTCCAGATCGTCGATCCAGCCGCTGACGAAGGCGTCGAAGCGGGCATCGGGTTGGCGCGCGGCGAGGGTGGGGGCGAGAGGGTCTGGCGCGGTGATGCGGCTGCCCGAAAGCTCTTCGATCACGGCATGGCCGCAGAAGGGGACGTAGACCTCGGAATAGCCGCCCTCGTGGACGAGGAGGAGGCGACCGTCGCAGAGCGTCTCGGCCGCCAGACGCGTCAGGCGGGTCAGCTCGCGGAAGGTGGCGGCGGTGGCGAGCATCCGGCCGAGCGGGTCGAGGGCGGCGGCATCGAAGCCGCAGGCGACGATGATCGCGTCGGGGCGGTGGGCGTGGAGCGCGGGCAGGACGAGGCGGGAAAACGCCTCGACATAGCCCTTGTGGCCGGTGCCGGGGGGCAGGGGGATGTTCAGGTTGGTGCCGCGCGCCGCCCCCTCGCCCCGCACATCGGCGCCGCCGGTATCGGTGGGATAGTTGCGGTCCTGATGCAGCGAGATGGTCAGGACGTCGGGGTCCGACAGGAAGATCGCCTCGGTCCCGTTGCCGTGGTGGACGTCCCAGTCGATGACGGCGAAGCGGCGGCCAAGGCCCGCCGCCTGTGCCGCGCGGATGGCGATGGCGATATTGGCCAACAGGCAGAAGCCGTTGGGTTTGTCGGGCAGGCAATGGTGCCCCGGCGGGCGCGAGAGGGCGTAGGCATTCGTCACCTCGCCCCGCAGGATGGCGCGCAGCGCAGCGGTGGCAAGACCGGCGGAGAGGGTGGCGATCTCGTACCCGCCGCGGCCGAAGGGGGCGCGGGGGCCAAGCTCGCCGCCTTCGGCATCGGAGAGGTCCTTGAAGCGGTCGAGGTAGCACGCGGGGTGGACGCGCAGCAGTTCGTCGCGCGTGACGGGATCGGCCGAGCGGAGGGAGAGGTCGCGCATCAGGCCCGTCACCTCCATCAGGTTCTTCAGGCGGCGCTTGGTTTCGGGGCTTTCGGGCAGGCCGCCGCCGGGCTGGACGAAATGGCCGACGGGGCCGCCGACGGGCAGGGTCAGGGCATAGTTGCCGCCATGGTGCCAGAAGGTGCGTTCGTCGGTGTAGAAGGCTGTGGTCATGGGCGGGGCTTTCGCGGATTGTCGGCCCGCAGGTTAGGCGTGGTGCGGGGCAAAAGGCCAGAGGGATGCAGAAGGGCGAGCGGGCAGATCTGGCCGTGGCGGGGGCGGAATTCGCGGTCCGGGTGACGCCGCGGGCGCGGGTGGCGTCCTGTGTGCTGGAGGACGGGGTGTGGAAGATCGCCGTGAATGCCCCGCCCGAGGACGGGCGGGCCAATGCGGCGGTGGCGGCGGCGCTGGCCCATGTTCTGGGCGTGGCGAAGGGGCGGGTGGTGCTGGTGCGGGGGGCGAGTTCGCGCGACAAGCGGTTCCGGCTGGAGTGACGGTTTACGCAAATTACGTAATTTGCAGGTGGTGCGGATGGTTGGCAGGGTCCGGGGTGCTGCGCGTCAGGGTTTCGCGGGCGTCTTTGCGGGCTTTGCCTCGATCCGGTAGCTGCCTTCGGGCAGGTCGAGTGCGGCGGCGAGGTCGCGCAGTTGCGCCATGGAAAGGGTGATGCGGACCGGCTCTTCGGTCATCGGGTCAAGCTGTTCCAGCGTGACGCAATCGTCGAAGGCGAGGATGGTGATGTCTTCCATCAGCCCTTCATGCCCCTCGTCGATGAGGGTGATGACGGTCGCGTCGAAGTCGTGCTCGATGGTGAACATGGGGCAAGGCTAGCGCGGGCGGGCGGGGGCGCGCAACGCGAAAAAGCGGCGGCGGGCGGCGGGGCGCTGACATGGGCGTGAGGCGGCGGGGCAGGGCTGGTCGGAGGGGCGCGCTTTGCCTAGATTGTCGGGAAAGAGGCGTGATCCCGGCAGCGGGGCGATAGGGGCGGCGGGCAGGCGATGCGGGCAGTGGTTCTGGCTTTGGTGGCGGCGGGCGGGTTGGCGGGATGCGTGCCGGCCTATGGTCCCGTGGCAGGGGCGGGGTATGAGGCCGCGCCGGTGCCGGTGGCGATGCCTGCGCCCCTTGCGCCACGGCAGGCGGCGGCGAATTTCCTGCGGGTCGTGTCCCGGGTGGAGCCGATGACCGAGGATATCTGCCGCCAGCGCACGCGGGGTGTGAATTGCGATTTCCGCATCGTGATCGACGACCGTCCGGGGCAGGGGCCCAATGCCTTCCAGACGCTGGACGAGGGGGGGCGGCCCATCCTCGGCTTCACGCTTGCCCTGATCGCGGATGCGCGCAACGAGGACGAGATCGCCTTCGTCCTTGGCCACGAGGCGAGCCACCACATCCTTGGCCATATCCCGCAGACGCAGCAGACGGCGATGGCGGGGGCGATGATGGCGGGGATTCTGGCGCAGGCCACGGGGGCAGATGCGGTGGCGGTGGAGACGGCGCAGCGCATGGGCGCGACGGTGGGGGCGCGGCGCTATTCGCGGGCCTTCGAGCTGGAGGCGGATGCGCTGGGGGCGGAGATCGCGCTGTATGCCGGATATGATCCGGTGCTGGGGACGGGCTTTTTCGACCGGCTGCCCGATCCGGGGGACCGTTTCCTCGGGTCGCACCCGCCCAATGCCCAGCGCAAGGCGCAGGTGGCCGCCGTGGTGGCGGGGCTGCGCGGATACTGAGGGCCGCTTGATTTGCGTCAATGCGTCGCGGGTCGGCCTGCGGCACCCTGTCCTTGCGCGAACGAGGAGGGCTTGCCGCCATGATGGGATATGTCGAGGCACCGAAGGCATGGGGGTTGACCCGCGGGATGGGCCGCGTGGTCGGGGTGAACCTGACCGATGCGGTGGTGGAGGGCTGGCTGAGCCGGGCGGAGCTGGCCGATCTGGTGGACCGTTGCCAGGCCTGCGACCGGGCAGAGGAGTGCACCGGATGGCTGGCGCGGACGGTGAAGGCCGAGGCGCTGCCTGCCTTCTGCCCCAATAAGGCGGGGATCGAAGCGCTGGTCGCGCGCTGATGGCGCGACGGGTGGCGTGACAGGCGGCCCGCCGCGGGCTATGGCGGGGGCATGTTGAAGCTGGGGGAAGTCCTGCGCGACCGCGGGTCGCGCTATGCCGTCTCGGGCGGGCCTGTCGCGGGCCGCGCGGGGGTGGAGGCGTTTCTGGCCGAGCTGAAGCGCGAGAAGAAATATGCCAAGGCCACGCATAACACATGGGCGGCCGTCCTGACGGACGGGGGCGCGATGAAGGGCGACGACGGCGAGGCGGGCGCGGGGGCGGTGATCCTGAAGATGCTGGAGCGGGCGGAGCTGCGCGACCATGTGGTCGTGGTGACGCGCTGGTATGGGGGCGTGCATCTGGGGGGCGACCGGTTCGCGCATGTGGTGACCTGCGTGCGGGCCTATCTCGACGCGGTGGCGCGGTCGGGATAATCCTGACGCAGGGTCAGGCTGAGGTGCATGATGATCGACTGGGTGAAGGCCGAGGTGCGGCGGATCATGAACACGACGATCTGGTCGTGGGAGGGCTGGGTTTCCGCATGGGGCCGCGAGAAGTCGCTGCGGCAATGGACGGCGCTCAATGTGATCTCGGCCGTGGCCGTGTTCCTGATCGACCTGACACCGGGGGAGCGGGCGCTGATCCTTGCGCTGGGGTTGCTGGTGCTGGCGGCGGAGCTGATCAACACGGCGGTCGAAGAGGTGGTGGACTACATCTCGGAAGAGCGCGACCCGCGGGCGAAGCGGGCCAAGGATGCGGGATCGGCCATGGTGGCCGTGGCGGCGATCGCCTGCGGGGTGGCGTGGCTGGTGGTGCTGCTGGGATAGAGCCGGACGGGGCGATTTCTGACGCAGAAATCGCGCCGGAATTTGACGCAAATTCCGGTCGGGGACCGTTTCCTGCGTCAGGAAACGGCGCGAAATCTGCGTCAGATTCCGCCTTTGCGCCGCGCCTGCCGTCGCAGATGCGCGCAGTAGAGCAGCGGGGCGGCGATGCGGTCGTAAAGGACGGTCACCACGGGGCGGATCACGGGCCAGCCCGTCACCCGCGCGAGCCAGCGCCAGCGGGGAAGGGTCGCCCAGATGGCGCGGAAGGCCGCGAGCCCCGACAGGAGGCGGCCGTCCTGCATCACATGCAGGCGGCGGGCGGCCTGATCTTCGGTCAGACCCCAGAGGGCGGCGTCTTTCAGGGGATCAAAGCGCAGGGGCGCGCTGTCACGGGTGGCGGCGGCGCGGTAATGGTCGATCTCGAACCGGCAGAGCGGGCAGGTGTCGTTGTAGAGGATGCGGGTGTCTTTGTCGGTCATGCCCGCAAAGCTAGGCGCGGGCGGAGCCGCGCCAAGCCGGTGCGACATCACAGCCGCGAATGCGACCCGTCGCAGAAGGGCGCCTTGGCGGATGCCTTGCAGCCGCAGAAGAAGAGCTTTTTGCCCTCTTCCGCCGTCACCTTCACCGGGGTGAAGGAGGTGCCCTTGTGGCTGCCATCGCAGAAGGGCTGGTTCTTCGATTCACCGCAGGCGCACCAGAAATAGGTCTTTCCCGCCTCGGCCTCGACCGGATAGGGGGCTTTCTGGGCGATCTTGGGGACGTCGGTCATGTCTGGCGTGCTCCTGTGGCGACTGCTACGCCGCAGGATGTGCGCCGCGTTCCGTCCGGGTCAAGCCATGCCTTCGGTCAGACGAGCCGCCCCCAGAGGTCGTATTCGGTTGCCTCTTCCACCTCGACCGTCACGATGTCGCCGGGGGAGAGGGTTTCGAAATCCTCGTCGATGAAGAGGTTGCCGTCGATTTCGGGCGCGTCGGCCTTGGTGCGGCAGGTGGCGCCTTCGCCGTCCACCTCGTCCACGATGACCTGCAGCGTCTGGCCCACCTTGGCGGCGAGCTTGGCTGCGGAAATGGCCTGCGCCTTTTCCATGAAGCGTTCCCAGCGGTCCTGCTTGACCTCTTCGGCCACATGGTCGGGCAGGGCGTTCGACCGCGCGCCGGGGACGTTTTCGTATTTGAAGCAGCCCACGCGGTCCAATTGCGCCTCGTCCAGCCAGTCGAGCAGGGTCTGGAATTCCTGTTCGGTCTCGCCCGGATAGCCCACGATGAAGGTGGACCGCAGCGTGATGTCGGGGCAGGTGGCGCGCCATGCGGCGATCTCGTCCAGCGTTTTCGCGGCGGCGGCGGGGCGGGCCATGCGTTTGAGGACATCCGGATGGGCGTGCTGGAAGGGGATGTCGAGATAGGGAAGGATCAGCCCGTCCGCCATCAGCGGGATCAGGTCGCGCACATGGGGATAGGGATAGACGTAATGCAGCCGCACCCATGCGCCAAGCTGGCCCATCTCGCGCGCGAGGTCGGTGATATGGGCGCGGACCTGACGGTCCTGCCACGGGCTTGTGTCATGCTTGCGGTCGACGCCATAGGCCGATGTGTCCTGCGAAATAACGAGGAGTTCGCGCACGCCCGCCTGCACCAGCTTTTCCGCCTCGCGCAGCACGGCATTGGCGGGGCGGCTGACAAGTTTCCCGCGCATGTCGGGGATGATGCAGAACTTGCACTTGTGGTTGCAGCCTTCGGAAATCTTCAGATAGCTGTAATGGCGCGGGGTGAGTTTCACGCCCGAGGCGGGCAGCAGGTCGATGAAGGGGTCGGGCTGCGGCGGGACGGCGGTGTGGACCGCGTCCAGCACCTGTTCGTATTGATGCGGGCCGGTGACGGCCAGCACCTTGGGATGCGCGCCGGTGATGTAGTCGGGTTCCGCGCCAAGGCAGCCGGTGACGATGACGCGGCCGTTTTCCTTCAGCGCCTCGCCGATGGCATCGAGGCTTTCGGCGCGGGCGCTGTCCAGAAAGCCGCAGGTGTTGACGATGACCGCATCCGCGCCCGCGTAATCGGGGCTGATCGCATAGCCTTCGGCGCGCAGGCGCGTCAGGATGCGTTCGCTGTCCACCAGCGCCTTGGGGCAGCCGAGCGAGACCATGCCGATGGTGGGCTGCCCCTCGCGCCGGTCATCGGGGACGGTGGCGCGGGCAAGGTCGGGGCGGAGGTTGGGCGGGTTCTGGGTCATGCGCGCCCCATAGCGCAAATGGCCCCGCGCGGGAAGGGGTGGGTCAGACCGGCGCGCCGCTGTCGAGCCTTGCGAGGAAGGCATCCGCATCGGTCAGGACACGGGCGCGGTGGGCCTCGTCCATGCGGTCCCATGTGCGGTACATCTGGGCCATGCGGGGATTGGCGGCGAAGCGGTCGCGGTGGCGGATCAGGAAGTGCCAGTAGAGCGGGTTGAAGGGGCAGGCGCGGTCGCCCGACTTCTCCTTCACCGCATAGGCGCAGCCGCCGCAATAGTCCGACATCCGATCAATATAGGCGCCCGAGGAGACATAGGGTTTCGACCCCACCACCCCGCCATCCGCGAATTGGGACATGCCGATGGTGTTCGGCGCCTCGACCCATTCGAAGGCGTCTATGTAGACCGAGAGATACCAGTCATGCACCTGCGCGGGGTCCACCCCCGCCAGAAGGGCGAAGTTGCCCGTCACCATCAGGCGCTGGATATGGTGGGCATAGGCCATGTCGCGGGTCTGGGCCACGGCGTGCGAGAGGCAGGCCATTCGCGTGGGCGCGCCCCAGAAGAGCGGGGGCAGGGCGCGGCTGTGGTTCAGCGCGTTGCGGGTGGTGTAATCCGGCCCTTCCAGCGCCCAGATGCCGCGCACGAATTCGCGCCAGCCGATGATCTGGCGGATGAAGCCTTCGGCCGCGTTGATCGGCACGCGGCCTGCCCGCCATTCGGCCTGCACTCGGGTGCAGATTTCCATGGGCGATAGCAGGCCGAGGTTCAGATAGGGCGAGATCAGGGCGTGCGACAGCGTCGGGTCGTCGCGCAGCATGGCGTCCTGTTCGTCGCCGAAGGTCGGCAGGGCGTGGCGGGCGAAATGGTCGAGTGCCGTCAGCGCATCGGCGCGGGTGACGGCCCAGCCGAAGGGGCGGGCCGCGCCGAAATGGGCGGGAAATCGGGTTTCGACGAGGGTCAGCACCTCTTCGGTGATCGCATCCGGCGCGAAGCGCGGCGGGCGGGGGCGGAAGAGGTCGGGTTTCGCGGGCTTGCGGTTGTCGTGGTCGAAATTCCACTGCCCGCCTGCGGGCTTGTCCCCGTCCATCATCAGGCCGGTCTTGCGGCGCATCTCGCGGTAGAAGAATTCCATGCGGAGTTGCTTGCGCCCTTCGGTCCATGCGGCGAAATCGGCTTCGGAGCAGAGAAAGCGGTCGTCGGGCAGTTGCGTGACGGGGATCGGGCAGTCGGCCAGCGCCTGCCTGAGGCGCCAGTCGCCGGGGGCGGTGGCGATGACGTCGGTCGCACCGGTTTCCGCCGCGCGGCGGATGATCTCTCCCGTGATCGACTGCGTGTTGTCGGGGTCGTCCAGCCGCGAATAGGCAACCGTCCGCCTGTCCGCCCTCAACCCCTCTGCGAAGTGGCGCATGGCCGACAGGATCAGCGCGATCTTCTGCGGGTGGTGGGGGGCGTAGGTGCCTTCGGCCATCACCTCGGCCATGACGATGGTGTCATCGGGCCGCGCGGCGCGAAGGGCGGCGATGTCGGGGGTGAGCTGGTCGCCCAGGACGAGGATGAGGCGGGTCATGGGGCGCACCATGGCGCGACGGGCATGGGCGCAACGGTCGGGATTGCCCCGATGCCCAAAGCATCGGGGCGCGGCCGTCCTGCCCCCCCGGCGCGGCCGCACATATATGTGCAGCCACCCCGGCGTGACGGCCGCGCCCCTTGCGTTGCCCTGCCGATGGGGTTCACCACTCCACCCTTTCGCCCTTCCAGTCAAAGAACAGCCCCGACTGCGCCGCGCCGATCCCGTCCAGCACGGCCAGCAGGTTCCGCGCCGCCACATCCGGCGTCACCGTCGGATACCCGCCCGCATAGGCCGCCGTCAGGGGCGTGGCCACGGTCCCCGGATGCAGCGCCACAAGTGCAGCCTGCGGATGGCTGCGCGCCAGTTCCACCGCGCAGGTCCGCACGATCTGGTTCAGCGCCGCCTTGGCCGCGCGATAGCCGTGCCAGCCGCCCAGTCGGTTATCCCCGATCGACCCCACCCGCGCCGACAGCACCGCAAGTTTCGCGGGGCGGTCCTTCGGGATCAGCCGCCAGACATGTTTCAAGACCAGCGCCGGCCCGATCGCGTTCAGCGCGAATTGCGCGGCCATCGCGCCCGCATCCAGCGCCTTCACGCTTTTCTCGGGGCGTGCGCCCCCGACCTCCAGCCCGCCGGTCGCCACGAAGACCAGATCGAAGGCCCCGTCCAGCCCGCCCAGCACCCGCGCGACCGATGCCTCGTCCGTCACATCCAGCCCGTCAGCCGACCGCGACAGGCCGACCACATCCCACGCCTGCGCCGACAATGCGGCGCCGACCGCCCCGCCGATCCCGCCCGATGCCCCGATCACAAGTGCCCGCATGTCCCCCCGCTTTCCGCGCCGTGACCTAAGGCGCGAAAAACCGCAGGCAAGGCGCGTTTTTCGGGGTTGCGCTGCGGCAATTCCTGCGTATCGTCGCGCCCCATGACAGGGAACCGGCATATCGCTTCGATTTCGGGTGCATTTCGCGCCCCCGCCGCCCTTGGCCTGCTTCTCCTTAGCCGCCTCTGAGCGTGCCCTTGGGCGCGACCGCTCGGAGGTGACCAGCGCCCGCAGGAAAAGCAGCAGACGGCACAAGGAACAGACCCATGACCGATACCAGCACGCAACCCCGCGTAATGATCTTCGACACCACGCTGCGCGACGGCGAACAGTCGCCCGGCGCGACCATGACGCATGACGAGAAGCTGGAGATCGCCGGACTCCTCGACGAGATGGGCGTGGACATCATCGAGGCGGGGTTTCCCATCGCCTCGGAAGGTGATTTCAACGCGGTGAGCGAGATCGCGAAGCGGTCGAGGAATTCCACCATCTGCGGGCTGGCGCGGGCGAATTACAAGGATATCGACCGCTGCTGGGAGGCGGTGCGCCACGCGAAATCGCCGCGCATCCACACCTTCATCGGCACCTCGCCGCTGCACCGCGCCATTCCCAATCTGGACATGGACCAGATGGCCGAACGCATCCACGACACGGTGACCCATGCCCGCAACCTGTGCGACAACGTGCAGTGGTCGCCCATGGACGCGACGCGGACCGAGGCCGACTATCTGTGCCGCGTGGTGGAAATCGCGATCAAGGCTGGCGCCACCACGATCAACATCCCCGACACGGTGGGCTATACCTACCCCTTCGAGAGCGCGAAGATCATCCGCATGCTGCTGGAGCGGGTGCCGGGGGCCGATACCATCACCTTCGCCACCCATTGCCATAACGACCTTGGCATGGCGACGGCCAATGCGCTGGCCGCGGTCGAGGCGGGCGCGCGGCAGATCGAATGCACGATCAACGGTCTGGGCGAACGCGCGGGCAATACCGCGCTGGAAGAGGTCGTCATGGCGATGAAGGTTCGCAATGACATCCTGCCGTACCGCACGGGCATCGACACGACGAAGATCATGAACCTGTCGCGCCGCGTGTCGACCGTGTCGGGCTTCCCCGTGCAGTTCAACAAGGCCATCGTGGGCAAGAACGCCTTTCTGCACGAATCCGGTATCCATCAGGACGGTGTGCTGAAGAACGTGGAGACGTTCGAGATCATGCGCCCCGAGGATATCGGCTTGACCGCGAAGAACATCGCGATGGGCAAGCATTCGGGCCGCGCCGCGCTGCGCGCGAAGCTGAAGGAGCTGGGCTATGAGCTGGCCGACAACCAGCTGAACGACGTCTTTGTCCGCTTCAAGGCTTTGGCCGACCGCAAGAAAGAGGTCTATGACGACGACATCCTCGCACTGGTGGCGGACGAGCAGACCAATGACGCCCATGACATCCTTGTCCTGAAGAAGCTGCGCGTGGTCTGCGGGACCGAGGGGCCGCAGGAGGCGGACATGGTCCTGTCCATCGACGGGGTGGACCACCACATCGACGCCACGGGCGACGGTCCGGTGGATGCGGCCTTCAACTGCATCAAGATGCTCTTCCCGCACAAGGCACGGCTGCAGGTCTATCAGGTGGCCGCCGTGACCGAAGGCACCGACGCGCAGGCGACCGTGTCGGTCAGGCTGGAGGAGGACGGGCGCATCGTCACGGGGCAGTCGGCGGATACCGATACCATCGTGGCGTCGGTGAAGGCCTATGTGAACGCGCTGAACCGTCTGATCGTGCGGCGGCAGAAGACCGCGCCGGGCGAGGATGTGAAGACCGTCACCTATCACGGCGAATAAGGGCCGGAGCGTCCGGCAGAGGGGGGGCGGCCCGTGCCGCCCCTTTCGCGTTCAGACCACCCCGAAGCGCGCCGTGACCGCCGCCGCATGGGCGGCAAGCGCGGGCGTCCCCGCCCATTGCGCCAGAAGGTCCGACCAGCGCAGGGGGGCGAAGACCACATCCGACCCCTTCACCCGTGCGGCGAAATCCGCGATCTCGGCCGCGTGGGCGCGGATCGCGCCCGCATCGACCGGCTTGCCGCTGGCCCATGCCGCGGGGGCGGCGTGCAGGTAGACCAGCACCGCACCGCGCCCGCGTTTCACCGCCTGCGTCCGCAGCGCATAGGCGTCGCGCAGCAGTTCGACCGCGTCCAGATGCCGGTAGCGGACTGCACCCGACACCAGCGCCGCCCGCAGCGCGTCGATCCGCGCCATGCCCGCGCCCCAGTCGCGGCTGTCCAGCGCGGCGTCAAAGGCCGTGGCCTTGCCCGGACGGAAGGGGTCATAGCGCTTGACCTCGATCCCCACGAGCGAGGTGGGGGTCGTCACCACGGCGTCGAGCCACGGATGCCGCCCGCCCTTCCACGGCAGGCGCAGCTCTTCCATGATCGCGACCGTTTCGGGGCGGCCCATGGGCACGGCGGGCAGCGGCGGCAGAAGGGCAGGGCGCGACAGGAAAAAGCCTATGGCATTGGCCGAGAGGGCCTGCGTGGATTCGGGGCTGTCGAAGCGGCCCGAGGACAGCTCGTTCCCCGGCGCGCGGGACAGGGCGGCACGGACGGCATCGGCGGGGAGTTCGGGCAGGAATTCAGGCACGGCGCACCCCTTGCGGTTCCGGATGGACCGCCCCCCTTACGCCGGTTCCGCGCCGGACGGAAGGCGGGACCGCCGCGCGCCCTGTGCTGCTGCGGGCCCGAGGGGGGCGATTTTTCTGCGAAAAATCCCCGCCCCGCCCCGACGATTGCGCGAAATGTCCAATCTTGTGGGACGGGGGGCCACGGAGCGCCCGATTTTTCGCAGAAAAATCGTAAGCCCCGCCCGCACACGCGGAATTGCGCGCCGCGCCTGCCTGCGGGCTTTCACTGGACTGTGGCTGTCTTTATATGGGGGCGCCCGCCTCGGCCGTGTCTGAGTCGCGGGTAAATTCCGTTTTGCGCTTCAATCAGGATCACCCCAGCATGTCGGTACTCTCGGGCATCTTCTCGTCGGACATGGCGATCGACCTCGGCACGGCGAATACGCTCGTCTATATCCGCGGCAAGGGGATCGTGCTGAACGAGCCTTCGGTCGTGGCCTATCACGTCAAGGACGGGAAAAAGCAGGTTCTGGCCGTGGGCGAGGATGCCAAGCTGATGCTGGGCCGCACGCCCGGCACGATCGAGGCGATCCGGCCCATGCGCGACGGGGTCATCGCGGATTTCGACAGCGCGGAAGAGATGATCAAGCATTTCATCCGCAAGGTGCACAAGCGCACGACCTTTTCGAAGCCCAAGATCATCGTCTGCGTGCCCCATGGCGCGACGCCTGTGGAAAAGCGCGCGATCCGGCAGTCGGTCCTGTCCGCCGGCGCCCGCCGCGCGGGGCTGATCGCGGAACCCATCGCGGCGGCGATCGGGGCGGGGATGCCCATCACCGACCCCACGGGGAACATGGTCGTCGATATCGGCGGCGGCACGACCGAGGTGGCGGTGCTGTCGCTGGGTGACATCGTCTATGCCCGTTCCGTCCGAGTGGGCGGCGACCGGATGGATGAGGCGATCATCTCCTACCTGCGCCGTCACCAGAACCTGCTGATCGGGGAATCGACGGCCGAACGTATCAAGACCTCCATCGGCACGGCGCGGATGCCCGATGACGGGCGCGGCGCGTCGATGCAGATCCGCGGGCGCGACCTGCTGAACGGCGTGCCGAAAGAGACCGAGATCAATCAGGCGCAAGTGGCCGAGGCCTTGGCCGAACCCGTGCAGCAGATTTGCGACGCGGTCATGCAGGCGCTGGAAGCCACCCCGCCGGACCTTGCCGCCGATATCGTGGACCGTGGCGTGATGCTGACGGGGGGCGGCGCGCTGCTGGGTGATCTGGACCTGTCCTTGCGCGAACAGACCGGGCTTTCGATCAGCGTCGCCAACGAGTCACTGAATTGTGTGGCGCTGGGCACCGGCAAGGCGCTGGAATATGAAAAGCAACTGCGGCATGTGATCGACTACGACAGCTGATCCCGTCGGACAGGCCATCGGAGAGGTTCGCCGTGGCGAAGGCGCGCAGCACAGGTCCGGAAGATTACGCCCGTCCCCTGCGGCGGCTGCTGGTGGGGCTGTTGGTCCTGCTGCTTCTTGGGCTGTTCCTGCTGTGGCGCATCGATTCCCCGCGCGTCGAACGGTTCCGCGCGGCGCTGGTGGATCGGGTGGTGCCGTCCTTTGACTGGGCGCTGCTGCCCGTGACGAAGGCCGCCGCGATGATCGACGAATTCCAGAGCTATGCGAGCCTTTACGAACAGAATCAGGAACTTCGCCGCGAATTGCAGCAGATGAAGGCGTGGCGCGAGGCGGCACTGCAACTGGAGCAGAAGAACGCGCGCCTCCTCGACCTCAATCAGGTGCGGCTGGACCCGAAACTGACGCATGTCACGGGCGTGGTGCTGGCCGATAGCGGGTCGCCCTTCCGGCAATCGGTGCTGCTGAACGTGGGCGCGCGGGACGGTATCCGCGACGGCTGGGCCACGATGGACGGGATCGGTCTGGTGGGCCGCATCTCGGGTGTGGGGGAGCGGACGGCGCGGGTGATCCTGCTCACCGACTCCAACAGCCGCGTGCCCGTCACCGTGCAGCCCTCGGGGCAGAAGGCGCTGCTGGCGGGGGACAATTCCGCGCTGCCGCCGCTGGAGTTTCTGGAGGATGCCGATCTGGTCCGCCCCGGCGACAGCGTGGTGACCAGCGGCGATGGCGGGATGCTGCCTGCGGGCCTGCCGGTGGGGCGGGTGGCGATGGGCACCGACCGCCGCCTGCGGGTGATCCTTGGCGCCGATTACGAGCGGCTGGAATTCCTGCGCGTCCTTCGCAGCCATGACCTGCAACCGATCACCGATCCCGGCGCGCTGGTCGCCCCGCCCCCCGCCCCGCCCGAACCCGAGGCCGAGACGGGCGAGGGCAGCACCCCGTCTGACGATCCCTCGGCCGGCGGGGGAACGGGGGATGTGACCGACGGCTCGCCGGGGGTGGAGGCGGGCGAT
This sequence comes from Paragemmobacter amnigenus, assembly GCF_009908265.2. GTDB lineage: Bacteria > Pseudomonadota > Alphaproteobacteria > Rhodobacterales > Rhodobacteraceae > Paragemmobacter > Paragemmobacter amnigenus. The sequence continues at coordinate 50,046 of NZ_JAAATX020000004.1, read as the reverse complement.
GGTTGATCCCGTCCGCTCTTCGGTCTGGCTGTATCGGGGGGCCTTCGTCGGGCTGGCGCTGCTTCTTCTGTTCCTGCGGCTTTTGCCGCTGGGGTCGGTGGCGGGCGACTGGCCGGGGCCGGACCTGCTCTTGTGCCTGATCTTCGCCTGGGTGGTGCGGCGGCCAGATTACCTGCCCGTGGCCCTGATCGGTGCGGTGATCCTGCTGGAGGACCTGATCCTGATGCGCCCGCCGGGGCTGTGGTGCGCGCTGGTGATCCTTGCCACGGAATTCATCCGCGCCCGCGCGGTGCTGACGCGCGAGCTGGGCTTTCTGACCGAATGGCTGCTGGTGGGGGGGATGATGCTTGCGCTGCTTCTTGCCTATCGGCTGGCCTTCTCGCTGGCCTTCCTGCCGCAGCCGGGTTTCGGCTTTGCGCTGTTGCAGGTTTTGTGGTCCATCCTGTGCTATCCGCTGGTCGTGGCGGCGTCGCGCTTTGCCTTTGACCTGAGGAAGCCCGCGATGGGAGAGGTCGACGCCTACGGACGGCGCCTGTGAGGATGGCATGAGACGGACCGCCCGCGACACCGAGGAGAGCGCCCGCCGCGTGAACCGCCGCACCCTTCTGATGGGCGGGGCGATGGCGGCGATGTTCGCCGTCCTTGGCGCGAGGATGCGCTATCTGTCGGTGGAGCAGGCCGACGAATTCCGCCTGCTGGCCGAGGAAAACCGCATCAACATGAGCCTGATCCCGCCGGAGCGGGGGCTGATCCTTGACCGCAAGGGCGGGCTGATCGCGGGCAACGAACAGAATTACCGCGTGACCATGACGCGCGAGGGGGCGGGCGATACCGAGGCGGTGCTGGCCCGCCTGACCCGCCTGATCCCGCTGACGGCCGAGGATCTGGAGCGCATCGCGCGGGATCTGGACCGCAACTCGCCCTTCGTGCCGATCATCGTGGCGGACCGCCTGTCATGGGAGGATTTCTCGAAGGTCGCGCTGAACGCGCCCACCCTGCCCGGGGTGACGCCCGAGGTGGGGCTGTCGCGGCACTATCCGCTGGTCGAGGATTTTTCCCATGTCGTGGGCTATGTCGGCCCCGTGTCGGAGAAAGACCTTGCCGAACGCCCCGACCCCGACCCCGTGCTGCGCATCCCCGAATTCCAGATCGGCAAGATCGGGGTGGAGCGCTGGATGGAGGACACGCTGCGCGGCACGGCCGGCAACAAGCGGATCGAGGTCAACCATGTCGGCCGCGTCATGCGCGAGCTGGAGCGGATCGACGGCACGCCGGGGCAGGATGTGCAATTGACCATCGACGCCGATGTGCAGAACTTCATCCAGGCCCGTCTGGGCGAGGAAAGTGCCGCCTGCGTGGTGATGGATGTGCAGACGGGCGAGATCATCGCCTGCGCTTCGGCCCCCGGGTTTGACCCGAACCTTTTTGTGCGGGGGATCAGCCAGCGCGACTATTCCGCGCTGATGGAGGACGATCACCGTCCGCTGGCCAACAAGACGGTGCAGGGCGCCTATCCGCCGGGGTCCACCTTCAAGATGGTCACGGCGCTGGCCGCGTTGCAGGACGGGCTGATCACGCCGGAAACCACCCATTCCTGCCCGGGCTACATCGAATTCGGCGACCGCCGTTTCCATTGCTGGAAGCGTGGCGGGCACGGGCGGGTGGATCTTGCGCGTTCGCTGTCGGAAAGCTGCGACGTCTATTACTACGAGATCGCGCAGAAGGTCGGCATCGACAAGATCGCCGAGATGGGGCGCAAGCTGGGCCTTGGCATCCGCCACGACCTGCCGATGTCCGCCATCACCGATGGCATCATGCCCACCAAGGCCTGGAAGAAAGAGCGCTGGGATCAGGACTGGCGCATCGGGGATACGATCAACGCCTCGATCGGGCAGGGCTATGTGCTGGCCTCGCCGCTGCAACTGACGGTGATGACGGCGCGCATCGCCTCGGGGAGGGCGGTGCTGCCGCGTCTGGTGCGCGCCATCGGCGGCCAGCAGGTCGAATTCCCCGAGGCAGAGCCGCTGGACATTCCGGCAGAGGGGCTGCGCGCCGTGCAGTCGGGGATGTTCGAGGTGATGAACTCGCAGCGCGGCACGGCCTTCAGCTCGCGCATCGCGGACGAGACGATGGTGCTGGCAGGCAAGACGGGCACCAGCCAGGTCCGCAACATCAGCGCGGCAGAGCGGGCGCGGGGCGTGGTGTCTAACGACCAGTTGCCGTGGAACCGCCGCGACCATGCCCTGTTCGTGGGCTATGCGCCCTATGACAACCCGCGCTATGCGGTGACGGTGGTAGTGGAACATGGCGGCGGCGGATCGGCCGCGGCGGCCCCCATCGCGCGCGACGCCATCCTGCGCGTGCTGCATGGTGACATCCCGCCCCTGACCGCCTATCCCGCCAACCAGCGCGGCCGGATCGAGACCGACCTGAACGCCCTGCGCGAGAAGCTGCGCAGTGGCGGCGGCGCGGCCAAGTCGCGCGCATGACGGGGGCGGGGGCATGAGTTTTCTGGAATACCGCGTCAAGACGGTGCCGGGCGGGCTGCGCAAGGTGCTGTATCTGAACTGGCCGCTGGTCGTGCTGGTCTGCGCGGTGTCGGCGGTGGGGTTCCTGATCCTGTATTCCATCGCGGGCGGCAACATGGAGACATGGGCCGAGCCGCAGATGAAACGCTTTGGCGTCGGGCTGGTCCTGATGTTCGCCATCGCCTTCGTGCCGATCTGGTTCTGGCGCAACATGGCGGGGCTGGCCTTTGGCATCTCGATCCTGCTGCTGCTGGCGGTGGAATTCTTCGGCGTGGTCGGCATGGGCGCGCAGCGCTGGTTGGATATCGGGCCGCTTCGCATCCAGCCGTCCGAGCTGGCGAAGGTCACGATGGTGATGCTGCTGGCGGCCTATTACGATTGGCTGGACATCAAGCGGGTGTCGCGCCCGCTCTGGGTGCTGATCCCCGTCCTCATCATCCTGCTGCCGACCGCGCTGGTGGTGATCCAGCCGAACCTTGGCACCTCGCTGATGCTGCTGATGGGGGGGGCGGCGGTGATGTTCGCGGCCGGTGTGAGCATCTGGTATTTCGCCGCCGTGGCCGCGCTGGTCGTGGGCGTGGTGGTGGCCGTCTTCACCACGCGCGGCACGCCGTGGCAGTTCCTGCATGACTACCAGTACCGCCGGATCGACACGTTCCTCGACCCGTCTGCCGATCCGCTGGGGGCGGGTTACAACATCATGCAGGCCAAGATCGCGCTGGGGTCGGGCGGCTGGGGCGGCAAGGGGTTCATGCAGGGCACGCAGTCGCGGCTGAACTTCCTGCCGGAGAAACACACCGACTTCATCTTCACCACGCTGGGCGAGGAATTCGGTTTCGTGGGCGCCTTCTCGCTGCTGATCCTGTACGGGCTGATCCTGTTCTTCTGCTTCACCTCGTCGGTCCAGAACAAGGACCGTTTCAGCCAGTTGCTCATCATCGGGCTGGCTGCCAACTTCTTCTTCTATCTGGCCGTCAACCTGTCGATGGTGATGGGCATGGCCCCCGTCGTGGGGGTGCCGCTGCCCTTCCTCTCCTATGGCGGATCGGTGATGATGGTCCTTCTCGTGGCCTTCGGGCTGATCCAGAGCGCACATGTCCACAGGCCCCGCTAGATGACCCTGACCGTCCTTTTCGCCGCTTCCGACGCCAACTGGCAGGACTATGCCGCCCCCCTGCGCGCGGCGCTTGCAGATGCGGGGATCGACGCCACCCTGACGCGCGAGGCGGACCCTGCGGGGGTGGATTACATCGTCTATGCGCCGTCCTCGCCCGTGCAGGACTTCGCGCCCTTCACCCGCTGCAAGGCGGTGCTGTCGCTCTGGGCGGGGGTGGAGCGGATCGTGGGCAACCCGACGCTGACCCAGCCGCTGTGCCGCATGGTGGACCCTGCCCTGACCGAGGGGATGGTGGAATGGGTGGTGGGCCATGCGCTGCGCCACCATCTGGGAATGGACCGGCATATCGTGAATCCGGGCCGCGTCTGGGACCCGACCTGCCCGCCGCTGGCGCGCGAGCGGCCGGTCGCCATGCTGGGCATGGGCGAGCTGGGTACCGCCTGTGCGCGCGCGCTGGCCGCGCTGAACTTTCCTGTGACGGGGTGGAGCCGGACGCCAAAGGATGTGGCGGGCATCCCTTGCCTCTCAGGCGAGGCGGGGCTGGAACAGGCGCTGTGCGGGGCGGCGATCGTGGTGACGCTGCTGCCGAGAACGCCCGAGACGGAGAATACGCTGGACGCGCGCAGGCTGGCCCTGCTGCCGCAGGGCGCGGTGATCCTGAACCCCGGCCGCGGGGCGCTGATCGACGATGCGGCGCTGCTGGCCGCGCTGGATGCGGGGCGGGTGGGGCATGCGACGCTGGATGTGTTCCGCGTGGAGCCGCTGCCGCAGGACCACCCGTTCTGGACCCATCCCCGCGTGACCGTGACGCCCCATATCGCCGCCGATACCCGTGCGCCTTCGGCCAGCCGCGTGATCGTGGAAAACATCCGGCGGGCCGAGGCGGGCGAGCCGCTGTTGAACCGTGTCGACCGCCAGCGCGGCTACTGAGGCGGGCGCGCGTTCCGCCTGCCTTGCCTGCGGGGCGGGGGCGGCATAGCGTCCGGCGCAAGCCTGATGGAGTGTCCCATGCCCGACGACCGCCCGCTGATCCTGTCCTGCCCGCTGCCGCGCACGCTGCCGCTGATCTTTGCGCCCGACCGTCTGGAGGAGTTGCGCGCCCGCTACCGCATCGTCGAGACGACGGACGGGGACCTGCCCGCGCTGCCCGACGCGGTGCTGGCAGAGGCGCGCCACATCATCGGCCAGCCGCCGCTGGATATGGCGACGCTGGGGCGGCTGTCGTCGCTGCGCTGCATCTTCAACGTGGAATCGAACCTGCTGAACAACATGCCCTATGACGAGGTGTTCCGCCGCGGCATCCATGTCGTCACCACGGGCGCGGTCTTTGCCCAGCCGGTGGCCGAGATCGGGCTGGGCTTCGCGCTGTCGCTGTTGCGAAACATCCATGGCGCGGATGCCGATTTCCGCGCGGGGCGCGAGCTGTGGGGGGGCGAGGGGAACGCCACCGCGCGGCTGCTGACGGGGGCCGAGGTGGGGATACTGGGCTTTGGCGATCTGGGGCGGGCCTGCGCGCGGGTGCTGGCGGGGTTTGCGCCGCGCCTGCGGGTCTATGACCCGTGGCTGCCTGCGTCGCGCATCCGCGAGGCGGGCGCGGAACCCGCGACGCTGGATCAGGTGATGGCGCGGTCGGACGTGGTTTTCTGCACCGCCGCCGTCACGTCGGAAAATCGCGGCTTCCTTGGCGCGGCGGAATTCGCGGCGATGCGGCGGGGGGCGATCTTCCTGCTGTTGTCGCGCGCCGATGTGGTGGACTTCCCCGCGCTGATGGAGGCGGTCAGGTCGGGCCATATCCTTGCCGCTTCGGACGTCTTCCCGCAGGAGCCGCTGGCGCCCGACCATCCCGTCCGCTCCATCCCCGGCTTCCTTCTGTCGGCGCATCGGGCGGGGGCGCTGGACGTGGCTTTCCGGCGGATGGGCGAGATGGTGCTGGAGGATCTGGCGCTGGTCGACCGTGGCCTGCCCCCCATGGTCTGCAAAAGGGCCGAGCGCGAGACGGTCGCGCGCTTCCGGTCGAAACCCGTTTCGGTGAACTGACCCGCCTATCGGCTGCGGCCCGCCTTGCGGGCGCGGGGGGCGCGGGCGTAACCTTGGCGCGATGGCGGGCGGGGGGATGTGATGCGCTGGTTGTTCCGTGTCGTGGGGGGGCTGGTGGTGCTGGCGCTGCTGGGGATGGCGGCGCTGGTGCTGATCCCGTCGGATCGCGTGGCCGCGCTGGCCGTGGGCCAGTTCGAGAAGGTCACGGGGCGCAAGCTGGTGATCGAGGGCGCGGTGAAGCCCACGCTCTGGCCCGTGCTGGGGGTCGAGACGGGGCGCATCACCATCTCGAACGCCGACTGGTCCGACGAGGGCGCGATGCTGACCGCCGATGCGCTGGCGATCCGGATCGACGCGCAGGCGCTGTTCGGGGGGGCGGTGCGGATCACGGGGCTGGAACTGACCCGCCCCGAAATCCTGATCGAGAAGGCCGAGGAGGGGACCGGCAACTGGGTCTTTGGCGGCGATCAGGGCGGGACGGCCACAGCGGACATGGCGGGGGCGGATACGCCCTTCACGCTGGATCAGGGCGTGATCCGCGACGGCAGCATCGGTTATATCGACCATGCCACGGGGCGCACGGTCATGCTGACCGGCGTCGATCTGGAGATGCGGCTGGCCAGCTATGACGGCCCGCTGGAGATGTCGCTGACCGCCGAGACGGGGGGCGGGGAAATTGCCGCCGACCTGACCCTTGGCGCCTTCCGCACGGCCTATGAGGGGGGCGTGTCCCCTGTCACCCTGTCGGCGCGGGCGGGCAAGGCGCAGGTGGATTTTGACGGGCGGGCGGGGTTCATGCCGCTGGTGGCCGAAGGCACGCTGGACGCGGACCTTGCCGATCTGGCCGCCGTCTCGGCGCTTCTGGGGTTGGAGCGGCCCGCGCTGCCGCAGGGGTTCGGCGCGGAGAGCGTGCAGGTGGCGGGGGCGCTGACGCTGACCGCGGAAGGGTCGGCCCATCTGCGGGGCGGGCGGATCGTGCTGGATGGCACGGCGGTGACGGGCGATCTGGACCTGACGCAGGGCGAGGCGCGGCCGAAGCTTGTGGCGCGGCTGGAAACCGGCGATCTGGCCGTGGCGCGCAACGTGGCGGGGGGCAGCGGCGCGGGCGAAGGCGGCGGGGCGGTGGCGACGGCGGGCTGGTCGGACCGGCCGATCGACCTGTCGGGTCTGGGGGCGCTGGATGCCGATCTGGGCCTGCGCGCGGCCTCGCTGGCGCTGGGTCCGGTGACGATGGGCCCCGTGGCGGGGCGGGTGACGGTGGACCGCGCCCGCGCGGTGGTGACGCTGGACCGCGCGGGGGCCTATGGCGGCACGGTGACGGGCGACTTCGTGCTGAACGCGCGCAAGGGCCTGTCGGTGGGCGGCAATCTGGCCTTCCGCGAGATCAGCCTGCAACCGATGCTGACCGACCTGACCGGTTACGGGCGGCTGGTGGGATCGGGCGACCTGACGCTCGACTTCCTCGGCTCGGGCAATTCGGTCGATGCGATCATGCGCAGCCTGTCGGGATCAGGGGTGCTGAACCTTGGCGCGGGCGCGATCGAGGGGCTGGATATCGCGGGGATGATCCGCACGCTCGACACCGGCTATGTGGGCGAGGGGCAGCGGACGGTCTTCGACAGCCTCTCGGCCAGTTTCGACATGGACGGGGGCGACCTGTTCAACCGCGACCTGCTGATGGCGGGACCGGTGGTCAGCGCCGAGGGCGCGGGGCGCATCGGCCTTGGCGCGCGCGATCTGGAATACCGCATCCGCCCGACCGCCCTGCGCGGGGCCGATGGCACGGGCGGGATTTCCGTGCCGCTCTGGATCACCGGATCATGGGCCGCGCCGAACTTCGCGCTGGATCTGGAGGCGCTGGCGCAGGAAAATCTGGCCGACGAGGCGGCGGCGCTGGAGGACGGGCTGAAGGCCAAGGCGGCCGAGGAGCTGGACCAGCAGGAAGGCGAGTCGCTTGAGGATGCCGCCAGGCGCAAGTTGCAGGAGGAGCTGGGGCAGGAGGCGGGGGATCTGCTGCTGGACCTGCTGGGTGGCGGCGGGAACTGAGGGCGAAGGATTTTCTGGCGAAAATCCTTCGGCGCGATCCTTCTGGCGAAGGATCGGCACCACAGGACGGCACGGGGGGCTGGACATCTTTCGCCAGAAAGATGTGGGCAAGGAATTTCGCAGAAATTCCTTCCGCGCGGGCGGTCAGCGGCGGCGGTCGCGCCGTGCGCTCATCGGCTGGAAGGCCACGCCCACATGCGCCTCGCAATAGGGTTTGCCGGGCAGCGAGGGCAGGCCGCAGAACCAGAAATCATCCGTTGCGGGATCGCCGATCGGCCATTTGCAGGTCCGTTCCGTCAGTTCCATCAGCGTGAGCTTCCTCGCGCGCTTCTCCACCTCGCGCACCGAGGCCAGCGCCTCGGGGCTGATCTCGTTGGCGGAAGGCTGCGGCGGCAGGGGCTGGCCTGCGGGCACGATGGCCTTGCGGATGGGCAGGGGCGTGACGTTCGACGGCGCGGCTGCGGCGGCGGGCGCGGGGCGTTCCGGCGCGGGGCGCGCAGCGGCGGGTTCGGCGCGGGCGGCGGGTTCCGGCTTCGGCTCGGCGCGCGGGGCGGCGGCTGCGGCGGCGGTCGGGGCGGGGCTTGCCTCGTCCTCGTCCTCGCGCCCGCCGGCCACGCGGTTGGACAGGCCCAGACGGTGCACCTTGCCGATGACGGCATTGCGCGTCACACCGCCAAGTTCCTTGGCGATCTGGCTGGCGCTCTGGCCTTCGGCCCACATGCGCTTGAGCGTCTCGACGCGCTCGTCGGTCCAGGACATGGCAACCCCTTCGGTGGATTTCTCGCCGCCATTCTAGACGGGACGGTGCGGGATACAAGCGGGGGGCGCGAAGTTCAAGCGGGGAAGGGCAGGGCCGGGCCCGATCCGCCGCGCCCTCTCCGCTTGCCCCCGCCCCGCTTTCGCGATATGTCACGGGGCATGAGCACCCGCACCGCCCTCTTCGCGCTGCCCCGACGCCGACGCTGACCGCCGGCAGCTCTGCCATGACCTGCGCGCGCGGGTCGCCCCTTCCCTCGTTGACTCCCCCCGCCTGCCGCCTTTACGGCTAGGGCTTCGCATCCCAAGGACCCATGCCCATGATCCCCCATGTCCTGCCGACCTACAACCGCGCCCCCATCGCCTTTACCAAGGGCGAGGGTTCCTGGCTGACGGCCGAGGACGGGACGCGATACCTCGACCTTGGCGCGGGGATCGCGGTCAACGCGCTGGGCCATGCCCACCCCGCGCTGGTCGCCACGCTGACGGAACAGGCGGGCAAGCTGTGGCATGTCTCGAACCTCTACCGCATCCCCGAACAGGAACGGCTGGCCGACCTTCTGGTCGCCAACACTTTCGCCGACACCGTCTTTTTCACCAATTCGGGGACCGAGGCGGCGGAACTGGCCATCAAGATGGTCCGCAAATACTGGTCCGAAAAAGGCCAGCCGGAACGGGTGGAGATCATCTGCTTCGAGGGCGCCTTCCACGGCCGGTCGACCGGTGCCATCGCGGCGGCGGGGTCGGAGAAGATGGTCAAGGGCTTCGGCCCCCTGATGCCCGGCTTCACCCATCTGAAATTCGGCGACCACGACGCGCTCCGCGCCGCCGTCACGGACCGCACCGCCGCCATCATGATCGAACCCGTGCAGGGCGAGGGCGGCATCCGCACCCTGCCCGACGCCTGCCTGAAGGGGCTGCGCGATCTGGCCGACAGCGTGGGCGCGCTTCTGGTCTTTGACGAGGTGCAATGCGGCATGGGCCGGACGGGGCGGCTGTTCGCGCATGAATGGGCGGGTGTCACGCCCGACATCATGATGGTGGCCAAGGGCATCGGCGGGGGCTTCCCCCTTGGTGCGGTGCTGGCGACCGAAGGCGCGGCTGCGGGGATGACGGCGGGAACGCACGGGTCGACCTATGGCGGCAACCCGCTGGGCTGCGCCGTGGGGGCGCGGGTGGTGGAGATGGTGGCCGATGACGCCTTCCTCGACGCCGTCCGCCAGAAGGGCGCGCGCTTCCGGCAGGGGCTGGAGGGGCTGGTCGCCACCCACCCCGAGGTGTTCGAGGGCGTGCGCGGGCAGGGCCTGATGCTGGGCCTGAAATGCAAGGCCGCCAATACCGATGTGGTCAAGGCCGCCTATGCCGAACACCTGCTGACGGTTCCGGCGGCGGACAATGTCCTGCGCCTGCTGCCCGCGCTGAACATCGATGACGCCGACATCGCCGAGGCGCTGGCGCGGCTTGACCGGACCGCAAGCCGGGTGAAGGCCGATGCCGCATGAGGGCTACACCTTCCCGCGCCTGACCCGCGCGGATTACCCGCTGATGCGGGGTTGGCTGGCACAGCCCCATGTCCGCGCCTGGTGGGGCGATCCCGACGAGGAGATCGCCATGATCGACGAGGATCTCGGGACCGGCCCGACCGACATGCGCCTTGTTGCGCTGGACGGCCAGCCCTTCGCCTATGTGCAGGATTACCCCGCCCATCACTGGCCCATGCCGCATTACGCGGCCTTTCCGCCGGGCACACGGGCGGTGGACACTTTCCTGGGCGATCCTGCCTTCCTCGGTCAGGGCCACGCGCCGCGCTACCTGCGCCAGCGCTGCACCGACCTTGTCGCGCAGGGTGCGACGGCTGTGGTCATGGACCCCGACCCCGACAACGAACGCGCCGTGCGCGCCTATCGACGAGCGGGCTTCGTCCCGCGCGGCATCGCCCCGAACGAAGGGGGCGCGCCCGCGCTGGTGATGGAATTCGACCCCGCCTCTTCATCTTGGTGAAAATACTCTCAGGGGGGTGCGGGGGGCAGAATGCCCCCCGGCTCCGCCAGCAAAGCGAAATGACATGAAACACTTCCTTGATATCCACAAGACCGACGCCGCCGACCTGCGCGCCATGATCGACAGCGCGCATGCCATGAAATCCGCCCGCAACGGCCGCCCGCGCGGCGCGCCGGATGATGACCAGCCGCTCAAGGGCCGCATGGTCGCGCTGATCTTCGAAAAGCCCTCGACCCGCACGCGCGTCTCTTTCGACGTGGGCGTGCGCCAGATGGGCGGCGAGACGATGGTGCTGTCGGGCAAGGAGATGCAGCTCGGCCATGGCGAAACCATTGCCGACACCGCGCGCGTGTTGTCGCGCTATGTCGACCTCATCATGATCCGCACCTTCGAGGAGGCGACGCTTCTGGAGATGGCCGAACACGCCACCGTGCCGGTGATCAACGGGCTGACCAACCGCACCCATCCCTGCCAGATCATGGCCGATGTGATGACCTACGAGGAACATCGCGGCCCGATCGCGGGGCGCAAGGTGGTCTGGTGCGGGGATGGCAACAACGTCTGCGCGTCCTTCCTGCATGCGGCGGGGCAGTTCGGTTTCGACTTCACCTTCACAGGGCCCGAAACGCTCGACCCCGAGGATCGCTTCGTCCAGTTCGCCCGCGAGAAGGGGTCGAAGGTCACGATCCAGCGCGACCCCTTCACGGCGGTCGAAGGGGCTGACCTTGTGGTGACGGATACATGGGTGTCGATGCACGACCCCGAATCCGCCAAGGAACGCCGCCACAACCAGTTGCGCCCCTATCAGGTCAACGAACAGCTCATGTCCCGCGCCAAGCCGGACAGCCTGTTCATGCACTGCCTGCCCGCGCACCGGAATGACGAGGCGACGAGCGCCGTGATGGACGGCCCCCATTCGGTCATCTTCGACGAGGCCGAGAACCGCTTGCACGCGCAGAAGGCCGTCATGCGCTGGTGTCTGGGGGTCTGACGGGCAGGCGCCCACCGCCCGGACAATGCGACGGGCCGCGCATGATCCGCCGGGCGGGTTCTGCACGGCCCGCCTTTCTCCGCCCCCCCGTTGACACCCTGTGCGAACCTGTCAAACCTGCGGCCCTTGGTAAGGGGTTGCCTGCATGTATCACCGTTCCGTCACCGTCTATGACCGTTTCCTCGGCAACCTGTCGACCCTGTTGGCCAAGGCCGAGGCGCATTGCACGGCGCGCAACATCAAGCCCGACGCGCTGCTGGGTTTCCGCCTTTACCCCGACATGTTCCCGCTGATCCGGCAGGTGCAGCTTGCCTGCGACTTCGCCGCCCGCGCCTCGGCCCGTCTGGCGGGAGAGGAGCCCAAGACCTTTGTCGACACCGAAACCGGATTTGTCGAATTGCAGGCGCGCATCCGGTCGGTCCGCACCTATATCGCGGGCTTCGATCCGGCGGTGATCGAAGGGGCAGGCGCGCGCATGGTCAAGCTGCGCATCAGGGGCGAGGAGGTGGCGCTGAACGGCGAGACCTTCCTGAACTACTACTCGCTGCCGCAGTTCTATTTCCACATCACCACGGCCTACAACATCCTGCGCCATAACGGGGTGGAGGTCGGCAAGGGTGATTACATGGGCGGCTGAGGGCAGGGGACGGGACCGACGCGCCGCCCCCTCTGCCCGCCCCTCACTCCGCCGGTTTCGCCGTCCCGCCGCGCAAGGGACGCAGCCCGTCCGCCGCCGCCGTCCGCCCCGCCAGCGCCGCCACCACCAGCAGCACCAGCGCCAGCGCGCCATAGGTCCAGCGGAAGCCCACATGTTCGGCCACGAAGCCGATGGTCGATGGCGCGACGAGGATGCCGGAATAGCCGAACATCGTCACCGCCGCGATCCCCGCCCCCGGCGCAAGACCCGGATGGTTTCCGGCGGCCGAGAACATGATGGGCACCATGTTCGCCACCCCCAGCCCCGACACCGCGAAAGACGCCACCGCGATCAGGTCTGTGGGCGCCAGCGCGCCCCCCAGCATCCCCGCCGCCGCGATCACCCCCGACCAGCGCAGCGTCCTGACCGCGCCAAAGCGGTTCCGCACCCCGTCGCCCGCAAAGCGCATCACCGCCATCGCGCCGGAAAAGAAGGCGAAGGCCAGCCCCGACCGCGCCACATCCGACCCCAGCTCCTGCTGCAGGTAGAGCGCGGCCCAGTCCAGCACCGCCCCCTCGGGCACCATGGAAAACAGCGCCAGCACCCCCAGCAGCCAGATCGCCGGATCGTGCGGGACCAGCGCGGTCTTGGGTGCCGCCTCGCCCGCGGCGCGCGGGGCGGGCGTGTCCTCCATCACATGGGGCATCGCCACGATCACCATCACAGCCGCCACGGTGGCCGCCCAGAGCGCCTGCCCCCCGGCGCCCCAATGCGCGATGATCCATCCCCCCAGCGCCCCGCCGAAGAAACCGCCGAGGCTCCAGAACCCGTGGGAGGAGGACATGATCGCCCGCCCCAGCCGCCGCTCCACCTCGACCGCGCTGGCATTCATCGCCACATCCATGCAGCCGATCAGTGCGCCCAGCAGCATCATCGCGGGTGTGAGCAGCCAGAGCGAGGGCGAGAAGACCACGGCGGGCAGCACCGGCACGATGGACAGCGCGAAGGCCCGTAGCACTTTCTGCGACCCGAAGCGGGCGATCAGCCGCCCCGCGAAGAGCATCGCCCCCACCGCGCCAAGCCCCAGCGCGAGGATCAGCAGCCCCAGCGTGAATTCGCTGATGTCATGGCGCGGCAGCAGGAGCGGAATCTGCGGCGCCCATGCGCCCATGGTAAAGCCGTTGGCAAGGAACATCGCCGCCACGGCCCAGCGGCCCCGGCGCGCGGCGCGAAGATCGGTCATCAGACGGGCTCCGTAAACGTTACAGATGCATAAGGCTTTGCCCGCAAACTGGAAAGGGGGGCGCGTTTCAAGGGGGCACGAATTTCTGCGAAATTCGTGGGCGCGATCTTTCTGGCGAAAGATCGGATCAGCGCGTCCGAATACCGTCCCGCCGCGATCCTTCGCCAGAAGGATCGTTGCGAAGATTTTTCGCCAGAAAAATCTTGCCCCCTCAGGTTCCGCGCGGTTTGGCGCGCAGCGTGGGTTCCGCCTGCGTCGGGTCTTCGGGCCATGGATGGCGCGGATACTGCCCGCGCATGTCCTTGCGGACATCCGTATAGGAGGTCGCCCAGAATCGCGGCAGGTCCATCGTCACCTGCACCGGCCGCTGCCCGGGCGACAGCAACGCGATCCGCAGCGGCCGCCGCTCGGCCCCCACCACGGGATGGACGGTCACCCCGAACATCTCTTGCAACCGCACCTCGATGGACGGGGCCTCGCCCTCGTAATCGATGGGCACGCGGCGGCCCAGCGGGGTTTCGAAATGGGCAGGTGCCACGCGGTCCAGCGCCTGCATCTGGTCCCATGACAGCATCGCGCGCAGCGCCTCGGTCACGTCCAGCGCGCGCAACTCCGCTTCGGTCCGCGCGCGGCCCATATGCGGCAAAAGCCAGTCCTCCAGCCCCTCCATCAGCGCGCCATCCCCCATGTCGGGAAAGCCGTCGCCTGTCCCCCGCGCCAGCATCACCCGCGCGCGGAAGCGGCGGGCGGAGGCGCTCCACGGCAGGCCGATCTGACGGATGCCGTCCAGCGCGGCGCGCGCCACGGCTTCCTCCGGCGCGTCGGGCCATGTGCGGTCATCCAGCACCAGCGCGCCCAGCCGTTCCTGCCGCCGCGCCAGCACCCGCCCCTCGCGCCGCGACCATTCGCAGACATCCTGCCAGCGGATGCGATCCGCAAACAGCGCCCGAACCTCGGCCTCGGTGATCGCCACCGCCTGCCGCACCTGCGCCTCGCGCGGGTCGCCGTCCAGATCGGTCGCCACGATCAGCCGCGCGCCCGACAGCGGCAGCCCCGCCGCCATCGCCGCCCCCTTGCCCCCCGACAGCACCCAGCGCGGCGCATCGCCCTTGCGGCGCAGCCCGATCCGGTCGGGATAGGCCAGCGCCGCCATCTGCGCGGGTGACAGGTCGTCCCGCTCTCCCTTTGTCACGGCGCGGGCCAGACGCCGCGCCTCGTCGCGGATGCGTTCGATGGTCGGGCGGTGCGCCTGCGGCGGGGGGCGGTCCACCGCCTTCTGCCGCTGGATCAGGTCCGCAGGCTCCCCGCGCAGCGGGTCGCGTTCCGCCAGCAGCGCGGCAAGGGCTGCTGCCCCCGGCCCCGCCACGGCCAGCATATGCCCCAGACGCGGATGCAGGGGCAAGGCGGCCAGCCTGCGCCCGTGATCGGTGATCCGCCCCCCCGCATCCAGCGCGCCCAGATCGGCCAAGAGCGCCCGCGCCTCGGCCAGCACGCCCGCATGCGGTGGCGTCAGGAAGGGCAGGTCCGCCGACCCCCACAGTGCCAGTTCCAGCGCAAGGGGCGTCAGGTCCGCCGCCTCGATCTCGGCGGGGGGGAAGGGGGCCAGACCGCCCTCCTCGCCCTTCGTCCACAGCCGGTAGCACAGCCCCGCTGCCACCCGCCCCGCGCGGCCGCGCCGCTGTTCCGCCTCGGCCTTCGTCACGCGTTCGGTCACCAGACGCGACATGCCCGACGGCGCATCGAACCGCGCCCGCCGCGCGCGGCCGCCATCCACCACCACCCGCACATCGGGAATGGTCAGCGAGGTTTCGGCAATCGACGTCGCCAGCACGATCTTGCGACCTGCCGCCACGGGGGCCAGCGCCGCGCGCTGGGCGGCGAAGTCCATCGCGCCGAAGAGGGGCCGCACCACCCCCCCCGCAGGCAGCGACCCCAGCGCCGCCTCCACCCGCCGGATCTCTCCCTCGCCGGGCAGGAAGCACAGGATGCCGCCTTCCGTGGTCTCCTCCAGCGCCTGCCGGATCAGGTTCGCCACCGCCGCCTCGTACCGCAGCGACGCATCGGGCGGGCGCGGCAGCCAGCGGGTTTCCACCGGAAAGGCGCGCCCCTCGGACGTGACCAGCGGCGCATCCCCCATCAGCCGCGCCACGGGGGCGGCAGCCAGCGTGGCCGACATCGCCAGAAGGATCAGGTCCTCGCGCAGCGCGCCGCGGATTTCCAGACACAGCGCAAGGCCCAGATCGGCATTCAGGCTGCGTTCGTGGAATTCGTCGAAGATCACCGCCCCCACGCCCTCCAGTGACGGGTCGGACTGGATCATGCGGGTCAGGATGCCTTCGGTCACCACCTCGATCCGCGTGGCGCGGCTGACCTTCGCCTCGCCCCTGATGCGATAGCCGACGGTTTCCCCCACGGGCTGGCCCAGCGTCTCGGCCATCCGCTCGGCCGCTGCGCGCGCGGCCAGACGGCGGGGTTCCAGCATGACGATGCGCCCCGCGACCAGCCCCGCCGCCAGCAGGTCCAGCGGCACCCGCGTCGTCTTGCCCGCGCCGGGGGGGGCCTGCAACACCGCCATGCCCCGCGCGGCGATGGCGGCGCGCAGCGCGGGCAGGGCGTCGTCGATGGGCAGACGGGCGGGGAAGGGCGAGTCGGTCATGCCTCCCTTATCGGGGGGGCGGTTGGGATGGGCAATATTGCCCATCCGACGGGTGGCATCCCCCGTGCGGGTCGGTCTAGATAGGGCAGGACGACCGGAGGCGGGCATGACGGCACGGGAAACGGATGTGGCGGCACTGGCCGCAGGGGTCGCGGCGGGCGAAAGGCGGGCGCTGGCCCGCGCGATCACGCTGGTGGAAAGCGGCCGCGCCGACCACCGCGCACAGGCGCTGGACCTGCTGGAACGCCTGCGCGCCGATGGCAGCCCCGCGCGGGGGCGGCAGGCGCTGCGCCTTGGCCTGTCGGGCACGCCGGGGGTGGGCAAATCCACCTTCATCGAAAGCTTCGGCCTGATGCTGACGGCCAGGGGCCTGCGCGTGGCGGTCCTTGCCGTCGACCCTTCCTCGGCCCGCTCCGGCGGGTCGATCCTTGGCGACAAGACGCGGATGGAGCAGCTTTCGCGCGATCCCCGCGCCTTCATCCGCCCCTCGCCCTCGCAGGCGCAGATGGGCGGCGTCGCCCGCCGCACGCGCGAGGCGGTGGCGCTCTGCGAGGCGGCGGGGTTCGACATCATCCTGATCGAGACGGTGGGCGTGGGCCAGTCCGAAACCGTGGTGGCCGAGCTTTGCGACATCTTCCTCCTCCTCCTCGCCCCCGCCGGCGGGGATGAATTGCAGGGCGTGAAACGCGGGATCATGGAGATGGCGGACCTGATCCTCGTGAACAAGGCCGATGGCGACCTGAAACCCGCCGCGCTGCGGACCATGGCCGATTACGCGGGGGCGCTGCGCCTTTTGCGCCGCCGCCCGCAGGACCCCGAGGGGTTTCCCAAGGCGATGTGCGTCTCGGCCCTTGCGACCGAAGGGCTGGCCGTGGCCTGGGACGAGATGCAGGCGCTGACCGCGTGGCGGCGGCAGAACGGTCACTGGGAGGCCCGCCGCGCCGCGCAGGCCCGCCACTGGTTCGAGGAAGAAGTGCGGCAGGGACTGCTAGCCGCGCTGGGGCGCGATCCGGCGCGGGGGATGCTCGAGGATCTGGGGCAGGCCGTCACCGCAGGCAGCCTGACGCCCGAGGCGGCGGCGGTGCGGCTTCTGGCGTCGCTGGCCTGATGCCCCGCGCGCCGCTGCGGTCAGGGGGGAATCGCCGGTGCGGGCGGCAGGGCAGGACAGCATCGCCCCGTCCCGCGGCGCGGACCCGACAAAGGGGCCAGAGGCGCCCCCGCGGGGGAGGGCGCGGATTTTTCGCAGAAAAATCGCCTGTTCCGGCCCCGATTTTTCTGCGAAAAATCGCCCCCCATCCCCGCCGTCGCGCCCAAGGGTCGCTTGACGCGGCCCGGCTTTGCGCTTACACGCCCCCAATCGAATTCGGACTCCCCGGGGTGACTCGGGCCTTGTCCCGTATACACACGAAGGAACACGACGATGTCGCGCGTCTGCGAACTGACGGGCAAGGGCCCGATGACCGGCAACACCGTGAGCCACGCGAACAACAAGTCGCGTCGCCGCTTCCTGCCGAACCTGAACGAGGTCACGCTGATCTCGGACGTTCTCGGCCAGTCGTTCAAGCTGCGTATCTCGGCCGCTGCCCTGCGGACCGTGGACCATCGCGGCGGTCTGGACGCCTTCCTCGCCAAGGCGAAGGATGACGAACTGTCGGCGGCCGCGCTGAAGATCAAGAAAGAGATCGCCAAGGCCCAGGCTGCCGCCTGATCCCTTGCGTCCTTGCCGAAAGGGCCCCGCAGCGCGCGCCGCAGCGGGGCCTTTTCGCTTGTCCGGCCGGTGCCACCGGCCAAGGGACTGTGGGGCAGCGACCTTTGGCCCCCTTCCGCCCGCGCGCCGGACCGCCTAGATATCGGTGCATGACCCTGCGTGTGCTCTGTGGCCTTCTCCTTGCGCTTGTCCTGTCGCTGACCTCGGTCACGATGGCGGTGGCGCGCGGCCAGATGACGGGTGCCATGACGCTGGAGCTTTGCGACGGGCATGGCGGCACCGCGACCGTCACGCTGGATGCAGACGGCAACCCTGTCGACAGCGCGCAGCACTGCCCCGACTGCCTTATCGCCACACCCGCGCCTGCGGGCGACCCCGTCATGGCCCCCGCCCGCCCGCTGACCCGCAGCGAGCCGCATGTCTGCGCCCTGCCGCTGGACGCGGACCAGCCCGCCGCCCCCGAACCTGCCGCGCGCGGCCCCCCGCCCTTGCTCTGATCCGGACGAAGCCTTCTTCCAACCTGACAGACAAGGACATGATCATGTCGTTCCAATCGAAACTTGCCGCCACGGCGGCTGCCCTGTTCCTCTGCGCCCTGCCCGCCATGGCCGAAGAGCATCCCGATGGGATGCATATCCACGATGTCTATGCCCGTTCGAACGGCGCCGAGGGCGGTTCCGGCGCGGTGTTCTTCATGCTGCACAACAACACCGGCACCGATGACGTGCTGGTCGGCGCGGCGGCGGATGTGGCGGCCAAGGTCGAGTTGCACACCCACAAGGAAAGCGCCGATGGCGTGATGCAGATGATGAAGATCGAGGGCGGTATCGCCCTGCCGGCGGGCGAGATGCACGAACTGGCCCGTGGCGGCGACCATGTCATGCTGATGGGCCTGACCCGCGCGCTGAAGGATGGCGATACCTTCCCGCTGACCCTGACCTTCGAACAGGCAGGCGAGATCACGGTCGAGGCCGTGGTGGACAATGCCCGCAAGCCGGGCGCGGGGATGATGGACCATTCCGCCCATGGCAGCATGGACCATTCCCAGCACATGGACCACGGCGCGGGCGACTGATCCGCCGTGCCTCTCGGGGCGCAGGGGGCTTGCGCCCCCGCCCCCATCGCCGCTACCCAAGGCGCATGACAACCCGCATCCTCTTTGTCTGCCTTGGCAATATCTGCCGCTCTCCCACGGCCGAGGGCGTGTTCCGCGCCATGGCGCAGGCGGCGGGCCTGCAGGTCGAGGTCGACAGTTGCGGCACCGGGCGCTGGCACGCGGGCGCGCCGCCCAATCCCCCCGCCGTCGCCGCCGCCCGCAAACGCGGCTATGACCTGAGCGCCTTGCGCGCGCGGCAGATCACGGTGGCCGATTTCACCCGCTTCGACCGCATCCTCGTGATGGACCGCGCCAACCTGCGCGATGTCCGCGCCCTGTGCCCCGCAGGCGGGACCGAACCGGAGCTTTTCCTGACCCATGCCCCACAGCATGGCGAAGAGGTGCCCGACCCGTGGTATACGGGCGAATATGACCGCACGCTCGACCTTATCGAGGATGCGGCGCGCGGTCTGGTTGCCGCGCTGGCCGTGCGGGGATAGCGGCGGGTCAGCCCGCGCAATAGGCCTCGGCCGTGGCGCCGAAGTTCTTGTAACGCTCCCAGAAGGCGTCGTCGCTGGCGCGCTTGGACATCCAGGTTTCATGCGCGCGGTCGGGATCGGCAAAGAATTTCGCCGCGCGGCGCTGGTCGCCGCCGCGCAGGGTCATGTCCGCCACCTGCTGGATGCAGGAACAGACCCGCCGGTTCGCCGCGTCGCGGTCCGACCGCAGACAGGCGCGTTCGATGGGGCCGGCCAGGGCCAGCGTGGGGATCGCGGAAAGGACGAGCGTGGCAAGCGCCGCGCCGAACAGGGTGGTTTTCATGTCTCTGCCTCTTGCCGCGCCGCCGTGGCGCGCGGTCGTCTTTTGGCGCGCAGTATGCCGATTGCCCGCGTTTTTTCAACCATCCGAAGCGGCAGGTCCGATCACATTTCGCCCCCCGTGGCCCGCAGGGCGGGGCTTGCCGTGCGGCGGGCCTTTGGGGAAGGATGCAGCAGGATCAGGGACAGGGAAGGGGACGGAAGATGCAGGAACGCTATTGGCCGGCCTCCTCGTCCCATCTGCCGCGCTATGCGGGGGCGGTCAGCTTCTTCCGCCTGCCCATGCTGGCGGATCCGGCGGCGGTGGATATCGCGCTGCTCGGTCTGCCCTATGACGGCGGGACCACCAACCGCGCCGGAACGCGCCATGGCCCGCGCGCCATGCGCGAGATGAGCATGTTCATCCGCCCCTTCCATCACGTGACGCGCCGCTCGCCCTATCAGGTGGCGCGGGTGGCGGACCTTGGCGACGCGCCGATGAACCCGATCGACGTGCCCGAGGCGCTGTCGCTCATCACCGCGCATTATGCGGGGCTCCATGCGGCGGGGGCGGTGCCGCTGACGGCGGGGGGCGACCACCTGATCACGCTGCCCATCCTGCGGGCCATCGCCAAGGACGGCCCCGTGGGGCTGATCCAGTTCGACGCCCATTCCGACACGAATGACAGCTATTTCGGCGGCCACCGCTATACCCACGGCACCCATGTCCGGCGCGCGATCGAAGAGGGGCTGATCGACCCGAAACGGACGGTGCAGATCGGCATCCGCGGCACGCGCTATGCGCCGGACGGGACCGATTTCGCGGAAACGGCGGGGGTGACCACGCTTTACATCGAGGATGTCTACCGTCTGGGCATCGCCGGGGTGGTGGAGAGGGCGCGGCAGGTGGCGGGGCAGGGGCCGACCTACCTGACCTTCGACGTGGACGGGATCGACCCCGCCTTCTGCCCCGGCACCGGCACGCCCGAGGTGGGCGGCTTCACCGTGCACGAGGCGCAGGCAATGGTGCGGGGGCTGGCGGGGCTGAACCTGATCGGCGCGGATGTGGTCGAGGTGGCGCCGCCCTTCGACCCTTCGGGCAACACCGCGCTTGTCGGGGCCACGATGATGTTCGAGATCCTGTGCCTTCTGGCCGATGCCCATGCCGCGCGGGCGGCTGCCTGAACCCGGATACGGGCTGGCATCGGCCCCCCCCCCCCCCCCCCCCCCCCCCGATTCCCCGGCTTTTGACCTGTGCGCGGGGCGGTTTTCCCCGCATGGGTCTCCGGGCCGGTGCGAAGGGGCAGGGCGCGGCTCCGCAGGGGCTTTCCGACCCAACTGGGACAGGCTATATGGCGCGGCATGACCCAGCTTGACCTCATCCGCAATTTCTCGATCGTGGCCCATATCGACCACGGCAAATCCACCCTCGCCGACCGTCTGATCCAGATGACGGGCACGGTCGCCGCGCGGGATATGAAGGCGCAGATGCTCGACAGCATGGATATCGAGCGTGAGCGGGGCATCACCATCAAGGCCAATACCGTGCGGATCGAATATCCGGCCAAGGACGGGCGGACCTATATCCTCAACCTGATCGACACCCCCGGCCACGTCGACTTCGCCTACGAAGTCTCCCGCTCCATGCGCGCCGTCGAAGGCTCGCTGCTGGTCGTCGACGCAAGCCAGGGGGTGGAGGCGCAGACGCTCGCCAACGTCTATCAGGCCATCGATGCGGGGCACGAGATCGTGCCGGTGTTGAACAAGATCGACCTGCCCGCCGCCGACCCCGACCGCGTGAAGGAAAATATCGAGGACGTGATCGGCCTCGACGCCTCGGACGCCATTCCGATTTCGGCCAAGACAGGCCTCGGCATCCCCGACGTGCTGGAGGCGATCGTGACCCGCCTTCCCGCCCCCAAGGGCGACCGCGACGCGCCGCTCAAGGCCATGCTGGTGGACAGCTGGTATGACGCCTATCTCGGCGTCGTCGTCATGATCCGCGTCATGGACGGCGTCATCCGCAAGGGCGACCGCGTGAAGATGATGCAGACCGGCGCCGTCTACGGCATCGACAAGCTGGCGGTCCTGAAACCGCAGATGGTCGACATCGCCGAACTCGGCCCGGGCGAGATCGGGGTGCTCACCGCCTCGATCAAGCAGGTCCGCGACACCCGCGTGGGCGACACCATCACCCATGAACGCAAGGGCTGCGACACGCCCCTGCCGGGCTTCAAACCCGCGCAGCCCGTGGTCTTCTGCGGCCTCTTCCCCGTCGATGCCAACGATTTCGAGGCGCTGCGGGACGCGATCGAGAAACTCGCCCTCAATGACGCGAGTTTCAGCTACGAGATGGAAACCTCCGCCGCCCTCGGCTTCGGCTTTCGCTGCGGTTTCCTTGGCCTTCTGCACCTCGAGGTGATCCGCGACCGGCTGGAGCGGGAATATGACCTCGACCTCATCACCACTGCGCCTTCGGTGGTGTTCAAGCTGCACATGAAGGATGGCGAGGTGCGCGACCTGCACAACCCCGCCGACATGCCCGACCTGACCTATATCGACCACATCACCGAACCGCGCATCAAGGCCACGATCATGGTGCCGGACGAATATCTGGGCGACATCCTGAAGCTGTGCCAGGACCGCCGCGGCATCCAGCTCAACCTCACCTATGCCGGCAACCGCGCCATGGTGGAATATGACCTGCCGCTGGCCGAGGTGGTGTTCGACTTCTACGACCGCCTGAAATCGGTGACCAAGGGCTATGCCTCTTTCGACTACCAGATTTCCGAATACCGCGAAGATTTCCTCGTCAAGATGTCCATCCTCGTGAACGAGGAACCGGTCGACGCGCTCTCGATGATGGTCCACCGCGACCGCGCCGAAATGCGCGGCCGCGCCATGGTGGAAAAGCTGAAGGAACTGATCCCCCGCCACATGTTCAAGATCCCGATCCAGGCCGCCATCGGCGGCCGCGTGATCGCGCGCGAGACGCTGTCTGCGATGAGGAAGGACGTGACGGCCAAGTGCTATGGCGGCGACGCGACGCGGAAGCGGAAACTCTTGGACAAGCAGAAGGCCGGCAAGAAGCGGATGCGCCAGTTCGGCAAGGTGGAGATCCCGCAGGAGGCGTTTATTTCGGCGTTGAAGATGGATTCTTGACGGGGAATTGTCCTTGCCGTCAGTCTTGTGCCATGAGGTCGTTACAGTCGGAAACGACACGCGACAGCTCATCAGCGTTCCCAATTTCAATGCTTTTGGGCACAAGCATGCTTAAAGTCGCCGGGGATTTCATTTCGATCAGATCGCCATCACATTTAAGCATAGTTTTACGGAATTTTACTGCTGAACCCTTTGGGGCGAAGATCATGTATGTCTGATCCTCAAAGACACGCAGTATAACATGGGAAACCGAAGTTAAATCAGCTTCAATTCGCAGTGTACGATATCTCGCACCAGGTGGGCATCCGTGCGTAAAGTGCTCTTCAATGCTCAGCATGCACTGATCGAGAGATGCGTGTGTCGTTACCTTTGGTTCACTTGATTCAATGAATTCGACGAGTGCGTTGCCGCGCTTAACTGCAGTTAAATCGGGCGCAGGCTGTTTCCATGCCAAAAGGCCCGCAAACAAGCAAACGACAACTGCTACCATGATCAATAAGAAACGTTTCAAAGGCACACCATTTAGATGTTTGAGTCACCACTCAAGTAACGCGTAGGGCGGGGTTCACCCCGCCGCTGTCGTACAGTGTCAGGGGTCTTTGTCAAACCATTCGCAAGCGTGGATGTATATGGCACCAGCCGCTACGGATGACACCATGATGTAGGAGTCAGATGGTTAGCTGGCGATACCAATTCTTTCGAGCAACATTCCAAGGATAGATCCAGCGATTATGGGGATAATGATCGCAAACAACGCATAGTGTAGTGAGACGAAGGCACTCGGTTGGTTCGCAGACCTCTGCTTCATTCGCTTGTAGACTCGATAGTAGAGCACGTAACGCCTCACGGGAACGAGTTACGATAACATTTTGTGCAAGCAGGGTAATATTGCGCACCCTGCCAATCATCCCTGCTTTTGATTCAGGTCACCCCGTCACACCCCCTTCGAAGGCGGGGTGAACCCCGCCCTACAGCTTCGCCCGAACTCGCCGATACTGCTTCGGTGCGGCCTGCGCATGGCGTGGAAGGCTAGCACGCAGGACGAACGCCGATAGCGCACGGTGACGCACAGATGACGCCTCTGTTTCGGTTGCAGCCTTGGCCGCCTGCTCTTCCGCCAGACGCGCCCGCGCGTCCAGCAGCGCCTTGCGTTCGCGCGAGATGGATATGTGGCTGACCCCGGCGAGCAGCAGGCCGAAGGTGCCTATGGCAAGGATCGTCAGGAAAGCCATTACTCACTCCACCATCTGGTCCAGCCGGTTGTTCCCCAAAAGATAGAAGATCATCCCGAAGGCGCAAGAGAGGACGATCACCGGCGGGTGCAGGGTCGGTGCCTGACTGATCAGGTTCGCCACAGGACCGGCCGTGATGATCGCCACGCCGAGGTTGTAACAGAACCCGCTCTGCGCCTTGCACTTCTCGTTCAGGATCAGCCTGCGCCGTTCCGTCCTGTCGAGACCGGGCGCGGCGGGGTCGGGCTTTGCAGACATGTCTCACTCGTCACGAACAACCTCTGCGCGAAAGCGTAGCGACGGCTGGCGCAATTGCAAGCCTGCCAACACCCCCCTCAGAACAACCCATCCCCCCCATCCTCATCCTCCGCGATCTCATCCGCCCCCACGGCCACGCCGGCGCCGACCAGCGGGCCGCAGGAGGCGAGGAGGAGGAGGGCGATCAGCACCGCGAGGGGGGTCTTGGGAATCGTCTGCATGGGGTATCCTTTCAGGGTAGGGCGGGGTTCACCCCGCCGTGGTCGGAACCGGCACGCGCGCGGCGGGGTGAACCCCGCCCTACGGTGGCCAGGAGGCGACGGCGCGCGGGCTACATCCCGGCCTGCGTTTCGACGCTTTCCTCGGTGATCTCCTCGCCCGCCTGTTCGACATCGCGGCCGAAGCCTTCCATCGTCTCGCAGGCGGCCAGTGTCAGCAGGGCAAGTAGCAGGGTGATCGGTTTCATCGGGCGTCTCCGCTATGGATGGCTTTCCCCCCGAACGCGGCCGCAGCGCCGCGGGTTCCGTCGGGCGCTGCGCTGCGCTTGTAGCCGTCCGGTGGAACGAAGCCCGCCCTGCGCCCTGTCTGTACAGCCTGCGGTACGGCTGTCGGCACAGCCTGCGGACAGACCGCATTGGTCGCATTGACGCCTCGCCCCATTCATGCTGCGGTGCAGCATAGGCAAGGACGGAGGGTCCGATGGGCCATGTCATCACCATCGCGCAGCAGAAGGGCGGGGCGGGCAAGACGACGCTGGCCGTCACACTGGCCGTGGAATTCCTGCAACGCGGTCAAAGGGTTGCGCTTTTGGACACCGATCCGCAGGGCAGTCTTGGCCGCTGGTTCATGGCCCGGCGCGACCGCAACCGGACCGAGGGGCTGGACTTTTCGACCGCCAGTGCCTGGGGCGTCAGCTACGAATGCGAAAAACTGCGCAAGACCAATGATTTGGTCATCGTGGACACCCCGCCCAAGGTTGATGCCGACCTTCGCCCCGCCCTGCGCGAGGCTGATCTGGTGCTGATCCCCGTCGCCTCCAGCCATGTCGATCTCTGGGCGGTGGACGGGATGCTGGACCTGATCGCCCGCGAGGGGCGGCAGGCGATGATCGTCCTCAACCGCTGGAAGGCGGGAACACGTCTGGCACAGGATGTTGCGTCAGCAGCGGGTGACAAGGCCCGCGTGGCGACGTCGCGGCTGGGCAACCGCGTGGTCTATGCCGAAACGCTGGGTCTGGGGCTGGCTGCCACCGAATCGGCCCGCGGCGCCACGCGCGGCGAGGTGGCGGCACTGGCCGACGAGGTGGCCGCCGCTCTGCCTTAACCCTTTGGTTTGGCGATCAGAATCCAGCCGGCATACAGCCCTGCCGCGGCAAAGAGGACCGCCCAGAACGGATTGCCCAGCCAGAGTTCGAACGCCCCCCAGCCAAGCGGGACAAGCGCCGTCACCCAGCGCACCCAGGCGCGGCGGAACATCGGATGGTCGGGGTCGAGAAAGGGTTTCATGGCATCCCGTGCAACTGTCCGTTTCCATATGGGCCGCGCCGCGCCATTTGGCAAAGGGAAAGGCATTGCCCAGTCTTTCCCGACACTTGCAGGGCGTATCGCGGTGGGCTTTGCCCATGCGCTGCCACGCTTGCGCCTTGATTGCGGGCGATACTGTGCGGGAATCGTGAAACAATGCGTGCGCCTCCCATGTTCTCGCCCTTCCACCTTCTGATCCTCGCCTTCGCCGGGATGGTGGCGGGCCTGCCCATGCCGGACGAGGCATTCGGGCCGCTCTTCCTCGGTTCGGCGGCGGCTTGGGTGGTGGCGCTCTGCCTCTGGCTCAGGGCCAAGTGGCGCGCGCGGCGGCGGACGAAGGCGCGGGCCGAACAGCGGGCGCGCAGCGCCGAGCGGCGCCGCGCGGCCAAGGCGGCACCGCGGCGCTGGGTCGTCATCGACGGGTCCAACGTGATGTACTGGCAGGACGAGGTGCCCTCGCTGCAATCCGTTTCGGCCGTGGTCGGAGAGGTGCAGCGCGCGGGGCTGACGCCGGTGGTCTGGTTCGACGCCAATGTGGGATACAAGGTTGGCGGGGGCTATATGAACCCCGCCGATCTGGCGCGCGTCCTTGGCGTGTCGCGCAAGCAGGTGAAGGTCGCGCCCAAGGGATCGCCCGCCGATCCGCTGCTGCTGGAAGAGGCGGCGAAGCTGGGCACGGGCGTCGTCACGAATGACCGCTACCGCGACTGGGCCGAGGCGTTTCCCGCCGTCTCCGAACCGGGGATTCTGGTGCGGGGCCGGGTCGAGGGCGGGACCGCGCAACTGGACTGGCCGCAGGGCGCGGCGGCGGCCTAGCGGCGGCGCTTGTTCCCGCCGCGCTGGCCCGCCCGTCCCGCCGTGCTGCGGCCCGAGGATTTGACGGCGGCCTCGGCCGCCTCTTCCACCGCCGATTGCCTCGCCAGCGGATCGTCGGCCACGGCAAGCTCGACCGCTTCCAGCCGCTTCACCTCGTCCCGCAGGCGGGCGGCTTCCTCGAATTCCAGATTCTCGGCAGCCTTGCGCATCTGGGCGCGCAGCGCGTCCAGATGGGCGGCAAGGTTCTGGCCCACCATCGGCTTGTCGACCTTGGCCGTGACGCGGGACTGGTCGGTATCGCCCTGCCAGAGACCTGCCAGCACATCCTCGACGTTCTTCTTCACCGTCTGGGGCGTGATCCCGTGTTCCAGGTTATAGGCCACCTGCTTGTCACGGCGGCGGTTGGTTTCGGCTATCGCGCGTTCCATCGACCCCGTGATGCGGTCGGCATACATGATCACGCGGCCTTCGGCATTGCGCGCCGCCCGCCCGATGGTCTGGATGAGCGAGGTTTCCGACCGCAGGAAGCCTTCCTTGTCGGCATCGAGGATGGCGACAAGGCCGCATTCGGGAATGTCCAACCCCTCGCGCAGCAGGTTGATGCCCACCAGGACGTCAAAGGCGCCCAGCCGCAGGTCGCGCAGGATTTCGATGCGTTCGATCGTGTCGATGTCGCTGTGCATATAGCGGATGCGGATGCCCTGTTCGTGGAAATACTCGGTCAGGTCCTCGGCCATCCGCTTGGTCAGGGTCGTGACCAGCACGCGCAGGCCCTTTTGCGCGACGATGCGGATTTCGGACAGCAGGTCGTCCACCTGCATCTCGACCGGGCGGATTTCCACCTGCGGGTCGATCAGGCCGGTGGGGCGGATGACCTGTTCGGTGAAGACGCCGCCGGTCTGTTCCAGCTCCCACGCGGCGGGGGTGGCGCTGACGAAGACGGATTGGGGGCGCATGGCGTCCCATTCCTCGAATTTCAGGGGGCGGTTGTCCATGCAGGAGGGCAGGCGGAACCCGTGTTCGGCCAAGGTGAACTTGCGCCGGTAGTCGCCGCGATACATGCCGCCGATCTGTGGGACCGAGACGTGGGATTCATCGGCAAAGACGATGGCATTGTCGGGGATGAATTCGAACAGGGTGGGCGGCGGTTCGCCCGGGGCGCGGCCCGTCAGGTAGCGGGAATAATTCTCGATCCCGTTGCAGACGCCGGTGGCTTCCAGCATTTCCAGATCGAACTGGGTGCGCTGTTCCAGACGCTGCGCCTCCAACAACTTGCCTTCCTTCACGAGCTGGTCGAGACGGAGGGCGAGTTCCGCTTTGATCCCCTTGATCGCCTGCTGCATCGTCGGGCGGGGGGTGACGTAGTGGCTGTTGGCATAGATGCGGATCTGCTGGAACGTGTCGGTCTTGGCGCCGGTCAGCGGGTCGAATTCGGTGATGCTCTCCAGCTCCTCGCCAAAGAAGGAAAACCGCCATGCGCGGTCTTCGAGGTGGGCGGGCCAGACTTCCAGACTGTCGCCGCGCACGCGGAAGGAGCCGCGGGCGAAGGCCTGATCGTTGCGGCGGTATTGCTGCGCGACGAGTTCGGCCATGACCTTGCGCTGGTCGTACATCTGGCCGGTGATCAGGTCCTGCGTCATGGCGGAATAGGTCTCCACCGACCCGATGCCGTAGATGCAACTGACAGAGGCCACGATGATGACGTCATCGCGTTCCAGAAGCGCACGGGTGGCCGAGTGGCGCATCCGGTCGATCTGTTCGTTGATCTGGGATTCCTTCTCGATATAGGTGTCCGTGCGGGCGACATAGGCCTCGGGCTGGTAGTAGTCGTAGTAGGACACGAAGTATTCGACCGAGTTTTCGGGGAAGAACCCCTTGAATTCCCCGTATAATTGCGCGGCCAGCGTCTTGTTCGGCGCAAGGATGATGGCGGGGCGCTGGGTTTCTTCGATCACCTTGGCCATGGTGAAGGTCTTACCCGTGCCGGTGGCCCCCAGAAGCACCTGATCGCGTTCGCCCGCCAGAACCCCCGCCGTCAGTTCGGCAATCGCCGTGGGCTGGTCACCGGCAGGCTGAAAGGGGCTGTGCATGACGAATCGCCGCCCGCCTTCCAGCTTGGGGCGCGTCAGGACGTCGGGGCGTTCGCTCAGGGCGTTCGCGTTGTTGTGGGGCATCGTGATTCCCTCGGGGCCGGCATGGCCCGACAGATTTGATCCGTTTTTGTTCCCCTGCAAGCGGGGCGGGGCGGCCATGGTCGGGTGATTGCCGATCTATGAAGGAAATGGCGTCAATTTTAGGATATATTTCGCCGTTGATTGCATCCTTGGGTTGCATTCTACGCATTGCTGGGGCACGATGATCGGGCAAGCAGCAAGACTGCCGGCCGGTCGCACCACACACCCCACCCACACTCCCGCGACCGGTCGGCAGTTCTTTTCGAAGAAGGCCCGCGTGGCATCCTGCCGCTTGCATCCTTTCCCCACATTCGCCAAAACACCCCTGCACGATCAGGAGGTTTCCCATGCGCGCCCGCATCTACCAACCCGCCCGGAACGCCATGCAATCCGGCACGGCCAAGGCCAAGGGCTGGGTGCTGGAATTCGCCCCCGCCTCGGCGCGCGAGGTGGACCCGCTGATGGGCTGGACCTCGAGCGACGACACGCAGGCGCAGGTCAAGCTCCGCTTCGACACGCGCGAGGCGGCGGAAGCCTATGCCGCATCGAAGGGGATCGAGTTCGACGTGATCGAACCCAAGGGCCGCAAGCCGGTGATCCGCCCGCGCGGTTATGGCGAGAATTTCGCGACCGACCGTCGGGGTGCGTGGACGCATTGACGGGGCGATGATGGACATCACCATCACCGAGGAAAGCCCGCTCGGGTCCGACCTGAAGCTGCTGTTCGAACGGCATACGGCGGATATGCATGCCGACACGCCGCCCGAATCGATCCACATGATGGATGCGTCCGGACTGGCCATCCCCGAGGTGCGCTTCTTCGTGATGCGCGACGTAGGGATGCCGGTGGGCATGGGGGCCTTCAAGCGGATCGACGACGGCCATGCCGAGATCAAGTCGATGCATGTGCTGGCCGAGATGCGCGGGCGTGGCCTGTCGCGCCGGATGCTGGACCATCTGGTGGACGAGGCGAAGGCGACGGGCTATCGTCGGCTGAGCCTTGAAACCGGCGTGCAGCCCACCTTCATCGCGGCCCGCGCGCTCTATGCCAAGGCGGGCTTCACCGAATGCCCGCCCTTCGAGGGATATTGGGACGATCCCAATTCCGTCTTCATGACCCGCGCGCTGTAGGGGCCTTGCCTGAAACGGCAGGGTCGGCCAAAAGGGGGACAACGGTCCCGTAGCTCAGCTGGATAGAGCAGCCGCCTTCTAAGCGGCGGGTCGGGGGTTCGAGTCCTCCCGGGATCGCCAGTGTCTTTGCCGATGAGCCGGATTGCGCGGACGATAACAATGGACGGCCCGTGATGCCGCGCTGCGTTGTAGGACAAGGACTCTGGGGATGTTTCGGGCAATTCTGGCTGCGGCGGCAGTCTGCATCGCAACCGCACAGGCCGCGCAGGCCATGCAGATCTTTGTCAAGACACTGACCGGCAAGACCATCACGCTCGACGTGGAGCCGTCCGACACCATCGAAAACGTCAAGCAGAAGATACAGGACAAGGAGGGCATCCCGCCCGACCAGCAGCGCCTTATCTTTGCGGGCAAGCAGCTGGAGGACGGGCGGACCCTGTCCGATTACAACATCCAGAAGGAATCCACCCTGCATCTGGTGCTGCGCCTGCGCGGCCCTGCCACCAGCGCGCTGACAGGGGCCGAGGCGGTGGTTCAGGTGCAGACCGTCACGGACCTTGTCGCCGGACGGGTGCAGGCGGGGCTGGCCGGTGCGATGGCGTCGGGGCCGGTGGTCCTGTCGACATCCGGCACGGGGCAGGAGATGGCTGTCTGGGCCTCGGTGTCGGGGATCGGGCTTTCAGGCGGCGACGGGTCGGGCGGCAGTCTGACGCTGGGCGCGGACATCCTGCTGGATACGGGCGGGCTGGCGGGTCTCTATCTGGCGCAGGACTGGATCGAGGTGACGCAGGGCGCGACGGTGATGAAGGCGCGGACCCCTGCGATCGGGCTCTACCTCGGCCTGCCCTTGCAGGGGGGGCTGATGCTGGACGGGCATGTCGGGCTGGCAAGGCCGGACTACGCCACGGGAGACGCCGCCTTTGACGGCAAGCGCATGATGGTGGCGGCGGGGCTGGGCGGGACGTGGCAGGCGGGGCCGGCCGTGCTGATGCCTGCCATCCGCGCCATGGGCTATCGCGAAAGGGTGGGGGCGCACCGGTCGGGCACGGCGGATGTGGCAGAGGAAATCCGCGATTTCTGGTCGGTTTCGGCCGTTCTGCGGGCCGAGGCCGCATCCCCGCTGGCGGGGGGCTGGGTTCCCTACGGATCGCTTGCGACGGGCCGGGTGCGGATGGCATCCAGCCTTGACGGTGTCGCAAGCCATGCCGCGCCGCAGGCCGAACTGGGCGTCACGGGCAGCGTGGGCGCGGGCCATCTGTCGGTGGCCCTTGCCGGTGGTGCCGTGACCGAGACGGAACGCGGCTATCGCCTGACGCTGTCCTACGCGCTGGCCTTCTGACCCCGCCGGTCGGCGCCGGTCAGGTCTTGTGCGGCAGGGTGCTGGGCGCGCCCCCCTCGAAGCGGTTGCCGTGGCGGTAGTCGCAGGGCGCTTCCTGCATCTGCAGGTGCAGGCCGGTTCCGGTGAAGGGATGGGCGCGGGCGACATCCTCGTCGAACTCGATCCCCAGACCCGGGCCTTCGGGCGGGATGATGTAGCCGTCTTCCCATTTGATCGAATTGCGGATGAGCTTCTGGTGGAAGGCGCCGCCGGTTTCGATGGTTTCGGCGATCAGCAGATTGGGGATCGAGGCGGCAAAGTGGACATTGGCCGCCCATTCGACGGGGCCCGCGTAAAGATGCGGTGCCATCTCGGCGTTGAAGATTTCGGCCATGGCCGCGATCTTCTTGGCCTCCCAGATGCCACCCACGCGGCCGAGTGCCGGTTGCAGGATCTTTACCCCGCCCGCGCGCAAGAGCGTGCCGAATTCGGCCTTGGTCGTCATCCGTTCGCCTGTCGCCAGCGGCACACGGACGGATTTCGCCACTTCGGCAAATTCCAGCAGGTTGTCCGGCGGGATCGGTTCCTCGTACCAGAGCGGGTTGTAGGGTTCGAGTTCCCGCCCCATGCGGATGGCGCCCGGCGTGGTGAATTGTCCGTGCGTGCCGAAGAGGAGGTCGGCGCGGTCCCCCACCGCCGCGCGGATCGCCTTGCAGAAGGCGACAGAGCGGGTGATGTCGGACATGGCCGGTTCATGGCCGCCGCGGATCGTGTAGGGACCGGCGGGATCGAACTTCACCGCCGTGAAGCCCATGCCGACGAAGCGCAGCGCGGCCTCGGCGGCGGCGTCGGGGTCCACCCAGAATTCGGCGCTTTCCTTGCCCGGTTCGGGGTAGAGGTAGGTATAACTGCGGATGCGGTCATTCATCCGGCCGCCCAGCAGGGCATGGACAGGCCGGTTGCGGGCCTTGCCCAGGATGTCCCAGCAGGCGATTTCAAGGCCGGAAAAGGCCCCCATCACGGTGGGGTCGGGACGCTGGGTGAAGCCTGCGGAATAGGCGCGGCGAAACATCAGTTCGATATTCTCGGGGTTCTCGCCCTGCATGTGGCGCTCGAAGACGTCCTCGATCACCGCCTTCATCGCGGTGGGCCCGACCGTGGAGGCATAGCATTCGCCATAGCCCGTGATGCCGGTGTCGGTCGTCAGTTTCGGAAAGATCCAGTAGCGCCCGCCCCAGCCGGGGAAGGGAGGGGCCACGACGAAGATTTCGAGATCCTTGAGCTTCATGTCCGGCCTCCTGCCTGTGGCTGACCGGGGCCGGGGGTTTTGCACCCCCGGACCCCCGCAGAGTATTTGGGCCAAGATGAAGGGGGCTGCCGCGGGTTGCCCAATGGTTTGCGACGCGCAGGTGACGCTTTCAGCCCTTGGCCTTGCCTGTCACATGCAGGACCAGACAGAGCAGCATGAGTGCCGAGGCCAGCAGGAAGGGCGCGCCGGGAGAGTAGACGGGGGCATCGGGCGCGGTGAAGGCGGCGAAGGTGTTGGTCATGATGAGCGGCGAGGTGATCATGGCGATGGCGTTGAGCGAGGCGAGGACGCCTTGGAGTTCCCCTTGCGCATCGGCGGGGGCGGCGCGGCTGGCCAGTGCCTGCAGCGCGGGGGTGACGACGCCGCCCAGGGCGGTGATCGGGGTTATGATGAGGGCGTGGGTGCCCTGGGTGACAAGGCCGAGCGCGGCGAGGGTCACCACATCCACCCACATGCCGTAATGCACCGCACGGAGTTCGCCGAAGCGGCGGATCAACGGGCCGACCAGCACCGCCTGTCCCACGGCGAAGCTGATGCCGTAAAGCGCCAGCGACATCCCCACCATCGTGCTGTCCCAGCCGAAGCGGGCCTGACCGTAATAGGCCCAGATCGCCGGATAGACGTTCATCGCGATGCCGAGGATCAGGAAGCAGGTCAGCACGCGCTTGAGGCCGGGCAACTTCGACACTGCCCGCAGCGCGCCCAGCGGGTTGGCGCGGGCAAGGCTGAAGGGGCG
The DNA here is from genome assembly GCF_009908265.2 of Paragemmobacter amnigenus. GTDB lineage: Bacteria > Pseudomonadota > Alphaproteobacteria > Rhodobacterales > Rhodobacteraceae > Paragemmobacter > Paragemmobacter amnigenus. Next base: position 16,774 of record NZ_JAAATX020000004.1, on the reverse strand, counting down.
GCGGGTGGCGTCGGTTACCGTCTCGGGCAGGACGAAGAAGCCGAAGGCCATGTTGGCAAGGGCCAGCGCGGCGGCGGCGTAGAAGGGGGCGTGCAGGTCGACGGCTGCCAGCAGCCCGCCGATCAGCGGCCCCGCGACGAAGCCCACGCCGAAACAGGCCCCGATCAGGCCGAAGCGGGCGCCGCGTTTCTCGGGCGGGGTGATGTCGGCGATATAGGCTGTGGCGGTGGAATAGGTCGCCGCCGTGATGCCTGCCACCACGCGGGCCGCCAGCAGCAGCCAGATCGTCGGCGCCATGGCCATGACGAGGTAGTCGAGCGACATGACGAGGAGCGAGATCAGCAGGATCGGGCGGCGGCCATAGCGGTCGGACAGCGACCCTATCACGGGGCCGAACAGGAACTGCATCACCGCGTATGAGGTGGACAGGATCCCGCCCCAGACCGCCGCCTGCGACAGCGACCCGCCCGTCACGCTTTCGATCAGGTCGGGCATGACGGGGAAGATCAGGCCGATGCCGATGGCGTCGATGGTGATGGTGATCAGGATGAAGGCGAGGGCGAGCTTTTCGCGGCGGTCGGACATGGGGCTTCCCGTTGGGTTGGCGGGGAAGCTAGCGCCTGTCAGGCGCGCTTGACAGAGGGCGCGCGCGAAATTGCGTCGATGTGGCGGGCCAGTGCATCGGGTGCCGCGAAGAAGGGGGAATGGCCGCAGGGCAGCGAAAGGACATGGTCGCGGGGCAGGGCGGCGGACATGGTGGTCTGGTAGCCCGGCGGGATGGCGCGGTCATCGGCGCAGCGGATGTAGAAGCGCGGCAGGGTTTCGGCGCGCGACGTGTCGGGAAGGGCGGTTTCCTGCGGGCGGATCGGTTGGGGGCACAGGCGGCGCGCGGCCAGCGCGACATCTTCGGGCGGGCAGTCGTGATAGAACAGCGCGGGCGCGCGGGCGGGGTCGAAGGTGAAGGTGGTGCGGCTGTCGTCGAGGAGGAAGGAACCGGCAAGCGGCTGGCTTGGCCCCGCGCGGCGCATCCCGGCAAGGCTCTGCCCCGCCACGGGAAGATAGGCGCAGAGATAGACCAGCGCCGCGAAGCGGTCCGGCGCGCGCTGGGCGGCGGCGGTGATGGGAAAGCCGCCCATGGAATGGCCGACAAGGATCGTGGGGCCGCGCGTCGCGTTCAGGATGGCGTCGGCGTACAGGTCCAGCGTCACCTCCGACGGATCGGTCGGATCGTCCCCGTGCGCGGGCAGGTCGATCGCGCGCGCCGTGTGCCCCATCGCGCGCAGGAGCGGCAGGACGCGGTGCCAGCACCACGCCCCATGCGCCGCGCCATGGACCAGCAGGATGTCAGACATGCCCGATCTCCGTCAGGAACTGCGTCAGCAGGGCGGCATATTCCGCGGGCTTTTCCACCGGCGGGATATGGCCCGCGCCGCGGATCAGGGCGAAGCGGTGGCCTTTGACCAGCTCGGCCGTCTCGCGCACTAGATCGGGCGGGGTCGAGGCGTCATTGGCCCCTGCGATGGCAAGGGTGGGCAGGGTCAGGGTGGCCGTCGTCTCGTAAAAGTCGGTTCCGGCGATGGCGGCGGCACAGCCACACCAGCCTTCGGGGTCGGTGGCAAGGAACAGCCGCGACAGGCGGGGCAGGGCGGGGCTGTCGCGCCATTTCCGCCCCAGCCAGCGTTCCATCGTGGCGTCATGCAGCGCGGCCATGCCGCCCGCGCGGATGGCGGCGATGCGGTCGGCCCATTGTTCCGGCCGCCCGATCTTGGCCGCCGTGTTCGACAGCACCATCCCGCGGATCAGGTCCAGCCGTTTGACCGCCAGCCCCTGCGCCACCAGCCCGCCGATGGACAGGCCAAGGATCACCGCATCCTTCAGCGCGAAATGGTCCATCAGCCGTTCGGTATCGCGTATCAGCGCGCCCATGGCATAGGGCGCGGCGGGCACGTCCGACGCGCCATGCCCGCGCAGATCAAGGCGCAGGACGCGCAGGGTGGCGGGCAAAAGCGGCAGCAGATCGTCCCAGATCGCGGCAGAGGTGCCGAGCGCGTGGACAAGGACGAGGGGCGCGCCCCCCTCCGGTCCGGTCAGGTCGGCATTCAGGCGCAGGTCGGGCAGGAAGACGGGGGCCATGTTCGGAAGGTGACTCTCTGGGTGGTGCGGATGGGGCGGCGGCGGTGCGAAATGTTCGAAAGGGGCGGTCAGGCGGGGTAACGCTCCAACGCCATGCGGAAGGTCGCGGGGTCCACATTCCCGCCCGAGGCGGTGCAGATCACCGTATCGGGCAAGTCGTCGTGGAAGAGCGCCGCGGCCAGCGCCACCGCCCCGCCGGGTTCCAGCACGATCCGCAGATGGGCAAATGCCAGCGCCATGGCGCGCAGCGCCTGATCGTCCGTGACGGTCAGGCCCGCGCCGCAAAGGCGGCGCAGGATGGGAAAGGTCAGCGCACCGGGGGCGGGGGTCAGGATCGCGTCGCAGATCGACCCCGTCGCCGCCGCGTTCCGCTCGATCCGGCCCGATGCCAGCGAGCGCGCGGTGTCGTCGAAACCCGCAGGCTCCACCGGCCGCACGGTCAGCGCGGGGGCGCGCGATTCCAGCGCCAGCGCGATGCCTGCGGTCAGCCCGCCACCGCCGCAGCAGGTCAGCACCGTGGCCTCTGTCACGCCCGCGGTCTGCGCCTGTTCCGCAATCTCCAGCCCGCAGGTACCCTGACCCGCGATCACCTGCGCGTCGTCAAAGGGTTTGACCAGCGTCAGCCCGCGTTCCGCCGTCAGGGCCGCGCCAAGGGCATCGCGGTCCTCGGTCGCTCGGTCGTAAAGGATCACCTCTGCCCCGTAGGCGCGGGTGTTGGCGATCTTCACCTGCGGCGCGTCGGCGGGCATCAGGATCACCGCAGGCACCCCGTGGCGCTGTGCCGCCAGCGCCACCCCCTGCGCGTGGTTGCCGCTGGAATAGGCCATCACCCCCCGCGCCCGCGTGGCGGGATCGAGAGCCGAGACGGCGGACCAGCCGCCGCGGAACTTGAACGATCCGGTCAGTTGCAGGCACTCGGCCTTCACGAACACCCGCCGCCCTGCCAGCGCATCCAGCAGCGGCGCGTTCAGAAGCGGGGTCACGCGGGCATGTCCGGCAAGGCGGGCGGCGGCGGACTGGATCAGCGCGATGTCGGTCATGCGCAGGCCGCAAGAAAGGCACGGATGGCCGCCACGCTTTCGGCTTCGTCCAGAAAGGGGATATGGGCGCGATCGGGCACTTCGGCAAAGATCATGTCGGGGCGGCGGCGGCGCATCTCGGCCGCGGTTTCCGCCGTCAGCAGGTCGGAATTCGCCCCCCGGATCAGCGCCAGCGGCAGCCCTGCGCAGGCATCGAACAGCGGCCACAGGTCGGCAGGCGGCCCGTCGAAGGCGGCAAGGAAGGCATCGCGCAGGGCGGGGTCATAGGTGATCTTCAGCCCCGTCTCCGTCGCCGTGTAATGCAGCCGCGCCTCCTCCAGCCAGCGGGCGGGGGGGACATTGGCGAAACCGGGCATGTTGCGCGGCATGGCATCGGCCAGAACCTGATGCGTCTTCGATGCCGGATTGCGCCCGACATAGTCGAAGATCCGCACCAGCCCCGCGCGGTGGATCTCTGGCCCGATGTCGTTCAGGCACAGCCCCATGAGGCGCGGTTTCGCCAGCGCCGCCAGCAGCATCCCGATCAGCCCCCCGCGCGAGGTGCCAAGCACCGCCGCGCGGTCCACCCCCAGATGGTCCATGAGCGCCAGCGCATCCTGCGCCTCTTGCGGGACGGTATAGGTCGCGGCCCCCGTCCAGTCGCTGGCCCCGCGGCCGCGGTAATCCATCCGGATCAGGCGGCAGGGCGGCAGGTGCGGGCGCAGATAGTCGAAATCGCCCATCGTGCGGGTCAGTCCGGCAAGGCAGAGCAGGGCAAGCCCCTCTCCCTCGTCCTTATAGGCAAGGCGGGCGCCGTCGGGGGCGGTGAAGAAACGGGTCATGCGATCAGCCGTGGCAGATGGGTCAGGTCGGGGATTTCATGCATCGGGCGCTGGGGCAGGCGGTCGACGGGCAGGCCCGCGCGGTTCACCCAAGCGGTCCGGAACCCGAAGCGCGCCGCCCCCGCGATGTCCCAGCCGTTTGACGACACGAACAGCACCTGTTGCGGTGACGCGCCAAGGTGGCGTTCGACCAGCGCATAGACGCTGGCATGGGGTTTGTAGATGCGGACCTCCTCGACCGACAGGACGGCGTCGAACAGCCCCGTGATCCCCGCCGCGCGGGTGGCGGCGGCCAGCATGGCGGGCGTGCCGTTCGACAGGATGCCAAGGCGGAAGCCGCTGTCCTTCAGGTGGCCAAGCACCTCTGCCGTCTCGGGGAAGGGGTCGAGTTCGTCGTAAAGCGCCAGCAGACGCGCGCGCAGGGCGGGATCGGACAGCCCCGCCGCCTCCATCGCCCAGTCCAGCGCGTCGGCGGTCACGGCAGCGAAATCGGCATGCGCCCCCGTGATGGCGCGCAGCCATGTGTATTCCAGCTGCTTCCTGCGCCATTCCCCCGCCAGCGTGGGCCAGACCTGCGCCAGAGCGGGCGTGTCGGCCCCCGCACGGCGGGCGGCGGCGGTGACGTCGAACAGCGTGCCATAGGCATCGAAGACGAGCGTGGTGACGGACATGTGATCCCCTTTCGTCCAGTCTGGCACAGCAACGGGGCAAGCGACAGGGGTCGAACGGGGGGTACGCATCCAACGCGCCCTTGCCGCCTGCGGGTGACTTGCCTAAACCCCTGAACGCGGAACGGGGATGCATGATGGCCAGAGACGACAAGGCATTGGATCGCGCGGCGTCGAAACGGGTGGGCGCGCTCAGGGGGTTGGCACCCTTCCTGCGGCCCTATCGGGCGATGACCGGTCTGGCGCTGGGCGCGCTTGTGGTGACGGCGGGGATGAGCCTGCTTCTGCCCCTCGCCGTGCGGCGCGTGGTGGACGGGTTCAATCAGGATGTGGCCATCCTCGACCAGTATTTCGGCGCGGCCCTGCTGATCGCCGCCCTGTTGGCGATCGGGACGGGCATCCGCTACTACTTCGTCACCAAGCTGGGCGAACGGGTCGTGGCCGATATCCGCCGCGCGGTGTTCGACCGCGTGATGGGCATGAGCCCCGCCTTCTTCGAGCGCCTGCTGACGGGCGAGGTGCTGAGCCGCATCACCACCGACACCACGCTGATCCTGTCGCTGATCGGATCGTCCATCTCGGTCGCGCTGCGCAACGTGCTGATGCTGCTGGGCGGGCTGGTCCTGCTGATGCTGACCTCGGCCAAGCTGACGGGGCTGGTCCTTTTGATCGTGCCTGCGGTGGTGGTGCCCATCGTGATCCTCGGCCGCCGCCTGCGCGGTCTCAGCCGCGAGGCGCAGGACTGGATCGCCAATTCCTCCGGTTCGGCCTCCGAGGCGCTGTCCTCGGTCCAGACCGTGCAGGCCTTCACGCATGAAGGTTTGACCCGCGCCGCCTTTGCCGAGGTGACCGAGAAATCCTTTGACGTCGCGCGCATCCGCACGCGGGTGCGGGCGCTGATGACCGTCATCGTCATCTTCCTGACCTTCACCGGCATCGTGGGCGTCCTCTGGATCGGTGCGCGCGACGTGCGCGCCGGCGTGATGAGCGCGGGCGAACTGGTGCAATTCGTCATCTATGCGGTGATGGTGGCGGGCGCCGTGGGTGCCCTGTCGGAAATCTGGGGCGAGGTGCAGCGCGCGGCGGGCGCGACCGAACGGCTGGTCGAACTCTTGAACGCCGAGGATACGGTGGCCGATCCCGCCACGCCCCGCGCGCTGCCGCGCCCCGTGCGGGGCGAGATCGTCTTCGACGACGTGACCTTCCGCTATCCCGCGCGGCCCGAGGTTTCGGCGCTGAACGGTGTTTCCCTGCGCGTCTCGCCGGGGGAAACGGTGGCGCTGGTGGGGCCGTCGGGGGCGGGCAAGACGACGATCCTGCAACTCCTGATGCGGTTCTACGACCCGCAGGCGGGGGTGGTGCGTTTCGACGGGATCGACCTGCGCGACATGGCCCGCGCCGATTTCCGCCGCGCCATCGCCATGGTGCCGCAAGACCCCGTGATCTTCGCCGCCTCTGCGCGGGAAAACATCCGCTTCGGCCGCCCCGACGCCACCGATGCCGAGGTGGAGGCCGCCGCCCGCGCCGCCGCCGCGCATGACTTCCTGACCGCGCTGCCGCAGGGGTACGATTCGTGGCTGGGCGAACGCGGCGTGATGCTGTCGGGCGGGCAGAAGCAGCGCATCGCCATCGCCCGCGCCATCCTGCGCGATGCCCGCGTGCTGCTTCTGGACGAGGCGACCTCGGCGCTGGATGCGGAATCCGAACGCGCGGTGCAGGCGGCGGTGGAAAGTCTGGCCGAAGGGCGGACCGTCCTTGTCGTGGCGCACCGTCTGGCCACGGTCAAACGCGCCGACCGCATCGTCGTCTTCGACGGTGGCCGCATCGTCGCGACCGGCACGCATGAGGCGCTGGTGGCCGAAGGCGGGCTTTACGCCCGTCTGGCGCGGCTGCAATTCACCGACGGGCAGGCCTGATCCGTCTGACGTTGCGTTTCGCCTGCCTTGCAGGGTTGCAGGGCGCGGCCCGAGCCATCACATTCGCTTGAAAGTCCCCGGGAGGAACAAGGGGGCCGCCAAGGGGAGGAATGACATGGGTGAATTCGCAAATCTTGCGGATGTGAAGGCGATCGAATCCGAAATGCCGTGGGAGGCGCGCGGTGCCGCCCGCACGATGCACGAATTCCTGACCCGCGCGAAGACCGCGCATGGCACGCGCCCCGCGATCAGCTACCAGATCCTGTCGGGGCCCGCGACCAAGTCCGAAACGCTGACCTGGAACGCCCTGCACGCGCAGGTGACGCAGGCGGCAAACCTGTTCCGCAGCCTTGGCGTCGGGGAAAAGGACGTCGTCGCCTATGTCCTGCCCAACAGCCTTGAAACGGCCGTCACCCTGCTGGGCGGTGCGGTGGCGGGGATCGTCAACCCGATCAACCCCCTGCTGGAACCCGAACAGATCAGCGCCATCCTGCGCGAGACGAAGGCGAAGGTCGTCGTCACGCTGAAGGCCTTTCCCAAGACCGACGTGCCCCAGAAGGTGGCCGAGGCGGTCAAGCACGCGCCTTCGGTCAAGACGGTTCTGGAGGTGGACCTTGCGCGCTACCTCTCGCCGCCCAAATCCTGGATCGTGCCGCTGGTGCGCCCGAAGAACCCCGTCAGCCACACGGCCAACGTGTTGAACTTCACCGCAGAGCTGGCGAAACACCCTGCCGACCGCCTGACCTTCGAGGACCACAAGGAGGACCGCGTCGCCGCCTATTTCCACACCGGCGGCACCACGGGGATGCCCAAGGTCGCGCAGCACAAGCTGTCGGGGATGGTCTATAACGGCTGGCTGGGGCATCGCCTGCTGTTTCGGGAAACCGACACGGTCATGTGCCCGCTGCCGCTGTTCCACGTCTTTGCGGCCTATCCGATCCTGATGTCCATGATCGCCTCCGGCGCGCATGTGGTCTTTCCCACCCCTGCGGGCTATCGCGGGGAAGGGGTATTCGACAACCTGTGGAAGCTGATCGAACGCTGGCGATGCACCTATCTGATCACGGTGCCCACGGCCCTTGCCGCCCTGATGCAGCGGCCCATCGACGCCGACATCTCCACCCTGAAGAACGCCTTTTCCGGCTCCGCCCCTCTGCCCGTCGAACTCTACAACCGCTTCTTCAAGGCGACGGGGGTCGAGATCGTCGAAGGCTACGGCCTGACGGAATGCACCTGCCTCGTGTCGGTCAACCCGCCGGGGGGGACCAAGAAGATCGGCTCGGTCGGCCTGCCCTTCCCGCATACCCATGTGCGCATCCTGCAAAAGACGGGCGAGACGTTCCGCGAATGCGCCACGGATGAGGTGGGCGAGATCTGCGTCGCCAATCCCGGCGTCTTCGAAGGGTCGACCTATACCGAAGTGGACAAGAACCACGACCTCTTTGCCGAGGGCCGCTTCCTGCGCACGGGCGATCTGGGCCGGATCGACGCGGACGGCTACCTGTATATCACCGGCCGCGCCAAGGACCTGATCATCCGCGGCGGTCACAACATCGACCCCGCCGTGATCGAGGAAGGGCTGATGAGGCACGAGGCCGTAGCCTTCGTCGGCGCCATCGGCCAGCCCGACGCCCATTCGGGCGAGTTGCCCTGCGCCTATGTCGAACTGGTCAAGGGCAAGGAGGTGGGGGTGGACGACCTGATGGCCTATGCCCAGACCCATATCCACGAACGCGCCGCCCAGCCCAAGCATATCGAGATCCTGCCCGAACTGCCGAAAACCGCGGTGGGCAAGGTGTTCAAGCCGGACCTGCGCCGCATGGCGATCACCCGCGTCTATGATGCGGCACTTGCCGAGGCCGGCATCGGCGCCCATGTGGCCGAGGTGGTGGAGGACAAGAAGCGCGGTCTGGTGGCCCGCCTCGTCCGCACCGCGCCGGTGGACGAGGCGAAGGTGGCGGCCCTGCTGGGCGGCTTCACCCGCCCGTGGGAATGGACAGACTGACCGCACCCGGCGCGCGCCCGACGGGCGCGCGCGTCAGACATCCATCCAGATCGTCACGGGGCCGTCATTGTTCAGGCTGACATCCATGTCGGCCCCGAAGATGCCGTTGGCGGTCGGCACGCCCTCGGCCTGCATCCGCGCGGTGAAGTATTCGTACAGCCGCTTGCCCTCGTCCGGCTTGGCGGCGGTGGAAAAGCCGGGGCGGTTGCCGCGCAGGTCGGCGGCCAAGGTGAATTGCGACACGATCAGCGCCGCCCCGCCCACATCGCGCAGCGACAGGTTCATCTTGCCCTGATCGTCCTTGAAGATCCGCATCTTGGCGATCTTGGCGGCCAACTGGTCCGCCTTGGCGTCGGTGTCGCCCTCCATCGCGCAGATAAGGATCATCAGGCCCTGCCCGATTTCCCCCGTCACCACCCCGTCGACCGTGACCGAGGCGCGGCTGACCCGTTGCAGGACGGCCCTCACAGCTCGTCCCTCCACGGTGGGTTGGCGCCGGCGCGGCTGACCGTGACCGCCGCCGCACGGGTGCCAAGGGTCAGGGCGGCATCCAGCACGTCATCCGCCAGCGCGGCGATGCCCCGCTTGGTCAGCACCCCCGCCTCGTGCAGCGCGGCCAGCGCGCCCGCGTTGAAGGTGTCGCCCGCACCCACGGTATCGGCCACCGTCACCCGCGTGGCGGGGACAAAGCGGTTCTGCGTCGCGGTGATGGCGCGCGCCCCTTCGGCCCCTTCGGTGACGAAGACGACCTTCGGCCCCTTGGCCAGCACCGCCCGCGCCAGCGTGGACACGTCGCCCGCGCCCATCAGCCAGTGCAGATCCTCGTCCGACAGCTTCACGACATCGGCCCGCGCGATCATCCGCTCGATCCGCGCGCGATACTGCGCCTCTTTCCCGGCGATGAAGCCGGGGCGGATGTTGGGGTCGATCATCGTCACCCGCGTCGCCGCCTCGCGCGCCTGAAGCGCCTCGTAGGTACCGGCGGCGGGGTCGTTCACCAGGGAGATGCCGCCGAAGAACAGGGTGGACACATTGGCGGGCAGGTCCGGCATCTGGTCCTGCGACAGCAGGCGCCCCGCCGTGTTCTCGTCATAGAAGGCATAGGTGGCCTGACCGTCCACCAGCTTGACGAAGGCCACGGTGGTGGGCCGGTCCGACCGCGCGCAGAAGCGGGTGTCGACCTTCGACGCCTCCAGCGTTTCGGTCAGGATCTGGCCCAGCATGTCGGTCGAGATGCCCGAGAAAAAGGCCGAAGGCGCGCCCAGACGGCCAAGGGCGATGGCCGTGTTGAACACCGCACCCCCCGCATAGGGGGCAAAGGCCGCTTCGCCCGTGGTGGCGGTGCGCGGCAGCATGTCGATCAGGGCTTCGCCACAGGACAGAATCATCGGGGCCTCCATTCACATCGGCGCGGACCATAGCGGATCGCGCCATGTTAGCGCAAACAGTCAGGCGGTGAACCACGGTGCCAGATTGGCCCGCACCCGCTCCAGCGGGCTGGCCCCGCTGGTGTCGGGCACGAAGGTCTGGCCCGTGATCGCCTCGTAGGCGTCGATATAGACCTGGGCGGTATGGCGGATCATGTCGGCGGGAATCTCGGGGATCGGGTCGGCATAGGGATCGCAGCGCGCCACGACCCATGACCGGATCACATCCTTGTCGAAACTCGGCGGGCGGCCGCCGGTGCGGAACGCCTCGTCATAGCCCGACGCGATCCAGTAGCGCGAGGAATCGGGGGTGTGGATTTCGTCCGCCAGCAGGATGTTGCCCGCCGCGTCCGTGCCGAATTCGTATTTCGTATCGACAAGGATCAGCCCGCGTTCCGCCGCCATCTTCTGCCCCCGCGCGAACAGCGCCAGCGCCTTGGCCGACACCTCGTCCCATTGTCTTTGGGTCAGCAGCCCCTGCGCCACGATCTCCTCTGCCGTCAGCGGCTCGTCATGGCCGCCGTCAAAGGCCTTGGAGGTGGGCGTGATGATCGGCGCGGGCAGGGCCTGATTGTCGCGCAACCCGTCGGGCAGGGTATGGCCGTACATCGTCCGGATGCCCTGCTTGTACAGCGTCAGGATGGATGTCCCCGTCGTCCCCGCCAGATAGCCGCGCACCACGATCTCGACCGGCAGGATGGTCAGCCGCTTGCCGATCACCACGTTGGGGTCGGGATAGGCGATCACATGGTTGGCGCAGATGTCGGCGGTGTGGTCGAACCAGAACCGCGCGGTCTGGGTCAGGACCTGCCCCTTGAACGGGATCGCGGCAAGGATGCGGTCGAAGGCCGAGATGCGGTCCGAGCTGATCAGGATGCGCGTGCCGTCGGGCAGGTCATAGCAGTCGCGGACCTTGCCGAAATAGGGGTTCGGCAGTTCCGGAATGCGGGCCTCGGACAGGATGCGGGAAAGGTCGGTCATTCTGGCCCCCTTGGCATGGCTGGCCGCGTCATGCGGCGGGGCGGTGGGCATGTCAAGCACCCGCGCCGCGCCCCGCATTTCTCGCCTTGTGGTTTAAAACCGCTCTGGAAAATCCCGCCGGTCTGTCGCAGGCTGGCGCGGCACGGGGGCCATCCCCATATGCCCAGTTCCACCCAGCCCGCGCGGCATCCCGCCGCCAGAACCGGAGTGCCGTTTGCCATGTCCGAATCCGTCCGCGAAGCCGCCGCACAGGCCCTGTCCGAGGTCGAGGCGCTCAGCGCCGCACTGCTGCCCGTCCCCGCCGAGGCGGTGGTTCCTCTGGCCGAAGCGGCCCCCGACCGCGCCGCCGAGATCCGCCAGCGCATGGCCGAGATCGACCTGACCAACACGCAGTCCATCATCTCCTTCGGATCGGGCGCGCAGGCCGAGTTGCAGACCATCTCGCAGGACATGCTTGCGGGCGTGAAGAACAAGGATGTCGGCCCCGCCGGCGACGCCCTGCGCGAGATCGTCACCACCCTGCGCGGTTTCTCCTCCGAGGAACTCGACCTCACCCGCGAGCGCAGCTGGTGGGACAAGCTGACGGGGCAGGCCGCGCCCATCGCCAAATTCGTCGCCCGCTATGAAGAGGTGCAGGGCCAGATCGACAAGATCACCGAAAACCTGCTGCAACACGAACATACCCTGCTCAAGGACATCCGCGCGCTGGACATGCTCTATGACCGGACGCTGAAATTCTATGACGAGCTAGCGGTCTACATCGCCGCAGGCGTGGCCAAGCTGGAAGAGGCGGACAAGACTCTCATCCCCGCGCGCGAGGCCGAGATGAATGCTGCCCCCGAGGAAGACAAGGTCCGCATCGCCCAGTCCCTGCGCGACCTGCGCGCGGCGCGCGACGATCTGGAACGGCGCGTGCACGACCTGCGCCTGACGCGGCAGGTGACGATGCAATCCCTGCCCTCGATCCGGCTTGTGCAGGAAAATGACAAGAGTTTGGTGACCAAGATTAACTCCACTCTGGTCAACACGGTGCCCTTGTGGGAAACCCAACTGGCGCAGGCGGTGACGATCCAGCGCAGCAAGGATGCGGCCGAGGCCGTGCGCGAGGCGAACGATTTGACCAACGAGCTTCTCAAATCCAATGCCGACAATCTGCGCGAGGCCAACAGCATCGTGCGCGAGGAGATGGAGCGCGGGGTGTTTGACATCGAATCCGTCCGCGCCGCCAATGAAACCCTCATCGCCACGATCGAGGACAGCCTGCGGATCGCGGACGAGGGCAAGGCCCGCCGTGCCGCCGCCGAGACCGAACTGCAGAAACTGGAAGGCGACCTGCGCGACAGCCTTGCCGCCGCCCGCGCCCGCCCGCAGCCTTCCGCCGCCCCCCCGACCTGAGGACCTGTCCTGAATATCCTGCCCCTCCCCACCGCACAGTCCCTTGCCCCGCACCGCCCGTCCCGCCTTCTGGCGGGGCTGGCACTGGCGATCCTGACGGGCTGCACCCCTGCGCTCGGCCCCGCTCCGGTCGCACCGGCGCAGCGGCCGGTCGATGTGGCGGCCCCCGTGCCGCAGACCGTCAGCCCCGCTTCGGCCGCCGCGCGGGCGCATTACGCGCGGGTGCAGGCGCAGCTTCTGTCGCAGGGGCTGTTGCGGACCGATGGCGGCGGGCCGGATACCCCCTTCACCGACCGGATGCTGGCCGAGAACTTCATCCGCATCGCGCTCTATGACGAATATGCCCGCACCGCAGGCGGCCCCGTCCAGCGCATGACGCAAAGCCGCATCCGCAAATGGGAGGCACCGGTCCGCGTCGGCCTGCGTTTTGGCGCCTCGACCCCGCCCGACCGGCGCGCGGCGGATACGGCGCGCGTGGCGTCCTTCCTGCAACGCCTGTCGCGGGTGACGGGCCATCCCATCGCGCTGGATGACAACGCCCCCAACTTCTTCATCCAGATCGTGTCCGAGGATGAACGCCGCGCGCTGGGCCCGCAGATCCGCGCGGCCCTGCCGGGACTGTCGGAGTCGGAAGTCGCCGCCATCACCGACATGCCGCGATCGACCTATTGCCTCGTCTACGCCATGTCTTCGGGCAACGGCGCCACCTATACCCGCGCCTTCGCGGTGATCCGGTCCGAACACCCCGACCTTCTGCGCCTGTCCTGCCTGCACGAGGAAATCGCCCAAGGGCTCGGTCTGGCCAATGACAGCCCCTCGGCCCGCCCCTCGATCTTCAACGATGACGAGGAATTCGCCCTGCTCACGCGGCAGGACGAGCTGATGCTGAAGATGCTCTACAATCCGGCCCTGCGCCCCGGCATGGACGAAACGCAGGCCCGCCCCATCGTGGAATCGCTTGCAGCGCGGCTTACGGGCGGAGAAGGATAAAGACGCCGCTCCGGCGGCTTCGGGTGGAAGGAACGGGTGGTATGGTCTTCGATTTTCTCAAGGGCGAATTCATCGATGTCATCGACTGGACCGATGACACGCGCGACACGATGGTCTGGCGCTTTGAACGGCGCGGCAACGCGATCAAATACGGCGCCAAGCTGACCGTGCGCGAGGGGCAGGCGGCGGTCTTCATCCACGAAGGGCAGCTTGCCGATGTCTTCGGCCCCGGTCTCTACATGCTCGAGACCAACAACATGCCGGTGATGACCACGCTGCAGCACTGGGATCACGGCTTCAACTCGCCCTTCAAGGCCGAGGTCTATTTCGTCTCGACCACGCGCTTCAACGACCAGAAATGGGGGACCAAGAACCCCATCATGTGCCGCGATCCGGAATTCGGCCCCGTCCGCATCCGCGCCTTCGGCACCTATGCGCTGCGCGTGGGCGATCCGGCAAAGTTCATGAAAGAAATCGTCGGCACCGACGGCGAATTCACCGCGGACGAGGTCAGCAACCAGGTCCGCAACATCATCGTGCAGGAATTCAGCCGCGTCATCGCGGGGGCGGGCATCCCCGTGCTGGACATGGCCGCCAACACCGCCGATCTGGGCCGTCTGGTAACGGGCGCCATCGCGCCGCTGGTCGATGCCTATGGCCTGACCCTGCCGGAATTCTACATCGAGAACATCTCGCTGCCCGAAGAGGTGGAAAAGGCGCTGGACAAGCGCACCTCGGTCGGGATCGCGGGCGATCTGAACAAATACATGCAATTCTCCGCGGCCGAGGCGATGGGCAAACCCGGATCGGCGGGCGATGCCATGACCGCCGGCATGGGCGCGGCCATGGGCATGGCCATGGCCCAGAACATGACGCAGGGGGGGCCATGGGGGGGCGCTGGCAGCGCCGGTGCTGCCCCGCCACCGCCACCGCCGCCTGCGGGCAAGGCATGGCATCTGGCCGAGAACGGCGCGACCAAGGGCCCCTTTGCCGAGAGCGACCTGCCTGGCCTCGTCGCCTCAGGCGCGCTGAAACGGACGACCCATGTCTGGGCGGCCGGAATGGACGGCTGGAAACCCGCGGCCGAGACGGAACTTGCCCGCCTCTTCGCCGACATGCCGCCGCCGCCTCCACCGGGGGTCTGATCCATGCTGGACGAACGCCGGAACTGGCCCTGCAACGCCTGCGGGGCCGATCTCCGCTATGAACCGGGCGCGACGGAACTGGTCTGCGACCATTGCGGCGCGCGGCAGGCGATCCCCGACGCGCCCAAGGCCCGCACCCGCGCGCTGAACGAGATCGACCTTGACCGCGGTCTGGCCGACGACCTGCCCGCCGCGCAGATGGAAGAGGTGCGGATCACCCCCTGTCCGTCCTGCGGGGCGCAGGTGGAATTCCACGGCGCGACCCATGCCACCGAATGCCCCTTCTGCGCCACCCCCGTCGCCATCGGCACGGGCGAAGAGCGCCGGATCAAGCCGCAGGCCGTGCTGCCCTTCGTGCTGAACGAATCGCAGGCGCGCGAGGCGATGACGAATTGGCTGGGCAGCCTGTGGTTCGCCCCGAACGGCCTGCAGGACTATGCCCGCAAGGGCCGCGCCCTGACCGGCATCTATGTGCCCTTCTGGACCTTCGACGCCGCCACGCGGTCGCATTACGCCGGTGCGCGGGGGGACCATTATTACGAAACCCGCACCGTCACCCGCAATGGCCGGACCGAGACCGAGCAGGTCCGCCGCACCCGCTGGTCCGCGCGCTCGGGCTGGGTCAGCCGCCGCTTTGACGACGTCGTCATCCTCGCCTCGACCAGCCTGCCGCGCAACTACACCGACGGCTTGCAGCCATGGGACCTGTCGCAACTGCAACCGTGGCGTGACGACTGGCTGGCGGGTTTCATCGCCGAAGGTTACACCGTCCCGCTGGCCGACGGCCACGGCATGGCGCGCGAGGTGATGGCGGATGCGATCCGCGACGACGTGCGGCAGGATATCGGCGGCGACGAACAGCGCATCGACCACATCGACACGGATTGGAGCGGCGAGACCTTCAAGCACATCCTGCTGCCGGTCTGGATGGCGGCCTATAAATACAACGGAAAAAGCTATCGCTTCGTCGTGAACGGCCAGACCGGCAAGGTGCAGGGCGAACGGCCGTGGAGCGCGTGGAAGATCGCCTTCGCGGTGATCCTCGCGCTGGTCGTCGCGGGCGCCATCTTCGCCTTCACGCAGGGGCGGTGACCTACCGCTCCTGCTGCAACCTTTCGCGCAGGACCGAGATTTCCACGTCAAGATCGGTCCTGCTGCCGCCCAGCAGGTTCTGCGTCCGCGTGGCGAAGGTGGTTTCAAGGTCGGCCAGCAGCGCCTCGTAATCCCCCCGCGCCTTGGCGTCGCGGTTCTGGCGGTAGAGGTCTGCGAACTTCACCGTCGCATCGCGCGCGCCCTGCAGATAGACCGACAGGTACTTGCGCGCCGCCGTCAGGTCGCGCGGGTCGCCCTCCACCGTGCGGAAGAGCGCGCGGGCCGTGTCGGCAAAGCGGTCCACCCGCGCCTCCAGCGCGCGGTCGCCTGCGCGCTGGATGGCATCGCGCATCTCGACCAGCACCTTTTCCGCCTCGTCCACGGCGCGGGCCACGCGGTCGGTCTGGAAATCGTCCATCCCCGCCGCGCCCTTGTCGCGCAGCGGATCGGGGCCAAAGGCCACCAGATGCAGCACCGCCCCCGCCAGCCCGACACCTGCGGGGATCAGCCCCTCCATCCCGATCGTCGCGGCCAGCGCCAGCCCCGCCCCCGTCAGGACCGCGGCAAAGATCTTGCGCGGGATGGCCGGACGGCGCGCGATGCGGCGGTCGTCATAGTCCTGATGCGCCCGCATCCCCTCGCGCGTCAGCCATGCGGCAGAGAGGAGCAGCGCAGTCGCGCCAAGCCCCGGCAGCAAGGCCGCCTCGCCCCCCAGAAAGGCAGGGGCCAGCATCGAGAGCGCCGCGATGAACAGGAAATTGGTCCGCGCCCCCGCCCGCCGCGGGCGGCGCGCGTCAAAGGGCTGCGTGGCGGGCGGGGCAGGGGTGTCGGCCCCGTCCTTGCGCGCCGGATCGGGGCTGTATTTGCCGCCAAAGCGTTGGGCCATGTCACTGCACCCCGCTGGTCGCGGTATAGAGGATCAGTGCGATCAGGACGAAATAGGACAGGGTCTGAAGACCTTCGCCCGCCATGTGCCACCCTTTACCCATCTGTCACAGTCATGGCCGATCATAGCCGAAGGTCTGGGGTCGGGGAAGTGGCGGTGGCACCGTCAGCCCTTTCCCGTGGGGCGGCGCGGGCCGGGCTTGCCCCCCGTGGGCCGTGTCGGCGCAGGTCCGCGCGGCTTGCCCGCCGCAGGCCGCGCGCCGCCCGCCCCCTCGC